>NZ_JACFQG010000002.1 GCF_016101585.1 Bifidobacterium polysaccharolyticum
CAGATACCCCAACACCACACTCTGACCAACACACAACCAAACCCACACACAGAACCTAAAACAACGCGTTTAGTTCCTATAGGCCTATTTCATGCATCTATCGTTCAGGACAACTGTCTGGCCACCCAGTCGACGATGTAGGGCGCGGTGTGCTCAATCTGATCGATGGCCACCTCGAACTCATGTGGGCCGCCATACCAGGGGTCCACCAGATCGATTTGGCTTTCCCGGCCCGGCACTGGCTTGGGCAGATCCGGGTCGAAGCTGCGGTACAGGTGCACATCGGATCGCTTGCCTGAGGGCAACAGACGCAACAGGGCGCGCATATGGTCGGCCGTCATGGGCAGGAGCAGGTCGGCGTCTTCGGCCTCCTCCCGGGTAATCCGGTGGGCGAAGTGGTCAGCCGGCACCTCGTAGCCCCGCTCGCGCAGAACCTTCTGAGCACGCCGATCTATCGGGTTGCCAAACTCCTCGTCGCTGACCCCGCTGGATTCCACCCTGACCTGGTCCTCATCCAGTCCGCGATCTTGGAAGAATTTACGCAGGATGATCTCAGCCATGGGTGACCGGCAGATGTTGCCGGTGCAGACGGTCATGACGTTGTAAGGGCCCCGTGAAGCCTTTCCTTTAGAATTCTGGGCCATCAACGCACCTTCCCATAGGTGATGTACCGGAAGCGCCGGATGGCATCCGCCTGGTCTGGTTTAGCAGGGGTCATCCAACGGCTCTCGTCGCGCACCTGCCAGAACCGCTTGCTGACAAGCTCCTCCATATCAGGCACAAAGACATCAGCTGGAGTCCGCAGGTCCAGGTCGGTCACATAGGCCGCATCAGCCAGCGGAAAGAAGGTGCTGAAGACCCCTGCGCCGCCGATGATCCAGATTTCGCTACGATCCATCCCATCATCAGGAATGGCTTCCTGCCTAGCCAGTTCCAGAGCATCGTCGGCCGCAGATACCACAGTGGCGCCTGGTGCATGGAACCCCGGGTCACTGGATAGAATGATGTTGTCCCTCTTGGGCAGGGGTCGCTCCCCCATGGAGACCCAGGTCCGCCGCCCCATGATGACAGGATGGGATACGGTCAGCTCCTTGAAGTGCTGCATATCCTCGCTCAGATGCCAAGGCAGCGCATTGTGGTAACCGATGGCGCCACGCCGACCGTCAGTGGCCTGCGCCTGCGCCCAGATCATATTGACCGATGAGCGGCGGCCTATCTCTTCTTCCTGATGCCGCCAATCCTCATCGCCTAGAAGCCCGGCCTGACCGGGCTCGGGTTCGTGATAGCCACTTCGACTATTGTCATGCTCCATCTGTTGCGTTCACTCCTCATAGTGAGTAGATATACGAGAACATTCTAATCTTCGGATTCGACGGTGCCCGTATTCGGCTCAGCGCACCTTCAGACCGCCACCGGGGCCTTGATGGCGGGGTGGCATTGATAATCCACTACCTCGAAGTCTTCATACTGATAGGAGAAGATGGAGTCGGCCTTGCGGATGCGCATGGTCGGGTAGGGATAAGGATTGCGCGACAGCTGCTCCAGAACCTGCTCCACGTGGTTGTCGTAGATGTGGCAGTCGCCACCGGTCCAGACGAATTCCCCAGGTTCAAGATCGGCCTGCTGGGCCATCATCAGGGTCAGCAGGGCATAAGAGGCGATGTTGAAAGGCACCCCCAGGAACATGTCGCAGGAACGCTGGTAGAGCTGGCAGCTCAACTTGCCGTCGGCCACATAGAACTGGAAGAGCGCATGGCAGGGCGGCAGAGCCATGCTGTCAACCTGGGCTGGATTCCAAGCAGTGACGATCATTCGACGGGAGTCCGGATGGGTACGTATCAGATCCAGCACTTTGGCTATCTGGTCAATGGTGTGATGGGGATCCTCCGGCGTCGGTGCGGGCCAGCTGCGCCACTGGACCCCATAGACCGGACCCAGATCCCCGGTTTCCGGGTCGGCCCACTCGTCCCAAATATGCACGCGGTTCTCCTGCAGCCAGCGCACATTCTGCGATCCCTTCAGGAACCAAAGCAACTCGTAGGCGATTCCCCGGAAGTAGACCTTCTTGGTGGTGATCAAGGGAAAGGAATGCGACAGATCGAAGCGCATCTGCCGCCCGAACAGGGATATGGTGCCGGTCCCCGTCCTGTCGGACTTCAGGGTGCCCTCGCGCAGGATGGTGCGCACCAAGTCCTCATAGGGGGTGGGAATGTCCGAGTCGGGACGCTCAGGGATACGTGTACGAATACGCTGCAGTTCTTCGGGAGTCAAGGCCATGCGGCCATACTATCAAGTCCTCGGTCAGCTGAGCGCGCCCCGGTGACGAATTGCACAGTCCGGGTTAGATTGGAGGAACAGGTCCGGCCACAGGGTCGGATCCGGATGACGCACCCATTGGGTGCCGGACAAGGAGGAACAGATGGGCAAGAGACTTTGGGTCGAACGCGACAAGGACGGTACCTGGAACGCCTATGGCGACAATGGGGCCCACATCACCTTCGGCAAGGGCGAGGATCAGTTCAACCCGGGTGATCTGATGAAGATCGCCCTGGCCGCCTGCGGAGCCCTCTCCAGCCAGTTCGCCGTGGAGAGCGCCCTGGGCAAGGGCAAGGGGGCGAAAATCGTGGTGGACGGAACCTATGACTCCGACGACGACGCCTACCTGAGCTTCGACGAGCAGGTGGACGTCGATGCCACCTCGGCCAGGCTGGCCCAGGAGGATGCGGACAAGCTGGAGGAGCGGATCCGCCGCCATATTGCCAAGTCCTGCACTGTGGCGCATACCTATCAGCGGGAGACCCCGGTCAGGATCTCCGTCAAGGTTCGCCACTGATCTGACAGCCATAAAAGAGCGGGGATCCCCAGGTTCATTGAACTTCGGGGGTCCCCGCTCTTCGTCGATGTTGCCGTTGAATCGACCGCCTTACTCCTTATGCTCGGGATCGATGGTCGACTCCAGATCAGCCAGCTGCTCGGGCTTGGCCAAATCCACAGAGATCTTCTCCACTCCGGTGATATCGGCCACATCCGTGCTTTCTGCCGCGTCGGCTGCGGCTTTGAGACCGGATTCCTCGGCCTCCACATATTTGCGCGGCACCACGTAAACGGGGCTGACCGCATGCTGCAGGAGGCCCTGGCTGGTAGATCCCAGCAGGAGTCCGGTGAAGCCGCCGCGGCCCCGCGAGCCGACTACGACCACGTCATGGGTCTTGCTGGCCTGGGTCAAGGCTTCTACGGCAGACCCTGGCACCACGGTCTTGTTGATGCGCAGATCGGGATAGGTCTTCATGAGCGGAGTGATTCGGGTATTGAGATCATCCAGGTAGGAGTCCATGACGCTGCGCTCCTCGGCCGAGCCCGTGCCGGTCAGTCCGGAGATATTGGGCACTGCCGACATCACATCCAGCTCGGCATTCCAGCTGTCAGCGAAAGCGGCGGCAATTTGCAATGCCTTAAGACCCCACTTAGACTCGTCGGAACCCACGGCAACCCGCTTGATGTCGTTGCTCAAATGCATCAGGTTGCCATCGTCGTCGGTGTAGGGGACGACCACGATAGGGCAGTAGGCATAGGCGGGCAAGCTGGAGCTTGTGGTGCCCAGCAGCCGCTCAGCCAGGCCGCCCTTGCCCCGGTTTCCGATGACAATCAGCCGGTAGTTGCGGCTCAGCTCCACGAAGACCGAGGAGGGATCCCCCGTCACAATCAGCGTGGCTGCACCGACACCTTGTTCATCGGCGATGGCCTTGGCCTTTGAGAGAATCTCCTGGGCGTCGTTGTGAGCCGCTACGTCATCTCCCATGGTGGTGTAGGTCGCGTCGAAAGAGACAGCCGCATAAGAGGGAAGGGAATATGCGCAGACGATTTGCAGGGTCAACCCTGCATGCTTAGCGTAGTTGGCGGCCCACCACGCCGCCTTGTAGCTGGCGTCCGAGCCATCGACGCCTACCAGAACAGCCTTGTCGTTGCTCATCCGACGACCTCCTTTAAACTTGGCGATGACAAACCGACACCGCTCTTTCTGCCAGAATATCGCATGCAGACCTGATCGATAAGTTGGCAAGGGCCAACACGCGGGGAACTTCGACTCTGAATATGCAAAACGCCCCACAAGGGGGCGTTGAGGTTACATGCACAAATGTGTCTCAGACCAGACGACGATACTCGAAAGCCCGATAAAGCTTCTCAACTGTTACGGTCCGACCGACATCCGGGGCATGAATCATGCGGCCACCGCCAACATAAATGCCCACATGGCTGCCCTCAGGGGTCACAATCAGGTCGCCAGGAGCAGGATCCGTGACCGGCACACCCACTGAACGTTGCGCATCGGCTGTGCGGGGCAGGCCGATGCCGAAGTGAGCAAACACATACTGGGTGAATCCAGAGCAGTCAAAACCCGTGGCCGGATCGGTCCCACCAAACACATAAGGAACCCCCTGGAACTGAAGAGCATAGTTGACCACATCTGCGCCCCTGCCAGTGGCCGGCACTTCAGTGATTGTGCTGACTGTACTGCTACGAGCAGCCGAACGACTGACCTGCTGCGAGGACTGGTGCCGACTGGCTGCAGCCTGGGCCTGTTCCTGAGCCTGCTGGGCCTTGGCTTCCGCATCCTTCTCGGCCGGAGACTTGGTGGCAGGAACGTTCAAAGACTCGATGCCACCCCAGCTGCTGTCCTTTTCGACGGTAGTAGCCGTCGACTCGGTCAACAGGTCGGCACGCACCTTGCTGCCGGGGGTGAATGAACGCGACGAAGTGACTGCGGCTTCACTGCCGTCACTGGCCTGGGCCACGGCGGGTATACCGATGGAAAGCATGCCACAGATTGTGGCAGCTGCCATCATGCTCACATACTTGCGTGTCTTTTTCATTGGTCACAATTCTATCACGTATCGGGCACAGGGATCAAGCACAAGAGGACACGATCCGTGCAGTCAAGGATCAATAGTGGATGTAGTTCAGAGCGTGCACATTGGACAAGGTGCGAGAATATGTCTTTCCGTTCATGTTGGCACTGCACTCGGAGGTGACGATGGAACCATCGGGATTGATCTTCTCCACGATGGCCACATGGCCATAGGTGGAATCCGAACCCTCCTGGCCGGCCTGGAAGACCACGATGTCGCCGACATTGCGCGGCGTATTGTCCACCCAATAGCCCAGGGTGCGTGCAGAGCCGGTCCACTCCTTGGCATTGCCCATGTGCGAGCCCACCGGTAGTCCCAACTGGTGACGACGGACGTAGACCCACCAGGTGCACTGGCTGAACTCATAGGCGTTGCCCACATCTCCAGTGACATGGTTGGGATTGAACCCTGCCGGCAGTACTGATCGGTTGGCATCCATCAGCACAGCCACGACTGGATTGTTGGCCAGGGATTTGGACATCTGTCCGGCATCGAGTTCGGATTCGCCCAGCTCCCAGCTGCCCTCGTTGCGTTGCGAGGCCGTGGGCAGGGGCTGGCGGTAATCAGAACGGGAGACCCTTGCACCACCAGTTGCGCTGGAGGAGCCGGTAGAGGATGAGGGGGTGACCAAATTGATTGCGACACTGTCGGCCAAAGGCAAGGACCAGTCGCCCCGAGCCTGGCTGACCGCCATAGAGGAAGCGGCAGCACCGACCAGGACGGTCAGGGCCGAACCGGTCATGATATGAGAGCGACGGGCTGAGGCCTTGGCCGCCAGACGGATAGAACGACGGGTCCGAGGGGCTACCTCGTTGAGCTTGGCTGCCAGGGCATCATCAAGACCCTCAATGCCAGCTGCCTGGGTTATACCCGACGATCGACCGATCGACCGACTGCCGACACCTGTGCCCCGCCTGGCCGAAGCCCCGTGCGCAGCATGCTTCATCTAGAATCACTCCCGTTTATGTTCCGACGCGACTTTCGTGCCGTACCACGAACCATCACAAGGGAACACCATAACGCAAGCGAGAATCCAGGCCAAATGACCTGAATTGTCCATACTGGTGTACTCAAGCATGGCTTCGGTGGTCGCTCATCTTCGACAACCACGGAATACTCTAGGATTATACGGACATAATGCGGACATGAGCAAACCCGCATGCGTGCCGTCCGCCACGGCGTGTCCCACAGTTTTGAACCCTGCATGGTCCACCCTGAGCGAATCTGACTCATACCAGGTCAGACCGGAGTCGAGGCCAGGAGGAAGGATCCGCCGGCATCGTTGGAATCTTGAGGCATAGTGATGTCGACACGGCCGTCCTCGGAGGGAATGAAGAGGGCCCGCCCCTGGTCCAGTACACAAGACTGGTCAGCGGCCGTGCAACGAATCCGGCCATCAGTACAGACGATGATGCGAGGTCCACGGCGGGGAATCATCAGGTGGCGGGGCCCCAGACGCTCTATCAGATCCCCGTAGCGCTGCTGAAGCCTATTGAGCAGGGGCCAAGTGGCTCCACCCTCCTCCACATGCCCGTAGACCAGCATGTATTCGTTGATCTTGGGCCGGTAGGTCACCATATTGTGCATGATCAGGGTGGCGATCATGGAGCTCGATGGATCAATGGGGGCCGAAGGCTGGCAGTCCAGGCTACGCAGGAGGTTGGGAATGTCCCGATGTTTGGGGGTCATGCCGGCCCTGAGCACATTGTCGGAGTTGGTCATAATCTCTGCCGCAGTGCCGTGGATGTATGCGTGAGGGGTCCCGGCGGGGATATAGACCGAATCGCCCTCCTCCAGATCCACGGGGTTGAGCATAAGCAAGCAGAGCACAGCGGGGTCATTCGGAAAGGCTCGTGCGGCACACAGGGCATGGTCCAGCACGGCTCCCGCCCGCCTGGACCGCAGCCTCCCGGCAGCAGCCTCCAAGGCTTCCTCCAGGCCTCGGGCTGCTTCTGGCTCGGCAGTCACGGCAGCGTGGAAGGCCCGGAAGATACGTCGGCGGGAGTCCGGCCAAATCAGGGAGGAGACCGGCATCATGGCATCGGCAGAAGCGAAGCGGGCTGGAGGAACCCCCAGGTGGAAGGTGCGGGCGGTCAGCGCCTCGGTCATCAGCTCGGCCAGAGGGTGATCCACGGCGCGCAGGAGAGTCAGCTGGGTGGAGATGGTCGCGAAGCCTACACAGGCCTGAAAAGGCTCCAGAGCCACTACCATTTCGTTCTTGGCCAGACTGTCGTGAAAGGAGCGGCTGGGATCGTCGTCAGGCACCCCCAGGGCATTTTCACGGTTGAAACCGGCACGGGCTTCGAAATCCAGGGGATGCACCTGCAGAGACAGAGGAATGCGGGCCGAGATGATCTTGAACAAGTAGGGCAGGGTGGGGCCGAAGAGGCGGGAGTCGCGCTCCCCCAGCATGGCCATGGGATTGCGGCGGATGGCCACGGTCAGAGGCAGCAGCGAACCGTCGGGCAAGGTCAGGGGCGAGGGGGATTCGGTGTGTCCGCTGAACCACATCTCCGCCAATGTATCCCCCGGGCATCCGTCTGACTCATCCAGATGGAACATGCGCTGCAGTCGGTCATGTGAGCCCCAGGCGTAGTGCTTCTCCACAGCTTGGATCGGATACACGCACTCCCCTTTCCACGGGAAATCCCTCCATGGGCCGGTGCATACGAACCCACCAATCCCCGTCATGATAAGACAAGGGCCGAGGCCTGGGCAAGGCGAGGGGGTCGCCGCATGTCATTGCGAACGGTACAGTAGGGGTATGAAGCTGGCTCCCATTTTCGACCCGGATGCCCGCAGGCCTTCGCCTCGGCCCGTGCAGGTGGACCTGCGACGCATCTTCCTGCTCGGCACTGGCGCCTGGATTCTGGCCTTGGCCGTGGTGGGCATTCTGGCCCTGACCGGAATGACGGTCACCAAGCCTCTGATTGTCTGCCTATCCGGGGTTGGCGTTGGCATTCTGCTGTTGATCTGGGAGCATTTCAATCGCTGGGATTATCGCCGCCTTGCCCAGCAACCGGACCCTGAGCCAGAGGAAGCATCAGCGTAAATGTGCTCCCCTCTCCCGGCGCGCTCCAGACCGTGACCGAGCCATGGTGGGTCAGAGCCACATGCTTGACGATGGCCAGCCCTAGGCCGATGCCTACGGCAGTCTCTTCATTCTGATTGTCGGCACGGTAGAAACGCTCGAAGATCCTGTCTTGGTCCGCCTTGGATATGCCTCGGCCGTGGTCTACCACCCTGATGATTCCGTAGTGCCCATCCTTGGAGGCCTGTGCCACCAGGGAGACGGTAGAGCCTGAAGGCGAATATGAGATAGCGTTCTCCACCAGCTTGGCCAGAGCCACTCTGATCTGCTGCCCATCGCCATGAATCGTCAGCGGCTGGTCGCATCGCCATCGCAGGGTCACATGGGCCTGATCCGCTCCATTCTGCTCATCCTGCACCACTGCACGTATTTGCTCAGCTACGTCAAGCACATTCTCCCTGCTGGGCTTGATTCGCTCCTGAGCCCGGATCAGCAAAAGAAGATCCTTGAGCACATGTGCCAGATAGGCGCTGTATCGCTGGACCGAGGAGGCATCCTTGGAAACGCTGCGCAGGTGGCTGCGAAGAAGTTCTGGGTCGTCCCCCTCCAGATGGGAGGTGGTTTTGAGCTGTGCCGCCAGCTCCTCCAGGGCCTGGACCGGCTTGAGCATCTGCTCGGATACATTGGTCATGAAAGCGTCCCTGGTCCGGACAAACCTGACCGAATCGCTCACGTCATCGATAAGCACCACCACCAAGGACCGGTCAATCCGCCCCAGGGTGACCTTGAGCCAGTTCCTTCTGGAAACCGCCTGGGCCTGAACATGGGTCGCGTCCCCGGGATCCTCGGCCTCGTCAATATCCCAATTATCGGATTCCGCGCTCTCAGCTGCGACATCCAGAGCGAATTCGGTAGGCGTTCGCGTGACCAGATTAAAGCTGCGTCGACCGCCCGAACGTCGTACCTGCGCGATGGCTTCGGTGATCTTCGGATTGGATATCTCGTCGTTGCTGACGATTCCCAGCCTGTAGGCATCCGGGCTGGAGCGCACAACCTCGTCATCGCCATCGACCACAACGGTGGCGGCGGGGATAAGTGCCAGCAAGGCCTGGCTCGAGCCCTCCAAAGCCTCACCGTCGGCCTCTTCGCCATCCTTGCTCCGGTTGCCCATAAGGCTGCGCAGGCGGTCCATGAACCGTCTCATAAGGACTTCCCTCCAGTCCGGCGCCGACCCCGGACACTGCGACATCAACCAAGTCTCGTCGGCCGTTCCGGCTTTATTCTCGCATACCCGACAGCGATTGCCGCTCCAATGGCCCGACATTCTTCGGGGCTGGCTTTTTCTTGCCACCCTGGTCACATAGACTGTAGTCATATCGTTGACCGAGGCCGAAAGGGAAGAACAATGCGCGTGATTTTCAACGAGGAGCTGGGGCTGGTGGCCGACGACCTCGATCGGATGGCTGCCAAGGTTCGCGATGCCATCAAAAAAGCAGGACGGTCCCTGATGGACTGTGACGTGGAAACGGCCCAGGAAGTCATCGACGGGGATGCCGATATAGACAACCTCCAGGCCAGCATCATCGATCAATGCATCAGGCTCCTGGCCAAGCAGAGCCCTGTGGCCACTGATCTACGGGTGGTGGTCTCCACCCTGAGCCTGTCGGCAACCTTTGAGCGTATGGGAGACCTGGCCAGGCACATTGCTGAAACTGCAAGGCGCTCCTACCCTGAACCGACCCTGCCCGCCGAGGTCATCCCCCTGTTCAAACAGATGCAGGACTTTCTGGATGTCATGGCCGACCGTCTGGTCGAGATGCTCTCCGACAGGGACACGACCATAGCCGAGCAGATCATCGTCAGCGATGACCAGATGGATAAGCTCCACCAACAGACTTTCAGCTATGCCCTCTCAGACGACTGGAAGGGGTCCAGGCAGCAGCTGATCGACTTGATCCTGGTGGCACGGTTCATGGAGCGGCTGGGAGACCACGGCGTATCGGCGGCCCGCCGCGTGGTCTACATCGTCTCAGGCTTCGACCCCTCAAAAGACCCCAAAGATCTCGACCTCGATCTGGACTGATATAGCAAAGGGGCTACTCATCACCTGACAGCTGGTCGGGTGGAGGCCCTTTTTTTATTTCCATAACTTCCAGGGAATACCAAAGGTGGTGCCCTCTACAAAAGCAAGGACACCACCTCAACAACTTTGGATGCTCTGTATCCAAAGTCCGGTTCACATCATCGGATGGATTTGGATATCACTTTTGGCCCTGGGCCGCCACAGCAGCAGCACCGGCGGCGGCTGCCTCAGGATCCAGGTACTCGCCGCGAGGCTTGATGGGCTTGAAGTTCTCATCCAGCTCATAGACCAGGGGGATGGCCGTGGGGATGTTGACCTTGGCGATCTCGTCCTCGGTCAGGTTGTCGAGCATCTTGACGATGGCCCTCAGCGAGTTGCCGTGGGCGGCGATCAGGACGGTCTTGCCGGTCTTGAGCTCAGGAACAATATCGCTCTCCCAGTAGGGGGTGACGCGCTTGACCACGTTGGCCAGTGCCTCGGCGCGGGGCACAGGAGCTCCGGCATACCGAGGATCATGGGACTGTGAATATTCGTCGTCAGGGTCGATCTCGGGCGGCGGAGTGGCGTAGGAGCGACGCCAGAGCATGAACTTCTCGTCGCCGTACTTTTCGCGGATCTCGGTCTTGTTCTTGCCCTGCAAAGCCCCGTAGTGACGCTCGTTCAGCCTCCAATCGCGCTTGACGGGGATCCAAAGGCGGTCGGCCTCGTCCAGGGCGATGTTGGCGGTGTTGATGGCGCGGCGCAGCAGGGAGGTGAAGACGATGTCCGGCAGAACACCCTTATCCTTGAGTAGCTTGCCGCCCTTGCGGGCCTCCTGCTCGCCCTGCTCGGTCAGCGGGACGTCCACCCAGCCGGTGAACTGATTGGTGTTGTTCCATGCGCTCTGGCCGTGCCTGAGCAATACTAGTTTGTAGGTCATACTGCAAATTCTAAGACTTAAGAGGGACTGTTTGGCGGACCTCCCCCGCCTTAGAACAGTCTCTTAAAGCAGGCAGACGCCCAACCAGCAGAACCCTGTCAGCAGATCGGTATAGCCCGACAGCGCAAAGGCCCTGCTGAAGCGGTTCCGACAGCTGGCTATCGTGGTGGCAACAGCCATCACCAAGACAGGCAACAGACAGGGCAGACGGGGCCAGGCGGTTGCTAGGGAGCCGCCAGACAGGGACCATGATTCGACGATTCCCAGAATCACAGCCAAGGCATAACAGGACCCCATCAGAATCAGCGTGCCTTTGGCTCCGATGAAGGAAGACAGCGTGTACTTGCCAACCAGAGGATCCGCATCGATGTCACGATAGTTGTTGATCTCCAGAACAGGAATGCAGATAAGACCACCAACCAGCGCGCCGATGAACCCGTGGCGGTCGATGCTGCCAGTCTCCAAGTACTGGGTGGCCAGCACGCCCACCAGGCCGAAGAAAATCATGATACTCAGCTCTCCCATGGCCCTATAGCCGTAAGGGTGTTTGCCACCCGTGTAGAACCAGGCACCCAGCAGACAGAAGATGCCGACCAGAATCATCCACCAGTGGCCAGTCACCCAGCAGAGAATCAGACCAGCCAGGCAGGCCATAAGGATGTTGAGATAGGCAGACAGCAGGACCTTGCGAGGCTCCACGCCACCGGCCACGCCTCTTCTGGGCAGATCAGGCACCGAACCGTCAGCCCCGGCGCCTGAAAGACTGCTACGACCTTCGTCAGTACCCCTGATTCCGTCAAAGTAGTCATTGGCGAGATTGCAGGTGCTGTGGATGAACACAGCCGTCAGACAGCATAAGAGAGCAGTTAGCCAGAAGCGCACATCCGGCCCAAGCCCTTGGTTGAACAGTTGCCGGAGGGCCACCGCTGTGCCAATCAGAACCGGTGTGGGCGAGCAGAGCAAGGCCGAGGGTCGCAGCGCGTCCTTGTATTCCCGAAGTGTGATGAACATGATTGCCTGATTATCCACCAAATCGCTCGAAAGTCGGACCGCTCCCTTATGAGGGTATCAAGATTTTCATAGCTGCAGGAGCAGGCCCGCCGACCAACACAGGGCGGAGACCAGGGTGCCTTTACCCGCCATGCCAAAAGCCTTGGGCACCTGGCCACGAGCAAAGGCTCGACAGATCAGCAGAAAGACAACGGCCACTGGCAGGAGGATCAGCACAAGAGGGAAACCGGGCAGGCCACGTCGCATGACAGCCGGAACGAACTGAATCAAGCTCAGAACCAGGCTCAGGATGTAGACCAGATAAATGGAGATCGCCGCTGCGCGCGCCCCCACAAGAACTGCATATGTGTGCTTGCCGGCAAGGTGGTCGTCGTCCAGGTCACGGTAATTGTTGAGCATGAGCAGGCCCACGGCATTGAGCCCGCATACGCAGGCACCCAGGATGCCGGCGGCATCGACCCTATTAATGAGGAAGTACTCGGTACCCAGGGTGGCCACCAGACCGAAGAAGATGAAGACGCTGACCTCGCCCAGCCCATGATAACCGTATGGGTACGGGCCGCCCACATAACACCAGCCGGCGATCAGGCAGCAGACCCCGACCAGGATCATCCACCAGTGACCGGTCAGTGCCATGACGGCCAGACCCATCAAGCAGGTGAAGGCCGCCGAGATCATGGTGGCGTAAAGCACCTTCCTGGGCGGCACTCCGGCAGCCACAAGACGTCTGGGTCTGCCGGAGGTGGCCTCCTCGCCGCCACGGCCGGAATCAGTGCCGCGAACACCATCGGCATAGTCATTGGCGAAGTTGGCTGCGATCTGCATAGACAGGGCAAGCAGGACCAGCAAGACCACGATCAAGGCCAGTCGTCCCGGTGTGGCCGCCTTCAGGGCAGGGTCGACAGGCGTGGGCGAGCAGGAACTGGTGCACTGTTCCAAGAGCCGTGACCGCTCCAAGAGTGCAGCCGAAGCGCCCACGCAGACAGGCGCCACCGAGGCAGGCAGCGTCCGGGGACGCATGCCATCCATCCACAGCCTGATATTCATGACCGTCCCTCCCCTCTTATCATCTCAGACCAGCGGCTTGACCAGGGGGAAGGTGATGGTCTCGCGGATGGATGCACCGGTAAGGGCAATCAGTAGACGATCGATGCCCATGCCCATGCCGCCAGCGGGAGGCATGCCTACGCCCAGGGCCTCCAGGAAGTCCTCGTCAATATCCATGGCCTCGACATCGCCGCGGCTGGCCATCTTGGCCTGCTCGACGAACCGCTGCCGCTGGACCACCGGATCGTTGAGTTCGGAGTAGCCCGTGGCCAATTCGAACCCGCGAACATAGAGATCCCACTTCTCGACCACGCCCGGCTTGGTGCGGTGGGCCTTGACCAAGGGCGAGGTCTCGACCGGGAAATCGCGCACGAAGGTCGGCTCATACAGCTTGTCCTGCCAGAAGTGCTCCCAGAGGTGTTCGACCAGCTTACCGTGGTTTTCGGCAGGCTCCTCCTCCAGGCCCAGTTTGTCAGCGATGGTCCGCAGATGGTCCACGCTGGTCTGCGGGGTGATCTCCTCGCCCAAGGACTCGGAAAGGGACTCATACATGCTGATCTGGCGCCAATCACCGCCGAAGTCATACTGGCTGCCATCCTGCAGGGTCACCTTCAACGATCCAGCCGTGGCCATGGCCGCCTTCTGGATCAGTTCCTTGGTCAGCTCCCCGATGGTGTCATAGGTGCCGTAGGCCTGATAGGCCTCCAGCATGGTGAACTCCGGGGCATGGGTGGCATCCACGCCCTCATTGCGGAAGTCACGATTGATCTCGAAGACCCGCTCAATGCCGCCCACCAGGCAACGCTTGAGGAAGAGCTCAGGGGCGATGCGCAGGTAAAGGTCGATGTCGAAGGCGTTCATATGCGTGGTGAATGGCCGGGCCGCAGCGCCGCCATGCACGGTCTGAAGCATGGGGGTCTCGACCTCCATGAAGTCGTGGTCCTCGAAGGTACGCCTCAGCGAGGAGACGGCCTTGGAACGGCGGCGGACCATGGCCCGCACATCCTCATCGGCGATCATGGCCAGGTAGGGCTTGCGGGTGCGCTGCTCCTCACTCAGTTCCTTATGCAGGGCTGGCAGTGGCTGCAGGGCCTTGGCCGCGATGTTCCACTCAGTGGCGAAGACGGAGAGCTCTCCGGTCTTGGAAGCGACCACGCGGCCGCGCAGGTAGAGGTGGTCGCCCAAGTCGACCAGCTGCTTGAATCGCTTCAGAGAATCAGCACCTATCTCACGCTTGGAGATCATGCCCTGGATGCGGGTGCCGTCGCCCGCCGCCAGCTGGACGAAGCAGAGGCCGCCGCCGTTGCGCAGGAAAAGGACTCGGCCGGCGATGCCAACTACATCCTCGGTCTCCTGGCCCGGCTCAAGGCGGTCCTGATACTTGCGGCGCACATCCTCGATGCGGTCGGTCACATCCAGATGGACCGGGTAGGGTTCGATGCCCTCCTTAAGCATGAGCGCCCTCTTGGCCACACGCATGCGCACCTGTTCGGGATGGCCTTCAGCGCCGTCCGTCAGGTTGCCGGGATCGATGGCGTCATCCAACTGGGCGCCCTGATCAATCTTCTCTGTGATGGCCATATCCTGCTCGAGCAGTGCCTGAGCGCGCTCGACCGTCGTCAGACGAGGGGTTTCTTCCGATGAGTCATTCATAAATCGCTATTTTACGCATGAGCCGGTACTTGGCCCTTGCACCGCCGAGCGGCAAGCAGTTGGGACTCCGCGCCGCGCAGACGATGGCGTTTGGCCGACGGTACGTGTACTATATAGAACGTTGTCACGGGGTATAGCGCAGCTTGGTAGCGCGCTTCGTTCGGGACGAAGAGGCCGGGGGTTCAAATCCCCCTACCCCGACAAATTATCCTGGTCCGAATGGGCCGGGATTTCAACGTTTAGAGCACATCACGCAGCCGGCGAAACCGATTTTGAGCGCACTTTGCAGCAGCAACTCGTTCATCGACTCCCCCCCCCCCCACCGAATCCAGGTCATCGTCAAACAGATCCGCATACGCATCCAAGGTCATCGCGGCCAACGTGTGCTCCAGCCGCCGCTGGATGGCCTTCACGTTCGCCCCGCTCTTGACCATCAGGCTGGCCGCCGTGTGTCGTAGGTCATGGATGGTCATCCGTTTCAACCCGACCGCATCGCACGCACGGACAAACTACTCGCCGCCATCCTTCGGCGACACCGACTTCACGTATCCATGGAAGCTCCCTCTGAATCTCAATCTCGTGGAGTCTCCCTTTCCATCGCCGCACTGGGGTCATGCAGAGCGGCTATATCGAAATCTTCCGGATGAGCCGCAACCTGATCCAGCTTCTCAGCTTTACCCTTTTGTTCTTCGGTTTGCCGGCTTAGCTGCAATGCTTGCTCTAGCCTTGAGGCTGGATTGAGATTGAAGACTCGGCACAGCGCTATAAACTCACGCAAAGAAGGCGACCCATGCCTGCAATTGAAAAGGTCGCTGACTCTTGGCGCACTTACGTCAATGGCACGAGCGAGCGCGCAGTCGGATATTTGAAACGGTGACTCATCTCGCTTTTCGGAAATAAGTCTCATACCCGTAATATCAGTCAGTGTCCAAACGCGCGCGTACTTTGTCATGGCAATCAGATCAGACATGTAACAGCTTTTTATAAATCGCAACGCGAGTTTAACATAGTAAAAGAATGCTCTTATAGACTTGCTGCTCGGGCCATAGACGTGCTTCGCAAAACGGCACTGACAAACAAGCAATCCAAAACCGAACTGACATCAGCGCTGCACATAGCCAGGCCCACATTGAACGCCCGGTTTAAGCCGGCGACATGATGCTCAGCAAGTTCATACAGCAGTCAAAAGAAGTCGGTGTCGATCCATGCGAAGCACTCAATGACTGCGACGGGGAGTCTCCGGCATCATCATTGCTCGCAGGGAAGGAGAAGCGATGAAAAGGCTGGTCTTGCCCAAATCTTTTTGACGTGCTCGCGGATCTTGACGACGTGATAAGGGCAGATCGTCATTGCTGGGCGACCAGAGCCTCTGAAACAGGAGCAACCCGTGCCCTTTCTGCGTCATGCTGGTCGGCAGGGGCTTCCACCCTCGGCGGCTCCTTCCACAACGGGCGCTGCACGCTGTCCATGCCGTGGCCCGACGAGGTCATCCAGCCGTACCGGCAGGTCTGGGAGCACATCCTGGGCAACCACAGGCCAGGGACCTCCGTCCCCAGCAAGACCGCGTTCCCCTCCTCGTGGAGCGAGAAGCGCGTCAGGCATGAGGTCCTGGAGACCGTGGCGGCACCCGACCTTGTCAGGAGCATGAAGGACGGGAACCGGGAGGAAAGGTATAGGCTGGTCGGTGAGGAGATCATCCGCGTGTGGCTGCGGAAGAAACGGAACACCCGCGGACGATACATGATCAACACTGCGTTCCCGACGGTGGGCGAGGAAAAGGAGATGGCATGACGACTGATCAGGAAGCAGCACAGGCTTTCCGCCGGCTGAGGCCCTACCTAGCGCCGGTCATGGACGAGTGGGAGCTCATCGCGCTTGACGGCGGTTTCGAGGCCGGGGAGCCGTATTTCGCCTTGTCCTACGCCGTGGCGTCCATCCCCTCGTACCAGGTGGACGTCCCCCGCGACGTGCTCGTGCAGGCGTTCTCCTGCCTCAACGAGGACGACCGTCAGGAGTACGCGGACATCCTGAAGGGCGCGACGGCCTAGCCCGGGCACACTTGTAATTGCTTTCCAGGCCATCCCTTACCGGGGTGGCCTTTTCCATGCCCTGACGGGCCATCGAGTTTTCCGCGGACCCCGCACGCCGCGTCGCTAATCGTGCGTCCGATTACCAAGGAGCAACCATGCCCATGCATTTCATCCACCGTTTCGACAGGCTCCACATGCGTCTGGCCGACTCCCCGCAGGGGAAGCCGGTTCCGGCGGAGGCCAGCCCGGTCCGGGAAGCCGGCATCGACCCGGATAACACGCGGATCCTCGCACAATTTGAGACTCAAGGCACAGCGACAGCCACCTCTAGCATCTACGCAGTACGATACGGCTCCTCGGAAGGCGACCAGGCGGTCACCGGCTTGACCAACGGGGGCGTCAAAGTGCAGGATCGGGGCCAGCTGCAGGACAAGCCCGCCTACCGCATCCGCATCGAGTTCTTCGTCGGGCTGGCCGTTTTCGGTGGCAAGGCCGCCGCACGCCTGAAGGGGGTCATCAATGGTAGCAGGAAGACCGCCGGCGCAGCTGCCAAGAAGCGGGCTGAAGCGGAGCCGACCCTGGCCGTCACACCGAACGAGCCCGTGCAGGAGGTCACCGCTCAGGAGCCCGACAAAGAGAAGGAGCCGCCCGCGGCCCCCGATTGTTCCGCGGCGGTTGCGCCCGCCGGCCGTTACAAGACTTTTGAAGACGGATGTATGTAAGAACACTAACCTCGCTATTCTCTTTCTCTTCTTAAAAAGCAAAAGCGATTCTCGTTTTTCTCGCGTTTTATAAGTTCAAGGATCACAGCCCCGACGATTCTGAAATTGCCTACTGCATTAATATTGCGGTTCCTCGGCACATAACAACCAATCACCAACATTCAGGTGTAGCATATAAACAGATATTCTGTTCAAAGGAGCATGATGCGGATCTTAGCCTTTGACCTCAAAGGACTTCGTTTATACGACAAGGGCGCACTACGCATGATCCTGTTCGCCGAGGATAGGATTACCGATGGCAGCTTCACCCATCGCCTTCAGGGCACCACCTCACCGCTTGGCATCGTCACAGCCATTGGCATCTCCGGCATCAATGCCTCCGGCAAAACCACTGATCTACGCCTGCTTTCTCTAATCATCAACATTGCCAGGGGCGCCTCATTGGGTACTCAACGCTCCACCATCGATTCGCTGATGGACATTCTTGAGCCTACGATTACAGCACGCATTATCTTCGAAGAAGACGGCGATGCTTGGCTACTCAATGCCACACTTCGACGCGCAGATCAGAACGAGGCCACCGCCGACTCTCCCTTGGTTTTTGAAAAGGAACGGCTGTGCCAGTATGCGGGCAGAAGCCTGAGCAAGATTCGTTTGAGAAGAACCATTGATGGCGATGAAGAATCCTGGGTGACTGTAGCGACTCGGGGAATGAACAAGTCCGGCGACGGAAAGGAGCTGGCTGAGGACGTCAAGAGATTCTTACCCCCCGATCGCTCTCTGATGAGCGGGATTTTGCGGGCCAAGGAGACCATGGTCACCATCTGTCTGCAAAATCCGCTGCAAATGTCCATTCCCGTCACTCCTCCATCCCAAGTGGTGCGTCTATTCGATCCGACCATCGAACACTTAGAGGTAAGCGATCACCAATTCCATATCAAGTTCCGCAACGAAAAGCTTGAACGTAATTGTGATCCCTCACAAGCTGTGGCCATGATATCGGCGGGAACATTTCGCGGAACATCCCTGGCGCAGCATGCTATCGAAACACTTGCACAAGGAGGTTACCTACTATTAGACGAAATCGAAAACAGCATAAACAAGCAGTTGGTATTCGCCATCATCGATTTGTTCTCCTCTCCCGCCACTAACCCGCATGGGGCAGTACTCGTTTTTTCTACGCACTACCCTGAATTGCTGGATCATTTCACCAGAAAGGACAACATCTGGTTCGCTGTCAGACATGAGAACGCGGGATTCCAACTGGTCAGATACAACAAACTTGTCACGCGCGGTGAACTGAAGAAGAGCGTCCAGTTCATGTCAGGTACCTTGCAAGGAACGGTACCCTCAGCCGCTTCCATCAGCGCCCTGCGGAGCTACGTCAAGGATACGGTTCATGGATAGTCAAGCGATATATAACCAACCTACCTTGGTTATCTGCGAGGGATCTGCCGAAAGCGTCATCTTTGAACTCCTGCTGGCAGAAGGAAAACTGATCATTCCTAAAGATTCGCTTATTGAGGATCCGCAGACTGGTCGGCTTTATACCCGCTGCCGGAAGGATAGGGATATCGAGGAACGGTTCCTTTCCGTTACTTATGGTTCTTCGTGCGTGAATATCGTCCGTATTATTGACTCGCCAAATGAGCGCTTTCACTTGTCGCCTCTGTACCAGTCTAAAGCCCGTGTATTTACTCTGACTACCCGTCCGGAGATCGAGATCCTGGCCATCATCAAAGAGGGGCTTATAGGGACTGGACGCATGTCAATAACATGAAACCCAGCGAATTCTGCAAGGAGAAACTGGGGTTGCACAAGATCAAGCAGTATGCTTTCCTACGCCAATATTGGAACGATGCGGATGAGCAGTACCGAAGAAACCATCACTTCCAAAATCATGAGCGATGTTTGGCCGAGATACTCGTTGATTATTCAGGCAACTGCACCGAGCAAGTGTGACCTAGGCGACATAGCCGACTAAAGTCCGTCAAAGACCATCAGCCTAGACTGATAGATAGAAGCGACCAGGCGCTAGAGCTCCACGAGGAACCGGCACCTACAGATACCCTGACAGCAAGGGAGCCAAATGAGCCAGGACCAGACACCGATTTTAGGCAGCAGGCAGAAAGAACCCCAACAGTCCTACATGCAACCGGACGGCACCTTCGACACCCAAGCCTTCCTCGACGGTCTGGATGCCATCTTCAGCGCCGGCAAGGCTCGCGACGAAGCTGAACCCTACCTGCAACAGGCGCTGGTGGATGCGGAGAATGCAGGCGATGATGCCGGACTGCTGACTGTACTGAACGAGACCATAGGATTTTACCGGTCCCAGGGCCGCCACCAAGAGAACATGTGGATGATCCAGCGGGCCATCGAGCTTGCCTCCCGAATGCGCATCGAGGGGTCCGATGCCTGGACGACCACCCTGATCAATGCAGCCACAGGTCTGCGGGCAGCCACGAAGTACGACCAGGCTGAAGACCTCTACCGGCAGGCGCTTGCCTCCGCAGCCAAGACCCTTGGGCCCAAGGACCGGCGGCTGGCGGCCCTGCATAATAACCTGTCCATGCTCTACAGCGAAACCGACCGACCCGACCAGGCCGAGCAGGAGCTGCGGCAAGCCATGGACATACTGGAGAATTCCAGCACCGATCCTTCCCGGGATCTGGACCTGGCCTCCACCCACACCAATCTGGCCCTCCTGCTCATGCAGCGTAACGACAATCCACAGGCTCTGCAGGAGGCCTGGGACCAGGCTCACACAGCCTTGGACATCTATCGAACCGGCCATCTGGAGAACAGCGCACACTATGCCTCGGCCCTTGCAGGCTTTGCCCAGGTCTGCTATTTGACCGGCCGCTTCAGGCAGTCGGTAGACACCTACCGCAAGGCCCTGACCATTATTGAGGACCGGTACGGCAAGAGCAGCGACTACTACCAGATCACCAAGGCCAATCTGGACCAGGCCCAGACCGCTGCTGAGAAAAACAGAGACAGGAATCAATCCGACCAGGTTGACGAAGTTGCGTCCATCCAAACGCAGACCAACTCAGATCGCCCCCCAGCCAGGAATCAGAACAAAGACAGCGATCAGCATAACCCCCGCCTGGGTATTCAAGGGCTGGACCTGGCCAAGGCCTATTGGGAGCAGGTGGGCCGTCCCATGCTGGAGGAACACTACCCCCAGTATCGCGGTCGGATCGCCGTGGGATTGATGGGCCATGGATCGGACTGCTACGGCTTTGACGATGCCATCTCCCGGGATCACGATTTCGGCCCCGGCTTCTGCCTGTGGCTGACCAGGGAGGATTACCAAGCCATCGGCGACCAGTTGCAGAAGGACTATGAGGCCCTGCCCACCGAGTTCATGGGGTTCGGTTCGCGGACCGACAGCGTCAGAGCCAAGGGGGCCAACAGACGCGTGGGCGTCTTCGAGATCGGCGCCTTCTTCGAATCACTGACCGGCTACCGGCAGGCGCCCCCGGAAGATCATCCCCACGAGTGGCTGCTCCTGGACGAGGCCACACTGGCGGCAGCCACCAATGGCAAGATTTTCGCGGATCCTCTGGGACAGATGCTGGCCACCCGGCAAGGGTTCAAGGCCATGCCCGACGATGTGCGCTTCTGCCTGATCTCCCGCCGGCTGGGCATGATTGCTCAGGCGGGCCAGTACAACCTGCCGCGGAGTCTGCAGCGGGGTGATGGGGCTGCAGCTATGCTGTCGATTAACGAATTCGTCAAAGCCTGCGCCTCCCTGATCTTTCTGATCAACAATCCGCTGACAGTCGGTTATCTGCCCTACTACAAGTGGACCTTCGCGGCCCTTCGCCGACTGAGCGGACGAATGGCCACCAGGCTGTCCGACCTGACCGAGCACCTGGAGGACATCCTGCGCCTGGCTTCGGCTGCCTGCTACGGGGGGCAAGGCTTTGGCGAAGGCGGCAAGGGAGCTCTGCCGTCCGCCGAACGCATTACCAAGCTTGTAGAGTCCATCTGCGCAAGAATCGTAGAAGAGTTGCAAGCGGAGGGCTTGACCAACAGCCCGGAAACCTTCCTGGAATGGCAGCGCCCCTATGTCGAGGCCCACATTTCCAGCGACGATCCGGTTCTGCACAGCATCTGAAAGGAGCCAAGGATGGCAAACGACAAGCAATGTCAGGATGATGAGTCCTTGCGTGAGGGGATCGTCCGCCACGAATGGGAACAGTTCCAGCAGGTCAACAACGAGGGTGGCCCGGCCAACTGTCAGGGCAACTGGCCCATGTTCCATCAGATGCGCCTGAGCCAGTTTCTGACCTGGCCTCATCCCCTGCTGGCCAGTTATGCAGACGATCTGGATCAGGCTGACGCACAGGGACGCAACCTGCTGACCGAAAAGTATGGGCGGATGATGGAATCCACCGCCCCGGACCAGTACCACAGCAGCATTGCCCCCTACCTGCCCAGGCTGGGCCTGGATCGCCAGGAGCAGCAGGAGCACATCATCGACCGGCAGGTGGCCTGGGCCAAGGACTTCCGCGAGCGCTACCCCCGTCTAGGTCAGGAGATGCGAGTCCTGCGCACCAGTGAAGACACTCCGGAGGCCACCTCCTTCGAAACCTATCTGCGTGGCGAACTGGGCACCTATTCGGCCAGGACGCTGGATCTCTACCAATCCATGGTGGGCCAGATCGAGGCCCGGGGCGGCAACCTGACCGAGGAAACCATCCTGGCCACAGTGCAGATGAACGGCTTTGAAACCCTGGACGAAGCCGAACAGGCCCAGAACTGACCACCTGAACCACAATCATGAGGTCTATCTCTGCAACCAGTCGTGCTGTCGGGTAGAGTTGACGGGTGCAAAAGCTGAAACGGGCGGGTTTCACCGCCGCCTCCTTTGTGGTCATCCTGTTGGTCATGCTCCTTTTGGGCCAAGCCATGACGCCGGACTGGCGGGTAGAACCCTACCGCGACCATCTGCAGGTCTCGACCCGCTCCACTGCCGTCGCTTCGAGTTTGGGCCCCACGACCCCTGAGGGCACCCACCCAGTCAGGGAGCAGAAAATCAGCATCACTTTGGCTGGCGGAGTTCGCATCCAGGCCATCGTCAGAGAGCCAAGCGACCACAAAGGCACCGGACCAGCCTGCCTGTTCATCCATGGCGCCGGAACAGGCAAATCCTCCGAAGTATTTGGCGACCTGGCTTCAGCCATGGCCTCAGCCGGCATCACCACACTGGTGCCCGACAAGCGTTTGGACACCTACACCACCTTCCATCGCGACTACCAGGCCATGGCCGCCGACTACGGGCGCTCCCTCGACCGTCTGCGCTCCTGGCCGGGCGTGGATCCAACCAAGGTGGGCCTGTACGCCGAGTCCGAGGGCACTTGGATATCGTCCATCATGACCGCCAAGGACCCCAGCATCGCCTTCTCCATCCTGACTTCGCCTCCCGTCTACCCGGGACGACGGCAGATGGCCATGGCGGCCACCAGCTATTTGGACTTGATTGGCGCGCCTAAGGGGATTCGCAACGTTATACCGCGTCTCATGGGCATGGACTTGTCCCTGCTGGGCCTGGAGTACGCCGACTTCCCCTCTCTGCCCTATCTGGATCAGCTGCGGATGCCGGTCATGATCAACTTCGGCACCATGGATGTTTCCATGCCAGTAGAGCAGGGTGCGCGCGAGATCATCCGCAGAACACATGCGATCGGCAACGACAACGTGACCCTGCGCTACTACCCTACCAACCATCAGATTCGTACCGGCAGCCGGCTGGCCAAGGCCGGGTTGCCCCTTGAACCCAGATATACCCATAATCTGGAAGACTGGATCAACGCCGTGGCAATGGGCACCAAAGCCGATCAATGGTCAACGCCTATGATTGCCGGCAGCCAGCCCCATCAGCTCAATCAAGTGCCCAAGCACACGAATACAGGGTTGATACCTTCGCTGACCGCCCTGTTGACTCTGATGGCCAGTGGTCCCATTCTGCTGGCTGCTGCCCTGGTATCTGCCCTGATTGGAGCCTTGAGCTCACATCTGCGAGCTCGAGGCAAAGACCACCGACAGTCAGGTTTCAGCAAAGGCCTGACCGGACGGCTCTGGTCGCTAGGCCTGCTAGCCGCAGGACTTATGGCTGCCCTGCTGGCCTATGCCTTTACTGTGGTCCGCCAGGCGCTAGACCTTATGCATCTGTCATCGATGATGGCATCATGCTGGCCCCTGTTGTCCGTCCTGTGTCTGGTACTCATCCTGCTCTTGGCGAGCACCCTGACCTCTGTCTTCAGCCGATCTGACGGCAAGCCAGCTGTTGCCGGGGCTGGCCACTGGTTTACCCTGGCCCTGACCCTGCTGGGGTCTCTGACCATCCTTGGCAGCCTGATCTTCTGGAATATCCTGGTCTTTTGAGACAGAGCGGGTGCGCCTTGCTGATGCCAGCCAGGCTAATACAGACGCGCCAATCAGCACCACGCCCAGGGCGGCAAAAATCAATGGAATAATCCGCTGCCAGGGTATGACTATGGTCAGATCCGTACCGTAACGCAGAAAGACCAATCCTAAAGCCAACATGGTCAGAGCCAAAAGTCCAACCAGGGCGCCAAAAATGATGGTCGGCAGGCTGGGGCCGCTAGGACGGACCGGCTCCGGCGGCTGCATCCGAACCTGATATATCGGAGGTGCCTGCGATTCAACCGGCATGACCTTGGTGGTGCGCTCCTGACGATCCAGCGGCTGGGGCTGGCCTCCTTCTGGTTGCTGTATATCAGTCATCTTCCTGATCCTCCCCAAACTGCCATGGATTGTAGCTATAATCCCAATATTCATTGATCGAGCCGCTGTAGAGCTGCGCCCGCTTCGGCTGGGTAGCACTCCCCTGGGCTTGCACGGTGACCCGTGCACCGTCCATGAGATTGGCTTCGACGATCAATTCGGGATCGTCGGGCATATGCCACTGATCCTCCTTGGACGCTCGCAGGGCTTCCTCCCAATTGCGTCGTTCAGCTGATGACGA
This sequence comes from Bifidobacterium polysaccharolyticum, assembly GCF_016101585.1. Taxonomy (GTDB): domain Bacteria; phylum Actinomycetota; class Actinomycetes; order Actinomycetales; family Bifidobacteriaceae; genus Bombiscardovia; species Bombiscardovia polysaccharolytica. The sequence goes on from NZ_JACFQG010000002.1 coordinate 24,407, forward strand.
CGTATTGCCCCACCACATCCGGTTTCCCTGTTCCGTCTCGGTTATCCAGTCAGCCGCGCCTGATCCCAAGACCCTGTAGAGGTCGGTGTGTTCCCTATAGGACAAACTGCACCCCTTAGGAATGAGCAAGCGAACGTCAGCATAGGCCACAGCCAGGCGCACGGTGCCCGTCGGGCAGCCTGAGACTGTACTCACCGCATCATCCATAATCTGAACACGATGGGTACCGTGTTCCCGCTCATAACCAGTCAGGTCAATGACGGCACTTCCCTGATCCTGCGGGTCTCCGACCAGCGCGGTGCCGCGGCGATAACGCCTCATGTCCGCACTGCTCGCCCCCAACGAGCGCCCATAGTTGCTGCCGTTAACTTGAACTGTGGCGTAGTCGGCCAAGATCCTGCGGTTCTGGGTTTGCTCAATGCCTGGTATGGCCGAACCGGTAGCCAGAATCAGAACAACCAGGCTGGCCATCAAGGCAATGGGAGTCAATCCTCCTGACCTGCGGCCCATCAAGCCCAGGATCAGTATGACCACGCCAAGTGTCAGCGTGACGCCTCCAGCCCAGATTAGAGCGTAGGCCAAGGTCGCATTCAATCCGCGATAGGGGTTCGTGGCCATCCACCAGACCCCTGCACCGGAGACCAGGATCAGTCCCGACAGAAGACTGACCAGCACAGGTCCGGCGGGACGACGCCGCAGCCGGGGCGGAACCGACGGAGCCTTACGGGCCATTCCCGGCCCTGTCGAGAATGACCCGGCTGTACCATAGCCCGGCCAGGCACTGAATCCATACGACTGATTCTTGTTCCCAGCAGGTTCTGCAGGGCCTTCTGCCCCTGTCCAACCTCCGGGAGCTGCACCAGCGCTGGGATTGCCCCCATCTTGCGTATTATTCGAATCGCTGCCGGCGTTTACCGAATCCTCTGTCTCAGAGATGGGTCCAGGAGAGGCTACATCCCCTTGTTGCTCCGAAGTTCCATACGAATCGGAATGCTCTGGCTGATCCTTGTATCCTTCCGAACTCGCATCACTTGCTGTCTGTGCATTGCTTCGCGTCCCTGTGTAATCCTGGTATCCCTCATACCCTGAAAAGCTCGGAAACTCAGGCTGATTCGAATACCACTGCGAACCTGCACCACTCGGCCGTTCCGAATACTGCGGTCCCATCACCCAAGGATCGCCCGAAACCGGCCTGCCGGCATCCGGCCCAGCCCAGTACCCTCTCTGGTACTCCAGGGCCTTATTGCGACTCCACCGGATAAGGAGATACAAAATCAATGCACCCAAAGCCAGGGAAACGATTCCGACTCCAGGAATCAGGATGGCCAGCAGCCAGTAAATGATAATACCCACCATGGAAGCATGCCAAATTCCGTGAATCAGCTCCTGGGCGATAATGACCCCACGCCGATCCGGCAAGACGAACCAGGCAAAACCATAGAAGGCGGCACCAGTGCCGAAGAGAAAGACCGCCAAAATCATCAGCGCTCTGACCAGGGTTACGCTCCAGCCCAGCCGACGGGCCAAGGCTACGCAGACGCCGCCGATCCATCCCTGGTCGCGGATCAGATAGGACTCCCTGCAGGCGCGGAAGAACTTGTCGGACTTCCACCGCCAGCCGTTATCAGGGCCATTGCCGTTCATGTCGCTACTCATGTCTTCATTACAACACCCAGCCAGCGCAAATCTTATGGGGGAACACCCTGATTCGACCCTGATTTCTTCCGTTTATCGCCTTATCGGCACCATCCGAAAACGATAATGGAAGCATGAACGCACCCATGCAGGAACAGCGAATGCTGAAGGAACCACCTCCTCTGCACCCTGCGCGCATGCCCCTGATGAGGCCGCACAAGGGCAGGATCCTGTGCGGAGTCTGCAAGGGCATCAGTTTGCACCTGGGTATTCCCGTCTTCTGGATACGCCTGGTCATGGTGCTCCTGGCCCCCAAAATGATCACCTGCGTGGTCTACTGCTTCCTTTGGTTGATACTGCCCCAGGGCGATCCCACCCAGGCGGTCCAACCGAATGACCCGCGATCGGCTCCGCTGGCACCCAGCATTCTTACTGGGCAATCGGGTCAAAAGGAGGACCACAACATCACCCCCGGGCGGATAACCAGACTGCTGGCAGGCCTAGGCATCATCCTCCTGCTGACCACGGTTTTTCTGCTCAACAGCGGTATGCGCCCCGCCTTTGTCGTCCCCTGCCTGCTTTTTTGCGCCGGGCTAGTTCTGGCCTGGCTGAGGCCGGAAAACCAAGGAACCGGCTACCACCTGCCGGCCCTGATCGGCAGCCTGGCCCTGATCCTGTCTGCTGCGATAATCTTCCTGCTCTCCACCCAGGAATTGCATTGGGCCCTGACCCTGATAGTCCTGGCCGGACTGCTGCTTGTGGGCGTGACCGCAGTGGTTGTGCCCTGGGTAGGCTCAATCATTAGCCAGCTGGGCGATGAACGCGCCATGAAGGAACGCGAGGAGGAACGGGCCGATATGGCAGCCCATCTGCACGATGGCGTCCTGCAGACCCTGGCTCTGATTCAGCTGCATGCCGATGACCCGCATACCGTCTTCACCCTGGCCCGATCCCAGGAGCGCGATCTGCGCAACTGGCTCTATCAGGAACGCACTCCCTCAGACCGGTCCGTCAGCACTGGGCTGAGCCAGATAGCCGCACAGGTGGAGGATGATTCAGGCAAGCCAATCGAGGTGGTCACCGTGGGCGATGCCATGCCCTGCGCGCAGACCGACGCCCTGCTCAACGCGGCCCAGCAGGCCCTGGTCAATGCGGTCACCCACGGTGGCGAACCCATATCCGTATATTGCGAGGCCCGCAGGAATCAGGTTGAAGTCTACGTGCGCGACCACGGTTCTGGCTTTGATATGGATGCGATTCCAGCTGACCGTCTGGGAATCCGAGAGTCCATCATAGGTCGGATTCGTCGGCGTGGCGGCAGGGTCGAAATCGTCTCCCGCCCGGGCTGGGGCACCGAGGTCAGAATGCACATGCCGCTGTCCGAGGCCAGCCAGCATCAGGAGGGCGAGGTTGATCAGGCTGAAAAAGGGACTGAGGCACAGCAATGATAGGATACGTGGTGAACCATTCATTCACAGACGCATGCCGGTCCGATCCTTTCCACGCTTGAGGACCCGCGTCGGGAAAGGCGGGCTGAACCACGCCCATGACCACGACTGCAGCAGAGCCCCATCAAGCCGAGGATGGGCCCGCAAGCATCCGCGTAGCCGTCGTCGACGACCATGAGATGTTCCGTACCGGCGTCATCACCACCCTGCAGCCGCATTTCCACGTCGTGGGCCAGGCGGCAGACGTGGAGTCCTCCATTCTCATGGTCGAGCAGACCCGTCCCGATGTGGTTCTGCTGGATGTTCACGTGCCTGGCGGCCAGGGCGGCGGAGGCGCCGAAATTCTGAGCCGTTCCCATCCTCTCTCCCCACGGTCGGTCTTTCTGGCTCTTTCCGTATCCGACTCGCCCAGGGACGTGGGTTCAGTCATCCGTGCCGGAGCACGTGGCTACGTGACCAAGACCATCTCCGCCAAGGACCTGGTCTCCTCAATCCGTCAAGTTCACGAGGGGTATGCAGTCTTCTCCCCCAAGCTGGCGGGATTCGTGCTCTCCGCCTTCCAGGAGGACGAGGCCGCAGATGCCGGTCGGGTGGAAGATGACGAACTGGATCGACTCTCCGCGCGCGAGCAGGAGGTCATGCGCTTGATTGCCCGGGGTTACACTTACCGCGAGGTAGCCTCCGAGCTTTTCATCTCCATCAAGACGGTTGAGACCCACGTCTCCAACGTCCTGCGCAAGCTTCAGCTTTCCAACCGAACCGAACTGACCCGCTGGGCCGCAGACCGCCGCATCGTCTGAACGTCCGCTCAGCAGTCAATGCCCCGCTGGCGAAGGAGCTGACGCAGACTACTGATATCACGGGCAACAATCCCCTCCATACCCAGTCTGTCTGCCATAGCCACATGCTCAGGATCCACATCGACGAAAATCGTATGCCCGGGGCTGATGGCGAAACGACGCAGAGCCAGACGATAGAAGAGCGGATCGGAAAGATCCAGATGCTCCTCGGATGAAATCAGAACACCTTTCAGAGCAGAGAGGGGCGAGAGAACGTCTGACACCGCTTCGGTCAGCTGACTGGTCGTCGTCGCCAGACCCCAAAGGGTCAGGCCGGCTCGCCGCAGATCCCCCAGCAGATCCGATGCTCCAGGAAGCAGGCCCTTTACTGCCAAGGTGTAGTTTTCCAGACAGACGCGAACCACCCAAGCGACCGCAGGTCCGTGAGTGGTTTCATAATCGGCCAATGCCTGCTGTGGGTCCACGCCCAGATTGATCTGCCTCCTGACACAAGCGAAGCCCCAAGGGTCCTCCGGGTCCAGAACCATATCGACCACCCCGTCAGGATAATGCCCGACCAAGGCTCGGCGCGGGTCCCAGTCCACCAGGGTCCCAGGCAGAGCGAAGAGGATGCTGCCACCTGGGGCCGCTGGGTCGGGGCGGTCATCGTTGAATATATCCTCACCTGGCAGGTCGCCCGATACGCCTTGGCTTAATCCCTGCTGGAACTCCCGATGCTGCCTTGCCATGCCCCCAGAATAAACATCTGGACCTACAGAACCTGCGGCAGAATCCAGAAGGCACGTGGTCAATCACTAGGTGAAGGCCACCGAATGGATATATTGAAGCCAGCAATGGTCGAATCTTACGTTTTGCGACCTGCCCAGGGCGGAAGTCCCGCCGGGCACGAAAGGAGCCGTTATGCGTCGGCTGCTGCTCACATCCTCATTCTCCGCTACCGCTGACAGGCTGCCCGCTTTCCTCGAAGGCTCGCCCGAAAATCATACGGTGGCCTTCATCCCCACGGCCAACCTTCCACAACGTTCAGATAGTTATGTCCAGGAAGCTCGCCAGGCTTTCACCGACATGGGCTGCCGAATCGACGACTTGGAAGTCTCGACCGCCGATCCGGAGACCATGCGTCGCAGTCTGGAGAAGGACGACCTGATCTATCTGTCCGGCGGCAACACCTTCTTCCTGCTGCAAGAGCTGCGTCGCTCAGGTGCTGCTGATCTGATCAGGCAGCAGGTGGGTCAGGGCAAACCTTATATCGGCGAATCGGCCGGCGCTGTGGTGACCGGTCCCGATATCGGCTTCCTGGATGCCATGGATCCGCGCTCAGCCGCCCCGAATCTGGACTCCACCGCAGGGCTGGGCCTGGTGGACTTCCGCCTCCTGCCCCATCTTGATTCCGAGCCCTTCGCCGAGGTGACCAGAAAAATTCTGGACCGCTACGGCGACGATGAGCCCATGGTGGCCATCAGCAACTTCCAGGCCGTGGCGGTTCGCGGGCAGTGCCTGACCATTCTTTAGAGAATGCCAGTCAGCGACAGAGACCTTCCATGACCTGGCGGGCCTGGTCCAGACGATCACCCGGACAGAGCAGGATGACACCATCCCCAGCGAGCAGCCGAAGATCACCAGCGGGAATTAGCCTATGCTCGCCCCGGCGAAGACCGATTACGGCGCATCCGTGCGGCCAGGGGACCTGTCCCAGCAGACGACCAGCCGCTGGACTGCCATGTTCTATGGGAAACTCCACAGTGACCCTGTCAGGAACCTGGGCATCGGGAGCACGTCCGCGTCGATAACGCTCCAGCAGAGCCTCGTAAATGGGTTCAACACGCAGCAAATCGGACACCATCAGGGCCGTGAAGGCGCATAAAGCCACGGGAAGCATATGAACCAGGGATCCAGACATCTCCACCGTCAGCAGGATGGATGTTATGGGAGCCTTGACCGAGGCCGTCAGGGTGCCTGCCATGGCGCAGACCGCGCATACCGGAATGATCCGGATGGGCATTCCGAGTGCGGCTGCACCCATACCGCACAGGGACCCAGTCAGCGTGCCGACTGCCAGGATGGGCATGAAGATGCCTCCGGGGGCGCCGCTGCCGAAGGAACTGGCCGTGAAGAGCATCTTGACCAGAAGCAGAATCAACAGGTTGATGGCCACTGACCAGGCCAGCTCGCGAACGCCTTCCGCCTTGCCGATCAGATCCTCGCCGCCACCTAGGACGGCAGGCAGCAGCAATCCGACCGGCAGAGCCAGGAAGAGGGAGATCACCGGTCCCAGCTTCGAGGGCAGGTGACTGTAAAGACTCTGAGCACCCAGAAGCAGGCGGTTCATGGCAGCTCCCACCAGACCTGCCACCAGCCCAAGGGGGATCATCAGCAGATACTGGCCGATGGTCAGCTGTGGCATAGCAGTGAAGTCCAGGACCGGACGCAGGCCGAAGCGGTTCTTGGCGATGAAATCAGCACTCAGACAGGCCATGGCCGCCGAAAGAAGAATCATGGGAGAAAAAGACCTGTGGATCTCCTCCAGAGCGAAGACCATCCCCGAAAGCGGCGCATTGAATGCTGCAGACAGACCGGCTGCCGCACCGGAGGTCACCAGGCAGGTCTCCTCCACACGGTCTCGGCGCAACCCACGGGAAACCAGTTGGGAACCGGCCGCGCCGATCTGCACCGAGGGTCCCTCGCGCCCCAGAGACAGGCCAAACATGCCGCAGGCCAGGCCGCCCACGAATCGTACGCCAAGCACGGGCAGAGCAGGCATGCGCATGCCGTGGATGACCACTCCCTCCACCTGTGGAATGCCGGAGCCGGAGGCCATGGGAACCCGGCTGACCATCCAGGCCAGGGCCAGCCCGACCAGCAGGGCGGCCAGCAACCAAGGAAGGATCATCAGAGGCTGATCACGCATCTGCCCGTAGGCCCATCGAGCGAACCGGGTGCCATAGCCGATGCCTTGCCGGTAGAGCACCACCAGTACTCCCACCAGCAGTCCGCAACAGGCGGCCCTGAACGCTACCAGCCACCGGCTGGCTCGACCCGGCCTGGTCGCCTGGACCGGGTCGGAACGATTGTCCTGATCCATCTCATCCGCCGACGGCCCTTTCCTCCAAGACAGATTCAGCCTCACCGGCCTGCTCCTTCCCTCCTTCACACACAACGGTTTCCAGCTTCTCCCAGAGCAGAGACCAGGAGCAATGACTGAGCCGACAGCTTCAACTTTCTGGCAGTATGAACACCTGGGATGCCAGCTTCCGAGCAAAATCCGGGAGGCAAGAGCCGGGCAAGCAGACAGACACGTCGTCAGAGCCTAACGGCAGTGCTGTCTGTTCGTCAGTTGCCGTCAGATTACCGTCCAAGACAACGGTGTTCACCTGGCCACGATGACCCACCAGATCCAGCAGCGAGACCCTACCTGGCACCGTACCCAGGCACTCGCTCAGGGTGGCAGCTGAGGCCATGTGCAGCCTCCGGCAACCGACCACTGCTCGCACCTGGCGCAAATCCGGTCGCCTTATGCCCCTGGCCACCAGGAGTATCAGCAGACCTCCAGCATCCTCCAGCAGCAGGAACTTGGAGATGTTTTCCACAGAGAGCCCCAGCAGGTCAGCAATGCCCAGCTCCATGCCTTGGTCGATGGTATCCAAGGGCGGGTGTTGAACGACACGCCAATTTGTTCTCAAACCATCCAGAAGCTCTCGCACCGGCTGGGGAACCATCCTGTCCCCCGAGTCTGATGACCTCTTATCCATACCGACCTGGGCATCAAGGCCTACTCTGGCTGCAGGATCAGCGCTGCCATTGCCTGGTCTCATGGGTGCCTCATCAATCGTTGGCCACCTCAGAGTCGGGCTTCAGTTCCTCCTCCTTCTGGCCTATACGCTTCCTGTCTATGCGATAGTAGGCGTTGAAGAGACCACCGGAGGTCAGCAGAACGATCAGAAGAACCAACAGCCATATGTTCTCTTTGGCTTCGTATGTTTCAAGCAATTCATAAGAGGAGGAAACCATCTTCAGCCAGCCTGCGACCGACACGAAGTACCAGGCCGTTGCCTGATCGAGGAAGCTTAGCGCCCGTCGACGTTCTGATCTGGTCCTGGTAGCCTGACGGAGAATTTCGTGCCCGCGTTTGCGCTCCAGTTGAATCTTGACGATGGGCACCAGCCACCACCAAGGCGAGACCTCATCCCAATTCTTGCTGAGCTGATCAAAGTCGTCCAGAAGCTCCTGATATTCCTGCAGCTCCATCAGCCCCTGGAAGAGCGGGAATGTGAAAAGCAGCCAATCCCCGATCAGAGAGACAATGGCGATGAATTGATCCACGACCCGACCTTTCCCTTGCAGAGTCGGCACCCAAGGGTCGGCTCACGTGATTAAGCATGGCTACCATCCATCATTGTAGACACCAAGTTCCAGCCCAAACCGCTGTCACAACCGCTGACCTCAGTACTGCGGACATAGAACTCAGCGAATACAAGAATGCCCCGGAGATAGCTCCGGGGCATCAACCAGGCGGACAGGGCGGGATTCGAACCCGCGGTGGCTTGCGCCACAACGGTTTTCAAGACCGTCTCTTTCGGCCGCTCAGACACCTGTCCAAAAGACGTGCCAATCAGGCACGTCACTCATCATACGACATCAGGGTTGGTCTAACCAGCAGCGGAATGTCGGTCGCTCACGACAGAGGCGACTCAGGCCTCCCAGGTCTTGGGCTCGATGACTTCTTTCCCACCCACGTAAGAGCGCATGGCCTCGGGGATGACAATGGAGCCATCGGCATTCTGGTGGTTCTCCAGGATGGCGACCAGCCAACGGGTGGTGGCCAAGGTCCCGTTCAGGGTGCTGACAGGGCGCGTAGAGCCGTCCTCCAGCCGCTCGCGCTCGTTGAGGCGGCGGGCCTGGTACTCGGTGCAGTTGGAGGTTGACGTAAGTTCCCGGTAGCGACCCTGGGTGGGCACCCAGGCCTCACAATCGAACTTGCGCGCAGCCGAGGATCCCAAATCTCCTGCGGCGGTGTCGATGATCCGGTAGGGCACGTCCACCTTGGCCAGCATCTCCTGCTCCATGGCCAACAACTGCTTGTGCTGGTCGCGGGAGTCCTCCTGCTTGCAGTAGACGAACATCTCCACCTTGTCAAACTGGTGGACACGGATGATGCCCATGGTGTCTTTGCCGGCAGAACCAGCCTCTCGCCGGTAGCAGCTGGACCAACCGCAGTAGCGCAGCGGACCCTTGCTCAAATCCAGAATCTCGTCCTCGTGCATGCCAGCCAGGGAGACCTCGGAGGTGCCCACCAGATACTGGTCGTCAGGCTCACGCAGACGATAGATCTCGTCGGCATGGGCGTTCAGGAAGCCGGTGCCGGCCATGACCTCGGGCCGGACCAAAGTGGGGGTGATCGTAGGAATGAATCCATGCTCCATGGCCTGGTCCACAGCCATGGTCAGCATGGCAATCTCCAGCCGGGCCACATCACCGCGCAGGAAGTAGAATCTGGATCCGGAGACCTTGACGCCCCTGCGCATGTCAATACCAGCCACGCCAACGCCCAGGTCCAGGTGGTTCTTGGGCTCGAAACCCTCCTTGGCGAAGTCACGCGGAGTACCGACTTTCTTGACCACCACGTAATCATCCTCGCCGCCCTCGGGCGCCTCAGGCTCCACTACGTTGCTGAACTTCCACATCAGATCGGTGTACCTGGAGTTGGCCTCGTCAGAGGCTGCCTTGCAGGCGTTCACCTTGTCCGACAAACTCTTGGTCTGGGCCAGAAGGTCGGCTTTCTCATCAGGAGAGGCCGAACCCATGCGCTTGCCGAGCGACTTCTGCTCGGCCCTGCGGCTTTCGTAATCCTGGAGCGCCGCCCTGCGCTCGCTGTCCGCCTTCAGCACTTCGTCGACGAGCTCGACCGATTCGCCGCGTTTGCGCTGTGATTCACGGACAACATCCGGATGTTCCTGAATGAACCTGATATCTAACATATCTGAATTCTATGACTTTCGGGGGACACGAAAACCGGCCCCGCACAACTCTTCCCAAGCCTTATGGCCTCTGTCGCAACCGGCCGACCGCCGCCGACCAGCCTGGAAAAACAGCCGAGGCAGGAAGGCGGACGGGAACCATCCGTCTTTTATATACATCTGCCCCGCATCACTTGCCGAATACGGTCTTGCGGAACCGTTTGCCGGTGGGAGTACCCGCAAGCCCGCCAATGCCGGTCTCCCTAAGCGACGATGGCATGCTCTCGCCGATGGACTTCATGGCTGCGATGACCTCATCGGGCGGGATTCTGCTGACGCCACCCGATAAGGCAATATCAGCAGCAATCAAAGCGTTGGCAGTGCCGATGGCGTTGCGGTTTACGCAAGGCACCTCCACCAGGCCGGCCACGGGATCGCAGACAAGGCCCAGCAGATTGCTCATGGCTATGGCGAAGGCCTGGGCGCAGGCATCAGGATCGCCTCCAGCACCCTCAACCGCTGCAGCGGCAGCCATGCCGGATGCGCTGCCCACTTCGGCCTGACAACCGCCTGTAGCTCCGGAGATCATCGCCTTGTTGGCGGTAACCAGACCGAAAGCCCCTGCCGTGAACAGGCAGCGAATCAACCCATCGTCATCCAGCCCCATTCGATTCTTGAGCACTGTGAGCACGCCGGGCAGAGTGCCCGAAGAGCCGGCGGTAGGAGTCGCACAAATGATGCCCATGGCCGCGTTGACCTCATTGGTAGCCATGGCGGCCTCAACGGCCTGCAGCATGGCGTCACCGCTCAGGCTGGTTCGCGTCTTCCGATAATGCTCCAGCAGAGCCGCCTGGCCACCACTCAGCCCAGTCTTGGAAAACACGCCATCGCCCTGGGACCCCCTGGCAACGGCAGCCTGCATGACCTGCAGATTCCTGGCCATTCTTGCCCAGATCTGCTCACGGGTCTGGTGCGAACGTCGCACCTCCTCGTCGATGGCCACTTCAGATATCGACGATCCACGCTCTTCGGCCATACTCACGAGTTCAGCAATCGAAGTGAACATGCGCCATGCCTCCTAGTCGATATACATCATCCGGGACGAGTGACCCGCGATCTGCTTTTGTTGCTGCGTGGACAGCGGATTGTCCAAATCGAACTCGTACACCGCCATGCCGGCCGGACCCTCGGGCTCATACCTGGTCTGCTTGGTCACACCCTCTTCTCGAAGCAGATCGCGTATACGCTCCAATCGCCGACCTGCGCCCTTTTCGGATTCATCCAGTTCCACCAGCAGGATGGGCAGAAGCCCTGGAGGAGTGATCTGGCAGCCGTCCAAGTTGATACGCCGTACTTCAATGGTCCCGCCCCCTATGGAACAAGCCGCGTATATCACCCGACCGGCTGGCCCCCGCAAGTCCAGGACAGCGGTATTCGGGTGGTCGATGGGGCTTGGTTCGTCCTCCTCTTGGAAGGTCAGAACCATGCCCTGCCTGCGTGCGATGCCAACGGCATCAGGCACCCGGGGGTCATCCGGCGCAAAACCCAGCAGGCCGCTGATGATGGCGTAGTCGGTACCGTGGCCGCTGTGCGTGCGAGCGAAAGAATCATAATAATGAACATCAGCACGACTCGGAACACCCCCGGCAAGGATGTGGCCAACCCGACCAATGGCCACGGCCCCGGCTGTGTGCGAGCTGGAGGGTCCAATCATGATGGGACCTATGATGTCGAACACGCTCTTGTATTTATCCATGCCTGCCTCCTCTTCCCATACCCCCGGGCTTTCCCGGACTTCCAGCGCACGAAGCCGTTGCAACTCCAGACCGAAGGGACCACATGGACCGAGTGCCATCTTAACTTTACGGTTTTCACTACTCAATCGGCTCATACTGTGAGCGTGATTGCTGTAGAGGGTTCGTTCACGTCGGACACACCCAGAAGATTCGGGTCGGCAGGGCGCGCAAAATAGAGTCATGCCAATTCCAGCGGTCGTCATCCTCGCCATCCTGGCAGCGGCGGCCATTGCCGTCACTGCGGTGGTGCTGATCGTCCGCGCCCAAAGACGGCATAAGTTCGCCATGCAGATACTGGCCCGGGACGACGACCAGCTCAGCTACGCCTTCGTCATCAACCCCTCCAAACCCCAGGCTGCTGCCGCCCGCGAACGCATCCAGCAATACTGCCGAGACAAGGGCATCCGCGAATTCAGCTTCATCGAAACCCAGTTGGATCGGGACGGCAGGGCCTGCGCCCGCATGGCACTGGAGCGTGGGGCCAACGTAGTCGTTGCCGTGGGCGGGGACGGGACTGTACGCACCGTAGCCAGCGCTATGGCTTCCAGCGATCATGTCATGGGCATCATCCCAATCGGGACCGGAAACCTGTTCGCACGGAACATGGGCATTCCAGTAGGCGATCTGGACGCCGCCCTGGCCGTGGCCACCTCGCACGGGTCCACCCAGGTGGATGTGGGCCGCATGACCCTCCTTGACGCAGACAGTAAGGAGCAAGGCCGTGGTCACGCTTTCCTGATCATCGCTGGCATCGGCTTCGATGCTCTGATGATTGACGACACCGACCCTAATCTGAAGAAGACGGTCAGCTGGCTGGCCTACTTCATCAGTGGCGCCAAGCATCTGTTCGCACCCAAGTACACGGCCGACATCTCCATCACCCGGCCCGACCAGGTCACGCAGACCAACACATCGGTGACCTTCCGCACCTTCATGGCCGGCAACTGCGGGGAGATTCCAGGATTCTCCCTGATGCCCGATGCCTCCTACGATGACGGCATCCTGGACTTCGAGATCATCGACACCTCCGCCGGCTTGATCGGCTGGGCCAACCTCTTCGGGGACGTGATGCATCAGACCATCACCCGCAAGACCAGCCAGAGCCCCCTGTCAACCAACTCCACCATCGTCCAGCTGCAGGGAACCAAGGCGGAGATCCGCCTGGAGAAGCCGGCCCTGGCTCAGGTGGACGGAGACATTCTGGGCGAGACCTGTCACATCGCACTCAGTGTGGAGCGTCAGGCCCTGGACGTGCGGGTGCCGCAGTCCGACTGAGACCGAAAGAGCCTGTTGCCCATCTGTCCGCTTTCTCATGCCGGGGTGGCATGATGGGAGCCATGACAGCACAGAATGCGGGCAAGCCTGCCAGCCCAGAAGATCTGATCAACGTCGACGATCTGATCGGCAGGTACTACGATCTCATCCCCGACCCTTCAATTCCCTCCCAACGGGTGTCCTTCGGCACCTCCGGGCATCGCGGCTCCGCCCTGACCACCTCCTTCAACGAGGCCCACATCGTGGCTATCAGCCAGGCCATAGCCGAACAGCGCACCAAGGACGGGATCACTGGACCGCTCTATCTGGGCCGTGACACCCACGCTCTTTCCCTTCCCGCCTGGAAGACGGCCATCGAGGTCCTGACCGCAAACGGGGTACGGGTGCGCATCGATGCCAATGATGACTACACTCCCACCCCCACCGTCTCCCAGGCCATCCTGACACACAACCGGGCGGCTGACGGCACCCAGCGCTTCTCCGGCGAGGATCTGGCCGACGGCATCGTGGTCACTCCCTCCCACAACCCGCCCACCGATGGCGGATTCAAGTATGACCCGCCCACAGGCGGTCCGGCTCCGGCCGAAACCACCAACGCCATCGCCCAACGGGCCAATGAGCTCCTGGGCGACTACAGGCAGGTCAAGCGGATTCCTTTTGAGGATGCCATCAAATCCGACCTTGTGGAGCGCTTCGACTACCGGGAGCATTACGTGACCGACCTGGGCAATGTCATCGACTTTGATCTGATCAGATCTTCCGGAGTCCGTCTGGGCATCGACCCGCTGGGCGGCGCCTCAATCAACTACTGGCCGCTGATCAACGAAAAGTACGGCCTGAACATTGGTGTCGTCAACCCGCAGGTGGATCCGACCTGGCGGTTCATGACCATCGACCATGATGGAAAGATCCGCATGGATCCCAGCTCCCCCTATGCCATGAAAGGGCTGGTGGATCGCCTCAACGCCGGAGCCTGGGACTCCTACGACCTGGTGGGGGGCACCGATCCGGACGCCGACCGGCATGGCATCGTCTGTCCAGGAACCGGGGTCATGAATCCCAACCACTACATCGCCGTCTGTGTGGAATACCTCTTCTCGGGCAACCGTCCCGGATGGCCCCATGGTGCCGGCATCGGCAAGACCCTGGTTTCCTCCTCCCTGATCGACCGCGTGGCCGCATCCATCGGTGCCAGGCTGATCGAGGTACCTGTGGGCTTCAAGTGGTTTGTCGACCCCCTCTTCAAGGGCGAGGTGGCCTTCGGCGGCGAGGAGAGCTCCGGAATGAGCTTCCTGCGCAGGGACGGCCATGTCTGGACAACCGACAAGGACGGGCTGATCCCCGACCTCCTGGCTGCTGAAATCACAGCCAAGACCGGCAAGAATCCGGCCCAGCTCCACCAGGAGCAGGTGGAGCGCTTCGGCCAAAGCTGGTACAAGCGAGTGGACACCCCGACTACATTGGAGCAGAAGCAGAAGTTCGCCCAGCTGAACAGCGACGATGTGACGGCCTCCACACTGGCCGGCGAACCCATCACTGCCAAGCTGACCGAGGCTCCGGGCAATGGGGCCAAAATCGGGGGCATCAAGGTGACTACCCGGAACAACTGGTTCGCTGCCCGCCCCTCCGGCACTGAGAACATCTACAAGGTCTATGCGGAATCCTTCGTTTCGCCTGAGGCCCTGGACCAGGTTCTGGACGATGCTGACCAGGTGGTCGCCAAGGCCCTGAGCTGAGTTCCAGGCAAGACCGCATGCACCTGCCCGCAGTACTCATCGCCGGCACGGGTGCTTTCTATCTGTCTGTCTAGGCTGGAGCCATGACCAATGACAAGAACCTGGTCGTCTCGACCGACGGCAGCGCACTGAGCAACCCCAATGGCCCCATGGGCTGGGCCTGGGCCGATCACGAGGGCAGCGACGCAGATGCAGGCGGCGCCAGCAACGGCACCAATCAGATTGGCGAGCTATGTGCCGTGCTGCAGGCGTTGCGAGCCCACCCAGGCGAGCGCCCGCTAGTCATCGAAACAGACTCCCAATACGCCATCAACTGCTCCACCACCTGGGTGCCCGGATGGAAGAAGAAGGGCTGGAAGAACTCCCAGGGCAAGCCGGTGAAGAACCGTCCCCTGATCGAAGCCATCGACCAGGAGATCCAAACACGGCCCGGGTCGGTCAGGTTTGTCTGGGTCAAGGGCCACGCCGGCGACACCTTCAACGAGAAAGTGGACACTCTGGCCCGCGGCTACGCCACAGCTGCAGGCAAGGGCGAACGGGAAGGCTGTCTGCCCATCGAGGGCTGGCGTTCGCTGCTGGCCTCTCCCTATGCCAAGGGCACGCAAGTGCCGTCCGCAGTCAAGGCTGAACTGGACGGAGGACCCCAAGTTCTGGACAAACTGGGCCGCAAGAAGGTCGGCCTGGACCAGGAGGAGCAGAAAGACCTGGCCGAAACCGCTGTCGAAGCCGAATCTGTGGAAGCAACATTCCCCCAGTCGCCAAAGACGCGGGATATCGAAGAAAGCCAAACCACAGTAACGGACCCAGGCGATGAGGCCATCAATGGCACACCCGACCCCGACATAGCCGATGGTCAGGAAGACGAACTCGCGCCGGCTTTCAAGGACACCTCAGATACCGACACGGCTGACCAAGAGACCAAGAACTCCGGCGCCCGGGGACTGAGAGCCAGCGGCCGCGTCCGCATCACGCCGCCCCCATCCGGCAGCAGCATGTTCACGGGACAGGATCTGCATATCGTCGGGAGCATCGATATAGATGCAGACATCGATCCTGACGGCTACCTGACCATTCAGGAGTCGCCTTTCCGCCTGCACGCCATCGAAGTGGAGGATTGAGCGGCTCATGGACCGTCAGGGGCCATCGTCTAGACTGGAGTGAACCTGAATCAACAAGACCCGCAGGACATCAGCAGTTGAGCGCATGCGGGCATGAAGGAGCGTGTATGGACAAGACCGAGCAGGACAGACTGAAGAAGGCCGCCGGCGTCGAGGCGGCCAAGCTGGTCGAGAACGGCATGACCGCCGGACTGGGCACCGGATCCACGGTCCGGTTCTTCGTGGATGAACTGGGACGGCGCGTGAAGGAAGAGGGTTTGGAGTTCACCGGCGTGACCACCTCCCGGCGGACCAAGGAGCAGGCTGAAGGCTACGGAATCCGCATCGTCGACATCGACCAGGTTGATCATATCGATGTCACCATCGACGGGGCCGACGAGGTCGACAAGGACTTCAACGGCATCAAGGGCGGCGGCGCAGCCCTGCTCTGGGAGAAAATCGTAGCCGTCAACTCTCGAAGGATCGTCTGGATTGTGGACGAGTCAAAGGTGGTCGACACCATCGGCCGCTTCCCGCTGCCAGTGGAGGTCATCCCCTTCGGCGAGCGCCACGTCCTGGATCGTTTCAAGGAGCGCGGCTATAACCCAGTACTGCGGCTGGACGGCCAGGGGCAGCCGGTTCTGACGGACGAGCACAACCACATCATCGATCTGCATCTGGATCGGATCGAGCACCCGCAGGATCTGGCCCAGGACCTGATCACCACCGTGGGTGTCGTGGAACACGGCCTCTTCCTCAACATGGTCGACACAGTCATCGTGGGCGACCCCAACGGGCCCCGGGTCATGACCAACGCCAACAAGTGAGCGTCAGCAATCATCCCCTCCCCTACTGGTTGGAGGCATCCGGCTGGCCACGCTGACCGGCGATGATATACACGAAGCCCCCCGCGTCCATTCGATGCAGGGGGCTTCGTTGACCCTGATGGGCCATAAGTCATAAAGCTACTTGCGCTGGTGACGAGTCTTGCGCAGCAGTTTGCGGTGCTTCTTCTTGCTCATCCGCTTGCGGCGCTTCTTGATGACAGAACCCATCCGAGCCTCCGATCCTTAGTTACCTGGAAGTGTCCAACTTGCTTATCGTACACCGCTTGCGGGACGACTAGAGCGGAAAGGCCTTGTAAAAAGCCTCCAGCGCAGTCCGCTGGCCCTGGGCGCGGAAGACCACCGTATCATTCTGCCAGATGACCAGGGCCTTGTGCTCGTCGTCGCCATCCGCCTTCTCCAGGTAGGATCCGGTGACCGTGCCGCCGCTGCGAACATTGCCCGAGGCCAGCTCCTTGCCGGACATGCCCGTAGACTGGCTGTCATAGAGCGCCTTGGCATCCTCGCTCCTGGACCACTGAGCCAGGTGGAGGGTCACATCCCCGCCCGACTTGCCGGATGAGTAGACCAGGTTGTACTCCTCAATAGGTGTACGGGTGCTCCACTCGCTGTCGGAATCCGCTTTGACGCGGGCGAACTCGCCCACCGTATCAGGCATTGCCTTGAGCAGCTCGGAAGCCGAATCAGGCAGGGGAACCGCCTTGGCCTTGGGGCTGCTGGCTTGCGAGGGCTGTGAGGAGGCGGAAGCCGAGGCCTCGGTGACGGGCTCTTGGCTGCGCACCGCCCAGTGAGGCCAGACGAAAGCCGATAGGAGCACCAGGACCACCACCGCCGCTAGGGCGATCACCAGACCGATCCGTCGACGGCGCTGCTTGGCATGCGCGGAGGAGTCAGAGGAAGAGGACAGGGGTGCAGAAGGATTCTCAGCCATGCCTCCATTCTCTCATGCGCAGGGTGTCGGCACTGCGAAGATGACGTAAAAGCCCAGCTCCTCGTCCCTGAATCCCGATAGCGTGCAGGTATGGCCAAGACGACGACGCAATACGTGTGCACGGAGTGCGGCTGGACCGGCGGCAAGTGGTTCGGACGCTGCCCTGAATGCGGCCAGTGGGGAACCATCGAGGAATTTCATGAAGCCCGTGTCGTAGGTGCAGGCGGTGGTCTGTCCTCCTCTGGCGGCAGCCATACGGCACCTGCGCCCCCGAAGACCGGCCTGGCCCGGCCCATCACCCGTGTAGGCACGGACCAGGTAAAGCGGATACCCACGGGATTCGAGGAGTTCGACCGAGTCCTGGGCGGAGGCATCGTACCAGGATCGGTCATTCTCTTGGCCGGCGAGCCGGGCATCGGCAAGTCCACCCTCCTGCTCGAGACCGCTGGCCGTGTGGCCGACCGGGGCGACCAGGGAGGCAAAGTGCTCTACATATCCGGCGAGGAGTCCCAGGCCCAGGTGCGAATGCGGGCCAGTCGCGTGGGAGCGCTCAAGGATTCACTGCTGCTGGCTTCGACGACCGACCTGGCCACGGTACTGGGGCTGATCGAGCGCGAGAAGCCGGCACTGGCGATTGTGGACTCCGCCCAGACCATAGTCTCCAGCCAGGTCGACGGCATCGCCGGGGGCTCCACCCAGGTACGCGAGGTAGCCATCAGCCTGATCGACATGGCCAAGTCGCACGATATCCCCACCCTTTTGGTAGGCCACGTAACCAAAGACGGCTCCATAGCCGGACCGCGGACTCTCGAGCATCTGGTTGATGTAGTCTGCCAGTTCGAGGGCGATTCCCAGACCGCTTTACGCCTGCTGAGAGCCGTCAAAAATCGGTTCGGCCCCACCGACGAAGTGGGCTGCTTCGACATGGGCGAGCAGGGTATCGAAGAGGTCAGCGATCCCACTGGGCTCTTCCTGTCCACGACTGGGCAGGAGGTGGAGGGCACCTGCGTGACCTTTACCTTGGATGGCCACCGCAGCCTACCCATCGAAATTCAAGCTCTGGTCACCTCCTCGGTTCTGCCCACTCCCCGCCGCAACACCAACGGAATCGATGCCAACCGCCTGGCCATGCTGGCCGCGGTGCTCTACCGCCACGGCCGGGTCAACCTGCTGACACGAGACCTGTATGTGTCCACCATCGCCGGCGGGCTGGCCAAGGAGCCCGGATGCGATCTGGCAATCGTGGCCGCCCTGGCCAGTGCAGCCAAGTCCCGGCCCATCCTGCGCACCACCTGTGCCATGGGCGAGATATCACTGACAGGACAGGTCAGGCCTGTGCCTCAGCTCAACCACCGACTGCAAGAAGCCGCTCGCCTGGGATTCACCCGGGCGCTGGTTCCCCCCGACCGACATTCAGGAGGCCGAAAGCCCATTCAGGGATTGGAAGTGATCGAAGTCACCTATCTTGCCGAGGCTCTGGAGGCTCTGGGGCTGGTCTGAAAAGTGGCCGCTGGTCCCCTATCGCACCATAAGGCGTTCACCTGCCGACTCGTTAACCTGCCGGACTAGGATGGAGTCGCCGGAAGACCGACACTCATTATCATCGCGAGGAGCAGATCAGCATGACTATCTTCACCAGGAAAACCATACGCAGGCTGACGGCGGCCGCACTCACGACAGTCACGCTCATGGCCGGCGCGGCCTGCGGCTCCTCATCGAGCAGCAGCGGGCAGTCAGCGGACAAGCAGGACATCACCCAGCAGACCATCAATCCCGGCACCCTGACCATTGCCACTGGAGACCCGGCCTACGCCCCCTACGTGCAGGACAACAAGCCCGAATCCGGCAAAGGCTACGAGGCTGCCGTGGCCTATGCAGTAGCAGATAAAATGGGATTCGACAAGGCACACGTCACCTGGACCAGGACCACCTTCGATGCCGCCATCGCTCCGGGAAGCAAGGACTACGACCTGAACATCCAGCAATTCTCCATCACCCCGGAACGCCGGCAAGCTGTCGACTTTACTCCCAGCTACTACAACTCCACCCAGTCGCTGGTGGTCAGAAACAACTCCCCATATGCCTCTGCCACCTCCCTGGCCCAAATCAAGGACGCCAAGATAGGCGCCATGGTCGGCTCCACCTCCTACGAGATGGCCCACAAGCTGGTCAAGCCTGACATCGACACCTTCAACGACGACGTGGCCTCGTCACAGGCCTTGGACGCCAATCAGATCGACGCGCTTGTCGTGGACACCCCTTCAGCCGTAACCATGGTCGATTCCGGGCAAGTCAAGAATGCCAAGATTCTCGGGCAGATCAAGGGCTCGCAGGACCCGGAGGGCATGGGCATAGTTCTGCCCAAGGGGTCCAAGCTGACCTCGGCCGCTTCCAAGGCTGTCACCACCCTGAAGAAGGATGGGACACTGGACAAGCTGCAGAAGCAGTGGCTGCACGTCTACACCTCCCTGCCCACCCTGGGCTGAGAGAAGAAAGGAAACCTTGTCGTTCATGGCCACCTCGGCACAGGACGCGGTCAGCGATATTCAACGGGAACGGGAACGCTACGGCCGTCGACAGAATCTGCGCTCCGTGGCGATCAGCATCGCCAGCACGCTTGTACTGGCCCTGCTGATCGCCCTTGGGTTGCACGCCTCACCCGGCTGGCCCCGAGTCAAGCAGTCGTTTTTCTCCGGCGCCTACTTCGCGAAAGCCTTCCCTAAGGTCCTCCAGGGGCTCTGGCTCAATCTGGAGGTCCTTTTCTTCGCGGTCATCGGCGTAGCCCTGCTGGGCACCCTCCTGGCCATAATCCGCACCAGCCGGAACCCGCTGCTCTTTCCCCTGCGGGTGCTGGCCCAGGTCTACACCACAATCATGAGGGGCATCCCCATGATTGTGGTCCTCTACCTGATTGGCTTCGGCATTCCCGGACTGGCCATCTTCAACCGGATTCCGGCAGCCCTGCTGGGCACCGTGGCGGTCATCCTTTCCTATTCGGCCTACATCGCCGAGGTACTGAGGGCCGGCTTCCAGGACGTCGGCCCCTCCCAAAGAGCGTCAGCACGCTCACTGGGCCTGACGTCGGGGCAGACCATGCGTCTGGTCGTCATCCCCCAGGCTCTACGCAAGGTGGCTCCGGCACTGATGAACGACTTCATCTCCATGCAGAAGGACGTGGGGCTGATCTCGGTTCTGGGAGCCGTCGACGCGGTCAGGGCGGCCCAGATCATCGTGGCCACCTCCTACAACTTCACCCCCTACGTGGTGGCTTCAGTGCTCTTCATCGCCACCTCGGTCCCCTTCATTCTTCTCAACGACTGGTATTCCAACAGGCTGCGCAAACGTGAACAGAGCGGAGGCATGGTATGAGCGAGCAGGCAGGCGCCAATCAGAACCAACCGGTGCTCCGTTTGGAGGACGTGCGAAAGACCTACCCTGGGGGCAACAAGGTCCTGCGCGGCATTTCCATGACCATCATGCCTCATGAAACCGTGGCCCTGCTGGGTCCCTCCGGGTCGGGCAAGTCCACCCTGATGAAGTGCATCAACCTGTTGGAGACCGTCAACGATGGACGGATATGGCTGGGCGGCACCGACATCACCGACCCCAGGATCAACCAGGATGCTTGCCGGGCCAGAATCGGCGTGGTCTTCCAGCAGTTCAACCTCTTTCCCCACATGAACGTCCTGAAAAACGTGACCCTGGGGGCCATCAAGGTTCATGGCATGCCCAAGGACCAGGCCAGGGAACGGGCCCTGGAACTGCTGGATCGAATCGGCATGAAGAAGAAAGCCGGAGCCTACCCCGATCAGCTCTCAGGCGGCCAGCAGCAGCGGGTGGCCATCGTCCGAGCCCTGATGACCGACCCGGAACTGCTCCTGCTGGATGAGATCACCTCAGCCCTGGACCCCATGCTGGTAGGTGAGGTCCTGGCCATGGTCTCGGAGCTGACCGCCGGAGGCACCACTATTCTCATGGCCACCCACGAGATGAGTTTCGCCCATCATGCGGCCAACCGGGTTGTCCTGCTGCTGGACGGTGTCATCGCCGAGAACGGAACGCCGCAAGAGGTCATGGACGAGTCTGAGAATCCGCGAACCAGGGAGTTTTTCAGCCACTTCCGAGGGCTGTGAGTTCCAAGGTTCCTACAGTCTTCAGTTGACGGAAAACACTCTTCCTGCAGCCTTGGTCAGCTCCAGGGTGCGATCGGCATCCAGGGCCAGCTGTCGTTTGAGGGGCTTCTCGCCCGCATACCGTTTCTGACCGCGCAGACGGCTGAGGAATTCCACCCGGACCCGGTGACCGTACAGGTCCACCCAATCCGGCCGGACGGCATTGGCCTCCAGGATTCTTGGCATCTGCTGGCCAGGAGCCAGGAAGGTCTCCTTGGTGCCGATGGAGATGGCGGCAGGCATCCGCCAGGGCGAGCCCTGAGCCAGCCGCCCCTCCCGTCCCTCCGGCGTCGCCATAGGATCCGTAGGCAGACCCAGGTCAACCAGCCAGCCTGCATAGACTCCATCTTCGGGCATCATCCCCTGGCTGTCGGGAGCAAGATTGGCAGTCGGGAATCCCAAGCGGCGACCCCGCTGCTCCCCATGGACCACTGTGCCTTGAACCATGTGCGGCCGGCCCAGAATATTCAGGGCCGCATCCACATCACCATCCAGAATCAATTGCCGAAGGTGGGAGCTGCTCCAGGCCCTTACCTGACGCCGCTTCAGGCCGTCAGCGTCAGGCAGTGTGCAGTCGCCCGGTCCCTGGTCGTCCACTACCTCCAGGTTGAACAGTCCTGTGTCTGCCAGATCGCCAATCGCCTTGATATCACCGACCCGCCCTGCGCCCATCTGCGCATCGCTGCCCAGAACCAGCGTTCGCATGGCCAGCTGTTCGGTAAGCTGCTTGAGGAAGAATCGATAGGACTTGGCTGCGAAGGCCAGCGTGTATCGGACCACCACAACCTGATCCAGCCCCATCTGGGCCATCAGCCTCAGGCGCTCCTCCAGAGGCATGATCTGATCAGGGTCATGGCGAATCAGGTCCAGGGGCGGTTCGGTCATGTCATGGCCGTCAGCGTAGCTATGAACCAGTTTGGGACTTGGGTCGAAGACCAGGGCCATGGGCCGATCCTGATTCTTGGCAGCGAGCTCGACCACCTGGCGCAGTAGGGCCTGATGACCCCGGTGCATACCATCGAAGACACCGATGGTGACCACGCTGGACCGGGCCCCCAAGGTTCCCGGCCACCTGACAATGCCCGACTCGTTCGGGCTGACCTGGCTGACCTTCATCCGCTTCCCATCACTTAGTCATGGCGGCCCCGAACCCGGGCACCGAAAATTCCTTAAGCACTGTATTCCCACCGTCGCACCCTGGCAAGACCCTGGAGCTAAACACGAACCTACGCACTCAGGCCTCGGGGTGGAAGACCACATCCGGCTTGGCCCCGCCTCGTGAACCGGGTGCCAGGATAGCAGCCAGCCGCTGCTTGCCCTGAGGCCCTGCCAGGGCAGCTGTGGGCCCAGTGACAGGCAGATCCAAGAATCCGCCGTTAGAGACTCTGACGGCCTGGTCGGCATCCAGGTTCAGGACAGGCATGCTCATGCGTGCCGCCTGCGCCAGGTCAAGCGAGCCATCCAACATCGCCTGCCGGTCGCGGTCCAGGACCATGCGACTGCGAACGACCGTCTGACCTTGGCGGTTCCGGTAGGTGTGAGGGACTACATGACCGCCCAGAACCCTGGATGCCAGGTCGGAATCCTCCAGGTCGAATGGACCCACACGAATCCTTCTTAGGACCGTCAAGTGACCGCCCAGATCCAGGCGTTCGCCCAAATCACGAGCCAGGGCGCGGATGTAGGTGCCGCTGGAGCAGGACACCTCAACATCCACATCGACCACCTCGGCTCCCTGATCGGGCAAAACCACACGGCGAAAGTCAAGCAGATTGAAGGATGCAATCCGAATGCGTCGGGGCTCCAGCTTGACCTCCTGGCCTGCGCGAGCCAGATCATAAGCTCGCTTGCCCTTGACCTTGATGGCAGAGAATGCATCAGGCACCTGGTCGATCCAGCCGGTGAAGCAGCGATCAATCAGATCCTGCAGACCCTGGGCTGTCAGCTCATCCACCCTCTGCGCAGCTCCAGGACGCACCGGCAGCAAATCACCGTCCGCGTCGTCCGTGGTGGTGCCCAGTCCCAGGCGAATAGTGGCTCTATAGGTTTTATCATGGCCGACGATGACCGTCAGCAGGCGCGTGGCCTGGCCGAACCCTATGACCAGCAGACCAGTGGCCATGGGATCCAGGGTTCCGGCATGGCCTACGCGACGCATGCCAAGGCCAGAACGAACTGCAGCCACCACGTCATGGCTGGTCACACCGCTCGGCTTGTCAACAAGGATGATGCCAGAGGTCGGTTCACCAGTGCCGGACTCCATACCATCAGACGACTCGGAAGCCTCTGCCCCACCGATGCCTTCAACGGTCGGTTTCATCCGCACCCTCTGCCGCAGGTTCACCAGGGACGGAGTCCGACCCATCGGCCTCTTCCTCGTCGTCATGCCTGTATGGATCGGGGTCGCCGGCATAGCTGGCATTGACCCGGGCTTTGGCCATGGCCGCGTCCCGGTGACGGGCTGCGGTCAGCACATCCTCAATCTCAGTCGCCTCGGCAGGCACCTCATCGTAAATGAAGCGCAGCGTAGGCGTCAGCCGCAGACCGGCCCGAGCACCGACCAGGGTGCGCAGCCTGCCCGAGGCCTGCCGCAGAGCTTGCTGGGCGCGCTTGCGCTCCCCGGCCTCATGGCCCGACCGACCCAGCTGGGTCCAATAGATTTTGGCTATCTGCAAATCGTTGGTGACCCGAACCTCAGTGACGGTGACCCCTGCCAGGCGCTTGTCGTGCATCTGGGACTCCAGCGCAGAGGCTACGACCCGTTGTATCAGGGCCGCTATGCGTACAGCGCGGGGATTTCCAGCCATCATGATTCCTTTCTCGAACCGTCCATGACCAATCGTCGCATTCATGGACATCCGCCCCGGCCAGGGAGTACCCAGACCGGGGCGGATTGCCACGGACCCTCCGACATGTGGTCGGATGGTCAACAGGCTCTACTTACGTTCCACTTCCTGCATCTCGTAGGTCTCGATGATGTCGCCCACCTCGATGTCGTTGAAGGAGCCCAGGTTGATACCCGCCTCGTAGCCTTCGGACACCTCGTTGACGTCGTCCTTGAACCGGCGCAGGGAGGAGATCTCCAGGTCGTTGACAGTGACCACACCGTTGCGGGCGATTCGAGCCTTGGTGCCCCGCTTGACGGTGCCGTCCTGGACCATAACGCCCGCGATGTTGCCGAACTTGGAGGAGCGGAAGATCTCGCGGATCTCGGAGTGTGAGGTGGTGACCTCCTCGTACTCCGGCTTGAGCATACCCTTGAGCGCGGCCTCGATGTCCTCGATGGCGTTGTAGATGACCGAGTAGTACTTGATCTCCACGCCCTCGCGGTCTGCCAGATCCTGGACCTGCCTGTTGGGCCTGACGTTGAAGCCGATGATGACGGCCTTGTCGACCGTAGCCAGGTTGACGTCGTTCTGGGTGATGGCGCCCACGCCCCGGTGGATGACCTGAATCCCGACCTCGTCGGAGACTTCGATCTTCATCAAGGAGTCCTCCAGCGCCTCGACCGAGCCGGAAGAGTCGCCCTTGATGACGATGTTGAGCATGTCCACCTCGGACTTGGCGAACTGCTCCTTCAGGCTCTCCAAGGAGACCACCTTGCGGCGCTTGGCCAGCTGAGCGGCGCGGGCCGAAGCCTCGCGCTTCTCGGCGATCTGACGAGCGGTGCGATCGTCGGGCGCAACCAGGAAGAGGTCGCCGGCGGTAGGCACCGAGGTAAGCCCCAGAACCTGGACGGGGGTGGAGGGGCCTGCAGCATCCATCTGCCGACCGTTCTCGTCCAGCATGGCGCGCACACGGCCATAGGCCGATCCAGCCACAATGGCATCGCCCACATGCAGGGTCCCCTGCTGGACCAGCACAGTGGCCACAGCTCCACGGCCCTTGTCCAGACGGGCCTCGACCGTAGCGCCGCGAGCGTCCATGTCGGGGTTGGCCCGAAGGTCAAGGTCGGCATCGGCAGTCAGCAGGACGGCCTCCAGGAGCTTGTCCACATTGGTGCCCAGCTTGGCGGAGATGTCGACGAACATGGTGTCGCCACCATACTCTTCGGATACCAGGCCGAACTCGGTCAACTGACCGCGTACCTTCTGGGGATTGGCTCCCTCGACATCAATCTTGTTGACAGCCACCACAATGGGCACATGAGCTGCCTGGGCGTGATTGATGGCCTCCACGGTCTGCGGCATAACGCCGTCGTCCGCGGCTACCACCAGGACAGCCACATCTGTCAGCTCGGCACCACGGGCACGCATTGCCGTAAAGGCCTCGTGGCCGGGGGTATCCAGGAAGGTGATCTTGCGATCCTCACCATCCAGGGTGACCGTGGCTTGGTAGGCCCCGATGCGCTGGGTGATGCCGCCAGCCTCCTGGGTGGTCGTGTTGGTCTTGCGGATGGTGTCCAGCAGCCGGGTCTTGCCGTGGTCGACATGGCCCATGACCGTGACCACCGGAGGCCTGGGCTGCAGGTTCTTGTCATCCTGGTCCTCACGTTCTTCGTCCAGGTTGATGTCGAACTGCTGAAGAAGCTCCTTGTCCTCCTCCTCGGCGGAGACGATGCGGATCTTCCATCCGATCTCGTCGCCCAGGATCTGGAAAGTGGCCTCATCCAGGGACTGGGTGGCCGTGGCCATCTCGCCCAGATGGAAGAGCACCGTGACCAAGGCAGCAGGGTTGACGTTGATCTTGTCGGCCAAATCAGCCAGGGTAGCGCCCTGACGAAGCTGAACGGTACGACCGTTCCCTGCGGGGATGCGCACACCACCGATGACGGGTGCTTTCATCTCCTGGAATTCATGCCTCTTCGCCATCCGGTTCTTACGAGCCTTGGAGGACTTGCCTCCCTGGCGACCGAAAGCTCCAGCAGCACCGCCGCGACCGCGACCACCACGGCCTGAACCGCCGCGGAAGCCACCTGAGGGTGCTGACGAAGCGCCACCGAAACGGCTGCCGCCACCTTGATGGGTCTGCTGGCCTGGACGGCTATGGCCCCACTGCCCTGGACGGGCGCCCTGTCCGGTACGACCGCCACGACCGTTGCGGAATCCACCCCGACCTCTGCGTGAGTCGTTGACGGTAGGCCTGGCCATGGGGTGCGGCCTGGGAATGTCTGAAGGCATAGGCGCCTTCATCCCCTGCTTGCGGCTGAAAGGATTGTTGCCTGGACGAGGCGTGGATGCTCCCGGACGTGCGCCATGACGTGCTGGCGAAGCCCCGGAACCGCCGGAACGACCGTTGTTGTGCGAGCCCTGGGGGCCGGGCTTGCCAATGGCTGAGGGCTTGGGCCCACGGGACTGGTTGCGCTGCTCATGCTCGTTGCGGTTACCGTGGGGAGCACCAGGCTTGGGGAAGTGGCCACCGGGACGCTGCTGACCCCGCGGCGCCTCGACACCAGCCGAGGGCCGACGGTTCTGTCCGGGCTTGGGCCCAGGTGTGGATTGCTGCTTGGTGCCGCCGGACTGCGAGCGGCCATGCTGACCCTGGCCGCTTCCATGATTAGGGCTGCCGGGGCGGGCATTTCGTGCAGCGGCCTGGCCAGCGTCGCCCTGACCCTTCTGAGGGAAAGCATTCTTGAGTCGACGAACCACAGGGGCCTCGACAGTGGAGGATGCGGACTTGACGAACTCGCCCATGTCCTTCAATTTCGCCAGAACAGTCTTGCTGTCTACGCCAAATTCCTTGGCCAGCTCATACACGCGTGCTTTGGGCACTTACTTTCTCCTTACCGGACCGCGCATATGACCGGCGCGATCACTCTTTCATGACGGCGAACATATCCTGTCTCATCGTGCGACCATGATCGTGTTACCTCGTCTCTGTGCCGGGGCCGACGGCATGAACCACCGGACTCGGGATACCGGGTCCAGCATACTCGCGTCCTCGGATGTTTGCTCTCATGCGTCTTCACCAGCAGCCGAAGGGGATTGCGCCTGCAGCTCACGCAATTTTTGCTGGTGGGTCTCCTCGGACTCGATGCCGATCTTCCAGCCCGTCAGCTTGGCAGCCAGACGGGCGTTCTGCCCTTCTTTGCCAATGGCCAGAGAGAGCTGGGCATCCTTGATGAAGGCAATGGCCGTACGGTTGGACTCGCTGACGATCTGCACTTGGCGGACCACAGCTGGAGACAGGGCCGCAGCCACGAATTCAGCAGGATCCTTGGACCAGTCCACAATGTCGATCTTCTCAGGGCCCAGATTCTCCATGACGGCACGAACGCGAGCACCGCCAGGGCCGATCAGGGCACCCTTGGGATTGACCCCCTTGCTGTTGGCCCGGACCGCAATCTTGGTTCTGGCCCCGGCCTCACGGGCGATGGCCATGATGGAGACTGCACCGGAAACCAGCTCAGGCACCTCCCGCTCAAAGAGACGGCGAACCAGCTCCGGATGGGAACGCGACACGATGATTTCCGGCCCCTTGAGCCCACGGGAGACATTGACCACGTAGACGCGGATCCGCTGGCCATGCCGGTAATGCTCGCCAGGCACCTGCTCGCGGCGGGGCAGAATGGCCTCGACATTATCCACGGCCACATGCACATTGCCGGGATCACTGGCATCCTGCTGCACGATTCCGGTGATCAGGTGGCCCTTCTGACCCGAGAAAGCTCCGAAGACTCGTTCGTCATCGGCCTCACGGAAGAGCTGGCGGATGACCTGACGGGCCGTGGAGGCCGCCAGCCGATCGAAGTCCTTTGGTGTGTCGTCGTATTCCTCACCCAGGTCGTATCCCGGTTCGGGCTCTTCAGGCGTGGGTTCTCGAGCGATCTCGTCCTGTGCCCAGATTGTGAAAGTCCCCGCACGTTCGTCAAGCTCCACCCGTGCGTGTTTGGCTGCGTGAGGCGACTTCTGATAAGCCAGAAGAAGAGCCTCGCTCAGTGCTTGATCCAAGGTCTCGGCATCAATCCCTTGTTCGTGTGCCAGCTGATGAATTTCAGCCAGGTCCAGTTCCATGTCAAGACCTCCTATGAAGTTATTCAGACTGCGCTTCTTTTAGTCTGCAATGCCTACTATTCTAGCCTTTCATGCAGACACTGCCGGTTCTTGAATACCACGGGTGGGCGAGTCATCGGCCGTCGATTCTAGCACGACGGATGAGGACCGGCATCGCAGTACTTCTGCTGGCTGTCACCCTATCAGGATGCGCACCTTCAGCGGTGCATGTCAGTCAGCACGATCCCGATAATCTCCGCCCCACTGCCTGCGAACAGGCATGGACGCGAGCCCGGCAGTCGGAACAGCTTCACAAGAATCAGTCAGACAACCGAGCCCAGGCCTGGACCCAGGCGGCCCGCGAATGCCCTGCCAGGCTGGATGAAGCCACAGTGCACGCAGCCCAGGCTTTGACGGCCTCCCAGGGCGGGCAGACCAATCGTCAAACGGCTACACTCAGACTGGTCCAGGCTGCACAGCGGTTGGATCCGCTGGCCAAGGCGCTGCCCGTCGAATTGGCCGATCAGGCCATCACAGGCGAAGACCGTTCCGGATTCGAACTCTCGGTCCTCGCGGCCCGCAAGACCGATGCCGCATGGATGCTGACCCTAGCCGATGCGCACACTGCTGCCGCCCAGATTCTGGCCGGTCACTCCAAGCACGATCCCAGGCAGGGAGTCTATCCCACCACTGATCTGCTGGCGCACCCCGACGAGTCCACCGACCCTGCCAACGGAATACAGACTCCTACTCCTGCCCTGATTGAAATGGATACGGCCCGGTCCCTTCTGGCCGTGGGGAGAAAACTGAACGGCTCCGCAGGCACCATACGAACTGATGTCAGCCAGAACGCGAAAAGCCACCAAGAGGCCACATCTGCCCTGATTGACATGGTTGTAGCCCACTTGTCCATGGCCATGAACCTCGGCTACCCTGCCACGTCGTCAGCCCTGTTGCAGACACCAAAGCACTAGCGGCAAAGGCGGACCATCGACCTGCCGGTTCCGCCGATCGTTCACTCATAAGTTTCCGCATTCGTATATGCAAGCAATCCCTGCCCATACATGCCCAAAACCTGACCAATCGTGAGCAAAGATCATCAAGCAAACAAATCAATTAGTACTTATCCACAGATTTCACGAAACTTTGCGGTGGCGACATCGGTTCAGACAGTGATATTATAGAACGTGTTCCATAGGAGCATTCCATAGGAACGCGGGGGGTATGAACCCGTGCAATGTAGGAGGCGACCCGGTGTTGACCATCGCATCGCCTTCTGCATTGGACGGTCTTTTATTTGCCTAAGATCAAGGATCAGGGCCATGTCAGCCCGGATAACCAAAGCGGGCACAAGGAAGACCAATTCCGGCTGAAACTCAGCCAATCCACCTGTTGCCATGCTCAGTTATCATGCAAAACCAATCTTCCATGGACTGCATATCAGCAACAATAACGAAACTCGACTCCACGGGTTAACCACTGCAACTTGGCAATGCGGCGACAGTATTTACATACAAAAAGGCCCCGACCGTCGGGTCAGGGCCAATGGGGGCGGTTGAGGCGAGATTCGAACTCGCGGAGGGAGTTGCCCTCACACGCTTTCGAGGCGTGCTCCTTAGACCGCTCGGACACTCAACCATGGTCGTTGCCCGACACTGCCGAACAACAACTTTTCTATTATGCCACAGAGTCCCTACCTAGCAAACGGCGTGGCGCAGTCAACGGTCGCTACAAAACAGCCCGGTGCGTCACAGTGTACGGCGGGCACGGATGGCCTGCGCTCGTTCAGCAAGCTGGTCATCAGGCGGGTAGGCTACTTGCTCCAGGGTCAGGCCCCGAGCAGCTATGGGACCAGTGGAACCTTCACGCAAGGGGTGGGCAATCTTGTCGGCAAACCATTGCACGGACCGGCGCCCCAGGCCCACCTGAATGCAGGCCGCGACCAACGAGCGGACCATGTTATGGGCAAATGCATCGGCTACGATCCGGAAGACGGTCAGCCCGGACTCCATGAAGGGCGGAAGGTATCCGACGGCACTCTGCTCCGGTTCAACACCGAACAGATTCACGGTCGGAACCAGGTCCCAGTGTGCTGCCTTGACCTTGCGGATGGTCGTGCCCCCAGGGTTTGGCCTGGCGAAGGATCCGAAGTCATGCAAGCCGATGCACTCCCCTGCAGCCTCGTTCATAGCTTCCAGATCCAGGCTCCCCTCCAGGTCCAGCACATAGCCACGCATGCGTGGATCCCCCGGCCGACCCCCCTGGCTGACCCGATACAGGTAAGTGCGTTCCAAGGCAGAGAAGCGGGCATCGAAACCCATGGGAGCAGCTCGGAGCCCTAGCAGCACGATGTCAGCAGGCAACAGGTGGCGGAGACGGCGTTCCAGGGCCAAAACACCATCAACCCCCATATGTCCCCTGCAGGCCTCGAGCACAACTTCAGGAATATCCAGGTGCGCCACCTGATGAGATGCGTGGACCCCAGTGTCGGTTCTGCCAGCCACGACCAGCCTTGGTTCCCAGACGACTTGACTATGGGAAACCTCGCCATCTGATTTGCGGGCTCCAGTTATCAGAGACAGGGCATGCTCGATGCAGCCTTGGACCGTGCGAAGCCCAGGCTGCCGGGCCCAACCGTGGAAGCC
The DNA here is from genome assembly GCF_016101585.1 of Bifidobacterium polysaccharolyticum. Taxonomy (GTDB): domain Bacteria; phylum Actinomycetota; class Actinomycetes; order Actinomycetales; family Bifidobacteriaceae; genus Bombiscardovia; species Bombiscardovia polysaccharolytica. Next base: position 55,673 of record NZ_JACFQG010000002.1, read on the forward strand.
GCCGCCGTCGTAAGCCAGATCCATGCGCAGCCTGACAAGGGACATGTTCTTTTCCTGATGCTCCATCGAGACCTCCCTGGCACCAATGACAAACGGGGCCGGAGAGCCATGCTCCCCGACCCCGTCATCAGAACAAAGACCGATTACTCAGCGGCCTTCTCCGCATCCTCAGCCACGTCGGCGTCTTCCTCAGCCTGGGCTGCTGCCTGATCCGCCTTGTCAGCGGTCTGCTCCAGATCCTCTGCAGCCTGGTCGGCCTGTGCCACGTCCTGATCGGACTCATTGGCCTCGACGGCCTGGTCGACAGCATCCTTGGCTGCGCCTTCGGCGACTGCAGCATCGGTGGCGGCAGCCACCTCCGCGTTGTCGTCCTTGGCGGCCACCTTGGCTGCGGACTCAGCCTCCTTGACCACGGCCTTCTTGGCGGACAGAGGCTCGGTGACCAGCTCGATCACGGCCTGCGGGGAGTTGTCTCCACGGCGGGGCGCTATCTTGGTGATTCGTGTGTAGCCACCCTCACGCTGCTGCATTTGCTCAGCGATCTGCGTGAACAAGATATGGACCACAGACTTGTCGCGGATGACGCGCATGACGCGGCGGCGGGCAGGCAGATCCCCGCGCTTGGCGAAGGTGATCAGCCGCTCAGCCAGCGGACGCAGGCGCTTGGCCTTGGGTAGGGTGGTCGTGATGCGGCCGTTGGCGAAGAGGCTGGTGGCCATGTTGGCCAGCATCAACCGCTCATGCGCCGGGCTGGAGGCCAGACGTGGGCCCTTGCTAGGTTTTGGCATTGGATTATCTCCTTACGGCCCGGGAGGACAGGTGGGCATACGCCCGAACATCCGACTTCCCGGAATTTCTGTCAGCAGGCGACGGAACCCTTCCCCCTCGCCCGCTCATACGAAGGCTGCAATCCCTCACTCGTCGTCAGGCGAGAAGAAGGTGCCTCCCTCGAGATTATTAGTGTCGAAGCCCAGCGGTGAGGCCTTCAGCGACAGCCCCATGCCCTCAAGCTTCTCCTTGACCTCGTCGATGGACTTCATGCCGAAGTTGCGGATGTCCAGCAGATCCTGCTCGGTATGCGAGACCAGCTCGCCGATGGTGTGGATTCCTTCGCGCTTGAGGCAGTTGTAGGAACGCTGCGTCAGGTTCAGGTCCTCAATCGGCACGGACATTTGCGGATCAGCTTCTTCCACCTCAGGCTCGGGCCCAACCTCTACGCCCTCGGCCTGAGTGTTGAGCTCGCGGCAGAGGCCGAAGAGCTCGACCAGGGTCGACCCAGCGGACGCCACTGCATCACGCGGCGAAATAGCCGGCTTGGTCTCCACATCCAGGATCAGCTTGTCGAAATCCGTGCGCTGCTCGACACGGGTGGCCTCGACCTTGTAGCTGACCTTGAGCACAGGAGAATAAATGGAATCAACCGGGATGCGGCCGATCTCATCGTTGTCCTGCTTGTTGAGCTGGGCCTGGACGTATCCACGCCCACGCTCCACCGTAAACTCGATCTCCAACTCGCCATCCTCGGCCAAGGTCGCGATATGCAGATCAGGATTGGCCACGGTGACGCCTGCCGGCGGGGTGATATCCCCGGCTGTGGCCTCGCCCTTGCCGCTCTTGCGCAAATACATGACCACAGGCTCGTCGTATTCGCTGGTCAGCACGATGCCTTTGATGTTGAGCAGGATCTCAGTGACGTCCTCCTCCACACCGGGCAGCGTGGTGAACTCGTGCAGGGCACCCGAGATGCGGACCGAGGTCACAGCCGCACCGGGTATGGAACTCAGCAGGGTACGACGCAGGGAATTGCCCAGAGTGTACCCGAATCCCGGCTCCAAGGGCTCGATGGTGAAACGGGAGCGCTGGGCATTGACGACTTCTTCAGTAAGAGTCGGACGCTGTGCAATAAGCACTGTTGCTATCCTTTCAGCTCCGACCGGTGGTGCACTCACCGGTCTTCGCGGGTGGATTCATGGGTTTTCTAGTGCTCAGACGCGACGGCGCTTGGGAGGACGAACGCCATTGTGTGCCTGTGGGGTCACATCCGAGATGGAACCGACCTCCAGGCCTGCGGACTGCAGGGAGCGGATGGCGGTCTCACGGCCCGAACCCGGGCCCTTGACGAAGACATCCACCTTCTTGACCCCATGCTCCATGGCCTTGCGGGCTGCGGATTCAGCGGCCATGCCCGCTGCGTAAGGAGTGGACTTGCGGGAGCCCTTGAAGCCTACGTCGCCGCCCGAAGCCCAGGCCACTACAGCACCGGAAGGATCGGTGATGGAGATGATGGTGTTGTTGAATGTTGACTTGATATGCGCCTGCCCGACCGGAACCGACTTGCGATCCCGACGACGAGGCTTGCGCGCGGCCTGCTTTGCTGCTGCCATTGATCCTCGTTTCCTTGTCACGAATAACGAATAACTAATTGCTAGTGCGAACCATCGGGGACCCTCATCCCCGCTTCGCATTCAGCCTTACTTGGTCGCCTTCTTCTTTCCGGCGACAGTGCGCTTGGGTCCCTTGCGGGTGCGGGCGTTGGTCTTGGTCCGCTGGCCGCGCACGGGCAGACCCCGGCGGTGGCGCTGGCCCTGATAGCAATTGATTTGGATCTTACGGCGAATATCAGCGTCGATCTCACGACGCAGATCACCCTCGATCTTGTAGTTTCCCTCGAGGTAATCACGCAGCGTAATAAGCTGCTCGTCCGTGAGATCCTTGACGCGGGTGTCCGGATTCACTCCGGTCGCGGCAAGTGTTTCCTTGGCGCGAGTACGCCCCACACCGAAGATGTAGGTGAGGGCTATCTCTATGCGCTTCTCGTTGGGGATGTCGACTCCGGCAAGACGTGCCATTGCGATTCCTTTTTTGCTCTACGCAGGTCGTGCACCGAGTCTTCCGGTCTCCCGGCCCGGGCCTGCGCACCCGGGGTTCAGCCTATCGGCTGTGACTCAGCGCCTTTAGTGTTCGTTGCCGCTGGGAATCCGCTCAGCCCTGGCGCTGCTTGTGGCGTGGGTTTTTGCAGATCACCATGACGCGGCCGTGACGACGAATCACGCGGCAGTTCTCGCAGATTCTCTTCACACTAGGGCTGACCTTCATGGTTTTCCTTTGCTTGTGTACCTTGTTACTTGTACCGGTACGTAATCCGTCCGCGGTTCAGATCATAGGGACTCATTTCGAGCACCACCCGATCCTGGGGCAGAATGCGGATGTAATTCTTGCGCATCTTGCCGGAAATGGTGGCCAGCACCAGGTGCTTGTTCTCGAGCTCGACGCGGAACATCGCATTCGGGAGGGCCTCGACCACACGCCCTTCCACCTCGATCACACCATCTTTTGCCATAAGCCTTCTATCCGATCCTCGGCCGGTTACACGGCGCGCCGAAAGACACGCCAAATGGTAAGTATAGCATTGATGGACCCAAAATTGGGCAATAGCGTGTTGACACGACAAAAGGGCCGTCCGAACGGCTGTCGCTCAATCAGTATAGCAGTCGTTCAGGCGGTCCGATAAGGACCCGAATCCCTCAGTCCTCAATGGCGATGTTCTGCGTGTTGTCAGCCGGCTCGATGCTGGTCTTGGGCAGGGTCACCTCGAGGGTGCCATTGGCGTAGTGAGCATGGATATCCTCCTGGCGGACCTTATCGCCCACATAGAAGCTGCGGGAGCAGGACCCGGTGTAACGCTCGCGCCGAATCCAACGGCCCTGATCGTCCTTGTCGCCCTGGTCGCTGTTCTTCTGCGCGGATACAATCAGGTAGCCGTCCTCAAGACGCAGGCCGATGTCCTTCTTGTCAAAGCCAGGCATGTCGATGGAGAGCTGGTACTGCCCGTCCTTCTCACGCACATCCGTGTTCATCAAGGGGCTGTTCAGCGCGTTCTTGGCGCTCTGACCCTGCCGACGCCCGTCACGCCAGTTGTTGAAGAAGGGATCGTCGAAGAAGTCGCCGAAGATCGAATTGTTCATCAATGCGGGAAACATAGCCATAATCACATCTCCTGATTCTCTAAGTCATCGTTCCTGCGGACCGGAACCCCAGACGGACATCCTGACCTATCCTCCCGGGCTCCCTGCCCTTCACTTTGTCCAAACCGCGGGCCCCGGGTTCCATGCCCGATGTTCACCCAAGGAATAAAAGTTGAGTCGCGGAGACTCAACTTTTGCTAGCGCACTTAATTACTCTTCTTTGTTCTCTCATTCTTCGGGCCTTGAATGACCACATGTTAGACATTACGGGCCACAATTCTTGTGACGTAACTTTGGGGCATTTACCATAGGATAAGATTCCGCCAGCCCCCGTAGGCTCTTGAGGGCGGACCCAATCGTATGTGGACCGGACGGACCGGCCATTCCTAGTCAAAGGAGCTTAGATGCTCACCAACGAATACATCAAGCGCGTATACCAGCAGGTTGAGAAGCGCGACGGCGACCAGCCGGAATTCCTGCAGGCTGTGCGTGAAGTCTTCTCCAGCCTGGAGCCCGTGGTGGAGCGGCATCCCGAGTATGAGGCCAACGGCGTGCTGGAGCGCCTGGTCGAGCCTGAGCGTGCAGTCAAGTTCCGTGTGGCCTGGACCGACGATCAGGGCCATGTTCAGGTCAACCGCGGTTACCGGATCCAATTCAATTCAGCAATCGGTCCCTACAAGGGCGGCCTACGCTTCCACCCGACCGTGACCGAGTCGGTCATCAAGTTCCTGGGCTTCGAGCAGATCCTGAAGAATTCGCTGACCGGACTGCCCATGGGCGGTGCCAAGGGCGGATCCGACTTCGACCCCAAGGGCCGCTCGGATGCCGAGGTCATGCGCTTCTGCCAGGCCTTCATGACTGAGTTGCAGCGCCACATCGGGCAGTTCACCGACGTGCCCGCCGGCGACATCAACGTGGGATCCCGCGAGATCGGCTACCTGTTCGGTCAATACAAGAGAATGCGCGACGAGTACTCGGGCGTGCTGACCGGCAAGGACTTGACCTTCGGCGGCTCCCTGGCCAGGACCGAGGCTACGGGCTATGGTCTGTGCTACTACACCCAGGAGGCCCTGCAGACGCTGCGCAAGGATTCCTTCCAGGGTAAGACCGTCGTCATCTCCGGCTCGGGCAATGTGGCCATCTTCGCCATCGAAAAAGCCCAACAACTGGGCGCCAAGGTGGTGACGGCATCCGACTCCAATGGGTACGTCTACGATCCCAACGGAATTGACCTCGACGTCGTCAAGGACATCAAGCTGGGTCACCGCGGCCGAATTCGCGAGTATGCAGACCGCGCAAACTCCGCTGAGTACCACGAGGGCTGCAAGGGTGTTTGGACCGTGCCCTGCGACATCGCCCTGCCCAGCGCAACACAGAACGAAATCGACGAGGAATCCGCAAAGACCCTGGTCGCCAACGGGTGCACCGTAGTCTGCGAGGGCTCCAACATGCCATCCACCCCCGAAGCCATCCAGGTCTATCAGGACAACAAGGTGCTCTACGGACCCGCCAAGGCCGCCAATGCCGGCGGCGTCGCAGTCTCCGGTCTGGAGATGAGCCAGAACTCGCTGCGCCTGCAGTGGACCTTCGACGAGGTGGACCAGCGGCTCAAGGACATCATGACTGGAATCTTCCAAAAGTCCTACCAGGCCTCCAAGGAATATGGTCATGAGGGCGACCTGATGCTGGGCGCCAATGTGGCCGGCTTCACCAAGGTGGCCGATGCTATGGTGGCCCAGGGCATCCTCTGAGATAGGCTCTAGATAGCGAAATAAGGGGTCCGACCCGCCGAAATTGCAGGTCGGACCCCTTATTGTGCTTTAGCGGACGGCAGGACTCAGGCAACCAGCTGGTCGATGACCTCGGAATCAATCCTCTGACGCGGGTTGAAGTCCTTGGAGCCCAGATACCGATAGATGCTGGTCTGAAGTGCCCGAGCCTCCGGATATTCGGTCAGATTCTGCAGGCCCATGGAGGAGAGCAGAAGCCGGCCCTTACCACAGCGGCATTCCAGCAGCTGTGTCATGGGTCGCAGGTAAGCGTAGCTGTCCATCTCAGTGATGATGGATTGGTAGCGCTCAGGCAGGATGATGGCCCGCTGGGTGGCCATGGGCCACCACTGCCAGTCAGTATGCGAGTCGGTCGGGAAATCGGCAAAAATAGGGTGGTCGGCTTGAATGAACTGCCCCATGGTGCCGCTCTGGTCCTTGAATGTCCCCACTGACCAGAAGTCCGTGGAGAAATGGGCCTGAACGGATCTGGGCAGGGACTGTGCCGTGGAGTCAGGACTCAGATAGACTGTGCCTCCCTGGTCCAGGATCCGACGCGCCTGGTGGTCAAACCTCCTGGCCTCGTACAGACCGCCTGGCCGTTCAGGCTTGCTGTCCCGGTAGACCCAGACCGGATAGACATTGGTCACGCCGTCGATCTCCAAACTCAGGCGGCAGCGTTGGTTGCCTTCAACGCCATCCAGAGGCAGTTCGAAGGCTCCAAGATCGGTCAGCTTGCCCACCGGACAGGTGACCTGACGGAAGACACGCTCCAGATCAACCCCCTGGCCCTGCAACCGCAGCCGAAGATCACCCTGCAGCGCGCGTCGGCCGTAGTTGGCCACTTTGACCGTCCCTGAGAGCTTCTCTCGGCTGGTATAGGCATAACGGTCCATGACTGCCAGCGGCAACTGGTCGGTGAAGAAGGACCGGAAGCGTTCGGGGCGGGCGAAGGGAAAATGCTTGGGGTGCAGATGAGCATCCATCATGCCCACCAGAGCCGTGCCCTGTCCGGGAAAGTCCTGCAGACCCAGCAGCGAAAGTCCCGACATGGAAGGGGTTCGCAGGACGGACTCCACCTCCTCCCGGTAGCAGATCCGCGACAGTTCGCCTGTAGCGGCCACCCATTCCAGCCAGGTGCGCTGGTCCAGGCCAGATTCACGGACCCTGTCACGGATCATTGCGTAATTCTCAGGACGGGTGACCCCTGTGAACTCCTCGATCTCTCGGAAGTCCGGCAACACTTCATACTGGCCGACCTCGAATCCATAGACCGGCACCTTGCACTCTTTGCGGACTGCCTGCATGGAGTCCTCGAAATTGTGTGCAGTTCCCGGATGGGCAGCGTTGGTGGATCCGCGCATGTTGGCGAAGCAGCAGCGCAGGTCGTGGCTCTTGTAGGACTCTGATGTGTAGACCTCGTTGCAGTCATCACTGCCCAGCTGTCCATAGTGCGGGTTGGACGAATTGGCGTAGAGCCGGGTGTCGTCAATGCTCCGGGCATCCTCGATAAGCTGAGCCATGCGCTGGTGGCCGGTCGCATCCGCAGACAGCTCGTTGCCCAGGGTGAGCATGACAAAGGAGGGATGGTTGGCCAGGAAGAGCAGCGTCTGCTCCAGTTCGGTGCGATAGTAGCGGTAACTCACATCCTCCTGGAAGGCATGATGGTAGTCCCAGTGGGAGAGCTCGGGCTGCATCATCATCCCCATCCGGTCCGCGGCGATGAAGGCTGCCTCGGGCGGGCAGTGCGAGTGGAAGCGGACTACATTCACTCCGTATGACCGGTAGGCCTCCAGAATACGAATCCAGGAGCCCACGTCCATGGGCGGGAAGCCGGTCTGCGGAAACTCAGCGCAATTGGCCTCGCCTCGCAGGAAGAAGGCCCTGCCGTTCAGAGCCAGTCTCCCCTGCTCATCGGCTGCGAAGTCACGGATGCCGAAGTCCGTACTTACCCGCGAGAGCACCTTGGATCCGTCCGGTGGCAGGAGCTCGATTGCCATGCCATGCAGACAGCCCTGGTATTCGTCCCAGCGATCCGCATGGGCATCAAGCGGAAGATCGGGCCAGGTCAGTGTTCGCCGCCCAGGTTTCAGGTCTGCAGCGACCTCCAGAGGCTGGGCCAGTGCATCGGAAGAGAGCCTCAAGCGACCATGGAATCCTTGGCGCGAATCCACATCAGCCTCTACGGTCAGCGCATCGCCATGGGGGTAAGCACGAATGCTATCTACAAAAGTGTCCTCCTCCACACGCAGACCAATGTTTCCGAGAAGCCCGTTCCAGTTGGTCTGGGTGTGGTCAGTGGCGGTCGAGGAATCCACAATGGCGTCGTGAGGCATGCCCTGATAGGCGTTGTCGGAATCCACCTGCAGCAGGTCATTGCCCGTCAGCAGTCCGGTCAGCTCGAAGACATGCGGCGTATTCAAGGTCTGAGGACGATAGGGCTCGACCAGGCGTTCTCCCACCCTGACCTCCAGGCGGCGAGCGCGCTCTACCTCGAAGAAGACCCTCCGCCCCGGCTGCGGGGCCCATCGAATCTGTCGGGACAGCCTGACCGTCCCTTCAAAAGTGTGCCGCCTGGTCAGCCGAGAGCCGATGGGGCCGGGTTTGCCGCTGCCATAGTCAGCAGACAGCTCCTGATCATCGTGTCCGAGTCCGTTGGTGTCCAGCGTGCCCGGCAACAGGACGGTTCCCTGCAGCTCAGATGGGGACTGAACCTGCCAGGCTCCAGTCAATGCAACCTTGATCATGCTTTCCTCCCGGTGAGAATTGCCCTGTGGTCCAATTCATCAGTGAACATCCCGGCCTGAATATGGCCGGCATCCAGTTCCAGCACCTGCTTCAGGCACTCCCGAGCCTGGTCGATCTGCCCTATGCCGATGCGTGCCAGTGCCATCAGGTAGAGGCAATGAACCCGGTTCATACGGGTATAGTCCGCATCAAAGGTCAGGAAGTCGGGAAGGGAGACTGCGAAGTAGTCCTTCTCCACATGGTCGTCCAAATGCTGCTCGCCAAAGTCCAGCAGCCGGTAGTAGCAGGCGTTGGCCGGACCCTGCTCGCCAAGAGCCTGGTGGGCCAGCCCCTGGAAAAGGACCATCTCAGCAGGCTGGTCGTTGTAGTAGAGCGACTCCCCCACCTGCCCGGAGCCCAGGCAGGCCAGACGGAACTCCTGAACCGCTGCATCCTTGTCTCCTGCTGCTCGTCTGACTATCCCCAGATAGTAGTGAAGATCGTTGTCCTTCTGACCTTCCAGTTTGCCTTCGCCCAGGTTCTCCGGATAGGTCATGGCTCGCTCCAGCAGGTCCGCAGCACGGTCCCAGTCCTGGACCGCCATGGCATCCTTGGCCATCAGGGTCAGGGATATCCGGTATTGGGCGGTAATCTTGCCCTCGCCGCCCTCCCAGGGGTGGAAGCGCCGGCTGCTCATGAGCTGATAGGCCCGTTCGTAGCCGCCGGTCTGGTTGAGCAGGCTCAGGTATTCGATATACAGATCGTCCCTGCGGGCCACAACCTCTGGATGCTTTGCAAATTCCGTCAGCCGACGGGCAAAGCTCCAGCCCATCAGCCTATGAAGCTGATCCCGCTCCAGAAAGACCCGGGCGTCTTCGGGATCCAACCGGTAGGCGGTCTCGATTTCCCGGTCGGCGGCCTGCCAATCGTGTCGCTTGTTGTCATAGGCGATGGCCAAGTTGCGGTGAACAGTGGCGAAGTCGGGATCCAGCTGCCGGGAATGCTCCCAAAGCTCGATGGCCCGGTCTGTCAGAGACTTGTCGTAGTAGAGACAGCCCAGATAATAGGCTGCTTTGGGACCATCAACCGTGTCCATGGCCATCTGCAGCGGCGCGATATCATCCAGGGAATTGGGGAAACAGTAGTCCGAAGGCGCGGCCTCGGCGGCTTGGAAGGCTTCAAGAGCCTGATCCTTCCTCCCAAGCAGGTGCAGATACCAGCCTTGATAGTACCGGACCATGGGCTGATGCTGATCGGCCTGGCCCAGCAGCTGCAGCGCCTCCTCATAGGCGCCGAATGCCGCGTAGCCACGGGCCGCTCGCAGGAGGTTGAGGTAATCCCCGCGCATCAGTTTGAACAGCTCGTCCGGATCGCCGCCTGCCAAGACTCGCTCGTATCCGGATACGAAGTCGAACCGATCCAGGGCCAGGTTCTCGCGCACCACTTGGTCCGCCTGATCCTGCCTGCCCAGCCGACGCAGCAGATAGGCCTTGAGCCCGCGAGCCCGAATATTGTCGGTGTTGCGGGTCAAAGAGCGCTGGACGAAGTCCAATGCCTGCTCCAACTGGCCGCGACATGCAGCGATGCAGGACAGGCAGAAGAAGGCCCCTTCCTTTTGGGCATCGTCCCAGGTGGCCTTGTAAAAGGCATCATAGGCCTCATCCGTTCGTCCTTGATAGCTCAAGGCAAGACCCAAATTGTAATGGGCCTCGGAATCATAAGGCTGATTATTGCGCCAGGTCAGCCGCCTGATGGCTGTGCGGAAGTGCTGCTCGGCTCCGGCGAAGTCGCCGCGTCGAAGCAGAAGTCGACCATAGGCGTTGTTGATGCGTGCATCGCCCGGGTCACGCTTGAGCCCCTCCAGGTAGTAAGGATCAGGCCTGTAGGTGGCATGGCGGTACTGTTCCAGGTGCAGTCCGGTCAGCAGCAGCTCCTCGTTGGTGGCGATACGTTCCGGCTGATCGGCGGCCTGCGCCGGCTCGGGAATCTTGCCTCCGGCGGGTGGCTGCGGACGATAGCTGACCAGGAGCCGTCCTTGAGCGTCCTCCACCCGGGCTGTCAATGAAGTAGCCGGACGATCGCCTGTCTCGAATTCGGCCCTGACCTGATTGTCAGGGCCAAGGGTGCCCTGCCACTGGTAAAGGATGGATCCGTCATCGGCAGCGACCTGGGCGCGCGCATCCTTTTGAACCCGTGTGGTGTAGACGGTGACACGCCCTTGCCCGGCCCTCAGCCCCTGGGCCTCGATACCCTCATGCTCGCCGGCAGCTCCGAAGGTCTGCTCGGGGCCGACTTCCAGGTTCAGGGCCGCATCCACGCTGGCGTTCTTGACCAGCCCAACCTGTTTGTAGGGCATGAAGTACTGGGTGAAGGTCTTGCCCTCGTATGGCTTGAGCCAGGTGAAGTCGGGCTGGTTGTCGGTGAAGACCCCGGTCATCAGCTCCACGTAGGGGCCATCAGCATCGGTCAGATTCCGATCCCAGGCGTGGCCGAAGTCCCCGCAGCCCCAGGTCCACTGCTTTTTGCCCGGCGAGATGTGATGGTCAGCCACATGCAGAATGCCCGCCTGCCGCGAGAAATCGTAGCCGCCAACGAAGTCATAGTCAGAATGCGCCGCCATATATGAGGTCGGTACCGGCACATTCTTGTAACGGCTGATGTCCACTCCTTGGGAGTAGTCGTGCTTGTAGTAGGTTCCCGTGGCGATCGGATAGCGGGAGACGTCGCGTTTGCCGTGGTCCATGACTGCAGTCACATCGGGTGGCATGACGGTCCTGGTGTGCTCGTTGACCGCCACGGCCGGGTTGGCCCACCAGAGGAAGGATTGGGGCAGGGGCGTGCCGTTGTAGAGCCGGGCCGAGATTTCAATGACGCTGACCCCGGGATGCAGGGCGATGGTGGTGGTGACCTGGGTGCCGTAGATGCGGTCGGTATCGTGGCAGACCACCGCCTTGCCCCCGTCCGGCAGATCCTTCAGCGTACAGTCCACCGGAAGGAAGGTACTGGGCCGGTGGTGCTGCGGCCAGTTGAACTCGATGCCCCCGGAGATCCAAGGGCCCGTCAGGCCTACCAAAGCAGGCTTGATGACCCGATTGCGGTAGACGAAGTCATAGTCGTTGGTCTTGTCCCGAGCATACTGAATGCGTCCGCCCAGCTCAGGCAGGACGGTCACCTCCAGGTATTCATTCTCCAGGATGACCGCCTTGTAGTCCTGATCCTTGCATTCATCCGAGATGGTCTCGATGACCGGGTAAGGATAGACCCGTCCCGAAGAGCCCTGATAGACTCGATTTTCGATAAATTGCGGATTCTTGTCCGGTTTTCCGATCCCGTAGGTGGGAATCGTAAGCTTTTCGACCTTTACTGTGACGCCCATTGTCATCAGCCCCTTGTCTGCTCAGCCAAACTGTATATATTTGCTCTCAGTCTATAGTCGGAATTGGCCTTCGGAACTGCATAAATTGTTTAAAAATATTAAAAAATTGCTACTAGGCCAGCACTTGTCGAACTCGGGACGACTGCAGAAAATGGTCGAATGCATATACAGGAAAGGGGTCGGCCCATCGCGGACCGACCCCCTACACTAACGTCGCTTATGCTGGATCATGCCTTTGGCAATCCCGGAGAGCCCTACTCCAGTTCCAAGGCTCCGGTGTAGAGCTGGTAGTACTCGCCATGCTTGGCTATCAGCTCATCGTGATTGCCACGCTCGATGATTCGCCCATGGTCAAGGACCATGATCACATCAGAGTTGCGAACCGTGGAGAGCCTATGGGCAATGACGAAGACCGTCCTACCGCGCATCAGCGCGTCCATGCCCTGCTGGACCACCTCCTCGGTCCTGGTGTCGATCGAGGAAGTGGCTTCGTCCAGGATCATGGCCGGAGGATCCGCCACAGCCGCCCTGGCAATGGAGATCAGCTGACGCTGACCTTGCGACAATCCGCTTCCATCCCCCTCGAGAACGGTCTGGTAGCCCTGGGGAAGCATGCGGATAAAGCTGTCAGCGTTGGTCATTTTGGCGGCTTCGATGCACTCCTGGTCAGTGGCATCCAAACGTCCGTAGCGGATGTTGTCCAGGACTGTGCCGGTGAAGAGGTTGACGTCCTGAAGGACGATGCCCAGGGAACGGCGGAGGTCAGGCTTGCGGATGTTCCTCACATCGATCCCGTCATAGAGGATCTGCCCCTGTTGGATGTCGTAGAAGCGGTTGATCAGGTTGGTGATCGTGGTCTTGCCAGCACCAGTGGCCCCGACCAGAGCAACCTTCTGTCCAGGCTTAGCGAACCAGGTGATGTCGTGCAGGACAGGCTTGCTCGGGTCATACCCGAAGCTGACGTCGGTGAATCGCACATCCCCTTGCAAGAGGGTGTATCGCCCATCAGGAGAGGTGATTGCCTGATCCTTGGCCTTCAGGGCCACATCTCGGGCATCGCCGGGAAGCTTCATGGCGGCCTCCAGCGAGCGCCTGCCATCGTCATCTGCCTCACGCTTCCAAGCCCAGTGCCCTGTTTCGTGGTCGACGGGGGTCATGGTCCGGCCGTCCGAGGCCAGCTCGACGCTGACCAATCTGACCGTACCCTGGTCTGATTCAACAGGCTGGTCCATCAGGTCGAAGATCCGCGAGGCTCCGGCCAAGGCCATCATGACCATGTTGAACTGCATGGAGACCTGGCCGATGGGGTTTACGAAGGAGCGGGATAGGGTCAGAAGGGAGACGATGGTTCCCAGGGTCAGCGGCCCTGCCCCGGTCAGTCCTACGTTGCCCATGCCCGCGATGCCGGCCAGCCCGCCTACGATTGCCAGAATGACATAGAGCAGGTAGCCCATGTTGCCCACGACCGGCATGGTGACATTGCCGTAGGTGTTGGCTTGGGCCGAGGCCTGGAAGAGCTCCTCATTCCGCGCTTCGAAGACCTTGGCGGTGGCATTCTCGTGGTTGAAGACCTTGATGACCTTCTGCCCGTTGACGGCCTCTTCAACGAAGGCGTTCACCTGGCCCAGATAGCGCTGCTGGTGAACGAAGTACCGGCCGCTTCGGGTGACCAGAACCCGGACCACCACAATCAGGACCGCCGCAAAGACCAGGGTCAGGACGGTGAAGGGAATGGAGAGCCAGAGCATGGAGATCAGGGCTGCCAGGGCGGACAAAACCGAGGAGACCATCTGCGGGAAGGACTGGGAGATGGCCTGGCGGAGGGTATCCGTGTCGTTGGTGTAGCGGCTCATGGTGTCGCCGTGCTCATGGGTGTCGAAAAAGCCGATGGGCAGCTCCTGCTGGTGGGCGAACATCTGGTCGCGGATGGTTTTCAATGTGCCCTGTTCCACCTTGACAATCAGCCAGTTCCAGAACCAGGAGCAGAAGGTCCCTACCGCATAGAGGCAGCCCATCAGGATCAGGGTCCTCATCAGCGGTCCCCAGTCAGGGTTGGCGGCCCCGACCAGCGGCAGGATGTAGTGATCGATCAGTGGCTGAAGGAAGAAGGCCGATGCGGCTTGGGCCCCGGCGCTGACAATGATGCAGACTACGATCACCACCAGCTGCCAGCGGTAGGCCAGCAAGTAGCTGAAGATGCGACGGGTCGTCCCCGGCGCGGCCTTGTCCAAGCGGGGCTTGCGGTCCTTGAATGATCCGTCACTCATGGTCCTTGTCCTCCTCGCTCTGGTTCCTGGTCTGTGATTCGTAGATGGATCGGTACTCCTGACATGTTCGCAGAAGCTCCTGGTGGGTGCCCTTGTCGAGAATCCTGCCCTCTTCCAGGACAACGATCATGTCAGCGTCCTCCACAGAGGCCAGACGCTGGGAGATGATGATCTTGGTGGTATCGGGAATCTCCTGGCTGAAGGCCCGGCGGATCAGCTGGTCGGTCTTGGTGTCCACGGCGCTGGTTGAGTCATCCAGAATCAGGATGTCAGGTTTCTTCAGAAGGGCACGTGCTATGCACAGACGCTGTCGCTGACCACCAGAGAGGTTGGTGCCGCCCTCATCCAGGTAGGTCTGATACCCATCGGGAAACTCCCGCACGAAACCGTCAGCCTGGGCCAGAGTGCAGGCGCGCACCAGATCTTCGTCCGAAGCATCAGGATTGCCCCAGCGCAGGTTCTCGGCGATGGTCCCGGTGAAGAGGACATTCTTCTGAAGCACCATGGCCACCTGGTCGCGCAGGACGGTCAGGTCGTACTGGCGCACATCCACCCCGCCCACCTGAAGGGACCCTTCGGTCACGTCGTAGAGACGGGGTATGAGCTGGACCAGGCTGGATTTGGAGGAGCCGGTCCCGCCCACGATGCCCAGGGTCGATCCCGAGGGAACGTCCAGATTGATATGGCTCAGAACGGGACGTTCGGACCGATCCGAGTAGCGGAAGGTCACATCCTGGAAGCTTATGGAGCCGTCGGCCACCTTCATAACCGGTTTGGCGGGATCATGCACGGTGCTGACCTCGTCCAACACCTGGCAAATGCGCTCCGCCGAGGCCTGGGAGATGACGACCATGACCACGATCATGGAGACCATGTTCATGGCCATCATGATCTGGATGGCATAGGTGACCAAGGCAGTCAGATCGCCCGTGGTCAGCCCCAGGGCCGCATTGTTCCCGGATGCCACGATCTGGGAGGCTCCCATCCAGGATATGACCAGCAGAGAGGCGTAGATGCAGAAGTTCAACAGCGCCGGGTTCAGGCTCATGATTCTCTCGGCCTTGCAGAAGGCCCGGTAGATGGCCAGAGAAATACCGTTGAATTTGCGCTCCTCGTAGTCCTCCCGGTTGTAGGACTTGACCACTCTGATGCCCTGAAGATTCTCGTCCACCACATTGTTGAGGTGGTCGTAGGTGTGGAAGACCCGCTCAAAGATAGGGTGCACCAGCAGGGACAGACCGATCAGCCCGAAGCCCAGGATGGGGATGGCGATCAGGAAGACCAAGGATATGGGCCTGGAGATCTTATAAGAAAAGAGCCA
This sequence comes from Bifidobacterium polysaccharolyticum, assembly GCF_016101585.1. Lineage (GTDB taxonomy): Bacteria > Actinomycetota > Actinomycetes > Actinomycetales > Bifidobacteriaceae > Bombiscardovia > Bombiscardovia polysaccharolytica. The sequence continues at coordinate 71,098 of NZ_JACFQG010000002.1, forward strand.
GGCGACGATAACCATGATCGGCGCCCTGACCCCGACCCTGATGACCATCTGATAGGCGTTCTGCAAATTGGTCACATCGGTGGTCAATCTGGTGATGATGGAACCGGTGGAGAAGCGGTCGATGTTGGTGAAACTGAAGGACTGCACCTTGGCGAAGAGGTCGCTGCGGACATTCTTGGCCAGGCCGGAAGAGGCGATGGCCGCATACCGCCCGGACATGAACCCGGAGAAGAGGGAGACGGCCGAGCAGGCCAGCAATATCAACCCGAATTTGAAGATGGCCGGCATGGACCTCCCCGAGACTCCTTGGTCGATCAGGGAGGCCATGATGGTCGGAATCACAATTTCAAGGACGCTCTCCAGAAAGACGAAGGCTGGAGCTAGAAAACTGGCCTTCCGGTATTCGCGCAGTGAGCGCAGAATGGTTCGGATGGTGTGCTTCGGACGCGCTGGTTCCTGTTTATCCGATCTGACCACGGATGCCGTAGACCCCTTCAAGTGGACCTCTTCTGTTTCTATTGATTTCTCTATCTTTTACGGCCAATCACCGACATGCAATACCCCCGGAAGAGGGTCTGAATGCAACTAGGCTATCATCCTCTCCGCCAGAGTTGGGCGGACGCGCGGGGATTTCCGCCCACCACAAAAAGAAGCTGTCAAGCCCCCTGGGGCCATGCAGCTTCTATGCTTGGGTTAGTCTTAGTGGCGAGCTGTGCCAGTGTGTTCTGAACAAGGCCTTCTTACGGTTAATTCAGCTGGCGACAACCCTTTAGCCTGACAGGCTATGAATTAGCGCTTGTCCAGCTGCGCGATAATCTCCTTGGATATCTGCTCGACCGCTCCCTGACCGTCCACTGCGACCAGAAGGCCACGAGACTTATAAGTGTTCAGCAGGGGTGCGGTCTCCTTGGCATAGATATCCAGACGCTTGGCGATGGCCTCGGGGGTATCGTCTGCTCGCCCCTCTTCCTTGGCTCGCTGGGCGATGCGCTGCATAAGCACGTCATGGTCGGCGTCCAAGGCCACCACAGCCGTCAGCGGAGTGTCAAGCTCTTTGAGCATCTTGTCCAGGGCCTCGACCTGGGAAGCCGAACGGGGGTAGCCGTCCAGAATCCAGCCCTGGGCGGCGTCATCCATGCCAAGACGGTCCTTGACGATCTTATTGGTCAGCTCGTCTGGAACCAGCTCACCCTTGTCGGTGTAGACCTTGGCCTGCTTGCCCAGCTCAGTTCCGTTCTTCAGGTTGTATCGGAAAATGTCGCCGGTGGAGATGGCCGGAATCCCGTAATGCTTGCTGAGCAAGGCTGCTTGCGTGCCCTTGCCAACACCTTGAGGTCCCATGATCAACAGTCGCTGTGCCATTCCCTATCCTTTGCTCGATGTTCTATGTTCTTGACTCTTTGGTTCCGGACGGTCTTAGCCGTCTTTGCCGGGCAGAACCCTCATTTACGTATGCTAGCGGCTACCCGACCCAATACAGGTTCCACTTACTGAACCCATGCAAACTGTCTTCCCGCGACACAAAAGAATCCGGCCCCTTGCCACCAAGGGCCAGGGCCGGACCTTCATTTGTTTTAATCTGACAGCACTTGCAGGTGCTTAAGTTAGGGTCAGCCTTCCTTGTGGTCGCCCTCCAGCAGGAAACCAGTGTACTGGAACTGCTCGGTCTGGGCCCTGGCCTGACGCAGGGTGTCCAGGCCGACGCCGGCGATAATCAGGATGGTGGTGCCGCCGAAGGGCAACTTAGAGTTGATCTTCAGCAACATGATTAGCACCGTGGGTATCAGCGCCACGAAAAGCAGATAGATGGCGCCGACTGTATTCAGCCGATTCATCACGTATGACAGGTACCGGCTGGTGGCGCGTCCGGCCCTGATGCCGGGGATGAAACCGCCGTACTCCTTCATGTTGTCGGCCGTCTCATCGGGGTTGAAGGTGATGGAAGTGTAGAAGAAGCAGAAGAAGACGATCATGACCGAGTAGAGCACGATGTACCACACCGAGGTGGTGTTGGCCATGTTGGCATCAATCCACTTGACCCAGCTCTGTTCGGGCTTGCCGAACTGGGCAATGAGGGTGGGAATAGCCAGAATGGATGAGGCGAAGATGGGAGGAATCACGCCTGACATATTGATCTTGAGTGGCAGATAGGTTGAGGATCCGCCGTACATCTTGCGGCCGATCATCCGGCGGGTGTACTGGACGGGTATGCGGCGCTGAGCCAGCTCAACATAGTCCACCAGAATCAGAATGACCACCAAGACAGTCACAACGATGCCGAACTTGACCCAGTCGCCGTTCTTGCCGTTGGTGCCCCAGCCGATGTTCCAGAGCTGAGGCAGGAAGCCGGAGCAGATGGAGATGAAGATCAGGACGGACATGCCGTTGCCAATGCCCTTGTCAGTAATTAGCTCGGCCATCCACATGATCAGGCCTGTGCCGCCGGTCATGATCAGAACCATGACCACCAGGTTCCAGACCGAACTGTCAGGGATAACCTGCTGCTGGCATGCCCCGTTGAAGAGCGCGCCGTTGCGGGCAGTGACCAGAATAGTCGTGGACTGCAGCACCGCCAGGCCGATGGTCAGATACCTGGTGTACTCGGTCAGCTTGGCCTCGCCGGACTGACCCTCCTTGTGCAGAGCCTCAAAGCGTGGAATGACCACACGCAGCAACTGCACCACGATGGATGCGGTGATGTAGGGCATGATGCCTAGCGCGAAGATGGACAGCTGCAACAGAGCCCCGCCCGAGAACAGATTGACCAGGCCGATGAAGTCCTCATTGCCGGCTGTGGTGATGCACTTCTGCACGGCAGGATAATCCACACCTGGGGTAGGTATGAACGACCCGATGCGATAGATGATGATGATGCCAAGAACAAAGAGGATTTTCTTCCTCAACTCCTTGGTCTTGAAGGCCTGGATTAACGTCCTCACCTAAGTTCCCTCCCTACGCGCCCACGCGTTGGTCCCGGTGCATCGCACCTTATTGCTCCGACCAGCTTAACCGATGGCTCCGTCAAATCCCGACGGCAACCTGGCCGGAAACGAATTCCGGCCCTCGCCCGCTTGGAGCGGGGAGGGCCGGAATCATCTGCCTTGCGGTCTGTCCCCTATGAGTGTCAGTCCTCAGAGACGGACCCGCCTGCGGCTTCTATCTTGCTTTTGGCCGAGGTCGAGGCCTTTACGCCCTTGAGGGTGAAAGCAGCCTTGACATCGCCATCACCCAAGACCTTGACGGGGTGGCCCTTGCGGACCGCTCCCTTGTTGACCAGATCCTCGACAGTGACCTCGCCGCCGTTGGGGAAGAGTCCTTCCAGAGCACCCAGGTTGACCACCTGGTACTCCTTCTTGAAGGGACTCCTGAACCCACGCAGCTTGGGCAACCGCATGTACAGGGGCAGCTGGCCGCCTTCAAAGCCCGGACGGACTTGGTAGCGTGCCTTGGTGCCCTTGGTGCCACGACCGGAGGTCTTGCCCTTGGAACCCTCGCCGCGACCCACACGGATGCGGTCACGCTTGGCACCCGGAGCAGGACGCAGGTCATGCATCTGCAGGATGGTGGGCTCTTGCTTCTCGCTGGCCATAATCAGTCTGCCTCCTCTACGTTCACCAGGTGGCGGACCTTGTCGGCCATCCCCCGGTAGACGGGGGTGTCCTCACGCAGGACTGTCTGGCCGATCTTGTGAAGGCCCAGAGACCTGACGTTCTCCTTCTGGCGGTCGGTGGCATGAGCCACGCCCTTGACCAGGGTGATCTTGATCTGCTTGGTCATCACTCACCTGCCTTCGACTGCTCGTCAGCCTTGGCCTTGGCCTCTTCGCGCTCCTTGCGCTCGTCGGCGATGCCGGCGGCACGTGCGCGCAGGAGGGAGTCAGGGGCGACCTCCTCCAGGGGCAGGCCGCGGCGTGCCGCGATCTCCTCAGGCTCCTCCAGCTGCTTCAGGGCAGCTACAGTGGCCCGCACCATGTTGACGGCTGTGGCCGAGCCCATGGACTTGCTCAGAATGTCGGTGATGCCTGCGCACTCCAGGACGGCGCGAACCGGACCACCGGCGATGACGCCGGTTCCTGGGGCTGCAGGCCGCAGGAGAACCGTTCCGGCTGCATCGTGGCCGATCACCGGATGGGTTACGGTTCCGCGGATGCGGGGAACAGTGAACATGTGCTTCTTGGCGTCCAGCTGACCTTTGGAGATAGCTGCGGGGACCTCACGGGACTTGCCGTAGCCAACACCCACGGTGCCCTTGCCGTCGCCCACGACCACCAGAGCCGCGAAGCTGAAGGTTCGGCCGCCCTTGTGGACCTTGGAGACACGGTTGATGGTCACGACCCTGTCGAGCATGTCGTCACGCTCGTCGCGGTCGCGGCGACCACGACGGCCATCCCTACGGCCGTCACGGGAGCCGCCCCGACGACCGCCGCGGCGATCATCGTTCCGGTCGTTCCGGTCCCTTCTGCCACCCTGGCTGGACTGAGCGTTTGTGGAATCTTCAGTCACCTGGGTTGTTTCCTTTGTCGTTTCGTTGTCGCTCACAGTGCCAAACCTCCCTCACGGGCGCCTTCCGCAACCGCTGCGACCCTTCCGTGGTACTTGTTGCCACCACGGTCGAAGACCACGGTGGTGATGCCAGCCTTCTTGGCCTTGGCCGCGATCTGCTCGCCGACCTTGCGGGCGGCCTCGGTCTTGGTGCCCTTGAAGGAGCCGTAGTCCGAAGCCATAGTCGACTCGCTGACCAGGGTGACGCCCCTGGTGTCGTCGACGATCTGGGCGATCATGTTGCGGTTGGTCCGTGTGACCACCAGACGGGGACGCTCTGCCGTGCCGGATACATGCTTGCGCAGACGGGCATGGCGGCGCAGACGGGCGATCTTCTTGCCTTTGCCTAGTATCGAGACCGTCATATCACTTACCAGCCTTTCCAGCCTTGCGCAGGATGTGCTCGTCGGCGTATTTGATGCCCTTGCCCTTGTAAGGCTCGGGAGCACGCAGGGCGCGGATGTTGGCCGCAGCCTGGCCGACAGCCTGCTTATCGATGCCGGAGACGACCACTTCGTTGGCGTTCGGTGTCTCGAAGGTGATGCCCTCCGGGGGGTCGACAGTGATGGTATGCGAGTAGCCCAGCGAGAACTCCAGGGACTTACCCTTGGCAACCACTCGGTAGCCTGTGCCGACGATCTGCAGGTGCTTGCTGTAGCCCTTGGAGACGCCCTCGACCATGGATGCCACAATGGAGCGGCTCAGGCCATGCTTGGCCTTGGTGGTGCGGTCCTCGTCGGCGGGGGTCATGATGATCTCATTACCCTCGACTTTGCCGGTGATGCCCTCAGGCAGCGTGCACCCGTCGGAGCCCTTGGGACCCTTCGCGGTGAATTCCTGGCCCTTGAAGGCCACCTCCACACCTGCCGGAACGGCGATGGGGAGCTTACCAATATGCGATGCCATGTTCAGCTCTCCTTTCTCACCATACGTAGGCGACGATTTCGCCGCCGATGCCCCTGTCGAGGCATTCCTTCTGGGTCATCAGTCCCGAGCTGGTCGAGATGATGGCGATTCCCAGCCCGCCCAGCGGCATGGGCAGGGAATCCGATTTGGCATAACGGCGCAGACCGGGCTTGGAGACACGCTTGATTCCCTGAATGGACTGGCGTCCATCGGGACCGTACTTGAGCGTGATCTCCAGATCCTGCCCGACGCGCGCCTCCTTGGCGCGGTAATCGGCGATAAAGCCTTCGCGCTTGAGAATCTGCGCGATGTTCGCCTTGAACTTGGAGTACGGCATGTCGACTGTTTCATGCTTGGCCGCACTCGCATTACGCAGACGTGTCAGCATGTCTGCGATGGGATCTGTCATTGTCATGTGGGCTTATGCCCTTCCTCGCCGTGGTTTCCGCCGCCGGGCAGAAATCTGCCTCGACCGCGGACCTTCAGCGTCGATCTTTACCAACTGGACTTCGTCACACCCGGCAGCTCGCCGCGATGCGCCTTCTCACGAAGGCAGATGCGGCACAGGCCGAACTTGCGATAGACGGAATGAGGACGACCGCAGACCTGGCAGCGCGTGTAGCCACGCACCTTGAACTTCGGCTTGCGTGCCGCCTTGTTTCTCAGAGCGGTTTTTGCCATATCAGTTCTCCTTGAAGGGGAAGCCCAGCTGCTTAAGCAGCGCCCGGGCCTCCTGATCGTTCTTGGTGGAGGTCACCACTGTGATATCCATACCACGCTGGTGATCGATCTGATCAGGATCGATCTCGTGGAACATGGACTGCTCCGTGAGACCGAAGTTGTAGTTGCCCTGGCCGTCAAACTGACGGTCGCTGATGCCGCGGAAGTCGCGGATGCGGGGCAGAGCCAGGGTCAGCAGTCGATCCAGGAACTCCCACATGCGCACGCCACGTAGAGTGGCGAAAGCGCCGATGGCCTGTCCCTCACGCAGGTGGAACTGCGCCACGGACTTCTTGGCCTTGGTGATCTTGGGCTTCTGGCCGGTGATGGCCGTCAGATCCTTGACTGCACCCTCGATCAGTTTGGAGTCGCGTGCCGCGGCACCCACGCCCATGGAGACCACGACCTTCTCGATCCTGGGCACCTGCATGGGGTTGGAGAACTTGAACTCCTTCTCCATCTCGGGCACGATGTTCTCGCGGTACTGCTGCAGCAAACGAGGGACTGCCGGTGCTTCAACGGTGGTATCGCTCATGACAGCTCCTTGCCTGACTTCTTGGCGAAGCGGGTGCGCACGACCTTGACCTTGCCGTCACGCGCCTCCTCCTTGATGTTCACGCCGATGCGAGTCGGCTTCTTGGTCTCCGGGTCGATGACCATCACGTTGGAGCGATGGATGGGCGCCTCGGTCGGGACAATGCCCGACTCCTGACCCTGCTGGGTGGCCCGCACATGCTTCTTGACGATCTGAATACCCTCGACGATCAGGCGGTCATTGGGCAGAATCCGCAGAACCTTGCCCTCCTTGCCGCGATCCTTGCCGCGGATGACCTTGACCTGGTCGCCTGTCTTGATTTTGGCTACCACTTCAGATCACCTCCGGTGCCAGGGACACGATCTTCATGAAGCGCTTGTCGCGCAGCTCACGACCGACCGGTCCGAAGATACGAGTGCCGCGGGGCTCACGACCGGTGCCGAGGATGACTGCCGCGTTCTCGTCGAACTTGATGTAGGAGCCGTCATGGCGACGGTGCTCCTTTACGGTACGGACGACAACCGCCTTGACGACCTCGCCCTTCTTGACCGACCCGCCGGGTATGGCATCCTTGACGGTGGCGACGATCACATCGCCAATGCCGGCATAGCGTCGCTTCGACCCGCCGAGCACGCGGATGGCCAGGATCTCCTTGGCACCCGTGTTGTCGGCGACCTGAAGCCGCGATTCCTGCTGAATCATTGATTCTCCTTAGCCGCGCTGGTTCTCCGCAGACACCCCGCGCCAGGGCGGGATGAAATGCGGAGCCTGGCCGAACTTGTTACTTGGCGCGCTCGACGATGGAGTCGAGACGCCAGCGCTTGGTCTTGCTCAGAGGACGGGTCTCCATGATACTCACGAAGTCGCCCACATGGGCCTCGTTCTTCTCATCATGGGCCTTGACCTTGCGGTTGCTGCGGACGACCTTGCCGTACAGGGGGTGGGTCGAACGCTGCTCCAGCTCTACGGTGATGGTCTTGTCCATCTTGTCGGACACGACGTAGCCGCTGCGAACCTTGCGGAAGTTGCGCTCCTGCTTGTCAGCCATGCTTACTTCTCCTCAGCTTTGCTCTCGGCCTTTGCTTCGGCGGGCTCCTGGCTGATGCCCAGCTCGCGCTCACGCAGGACGGTGTACATCCTGGCGATGTCGTGCTTGACGGCCTTGAGGCGGGAGGTGTTCTCCAGCTGACCGGTGGCCGACTGGAAGCGCAGGTTGAACAGCTCTTCCTTGGACTTCTTCAGGAAATCCTCGATCTCCGCATTGGTCTTTTCATTCAGATTCTTGATGGAATACTCGGCTGTTCCGACTGACATCAGATGTCACCGCCTTCACGTGCAATAATCCGGCACTTCATGGGAAGCTTGTCAGTAGCGCGGCGAAGGGCCTCGCGGGCCACATCCTCGCTCACGCCGCCAATCTCGAAGAGCACCCGGCCAGGACGAACGTTGGCCACCCAGAACTCAGGCGCACCCTTGCCGGAACCCATTCGTGATCCCAGGGCGTGCTTGGTCAGGGGACGATCCGGGAAGACCGTGATCCAGACGCGGCCACCACGCTTGATGTACCGAGTCATGGCGATACGGGCTGCCTCGATCTGCCGGTTGGTCAGGTAGGCCGGAGCCAGAGCCTGGATGCCGTAATCGCCGAAAGCGATCTCGTTGCCGCCCTTGGACATGCCCGAACGACCCGGACGATGTTGCTTGCGGTATTTAGTCCTCTTTGGGATAAGCACGGCTCACTCCTTTGCTTCGGTTGCGACGGGGGCCGAGGCGGTCTGCTCCTGAGCTGCCGCCGGCGGCGCGGCCACACCGCTGTTCTGCTTGGCTGCATCCTGCTCACGGCGGGTGCGTCCCTCGGAGGGACGGACCCCACGGCGAGGACGACGATCGCCACGCCGACCGGGGCGGTTGTTCTGCTGAGCCTGCTGCTCCTCGAACTGACGCTCCGTCATGTCGCCCTTGTAGATCCAGACCTTGACGCCGATACGTCCGTAGGTGGTCCTGGCCTCGAAGAAGCCGTAGTCGATCAGGGCGCGCAGAGTCTGCAGGGGCACACGGCCCTCACGGTAGAACTCCGAACGGCTCATCTCGGCTCCGCCCAGGCGGCCGGAAAGCTTGATCCTGATGCCCTTGGCACCGGCCCGCATGGCATCCTGCTGAGCCTTTCGCATGGCACGGCGGAAGGTGACGCGGTTGGTCAGCTGCTCGGCGATGCCCTGAGCCACCAGCTGGGCATCGATGGAGGCGTTCTTGACCTCGAAGATGTTCAGCTGGACCTGCTTGCCGGTGATATTCTCCAGCTTGGCGCGCACGCGCTCGGCCTCTGCTCCACGACGACCAATGACGATGCCTGGCCGGGCGGTATGGATATCGACGCGCACACGGTCACGGGTCCGCTCGATGACGATCTTAGAGACGCCTGCGCGCTCCAGATCCTTGTTCATCTCCTTGCGGATCTTGTCGTCCTCAAGAACGAAGTCGCTGTAACGCTCCCCCGCCTTGTTGGAGTCGGAGTACCACTTGCTGCGGTGCTCCTCGGTGATGCCGAGTCGGTACCCAAACGGGTTGATCTTCTGCCCCATTATCGGGCTCCTTCCTTGTCGGCCACCACGACGGTGATGTGGCTGGTCCGCTTGTTGATGCGGGCAGCACGACCCTGGGCGCGGGCGCGGAATCGCTTCAAAGTGGTGCCCTCGTCCACGTAGGTCTCCCGAACCACCAGCTCGTTCTCGCGGAAGGGCTGGTTGGCCTTGTCCGCCTTGACACGCGCATTGGCGATGGCGCTCTCCAGGCACTTGCGGACCGGAACGGCCGCGTCCTGGGGGGCGAACTTCAGAATGGTCACGGCCTCGGTCGCCTGCTTGCCTCGGATGAGGTCGACGACGCGGCGAGCCTTGCGAGGCGTCACGCGAACGTGACGTGCAATTGCCTTAGCTTCCATGTGTCTCTACTCTCCCTCGCCTCAGCGGCGTACTTTCTTGTCGTCCTTAACGTGACCCCTAAAGGTCCGGGTGGGGGCGAACTCGCCGAGCTTGTGGCCGACCATGGCCTCGGTGACGAAGACCGGGACATGCTTGCGGCCATCGTGCACAGCGAAAGTGTGCCCGATGAAGTCCGGGGTAATCATGGAACGACGGGACCAGGTCTTGATGACGTTCTTGGTGCCCTTCTCGTTCTGCTCGTCGACTTTCTTCTGCAAGTGGGCGTCGACGAATGGGCCCTTCTTGATGCTACGAGTCATCTTTCCGACACTCCCTTACTTGCGGTTCTTACCATTTGGACGACGACGCACGATCATCTTGTTGGAGGCCTTCTTGGGCCTGCGGGTGCGGACCTCGCCCTTGCCCCAGGGAGACACTGGCGGCTTGCCGCCACGAGTGCGTCCACCATGCGGGTGGTCGACCGGGTTCATGGATTCACCACGGGTGATGGGCCGGTGGCCCATCCAGCGGGCACGTCCAGCCTTGCCAAGCTGGACATTTGCGTGGTCGTTGTTGCCGACCTCGCCCACTGTTGCACGGCAACGGGAGTCGACGTTGCGAATCTCGCCGGAGGGCATACGCAGCTGGGCGTAAGCCCCGTCCTTGGCCACCAACTGGACGGCAGCACCAGCCGAGCGGGCGATCTTGGCGCCGCCCAGAGGCCGCAGCTCAATGGCGTGGACGATGGTGCCGGTGGGGATGTTGCGCAGAGGCAGGTTGTTGCCGGGTTTGATGTCGGCCTGGGGACCAGTCTCAATGACGTCGCCCTGCTTGATGCCCTGCGGAGCGATGATGTAGCGCTTCTCGCCATCTGCAAAGTGCAGAAGGGCAATGCGGGCCGAGCGGTTGGGATCGTATTCGATCTCAGCCACCTTGGCGGGCACGCCATCCTTATCCCAGCGACGGAAGTCGATGAGACGGTACTGGCGCTTGTGCCCGCCGCCGCGGTGGCGGCTGGTGACGCGACCATAGGAGTTGCGTCCGCCGGTCTTGCTCAGCTTGCGGACCAGCGACTTCTCGGGCTTTGAGCGCGTGATTTCGGCGAAGTCCGAAACCGAGGCGTTGCGACGGCCCGCGGTCGTCGGCTTGTATGTACGGATAGCCATAATCTAGTTCTTCCTTAACTTTTCTCGGCTAGCCTTCAGTTATTGGTACCGAAGACATCGATCGACTGGCCCTCGGCCACCTTGACGATGGCACGCTTCTCGGCGTTGCGACGACCCCAGCCCGTACGGGTCCGGGTCCGCTTGCCCTGCCGATTGAGGGTGTTGACCGATGTGACCTTCACATTGAAGATCTGCTCGATGGCCTGCTTGATGGCGACCTTGTTGGCATCAGGGTCCACCACGAATGTGTACTGGCCGCGGTCCGAGTTGGCGTAGCTCTTCTCGGATACGACCGGACGCAGAATGATGTCGTGCGCTGGCTTGTGAATAGCTGCCATGAAAATCAGGCCTCCTTGACGGTCTCGGACTTGGCGCCGCCCTTGACAGCCAGGAAGGCATCGAAGCCATCCTTGCTGAAGACGACATCCTCTGCCGTGACCACATCGTAGGTATTGAGCTGATCGGCGAAGAGAACGTGGACGGTGGGCAGGTTCCTCACGGAGAGCCACTCGTTGATGTTCTCACGGGACAGCACGACAGTGGTGAATCTGTTGTCGACCAGGGGCAGCAGGGCTGCCTTGGCGGCCTTGGTGGACGGGGTCTCGCCAATGCCGAAATCGACCACGTGCACGCGTCCGGCGTTGACCCGGTCGGACAGGACGTAGCGCAGGGCTGCGGCCTTCATCTTCTTGGGAGTGCGCTGGGAATAGTCGCGCGGCTGCGGGCCGTGGACAATGGCACCACCGGTCCACTGGGGAGCGCGGATGGAGCCCTGACGAGCACGACCGGTGCCCTTCTGCTTCCAAGGCTTGCGGCCGCCGCCGGAGACGGTGGACCGGGTCTTGACTGAATGCGTGCCCTGGCGGGCTGCAGCCAGCTGGGCGACGACCACCTGGTGGATCAGCGGCACGTGTGAGCGGACATCCTCCTCGGCAATGCCGAAGATCTGCTCGGGTGCATCCACGGTCCCGGTGTTCTTGCCCTGGGCGTCGGTGATGTTCAGAGTCAACTTAGCCATGGTTTCAGGCTCCCTTCACTGCCGAACGAACCAGGACGATGGCGCCGCGGGGCCCGGGCAGGGCACCCTTGATGGCGATAACGCCCTTCTCGGCATCTGCGGAGACGATGGTCAGATTCTGGACGGTCGAGGTGTCGTGACCCATGCGGCCGGCCATCCGCTTGCCCTTTAGAATGCGGCTGGGCGTGGCGCAGGCACCCACTGAACCGGGACGGCGCTCGTTCTTGTGCGAGCCGTGGGTGCGGCGGTAGGACTTGAAGCCCCAGCGCTTGATAGTGCCGGCGAAGCCCTTGCCCTTGGTGGTGCCGGTCACATCGACCTCGCTGCCCTCGGGCAGCAGGTCCAGGCCCAGCTCCTGGCCGGGCTGATAGCTCTCAGCATCGGCGGTGCGAACCTCGACCAGATGACGACGCGGGGTCACTCCAGCCTTGGCGAAGTGGCCAGCCAGCGGCTTGGTCACCTTGGTGGGGTCGATCTGCCCGTAGCCGATCTGGATGGCCTGGTAGCCGTCCTTCTCCTGATTCTTGACCGCGGTCACCACGTTGGTGGACACGTCCACCAGGGTCACCGGGACGAAGAAGCCGTTCTCGTCCCAGACCTGGGACATACCCAGCTTGCGGCCCAGGAGAGCCTTGCGGTTCCTCTGCTCTTCAGCCATGCGGTTTCCTCCTCCCCTACAGCTTGATCTCGATGTTGACGTCCGCCGGCAGATCGATGTGCATCAGCGAATCCACTGCCTTGGGCGTGGGATCCACGATGTCGATCAGGCGCTTATGGGTGCGCATCTCGAAGTGCTCGCGGGAGTCCTTGTACTTATGAGGAGAACGGATGACGACATACACGTTCTTCTCAGTCGGCAGCGGAACGGGGCCAACCACAGTTGCGCCCGCGTTCGTCACCGTCTCGACGATTTTCTTCGCCGATTGGTCGATGACCTCATGGTCATAGGACTTTAGCCTGATGCGGATTTTCTGTCCCGCCATTGCCGTCCGCCCTTTCTAGCGATCTATGAACTGATTACCCAGTCTGTTTCGAGGGCACGGAACGACGGCCACAAGGAGACATTCCTCCCGACAGGCCTCAGCCGGATCCATGCGCAGCCGTGGAGAATCCCGTGGGGATGGGACTCCTCGCTGCACCCGCTATTGTGATTGACAAAATGCGAGCCCAAAACAGGCAACTTTCTTATTAAAGCACGAGGGTTCCCCTAGAAGAATCCGGGCGTGTCGCGCTTCTTCCAGGGGAACCCACGACTCAATTACGACCCTGTCAGACCCGCCGGGAGGCCTCCTGAGCCGCTCCATCACCTTGACGGGCGACCCTCATCCGGTGGCCCTCCTCCTGACTGACCCCATAGTATGCGGCCACGGCGATGTCTTTCATGTCCTCAATCAGCGGAATGCGGGGGTTGGCAGGCGTGCACTGGTCCTCATAGGCGCGCATGCCGATTTGATCCAAGGACTGCCAGTAGATGTCCTCGTCCACTCCGGCTGCCTGGAAGGAGGCATCCATGCCCAGGCGCTCGTCCCTGTAGGATTCAACGGCACGGGCCAAGAGCTCCACACCCTCCTCGGGGGTAGATGATTCGATGCCTAGCACATGGGCCATCTGCCTGTAGCGCTCCGCAGCCACATACTCGCTGTATTTGGGCCAGCTGGTCGGCTCGTCCGGGACCCGTCCGTTGTAGCGGATCACATAGGGCAGGAGGATGGAGTTGGCGCGTCCATGGGCCACATGGCAGAGGGCTCCGATGGTATGCGCCATGCCGTGGCACATGCCCAGGAAGGCCGAACCGAAGGCCATGCCTGCCATGGTCGCCGCATTGTGCATCTTCTCCTGGGCGCGCATCTTGGCCTCACCGCCGGCAGTGCCCACGGCAGGCTCCAGGTTGTCCCAGATCAGCTTGGCGGCGTGCAGGGCCATAGCGTCGGTGTAGTCATTGGCATAGACCGAGACGAAAGCCTCAATGCAGTGGGTCAGAGCGTCGAAGCCCGAGTCACAGGCCAGCCTCTTGGGCTGGGTACGAGCCAGAACCGGATCCACGATGGCCACGCTTGGGGTCAGGGCATAGTCGGTAATGGGGTACTTATAGCCGGTCTTATGGTCGGTGATGACCGCAAATGGGGTGACCTCCGAACCTGTCCCCGAAGAGGTGGGGATGCAGACCAGCCTGGCCTTGGTGCCCAAGGGCGGAATCTTGAAGGCCCGTTTGCGGATGTCGAAGAACTTCTCCCGAACATCGGCAAAGGAGATCTCCGGGTGCTCATAGAGCAGCCACATGATCTTGGCTGCGTCCATGGGGCTGCCGCCACCCACGGCGATGATGGTGTCGGGGCCGAACTCGTCACGCATCATGGTTGCGCCGCGCTCCACCGTCTCAACGCTGGGCTCCGGCTCTACATAGTCAATGATGCGGAAGGTGACCGGCTCGGACCGGGCGCGCAGCTGATCAATGATCTTGTCGACGATCCCCAGCTGCTCCATAACCTTGTCGCATACGATGACGGCCCGGCGGATGCCGAACATGTCGCGCAGGTAGCGGACTGAGTTGGGCTCGAAGTAGGTCTTGGCCGGCACCTTGAACCACTGCATGTTGTTGTTCCTCCGCGCAATCCGCTTGACGTTGATCAGATTGACCGCCTGGACGTTGCCCGAGACCGAGTTGCCGCCGTAGGAGCCGCAGCCCAGGGTCAGGGAGGGGGCGATGGCATTGTAGATGTCGCCGATGCCACCCAGGGAGCTGGGCTGGTTCCAGACGATCCGGCAGGCGTGCATGCGCTGGCCATACTCGCGCACCAGCCTCTCGTCATCGGTGTGTATGGCTGCCGTGTGCCCGGCGCCGTAGCGTAGCATCTGCTCGCAGAGAGTGAAGCCCTCCTCCTTGTTGCTGGCCTTGAGCACAGCCTGAACCGGAGCCAGCTTCTCCAGGGTCAAGGGTTCCATGGGGCCGACCTGGTCGCATTGGGCAGCCAGAATGGTCGCATCCTCGGGTATCTCGAAGCCGGCCTTACGAGCGATGGACTGGGGGGACTTACCCGGAACCTCGGAGTTGAGCCGGGGAGCGGGTGCATCGGCACCGGCATGGGCCCGCACTCCGAACATGTACTCCTCCAGCTTGGCCTTCTCCTCAGGATTGACGAAATAAGCCTTACGCCGCTTCATCTCCTCGATCACCCGGTCATACACATCCTGATGGGCGATGATGGCCTGCTCTGTGGCGCAGATCATGCCGTAGTCAAAATGCTTGGACAGGATCAGGTCATTGACGGCCCTGGGCACGTTGACCCTGCGGTCCACATATGCCGGGGCATTGCCGGCTCCTACACCCAATGCCGGCTTGCCCGAGGAGTAGGCGGCCTTGACCATGCCAGTGCCGCCGGTGGCCAGAATGGTAGCCACACCGGGGTGCTGCATCAGGGCGCCGGTGGCCTCGACTGAGGGGTGCTCAATCCACTGGATGCAATCCTGCGGAGCGCCTGCCTCGATGGCGGCATCTCGAACGATCCGGGCCGCCTCCACCGAGCAGCGCTGGGCGTAGGGGTGGAAACCGAAAACGATGGGACAGCGGGTCTTCAAGGCCAGCAGCGACTTGAAGATGGCAGTCGAGGTGGGGTTGGTCACCGGAGTCACCCCGGCCACGACTCCCACCGGCTCGGCCACCTCGATGATGCCGTCCACGTCGTCTTCGCTGATGATGCCCACGGTGCGCTGCCTGGCCAGGTAGTTGGTCACATGCTCGCAGGCGAAGATGTTCTTGGTGGCCTTGTCCTCCACCAGGCCGCGTCCGGTCTCGTCCACGGCCATCTGCGCCAAATGCAGGTGCTTGTTCAGGGCTGCAATGGATGCCTTGGCCACGATCCGGTCCACCTGTTCCTGGTCGAGCTTCTCAAAGGCGCGTAAAGCCGCCTGTGCGCGGACAACTAACGCATCCACTTCCAGGCGGGCCAGCTCACTGCTGTCGGCCGGGCTGCCTTCCCTGACGACTGGCGGCTCCTTCACTTGATGCTCATGCTTCTGCTTCTGCGTTTCAGCCAAGATATTGGCCCTCCTCATGTTCCGCGGATTCCGATCAGGACCAGCAGACAGTCTCCAGACCGTGCAGATCCATGAAAGGCTTCCGTCATAACGTGACGAAAGTCACAATATAGACCCGAGGGGGCACCATTGAGCCCCAGGATGAGCGAACGTTCGCTTGAAGCGTGTCGTGTGGGAATTCGTGGTTTTTCTGGTCATTTTCCGCGCCCGAACGTGCGCTTTGCCGTTCGCTTCAGACTGGACCCGCCAGGCATGAATCCAGGCATAAAAAATCCCCAAGGTCCGTGAGAACCTCGGGGATAGAAGAAACTGCGGACGTCAGCGCTTGGAGAACTGCGGGGCGCGACGGGCCTTGTGCAGACCAGCCTTCTTGCGCTCCACCACGCGGGCGTCACGGGTCAGGAACCCGGCCTTCTTCAAGGCAGGACGGTTGGCGTCCCTATCGATGGCGTTCAGGGCGCGTGCAACGCCCAGCCGGACTGCGCCGGCCTGGCCGGTCACGCCGCCGCCATCGACGCGAACAACCACGTCGAACTTGTTCTCGAGCTTGAGCAACACGATAGGCGAGTTGACCTCGCGCTGGTGCAGCTTGCTGGGGAAGTACTCCTCCAGGGTGTGCCCGTTGATGCTCCACTTGCCGGAGCCCGGGATCAGACGAACGCGGGCGACTGCCTCCTTGCGACGGCCAGTGCCGTAGCCCGGCTCGATGGCGGAGGTGCCGGTGCCTGCACCGGCGTTGGTCTCGGAAGTGTAGGAAGCACTGGTCTCCTCGGCCTCAAGAACCGCGGAGCTGTTGTTGTTTTCAGCCATGGTGATTATCTCCTCTGGTCCTACTTGGCCTGCTGGGCGACCTGATGGATCTTGTACTCAATGGGCTGCTGTGAGGTGTGAGGATGTTCCTCGCCTGCGAAGACCCGCAGCCTGGTCAGCTGGACCTTGGCCAGCCTGTTCTTGGGCAGCATGCCTTTGACCGCCGTCATGATGATGCGCTCGGGGTTGTGCTCCATCAGCTGCCCGTAAGAGTCGCGACGCAGGCCGCCGGGACGACCGGAGTGGGTGTAGAGCACCTTGTCGTTCTTGTTGCCCGTCAGCACCATCTTGGAGGCGTTGATGACGATGACGTTGTTGCCGGAGTCGGCGTAGGGTGCATAGGTGGGCTTGTTCTTGCCGCGCAGCAGATCGGCCACCTGAGCTGCCAGGCGCCCCAGCACCACACCGGAGGCGTCGACGATATACCAGTCATGTGTCAGATCGGCTGGTTTCGGGGTGAAAGTCTTCACGATTCAACCTTTTCCTTGCATTGTGTTTCAGGCTCTCCGCGCCGCATGCTGCCATGCCGGCCGAAAGCCATGTATTCCGTGGGCTCCCTTAAAGTCCTAGACGGCGAGTGGGAAAAGCGCTTTGAGGACCCCTTAGGGAAACACAACAATCCATTATTGTAACGCCTGTATGCCGTTCGTCAAAATTCGCGTCCGCTCCTGTCTCAACGGGAGGCAGCCGCCCGTGCCACCTGACCGTCCGGGTCCTTGCTCAGGGCCTCAAGGGTCGCCTGTCCCGTGTTGGGATTCAGGGCCACGGCCCGGCGCACCATGGCGGCCAGCACATGGGGGGCATCCTGCTCCGCGCGGGTGCCCAAAGCTCCCAGGAAGTCTAGTGTCTCGGCATCGGTTCGTTCGTCCTGGGCGCCTTCCAGACGCATCTTCCAAGAGGTCATAGGGTTGGTCAGCGCGGCAGCCCTGACTCCGGCGTCGTCATCCTTGGTGAGCAGACCTGCCAGCCAGTTCTTGTCGTCCTTGTTGGCGGCCACCGCCCGGCGGACCTCGGAGCTGGAATCCTGGGAGAGCTTGACCAGAATGTTGGGAAAGGGCATGGTCTGCGCCAGGTAGACCCTGTCCTCCACCGGCGTGTGTTCATTGCCAGCCACCGCCTCCAGCAATGCCGTGAAGCGGGAGAAAGCAGCCTGATCTGACCTGTCGGGCAGTGGGCTGCGGGCGAATTCGTGCAGCTCAGCCGTATCCGTGGAGTGCCTGAGCCTTTCATAGAAGACGGTCAGGGCCTCGTGGGGCTTGCCGGCTGACGGAGGTTCGGTTTCCGGTTGGTCCTGAGGATTGGTCATGCGGCCAGCTTAGGTCGCCTCCTTGATATCAGACTCGGCCCGGAATCCCCTCTAACATGGAGATAGCGCAGGAACCGAGGAGACGGTAGGCATAGGAGGCAAGCCGATTTGCTCACCATATTGGATACGCCGCAGAAACCGGCCACAGGCTCTCTGACCGAGCGGAAGTCCGAGTTCATCGGCCAGGCCTGCCATGTGGAGGACCAAGATGCGGCCATGGCCTTCGTCCAAAAGGTCCGCTTACAGCACCCCAAAGCCCGGCACGTCTGCCACTGCGCGATCTGGGGACCCGAGGGCCGCACCAGCGAGCGCATGAGCGATGACGGAGAACCCTCAGGAACGGCCGGCAAGCCCATACTTGAGGTCATGCGTCGACAGGGACTGACCGATTGTGTCCTGACCGTGACCCGATACTTCGGGGGGATCCTTCTGGGATCAGGGGGGTTGATCCGAGCCTATTCCTCAGCAGCCTCCCTGGCACTCAAGGCGGCAAGATCGGCACGTGTGCTCCCGACGGAGCGCTTCACGATTACCGTGGACTACCCGGAGTACGACTCCCTTCGCCGTCTGATCCGCACCTCTGGGGGACACATGGAAAGCGAGGACTTCACTGACCGGGTGCGACTGACCTACGACCTGGAGCCCGCGGCGGTGCCAGCCTTTCATGGTCGGCTGGACGACCTTCTGCAGGGCCGTGTCCAGCCCAGTGCACTGGGCGAAGGCCGCAGGCTGATTCCCCTGTCCGGAGACCAAGCTCCATCTAGCACATGATGGGCAGGACGGGCCATGCAGCCATTGCCCAGTTGTGATCTACCCTGCCAGACAGGCTTATGCCAGGCACCATCGGGTCCGCCACTCACAGATTTGGATCCTCCCAGGCCGAATCCCTGCAAAGGACAAAGGATTAGACACCAATGGCAATAAATAAGACCGGTGATCGTGCAAAATCAACAATCACCGGCCATCAGGCGGAGACGAGGAGATTCGAACTCCTGGACCGCTTGCGCAGTCAACACCTTAGCAGGGTGCCCCTTTCGGCCACTCAGGCACGTCTCCATGCTGGCTCCCGATCCGGGACCTTAGTCCCTCAATTTTCGAGAACAAAACAATAGAATACCATGATTGACTGACCTGACTCGCCGGAGCAACAGAATCGGATGAGGCAGAGACATATCCATCCATTTTTCATGGATAAAAACCAGAATATTGAATCTTTTCTAAGAATTTACATTCGAGAATAATTTATCGCATGTTCCTCCGGGGGCCCCTTCTATCATGGAGCCATGAGTACCGCACCAAGGCTTGCAGCCGCCAAGAAGGACTGGGGACATGACGAGACCGGCTGCACGGTGCTGCACATTGACATGGATGCTTTCTACGCCTCTTGTGAGGTTGCACGACACCCGCAATTGCAGGGAAGGCCGGTCATTATCGGCACCGGGCAGCGTTCGGTGGTGTCGGCGGCCAGCTATGAGGCCAGAGCCTTTGGCGTCAACTCGGCCATGCCCCTGGCACGCGCCAAGCGACTGTGCCCTCAAGGGGTCTTCCTCCCGGTCGACATGACTTATTATCGGGGCATTTCACGACGGATATTTGATACGGTTTTCTCACAAATCACCGATCAGATCGAGCAGGTCTCCGTAGACGAATGCTACATGGACGTGTCCGGGGCGCTCATGCGCTGGGGTATGCCCACAGCCATAGCCCGGTGGATTCGAGCCAGCGTGGCGCGCCAATTCCACGTGACCTGCTCGGTGGGCATCGCCACCAACAAGCTGGTAGCCAAGATGGCCTCCACCAATGCCAAGCCTGACGGCATGCTGCTGATCCCCAAGGCCCGGCAGGCCGAGTTCGTCCAGCTGATGCCCCTGCGCGGGATCCCCGGCATCGGACCGGCCCTGGAAAAGCGGCTCAACGCCTGGGCAATCAAGGATGTGGCCGACTTGGCCACCATGAGTGAGCGGGATCTGGCTCGGGCCACAGGTTCGACCGTCACAGCCCGGATGCTGGCACAGGCCTCCCACGGCCTGGACGACGATCCGGTAAAGCCACGCGCACCTGAGAAATCCCTGGGCGCGGAACGCACCTTCCTGCACGACACCACCAGCATGAAGCAGGTCTGCGACCTCCTGCGCGCTTGCAGCGACGAGGTGGCCACCGGACTGCGAGCGCATGACCTAATCGCTCGGACCATCACCGTCAAACTGCGCTTTGATGACCTGCGCTATATGACCAAGGCCCATACCCTGGAGACACCGGTCAACTCAGCCAATCGCATCTATCCGCAGGCTGTCGGACTGCTCAAGGCCATGCTGGGGCTGCCTGAGGGTGTTCCCATGGACACTTCCCTGCCCCGGCTGATCCGCCTAGCCGGTGTCAGCGCATCCGGTCTGAGCCGGGTGGAAGATACCCCCATCCAGCCATCCTTGGACGACATCATGCGCGAGAGCAAACGTCACACCGGCAGCGAGTCCCAGCGCCTGGATCAGGCAGAGGCCACCATGGACTCCATCAGGAACCGCTACGGCAAGGGTTCGGTCAGCATGGGTCTCTAAGCGCCTGTATGCAAACGATCCAGGGCCAGCTCCAACTGGTCGTCGGATATGGTGGACGAGAATCGCAAACGGTGACTATCCCCGTAGAACTCCCCAGGACTGGCCAGAATCCCCATACGGGCCAGGTCGGCCATATCGGCCCAGCAATCGCCCGAACGGGCTTGCGCCCAGATATAAAGCCCACCCTGTGGCATGACGGCATCGTATCCGTAAGATGTCAGAGCTTGAGCCAAGGCCCGCAGACGACGGGCGTAGATCTCGCGCTGGGCCATCACAGATCCTCCGTCCTCCAGAGCGGCTCGCATAGCCCGCTGTACCGGACCTGGCACAATCAGTCCCACCTGCTTGCGGTAGGCGGTCATGGCCTTCACCAAATGAGCATCGCCGGCCACGAGGGCCGCCCGGTAACCGGCCATGTTGGACTGTTTGCTCATCGAGTACAGACAGAGTATGCCGCTGGCATCGCCGCCACAGACTTCAGGTTCCAGGATGCAGGGTGAGGCCGGGATCGGCGCATTCTGCCCGACTTGGGTATGTTCTGACCAATCCAGCATGGCATAGCACTCGTCACTCAAGACCGTGGCCCCTATAGAACGAGCCGCCCGTACGATCTTAGCCAACCCGGCTCGGTCAATGACCTGCCCACTGGGGTTGCCTGGCGAATTGATCCATACTGCTCGCACGCCAGGCAGATCCACCCATGAATCCGTATCAACAGGATCATCCACGGTCGTCACCTGGGCTCCAGCCAGCTGGGTTCCGATGGCATAAGTGGGATAGGATACCTTCGGCTGCACCACCCGGTCCCCCGGTCCCAGATGCAGGAGGGAGGCCATGAGTGCCACCGCTTCCTTGGACCCGACCGTAGGCACCAGATCCGCGCCCACGGCATCAAGATCGACCCCACGGCGATGACGGAACCAGTCGGTCGCAGCCTGCCTCAGGAGACCATCACCGGCAGTTTTTGGATAGCCTCGCGCCTGGCCATCATCCGCAGCCGCCGCCAAGGCCTCCTTGACCGACCTGGGCACAGGATCCACCGGTGAACCCACCGAGAGGTCGACCAGACCGCCGGGGCACTGCTCAGCACGCCGCCGGTAAGATTCAATCCTTGACCAATCATAGGGGGATTCGAACGAGTGAAAACCCATGGCCCGCCTTTCTCTTATAAATAAGCCGCGGTGGGATGGCTCCCTTCCGCGGCTCGTCAGCCTTAATCGACTACTTGTTGGGTGGCAGGGCTGCAACACCCTCCGGATCGTGATCATAGGGGCCGACCGCGGCAGCACCGCCGGCATCCCCCACCTGGGCGAAGAAATCAGTCGCTGCGTCCTTATACCAAGTCCACTCCTCGGGCAGATCGTCCTCGTAGAAGATGGCCTCCACCGGGCAGACAGGCTCGCAGGCGCCGCAGTCCACGCACTCGTTGGGGTTGATGTAGAGCGAACGGACGCCCTCGTAGATGCAGTCCACCGGGCATTCGTCCACGCAGGCCTTGTCCTTGACGTCCACGCAGGGCTGAGCGATGACGTAGGTCATGGGTTACCTCCTGAGTATGCGAGTACTCACTTTACACTCCAGCGCCGACGCTCCAGGTCAGTCCAGACCGGCCTGGGTGGCCTCGGATATCTTCCCGCTGAGCTGATGGCGACCGAGCAGGGAGTGCCGGTAGGAATAGCCGAAGTAGATGGCCAGACCCGCAGCTAACCAGACCACGAATCGGATCCAGGTCAGTACGGTCAGGTTGAGCATGAGCCAGAGGCAGGCCAGAGCAATCAGAATGGGGACCCAGGGGTTGCCGGGCATCTTGAAGGATCGGGGCAGATCCGGCCGACGCTTGCGCATGATGGGCAGGGAAATGGCCACAAGCAGGAATGCCGAAAGCGTGCCGATATTGACCATGTCGGACAAGACGTCTATAGGGAAACAGGAGGCCACCACGGCCACCACGATGCCACCCAGGATCTGGATGCGGGCAGGCGTGCCATGACGGCCGGTTCGGGACAGGGCACGGGGAAGAAGCCCGTCGCGACTCATGGCGAAGACGATGCGGGTCAGCCCTAGCAGGAGCACCATAACCACAGTGGTCAGACCCACCACGATGCCGAAGGAGATGATCTTGGCGGCCCAAGGAGCCCCTACCATCTCAAAACCGGTTGCCAGGGATGGGTTCTTGGCCTTGGCCAGATCCTTGTAGGAGACCATGCCGGTGGTGACGATGGCGACCAGGATGTACAGGGTGATGACAATCAGCATGCCCAGACCGATTCCGCGGGGAATGGTCTTGTGGGGCTCCTTGGCCTCCTCGGATGTTGTGGCGACGATATCGAAGCCTACGAAGGCGAAGAAGACCAGGGCGGCGCCTGAGAGGATGCCTGGGACACCGTAGATGGTGGGCTGCATGCCGGAAACCCACTGCCAGAGCGGCTGGCCCATGATCCCGGGCACGCTGGCCCCCGGCACGGCCGAAGCGGGCTCGGAAGGCGGGATGAAGGGCCGGTAGTTGTCCAACTTGACGTAGAAGAAGCCCACCACAATGACGAAGACCACGATACCGATCTTGAGGACGGTCAAGGCGCCGTCGAACCGGGCCGAGAGCTTGGTACCCAGAACCAGAAGAACCGTGAAGAGGGTGACGACCGCCAGCGGGGCCAGGTCCACATCCAGGCCGCCCAGATGGAAGCTGGAGCTGAATGAGGTGCCGCCCATCAGATGGATGAAGTCATTCAGGTAGACGCCCCAGTACTTGGAGATGACCGAGGCGGCCATGAGCATCTCCAGGATCAGGTCCCAGCCGATGATCCAAGCCACCAGTTCGCCTATGGTGTTGTAGGTGAAGGTGTAGGCCGAGCCTGAAACCGGGATCATGGAGGCGAACTCCGCGTAGCACATGACGGCCGCTGCGCAGACAATGCCTGCGATGACGAAGGAGATGATGACGGCCGGCCCCGCATGGAAGGCCGCCGCCTGGGCCCCCACCGAGAAGATGCCAGCGCCCACGGCCACTGCGACGGCCATAATGGCCAGGTCCCAGGTGGTCAGCGTCCGCTTAAGCGACCTACCCTCCTCCCCGGTCTCCGCCAGGGTCTGTTCAACGGATTTCTTTCTGAATAATTCCATCCTGCTCCCAATCGTGACTTATTGTGCCGCAAACTCCTCCGGCCCATCACTATAGGAGATAGGGGCACACAACTCCGGACTTTGCTCATTTCGGGATATTACCTTCGGGATATTACCCGCTGGCAAGTCTTTCGGAATCGGCAACTCAATCAAGGCAAAACTATCTGCCAATAGACAACAAGGCACCCCAGCCGTTTCGACCAGGGTGCCCATTGGGTGCAACCCGCACTCTATTCAGTCGGGCCATCCTTGAATATGGCAATATCCTGCATGCCGTTACGCTCATTGCAGGTCTGCTCACCGTTGACCACTGCAAGGACTTTCTTACGAAAATCGTTGAAAACCTGATCCCCGGGCTCATCCAAAAGACGGCCGGCGTCGAAGTCAATCCAACGATGCTTCTTGGTGGCCAGAGGCGTGTTGGTAGCTACTTTCACAGTAGGCACGAAAGTTCCGAAGGGAGTGCCCCGGCCAGTAGTGAAGAGGACCACTTGCGCTCCGGCTGCGGCCATTCCCGTGCTGGAGACAAGGTCGTTGCCTGGCGTCTGCAGCAGAGAGAGCCCGGGCCTAGAAATATGGTCACCATAGTTGAGCACGTCCTCGACCTCGCAACGACCGCCTTTGCGGATGCAACCCAAGGATTTGTCCTCCAAAGTCGTGATTCCGCCCTTCTTGT
The DNA here is from genome assembly GCF_016101585.1 of Bifidobacterium polysaccharolyticum. Classification (GTDB taxonomy): domain Bacteria; phylum Actinomycetota; class Actinomycetes; order Actinomycetales; family Bifidobacteriaceae; genus Bombiscardovia; species Bombiscardovia polysaccharolytica. The sequence goes on from NZ_JACFQG010000002.1 coordinate 95,407, forward strand.
TGCCTGGAGAGGGGTTGTCGGATATGACTTCGCCGTATTTGCGGAAGAACCCCTTGAAATTGTTGATAAGGTCGACGACATCATGGAAGACCTGCTCGTCGCGTGCCTGACTCATCAGGACCTGCTCGGCCCCGAACATTTCAGGGACCTCGGCCAGGACCACGGAACCGCCCTGAGTAACCACCCATTCAGCGAACCGACCGACCAGCGGGTTGGCCGTGATACCTGACATTCCATCGGACCCGCCGCACTTGACGCTGACCTTGAGTTCAGACAGAGGCACCTCTTCGCGGTGATCACCTTTGGCGGCCTCGTTAATCTGGTCCAGGAGGGCATCGGCCTCATCCAGCTCGTCCTCCACCTCCTGGCATATGACCCAACGAACCCGGTTCGTGTCATACTCGCCCAAGGTGCTCAGCATGTCCTCCATCTGATTGTTTTCACACCCCAGACCGACGAGGAGCACACCCCCAGCGTTGGGATGGGTGGCAATATCCTGAAGACAACGCCTGGTGTAGACCAGATCGCCTCCGAGTTGGGAGCATCCATAAGGATGACGCGCCACGATCACCGAGTCAAAAGATCCGTTGCCGGGATGACGGGCTGAGAAAGACCGTGCCATGGCGTTGCACAGACTATTGATGCAGCCTACGGTTGGGACGATATAGAGGTCGTTGCGGATGCCTACCTTGCCTGTGGTGCGCCGATATCCTTGGAAAGTCCCGGTCGGACTGCCCGGCTTGACCGTGTCGGTAACCGGCTGATAACGGTAGCTCAAGTCGGCGCCCAGGTTGGTGGCCAGATTGTGCGTATGGACCCATTGTCCTGTAGTGATAGCCTCCTTGGCATGGCCGATGGCATAGCCATACTTGATGACGTCCTCACCCTTGGAAATGTCCTGAAGCGCAAGTTTGTGTCCACGGGGAATTTGGTCAAGCACCGTCACCTCGCCATGCCCCTCGACCAGGACCCTTTCGCCGGGCTCCAGATTCCTGGCAGCGACAGCCACCATATCTGTAGGATTAAGCAGAATCGTATCCTGGCCGGTCCGCGCCGGTATGTCCTTGACATAGTCATGCTTCAGGCCGGTGGCATCTCCCGTATCACAGGTGGGAACGAATCCCGTGGAACCACCCTCTGGAATCATGCACTGCTGCTTTGCCTCACTCATGCTGTTATGCTATGTAGCCCACGAGGAGCGGTTCCTTTTTGTTGCCAGTCTTTGCTTGTTCTTCGAACCATTGCAAGCGCACATCATCAATCGGCATGCACTTCCTCATAGTCGAAATAGGCAAAGTCCGCGAAGGAACAATGAGCATCCATGTCCTGGGCGCAAATCCCCACCATGGCTCCGGAGAAGACCGTTTTGCCCCTGAGCTTACCGACATGTTCGTCACTGAGATGCCAGGCCGGCAGCCAATCACCCATCGGCTTCGGATCGTCATCCCCCGAACCCAGCAAGAACCTCGCCTTGTCATGTCGCACCTGAACCCGGATCGTATAGGTGTTTGAACCACTTACGTCAATGAGCGGAGACGCAAATGAGAATGCATCACCCTCATTGACAAGTACCCTAGCTGTCGGATGCCCAGCATCCCCCTCGCCTCCTATATATGCATACATCCAGTTGCTGGTGTCGTAAAACAGAATCAGGCCTGCGGTCTGTTGGAAATTCTCAGGATGAAACTCCATCTGTGTTACTGCGTCAAAGCTGAAGGACTGCCAACGACGAGCGAAAAGCGTCTGCTCGTGCAGGCTGGATGGACTCTGTCCTCCATGAAGGCGGAGCCAACCCGGTCTCTCGGTCAAGGAATAGTCCCGCTCCGCTTTCAGCGGTGCCCGAAGGGTTTTGAAAGATGGAGGTAATCCACTTTCAGGGGAAAAATGAACCGACTCCGAGTAGTCAGTGCACTGACTGGCATCCGTACCCTCCACCTGGATTGTCCGCTGTGGATTATGACCTCCTCCAACCAGACGTGGCCAGCCATCCGAATCCCATTCGATGGGTTGAAGAGCGGTTTCCCTGCCAAGCACACACTCGCCACGTCTCCTTAGTGGACGGGCACACAGGTAGGTGATGTACCACTGTCCGTCCTTTTCCAGAAGACTGCAATGCCCTGCCTTCTGCAAGTAGCCGTCAGGATCATCCTCCGCAGTAATCAGGGGGTTGTAGGGGGACTCCTGCCAAGGACCTTGCAGCGAGTTCGAACGGACAACCGTGGCGGCATGGTTCCATTCGGTCCCACCCGCCGCACAGACCAGATAGTAATATTCTCCGCGTCGATATATCTGAGGCCCCTCACAGACACCCAGACTGGTCCCCTTGAAGATGCGCCGTCGCTCCCCCACCAGACACATCTTCTCCGTGTCAAATTCCTGGAGGACCACTCCAGCGAAGCGCTTATGTCCCATGCGCCAGTCATAGAGCATGTTCATAAACCATGAGCGCCCATCCTCATCATGGAAAAGCGACGGGTCAAAACCCGAAGCAGTGACAAAAACGGGATCCGACCAGGGGCCATTTATGGATGGTGCGGTGATGACATAATTAAGCGTGTCTTTATAGATGGTCGCGCTTTTCACATCCGTGTATACAAGCCAGTACAACCCCTTGGCATAGGAGAGATGGGGGGCCCAGATGCAACAAGCGTTCGGATCGCCCCGTAAATTCACCTGGCTGGTTCTGGTCAGCGGAGCACAGACCCATTCCCAATTGACCAGATCCCTGGAATGGTAGATGTCCACCCCCGGCCACCATTCAAAGGTGGAATTGGCTATATAGTAATCATCGCCAACCCTCAAAGCCGATGGATCGGGATGAAAGCCTGGAATAACTGGATTCTTAACGAGCGACATAGCCTCACCTTACTGCTTGACCGCACCTGCGGACAGACCGGACTGCCAGTACTTCTGAAGGAAAAGAAATGCGATAATCAGTGGAATCACAGCCAGCAGGGACCCTGTCAGGATCATATTGTTGGGCACCACATGATAGGTGGCGTCACCCCCCATCTTCATCCAGACGTTGAGTCCGACCGTCAAAGGATAGTCACGTACATCGGAAAGCATGATAAGCGGCAGGAAGTAATTGTTCCAGACACCGACCAAGGCGAATAGGAGGGTGGTTACGAAACCCGGCGCCAGAAGAGGCAGGGCGATCTTCCAAAAGATAGTCCATGTATTGGCCCCGTCTATGCGAGCCGCCTCCACCATCGAAATGGGGATGGATGTCTGCGCATAGATGATCATCAGGTAAAGCCCAAAGGGATTCGATAGCTGTGGGATGATAACTGCCAGAGGGGTATTGGTCATACCCATCTTGGAATACAGAAGGAAGAGGGGAACGGTGATGACCGTCGACGGAATGGACATGAAGATGAGCGTGACCCAAAGCAGGGCATTCCTCCCGTGGAATTTCATCGTGGCGATTGCATAGCCTGCAAACGTTGCGAAGAGAGTGGATCCCACACCAGCTATAACCGCGTAGACAAGCGTGTTGACCAGCCAACGCCCATACACTCCGTTTTCAAAGGTGAAAGCCTCGATGACATTCTCGAAGAAAACATTGGAGTCAGCAAACCAAAGACCTGGTGATGAATACAGTCCCTCATTGGTCTTGGTAGAGGAAAAAGCGAGCCAGATAAGAGGAACCAGGCAATAGATCACCATAAGCAGCATAATCAGGTGAAGAAGGACATCGAGAATCTTCTGAGTGGAGGTCAAACGTACCGGCAGGCCATTACCTCCGGCTTTCTTCAAACGAATGGCCCTGTCCTTTCGAGCCAGTCTGTCGTCGCGACGACGCTGCGAGGAGGAACGGGAAGCCTTGTTATTGATGAGACTGGTTGATGACATTTTACTTCTCCTCCCAACGATTACCCAGCATCTTGACGACGCTGATGATGATCATGGTGAACAGACCCACCACCAGGGATACGGCGGCCGCATAATTGAGATCATTGCCACTAAAAGCAAGGGAGTAGGTGTACAGGTTTGGTGTGTAATAACTGGTAACCACTTCGGGGGCTATGGTCTGCATCATGCTGGGCGTATTGAACAGCTGGAGCGAATAGATTATGTTGAAAAGGATGGTCATGACGACAGAACTGCGAATCTGCGGTATTTTAATTGACCAGGCAATCCTGAATTCGCTGGCGCCATCCACTCGAGCCGACTCATAGAGTTCCTCAGGCAAGGCTTTGAGCGACGAGTAATAAATCAGTGTGTTGTACCCCATTGAGACCCAGATGCTGATATTAATCATGGCCCAGAGCATGAGCTCCTTTGAAATCATATTGGGGGCCTGGGCATGGAAGAGAGCAAAGACCTGTCCGAAGAGTCCATAATCCCTCCCATAGATATAACTCCACATCAAGGCAGCAATGACATTGGGAACGGCATAGGGCAGGAACAGCAGTATCCGGGGAATGGCCACATGCCGGATACGCTGAGAATCAAGCATCAAGGCGGCAAGCAGGGAGAGGAAGGTCATCAGGGGGACCTCAATGATCGCATAGATCGCCACCCGGTTGAAGCCATTCCACAACAGAGGATCCTTGATCGCCCGGATGAAGTTGGTCATACCGGCAAATCGCTCCCCACCAATCATCTGTTCCTTGAACAGCCCAAGGTAAAACGCATAAATCATCGGAATTATGGTTCCACCCAAGAAGACAATTACATAGGGCAAGCACCAGATCATGCCTATATGCTGAAGTCTCTCCTTGCGTGGACTCGCCTCACTGGGGGCTTGAGGAGACACGACCCCGTCCGAGGCCACTACGGCTGTGCTCATCACTGACTCCTTTTCCTTTGTGGATTCACTTGCCCAGATACCATCGGTCCGGATCCGGAGAGAAGAGGAGGCAGAAGACCCTTCCTCCCCCTGCGATTACCGAGCTGGTTTCCTTTCTGAGCGGTCCGCCGCACCTTACTTCTTGTCAGTAATCTTGAACCCCTGTCCTTCGGCATAGGTCTTCAACGATTCTTGCCACTTCGGGAAGACGGAAGCCAACTTCCCACCTTTCTTCATCTCCGGCACCACAATGTCCTTGAAGGAGGTGGCATACTGGGTATTGAAGGGAAGTATGGACCAATCGGTGTTGATCTTCTTGGAAGACTCCATGTATATGGCATTCACGTTCTGGTTGAAGTAGTCATTGTGCTGATTCTGGTAGGTCGCATCATCCAGATAGGCTTTGGTGGGCGAGAAGCGTATCCCGCCCTCGCTGTTTCCGGCCTTGATTGCAGCGGGATCGGAACAGATCCAGTTCAGGAAGGCCACGGCAGCCGCCCTCTTGTCCTTAGGGCAGGATGTTGTCACGGCAAAGAGTGAACCACCAATCGTGGCGGATTTGAAGTCGGCGGCTGAGGAACCCCAAGCAGGAGGCAGGGTGATTTCCACTTTCCCCTTCATGGACTGCTGTTGCTTCTCATAGGTGGAGCTGCGCCAGGCCCCATCGATCTTGGTGACCCACCGGCCCTCTGCGAACCCCCTGTTGTACTCATCGGTCTTGGATGCAACGGGCTCAAGAACGTCCTCGTCGATCAGCCTTTGAATAAAGTCGACCACCTCTTTGACCTTCTTGTTGGTCATATCCAGGGTCACGTTCTCCAGACCTTTGACTTGCCACATGGGAGCTTTGGCCTGCCGCATAATGGCGGCCATATAACGGACATCAGCCGTATCTATATAGCCCATGTATCTAGTGGGGTCGGCCTTGTGCAGTGCGATACCGGCTTGTTCGAACTCGTCCCAGGTTTTGGGAATGGCGATTCCATGCTGGTCGAGCAGATCGCGACGGGAGTACATAACAATCGGCCCCTGATCCATAGGGAATCCGTAGAGTCCTCCCGCCACGTGAACATCAGCCCAGGCAGCCTTGGTATAACGGCTTCCCATCTGCTGTTCAATCGACTTGTCATTGATATTGAGCAGGGCCTTGGTCGTGGCGTACTGCGGCAGATAGTCATACTCCAACATGGTCATATCGGGAATGTCTTTGTTCGCCTTGATGACATTGGAGAACTTCGTGTAATGATCCGCAGCGGCACCTGTAGCCGTCACCTTGACCTTGATATGTGGATACTTGCTCTGGAAAGCGTCAATGGTGCTTTTGAGGCTGTCAGCCTGCCAGGTCCACAGCGTCAGCTCGACATCCTTATCCGATTTCAATGCTGCAGCCGCCTGCGACGCGGTAACGCCACCCTCAGCGCCGGCAGACCGGTTCCCGCCATTATTTGAACCGGACCCGCAAGCACTCAATCCTGCAATCATGAAGAAACCGACGCACGCGCACACCACCTTGTGCCCTTTGGAATTCCAACTCATAATCCGCCTTTCGATAATCATCCTTGATTATGCGATTATTTATATTGCAATTTTCGATAATAGCGCCATCTGTGATATAGGTCAAATCGTCTAATTATTAACTATTGAGCACCGATACGTCCACGAAACGGCCTTTATCCTATTAGTAAATACCTCCAATTGTTCCGCGTTTATCTTCTTTGGAGCAGCCACTTGAGGAGTCGAAATATTTCGATATACTTATCGAGCCAGTTATTATATGAAAAGGGGGGACTATGCTTAAATCTAAACCGTCGGCAAAGGTGAAATACCCAAAGCTGACCGACGTCTCCAAGGAGGCCGGGGTCTCCGCCGCAACCGTCTCCAAGGTGATCAACGGTAAAAGCGATGTGGCGGAAGAAACCCGTGAACGAGTCGAAAAGGCCATAGAGAAACTTGGCTACTCCAGATCAGGAAAGACGGGAACCTCTTCCAACCTAATTGAGATGGCTTTGCAACATCTGGATAATCCATGGACGCTCAACCTACTTGACGGAGCAGCAAAAGTGGCTTCTGAGAGGGGGATCAGACTGGTCTTAAGCGAAATCGACGATCCTGGTTTACTATCAACCACTTGGTTGGACGAGGTACTGGCCCGTCGGCCCCTAGGAGCCATACTCATCTTCTCGAACCCCTCTTTGAGCCTGGCAAGAAGATTCGCATCCAGACGCATCCCTGCAGTCTTCGTCGATCCCTGGGGAAATCCCGTACTGGATACCATGTCCGTCCAGTCCGACAACTGGTCGGGCGGCCTGTTCGCTACCCGACATCTGATAGACCTTGGGCACCGGCACATCGCGACCATCACCGGTCCCGACAGCGTCATGTGCTCCATCGCCCGTTTCGACGGATACCGAAATGCCATGTCCGAAGCAGGATTGGCTGTCGACCCCAGTTTGATTCGCCACGGACAATTCAGCGTCGAGGATGGGGAACGGTTTGGAATGGAGCTGTTGAGTTCACACAACCCTCCCTCGGCCATCTTTGCCCAGAGCGACTTCCTGGCAATGGGCGTATACAAGGCAGCAAAACGACTGGGAATCAGAATTCCCGAAGACCTATCAGTCGTCGGATTTGATGATATCCAGACGGCGGCATTCATGGGACCCGCTTTGACGACCGTACACCAGCCGCTCGTGGAGATGGCGGCCCGTGCCGCACACATGATTCTTGATGTGAGGGCACAAAAGACAATCGACCATCGGGTAATCCTACCCAACTCGCTCGTTATAAGGGAATCCACCTGCCCACCGACGACGCTGAGAAGTTAGCAAACAGCACATGCTTGACAGCCGGCCTGGAATGACTCAAGGCATTGTCCAGGCCGATGATGCCTTCCGGAAGTCAGTCCTCAAAAAGGGCCAAGGCGTTCTCGTAGGAGACCGCACGCACCAGAGGAGCCAGATACTCCTTGTCATCTGGTATGACGCCCTGGGCGGCCCAGTCGCCCAAGAGCCCGCAAAGCACTCTGCGGAAGAGCTCATGCCTGGGGAAGGACAGGAAGCTGCGGGAGTCCGTGGTCATTCCTACCGCATTGCCCAGGAGCGAGGTTTCAGCCAAAACTTCGAGCTGCCGACGCATCCCGGTGACGGTGTCGTTAAACCACCAGGCATTGCCCAACTGAAGCTGGCCCCGATCATCGCCTCCGAAGCAGCCTAAATCAGTGGCTATGGCCATATAGTCGTTGGGATTGAGGGAATAGACGATGGTTCTGGGCAAAATGTTCGAACTCTGCGCCTGGTCAAGGAGTGCGGCAAGGGGGGCGGCAACCGAATTGTCGGCCATCGAATCGTAACCCGTGTCGGCTCCAAGCTTTCGGAAAGCCGTCGAGTTGTTGTTGCGGCTGGCCTGAAGATGCAGCTGCATGGTCCAGCCCTTGTCCTTGTAGATTCGCATCAGCTCAAGAAGGAGAGCCGCGCGATATTGGGCCTGTTCATGCCTGTCCAGGTCTAGCCCGGCCCTGGCCTTGCTGAAAATGGCATCCAGATTCTCAGCAGTCGCCGGAGCGAATTCCACCACATCGACAGCATGGTCGGAGAGTCTGGAACCATGCTGGTGGAAGTACTCCACCCGATCACGCAGAGCGTCGACCAGTCCGCTGAAGTCATTGATCGGCTTGCCACAGACCGACTCCATTGTGCCGATCCAATCGCCATACCCTTCGGCGGTCGGATTCAGGGCCGCATCCGGACGGAAGGCGGGAACCATCCTAAAGGGCTCCCCCTCCTTGGCGAATTGATCGTGATACTCCAGATTATCCTCAGGGGAATCCGTGGTGCAGACGATCTTGACGTTCATGCGACGCAGAAGCGCTCTTCGCGAGAAGTCCGGGGTGGCCAGCTGTTCATTCGTCTGATCAAAGATGGACTTGGCGGTCTTGGTGGTCAGGGGTTCGCGGATGCCGAAGTACCTCTGCAGCTCCATGTGCGTCCACAGATAGACTGGGCTACCCACAGCCTGTTCCATGGTCTGGGCATAAGCCATAAATTTGTCCCAAGGGTCCCCGTCTCCGGTGATCAGCCGTTCCGGAATGCCATTGGCCCTCTCCAGCCGCCATTTATAATGGTCTCCATAATTGTGACCATCTGTCAGCCAAGCCTCGACAATATTATCGAAGTTGGGATCCTCATAGATTTCTTTGGCGTGCAAATGGCAGTGATAATCCACCAGAGGAAGATTCTCAGCTACCTCATGGAACAACTCCCGAGACAATTGCGTCCCGAGAAGAAAATCATCATCCAGGAAAGCCACTACAAACTCCTTAGTCGAAAACAGCAAGTCGGGCATTCGAATTTCCGCGATGCCCAAGATTCTCCTGTACAGACCAACAGACAGGCGAAACAGTCACACGATCGGAACTCACATATGCTATGAGTCAGCCTATGCGCGTCTGAAAAGATACGGTCTCGATGTTGCCATGATTTGTCGAAACTCCCCTGATCAGGAATCTGACGCAGCCTTTCCCGTGCTTTCCCGGACGATCAGGCGAGAGGGAATCATGATGCTCTGCGCCAGATTGGCTCGGCCATTCAGCCGATCCAAAAGAATGCCGGCTGCTGTCTTACCCAGTTTGGGCGGGGTGTTACCCACGCTGGACAATGGCGGATCACTGACCTGCGCCATAGTGTCATTGTCGAATCCGATGATCACATAGTCGTCCGGACAGCGAATACCCTGACGACGCATGGCAGCCATGAAACCCAAGGCCATCAGATCATTGTGAGCAATGACGGCGCCTGTAGGATCATTCAGGTACTGCTTGGCCAGGGCATACCCCCCGACGAAGGTGGGAAGACCCGGCCAAATTCGTCGAACACTCACCCCACGCTTGCGAAACTCTTCGCAGGTGTGATTCCACCTGACTCCCACCGACCATGACGAAGAAGGCCCATCCAGATAGGTCACTCGAGAAAAGCCCATGGAAACCAGTAGTTCAGCGGCCTGACGGATACCAGTGCCAATATCGATGGCCACACTGGGCACCCCACGCACGGTCCGGTTAACCACGACGATGGGCCTGGTCTGGGCGCACTTGCGGATCATGGCATCAGGCATTCTCGATGAAGTCAGGATTACCCCGTCCACATAGGCGGCGATCTTGTTGAAGGCCGCCCGCTCTCTGCTGGCGCTTTCCTCGGATTCAGCGACGATAAGGGCAAATCCAGCCAGGTTGGACTCGTGCTGTACAGAACGGATGATGTCAGAGAAGAACTGGTTGGCGATGTCCGGAACGATGATGGCGATCATGCCCCGCAACGTCCTGGACGGAACCGTATCGACCGGCTCCGTATAGTACCCCAGTGCGTCGGCTGCAGCGAATATCCGCTTGGTTGTGGCCGCACTGACCCTATCAGGCCGAGCAAATGCCCTTGATACCGTGGAGGGCGAGACACCGGCCTTGTCAGCCACCTCTCTGATCGTTACGCGCCTGGAACGGTTATGACCGTTCATGACCGAGATTCCTTCTCTGCCCCGTTTCGAGCCAAAGGCTTGCTCGACCTGGCACCCGTGCTCTGCCTGATGACCAGACGGGCGGGAACCGTCGGGGCTACGGACAGGTTGGCTCCGGAAAGACGTTGCATAAGGAGGTCGGCAGCCCCCCGCCCGAGGACTGAAAGGGACATATGAATGGTGGTCAGAGGCGGACTGCTCACCATGGACATGGTGTCGTTGTCGAACCCGATGACAGAGATATCACGAGGGCATTCGCAACCAAGCCGTCTGAGGGCCGCGATCAGGCCGATGGCCATCAGATCATTATGGGCGATGACCGCTCCTGTAGGGTCGTCCATATACTTCTCTGCGAAGGAATAGCCTCCGTAAAAGGTAGGAGCGCAAGGCAGCGAACGCTTGACGCTCATCCCCTTGGCGTCGCATTCATTGAAGATATGCCGCCACCGGATGCCTCCTGACCATGAGGCCGCCGGACCATCCAAATAAGTGAGACTCCGATAACCCAATGAGTATAGGTAGTCGACCGCTTGACAGGCCCCCTTGGCCACGTCGATGCTGATGCTGGATACACCACGAACGTCACGGTTGACGCTGACCAAAGGACGCAGCTGGGCGCACTTGCGGATCATGGCATCGGGCATCCTCGGGGAGACCAGGATGATTCCCGAGACCACGGGAGCGACCGTATCGACGATCCTGCGCTCCCTGGTGATAGACTCCCGGGTATCAAGAATCAGGGTTTCAAAGCGCAAGCGTTCGCACTCGTCCTGGATGTTGCGAATAACACCGGTGAAAAACTGATTGCCCAGGTCGGGCACAATGACCGCAACCAGCCCCCTGCCCTGCGAGCCTGACCGGCTGTCGACGATATCGCTGTGATAGCCCAGTTCATCAGCGACCTTCTGAACCATTCGAGCCGTAGAAATACTGACCCGATCCGGGCGCGAGAAGGTACGCGAGACCGTTGAGGGGGACACCCCGGCCTGACGAGCCACATCATATATGGTGATATGGCGGTTGTCCGTGGAGGCATCGCCACCCGAATCTGCTCCGGTCTTCATCTATTCGTATCAGCCTTCCTTGGTCTGCCCCATATCGCATGAAATACACGCCAACGGTGCCGAGCACTTCCAGCTTCCAAGTATAAGTGACTTCCCAGTTCTATAGCAGCCGACAGCAGTCTGATGAGAAACAAACTGCAACTACGAAAGCAGACAGGCACCAACTTGATAGGTTCGGAGGCAGGACGGACAAGCGTTACGCCTGGTCTCCGCGATATGTTTTTTTGATAAAGGAAGGCACTGATGCTTCACCTTAGTGACGATATACATAATGAGTCCACAGCCTGGCAGAAGGCCGGCGTGACCCTGCCAACCTACGACATCGAAGCCATGCGCCAGGCCACCAAGCGCTCGCCTGCCTGGATCCACTTTGGGGCCGGCAATCTCTTCAGGGCAGTCCACGCCCCCATTGCCCAACAACTTCTGGAGTCAGGCGCCACCGACCGAGGCATATTGGTGGCCGAATCCTTCGACCCCGCCATCGTCGATCAGGCCTACACCCCCTTCGACGACCGCTATCTTCAGGTCATCTTGAGAGCGGACGGATCCATGAAAACATCGTTGATCGCCTCCGTCGCGGGCGCCTACCCACTGGGCGAGGATCCGAAACCCTTGCATGATCTGAGGCTGGTCTTCCGCAATCCCAGCCTGCAGATGGTCACCACGACCATCACCGAGAAAGGCTATGCCCTGGTTGATTCCCAGGGCCAGCCGCTACCATGGATCGCTCCGGAATTCGAGGGCGGACCCGATAAAGCCAAGAGCGCCATCGCAGTCATCACGGCCCTCCTGCTGGAGCGCTTCAAGGCCGGCGCCCTTCCCCTGGCCCTGGTCAGCACCGACAACTTCTCACGAAACGGGGAGCGGTTCGGCCAAGCCGTCAGGCAGATGGCTGACGAGTGGATAGGGAGGGGTCTGGCCGAAAAAGGCTTCGGTGACTACCTCAGAGACAAGAACAAGATCACCTTCCCGCTGACCATGATCGACAGAATCACTCCCAACCCTGACAAGGAGGTGGGTCGCCGCCTCAAGGCTCTGGGCATCGCCGACGCGGAACCTTTCCGGACCAGGGGCGGAACCGCTATGGCCCCATATGCCAACACTGAGGAAACATGGTATTGGGTGGTTGAGGACGACTTCCCTGCAGGCCGCCCGCCTCTGGAGAAAGCAGGGGTCTACATGGCCGACAAGGACACGGTCAACGCCGCCGACCAGATGAAGGTCACCACCTGCCTGAACCCCCTGCACACGGCCCTGGCCGTCTTCGGGATGCTCCTGGGGTATCCGACCATGTCAAAGACCATCGCCGACCCGGACCTCAAGGCCTTGGTCACCCGCCTCGGGTATGTGGAAGGACTGCCTGTGGTCGAGGACCCGAGTATCTTCTCCCCCAAGGAGTTCCTCCGCCAAGTCATTGAGATCAGGGTTCCCAATCCTGGCCTACCCGATACGCCGGCGCGCATCTGCGCCGACACCTCCCAGAAGATTCCGGTCAGATACGGAATCACCATCAGCAAGTACATCCGAGCCAAGGACCTTGACACAGCCGATCTGGAAGCCATCCCGCTGATCATCGCCGCCTGGCTGCGGCTGCTGATCGGTTCGGATGGCAATGGAATCGACGATGCCGGACGGCCGGTCAAGCTGAGCCCAGACCCGCGCCTGGAGGAGCTTCAAAGAATTCTGGTCGACATCCCACTCAACGGGTCAGCCAAGAAGGAGACTCTGGCGACCACGATCAAGTCCATCCTGGCCGACACATCCATCTTCGGAACCGATCTGAACGCCACCCCGCTGGCCGACAAAATCGAGACCTTCCTGACCGCCATGTGCCGGGGCAACGGCGCTGTAGCGAGCACCCTTCACAAAGCTGCAAGCGCCTGGTGGCATCGGCAGCCTACTGACTGAACAAGGCACACAATGACCGGGTCCGCCCGATCCGGATGTAAGGAGAAAACATCATGCACATAGGATTCCGCTGGTATGGCCAGGGCAACGACACCATCAGCCTGGACGATATTCGTCAGATTCCGGGGGTGGAGACCATTGTCTGGTCCTTACACCATAAACAGGCCGGCGAGGTCTGGCAGCCGGACGAAATCGAAGAGGCCATGGCCACAATCACCGGGCTGTCTGCCAGGGATCGGGCGGCAGGCATAACCAAGACCTTCAACGCTGACGTGGTTGAGTCCGTCAACGTTCACGAGTCCATCAAGACCGGTTCGACGGTCCTCGGAATCAGCCGGGACCAGGCCATTGACGCCTACATCGAGACCGTAGCCAACCTGGGCAAGGCCGGGGTCAAAGTCGTCACGTACAACTTCATGCCGGTCTTCGACTGGCTGCGCACGGAGATGTTCCACCCTTGCCCAGACGGGTCCACCGCCCTCTACTACAACCAGCACCAAGTGGACCAGCTCAGCCCACAGGGCATCATCGACGAAACCCTGAAGGGGGCCGGATCACTGACTGTGCCCGGCTGGGAACCTGAGCGGCTTTCCCATCTGCCTGAACTGATGGAGGCCTATCAGGGAATGGGCCACGAGCAGATGTACGCCAACTACAAGTACTTCCTGGATGCCGTGATCCCCACCTGCGAGCGCTACGGGGTCAAGCTGGCCGTCCACCCCGACGACCCTGCATTCGACCTGTTCGGCTGGCCGCGCGTGGTCTCCAGCAAGGAGGGGATCCAACGAGTGCTGGACCTGAACCCCAGCCCCTGCAACGGACTGTGCCTGTGTCTGGGATCCTTCTCATCCAGAAGAGGCAACGACGCCGTGGATGCAGTCAAGACCTTCATGGACAGGATCTACTTCAGCCACGTGCGCAACATCCGATTCACCGACGAGCAGGGCTCGTTCTATGAGGTGGGTCACCGTGCAAGCGAGGGGAACGTGGACACCGTCGGCATCATGAAGGCCTACGCCGAGGCAGATTACCAGGGCTACATCCGCCCCGACCACGGACGGCATCTATGGAGCGAGAACACGGAAGCCGGCAGACCGCGGCCAGGCTACGGCCTTTATGACCGCGCCATGGGCATCCAGTATCTGCTTGGAGTCTGGGACGCTTACCACTACAACCGTTGATAAAGCAGAAAAAACCCTGAACAATAAGAAAGTGTCTGATGCCAGTCCGGGTCAATCGCAAACCCGAGCCGGCATCAGACATTTATTCAGTGTTCCCGTCAGGACCACGCCCTGTGGGAAGTTTCCTTCAACCTGGGAAAGCCGACATACATGCAAATGCGAGAGTCAAATTGCTCCGAAGCAACTGACCCCTCGTTTGCACTGTTGGCTCACGCCAATCGGTCAATCAGGGGCTGGACACCCCGGTCGGCCAAATCGTCCAGGTTCTTCTGTACAGCTTCCACTAGTCCAGCAATCCTGGTCAGGTCATGGCCCCAAATGGAAGCATCGGAAAGAATCCGATTGACAAAGTCATCCTGACCAGCAGCCTTGTGGAAGGCATCGATGACCTTTTGATCATCCTGAATCTTCACTGCATCACCGGCCTTGCCGCCATAAATCCACAAGAGGCAGGACAGCGCCAGGATGATGCGTTCCGGAAGCCCGCGTCCCTGCTCTACGTTTGCCGTGACCAGCGGGAGAAGGCGTGAGACGAATTTGGAGACCGAGTTCAACCCTATGGAGTCCAAAGAATGCTGGACAAAGGGGTTGTCGAACCGCTCGCGAACAGCAGCAGCGAAGTTCTCCAGCTCCTCCTTGGGCAGGGTCTGGACGGGGATGATCTCCTCCTCCATCTCGCGGGTGATGAAAGAGCGCATGGTCTTATCGCCCATGACCTGTCCTACGGTCTTGAATCCGGCCAGCCGAGCCACCTGGGCCATGGTGGTATGGGGACCGTTGAGCAGATAAACCTTGCGCTCACGGTAGGGCTGTACAGCATCGCAGGTCACCAGGTCGATTCCGGCCTTCCGCGCGGGAAGCAGCTCATCAACCTTGCGCTGGGCGGTCTGGTCACCGGCTACGACCCAAAGCAGGAAGGGTTCGGCCTTGACCATGTTCTGATCCTCGTAGCCCAGCATCTCCCAAAGCTCCTGGGCATCTTCACGCGGGTAGCCGGGGACTATCCGATCCACGAGAGTGGATACGAAAGTGTTCTCCCGATCAAGCCAGTCGATGAAATCCTTGCCCCATCTGAACCGTTCGGCGACATTTATCAGAGCACGATGCAGGGCCAGACCGTTGTCGGCGATAAGCTCGCAGGGCATAATCAGGAAGCCTGGCAGGGACCTGTCGAACCTACGCTTGAGCAGATGAGCCAATTTTGCCGGATATCCCGCTGGCGGCTGATCTGTGACCTTATCCCCATCGTTGACGGCAATGCCTGCCTCGGTGGTATTGGAGATGATGATCTGCGTATCAGGATCATCGGCCAGAGCCAGAAAACCATCCCAATCCTTGTAGGGGTCGACTGTCTTGCCGATGGAATCAATCAGCTCATGGCTACGGACGGGCTTCCCATCCTTGAGGCCTTCCAGAATGACCGTATAGAGCCGCTCCTGGTCCTCCAAGACATGGACTCTGCCGTTTTCAAGGGGCTGGACAACTGCAACGTTCCCCTCGAACAAGCCCCTGTTGTTGAGCTGCTGGACTATCCAATCAACGAATGCTCTGAGGAAATTTCCCTCACCGAACTGAATGATCCTGATGGGTCGTTGAGCTGCTTGTGCACTAGTCAGCCCCAGATGCACAGCCACTGCTTCCTGTAGTCTTTCCACAATGCTTCCTTTCCGTCCGCTTGCGTCATCCCGCCCATACGGGAGATCCGGCCAGATCATCGAACTTGGCGACCGATGACCAGCCCGGGACTCAGACACTCAGCCTTGCACCACCTGCCTGGCTTGCGTACAGGCATCAGCAACGGCTTTCCAATCGCCTTGGCGCTGGGCCTTGGACGGTACAGGGAAGCTCCCGCCCACAGCAAAGACGTTGGGCAGGTCGATGTATTCACGGGCGTTCCCGAACCCGACTCCTCCGGTGGGCAGGAAGCTCATCTCGGCAAAGGGGCCGGAGAGTGCCTTCAAGGTCTTGACGCCACCGTAAGCCTCGGCTGGGAAGAACTTGGTAAAACGCAGACCAAGATCATAGGCTTTCTCAATGTCGCTGGGAGTCGCCGTTCCAGGCAAGACCGGTATCCGGGAGCCCATGCACCAGTCGACCACAGCATCGCTGAATGCCGGGGAGACGACACCCTTGCAACCTGCCTCCACTGCCTGGCGTGCCTGGTCGACCGTGTGCACAGTTCCTGCCACCAGGGTCACCTCAGGCACCTGATCGTGAATGGCCCGCATCCCGTCCAGGGCGGCAGCCGATCGGAAGGTGACCTCTGCGATGGGCACTCCACCGGAAGCCAGGGCCCTGGCCAGAGGAACCGCTTCCTCGGGTGAATGCAGGGTGACCAGGGGGACCACTTTGATTGTTCTGATCAGATCGATCAATCCGATCCGGTTCTCCGGTACATCTGTCTTGTCAAACTCGCTCATGCCTGCTTCCTTCTCTTGTGGAATTGAACTTGTTGAATCGAATCCATCGCCTGTCCATGGAGGGCTCCTGATCGTCGCACAGATAAACCGGCTCAGCCAACCTGTCTGACCCTCGCCCGCCGGTGCCCGGCAATAAAGTCATTTAACTGGGCCTTGTCAGGCAAGCCTTCGTTGTCGGAGACCACCTGGGTCTGCATGGCGCCAACGGCACACCCGCGCTCCAAGGCTTCGGACATGCGTCGGCCTTCAAGCAGGGCCGACAAGACACCGGCTGCGAAACCGTCGCCGGCACCGACTGTGTCCACCACCGCATCAACCTTGAAACCCGGAACGTAGACACCATCGTGACCGTCCGTCGCGTAGGCTCCATCAGGCCCGTCCTTGACCACCGCATAACGGGCGCCATTGTCAATGAAGGCCTGACCGATATCGCGGACATTGTCCAGCCCGAATAGATGCCTGCCCTCGGAAATGCCTGGAAGGACCAGATCAGCCTTGGCGCTTAAAGACAGGAGCGTCTGCTTCATTTGCCTGTCGCTCTTCCAAAGAGCCGGACGTTCGTTGGGATCAAAGGAAACGAAAATCTGATTGGCCCGAGACAGCTTAACCAGCGCTTTGCTGGCTTCCAGTGTGCTTTCCGAAAGCGCTGGGAGGATTCCGGTCATATGCATCAGCGAGATGCCGTTGCAATCGATGGCCTTGACATCGGCCGGGCCCAAGGCCGAAGCCGCCGATCCCTTGCGAAAGTAGTAAGTCTTGGGGTCTCCCTGCTCTACCTTGGACTTCATCATAAAGCCAGTGGAACGAGTGACATCCTTGCCGACCAAGGAGGTGTCCAGGTTGTTCTGCCGCATGAAGTACAGAATCCGTTCGCCTATCGGATCCTGGCCTATGCGAGTCATATAGACCGGATGCTGACCCAACCGCTCCAGACCGATTGCCACATTGAGCTCAGCACCGGCCACCGAGGCACTGAAAGATCCGACCTCGCTGCAGGGTCCCTCCTCGCCTGCCGCGAAGAGCCCCATACCCTCGCCGACCAGGAGGACCTTGCCGGGACGGACGCCGCTGACCACTATGTCGTGGGAAACCGCCATACCATTCCTTCCATGACCTGGACAGATGAACCCGACGGGCCTGTCTCAACCCGCATCAACGCGGGTGACTGTCCGATTCGTCCATTGCTGTTTTCAAGCTATGTGATAGAGGGATGGCGGAGGAATATGTTGCCAGCTGTTGCTTGTCCCGGCATTATTAAAAAAACGGACCCTCAGATCTTTGCATTGATCTGAGGGTCCGAAGAAACGAAGCTTGGAGCAGGGGCTACCAGGCCAAATCAATACCCAGGGTGACAGGTTCGGGAATCAGTCGGATGCCGAAGGTGGAATCCACGCCTTTCTGGATGGCACGGGCCAGGGCCACCATGTCGTCTGATCCGGCACCCCCGCGGTTGGTCAAGGCCAGTGTGTGCACGTCAGACAGGGCAGCAGCCGACCCCTGCTCCAAAGCGAATCCCTTGTGGAAACCTGAATGATCGATCAGCCAGGCTGCTGAGGTCTTGACCAAGGCCGAGTCTTCGACAGGGTAGCGAGGGGCATCCGCCGGCAGGGCATCCGCGGCCTCACGACTGATGATCGGATTGGTGAAGAAACTCCCGCAGCTATGACGGTCAAGCAGCGCCCGCTCGCCCCTAGGGCCGTGAAGGTCACCCTGGACTGCCGCCAGTGCCTCTTCCAGGTCGGAGGTTCGGCGGCAGGACCCCATCCAATCAGTCAGGTACCGGTAGGGATCCTCCAGCATCCCCTTGCCTGCTCTGACGGTCAGGACCGCCTGTCGAATCCGCTCCAGGGGAAGGGTTGCTCCGGACTCCACGCCCAGAGCCTTGGCAAGCTGGGCCGAACCCACCTGAGTTGCCGACCCGTGGCGCAGGACCAGGGTGACCGAAAGAACCACGTAGCGCGGCGTAGGGAAGAACCGAGCGTCGGGCACAGCCGGCGCCTGGTACATGGTCCGCTTGAGCAGGGAGGTCCTGTATCCGAAATCGAGATCCGAGGCACGTAGATAGGCAGTGACCTTGTCCTGGCGGTCCCAGACCTCGACCGAGTCGACAAGACGCCCAACCTCCTGGCCGTAAGCGCCAATGTTCTGGACAACCGAGGCCCCGACAGTCCCGGGGATGCCTGATAGACCCTCTACTCCAACCAGATGCATGCGCACGCAGTAGGAGACCAGGTCATCCCAATTGGTCCCAGCTGTGGCATTGATGTGAACGACCGGAACACCGCCCTCAGGCGGAGCCACCTCGTCAGGAACGCTGATGTCCTGGCGGGTGTCACGCACAACCACCCCGGGAAAGTCCTGGTCAGAGGCCAGCAGATTGGATCCCCCGCCGATCAGGCAGAGGGGCAGCCCCTTGGAATCCGCGCCCTCCACAGCCTCGATCAAGCCCACACGGCTTCGGGGCTGAACAAAGGCGGCCATGCTCCCGCCTATGCCCACAGTGGTGATATCAGCAAAGGTCGGAATGGTGTCTCTGGAGGATACGTCAGACATGCAATTCACTGTATCATCGTCCCCTTATGAGGGCTTCTCCCGGGCAGACGCAATGCCGGGACTGCCTACCGCCCTTGGCAACAACCAATCAGCCATGATCAGAGTGAAGCAAGACCGCATCCAGACGGCTGCAAAGTCCGGTCTGACCCACCCCTATCAGGTTTTCCTATAGCTTTCGCAAGACCCGCGCAGGGCCAAGGGACGATTAGCGGCGATAGATATTACCTATATGCCGGGTCGTTGACCGGCCTGCTACCTGGGGGTTTTATGTGACAAGAGCTTTGGAAAGGGGAATCTCCAAAGCCCGGTTTCCGGACGAGGAGCACCGGGAATCCGTGGACACCTGATCGGGCGTCCACAGGACACGCACCAGGAAATGAGCATGCAATGACAGAAGACAGACGAACCCAGTTCCACCAGATAGCCCATGGCCAGGGGAACCAAGCCTGGCTGACCTCGGCCTGGCAGCACCACATCGGACACGAATACGGTGCCGAGAATTTTGCCGCAGCCACCTTGGACTTCGTCCGCAAGTGGGATTGGGACTGGGTCAAGATCAATCCGAGGGCCATATATTATGCCGAGGTCTGGGACGCAGTCTACGACAAGGACCACTATGATTGGCTGGTCCCGCACACCGTCCGTGCAGCCATCCAGGATGCAGGGGACATCGCCCGCATCGACTACCGCGACCCCGAAACCAATAAGATCCTCCAAGAGCAGATCCAGGCCGCCAGGACCATCCGAGACGGCCTGGAGGACCGAGCAGTTATCGACACTGTCTTCTCCCCGCTCTCGGTCCTCCTTCTGCTGGCTGATCTTCCCCTCTATCCCGATGAGCAGGGCTCTGTGCAAGAGGACGACAGGGATCTGAACAGACAGACGCTGATCTTCGACCAGCCCGAGGCGGCCAAGTCAGCGCTGGACAACATCGCCCGGACCCTTGCCGACTACGCAACCCTGCTGGTCAGCCCCAAGGAGCAAGGCGGGGCAGGCCTGGACGGCATCTTCTTCGCCGAAACGGGCCTGGCCAGCCATGGCTACTTCAACCAGCCGCAACTGGAGGAATGGGCCAAGCCCTATGACCGGATCGTGATCCGGGCAGTCAGACAGGCCAATCCGGAAGCCCTGGTCCTGGTGCATACCTGCCGGGAGGATGCGCATCCTGAAGAATTCACCGATCTGAATCCTGATTTTCTTCATTGGGATCAGTTCCGCCCAGGCAATCCTGAAATCAGCACCGACTTTCCTGCTGTACCCGTGGGCGGAGCCGATTTCGAACTCTTCAACCCAGGCGGCGACGTGGACCAGATCCGCAAGGAATTGGATCAGACCACCCAGGCCCGTCAAGGCCGTCCCTTCCTCCTGGCGCCCTCATGCACCATCCCGACGCCCGCCGACGAGGAGGCCCTGCGCGTTCTGAGCGGAACCCGGGCCCCCAAGGAACTCTGAAACCACAAACAATCCCACCGACATCCACCGCCAAACCCCAAGGGAGACATCATGGCCATCACCTCAAAGCAGCACCATCAGCATCACGGCACCATCAGGGCAATGGTTGCCCTCATGATCACCATGGCCATGGCCGGGCCGCTGTCGGCCTGCGGATTGGGGGGCGACAAGGGCTCCTCCGCAGGATCGTCGGACCATGTGACCATCGCTGCCATTTACCCTAAGACCGGTCTCTACGCCGAGTACGGAAAGATGTTCCAGCAGGGCTTCGACCTGGCCAAGGACCAGATCAACAAGAAGGGCGGAATACAGGGCAAACGCCTGGACATCGATTACTACGACACTCAATCAGATGCCAAGCAGGATGCCGCTGTCGCCCCCAAAATCGCTGCCGACAAGTCGGTCATCGCCGTTGTGGGCGACTACTCTTCGCCAGCATCATCGGCTGCATCGCCCATCTTCCAGCAGGCCGGACTGGTCCATTACGGCTTCAATAACTCCTCCCCGGTGTTCACCAAATCCGGCGATCATGTCTGGACGCCCCAGATATCAGATAAGACCTACCAGGAAGTCAACGCCGAGGCGATATCCAAACGAGCGAAGAAGGTCTCCGTCGTCTATCTGGAAAACGACTGGGGGAAGGAATCATTCCAACACTTCAAAGACGCCGCTGACAAACAAGGGGTGCAGATCATTTACCAGTCCTCCTACCTGCCTGATTCCACTGATCTGACGCCAATACTGATTCCGGCCAAGAACGCTGGCCCTGATGCTGTGGTGGACATCGGCTACGGACCAGACGGGGCATTGGTTCTCAATACCCTCCGCGACAAGCTGGACTACAAGGGACCCTTCTTCGGAGGCCAGGAGACCAAGGAGTTCCTCTCCTTGACGGGGGCAAACTCCCAAGGAACCATCATCACCGGGACTTTCTCGGCAACCGGCACCAAGGATCCCAAGGCCAAGGCCTTCGTCAAGAGCTTCGAGGACCGGTACCACATCGTCCCCGGCAACTTCGAAGTCACGGCCTACCAGGCCATCATGGACCTGGCCCACGCGGGTGAAAAGACCAGCCCCACCAGGCAGGGCATTCAGGAGGCCCTGACAAAAGTCAAGGACTTCCCGCTCTATCAAGGCCAGGGCGGCACCTTCAAGTTCAATGCCAAAACCAGACGGGCAGATGTGATCCAACCCATCCTCCTTCAGGTGGATCAGGGCAAATTCAAACAGATCGAGGAGTAAGCAGCGATCATGGTCGAGACGCTCTTTTCCGGACTCATCCACGGCGGCGTATATGCTCTGGCCGCCGTGGGGATGTCCCTGGTCTTCGGAGTGACCAATGTGGCCAACTTCGCACAAGGATCCCTGGTGGCAGTTGGCATGATGACGGCCTGGTGGGTAGGCTCCTCCCTGGGTTGGGGACTCATCCCCACCATTCTGGCCGTCGTTCTGGTCACAGGCCTTGTCGGCCTGGTCACCAACCTCCTGGTCATCACTCCGCTGGAAGGTCGGCAACCGATTGCCGCTCTCTTGGGAACTGTGGGCGTAGGGCAGGTTCTGGATAACGGGATGCAGCTGATCTTCGGCTCCCAGACCAGGCCCTTTCCCCAGCTGCTGCCCACCCACAACCTGCATGCGCTGGGCATCAGCTTCGGCACTTCCGACTTGGTCATGGGTCTTGTCGCTCTGGCCAGCATGGTTGCGCTCTGGGCCTTCTTGACATACGGCAGGACCGGCCAGGCCATCAGGGCCACCTCCCAGGATTCCCAGGCTGCATTGCAAATGGGAGTGCCTGTCACCTCCATTCGCACCATAGCTTTCGTCATCGGGTCGATTCTGGCGGGCATCGCAGGAATTTTCATCGGCCTGTTCAAGACGAACATCAACCCCATGGACGGCAGCACCATCGGCATGACAGCATTCGTGGCCGCTGCCATCGGCGGACTGGGCTCCATCCCCGGAGCCATCATCGGGGGCCTGGTGCTGGGTTTGGCTGAAGCCGTCGGCGTCGGGCTCTTCGGCGATGGTGTGCACGACCTGATAACCTTCGGCACCCTTCTGCTGGTTCTGATCCTCAAGCCCTCAGGATTCCTGGGCCGCAAGGCAGACATGGGCAAGGAGCCCATGACCGGAACCCTCCCGGAAGCCGCCAGACCCATCCGACTGCCGCTTTGGGCCAACCTCAGCCTTGCAGCAGCCGCTCTGGCCACTCCCTTCATTTTCTCCGACCACCTGGCCGGCATCGGGACCCAGGTGACCATTTATGCCATTGCTGCAGTGGGTCTGACGCTGATCTCGGGCTCGGCCGGTCAGACCATCCTAGGACTGGCAGGACCTGTGGCCGTGGGAGCTTATGCCTCGGCCCTGCTGACCATGCGCATGCACTGGCCCTTCACCCTCTCCCTCCTAGCAGCGGCCATCATTGCCGCGCTTGCTGCATCCCTGCTGACATTCCCAGTATGGAAGCTCAGTGGCCACTATGTGGCTATCGCCACCATAGGAGTGGGAGCAGTCATGGTCGCCATCATCCGCATCTGGGAGCCTCTGACAAGAGGTTCCCTGGGTCTGCAGGGCATTCCTTTGCCGACCTTCCTGGGCAAGCCGCTCTACACCCAGCAGATGCAGTACTTGCTGGATCTGGTCATCCTTCTTCTGGTTCTTGCAGTGACCTCCCGGATTAGGTTCTCACATCTGGGCCACGTCTTCGAAGCCATCGGCGAGGACGGACAAGCGGCCTGGTCCCTGGGGATCAGGACAGGGGCCTACAAGGCGCTGGCCTACGCCCTGGCATGCGGGTCGGCAGGTATCGCAGGAGCCCTGCTGGCACACCAGTACACCTATATCGACCCGACCCTCTTCAATCCGACCATGTCGACCCTGATCCTGACCATCATCGTCCTGGGTGGGATGAAGTCCCCGACCGGAGCCGTGATCGGCTCCCTGATCCTGGTAGGCGCCCCTGAACTGCTGCGCATCCTGCCCGAGGTGAGAATCATGGCCTACGGACTCGTCCTGATCATCTTCATCATCTGCAGACCACAAGGCCTGTTCTCAACCAAAAGGAGGGCATGATGACAGGCAGTCAGCATAGTCCCGAACCCGCACGCGACAATCCCGATCAACCCCTGCTCAGCGTGCGCGATCTGAGCAAGAGCTTCCAGGGACTGCAGGCGGTGGCCGACGCCAACATGGATCTGGCATCCGGCCAGGTGATAGGCATTATCGGCCCCAACGGATCAGGAAAGTCCACGACCATCAACCTGATCTGCGGCTTTCTCAAGCCCGACTCGGGCCAGATCAGCCTGAGGGGACGCACCGTGACCGGCCTGCCCGCTACGGACATGGCCGAGCAGGGGGTGTCCCGCACCTTCCAGAACGGCAGGGTCTTCCCGGCCATGAGCGTTGAGGAGAACGTGGCCGTAGGATTCCATAGGCGCCTGGAAGCCCGCAGGCCCTTTCGCCGTCTGGAGAGGTGGCCCATCCTGCGATGGATCCCCCTGCTGACGCAGACCTGGCTGACGCTGGTGCCCGGTCCCGCCTGCGGGAGGGAGGCGGTCGCCGAACGCAAGGCCGTCCAGTCCGAGATCGACAGATTCAGCGAGCGCCTGGAGGAGCATCGCACCCAGGCCGCCTACACCCTGTCCTACGCCAACAGGCGCCGCACCGAAATCGCCAGAGCCCACGTCAGTTCCCCCGACATCCTGGTCTTGGACGAACCCACCGCAGGGATGAACCAGTCGGAAACGGCCGAGGTGCTGCAACAGCTCCTGGAGCTCAAGGCCCAGGGTCAGACCATGCTTCTGGTCGAGCACAAGATCGACCTGATCGAAGCGCTTTGCGACCAGGTCATCGCCATGGACGGCGGCCGGATCATCGCCTCCGGACTTCCCAGGCAGGTCAGTGCCGACCCCCGGGTCATCACCGCATACCTGGGCGACCGCAGACCCCGCAACGATGCCCCCATGAACGGGCAGGCGGATGTTCTGGCCCGGCAGAACGCCCTGGCTCCGGTCACCGCTGCGGAACCGATTGATGGCCAGGATCCCGACAGCACGGGAACCAGGCTGAGAGCCAAGGCTGAGGCCTCTGATGACGACGAGGGGAAGCCGACCGCCGAGGGGGAGCGAACATTGCTCTCCCTGGATGGCGTCGATGTGAGCTATGGCCCGGTCAAGGCCCTGGACCATGTCAGTCTTCGCATTCCCCAAGGCGGCATCGTCTCGCTTCTGGGTGGAAACGCTTCAGGCAAGTCCACAACCATGAAGACCATCCTGGGCCTGCTGGCTCCAAAGGAGGGGACCATCCGTTTGGATGGACAGGAAATAACCCACACCCCCACCAAGGATCGGGTCCGTTCCGGAATCGCCTCAGTTCCGGAGGCAAGAAGGGTCTTCGCGGCCATGAGCGTGGAGGAGAACCTGCGTATGGGCGCCTACACCCAAAGGGAGCGCAATCAGATCGAGCAGGATCTGGATACCATATATGAGCGCTTCCCCCGCCTGGCCGAACGCCGCGGGCAGCAGGCCGGCACCCTTTCAGGAGGCGAGCAGCAGATGCTGGCCTTCGGCAGGGCCCTGATGAGCCATCCCCGGCTGATATGCATGGACGAGCCGACCATGGGCCTATCGCCCAAGCTGGTCGACCAGCTGCTTGAGCAGATCGCCTCCCTCCGCGACCAGCTGGGCATCTCCATCCTTTTGGTCGAGCAGCAGGCCGAGCTGGCCCTGTCCATCGCCGACTACGGGTACGTGCTGCAGAACGGCCTGATCCGTCTGGAGGGACCAGCCCGACAGCTCTTGAATGATGAACGTGTCCGCCAGGCATACCTGGGCAAGGCAACCTCCGATAGCGGGCGATAAGGAACACCTATGGGAGCAACCTTGCCTGAGGCTCTGAAAGAAGATTCGATGGTGGGCTAGCAAGGGATTCCCGACCGGACACAAGCAGAGGGGCACAACCGTATGAGCAAAGGATTCGCAACAAGAGCCGTCCATGACGGCTATGACTGTCAAAGCCAGGGCGGGGGCGCAGCCAGCGTCCCCATCTACCAGTCGGCCGCCTTTGACATGGTCACCGCCGACCGGGGAGATGCCCTGGCCGCCGGCGAAATTCAAGGATTCTCATACTCCCGCCTGGCCAACCCCACGGTCAAGGTCCTGGAGGACCGCCTGGCCAGTCTGGAGGGGGGCAAGGGGGCTGTAGCCATGGCCTCGGGGATGGCCGCCGTGTCGTCCGCCCTCATGTGCGCAGCCGAAGGCGGCGGGAGACTAATTTCCCCGGTCGATCTTTATGGGACCTCGGTGGATGCCATGAAGACCTTCTTCCCCAACTTTGGCATCGAAACGGATTTTGTGGATGACATCAACGACCTTGACGAGGTGGAATCCCTGATTCAAGACAACACCAGGGCCATCTTCGCTGAGTCCGTGGCCAATCCGTCCACAGCCATAGCCGACATCCCCGGCCTGGCCGACCTGGCCCACCAGCATGGACTGGCCCTGATCATCGACAATACGGTGCCCACGCCCTACCTGCTCAACCCTATCGACTTCGGCGCCGACATCGTCGTCCACTCGACCACCAAGGGGATCAGCGGCCACGGCAACGCATTGGGCGGGGTCATCGTGGATGCGGGGCGATTCGACTGGGGCAACGGCCGCTTCCCGCAGATGAGCCAGCCCGAACTGATCATCAGCGACGAACGACACGGGTCCATGGTCAGCTTTCTGGATGCCTTCGGCAAGATGGCCTTCCTCCACAGGGTCCATACCAAATACCTGCACACCTTCGGGGCGGTCATGAGTCCCTTCACCGCCTACCTGCAACTGACCGGCCTTGAGACCCTGGCCCAGCGGATCGCCACCGAGGTCAAGACGGCAGCGATCCTGGCCCGCCACCTGCTGACCATTCCCCAGGTGGAACAGGTCAACTACTCGGGCATTCCCGAGGGTCGGTACCAGGGCGATGCGGACCAGCAGAACCGCCTGGCATCAACCTTGCTGCCCAAGGGCGTCGGCACGATCCTCTCCTTCAAGGTCAAAGGGGGCTATGAGCAGGTGAAGCGCATCGTGGACTCGGTGCATCTCATGAGCTACATGCCCAACATCGGCGACTGTCGCACCCTGATTGTGGACCCGGCCAGGATCACCCACAGGGAGGTTCCGGGCCCCTACCGTCTCAGTGCTGGTGTGGGCGACGACCTAATTCGAATCTCCGTAGGCCTGGAGAACCCGGACGACCTGATCGCCGACCTGGATCAGGCCTTTGCAGCCGCCTATCCGAAGACGCTCTAGAAGCTGCGTCCTCTACATCGCAAAACCCATTCTGCTCCCAACACATCCCGGGTAATGCGGAACAGGCATATATGCAGAGTTGCATAAAGAGAGAGCCTCTTGTATAAAAAAGGACCCGACCAGGTGGTCGGGTCCTTATGAAGCCAAACGATAGGAAGAACTCAGCGAGTCTCCCGGTGCAGGGTATGCTTGCCGCAACGGGGGCAGAACTTCTTGAGCTCCAGACGGTCAGGAGTGTTACGACGGTTCTTCGTCGTAATGTAATTACGCTCCTTGCACACGGTGCACGCCAGCGTAATGCCAGGACGGATATCTGCGGCTTTTGCCATGGTTCACCTCTATAGTCGTTGCACGACCGACGTATGTCGGCCACAGTAGCGAGGAAGAGACTCGAACTCTTGACCTTACGATTATGAGTCGTACGCTCTAGCCAGCTGAGCTACCCCGCCAGAGAGCCTCGGGTGAGAATCGGACTCACGACCTCTTCCTTACCAAGGAAGTGCTCTGCCACTGAGCTACCGAGGCGTGGCGGATAGAGGATTCGAACCTCTGAAGCATTACGCGGCTGATTTACAGTCAGCTCCCTTTGACCGCTTGGGAAATCCGCCATGTCGCACTAGAACCGGAGCTCCGTACGGCAACTTGCCTATAATGACATGTTTTTCCATTTTCCGCAAGTCCCGCTCCGACGTCGTGTCTTCCGCGTCGGAGCGGGACAGACTGGTCAGAAATCCCAGTCGTCGTCGTCCGTCTCCACAGCCTTGCCCATGACATAGG
This sequence comes from Bifidobacterium polysaccharolyticum, assembly GCF_016101585.1. GTDB lineage: Bacteria > Actinomycetota > Actinomycetes > Actinomycetales > Bifidobacteriaceae > Bombiscardovia > Bombiscardovia polysaccharolytica. The sequence continues at coordinate 123,355 of NZ_JACFQG010000002.1, forward strand.
AGGAGCCCGAGCCGGAGAAGAAGTCGTGGTTCTCGTCGGCGTTGGGACTCAGCGAGGCGATGATGGCCGGATTCACGTCGGTGCTGTCCGAGGGGAAGAGTGCCGGATAGCCCAGGTTCATCAGCGCCTTGTTGCCGTTGTAGCGCAGGAACTTGGTGACGTCCTCCACCAGACCCACTCCGGAATACAGGCTCTCGGTGTATTCCACCTCGTTGTCGTACAGGTCACCCAGGAGCTCGTAGGTGTAGTCGCTCATGGCCTGACGCTCGGAGTCGGAGACCTTGGCCAGCCCCTTCTGGTACTTGTAGCCAATGTAGTAGCCGTGCACGGCCTCGTCCCGGATGATCAGACGGATCAGATCAGCCGTGTTGGTCAGCTTGGCATGGCTGGAGAAGTACATGGGCAGGTAGAAGCCCGAGTAGAAGAGGAAGGACTCAAGCAGGGTTGAGGCCACCTTGCGCTTCAGGGGATTGTCACCCTCGTAGTAGTCCAGGACGATCTGGGCCTTGCGCTGGAGGAACTCGTTGTGCTCGCTCCACTCGAAGGCGGCGTCAATCTGTGGCGTGGAGGCCAGGGTGGAGAAGATGGAGGAGTAGGACTTGGCATGGACCGACTCCATGAAGGCGATGTTGGTGTAGACCGCCTCCTCATGGGGGGTCAGCGCATCCGGGATCAGGCTGACGGCGCCCACGGTCCCCTGGATGGTATCCAGAAGGGTCAGACCGGTGAAGACCCGCATGGTCAGGGTGTGCTCCTCCTCGCTCATGGCCTGCCAGGAGGGCAGATCATTGCTGACGGGAACCTTCTCGGGCAGCCAGAAGTTGCCGGTCAGACGGTCCCAGACCTCCAGGTCCTTCTCGTCCTCCAGACGGTTCCAGTTGATGGCGGAGACCCGGTCGATCAGCTTCAGCGGCTGCCGGGGAATGGAAATGGGTGGGACCATGGTTGATTGCTCCTTGTTGGATAGGTGTTCGACAGTGCAAAGCGGATCATGACAGGACCGTCAGTCTACCGCATGGACGGACCCGACCTGTGGACGTGGATGCCAAGGGTCGGCGCCGCCCTCACAGACGGCACCGACCTTGGATTGCATATGCCTTAGGACACGTGCCTTAAAGCATGCAGCTGACGCAGCCTTCGACCTCGGTGCCTTCCAGCGCCTGCTGGCGAATCCTGATGTAGTAGAGGGTCTTGATCCCCTTGCGCCAGGCGTAGATCTGAGCCTTGTTCAGATCGCGGGTGGTGGCTGTGTCGGGGAAGAAGAGGGTCAGCGAGAGCCCCTGGTCCACATGCTGAGTGGCCTCGGCATAGGTGTCCACGATCTTCTTCCAGCCAATCTCGTAGGCGTCCTCGAAGTAGTCCAGGTTCTCGTTGGTCATGTAGGGAGCCGGGTAGTAGACGCGCCCGATCTTGCCCTCCTTGCGGATCTCGATCTTGGAGGCGATCGGGTGGATGGAGCTGGTGGAGTGGTTGATGTAGGAGATGGACCCGGTCGGGGGGACGGCCTGGAGGTTCTGGTTGTAGATCCCGTCCTTGAGGATGGCCGCCTGGAGTTCCTTCCAGTCCTCAACCGTGGGAATGTGGACCTTGTACTGGTCGAAGAGGTCCTTGATCCGCTGGGTCCTGGGCTCCAGGGAGCGGCTGCCCTCAGTGTACTTGTCGAAGTAGTTCCCCTGGCCGGCAGGCTTGGCATAGTCGGACTTGGCGAAGGAGGCGAAGGCCTTCCCCCGCTCCACGGCCAGGGCATGGGAGGCTCTGTAGGCATGGTAGGCCACGGTCATGAAGTACATGTCGGTGAAGTCCAGCCCCTCCTCGGACCCGTAGTGGATGCCCTCACGGGCCAGGAAGCCATGGAGGTTCATCTGACCCAGACCGATGGCATGACCCTCGTCGTTGCCCCGCTTGATGGAGGGAACAGCCTCGATGTTGGTGTGGTCAGAGACGGATGTCAGGGCCCGCACCGAGGTTTCTACCGTGTCGGCCAGACCGCCGTCCATGGCCTTGGCGATGTTGAGGGATCCCAGGTTGCATGAGATGTCGCGGCCGATATGCTCATAGTTCAGATTCTCGGAGTAGGTGCTGGGCTCCTGGACCTGCAGGATCTCCGAGCAGAGGTTGGACATGGTGATCCGGCCGTCGATGGGGTTGGCCTTGTTGACCGTGTCCTCGAAGAGGATGTAGGGGTAGCCGGACTCGAACTGGATCTCGGCCAGGGTCATGAAGAAGTCACGGGCATCGATGTACTTCTTGTGAATCCGCTTGTCCTTGACCATCTCCTCGTAGTGCTCGGTGATGGGGATGTCAGCGAAGGGCTTGCCGTAGACCCGCTCCACGTCGTAGGGCGAGAAGAGAGCCATGGGCTCCTTGCGCTTGGCCAGCTCGAAGGTGATGTCGGGAATGACCACGCCCAGGGCCAGGGATTTGATGCGGATCTTCTCGTCCGCGTTCTCCCGCTTGGTGTCCAGGAAACGCATGATGTCAGGATGGTGGGCCGACAGGTAGACGGCGCCGGCACCCTGACGGGCACCCAGCTGGTTGGCATAGGAGAAGGAGTCCTCCAGGAGCTTCATGACCGGGACCACGCCGCTGGACTGGTTCTCGATGTGCTTGATGGGCGCGCCCATCTCGCGCAGGTTGCTGAGCAGCAGGGCCACGCCACCGCCCCTCTTGGACAGCTGCAAGGCAGCGTTGACGCCGCGGGAGATCGACTCCATGTTGTCCTCGATGCGCACCAGGAAGCAGGAGACCGGCTCGCCGCGCTGGGCCTTGCCCAGGTTCAGGAAGGTTGGGGTGGCGGGCTGGAAGCGTCCGGAGATGATCTCATCCGTGTACTTCATGGCGGCCTGCTCATCCCCGTCGGCCAGCTCCAGGGCCACGGCCACACAGCGCTGGGGGAAGTCCTCCAGGTAGCGCTTGCCGTCGAAAGTCTTCAACGCATAGGAGGTATAGAACTTGAAGGCGCCCAGGAAGGTCTCGAACTCAAAGCCGCTCTCGGCCGCATGCTTGTAGATCCTGTCCAGGAACTCAGGAGTGTAGCGCTCGAAGACCTTCCGATCGTAGTACTCGTGATCCAGGAGGTAGGCAATCCTCTCGGCCGTGGAGGGGAAAGTCATGGTGTTGGGCCGCACGTGCCGGTCCATGTACTGGCGCTCGGCCTCGCGGTCCTTGTCGAACTGAATCCTTCCGTCCTTGTCGTACAGGTTCAGCATGGCGTTCAGGGCATGGTAGTCGTGAGCCGGATCGAAGGTCTCCTCATCCTCGGATGCGGTCCTATCCAGGGCCAGGGACGTGTCCTCGTTTGCTCCCATCGGGTGTCCTTTCATGAGTATTGCAGTGATAGTGCGTGTAATGAAATAGGCTCAGGACTCGGGGTGGTTGCGGAAGAAATCCACAACCCCGCGGCGGACCTTCTCCTGGTCCTCCTTGGTGCCCATGAGCTCGAAATAATAGAGGAAAGGCACATTGCACTTGCGGGAGATGATGTCCCCCGCCATGCAGAAGGCCTCCCCGAAGTTGGTGTTGCCCGAGGCGATGACCCCGCGGATGCCGGCCCGGTTGGCCGGGTCGTTCAGGAAGCGCTTGATCTGCGGCATGACCGCCTTCTTGGCTGATCCGCCCCCATAGGTGGGGACGATCAGGATGTAGGGCTGCCGAATGTTGAGCGGTGGATCCTTGGGCCTCAGAGGGATGCGGAAGACGTCAATCCCCTCGTCATCCAAATGGCAGTTGGCGATGAACCGGGCGGTGTTGCGCGAGGCCGACGAGAAGTAGACCACGGCCCCCAGGCGCTGACCCTGGGCGGCGAACTCGGGAGCACTGAGCTCCGAATCAGTTCCGGCGGTCTGCTGTTGCTCCATGCTTCCTCCTGATCAGGCCATCCAGAGCCTGTCTTGACGGTGATGCCCGCCCTGAAGACGGACCGATCAGAACCCGCCCAGCGCGAGCCTGAACTACTATATGTGCTATTGGTCTTGAAAACGGTGAGCATATATAGGGTTTTCTGTGCCCAATATCACAGCGGATCCAACTCGCCTAGAAGTCCCAGTCGTCGTCGTCAGTGGACTCGGAGTGCCCCATGACATAGGAGGAGCCCGAACCCGAGAAGAAATCGTGGTTCTCGTTGGCCGAGGGCGACAGAGCCGCCAGGATCTCCGAGCTGACATCGGTCTGGTCGGCCGCGAACCGGGCCGGGTAACCCAGGTTCATCAGCGCCTTGTTGGCATTGTAGCGAACGAAGGCGAAGACATCCTCGACGAAGGGGAAGCCCTGATAAATCTGCCCGGAGTAGACCATCTCCAGGTCGTAGAGCTTGTCCAGCAAATCGTTGGTGAACTTCTCCAGCATGGTCTGGTCGGCCTGGGTCCTCTCCTCCAGACCCCGCTGATACTTGTAGCCCGAGTAATAGCCATGGATGGCCTTGTCTCGCAGAATCAGGCGGATCATGTCGGCCGTGTTCATCAGCTTGGCATGACTGGAGAAGTAGAGAGGCAGGTAGAAGCCCGCATAGAGCATCAGCGAGGAGAGCATGGTGGAGGCCACCTTACGCTTCAGGGGATCCTCGCTGACGTACTCGTGCAGGACCGTGTGGACGCGCTCCTGGAGCACGTCGTTGGCCACGGCCCAGCGGTAGGCCTTGTCGATCTCCTCGCTGGAGCAGAGGGTGGAGAAGACCGAGGAGTAGGAGCGGGCATGGACCGACTGCATGAAGGCGATGTTGGTGTAGATGGCCTGCTCCTGCTCGGTACGAGCGTGATCGATCTGCACCAGCTCGCCGATGGTGGCCTGGGTGGTGTCCAGCATGGTCAGTCCGGTGAAGACGCGGACCGTGGTCTGGCGCTCGTGATCGGTCAGGGTGTTCCAGGATGGGATGTCGTTGGACAGGGGCACCTTCTCGGGCAGCCAGAAGTTGGAGACCAGTCGGTTCCAGACCTCCAGATCCTTCTCGTCGGTGATGTTGTTCCAGTTGACCGGGCGAATCCTGGCCTCAGGGGTAACACGGTACTGGGGCGGGGTGATGGATTGGCGCATCATCTCGTCGTCGGCATAGACACCGGCCTCTGACTTGGTGCTTTCTTGTGTGCTTTCCTGCTGGCTCATGACAAAACCGCCTTTCGTGAATCAGTCGACTGCTGCTGGAGCTGCACTCCCATTCCGGCCAGAATGGCCCTCACCGCCTGTACATCCTCCGCGGTGCCCAGCAGCTCGAATCGATAGAGCTCAGGGACGCCGCACCGGCGGGCTATCAGCGGGCCGGCCGCGCAATAGGCGCTGCCGAAGTTCCGGTTGCCCGAGGTGACGACTCCGCGGATCAGTCCGCGGTTGACCGGATTGTTCAGGAAGTGGATCACCTGCTTGGGCACGGCTCCCTTGGCTGACCCGCCGCCATAGGTGGGCACCAGCAGAAGGTAGGGCGCATCCATAACGGGCATGGGCTGGCGCCGCTCGTACAGGGGGATGCGGATGGGCTCCTCCACGCCCAGCCGCTGCACAAAGCGGTGGGTGTTGTTGGAGACGCTGGAGAAGTACACCAGCTTGGAGGCACCATCGGGAGGATCGTGCCGATCCACATCTGCTGAGGACATAGGGACTGTTGCTCCTTGGTAAACACTATATATTGGATAGGCTTGGCCAGCCAACCACAATATATAGGTTTATCCAAGACGACACAAGCTCACAGGAGCAAAACAGCCTTTGCTGTGACATTCCAGACAAGGACGGAGACGGCAATTATTTGCATTTACGCTCGCGGCAGTATGCGGCCTTCAGTCAGCAATCGGATCCTGCGGTAAACCCTGCCGACGCAGATCAGCGCAAACTTCCAGGACCCGGTCGTTGGCTTCCCGCTCCCCCACAGTGATGCGGATGCCCTCGCCGGGGAAGGTCCTGACCGACAAGCCTGCGTCGCGGAAGAGCTGATCAGCCTGTGCGGCGGCCTGGCCCAGAGGCAGCCAGTAGTAGTTGGCCCGAGGCTCAGGAATCTTCCACCCCTGCTCCTGCAAACCAGCCAGGATCCTGGCCCGTTCCTGCTTGAGTGCCTGGACCCGTTCGGCCAGGCGATCCTGTGCGTCCAGGCTGGCCATTGCCGCCGTCTGGGCCACATCGGTGACACCGAAGGGCAGGGCCACCTTGTTCATGCCGGCAATGATCGGCTCGGCTGCCACGGCGTATCCGATCCGCAGACCAGCCAGTCCATAGGCCTTGGAGAAGGTCCGGGCCACTATCACATTGGGATGCTCACGCATGAGAGACAATCCGTCGGCTCGATCAGGGTCGTCGTTGAACTGTATATACGCCTCATCAAAGAGCACCGGCAGGTCTGCTGGCAGGGCCTGCAGGAGCCGTTCGGCCTGATTGCGATCGACGTTGGTCGCAGTCGGATTGTTGGGATTGTTGACAATGACCAGTCTGGTGTGGTCATTGACCGCGGCGATCATGGCCTCGATGTCATGCCGCTCCTGCTTATCCAGGGGCACGGGCACCCCGGTGGCGCCAGCCGTGGTGACGATGATGGGATAGGCCTCGAAACTGCGCCAGGGATAGACCACCTGATCGCCATGACCGGCCACCAGGTCAACCAGCTGGGTGATGACCTCAGTGGATCCGCAGCCCAGCTGGATGCATGCTGGATCGACCCCGTGCAGCTTGGCCAGCCGCTCTACCAGACGGGTGCCGTGCATGTCCGGATAGCGGTTCAAATGGCCCAGGGCTTGCTCGGAGACGGTCTGAAGCACGCCGGGCAGGGGCGGATAGGGGTTCTCATTACTGGAGATCTTGTAACTGGTCAACCCGGGAACGGCTGGTGCCGGACTGCCCTGCCGGTATCCGGGAAGGGAATCAATGCTGGCGCGATGACGATAGTACATGGGCACCATGTTAGTGGCCGCCACATGTCTCTGCGGCATCTGGTCCGCCGCACGGTCCTGACAAGACGCAAATGGCCCCTGGTCCTTTCACAGGACCAGGGGCCACTAATCACCGCCTCTTTACTTGAGGATGGCCAGAACGTCGCGCGCGGACACGATCAGGTAGTCCTCGCCGCCGTAGTTGACCTCGGTGCCGCCGTACTTGGAGTACAGAACCTTGTCGCCAACCTTGACATCCATGGGGATGCGCTCGCCCTTGTCGTCACGACGGCCGGGGCCTGCCGCCAGCACCTCGCCCTGCTGGGGCTTCTCCTTGGCGGTATCAGGAATGACCAGCCCGGAAGCGGTCTTAGTCTCCGCCTCAGCCTGCTTGATGACGATCTTGTCTTCCAACGGTGTGAGTGAAATCGACACTGTGGACCTCCTACATCTTGTGAGAACAGCCAATGAACCCACGCCGGAACGTCGATGAGAGGCTGACGAACACTCACCACGCATTCCTTTGCGCTACAAGTCATAGTAGCGCGAAATTAGCACTCTGCCAACTTGAGTGCTAACGCTGGTGGTGAAAGATGGATTGTCGATTGGCCCCTCAGGACTTGGCTGACGGACGACGCCGGGCCAATATGGCCTCCACACCGATGGACAGGGAGTTCTCGCTACGGTCAGGCGCTTCGACCTGGGCCTGCATCTCCCTCTCATGGAAGTCGTCGGGCCGCCCATCGGCCTTCTTCTTTTCGGGGGGGCGGGCCACGGAGACCTGTCGGGTTGACTTGATCTCCAGGCTGTGGGGACCCTCATCTTCGTTGCTCTTGCCGTCCTTGTCCGCTTCCTCGCCGCGGGCCGATCCCAGGGAGAAGGAAATCAGATCCTGGCCTGCCGCCATGTCGAAAGCATCCAAGGCCGGAGAGGGATTGATGCGTTCGAGTTCGTTGGTGGCATCCTCCTGGGCCTTTGCCGAGGACGACGATGCCGCGGATTTGGAGGCCTGATCCGACGAGGCCTGGTGCTCTTTGCCGATAGACGCAGAAACCGATCCGGACTTACCTGAATGAGCAGCGGCGGATTGGGCAGGCATCGAGTGTGAAGAAGTCGGCCGGACTGCAGACTTCGAGGCAGCGGATTTGTCCATTGGCGACTTGGGCGTAGCAGATTTGGAGGCAGCCTTTTGGGCCTTTGAAGATTTGGCAGCTGCTGGTTTGGAAGCCGCCGGTTGAGAAGCCGCTTGTTTGGCTGGGATCTGTTCAGAGGTCTTCTTGGTGACGGGCTGCCTGTTCGAGGTATGTCCGGTCTGAGCAGCAGTCTTCTCGTTCGGCTTTACGGACCCGGCCGAACCCTTAGCCTTGCTGGTGCCGACTGCCGACTTTGCAGGCTTGGCGGAATTGTGCTGCCTGGCCTTGAGTGCTGCCTGCTGATCAGCCTTGGCCTGAGCCAGCGTTTGACGAATCTCACCCTGGTCAAGCACATCCGTGGCAGTTTCCGTGCGGCCCTCATTCTTGGCCTGCACAGGCCTGTCGGAGGTCTTGCTCTTAGTCAGACTGGCCGCCTGCTGACGACGCTGCCTAGCACGCCGCTGAGCCAAATTGCGCTCCCAAGTCCTAGCCTGGGCCGAAGCATGTGCGCCGGCGGCCAACACCACTATCACCAAGGCCAGAGGAATCAAAGTGAACCATGGGCTGTAACCTACAAGGTAAGAGAGCCCAGCCACCAGCAGAGTGATGACCAACAGGGTAACGACCAGGATGCGACGACGGCGTATGGCCGCGCGGCGCAACTGTCTGATCTGCTTGATGCGCTGGGCCTGACTCAGCCGGTTGCCATCCTGCTGCCCTTGCTGCATGACCAACCCTTTCACCGTCCTCGACTGCCTGTCGCAGAACCTCATACCGTCTTCCCGACCCACCATGTGCAGGGAGGTGGAAAGCCTGTCCTGGCGATGCTCCGAGGCCCGCTTCATGCCCTTGACGGTGCGAAACGGCAGCCAACCCAGCACCAGAATCACTGCAATCACCAAAACCATGATGCTGCTGAGTGATTCATAAACCATAGGTACTACGTTAGTTGACGGTATGCCCCAAGCGGCAAGTCAAACCCAGCGTGTCGACCATGTCTGCCCCGGGGATTCATAAACGGGCCAGCAGATCTGGATCGAATTGGTCGCTGATCCAGGCAAAGGTCAGGTGGTCCCGCCACTGTCCGTTTACATACATGTAGCTGCGACGCAGCCCCTCCGGCTCCATGCCCAGCTTTTGTACCACACGCAGGGACCGCTGGTTTTCAGGCAGAATCGCCACCTCCAGACGGTGCAGATGAGGCCCGCTCCTATCCTTGAAGACCCAATTCGCCACCATGGCCAAGGCCAGGGGCGCGAATCCGTGACCGATCCAATCCTGGTCAACCCAGTAGCCCGCTACTGCCGTGCACATGGACCCATAGCGGATGGCGCCTAGGGAAATCTGCCCTACGATGCTCTGATGAAACTCCATCAGGAAGACCGCCGAAGTGCCCTCCTGCCGGGCACGCTCCAGCTCCTGCATCCACTGGGCATAGGTCATGCCAGGTCCGTGGCGGGGATCCCCCGATTCCCATGGAGCCAGCCAATCACGATTCTTCCATCGAACCGCATTCCATGCTGATTGATCACCCTCGCGGATGGGTCTCAGCAGGAAGTCTCCATGGCCTGGAGGCGGGGTCAGACGATCGGGCAGATTCAGGGCATGGCCCGAGCGGGCCCGGGAACCCCGCCAGACCTGACGGAAGGTATGCAGAACCGACATGATTCCATGTTCTCACCGAACGGCAACTGAAGCAGACAGGCGTCCATCCGAGAGAGCCCCTACTGGTAGAACTGAGGACATGAACGAGCAGGAACGCATCGATATGGACAAGCAAGATCGGCGTGGCCGTGTGCTTGAAGACCGAAGGCACATCGATCAAGCCCAATGCCTGGATGCGGGCCGCAAGCTGGCCTATCTGCTGGCCGACCATGTGCTCCCCAGAGTCGAACGCTCCCGAAGCGACCAGAGCCTGACCGTGGCCGCCTTTGCCTCCATTCGGGGGGAGATAGCCATGGACCCCAGTCTTGACCTTCTGCTGGGCCGGGGATACCAGGTGCTCATTCCCATGCTGGGCACGGGCACCCAAGTAGGCTGGGGATGCCTGCAATCAGAGCATGATCTGGATGGCATGAAGCGGATTCCCGGCTGGCGGCCGGACGAACCCGATATGCCGGCACTGCCAGCTCAGGCTTTGAATCAGGCTGATCTGATCCTGGTGCCGGCACTGGCCATCGACCATACCGGCATTCGTCTGGGTCGGGGCGGCGGCTGGTATGACCGGGCTTTGGCCTTGTGCGCTGAACAGACCCCAGTGGTGGGCATCTGCTGGCCCGGCGAATTCGTCGAAGATCCTCTGCCCCATCTGGACCATGATCTTCCTGTGGATGCCGTCCTGACGCCCGAAGGTTTCACGCCCACAGCCGCAGGTCTGTCACGGAGGCCCGGAGCGGACCATAATGGTGATGAACAAGACTGACGAGAGGCCCGGTGCCGATTCTTCTGGTCGAAGCCACCACTAGGATATTGGGTGTTGAACCAATCGTCGCGCGAACCGACCATCAGCGGAGGGAAAGAACGGTGCCCACCTATCATTATCGTTGCAAGAACTGCGGATACGACTTTACCAAGGAGCAGTCTTTCAACGACGAACCCATCACCATCTGCCCCAAGTGCGGGCAGCAGCAGGTCCGCAAGGTCTTCTCCGCAGTGCCTATCGAGTTCAAGGGCCATGGCTTCTACCGGACCGACGGAGCCTCATCTTCCTCCTCTTCGAGCTCCACAAGCAGCAAGTAGACCAAGAGGCACATTCGACCACATCGACCATGCGGACCCATACGCCGGACAACATTCTGGCAGGCTGGGGGCATGGTCGATTTTCCCATCTTCACCAAGAAGAACAAGCCTTCAACGGTCACCAGCACCCTGACTCGCCGACGGCGGCTTTTTCGGATACGGCGCGTAGTGGCCGCCCTAGCATTGGGGCTGGCAGTCTTCTGTGCCCTGCAGATCCTGGTCCAGGCGCAGGGCCGCCTGTCTGTATTGGTCGCCGCTCGGCCTATTGCACGCGGCTCAGCCATCGAGCCTGCCATGGTTCGGACGCGGATCCTGCATGGCAGGGAACAGCTGCCCGGCCTGATCGCTTCATTTGGGCAAGTACGCGGACAGAGGCTGATGGTCAGCGTCCGCACAGGGCAACCGCTGACCACGGCCATGATCAGCAACAGACCGACACAGCCGGCCGGGACCACCGCAGTGACCGTCCACCTGGCCGACGATCCGGGAGACCTGCAGGCCGGCGATCAGGTGAGTTTGCTAGCCGCGGGGGACTGCCCGGCCGACAACAGTCCGCATCCCACCCAATCCAGTTCCCTGCCGCCATCCTCCAAGCGAGACCAACCCGGTTCCGATAGGGTGCCGGGACTTACCCACAGTCGACAAGTCAACGACGTACAGACACCGGCTCCCAGGCAGGCCTCAAGTGGCGGACGCTGCATGATAGCCGAGCAGGCACTGGCTTTACAACCAGCACAGACCGTTCCCAGGAATCAATCCAATCCAGACGGGCGGGAAGGCGACCAAGTCCGGCAAGGATCCCAGTCCGTCTTCGCTCTGGATGCCAATCAGGCCCTGCTCTTGTTGTCGCTGGATCCATCCACCCCTGTCATTGCCATTCGCCCCGACAGAACTCCTGCACCGACACCCTCCAATCATGTCGGAAAACCGAAACCATCCTGCGCCCGCGATAATGGAGGAAGAAGGAGGCATGGGCGCTCCATGCCTTACATCAGCTACGGAAGGATGCAGGATGGCCTCGATCAATCAGGTGGCGGCCAAGGATACCGCCGAAGCAGTGCACAAGATCTCGCAGATCAGCAACAAGGGCGTGCTGGGCGAATTCAAGCAGTTCATCTCGCGCGGATCCATGGTGGATATGGCCGTGGGCGTGGTCATGGGTTCAGCGGTGACCAGCGTGGTAAACGCCATCGTCAACAATCTGATCAGCCCCCTGATCGCCATGATCTTCGGCAAACCGGACCTGTCGGGGCTCCTTACCATCAGCTACCGGAACGCCACCATCTCTTTCGGTGCCATTCTGATGGCCCTGCTCAACTTCCTCTTGATCGCCATCGCTGTTTACTTCTGCATCATTATGCCCATCAACAAGCTGCGGCAACTGAGCAGGGCCGCCTCGGGCATCAAGGACCAGCCCAACGCACCCAGCCCCCAGGACCAGAGCCTGCAGCTGTTGCGCCAGATCGCCGCCGACATCCACCAGTCAACAGGTGCAGATAGTCAAGATGCCGGAACCGGTCTGCCGACGGGACAGAATTAGAACCAGTAGTCAGTCGCCACGCTCATTGGGGAAGAGTCCCCAATGCGGCGGCAGCTCACCCAGGATCCGTCGGTCATCCCCGTCAAGACGATCCTGGGTACAGACCTGGTCCTGAGGATCCTCCTCGATGCCGTCAACATCGAACCGTTCCGTGCCTGGGCGAACCACCCGGCGATGCCGACGTCGTCGTGAAGCTGCAGGATTACCGGCCTGATTTCCTCGGTCTAGCTGATTATCCGCCATCAACGCGCCTGATGGTAGATATCGGCAAGGCGAGCGACGATCCTATCGGCTTCCTTATCAGGGTTGACAAAGGCCGAAACGCTCCAGACCGTCATGACCGACCAGCCAAGATACTGCAGGTCCTCGGTGGTGAACCGGTGACGCTCCCTGGTGGACTGAGTGTGCATGAACTCGGCATCGTCGGTCAGCACGGCCAAGGCATAGGGCTTGTTCTTGAGCCCCACCACCAATGGAATTCGAGGTGCCTGGTCATAACCGTAATCCAGGGCAACATCCAACCCTCGGGTCCGCAGCCGCTGGGCCAAATCCCGGAAGAGCACATTGGTAGACTGCTCGGCCTGCTCGGGCCGGACCGGCTCCGCGTCAGGATGCTCAGCCCAGGTCAACAGATCCTTGAGCAGACGCGGCCCGGGCTGGTGAAGACGGTCATCCTCCATATCCTCAGCAGAGAAAGCTGCGACAATGTCCAGATTCCGATCAGGCAAGACCAGAGCATCCAGCAGCATGCCCTTGCCCCTTTCGCCTTCCAGATCGCCAAACTGCTGCAGGAGACGGCCATGGGTGGTCTTGGCAAAACCCAGAGTGAGGATCACGTCAGTAGCCCGGGCACCGCAGACCTCGTCAATGCCGACAATGCGTACGTGCCTCAGGAACTTGGCGAAAACCCTGTCCTTGGCGGCTGCCGACTTGAGTTCAGCGCCCAGCCGGGAGCGATGGGTAGCTGACAGGGTGACCACAGTCAGCAGGTAACTGTTCGGTACCAGGGAAAAAGATCCGGCCTTGCGCTTGAGCATGTCAACGACAGCAGCGACCTCCTGCTGGCTGGACTCGACCAGACCCGTGGCCATGACCGGGACGCCAGCACCCTCCACCCTGGTCAGGGTCACCCTGCCAGGCTCCCGGCAATCGGGCACAGGCGCCGACAAATCCCCATAGCCGTGATCCTTCAGGAAGGCGTCCAGACGAATCGAGCGGCGCGAAGGCCGGGCTTTGACAGTGACCGGAACCAGACGGTCGATCAGCTGCAACAGGCCATCCGAGGTTACGGTCGGCCGGTGGGCGATGACTGCCACCTGCCGGGCCCGAGCCAGCACAGTCAGGACCTGGATGGAAGGCATATGGGCCCCGGCGTCGATGATGACCGTATCGGCCAGCTGTGTCGGATTGGTTCTGGTCGCCAGCGTGGCAGGAGTCGCGATGATGATGGGCTTGGCCGCCGACAGTATGCTGGGATGGGCCTGTTGGAAGACCGGAAGGGAGGCACCAGGGTTGCCTGCCAGCATGGTGTGCAGCTGATTGGCCTCCTGTGTGCGCGAGAAGAGCAGCTCGGACAGACGCTTTTCGCTCTCCTGGGCAACCATGGGCCCTATGCTGGCCACGTGCTGTGCATCCACCTGGCTAAAGCGGTCGGCCGCGTTGGATAAGGCGGAACCGTCCTGGTTGGAGATGATCTGCGAGGAACGCATGATGTCGTCAAAGACCGTGGTCCACCACGCCAGCTGCAGTTCGGCCCGTACCGCCTTACCTTCAACCTGTCGGTTGCGCAGATCCTGGACCAGGCCATCCAGACCCGCCTTGTTGAATTCACCCTCCAAAGCGCAGCGTTCAGGCAAAGTATCCAGGGCTGTATGGTCGTCAAAGAGGGCCTTGAGCCGCTCCTCCACCTTGTTGAGGTCCATGGTCTCCAGATCACCGCCAGCCGGAGTTGAGTCCAGGACGGTGTCCAGAGCTGTCATGTCACGAATCAGAGATTCCTGAGTGTCAATGATGACGTCCAGCTTGGGTGGCAGGACCGGCCAGCCGCCGTGGGGGACGAAGGTCCGCCACTGCTCGGCCTGCTTTGAGACCACCACCAGCGACTCGTGCAGATCCTCGACCTGCGCACCAGGCCTGAGCAGGCTCTTAGCCTCCTTGACAAGACGTCGACGCTCCCAGAACCCCAGATTCGTGCCATCAGCCTTGCGATCGGCCTTGGACTTGGTGGCCTCGATCATGGCGGGAATGTCGCGTTCGAAGATGGAGGGCTGGAAGACATCCAGAACACGGCGCAGGTTCTTGAGGACCACCACCTGCCGTCCCCAATCCTTGACGGTGGCCGGCACGGGGAATCCACAGGTCTCTACAGTAGATTTGACCTGCTCACGGGTGTCCGGCAGAAGCCGCTGCAGAAGACGAACCACACGGGAGTAAGCATCCACGGCCTCGTTATCGTTGATCAGTGTGGCACCGAACCAGGGAGTGTCTTGGGGGCCGATGACGAATTCGCCCAGCTCGGCAGCCCTCTCCAGCTTGTCCGCCCAGGCATCCAACTCGGGCTGCAGGTTGTGGGCCGTGGCCGCACCCAAACGGACACGGGTGGCAGGATGCGTAGGCATGTTGGCAATGTTGGCCAGATTCTGAATCGTCTGGTAGGCCGAAACTCCCCAGCCCGAATCCACTCCATGAAGATCGCCCAGGTAACGGGTCAGCCGGGAACGGACACCCACAAGCTCGTCAGCCACCTGATCGAAGTGCTCACTGGCCTTGCCGGGTTTGAAGCCTACCGCATCGATCAAACGCTGATCCAGGACGCGGCCCAGTTGGTCGTCGGTCAGGTCAAGGGCCATGCCAGCCATCCCGGCAGCTTCCAGACGGTGTTGGAAGCGCCGCTTCTCCTCCACCACACAGGGCACATAGAGCACTGTCCTGCCTGCGGTGACGCAACGCGAGGCAATGGCCAAAGCATCGTCGGCGCTGTGGCGGCCGGTCTGTTCATCCACAAGCACGCTATGCCCGGTCGCCACCAGCTGGGCTGCATAACGGACCCGGTTGGCCACATCTCCGGACTCGAATTCGCTGTGAGGATCCGCATCGAAGGGACTGTAGTCGGGCACGGATCTGCCCTTGAGCCGCTCGGAAGCCGCCTGGTCGCCTGCCAAAGCATCCAGCAGATCGTTACCGGTGGACCCGACAGTCATCCGGTCCAGAATCCGGAGGCTTTCACCAAGCAGCTGGGCCGATGGCTCGATGAAACACCCTAGGACAATTTTCCGTTCGATGGTGAAGTCGCTGATATGCGGCGTGATCAGGGCCGTCATGTCCTTGAACAGCGATGAAGTTTCTGGCGTGCCGCCCTGATAATGGGAGGCGGAAAACAGGCGGTCAGGATCCAGGGTGATGCCTCGCTCGCGCATGGCCGATATCAAGGCAGGATTAAGATCCACCTTGCCTGTGAATCTGATGGAGGCTCTGGAGGTTCCCTGTGTGCTCTCATCAATACGCACGGGGTAGAGCAGAACAGGCATGTCGCGCCCCTGCCAGGCAGCCACTCCTACCACCATGGAGAGCTGGGCAAAGCCGCTGGCACGCTCCTTGGCGGCTTGATCGTCCAGAACCCGCTCCATGCGCCGGTGGGCCGCGCGCAGCATGCCCCGGTCTCGGAAGAGTGCATCCAGATGGACCTGGCCGCTGGCGAAAAGCTGTGCAATGCCTGAAGGATGCGCATGTGACAGGTCCATCTGCGCGGCCAGCTGCGATACGCTCTCCAGAGGAGTCAATCCCACCTGGTTCTGGTATTCCTGGCGCCATCCTCGAATTCGATCCAGAGGAGTCAGCGGAGCTTTGACCTCTTCCGCCGCACGGTCGGGGGAGGATTCGGCCACTGATGCCTGTGCATCCTCGGTACGTTTGCCCTGTTCCGATCCCCCGGTGCTCATTACCGTCTCGCTCATCCGTCTACTCACTTCCGCACGGCGTTCAGATATTCGTGATACCCCTCATTGTTTTGCAGGGCCGCATCGATGTCCCGGTCGCCCTGGGCCTCCAACCAGGCGTAAAGATCATCATAAAGGGCCGGGTTCATGGCCAGGAAAGGCAGCAGCTGCCGATGCTTGGCCATGGCGAACTGCATGGCGAAGTCCCCGGTTCGCTTGGCATCATCAGAACTCATCCCGTCCACCTCTATGGCTTCCTGGCCACGGTCATAGTCGCCCTTCGAAACCCGTTCGAAGACGGATCCGGGCTCAAAGGCCGGCTGGTATTGATGGTCATCATCCGGCTTTTCCGCTGGATCAGGAAGCCGGGACTGATCCGGTTCCTCCTTGGACAGGCGTGCCAGCTCTACAGCTCCCAGCGGGGTGAACCCCTGTGCTGAGCCTGATTCGCCCCCCCGGCCTTGTCTGGACTGGCCGTCTGCATGGCCTTTGTAGTCGGAAGAGGCGCTACCATCCTGTTGACCACGATCATCACTAGCATTCTGGCCATAGCGTTCCTGATCAGGAGCGGATTCAGCGGAACGCGAGCGACGAGCATCAGCGAAAAGGTCACGGTCGACCGGCTGCCTGTCCTCCTCCTGGGTGCCGACCAGCGGCAGACCCTGCTCGGATTCGTCCTCCTGCCACGGTAGGGGTCGGCGGTCTTCGTCACGAAAGTCCTGAGACTGGAAGTCCCCTTCACGCCGGCCACCCTCGCGGTCTTCGATTTCTTTGTCATCCGGCTGGTCGGCATAGGCCCTGCGACGGTCCGCTACCTGACCATCTGCCGAGCCAGTACCTGCCGATCCCTTGTCAGTCTGGCCATGCTCTGCTGAATCAGGATCGTCATAATACCGCGCTTGCGAGTCACGCGTATTCGCAGACGCTGATCTTCCGGAGAAAGGCGGCGACGCGCTATCCTCCGAGTCGCGAGCAACTGAGGCAGACCTGGGACGATCTTGTGAAATTCCGTCCGCCTCTTGGGAAGAATCGGCTGTCTTGGCGGCACCCAGGGCCATATCATGAAGGGCAGTGACCCGGTTGCGAACCCCGTCGGCCTTGAAGATGCCGGTGGGCTCGCCGGCGCGCATGTCCAGGATGTCGTCAACGGACATGTCGGCTGCATCAGGCTCCACCGTGCCGCGGGGCTGTGTGGAGTATGAGAAGAGGTCAGGTACCCGGAGCGAGGGATCGGTTTGGTCTTCTTCGGGATTGCTGATGCGCACGAAATCGACAGGAACATCACCGAACTGGAAACGAGCCGAGGTGCTGGACAGGGGGTAAGCGGCATCCACAGGCAGCCTGACCAGTGATCCGTCGGACTGGATCAGATAGGATCCGTTGGTGGAACCCATGTCGCGCAGGGTGGCCAAACCGTCCTGATCGACGGTGAAAATGGCATGTCGTTTTGACATGGATTTAGTCTGATCGGTCACCTCCAGACGACGCCGACCGTCATCGGGCAACGGACGCAGAGGCTTGCGGCCGATCTCGACGGTCTCGCCAGGCTTGAGCCGGGTCTCTTCCACCCCATTGAACTTGATTATCCACACCTGCCCCGGTCGCCGATCGTCACTCACGTTTTCGACCTCCCAAATCTGCAGCCGCCTTCACTCGGTACTATCGCCTATTCTGTCATGAAACCCAGAGATAGGATTGATTGCGTGCCGAATTAACTGATAAAGGACACATGAAGGACTGGCAGACATGCCGGAGCAGTGAGCCTTCCCTGCAGGCAAGGCTTGGGCATCGAAGTGAACCGCATAAAATGGCGGCCGCCCTGGCTCCGGATAAAACCATCAGAGTCAATCAGCGGCCGCCATCATCGAATCAGCCCTGGTCGTCCTCTCCCTCATCGTGGTCATCAGCTGGGTGCGGAGTCATATGGACAACGAATTGGTCATCCTCCGGCACCCTACTGCGGTTTACGTGGTCGGAGTCTGACACATGACAGGAGACCGTCCCGAAAGCCGGTACACTCACCGGTCGCCAGCTGGCGCCCCAGCCATTGACGGTCAGGGCTGCCCGGATAGGCTCTCCGGTCGGGTTGTAGAGGATTACGCTGAGCTCGCCGTCGTCGCGAACGAAGGCGACCGAGCCCAGACCGCCTGTCCTGCCGTCGCGGGTATAGCTGGTGGAGGCCACCCTGCGAGCGCCGACCGGCACATCCTGCCCGAAATTACGGAGCATGAAGTATTCCAGATTGCGCTTGACACCGCCAGTTTGGGAATCGATGGTGATGACCCCGCGCCGGCCCATAGTCCGCGCCCAGCTGGGCAGACCCTGCTCATCCAGAGCCAGATTCCACAGGTCAATCATGCCCACGCCCTGGCGGACCAGTCCGATGCCGATCTCTCCGAACATGACATGGCTGGCCTCGTCCACCTGCTCGTCCAGCATGCAGCGCCGCTCACTCATGACCGAGCGCCATCCGGGGAACTGTCTGGTGGCATTCACGACCCACTTGGGCAGGCCGGAATATGTATGCATAGCCGTACCGGCAAAGCTCTGAGCTTCGACAGGGGTCATATAGTCGCTGACCGGACGGCTGAAGAACCTCAGGCCGTCATCACCGAAGAAGATCTCCACCTCGGGGAAGCTACGATCCAGTGCCGGACGCAGGTAGTCCACACCCCAGCGCACCAGCTCCTCAGGGGTCCAAATCGTCATAGGCCAGGGTGGATTGTTTGAGGGCTCGTTCTGCATGGTCACTGCTGCAATGGGGATCCCCAGCTTCTGATAGGCCTCGATAAAGCGGACAAAATAGCGGGCATAGGCCGCATCGACCGTGTCCTGTCGACGATAGCCGTTGCCGCAGTATTGCCCCAGCCGCAGACGACCAGCCCCGTCCAGCCGACCGCTGTCCTTCATCCAGGCGGGTGCGCTCCAGGGAGAGGCCAGAATCCGCACGCCCGGGTTGATGGCCATGATCTCCTGGAGGACGGGGACCACGTACTTCATGTCCCTGGTGGCTTCGGGCGAGCCCGGCTTCCCCTGCCCAATGGAGAAGTAGGTCATGCCCGAATCCGACATCACCCCCTCGGGCAGATCATCATAGGAGTAGTAGCGCTGGCTGGAGAAGTCGCAGGACCCCATGGAGATCCTCAAGGTGGACAGGCCCGCCTGAGCCGGGTCGAAGAGCTCGGTCAGAATCCGATGCCGTTGGTCGGCATCCATGGCCGTCATGAACAGGTAGGCGCTGGAGTCCGTCAGAGCAGCACCGGCCCCCTCCCAGTACTGGTAGCGTCTGGTTGGATCAATGACGATGGGTACGGCTGCGCCTGGTCCATTCGTCGTCTCAGGGATCGTTATCGGTTCTCGCCGCTGGGACAGATCCCCTGCCGTCGCGGTCCAGATCTCCTTCATAATCGTATTTCTCCTTCCGCCGGAATCTTTCCCGGTTTGCAGAATCCGAGCCTTAGTCCTGTCCGGGAGCCTTGTCATCCACGGTGTACTCAGGCAATTGCAGAGCGAAATCCTCATCTTCGGGCACTGCCGAATCGTTGATCCGCTCGCTTGTCGTCGCGTGCATGGTAACGGTCCCCCAGGCTGGCACGGTCACGCCCTGCCAGCGGTTCCCCCAGCCGTTAATGGTGACAGCCGCCTTGATAGGCTTGCCCGTGGGGTTGTAGATATGGGCGGCGATGGACCCGTCCGGTGCCAGGAAGGCCACGGAGCCCAGAGAGCCGCTCCAGCCGTCCGGTGTGTAGTTGCTGGAGTCGATCACCACCGAGCCCGGCTCTACGTCCTGGCCGAAGCTGCGGAGCATGAAATACTCCAGGTTCCTGCGGACCTTGCCGCTGCCATGATCGATGGTGACTACCCCGCGTCTGCCGTCGGCACCGATCTGGTTGGGCAGCCCCCGCTCGTCCAGGGCCATGTTCCACAGGGTGATGAAGGAAGAGCCATGGCGGACCAGCCAGTTGCCGATGACCCCGGACATGATGTGTGCGGCATCCTCCGGGGTCTGGTCCAGCATGCAGCGACGCTCGGTCATGCCGTAGAGCCACTGCGGATAGACCCGGTTGGCATAGTCCAGATTCGGGTAGTCGTTGTCGTAGGTGTGCAAGGTAAGACCGTCGATGGACCGAGCCTGCTCTGCGGTGACATCCTTGTCGACCGGTCCGGTCAGGCAATGCGCCGAGTCATCGTTGATGAAGATGCGCACCTGGGGGTGCCGACGGTCCAGCGCAGGCCTCAAGAAACGGTGGGCAAAGTCGGCCTGCTGGGCCAGCGTCCAGAGCATGGCCGGCCATGGAGCTGCATTGGAGGGCTCGTTCTGTACAGTGACCGCCCAGATGGGGATGCCTATGGCCTCCATCTCGTCGATGTAGCGGGCGAAGTAACGAGCATAGGCCCCTTCGACAGAGTCCTCCAACGGATCATAGCCGTTGCCTGTCCACTCATTGAAACGAAGATGGCCACCCATGCACAGGTGGCCGGTATTCTTCATCCAGGCTGGTGCAGTCCAAGGGGATGCGATGATCTTCACGGCAGGATTGATGGACAGTATCTCTTGCACGACGGGGATGATGTACTTGTAGTCCTTGGTGGCGTCCGGAGCACCCGGCTCGCCCTCGCCCAGGGAGAACCTGGTCAGATCCTTGTCATGCTCGCCGAAGGGGATGTCGTCATAGGTGTAGTAGGGCTGGGAGGACGGCTCGCAGGAGCCCAGCGGAATGCGGATGACCGAAAAACCGCCCTTGTCAGGGTTGAACATGTCGTCCAGAAGGGCATGTCTTTGCAGCGCGGATTGGCTGCCCCAGATCAGCGAGGCCGCTGCATCGGTGATTGCGGCTCCAGCCCCGAGCCAGGGCTGATGCCGCTGGCAGGGGTCGATGACGATGGGCTTGGCGTCCTTGGGCCTCTCCCCCATCGGCGGGGTTTGCAGAGGCCGGCGGCGATCGGTCAGGTCACCAGAGGTCACGGTCCAGAACTGGTTGGTGAAGGTGATGGTCATGATTGCTCTCTCGTTGTCATATCTGGGCATCGGCGTCGTGGTCGATAGGACAGGGCTTAGCTTAGCAGCGAACACAATCACAAACAAACTGTTTCGATCAACTTCGATCATTACGTTTGCAAGGTCATCTCTATGCTTCTGAGTAGCGAAAACTAAGGTCACGACTGCAAAGCGCATGTGCCCATACACATCGGGTGCAGATTGGCTCAGAGCAGCCTATTCACCCCGCGCGCACAGCCGACAGGATGTATAAGAAAAAGCCCCGCACCGTCATTAACGGTTTGGGGCTTTTTAACATGCAAGGGCTCAGAAGAGCCGATGACTACTTGAGCTCGACGGTGGCGCCGGCCTCTTCCAGCTGAGCCTTGGCCTTGTCGGCGTCTTCCTTCTTGGCGCCTTCCAGGACGGCCTTGGGAGCACCGTCAACCAGAGCCTTGGCGTCGGCCAGACCCAGGTTGGTGATGGCCTTGACGGCCTTGATGACCTGAATCTTCTTGTCGCCGATGGCGGAGAGGACGACGTCGAACTCGGTCTTCTCCTCCTCGGCCGGAGCAGCGGCACCGGGGGCGGCAGCGGCCACGGCCACAGGGGCGGAGGCCTCGACGTCGAACTCGTCCTCGAACTTCTTGACGAAGTCGGACAGCTCGACCAGAGTCATTTCCTTGAACGCGTCGATGAGCTCGTCAGCGGAGAGCTTGGCCATAATGGCTTCCTTTCATTTGTGGCGACCGGCATTGACTGGTAGGCCGATCACCGAACATCTTTTTTTGCGTTTACCGTATGAATCCGGGCCAATGGCCGTGAACTCAGGCGGCCTTTTCCTGCTTCTCGCGCAGGGCGTCGAACGTGCGCACGGCCTTGGTAGGCACAGCGACGAACAGGTTGGCGGCCTTGGACATGGTGCCCTTGAGCGCGCCGGCCATCCGGGAGAGCAGAACATCGCGGGATTCCAGATCCGCGATTTTCTCCATGGCATCCGCGTCAGCAACAGCTCCATCAATGAAGCCGCCCTTGACGATCAGTGCCGGGTTGTCCTTGGCGAAATCACGCAGCGTCTTGGCGGCATTGACGTAATCACCCTTGACGAAGGTGATGGCGCAGGGGCCGGCAAGCATCTCATCGAGACCCTCGATTCCAGCCTCTTTGGCCGCAATCCGGGCTAGCGTGTTCTTCGCCACGTTGTAGGAAGTATCGCGGCCTAGCTTGTTTCGCAGATCGGCGACCTGCGGAACACTGAGCCCGCGGTACTCGGTGAGGATGATGGCATCGGCGTCACGGAACTTGTCCGTCAGCCTGGCGACAGCCTCTTCCTTTTCGGGCCTTTTCATGGCGTTCCTTCCTAGACAGACCTCTGGAGGGAGCCGGACGACTGAGCATGGCGGGCAAAAAGAAAGCCCTGCCGACAGGCAGAGCGGAAAACAGGTCGCAAGGACCGATTTGAAACTCAACCTGTGCTGGCTCGATCAACCGAACTTAGGAGACCCAAGGGTCCCGACCAACGGTCTTTGGTATGCAAGGGCTAACAATACACAGATCAGAAAAGACTGTCAAGCCTGCGCGTGCGGCAGCACCAGATGGTGATGGCCGCAGGGCAGCGCATCCGCAAGCAACGATCCCGCTCTGCAACGAATGCCGGCCACCCGATTGTCGGCATCCAAGGCCTTCAGCATGATTGGCGACCCGTCCAGCAATGCCTCGACCTGACCCCCTGGCCTGACACCACATATAGGCGGGAGGACCAAATGACCCCGACAGCCCTGCGGCACCACCAGGTCCAGATCGATATCCGGCAGGGGGACAAACCCTGGCCTGCTATCCGCTTTTCCTGTAATCCTATAGGAGATATGGATGTCCCCAGTGGGCACGGGCATGGTCAGCTCGGCCCTGCCCAGACCTCCAGGTTGGAGCGCGACAACGAATTCTCGGTACCCGGGTTTCAAAGGCCGCAGCCCCATCAGCCCGCTGGAAATCAGCCAGACAGGTGAGGCCCCCCATGGGTGCGAATAGGTGGTGTTGGATTTGATCGATGGGTCCCAGGCCTCCATGGTGCCTCCAGCACCCTGGTCCAGCATATGCTTCCAGGTGCGGATACCGTCACCTGCCGAAAGCAGAGCCAAGGCATCAGCCCCTAGACCCGATCGATAAAGTCCATCCAAAAGCACGGCGGCCGCATAGGCGCTGCAGGCCATCCCTCTACGACGCAGATAGGCACCGACCGCCTCCAGACGAGCGGGATCAGAGGGAGGCGCAAAAGCCAGGACAAAGGCCGAGGCATGCATGGCACAGTGATCGATGGGCGGGCCGTCGGGACCGTCTAGCAGGCCATCCCGGTAGGCGCCGACCGCTGGATCGTAGAGCCGCTCATTCAAGGCCTCCTGCATTTTTCGGGACACCTCTGCCAGACGGGCAGCTCTGCTGCGACGGCCCAAGGCCCGCGACAGACGAGCCATGGCTTTATAAGCAGCACTGGCCAGTGCGTTGATGACCGTATTGACACGGCCGAAGACATATCCATCGCGTTCAACGGGCGGCCAGTCGACCAGGTCGCCATCCATCTGGCTGGAAGTGCCGGGGTCCTTGACGATCAATCCGCTGTCTTGGTCCAGATATTTGTCTGGCAGCAGTCTCATCAGCCGTTCGTACTGGGCCGCCGCCTGGGTCAGATCCCCGGTGTGCATCCAGGCATCGTGCACAGCCAAAATGCTGTAGAGGGGCCACTCGGTGGGCCAGGTTCTGTTGGCGATGAGATAGTCCACACTGTAACGGCCCAGGGCGGGCGCATCATCCAGCACCATATGAGCCCGCTGCTGGATCCAGGCATCAGCCTCATAGGGAGCCCGTTCCCGAGTCCAGGAATCTACGTAGATGTCAGCGTTGAGTCCCCTGATGGTGTTCCGCCCCAGCTGCCAGACCTCATCCAACAGAGGCCTGTCGCAATGGAACCTGGCGTGGTCGTCATATACGGGAGACTCAAGGCACTCTGCCCACAGGCCCCCGTCAGACAGGCTCGCCAGCAACCCTTCAGGGTCAGATTCCGCAGGCCAGATCAGCTCCAGATATCGAAAGACCCGGATCCCCCAAGTCTGTGCCCGGTTGCTGCCAGGTTGCAGCCGCCAGCGATCCTGATAGACGTTGGAGGTGGCCAGACGGTAACGAACGCCTCCTTGGCCGTCCAGGACCTCCCCGTAGCGGACGGTCAGATCCAAATGTTGCGACAGATCCACCCGAAGCCCGATGCCGCCCAACCGCACGGAGCCGAAGTCCAGCAGAAGATGGCCAGGAGCAGCCGCCAAAACCCTATGAGCTTTCACCCGAGTCAGTCTGGTGCCATCCGCAGGAGCGGCAAGGCACTTGGAGAATGAGGGCCGAATCCGAATCTTCCGCCAGGCAGAGTCGTCAAAGCCCGGCCGAGAAAAACCCCAAGGATATCGGGACAGGTCGATGTCCTCAGCCGGAGCCTGATAGTAGGTTGTGCCGATGGACGCGCTGTCAGGAAAGGCCTTGGCACCGCTAATAGCCTTCCATTCGGCGTCCGTGCCGTAGTGCTCCACACTGCCGTCAGGCCGGCCCACATCCAACTGGGCCTGAAAGCGTCGGCCTTCCATGGCATAGGCCACCACGCCCAGAACATTCTCCGCTCCCGGACGCAAGAGGCCGGTGACATCGTAGCCCCTGTAACGATCCTCTCCATCCAAGGGAAATACCGGTCCACAGCCCAGAAAGCGCCCATTGAGCCATAGTCGGTAGACAAACTGACGCGCAGGTACGGTGCTGTCAGCGGTCGCGTACAGACTAGCCCAGAGGATCGGCCCCGGGGGCAGCCGGATCACACCACGCATCAGCGCCCAACCTTTGGCATTGCCCTGAGGACCTGAGGAGTTCTTTTCGTCCTCTTCGGACCAAATGGCTCGAGCGTGCCAGACCAGGCCAGGCCCCGTGCCAAAGGTGATGGGTTCAGACCCTATCAACCGACGGCCCTGTGCATCCAGCAGAAGAACGGTCAGCCAATACCGTCGCGAAGGATCCATATCAGGTCCAGGCAGACGGCTTCCATTAAGCTCGTCCGCAGGTTGGATGCCAGTGTCTGCAAGTATCCGCCCCTTAGGTTGTTCGAAGACTCGTACCCTAGCGAAACGGACTTTATCCGCCCAGGACGGCAAAGGATCCAGCCTCCACCTGACCGTGGGCCTGGTCCCCGGCTCGATATCCACAGGACGGTCCCGGTCCTCGATCAGCACCTGCAAAGGCTCACAGCCCATTCCAGCGAATCCTCCTTGAGCCTGCTTTTAAATACAACTGTTCTTCATGAACCGCTATTGCCGGTAGTCCTGCAGCGCAGTGAAGGAGGAGCCCTTGGCTCCAGCGTCAGGCAGTCCATACATGGCCTGGACACCCGGGTCCCCGCTCTCACGGGCCATCTGTTGGAAGAAGGGATCGGCCTGCCACCGCACAGCCGCCCAGACCAGATACCAGATTAGACCTGTGGCCAGAAGAGCCACCAGGATGGGCGAGCGCATCAGCCCCCAGGCATATCCAGCGAGGACCGCCAGCGACAGAACCATCATGTACCAACGGCGCACCGACAGGAGGAGGCCATTGACCAACACCTTGCGGATGCGCGCCCGAGGATATTCCACCAGCAGTACCAGAGAGACCAAGGCGGTCTGAACCAGGAGCAGCAGGCATACCAGGATGGGGAGGAACAGAATCTGGCCCCATGAGAGCTGCGATGCAATCTGCAGATCATAGATCAGCGCGAAGGCGATGAGCCCCAGAGGCAGCCAAGTCGCCCATGACCTCAGGGCCAGAACCTTGTAGGCCCGCCAGTATGCACGGAAGAATCCATAGACCGTACCCGAATCCACATAGGGTTTCGCTATCCAATCCGGCAGAGACTGCCCATGCTCTGTCATGGAATCCACGGCCTGCCGCCTGGCCCGGGCAGAGGCCGATGACAGGCCTGGATGATCGCGATAGATGGCAAAGAGGGCAGCCAGACCAGGCGCGGACAGTACGACTGACAGCAGATAAGTCGGGAAGTACTGCAGATCTCTCAGAAAGATCAGTACAGCAGCCATAGGCAGCATCCCCAGCAGGGAGCAGCACCCAGCACCCAGCACCACAGCAATGGAGTTGGTGATCCCCAAGAGGGCCCGCATGGCGTAGCCCTTGGCGGGACGCCCCTGGTCGCCATCGCTTCCAGCCAAGATTCAGCCTTTCATACCGGATGTCGCAATGCCGGCGATGAACTGCTTCTGACCGATGAGGAAGACGATCAGAATGGGCAGGACCGAAAGAACCGAGCCGGTCATAATCATGGCAAAATCAGCATTGTACTGGGAGATAAAGAGCTTGAGGCCCAGCTGGATCGTGTAGAGCTTCTGGGAACGCAAGTAAATCAGCGGACCCATATAATCGTTCCACGTATTGGTGAAAGTAATGATGGCCAAGGCCGCTAGGGACGGTCCCGACAGGGGAAGCATAATGCGCCAGTAGATGCCAAACTCACTGAGCCCATCCAATCGGCCCGCCTCAGACAGATCCTCAGGTATGGTGTCGTAGAACTGCTTCATCATGAAAACACCGAAGGCTCCAAAGGCTTGCAGAAGGATGATAGACCATCTGGTATCGGAGAGACCGACGGCGGAAACCAGCTTGAACTGCGGAATCATGTAGGCCTGCCAGGGAACGGCCATGGTGGCGATGTAGATCAGGAAGAGGGTGGTACGTCCCCTGAAGGGGATCTTCGAGAAGCCATAGGCGGCGAAGGACCCGGTGAAGACCTGCAGGAGGGTCACAATCACAGCGAAGAAGATGGTGTTGAGCAACCAAGTCGTCATATCCGACTTGGTCCAGATGGCTGCGTAATTCTCCCAGTGCCAGACCGATGGGAACCACTTGATGGGGATGGCATAGACCTCATTGTTGGGTTTGAGGGAGGAGAGGAACATCCAGAAGAAGGGCAGGAGCACGAAGGCGGATACAGCAATCATGGCCAGATACCCGATGACGGTGCCGACGATCTTGGCCGGGGAGACCTGCTTCTTGTTCCAAGGAATGTCTGCAGAGACTGTATTGGTGGACATGATCTCAGTCCTCCTTCAGGTTGTTGTACCAGAACTGGAAGAGCGTGACTACCATGCATATGGCCAGAAGAACCAGGGAGACGGTCGAAGCATAGCCGAAGTCACCACGCTCGAAGGCCACACGGTAGATGTACTGCGCCAGAACCAGGGTGCTGGTGCCGGGTCCGCCATCGGTCATAACCAGTGTCAGATCAAGAATCTTGAAGGATCCGATGGTCAGGGTGACCATGACGAAGAAAAGCGTGGGGCGCATCATGGGAACGGTCACATGCCAGAAGCGCTGCCATCCGTTTGTGCCATCGAGCTCAGCAGCCTCATAGAGCTCGGAGGGGATGGTCTGCAGACCTGCCAGGAGCAGGATCATATAGTAGCCGACCTCTCGCCAGGTACCCACGACGATGACCGCAGGCATGGCCCAGGTCGTCGAGCCCAGCCACCCGGGGGGATTGCTGATGAAAAGCCGCAGGAAGGAGTTTATAGGGCCGGACTTGGGGTCGAAGAGCATGCCCCAAACCTGGGCCGCAGCCACTATGGAAGTGATGTAGGGGAAGAAGGCCACCGTTCTGAAGAAAGCGCGTCCGCGCAGCTTGGAATTGAGCAGGACGGCCAGAGCGAAGGCCAGGACCAGGGTCAGGGGGATGTGGACTATCGAATAGTAGATGGTATTCCACACCGAGGTCATGAAAATCTTGTCGTGGGATAGCCTGACCCAGTTCTTCACGCCGTTCAAGACGGGGTTGCCGAAGGCCGACCACTTGGTAAAAGCTATATAAAAGAGCGTAAGAGTGGGCAGGAGAGTCAGGCAGATAAAACCTATGAAATTCGGTGATATGAATATCAAACCATTGCGCAGGTTCCTTCGTGAAATCGCCTTAGCATTGAACTTGCCCTGCTTGGCACTCGGGGCTCGGCGTCCGCCGCCGGGCCTATGAGACCCTGTTTTGTGATCAGCGACCGCCTGTCGATCGTCGATCACACCGATTTCTTCTGACATCTGTGCCTCTCCTTACTACCATCATGCGTCATGGGTTCGGGCAGTCCACGGCCGCCCTTACTCCAACTGGCTCAGTAGGAGGCTTCAGGACCTGTATGCATCCTGAAGCCTCCTCATCCGTCACCAGGAACTACTCGTCCAGCACGCCCTGGTCCTTGACGTTCTGGGTTGCTTCCTTGAGCCCATCGGACGGGGACTTGGCGCCGGTCATGATCGAGGAGTGGGTGTCCTTGAGGAGGGAGTTGATGGTGTCCGTGGCCGTGGCCACGGGGGCTTCCATCTTCATGTCGTGCTTGCTCCATGCATCCTTGGAGGCCTGGTCGGAGGCCATGCCCTCAGGAGAGAAGAAAATCTCGGTCACCTTGTCGTCGATGTAAGCGGGGGTGGTGGAGAGCTTGGCCAACTCAAGAGCGCCGCCTTGGCCACTGGCCCACTTCACGAACTCCTTGGCAGCAGCCAGTTTCTGGCCGGTGGCCTTGGAAGAGACTGCCAGGCTGGTGGGGCTGCCGAAGGTGATCGGGGTCTTGGGCAGCTTCTTGTCGGGGTTCTGGGGAGCCGGAGCCATGCCCCAGCTGAATTTCTCGGCTTCACCAGACTGTTGCTGGCTGACAAGGGTGGCGGCGTACCAAGTGCCCATGGGCATCATAGCGGCCTTCTGAGTGCCGAACTGCGCCTGATACTGAACCTTGTTGGTGAATGAGGTGTTCCAGTCGATCGTATACTTGTCCTTCTGCCACTCCAAGGCCCTCTTGTAGAAGGGCTCCATGTATGAGAAGTCGGCCTTGAGGAAGGTGCTGTCTGCCGACTTGCCGCACTGTGCCAGAGCGAAGGACTGCACCACGGACTGCCAATTGTGCATGTACATGGGGTAGACGCTGTTGGCATCGTAACCTGCTGCCGGCAGCTTCTCCTTGAGTTCCTTGGCAGCCTTGGTGTAATCATCCCAGGTCCACTTGGCGTTCGGCTCTTCAACCCCGGCCTTCTTGAACATGTCCTTGTTATAGAAGAGGACCCAGGTATCACTGCGGTAGGGCAGGGCGAAGTACTTGCCATTGTGCTCATAGCCGTTCAGATCAATGTGCTTGTTGCCCTGGTAACCCTTGGCGATGTCGGAGATATCCGCCAGTCCCTGTGAGTCTGAATAGGTGACGTACTTGAGCATGTTCTTGATGGGGAAGACATCGGGCTGGGCGCCAGAGGAGATGTCCGCCGTCAGCTGCTTGTCATAGTCATCAGCGGAGTACTGCTTGACGTTGACAGTCACGTTGGGGTGGGCTTTATGGAAGCCGTTAGCCAGAGTCTTGAACTCGGGGGTCATGTCCAAAGACCACCCTGCGAAGGTGATGGCTGTTTTGGCCTTGCTGTCGAATCCGTCACTGCCTGAGGAGGC
The DNA here is from genome assembly GCF_016101585.1 of Bifidobacterium polysaccharolyticum. Lineage (GTDB taxonomy): Bacteria > Actinomycetota > Actinomycetes > Actinomycetales > Bifidobacteriaceae > Bombiscardovia > Bombiscardovia polysaccharolytica. The sequence goes on from NZ_JACFQG010000002.1 coordinate 153,013, forward strand.
TTGCTTGCTTGAGCCACCACCGCCGCAGCCAGCCAGCAGCATGATGCCCGCAGTAGTCACCGCCAGAGCCTTGGTTACAGTTTTCACGTTCATGGTCATCCCTTTCCTTCGGCGACAATGCCGGGGAAGAGGCCGGATGTGGCCGACCCCTCTCTCGTTCCAGATTCGTCACAGTCCCTAGGTGAACCCTTGTTGGCTTACCTGCCCATGATGATTCCGAACGAACAAAACCAGACTAAATGGTCGGAAAATGACCTGAAGAGTTTGTTGCAGTCTGTTTCCATCACTCTTAGGAGATAACTCTGGTATACACTATGAAGGCTAGGCAAGTTAGAAAATCAGGGATGTTGGCCGTCGTGACTGCCCTCATCAGCATCGTAGTAAAGCATCGAGGCCGGAGCATGAATCAAAGAGAATCAGGGGCAGGAAGTAAAAAACAGGACCCCGCCGATGGGTCCTTTCCAAAGCCCCCGGCGGCAGGATGGCTCCCGGCTCAAAGACGAGAGCTGATTCTCAACGCACTTCTTAGAGACAGCGTAGTCAGAGTGCCCTACCTGGCGCAGATGATGGGCACCACTGAAATAACCATCAGAAGGGATTTGAACAATCTGGCCAGAGCTGGTCTCGTCAGACGAGTGCGCGGAGGTGCCCTGGCCGTCAAATCCCTGGATCCCCAAGGCCAATCAGCCGAAACGTTTACAGTCTCTTCCTCTTACGATTCTGGCCTGGCCTTGACTGGAATACCAAAGTCATCTGTCGGAACGAAAGTCGCCTCGAAAAAGAAAGCCAGAAGACTCAATAAAGAAGCAAGAACCAGCAGCGGAAACACCGACGGCAAAACCAGTGCTAACGTGTCAAGCCTTACCATGGATAATGCCTCCAGCCAGGATGGAACTACTGTCGTTCGTCGAAGCCGAATCGGTGTAGCCCTACCCGAACCCAGCTTCATCTGGCCCTCAGTGACCGATGCGATTAGACGTATGGCAGCTGAACAATTCGACCTGGAGATCGTGGCCAAGGAAACTTCCTACGAGACCTTTCCCGAGGTAGATATCCTGGATGATCTGGCTGCTGATCCACAGATGCTTGGACTGATCATGGCCCCCAGCATTGAACCGGATGTCGCACCGGAAACCTGGCAGTGGCTGACCGAGTGCCAACTGCCTGTAACCATTCTGGAACGCCATCCGCCACAATGGCTGCCCGGATTCTTCGACTCGGTTCATACTGACCATCCAGCCGGAGTCCGCCGAGGACTGCAACATTTCCGTCAGCACGGCCACCACCGTGTGGGACTGGCTCTGGGCAGCACCCCCACCGCAGGCGATATCGAGCTGGGCTGGCGGTTGATGATGAAAGAAGGAGGCGGGCTTGAACAGACCTTCCTGCTCAAGGACAAGCAGCCATATGTGGCCGAGGATGTCGAGCTGATCGTCCAGACGATTCTGGAGACACAAACCACGGCTGTCCTGGTCCATCCAGACTACCTGTCCATCGCTCTGGTCCAGGCCCTGGAAAGACGGGGGTGCCACATTCCCAATGATCTATCCATGATCACTATCGACGGCTACACCAAGCGCCTGACCGTCTTGCGATCCTCGGCCCAGGATCTGGCGTCCGCTGCCCTGCGCCTCCAGGTGCGGCGGATACAAGATCCGGACCAGCGTATCGAGCACGTCTACATCGAGCCCGCACTCATTGACAGGGGATCAGTTGCCGATATGGCTGACAAGTAGACATCATCTGCTTAGGGTCTGCATGGAGCAACTGACAACCAGCTGCTCCATGAACCGGTCAAGACCAGAGTGGCCGCAATAACCATGTAGTTGATGAATAATCAGCCAACGAATGCACAAGCGAAGGCCGTCAAGCCCCAGTCAACAGCCTTCAATAGGCAAAAGGCCCTAAAGCAGGGAATCCTTGCTGTCAGCACTCAGAGCTCGCGCACGATGCCCAGCACCAGCCTGGCGGCCGTGTCCGCATATTCGGAGATGTCGAACTCCCGGAAAACCTCGTAGTCGGTGTCGGCGTTGTCGCTCAGAGCGCGGATAACCAGTGCCGGCACCTTGTTACGGGCCGCCACATGGCAGACAGCCGCACCCTCCATCTCGACTGCGTCGGCCCCGGTCTGCTCCTTGACTTGAGCGATCTTCTCCGGGCTGTCCACAAAGTAGTTACCGGTCGCAATTGTGCCGACGATATGCTTGATCCCCATGGCATCCAAGGTCCGATCAGCCAGATCCAGCAGGTGAGGGTCTGAGTGGAACTCCTCCGTGCCGGGGGCTGACTGGGCCACCAATCGCATGTCGGTATCCAGGTAGCGCAGGGTGCCTCCAAGAACCACGTCATTGATGTGCAGGTCCTTGTTCAGGTTGCCGGCGATGCCGGAGAAGATAACAGCCCTGGGATGGAAGGCATCGATCAGATACTGTGTGGTGGCGGCAATGTTGACGGTGCCCATGCCGCCCACGGTGGCAGCCAGCCGAACCAGGCCGTGTGATCCATCAAGGGTGCCGCTTATGACCTTTAATCCGGCATCGCCGGCATGGGAATCCTGATCCGCCTGTTTCAGGCCTTGGCCGATCAGAGCCACCTCCTCATCCATGGCTCCTATGATGGCAACCGGCCGCTGATCTTCGCCCTCCATGGAATCGCCTGCTTCACTCATATCTGACTCCTTACCCATGATTTCACCCGCAACTGCGGCCCGACCAGCCTACTGCAGACCGCAAGTCAACGAGCCGTGCCGCGACGACGGTCCACTGCCTCCGCCAGCTCCTCCAGCAGGTCCTGAGTATCAGGCCAAGAGATACAGCGGTCGGTGATCGAACACCCGTAAACCAGTTGGTCCAGCGGAGCCGGCTTCTGATTGCCACCACGTATGAAACTCTCCATCATCAGCCCGGTAAAGCCCTCCTCGCCATCGCCTATTCGCTGGGCCAACTCATGGACAACCTGGATCTGGCGCCGCTCATCCTTGCCGGAATTGCCGTGGGAGGCATCGATGATCAGTCCGTGGGCAGCCGCGCTGTCCTTGGGCATGCGCTGGCGCAGCACGGCAAGGGCCGCCCGCACCGAGTCCTGATCGTAGTTGGGGCCGGACTTGGAGCCGCGAAGAACCAAATGGCAGTCGGGATTGCCCATGGTCGCTACGGCTGCGGCCTGACCTTCGTGGTCTATCCCGAAGAAAGTGTGACGCTGAGAGGCCGCATAGCAGGAATCAATAGCCACATCCACGCTGCCGTCCGTAGCGTTTTTGAAGCCGATGGGCATGGACATGCCGCTGGCCAGCTGCCGATGAACCTGGCTCTCCGTATTCCGAGCACCGATGGCCCCCCAGCTGACCGCATCAGAAATATACTGGGGCGATGTGGGCTCAAGAAATTCCGTGGCCGCTGGGAGCCCAGTCTCCAGCACACCCAGAAGAATCCGCCGTGCCAGGACCAGGCCCTTTTGGATGTTGTGGCTGCCATCCAGATCGGGGTCGTTGATCAGGCCCTTCCAACCGACCGTGGTCCGAGGCTTCTCGAAGTAGACCCGCATGACAATCAGCAGCCGATCCTTCAACCGCTCATTGACGGCCGACAGACGACGAGCATAGTCCAGCGCGGCATCAGGGTCATGGATGGAGCAGGGACCCACAATGACCAGCAACCGGTCGTCCCGCCCATGCAAACAGTCCACAATCTCCTGCCGGGAGCGGATGACCAGATCCTTGGCCGGCCCATCCAAGGGGTATCGGGTCAGCATCTGCGCGGGTGAAGGCAGGCGGTCAAGCTCAAAGACCCGCCTGTTGACGATCCGCCCTATGCCTACCTCGTCCTCCCACCTGGGCACGTTCCCGGTCTGCAGGGGGTTGACGCCCGCCGCCAGCGCCTTGTGCACCAGTTCAACCTCGTAGGCCTTGCTGGGTCGGGGTAGGGGCTCCTGTGGCTCATCCTTCATCCGACTCATGCTTTCTTCCTTTCCCGACGAGCTTGCACAGCATCAGCCAGGATCTGCAACAGTTCCTCGGTCCTGTCCCAGGAAATGCAGGCATCGGTGACGGACCGGCCGAAGACCAGCTGATTTAGCGGAGCCGGTTTCTGGTGACCACCCTCAAGAAAACTCTCCATCATGATGCCCGACAGGCCCTGCTCGCCCTTGGCGAGACGGTCTGCCAGCTCCTCGACCACCTGGGCCTCACGTACGGGGTCCTTGCCGCAGTTACCGTGGGCTGCATCCACGATCAGACCTCGGCAGGCCCCGGGGCCCAACGGCGCCTGATGTATGGCCTCCAGGGCGGATCGGACGGATTCCGGATCGTAATTGGGACCATGACCAGAACCGCGCAGAATGATGTGGCAGTCAGGGTTGCCCCTGGTCTCGGCAGCGATGACATGGCCGTCCAGGTTGATGGACAGGAAGTGATGTTCGGATGCCGCAGCCAGGCAGGAATCGACCGCAGCCTCTATGCTGCCATCGGTCGAGTTCTTGAAGCCCATGGGCATGGACATGCCGCTGGCCAACTCCCTGTGAACCTGGCTCTCTGTGTTCCGAGCCCCGATGGCCCCCCAACTGACCGCGTCGGAAAGATACTGTGGGGTGATGGGGTCCAGCCACTCCGTGGCTGCCGGAATCCCCTGGCCCAGGACCTGCCAAAGCACCTGGCGGGCCAGGCGAATCCCCTTGCGGATGTTGAATGTTCCATCCAGGTCGGGGTCATTGATCAGCCCCTTCCAGCCGACCGTAGTCCGGGGCTTCTCGAAGTAGACCCTCATGACGATCAGCAGCCGATCCTTCAACCGCTCATTGACGGCCGACAGACGACGTGCATACTCCAGAGCAGCCTCCGGGTCGTGGATGGAACAGGGGCCGGTGATGACCAGCAGCCTGTCGTCCCGTCCATGCAGAACTTCGCGAATGGCCTGGCGGGAGTCCCTTACCAGACTCATCCGCTCCGGGTCCAAGGGTCGCGAGCGCAGAAAAACCCTAGGGGCCGGGATTGGGTCCAGCTGACGAATGTTGACATCCACTGTTTCGGGAAAGACGGCCGTATCGGCAAAATACTGCCGCTCCTCTTCCGGGACGATATCCGGTTCCTTGACGAATGCCACGGTCGCTCTCCTCTCTGTCGTACTGCGACGATTACGCCCGAATTCCTTATGACCGCCCACATCCGGGCCAATGTGGACAGTCCGTTCCCGCGATCCTTATAGACCACGGGGACGAACAGTTTGATGGATAAAAGTGGATGAATTAGTGCAGTAGCTCAGGCCAAGGCACCCATGGGGTCCCAGGCGGGCAGCATGATGGCATCCTGGTCGAAGGCCTGGCGATACTCCTCGGACAGCATGGACTTGGGTACGGCCACCTCGTAGACATACTGGCTGAACCAGTCGTCGCTCATGGTGAAGTAGCCCTTGTTGGCGATCTCTTCGCCCCAGGAGTTCTCCACCCGCCAGCGGTTGGTGGTCCGGCCGTCATCGGCCACGTCCACGCCCACGAATGCCATGGCGTGGTTCTGGGCCGAGTCGCCGAAGCGCACCCGCTGCTCCTTGTCCATGTCGAAGTCCACACCGTAGACCCGGCCATACTCGAACAGGTCGGTGGCCCACTGGCCGGCCTTGCGGTCCATCATGGGGTGGCAGTCGGCGCCGAACCAGACCGGCAGACCCTGCTCGCTCATCAGACGACGTGCGCAGTCCTTCATGACCTCCACCGGAACGTTCAGATACTCGGTGGGATCGCCGCCAGCCACGTTGCCCAGGTGCTCGATGCCGATCTTGCGGCCTTTGGGGTGCTCGGGGCGCGGATCGTCGACCAGGCAGACATAGTCCTCAAGTCCGGCATTCACGTAGCGCTTCCAGAACTCCTGCGGGGTAATCCGCCCATCCCGGTGGAAGACGCCATCCTTGTCGGTCCACTCCCAGTCGAAGCTGGTGGGCGGAGTGCCCAGATGAATGGTCAGCATACGATGACCGGCCTCCAGGGTCCTATCGATGATCTCGTCGATGCCGTCTGGGTTGGCCACCATGTGAGCCGTGGCCTGGTGGAGCAGACGACGCAGCTGATCGTTCATCTGGCCGGTGTCCTGGGAGGAGGCGGTCTCGGGATAGAACTGCTTGGGCACTGCGCCGTACTTCTTATAGATGTTCATGGCCATGATCCACTGGCCGCCATCGCCCATGACATCGCCCATCAGGAAGCGCATGAGCTGGGAGTCGACGGGCTCGCCTGCACGCACCAGAGCCGCTACGTCGCGCAGGAAGTAGTTGACGCGCTCGAGCTTGTCGTAGTACATGGCGTAGTTCTGGGACAGCTCGAAGTCGCCCATGGGGTTGGCGGTGCTTTCGTCATCAATGTTCAGAGCCTTGCGGGCCACGAATCGTGCCACGTTCAAGGAGCTGAAGAGCCAGCAGCGACCGGAATGCGCCTGCGAGGTGACCGTGCCGTTGTCGATGCTAACCGAAAATCGGTGCTGCAGCAGGCGGGAGCGATTATAGTTGTGGGCTACTTCGTCGATGCCTACCTGGGTGACGGCGTTCATGGCGACGTGGTTGGCCTCACGCTCGTCGAAGGCGGTGCGCAGGCCCTCCAAACGGGTCTGATCCAGTGGTGTCAGTGCTGATGTCATACGGTCTGTCCTTGTTTCCTTTCATGCGGATGTATCTGCATCCCTGCATCCAGCATAGCGGGAATCGGTCATCGTGGGTTCGTCTGGAGGAGGATGTGGACAGCTGCACCTATCAAGCCAGGGAGAAGCGCTGAGCCGCATTGACCACGGCCAGGACCACCAGGACAGCCAGCCCAAGGGAGATCCAGCCCTTATAGGTGCCAGGGCGTGAGCGATTGGCGTGCAAACGGTCTGCCAGCTGTCCCCAAATCAGCCAGAGGACGACCAGTCCCCCAACCAGGCCCAGAAGGGTCATTCCCTGGTTGATCAGCGTGCCGGTGCGGGCCGGCACCGTCTGGGTCAGCCACATCATGGCGTCGGCCAGGACCAGGTTGTTGAAGATATGCAAAGCCATGGACCAGAGGATGGAGTATTCCATGGCGATGAAACCCAGAACCAGGCCCAACAGGAAGGTGAACAGACTCTGGGTGATGTCCCCGTGCAGGCAGGCGAAGATAAAGGAGGAGGTGACGATGGCGAAGGTTCGCCCGTAGGGTCTGAGCCTGCCCATGACCACGCCGCGCAGCAGGAACTCCTCGACGACGGGGACCAGGATAGCCGTGTCCAGTGGCGACAGGAACCCATGCTGACCCGCAGCGATCTGCGAAGTGGTGGAATGGTAAACCAGCCCCAGTGCCTGGGAGCCCTGGTTGACCACCCATGTGAAGCCAGTTTCGATGCTGCTGGCCAGCATGATCAGCAGGATGGCCCCGACCAGTACGGCTGGACCAGGGTTGGCCTGAGCCTTGTACCGCACCGGGTTGGAGCCGCGGCCGAGCAGATCCTGGCCGCGGGTGCCGAAGAGGAAGACCAGCATGACCAGATCGCCCAGCAGATCACCTAGCCCCGGCTGACGGGCAATGCCCAGGGCCGCAGCCACCGAGGGCAGATTCAGAACCCCTGCGATCAGATTGGCCACCAACAGATACACCAGGGCGTAGAGGGATTGCAGGTCCACCCCCCGACGCACCTGGGCGCTCCACGAGCGTGAGGGCCCTGGAGATGCACTCGATTCGCCCTGTTTGCCCGCATCCGCATCGGTCGAATCTGTGGCGGGTGACTCTGATAATGAGTGATTTGGTTGCTGCATGATGCTCTCCCAACCCTGTGGACCCCATGGCCTGCGCCCTTCACCACTGACTCTAGGCCAGAGCAAGGGTTCGGATCGAGATTGACGCCCATGCCGGTTTCGGCATGAGATCGGGCAACTTCAAGGCAAGAAAAAAGCCGGGTTGCAGATCATGCCTGCAATCCGGCCCTTACGAACAGTGAAGTTCGTTGATCAGTCCCGATCGGTCGAGGTCACGCCATCATTGACCGGCGGAATGACCGTGGTCTCCTGGTCAGTGACCACCTTCTCCACCTGCACACCCTTGGCCTGGGCCGGCGCATCACCGGTCTGGTCGGATGCATCGGGCAGTTCCCCCGGTGCCGGGGAGGGCAGGACCTGAGTCGGCATATTGGCCGAGGATCGGACAGTCACAGCCGCACTGGTCTCATCTTCGGAATTGCCGGCTGAATCAGCTGCCACGTCATCAGTTGCCAGGTCATCGGCTGGCTGACTCGCTGCGACCGGATCGTCCAATGCCTGAGGGGTTTCTTCCTGGGTGTCGGCAAGGGGCTGGCCTACGCCATCATCCTCGCTTTCAGCCTTCGTCGCTGGGGCCGGCAATGGATCAGCGGCAGGCACCGCGTTGACCACGGGCACGCTTGGCGCCTGCCCCTCGTCCTGGTCATTGACCACAGTCTCATCATGGAAGCCGTCGAAGTTGCCGAAGGACTTGGAGAAGATGTTCCGCAACTCATCGACCCGAGAGGTAATGGTGGCTTCCCGGTGCTGCAGCTTGGTGATGTGGTCCTTGAGCCCGTCCAGCTCAGCCTGTGCGGCCTTGCGTTGAGCCTCGACCTCGGCCTGGGCGCGCTGCTTGGCCTCCTCCAGCAGCTGGCTGGCCTTGCGCTCGGACTCCTCGCGCTTGAAGGAGGCGAACGAATCGGCATCCTTGCGGGTGGCCTTGGCCTGCTCAATCAGCTCCTGGGTCTCCTTCTCGGTCTTGACCCGCCGCTCCTCCAGGCTCTTGAGCAGCTCGCCCACCTTCTTGGTGGCATCCTCCTGCTGGGCGGCGATGTCGGAGCGCACCTGCTCGGCCTCGGCGTTGACCTTGGCCATGGTCTCGGCGCTGGTGACCTTGGAATCGTCCACAATCTGCTGGGCTTCCGACTTGGCCTTGTCAGTGATCTCAGAAGCCTGCCTGCGGGCGTCATTCAGGCTCTTGGAGACCTGCTCGCGCACGTCGGCCAGCTTCTTGTTGGCATCGGCCAGGGCCTTCTGAATCTGATCGTTGGCATCCTTCTTGAGCTTGGCGATCTCCTCGTCGCTCTTGCGTCGCTTGTCGGCGATCTCCTTGGCGGCCTTGGCCTTCTGCTCGGACAGTTCCTTGTCCTGGGTGGCCTTGTTGGTGGCCAGCCGCTTCTCATGCTCTTCGCGGGAGTTCTGCAGCTCCAGATCCAGGGCCTGGCGACGTTCGGCCACCACTTTGTCGGCCGCGGACTTGCTCTGTTCGCTCTGCTGCTTGGCGGTGGTGGTGACGGTCCTGGCTTCGTCGTTGGCGGCCTCGACGATGGACTTGGCCTTGGCGTTGGCCTCGTCCACGATGTGCTTGGCTTCAAGCTGGGCCTCGTTGACCAGGGTCGTCGCCTTCTCCTGGGCGGAGGTCTTAGTGGATGCCGCATCCTGCTTGGCGCGGTTGAGCAGCTCGGTGCTGGTCTGCTCGGCCGAAGCCAGCAGCTGTTGGGCGTTGGCTCCAAGGGAGGCGAAGGAGTTGCGAGGCTGCTCGACCTTGCGGGACTTGGCCTCCTGGAGTTCCGCCTCCAGCTTCAGAATGCGATCGTCATCGGCCTTGATCTGCTGACGCAGCCGGGCAAGATTGCTCCGCGAGGCCGCCAGGGCCTGGTCGACCCGCTCCTTGTCATAGCCTCGCAGGACAACGGGAAACTGATCTTCGGCCATGGAAACACTCCTCTTCGCCACCAAGACATGCCGGCCCGTGACAAAGATGTCTTCGGTCCGGTGGATTTACCTCGACTCTACCCCATGCCAGGCCGAAATTTGCTGTCTGACAAGCTGCCGACACACTGACCTTACATACGGGGCTCAGGCAATCAGAATAGGGCTGGAGGAAGGCCTCCGGTAATAGCGAATGGTCTCATTGACCACCTCGCGCACAGCCTGTATCTGCTGATCCAGGGGCAGGCCGCGCTCCTGTCCGCCGCTTTCGTTGACCAGGGGAAGGCTGACGAACCCGGCCAGGACATCCTTGTGCCCTGCAGCCCATGCCAGCAGGTTGTAGAAAAGCGCGTTGCAGACATAGGTGCCCGCGTCCGAGCTGAGTGTGGCCGGGATGCCGCAGGTGCCAAAGTCGTGCAGGATGGCCCTCAGCGGCAGACGGGTCCAGTAAGCGGCAGGACCCTGGGGATCGATGGGCAGACGGCTGGTCCGACGAACGGCATCCTGGGACTCCTTCTCACCTAGGTTGTCACGGTCGGTTGCGTCGTCCTCCTTGAGATTGACAGCGCAACGCTCCATGGCGATGCCACGAGCCCGACGCTTGAGCCCTGTGGCGATGATGATATCGGGGTGCACCCGCTCTATGGCCTCATGCAGTATGGGCCAGGCCTTGGCGAAGCTGACGGGCATGATGACGGAGGAAATAGTCAAGTCCACGCCCTCCAGAGGATCTTCCTCGGTTGGACCGACCTTTCGCATGCCCTCCATTCCATGTTCGGCCAGAGCCTGTGAGACCTGGCTGGAGGGGTTGACGTCAACACCCTCGTAATGGTCGTATCCGGCGACGATGACCTTGATCTGCTCCATGTGCCCCATGGTACACAGGGCTTCACCCGGCCAGGGAGCTCGCTATCCATTCAGCCATGGGCACGTCCGAGGGCAGGGTGATCTTCATGTTGGTCACGCTGCCGGCCACGATGGCCACCGGCTCCTCAGGCAAGTGGTCCACCACAACCCTGGTGTCATCAGTGGGATGGAAGTCGGGGTCCGCAGCGGCCAGGTCGTAGGCCTTGCGGAGGGTGCCGAAGCGGAAGGCCTGCGGGGTCTGAGCCCGGAACATGTTGTCGCGGTCGGGCACCTGACGCACCACCTTGCGCTCACCCAGGTCGCCGGCAATCAGCATGGTGTCACTCGAGGCCACGGCCACGGTTGCGGCGTTGAATGTATCCAAGGCATCGATGCAACCATTGATGGACTCCTGGCTGACGAAGGGGCGTACCGCATCGTGGATGAGCAGCTTGGCATCCTGGGGAATCTCCGCATCAGCCAGGGTCTGCAGGGCCGCCTCGGTGCTGTCCATGCGCTCGACGCCGCCCTGGATGACCATGCGGACCTTGTCGTAGGTGTCAGCACCCACGATGGCCTCGACAGACTCCCGAACCCGATCGTTGACCACGACCAGAATGTCGGTGACGCGGGCATTGGATTGGAAGGCGTCAATTGACCAGGTGATGATGGGTTTGCCGCCCACCTGCACCAGCTGCTTGGGGTTGTTCTCGTCAAACCGAACGCCCAGACCGGCCGCAAGAATCACCGCTACAACTGGCTGGATCTGCTCCTCCGGCTCTGCGTTATCCTGACTGGCCTCGGACGGGGCTGCTGATGCTCTGCTCTCACTCATACACTCAACGGTACTCACGCGAGGACAAGGAAGGGCGCAGACCCGGCGCTATCTGCACCGAACATCTGCACCCGAGGCCTGCTCCGGCTGCCAGAAACCGGATCGATCAATCTCACGGCTTCAGTCATCGGCCAGAATAAGGGCCAGCATGCGCCCCTCCCCAGCCTTGTTGGCCAGCGAGGCCCGGCGGTGGGAATACCAGAGTGGGTTCTCCAGGGTGCACAGCGGTCGGTGCAGATCCTCAAGACGCTTTGGTAGGGAGGGACCCTCACTGTCCTGGCTGCACAGCTCTTCCAGGTCCGGGTCCTGACGCAGATAGCTGGTCGCAGCGCCAATCCGGGGGGCGGAGTCCACAATATTGGTCACTCCTGCCGCCTTCAGTTCCACGATGGCAGCAGTGGCGATGTCGATGGCGATTCCGCCGAACCTGCATGGTCCAGATGCGCCGGGGAAACGCTTCTCGAAGTTATCGGCCAGGTCCGAACCCACCTGATAGCAGTCCGCGCAGATGCGAGGTCCAAGGGTTGCCACGATCCTGGACGGGTCAGCACCCTTGTCGGCCATGGCCTGGACTGTTGACGGAATGACTCCAGCCACCAGACCCCGACGGCCGCAGTGGGCCGCCCCCATCACGCCGGCCTGAGGGTCGGCCAGAAGCACGGGAAGGCAGTCAGCGGCGAAGATGCCCAAGGCCAAGTCGCGACGGGTGGTCACCTGAGCATCGGCCTCGCAACGCCCCTGGGGCTGACCTTGGTCGGCATCCCAGACCTGGGCTGAGTGAACCTGATCCACCAGGACCATGGGACGGTTCAGCTGGCGACCCAGAGCCTGACGGTTGGCGGCAACCGCCTGCGGGTCATCGCCTCCCTTGCCGCCCAGATTCAGCTGGGCATAATCACCTGAGGAGACCCCGCCCAGCCTGGTGGTGTAGACCACCTTGATCCCTGGCGCCAGGGCGATGGGAATGGTGACCGGAATTGGCCGACCCTGATCGTCCAGCGACGACAGGGGGCTGCTGTCCAGCAGGGTCCGTTCCCGATCCCAGGCTTCTCCCTGAACGCTCTGGGAGTTATGCTCGCTTGGTTTAGGCTTGAGGCTCATGCAGTCGCCGCCTGGTTCAGGCGGTCCATCTCCTCTTCGCTCAGCTCCGTGTCGGCCGCCTGCAGGGAGTCAAGAATGGTGGCCGCCCTGTGGGCCCCGGGAACCACGAAGACGTTGCGGTTCTGGGACAGCTCCCAGGCCAGGACCACGCGCTGGTGGGAGACACCGCGCTCCTGGGCCACCTGACGGAAGGTGTCATAACGGGTTTCGTCCTTGGGCGCTCGGAAGCCTCCCAAGGGGCTCCAGCAGACGAAGGCCAGACCCAGCTCGGCCGCATGGTCCAACTCCTGGCGGGAGCTGGTGAAGGTGGGCGAGAACTGGTTCTGCACGGCCACGAGGTCATCGCCCAGAATCTGACGAGCCAGGTCCATCCGCTCAATGTCTACGTTGGAGACGCCCAGGGTCCGGGCCACGCCCTGCTTGGCCAACTCGGCCATGGCCTCCAAGGACTCCTGGTAGGGCACCTGCGGATCAGGCCGGTGCATGTAGAGCAGATCGATGGTGTCCACGCCCAGGGCCTGAGCGGACTCCTTGGCGTGTCTGATCAGGCTCTCCGGTCGACCGTCCACAGCCCAGGTTGGCCGACCATCGGTGAAGTTGCGGTAGTGCCCAACCTTGGTGGCCACCAGCACATCCTGACGGGGTCCCTTCCAGGAGTCCAAAGCCTGGCGAACCAGTCGTTCATTGGTCTGCTCAGGACCACCTGACTCGTAGTAGGACCAGGCAGTATCCAGATGTCGGCAACCGGCATCCAAAGCCTGATGGATAACGTCGATGGCCGTTGCCTGGTCCGGCTTGCCCTCGATGGACAATCCCATGCAACCCAGTCCGACCGCTGTCGTAGTAAAGGGCCCCAAGGCCCGCATCGACGATGTCATACATGTACTCCCGTCTTGTAGATTGATGCCAGCTTCAATGCCGCCGGCTTCCTATCGAGCTTAGCTTGTGGCCCAGTATCAACGACCGCCGAAGGAACCACCACCGGAGCCACCACCGGAACCACCGAAGGAACCACCACCGGAGCCAAACCCACCAATACCACTGCCAGAACTGTTGCCGCTGGCCTGGCCGATCAGGCCGCCGATCTGTTCGAGTCCCTGGGTCAACTGGGTACCCAGATCAACCACCCCGCCTTGGCCAAGCATTGAATTTGCAGCCAATGCTTCAGGGCCACTCACGGAGGAAGCCACCGGAACATTCTGGCTGTAAGGCAGGAAGGTACAGTAGAGCAGGCTCCCGCGCGCATTATTATTCAGCCAGTCGAAGTCGGTCAGTTCAGGGCTGGCCTGTGCCAGCTGAGCGACAACCCGATCACTTATACCGAAGGCCGCAGCGTAAACCAGGTAGCGGTCCCAGAGCACCAGATCCTCCACGCCCCGGTGGCTAAAATCGCTGAAGTCCAGCAGATAGCGCCGAAGCCCTGACACCTGACCAGCCATGAGCTGTCCATTCCTGCTGAGCACTTGCCAACTACCATAACGAATGGAGAATGCTGCAACAGCCACCAGAAACACGGCCAATGGCGCACGTACCAGCACGGTGCCCGGCAGGAATCCAGCCAGCAGGATGAAAGCGGCCAAGAGCACGGCCAGGAAGGGCAAGATCTGTATACCATGACGATAGGCACGCAGGTCAGCATTGTTGGTCTCATACTTGACGGCCTTGTCGAAAGCCTCCAGATAGACCTTGCCATGATTAGCTTCGGTGCTGGAGAAGAGAGCAATCATCTCGTACAGGTCGAAACGTTCATCCTTGGAGCCCATCAGAGCGGAAGCACCTTCCAGCATGGTCAGGCAGGCTTCCTCGCTTAAGGACAGGGCCAGGGAGGCTCGATCCTGACTGCAGACCGGATTAATGACCACCTCCATGGACTGCCGTTTGCCTTTGTGGAGCAGCGAGCGCATCACCTTAGTCAGGGAACCTCCGCCGGAATTCGCCCGGTCCTCATACTTGACCGGAATCAGAGCGATGGCCCGCTTGGAGGCCAGGGAGAGAATGGTGGCTGACAATTGCCTGCCAATAGGGGATTCTCGGGTCAGCATCAAATCGTTGATAACAGCGGCCACGGCCGGTGACAGATCAGGAGGCTGACGGTAGTAGATAATATCGCCTCGGTACTGGGAGTCTCCATAGGTGCGGAAGGCCTGCCAGAGCATCACTACAATCAGCGCGATAGCAGCTAAGACGGTCAGTACACCAGCCAAAAGTCCGATCCGCGCCCGTCTGGTCTGCTCGGCGTGCCAGTGCTCATACTGCTGGCGCTCCTGCTTGATGATGCGATCACGCGCCGGTTGAGAGTCGGTCCTGACCACCGAGGAAACCCTCTTCGCATCGAAGAGAGCCACCAAATCCAGATGCTGACCTGGCCCGATCCGGTCAGCTGAAAAGTGGATACGGCTGTCATCGCCCACCTGGTAGGAACCCTTACCAGCGAAATGGAGCCAGGCCTTGGCATCCTTGTCCTTCTCTGTTCCTATAAGCTTGGGAAGCCTGACATCAGCGCTCATATGCTCGACGGAAATCTGGTTGGTGTCGCCCACGGGCTCCCATTGGAATTCAGCCACATCGGGATGGGCAGTAGTGACACCGTGGAAGGTCATGTCGATGCGGAAGCGCCGGCCTGAATCCTCGGCAATCTGCGGAATGTTCCAACCCAGCTCCACCTGACACCGGTCCCCCTGGGCGCCGCAGGCGGATCCTTGGTCCGAGTCGCCCGGCTTGTAGGATTCCAATCCTGAGTCCGAGACTGTGCCCATATACCAGGTGCCAGCCATGGTCTTATCCCAGTCGGGAACCTGATCGAGGTTATCAGGATCCGTCGGCGGATCGGCTTGCCTATATGTAGAGCCATTGGTCAGGTCGCGCACGCTTATGTCACTGATGCCCGTCAGCCGGTCAGGCTTGATCTGATAACGCTGGTAGAGCTCCCTCCAGGGACGTTTGTCGCCGTTGTCGTCCTCACGGGAGTTCATGGTTACGGTCAGGTCCTGACTGATGCGCAAATCGCCGTTATCCAGGACCTGGACATCATAGTCCACTGAATCGTATACCAGGTCCGGCCAATTCTTGTTGAAGATAAGCAGAGCAGCGACTATGCACGTCACCAAGGCTGCCACCAAAGCCAGTGCCAAGGCTCGGAAAAAGCGGGAAGTGCTCCAGGAGGGATGGCCTGAGACCGGTTTCCCGGAGGAGGCCGCTGGTGCGTTCACTGTCCGAAGTCCACAACGGGCGCCTGGCGGCTGCCCTCGTCGGCCTGGAAGTACTGGGCCTGACGGAAGTGGAAGAGGGAGGCGATGATGTTTGAGGGGACCGTCTCGATGCGGGTGTTGAACTTCTGGACCACGTCATTGTAGAACTGCCTGGCGTAGGCGATCTTGTCCTCCAGGTCCTTGAGCTGGCGCTGCAAGTCCAGGAAGTTCTGGTTGGCCTTGAGCTCAGGGTAGGCCTCCGCCCGAGCCATCAGAGTGACCAGGGATTGACCCAGTCTCTGCTCGGCATCGGCACGGGCCTGCATCTGGTCTCCGCCAGCTGTCTGGGCCTGAGCCACGTCGGCGCGGGCCTTGGTCACCTCCTCCAGGACGGAGGACTCGTGTGAAGCGTAACCCTTGACCGTCTGGACCAGATTGGGCACCAGGTCGGCACGCTGCTTGAGCTGGACGTCAATCTGGGCCCAGCCATTGGCTACTCGGTTGCGCAGATTGACCAAACCGTTGTAAGCCCCGATGCCCCAGATGACCAGCAACACGACCAGCAGGACAATGACGATAAGCACGATCAGTGATACGGACATATTCCAATTCTCTCACGGAAGGGTCTGCAGACAAAACAGGACCCCGCCCATTAGAACGGGGTCCTGTCGGAAGACACCGAATCAATCAACATCCGGCATCAGTAGGAATCAATCCTCACTGTCGAAGGGGTCGAAGTCCCTGCGCACCCGGCGACGGGGACGCTCGGAACGCTCCTCCCTGTCGGCACGGTACTCGTCGTAGTGCTCGTCGGCCGCATAGCGCGGATTCTCCCTGCGGCCACGATAGCCGCCACGTCCGGAAGAGCGACGCTCATGACGGCCGCCACGGTCACTGCGGTCTTCACGCTCGGCACGGCTACCACGGCCGCGACGCTCGCCACGGCCCCGGCCGCCACGATCCTCGTCATCGTCGCGGGAGACCCGACGACGATCGCGACGGGAGCCACGGTCCTCGTCCTCGAACCAGTCTCCGCCATCCTCATAGTCGCGGTCGCGGCTCTGACGACGGTGCCGGGGACGATCCTCCTGGTCCTCGTCGTCGTAGTAGCGATCATCATGATCTGAGCGAGAGCGGCGCGGTGCCTCATACCGATCCTCGCGCTCGGAGGAACGGCTGCGGCGATCACGATGATCACGGTCGCCACGACCACTGCGATCACGACGATCACCGCCACGGTCACGACGGTCTGTGCGGCCTCCACGATCACGGCCTCCTGCGGACTCCTGGTCCTCGAAGCCGGGAATGGCCAGGGAGATCTTGCCGCGGTCATCCACGCCCTGGACGATAACCTCGACGGTGTCGCCCTCCTTGAGGACGTCCTCCACGGAGTCGATGCGCTCGCCGTTGGCCAGGTTGCGGATCTGCGAGATGTGCAGAAGTCCGTCGGTGCCCGGTGTCAGGTTGACGAAAGCGCCGAAGCTGGTGATCTTGACCACCTTGCCGTTGAAGGTCTCCCCCGCCTCGGGCACGTGTGGGTTGGCGATCTGGTCGATGACCTCCTTGGCCTTGGCTGCAGCCTCGCCGCCTTCGGAGGCGATGTAGACCGTGCCGTCGTCCTCGATGGAGACATCGGCGCCGGTGTCCTCCTGGATCTGGTTGATCATCTTGCCCTTGGGGCCGATGACCTCGCCGATCTTGTCGACCGGAACCTGAGTGGTGATGATGCGCGGCGCATAGGGGCTCATCTCGGCGGGTCCGTCGATGCACTCGTTGATGACATCCAGGATGGTGGCCCGGGCTTCCTTGGCCTGCTGCAGGGCGGCGGCCAGGATGTCGGCGGGAATGCCGTCCAGCTTGGTGTCCAGCTGCAGGGAGGTGATGAACTCGGAGGTGCCGGCCACCTTGAAGTCCATATCGCCGAAGGCATCCTCGGCACCCAGAATGTCAGTCAGGGTCTTGTAGGTGGGCCGACCGTCGACCTCGCCCGTGACCAGGCCCATGGCGATGCCCGCTACAGGGGCCTTCAGGGGCACGCCGGCAGCCAGCAGGGACAGGGTGGAGGCGCAGACGGAGCCCATGGAGGTGGACCCGTTGGAGCCGATGGCCTCGGAGACCTGACGGATGGCGTAGGGGAACTCCTCGCGGCTGGGCAGAACCGGGATCAGAGCGCGCTCGGCCAGGTTGCCATGGCCTACTTCGCGGCGCTTGGGCGAACCCACGCGGCCGGTCTCGCCGGTCGAATAGGGCGGCATCTCGTAGTTGTGCATGTAACGCTTGGTGGTGGGGCCGGACAGGGCGTCGATGGTCTGCTCCATCTTCAGCATGTTCAGAGTCGTAACGCCCAGCACTTGGGTCTCGCCACGCTGGAAGAGTGCGGAACCGTGCACGCGGGGCACCACGTCCACCTCGGCGGACAGGGTGCGGATGTCGCGCAGACCACGGCCATCGATGCGGTAGTCCTGGGTCAGGATGCGGCGGCGGACAATCTGGCGCTGAAGCTCCTTGAAGGCGTTGCCCAGCTCCTTGTCCTTCTCGGCCTCGTCCATGTCGGTGAACTCGTCGGCCAGAGCCTCGCGGACCTTCTCCTTGATCTCGTGGATTCGATCCTGGCGGGGCAGCTTCTCCGCGATGGACAGGGCCTGGTCCAGGTCGGCATGAGCCACCTGGTCGATGCGAGCATAAAGCTCGTCAGTGTACTCGGGGAAGAGCTGGAAGTCCTTGGTGGGCTTGGCGGCCTTGGCCTTGAGCTCGCTCTGGGCCTCGCACAGAACCTTGATGAAGGGCTTGGCAGCCTCAAGACCCTGGGCGACAACCTCTTCGTCGGGCTTGATCTGGCCCTCGTCATAAATCAGGCTCCAGGCGTTCTTGCCGGCACCGGCCTCGATCATGGCGATGGCGACGTCCCCGCCCTCGACCACACGACCGGCCACGACCAGCTCGAAAACGGCGCGCTCGCGCTCGCTCCAGCGCGGGAAGGCCACCCACTGGCCATCGATCAGGGCCAGGCGCAGACCCGAGACCGGACCCTCGAAGGGCAGACCTGAGATCAGGGTGGAGGCAGAGGCGGCGTTCAGGGCCAGCACGTCGTAGGCATCCTCGGGGTTGACAGCCAGGATGGTCTCCACAACCTGGACCTCGTTGCGCAGAGTGTGCGGGAAGAGGGGGCGTAGGGGGCGATCAATCAGCCGGCAGGCCAGGATAGCCTCGTTTGAGGGCCGACCCTCGCGACGGAAGAAGGAGCCGGGAATCTTGCCCGCGGCATACATCTTCTCTTCCACATCGACGGTCAGCGGGAAGAAGTCGTAGTTCTCCTTGGGGCTGGACCCGGCGGTGGTGGTGGACAGCACCATGGAATCGTCATCAAGATAGGCGGCTACTGCCCCATCCGCCTGCTGGGCGAGACGACCCGTCTCGAAGCGCAACGTGCGCTTGCCATATGATCCGTTATCGATCGTGGCTTCTACAGCCGTGATTTCGGGACCCTCCATAGGGTTCCTCCTTTTGTTTACTGCTTGTTTACTACCTGATGTCAGGATGCTCGGCGTCACTTAACCGCCGGAGATCCTTGTACTTCGGTCTGGTCCTGCCGAACCCCATGTTCGGCGATTTTCATTCCTTGCGGACCAGCCTTGCATTTCAATTCGGCACCATCTTCTGCAACCCCATCCCGGGATCGACGGTACCTGGTTCAGTCATGCAAAAGCGCCCGAGCGCTAGGCCCGGGCGAAAGCATGCATATCAGTGGCGCAGTCCAAGACGCTCCACCAGGGAACGGTAGCGGTTGATATCCACCTTCTTGAGGTAATCCAGCAACCGACGACGATGACCGACCATGAGCAGCAGACCACGACGTGAATGATGATCGTGCTGATGCTGCTTGAGGTGCTCTGTCAGGTCGGAGATTCGCTTGCTCAGCAGAGCCACCTGGACCTCGGGGGAACCGGTATCGCCCTCGTGGGTCGCGTATTCCTTGACGATTGCCTGCTTCTGCTCACTCGTAAGAGCCACGGCTCCTCCTCTTGCATTCTTCCGTTACGCGGTGCACCAGCCCTATGCTGAAGCGCTCTCGATCCGCGGGCGAAACACGCCAAAAACCCATTATACACAGCGATGGGACCGGAGGCGGGAATGGTAGGAGGAACGGATTCATCCCCGACGGACTCGGTGATGAGGTCAGGCCGCGGTGATCAAGCCTCCGAAGAGGACGATGGCGATGGCCGCCAGCTCGATGATGAAGAATAAGGAGAGCGCGGACCAGCTGTGGGTCAGCGTGTTCCATGGGGAATCCTTGCGCACACAGACCAGGATGGCTACGAAGACGACCGCAAAGACCGCCACGCCCAGGCCAGCGGCGATGATGCCCAGATTAGCCGCGTTGGCCAGGATGGCCTGATGCTGGTAGACCACGAAGGTGCTGTACCAGAAGTTCATCTTGAGCAGGCAGAGGCCGGCGATCAGCTGTTCGGCGGCCAGGCCCAGCACGAAGACCACCCGCCAGAACCAGGAGGACGACTCGATGATGGACATGCCGATCCCCATAAAGGTCAGCACGGTCACCGTCCAGGCAATCAGGGCTATGCCGCGCGGGTCCAGGACCGAGGCATAGTGGAGCACGCCCTGGGTGTGGTTGATGGCCAGCGAGCGCCCGTATCCATATGGAATGACGATGGCCAAGAGGACCGCCAGCGCGAAGACGACCCAACGGACCGGGCGGGCACGGCGCTGCTCAATCTCAGCCAGAGAATATTCCGAATCCGGAATAGTCGCTTCAGGGTGGGCCGAAACCTTGTTCACAGCAGTCGCGTCATCCAGGTGCGATGTCACAGATGCAGAACCGGCTGAAGCGCTTCTGCCAGATTCCGCGCCACCTGCATCGTCGAATTGCTCCATCGGCGACCACACCTCCAAGTCCGCTACTCGTGGACACATCGCATACAAGCTTATACCGGGCGGCACACCCGCGCCTAGGAATGCAAAAGCCGTAGCGTAGGCATGACGCAGTGGCCATCCGCTTCAGTTGTCACATTCCTCTGCCGCTCATTTTTCATCGCTGCATAACTAAGATATACACATCCACACGCAGCAAAAAGTCAGACCCTATGCAGAAAAACCTCCAAGCACCAAGAGCAGAGCAACCATCGATCAATGAGGTTTGGAAGCGGATCCACGAATGATCAATTTGCCATGGATGTCCATTCTCATATCTTCGTTATTCTCATCTGTGACCATTTCATCTTCTTCTTGTTCCCTGCCGTTGATCTGCCGGAGCAACAAGTCGACACTGGATCTGCCTGCCTCCGCAAAATTTTGCCTTAGCGTAGTCAGCGGCGGATCCCAGTAGCCGGAAAGAGGATGCCCATCGAAACCCACCACACTGACATCTTCAGGCACCCGCTTACCCATATCGCGCAGACCGCTGATCACACCTATGGCAAGTTCATCATTGCCAGCAAACACAGCAGTCACATCTTCCTTCAACGCGAGTGCTCTGCCTATATCGCGCGCTTCACCTGGATCCCAGGTTGAATAGATCGGTTCAGGGACCCTGGCTCCCATGTCCCGCAGGGCTTTCGCCCAACCCTGCATACGTCTGTTGGTTTTCGACTTGACAGGAACCGCTACATGATACACAGTCTCATGTCCTAGTGAAAGCAGATACCTGGTGATGATTTCACCACCGTCTTTATCGCACAAGGAAATGTCGGGAAAGCCATCTGCTTTCTCACCCGTGATCATCACATAAGGCACATCCAGCGGGAAAATATCGTGAAGTCTCATGTCGACCATATCCGGATACATGAAGAGCACGCCTAATGGCTGCTGGTCAAGAGCAGCGTTCAACGTATGTCTGATATCCACGACCTTGTTGGTCTCAGGCACACAAATAGTAACTGCCAATCCTTTTTCACGAGCCTTCTGCTCTATGCCGCCAAGCATAAGAGTGGGGCCAAGCTGCGATGAATCGATGGCAATGACTGCGATGGACGGATTGATCTCGCTTGCCAAGGCCTGTGCTATACGACTAGGCCTATAGTGCAATCGGTTTACTGCGTCGCCGATCCGCTTGCGATTCGCGCTACTGACATAACCGCCATTGAGAAAGCGGGAGACGGAAGAGATGGAAACATTGGCCATTTCTGCCACGTCCTTTATAGAAGCGCTTTGCCTGTTATGTCTCTTCACAGCCACCTACCATCATCAAGGTCATACCTTGCCCTAGCAAAAAGCTGAAAAACAAAGCCAGGGAATGCCACAACCAATGTAACTGGACTTCACCAATTATAGGTTTTTATTGGCAGACCCCTTGCTGATCCGATTTTGAGAATTCAGCAAGGGGTCTCTCTAGTACCGAGAATTACACCAATCTCTACTTGACTGCTCCTCCGGTAATGCCAGAGATTATCTTCTTCTGGGCAACCGCAAAAATAATCAGCAGCGGAAGGCTCATTAAGATAATGTAGGCAAAAATCAAATGCCAATTGTTAAGGTGCAAGCCAGCGCTAGCCACGTTGTACAGATTGAGCGGCAGGGTATCTAGCTTCCCTGACAAAATGAACAGGGCATAGAAGACATCATTCCATATATAAAGTATCAACAGTATGGTCGCAGCCGACAAAGTTGGCCCGAGCAGCGGCAGAACAATGGTGAAGAAAATCCTCATCGGCGACGCACCGTCCAACCTGGCCGATTCCTCAAGGGATATGGGGATGGTCCTTATGAAGCCGGTGACGAAGAAAATAACCGTCGACAGATAAATACCGACGTATATGCAGATCATGCCAATCGCGGTACCAGCTAGACCCATCATTTTCAATAACATCATTACCGACACCACTGCCGGAGGCAAAATCAACCCGGAGATGCAGAGTGCGTAAACAATAGACATGGCTTTAGTTGTTCGCCTGGCAAGTATCCAGGAAGCCATGGCGCCAAAAATCAAAGCAAGCACCACTGATGGAACAGTCACCAGAATACTGCCGAAGAAGGCGGGGATCATTTTCCCCTCAGTGATGACCGTTCTGAAATTATCAATAAGGTACCAATGGGTGGGCAATGACAAAGAAAGCTTCAAGGCCTCGGCCTGATTCTTCCCTGCAGTGATAATCAGCAGATAGAACGGCAGCCCAAGAGCCAAAACCACTAGCACGACGAGCATGATCGTATGCAGCAGGTGCCTGCCTTTAACCCGTTTGCTCTTATTAGGCACACCTTTAGATGGCTCCTTGCGCAACCCCTGCGAATCATATGATGCCATGGTCATAGTATCTTCTCCTCACGCTTGCGAAGATAGGTGATTACGGGAACGGCCATAATCATCACCACAAGGAATAGAATTAAACTCATCGTCGTTGACTGGGCATAGGTACCTTGGCCAAATGTCCTCCAAACGAAGAGATTGAAAATCTCAGTCGAACCACCCGGGCCACCATCAGTCATAGCCTGGATAGTGTCGAAACCGTTCATGGATCCCAGCAGTGCAGTTGCCGCATTGAAGGTGACCGCAGGCGCAAGCAACGGAAACTTGATCTTCCAGAACATTTGAAAAGAGTTGGCGCCGTCTACTGTGGCAGCTTCCAATACTTCAGGATCAATTGTCTTGAGACCGGCGAGATAAATGATCATGGCCAAGCCTGCCCATTTCCATCCTTGAATCGCCGAGACAAGAACAATGGTCCAAGTAGTGCTACCTAGCCAAGCGATGCTGATTGCGTGACCTGAGATAGCTCCCAAAAGTTGGTTCAACGCTCCATGAGGTTGAAGGATGGCCTGCCAAACATAACCGACTGCAAGAGCCGACATCAGAACAGGAATGAAAAAGAGCACCCGGGCAATCTTGTTCTGGACAGTATCTTCTTCCAAGAAGACGGCGAGAGCCAAACCAAAGACATTTTGGAAGAAAGCCTCGCATATAGCAAAAACAAGCGTGGTCCTCAAGTCTCTTAGAAGCATGCCATTTTTGAAAAGAGCAGCAAAATTATCAAACCCATTAAAGGATATAGACGGATTAAAAGACGACCAGTTAGTAAAAGCAAGAACAAAATTCACCAAAGTGGGCAACAAAAAGAACACCAGGAGCATGATTCCAGCCGGTGCCAGGAACCGCAAAGGATAGTTCTGACGAAGCAATGTCAGTCTGTTGTGACGCACCTGGGAGGTACCAATACGACCCGTGTGCCACGTCTTGTGTAACTGCATGATAGAAACCTCTTAAGCCAGGTAATACGGGAAACGGTGACGGACAAAGCTACCTATATTCTTGGGCACTATGCCCGCCACCATGTGTTAAGGAACATCAATCAGAACCCACTGACCCCCTGGGCCTTGGCGACCTCATCAAACTGGTCCTGCGTGGTCTGCGCCACTTGCTGTGCACTCATTGTGCCATTGACCATATTGGCCAAGTTGATGTATAGGTCAGGATTCGCCAAAGCAAGCGACTGCATAGAACCGACACTGTTGCTTATGGAGTCATTGGCATCAATCAAAGCCTGCGGCACGGATCCCGGCGTCTTTACCGTGGAGAGTATGGAAGTGGTGTTCTGGCTGTTGATGAAGTCACTATACCCGTCTCCCATCAGATAAGCCAGGAACTGACGTGACGCCGCTTCACGCTTGGCATCGCCGGTCTTGAAAGCAACCAATCCATTGGTCTCCTCAGGGACCACAGTAGCTATTGTTCCCTTTTTGGAAATGGGGAAGAAACCGATTTTCTGATCCAGGACCTGTTTACTGTTGCCTGCCATAGCCGCAACACCAAGGAAGAGGCTGAGGTTACCGAAGATCATGCCTGTCTTGCCATTCAATAGGGCTTGCTCTTCCATCACATCAGTTGCAGAACCGATATCAGCGTTGAACAGCTTCTTCTTCTCGATCATATCGCGATATTCCTCGATGGCTGACATCACATTGGTATCGGTGAATTTCTCTTTGCGTGTATTGATGCGGTTCCAAAGTCCTTTCTTGGCGGCTTCCGCCAGCTGAACTTGAACAGCCCACTGCGTACCCCATTGGGCTCCACCCATGTCATAGAAAGGCGATTCGACTCCTGCAGGCGGATTCTGTTTTATTTTCTCAGCTGTGTCTATCAGTTCATCCCAATTCTTGGGCAGCTTATCGACACCTGCAGCTTTGAACACCCCTTTGTTGTAATAGACTCCTAATACCGAAGGTGCAGTGAATAACACGGAATACCGTGACTTCTTATAGACACCTGCCGCATTAGCAAATCCCTTTTTATAATTCTTGACGAATGGAGCGCTATCTAGTTTTTGGATCTTGTTCTGCGATACCAAACCTGCCAACATTGAAGCAGTTGGCTGCCAGACACCGATATCGGGTACATCCCCAGTGGCAATTTTCGTCTGTGCATTATTTTTGTACACATCGGCGATGACGGAGATCTTTACCTGAGCACCTGTCTTGGCTTCAAAGTTTTTAACTACCTTATCGAAAGTGGTCTTCGAGTTGGGGGACACCCACAAAACCAGCTTTGTGCCATCCAATTTAGTGCTAGCAGCCGGCCAGTCACCTTCGTTATCAGAATCTGAACCTTTGGCTGCCGTCGGATTGGAACAGCCTGATCCCAAAAGCAACATAGAGCACGCTAATGCTCCTATTAAGGCGATTTTGCCTTTCTTAAAGAGGGAATTTTGAGATATCATCATTGATTTCCTTTCTTTTAATCTTGTCCGCGGCAATTCCCCCGAATGCTGCTTGCGGCTCGAATAAGCAACGATGCTGCTGCACCGTTGAATTCCTCACCGTGAAAGATCGATCGAAAAAAGTCGCGCCGCATACTGGCGGGAAGGTAGAGAGATCGACAATGTGCCGGATTCTACATTCCAGGAATAACGCCAGGATCTGTTATCCAAGGAAGTCGGGAAAATGATCCGAACATTTCCTTTTCGGCCAGCGCCATTAGGAATCGGCAACGTGATATTTGAACGTTCTGTTCCCCTGACCCAGACTGCAAGCAGACAAACTTCACCATCCATCATCCCCAGTGTCACTATGTCATCGGTCCACTGTGGCAATCCCAACGGCCAGCAGGGCGAGGAGTTGATCAGATGAGGCCTCACCGTAGTCTTATAGACATCAATGGACTGTCGAATCAGCGCTTTTTGAGACGCTGTAAACGTGTTGAGATATCCAGACAGAAAATAATGACCAAGCATGGTGTTCATCAATGCGAAGGCAAAGTTTTCATCATCCATGGACTGCTCAGGATAAGCCCAATTGCCTGCCTGTTCTGGCAACATAGTCATTGGCGCTGCCGTAGAAATTGTCGGGTATAGCCGATAATCCTGCTGATCCGATGTGGACAAGAGCTGAAAGTGTGAAGCCTGGGCAAAGTCAGTACGCATACCGCCAGCGGAGCAGCTTTCCAGAATCAGCTTGGGATGCCGTCTGTACAAACCATCTATCCAGCGCAGATAAGCCCTGTTATGCTCCAGGAGTCCATCACCTGAGCTATCCGAATCATAAGTCGTGCCAGAGCCTGGACGGATGTTAAAATCAAATTTGAAGTAACCTATATCGTAGTCTTCAATTAGACGATCGATTACATCATCCATTCGTTTCACGACTGCAGGGTTTCTGTAATCGAGCATTAATCTTTTCTGCTCTATAAGCCGTTTGCCATCGTGTTGAAAGAAACAGGAGTCCGGCAATTCGGAGGCTATTGGGCTATCGATACCGACGGATTCGGGCTCAAGCCACAGCCCAGGAATCATTCCACGATCGCGTATGGCATCGACAACCTGATGCAAGCCATTGGGAAAACGTTTCAAGGAAGGAACCCACTCGCCTACAGAGGGCCACCAATCACCAGAGTCGTCATACCATCCGCAATCGATGCAAAACACATCGATATCCAGATATCCTGCCTCCTCGATCAAGGGTATCAGTTTTTCTGTGGTCGGATCCCCGTTGATGGTATTCATATAATCATTAAAAATAATGAGCGATTGGGATGCTCTCCCCATCTGCTTCCTGATAATGCGCCGATAACTTGTCAGTGCTTCGATGGCGGAGTCGAAGGAATCCCCCAATGTGACAGACACAGGAACCGATGTGAACTGTTCACCACTCCGCAGGCACTTAGACCATGTATGGTTCTTCCAATTGGGGCCTGAAAGAGCAAAATATCCGTCTTCCCTGTCTTGACCGATCTCCCATCTCCAAGCGCCGTTATGTTCGATCTGAAAAGCCCAGCACATATGCAGCTTCTTTGATTCCAATACACCAACAGGAGATGAGGTACCCGTCGAAAAGGTTCCTTCGGATATGACGGCATGACAGCCCTGTGGATCACGTTTTGCGAGCGAGGCATGCAAATCAGGGCAGTAATGGCGGACGGGGGTGCGAGTCCATCTACCCTCGCCAGTGCACTCATTGGTACATTCGTAAACCACCCAAGATGATAAGTCAGTAATTCCGCTGTCGTCCGTAGTCCCGAAAGATGCGCTCCACGGCACAACGGATTCCAATATCAAAGAGTCGTCGCCAATATTGGTCACATCCACTATGGATCGTACGGTCCGTTGACCTTGAGGAACAAACAAATGCAGATGGACAGCAATATCAAAACTGGGACTATTCATGTCCAGATAACAGTGACTTCCGTCCGATTCCTCAAGGCACTTGCATGATGTATACCGTAGAGACTGGCCAAGAGTAGTTTGTACTGATCGCGTATTGGTGATCCAGTGCCCTGTACCACGTCCAGAAGCCATGATTTCAACTAGAGGAATGGCATGAGGCAAGGTTACCGACAAGCTCCGTTCTGCCTCTTTCCCGCTTTCCACTTCTACATGAGCCAAAGATATAGGGAACGAATCGCCATACACAAATGTCAGCGAAATGCGACCTGCCTGCCATTCGATTTGTTGTTTCATGTTCTGACCCTCCGGACAGCCTGCCTGTTCCCTTAGCAACATTGGCGGGATTACTGTCTACACACTCGATATAAAGGAAACGCTTCCATATAGAGTACGTTTCCAAGTTATTAAACTTCTCTTACATTTACTAATGTTTCATACTCTTTATCAGCTCTCCTTTGTAGCACTAACTACAATAAACTGGAAGCGCTTCCATGTCAAATCCAGCTATTCGTGCCTTCACCCGGATCAAAAACACCGATTGGGCGCCTCAGACGGTTTGCAAGCCGTGGTGGCGACCATATATTGTCACTTAACGAGACCAATCAATATCGAGCTGCACTCTGACATCGGCAAGAAAAGCAAGACTGCATCTCTGCTCAGGAGTGATTTAATATATGCGGCGATCGACTCTAAGTGCGACGAACGCTATTCTGTGCATTTCTGTATGATCTCGACTCTTGTTCAGCATTTTTCAACGAAAGTCAACAGACCGGAGCTATATCTCGGATATTCGCGCATCATGTATGCCTACAGCACGTATACCTACAGCACGTATATTCTGCCCCAGCAAATCAAACATCTAGTTTTTTACTCCTATCAATCTTGCAAAAGATAAATAACTTCGATTATTCAAGCTCCTGATATTGACCTGACCAAGCCAAGCAAACCAAGTGAAAAAGGTTGGGGATTGGATTCGGTTTACTGAATATATCTTGTCGTTTGCAAGAATGCCGACTTATTAGAAGAAGGTGTCAGAGCCAACATGTTAGCCCATCATCAACCTAAAAAATTATTATACTCGGAAAGAAGAGCTCAACAAATGCGTTGACAGCTCTCGAACAGACGAGGCGTTATTCGATGACCCAATGCAAAAACGAGTCATCAGAGTTCGCGGCTCTCCATATCAAAGAACACAGCTAGA
Organism: Bifidobacterium polysaccharolyticum; assembly: GCF_016101585.1. Classification (GTDB taxonomy): domain Bacteria; phylum Actinomycetota; class Actinomycetes; order Actinomycetales; family Bifidobacteriaceae; genus Bombiscardovia; species Bombiscardovia polysaccharolytica. The sequence goes on from NZ_JACFQG010000002.1 coordinate 181,449, forward strand.
AGATACACTCTCCTCAATTTGAGCAAACAGCTACAAATAGCATATATACAGACAAGATCTAAAAGGGTCTTAGTCCGTGTCCCGAAGCATAGCGAAGCGCCGACAATAAGTCAGCACTTTTGGATGTAGAAAGTACTGAATGGGCTTTCCTCATCTACAATTCTGCCGATGATCATCCCCACAGAAGTGAGGAGCGCAGTCCAGCAGGCAGAGACTCTGAGAGGAGAAAATGAATGACGGATATCAGCTTTGATGCCATGATGGCAGTTGCCCGACAATGCCTGGAAATAATCCGAGGCATCGATCAATTGATGGAGGACGACGCGGAGGATGCCCTCACAGCAGGCGAGCCGCTGGCAGCCATCGAGAGCGTGCTTGACGTCGCATATGGCCACCCCGAGCTGGTACGGCTTTTCCCGCCCGAAGTCAGGAAAATGGCCAACGACCCCGAGTTTATCGAGCTTGAACCCTTTAGGGAGTATCTGAATACATGAGCTCCAACTAACCCACTTGCACCTGATAAACATTGGGAAGTCCTCATTGGTCTTTTCACGTTCGCAGTGCGGGCGTAAAGCCGCAACCACTGCAAACGCAAAGCTGATCGCGCACAGGCGGCATCCAGCAGAACGCGTGCTAAATGCCAATAATGAGGCACAATGGAAACACAACAGCAATCAAGAATTGCCTATCGTCTCAAATGCGAGAAGCGCTTGTATCTCCCATCAGTGGTAAGGGCTCGGAATTATCCCTGCTAATGCGGGGAGTCTTAATAGCTGGCAGTCCAGACCCTGGTACACCGGATCATCCCCGCGGACGCGAGGAGCACGTCTTGATATGGACCCCGGCCTGAGTAACCGCCGGATCATTCCATCGGATGCGGGGAGCACCCCGAGATGATCCAGGCCGGGCAGCATCCACGCGGATCATCCCCGTGGATGCGGGGAGCACGGTGTCGGTCCTGATGGTCTTGATAATGATGAAGGATCATCCCCGCGGATGCGGGGAGCACATGCCCGACAACCGAAGAAAAGACTGGGATAACGGATCATCCCCGCGGATGCGGGGAGCACAACGGAGCCAAAATGACCAAATACGTCAGTCTGGGATCATCCCCGCGGATGCGGGGAGCACTTGCGTACACTGGTCCCATACAGGGGGCCAGGAGGATCATCCCCGCGGATGCGGGGAGCACTTAATGACCTCCTGGTAGACCGTACCGAACGAAGGATCATCCCCGCGGATGCGGGGAGCACAGCGCGCTGAGGGTGCAGGAGGCTTCCCGCGCGGGATCATCCCCGCGGATGCGGGGAGCACGAGTATGAGGAAACCGAATTCGCAGAAAAGGAAGGATCATCCCCGCGGATGCGGGGAGCACGGCTGCGGAACCTGGTCCTTGGTCAGGGCACTGGGATCATCCCCGCGGATGCGGGGAGCACTACCAATACCAGCAGCTCTCTACCATATAACAGGGATCATCCCCGCGGATGCGGGGAGCACTTGTCCTTGGGCATGTAGCGGTCGAGCATGATGGGATCATCCCCGCGGATGCGGGGAGCACGTATCGATTCATCCATTCGTGTTCCTCCTCTGGGGATCATCCCCGCGGATGCGGGGAGCACGCTACATCACCGCGAGAGGCGTTTCCGAAGCGGGGATCATCCCCGCGGATGCGGGGAGCACTTAGCTTTTCAAGTCTGAGCCCCAGTCCGAAGAGGATCATCCCCGCGGATGCGGGGAGCACCGTTTCGACGGGATCAAGTCCATCATTGCTCCAGGATCATCCCCGCGGATGCGGGGAGCACCTACTCCGTCGGCAACTCCGCGGACGCCAAAAAGGATCATCCCCGCGGATGCGGGGAGCACTGGTACAGCAGGCTCTATCAACTGATAAAGGTGGGATCATCCCCGCGGATGCGGGGAGCACCAGGTCACCATCAGCGTCCTGCTCTTCGGCCAGGGATCATCCCCGCGGATGCGGGGAGCACCATGCAGGTGGAGGACGAGGCCGGCGTGCTGCAGGATCATCCCCGCGGATGCGGGGAGCACTGTCCCATCTGCGAGGACCTGCCCAGAGGGCCAGGATCATCCCCGCGGATGCGGGGAGCACGAACTCAAACCTGCCACCTTGCACCTGATCCCGGGATCATCCCCGCGGATGCGGAGAGCACTCAGTGAGGATAGCCAAGATAGGCCCCCAGCACGGATCATCCCCGCGGATGCGGGGAGCACTTCTTCATCTCCATGGTCGTCACGTCGGCAAAAGGATCATCCCCGCGGATGCGGGGAGCACGGCGCGCGTCTGGTTCTCGTCTGGTTCTCCTGCGGAGGATCATCCCCGCGGATGCGGGGAGCACTTGAGCTCCTCATAGATTTTCGTTCCCGTGCCGGGATCATCCCCGCGGATGCGGGGAGCACCGGTTTCCCGTGCTGTCCACACTCGGACTAGGGGGATCATCCCCGCGGATGCGGGGAGCACGGCAACGGAGGGAGTCTGGTATGTGAATCCCGAGGATCATCCCCGCTGATGCGGGGAGCACGAATTGTCGACCCTAGCCCGTTCCTTCATCTCGGGATCATCCCCGCGGATGCGGGGAGCACGCCCCGCAGGGTTCAAAACTCGACGGGCACACGGGATCATCCCCGCGGATGCGGGGAGCACTGAGCGGCACATCCTCAGGCCATTCATGGCTGGGGATCATCCCCGCGGATGCGGGGAGCACATATGGAAGACTACGAGCGGTCATCCGTGTGAAGGATCATCCCCGCGGATGCGGGGAGCACTCAGTAGTCAGCATTATATTCGGGATACTACAAGGATCATCCCCGCGGATGCGGGGAGCACTTTGCGGTATATGCCTTCACGGAATTTCGTTAAGGATCATCCCCGCGGATGCGGGGAGCACGTCCTACTGTGTAAGACCAACCACCCGCTGATAGGATCATCCCCGCGGATGCGGGGAGCACTATGATGTGACGGCCTTGGGTCCGCAGCCATGGGGATCATCCCCGCGGATGCGGGGAGCACCTATCACAGCCTGGCGTAAAGTCACACCATTAGGGATCATCCCCGCGGATGCGGGGAGCACCAGGTATAGGCCAAGGCTGGCGCGTCGGCAGAAGGATCATCCCCGCGGATGCGGGGAGCACAGAAGGGTGGTCAGTTTGCCGATGTCGACCTTGGGATCATCCCCGCGGATGCGGGGAGCACAAGGGAACCAACCTTACCGGCCGATAGTGCAGAGGATCATCCCCGCGGATGCGGGGAGCACTCTGCTCATCTAGCTGTGTTTCTGGTTGTTTTGGGATCATCCCCGCGGATGCGGGGAGCACGATGCCATAGGATACGCACACCTGCTTACCATAGGATCATCCCCGCGGATGCGGGGAGCACTCCTGCGGCTTCCCGTCCGCCTGATCGGATCGGGAGGCGAGGGATCATCCCCGCGGATGCGGGGAGCACCGTGGTTGTCCATTTGGCCAACGCCGTCTTCAAGGATCATCCCCGCGGATGCGGGGAGCACTGGACACGTTGCGCAAGGGGTTCAACGCGGCACGGATCATCCCCGCGGATGCGGGGAGCACATACTATCCGTTCGGTACCTGATTGGGTACCGAGGATCATCCCCGCGGATGCGGGGAGCACTCGTTGTATTTCACGCATTGGTCACATCCCGTGGGATCATCCTCGCGGATGCGGGGAGCACTCCGGCGAACCCCTCCATCTGTCCCAGGTCGTTGGATCATCCCCGCGGATGCGGGGAGCACCCAGCAGACCAAGCCAGGATTGGAAAGTCAGGGGGATCATCCCCGCGGATGCGGGGAGCACTTGCCAGCAGCCTGAGCCTGGTTCAGCTGGCGGGGATCATCCCCGCGGATGCGGGGAGCACTCCTCCCAATCGTCCTCCTTCACATGCGAGGTGGGATCATCCCCGCGGATGCGGGGAGCACTCCGGGGCTACCTGCTTCTGAATCAGCTCCACAGGATCATCCCCGCGGATGCCGGGAGCACCAGCTAGCCAAAGACCAAAATTTGACCAACTCAGGATCATCCCCGCGGATGCGGGGAGCACATATCATAGAGATATGTGGGGGGGTTCCTCATAGGATCATCCCCGCGGATGCGGGGAGCACTTGAGGAGCTTGAAAACCTGCACGGCAGTAGGGGGATCATCCCCGCGGATGCGGGGAGCACGTGCCGCAGGTCCTGCGCAACGGTGTGGATTCAGGATCATCCCCGCGGATGCGGGGAGCACGATCCTGCCCGAACCCAAGGATGGGGATGATCAGGATCATCCCCGCGGATGCGGGGAGCACGCATCGGCTGCCGGTGCATCATCCGTCTTGGCCGGATCATCCCCGCGGATGCGGGGAGCACATATGGTGGCCTTCGACTGATCGACCCTGCAGTGGATCATCCCCGCGGATGCGGGGAGCACGGACCGTCGTTGAGCAAGGCCAGAAGGTCTTCGGGATCATCCCCGCGGATGCGGGGAGCACTTCTCTATCCGTCTGATGGCCGCATTGAGATTAGGATCATCCCCGCGGATGCGGGGAGCACCAGGCAGAACCTGAAGTTTTCCTACACCACAGCGGATCATCCCCGCGGATGCGGGGAGCACCCTCGGAGGGCGAACGGCCAGCAGGAGCTCCGGGGATCATCCCCGCGGATGCGGGGAGCACAATGCGCACGAAACGATCCGACTATGGTAACAGGGATCATCCCCGCGGATGCGGGGAGCACCCCTCCGACCACAAAACCGTCCGTCACTCCCACGGATCATCCCCGCGGATGCGGGGAGCACACTCCGACCCTGGCGTGGGGATCAAGTACATGCGGATCATCCCCGCGGATGCGGGGAGCACGTTGAATCTGCTCTACATTGTCAAGCTGGCCGGGGATCATCCCCGCGGATGCGGGGAGCACCGTCTGCTGGTTAAGCACTCGATATAGATACCAGGATCATCCCCGCGGATGCGGGGAGCACCTTTGATAACTCTGCTGCTGGGCTTGTTGGCGGGGATCATCCCCGCGGATGCGGGGAGCACATTTCCTGATCGACTTTAATATCCAGCGCGTGAGGATCATCCCCGCGGATGCGGGGAGCACCTCGTGATGGACTCGATAGGATGTAATTTTTCAGGATCATCCCCGCGGATGCGGGGAGCACACACCTTGTGCCACTTGCGCCAGTACAAGACCAGGATCATCCCCGCGGATGCGGGGAGCACGATGATGAGATCACCGTAGCCCAAAAACGCGCCGGATCATCCCCGCGGATGCGGGGAGCACCGTGTACTCAATCGGCAGACAATCGCCCAGAATGGATCATCCCCGCGGATGCGGGGAGCACTATTAGATTGTTGTGGCTGCTGCTGAGGCACGTAGGATCATCCCCGCGGATGCGGGGAGCACTCGGTGTCGGTGGTGAGGATTTCAATGCTCTTAGGATCATCCCCGCGGATGCGGGGAGCACACGTAAGTAATTAATGGTTTTAATGCCGGTGGCGGATCATCCCCGCGGATGCGGGGAGCACTAGTGTTCAGTTCCATAGCGCGCGACCCCGGTAGGATCATCCCCGCGGATGCGGGGAGCACTACGCGGCACAACGGCTGGGCACACTCAGCGCGGGATCATCCCCGCGGATGCGGGGAGCACGAGGATAGGTACAATGCCTTTACCTATATATCCGGATCATCCCCGCGGATGCGGGGAGCACTAACTATAGATGAGACAGATAGGCGACTCATGAGGATCATCCCCGCGGATGCGGGGAGCACCAGTAGGTCCAATTTGTTTGACATGCAACATTGGGATCATCCCCGCGGATGCGGGGAGCACGTCATCAACAGCGGCGACGAGCGTAACGCCACAGGATTATCCCCGCGGATGCGGGGAGCACGCAGGCAGCTGGGCGACCATGGCACCCTGGGCAGGATCATCCCCGCGGATGCGGGGAGCACTGGTCGCATCCGGACGAGGTAAAAATGACAGGAGGATCATCCCCGCGGATGCGGGGAGCACTTTCTTCAATCGTAATGATGATTATGTGTATGAGGATCATCCCCGCGGATGCGGGGAGCACTCTTGTAGAGCGAAACGCAAGAGTACAGACGGGGGATCATCCCCGCGGATGCGGGGAGCACACCGGTGACGCTCCCGTCCAGGCTGACGATGTGGGATCATCCCCGCGGATGCGGGGAGCACGCAAGGTGGATCTCAGCGACTTCTACGACAATGGGGATCATCCCCGCGGATGCGGGGAGCACCCTATGATACTACTTATAGCGTCCCATACGCCGGGATCATCCCCGCGGATGCGGGGAGCACTTTGACGGGGAGCGTATGCCTAGACATGTGTGGGGATCATCCCCGCGGATGCGGGGAGCACGGGATAGAATCAGTGAGATGGGCAGTAATATCGGGATCATCCCCGCGGATGCGGGGAGCACGAGCAGCAGCAGAACAAGGTGCTTCAGGCCAAGGGATCATCCCCGCGGATGCGGGGAGCACGCTGTGTTGCCATCAACGTCGGTCTTGAACGTGGGATCATCCCCGCGGATGCGGGGAGCACGCGGAACGTTTGGAACCTATCAAGTATGCGTGAGGATCATCCCCGCGGATGCGGGGAGCACTTGCCATGAGCATTCATAGTCGCCATCGGATGAGGATCATCCCCGCGGATGCGGGGAGCACACGACGCCGTCCTTGGTTTTGCCGTCATACTTCGGATCATCCCCGCGGATGCGGGGAGCACACTTAAAGATCCTTGCAATCCCAACAATATGATAGACAAGATCTCTGATTTTTAATGAGTTTGCATTTCGAACCTCCTCTATTTTCCATCTCAGCCATTGCAATTCAGACCATCAACACTGTGCTCGTTAGCCATGCACTTACCCAGTAATCAGTGCTTGGCCCTCATCGGCAAAGCTCATCTGAAAAAGCGCAGGTCCAGTTGTATTCAGCCAGAACGCGACCGTCTGAACTTTGCAGCACGTCTGTACTTGCTGGCATTGCTCCAACCGGTCCGACGGTATCGGTTTCCGCCACCTGCAGATTTGCCGTCGCCGCCATCAGCAGGCCTCTCCATAAGAGTCAATCCTTCACAGTCGACTGGGTCCCAATCCGAGCGATGCACCTTGAAACCCAGATGCTGCTCATTGCGGGCGGAATAGACCATAATGGCCTTGCCAGTTCGGATTTGCCCTGTGATGCGTTCCCAAAGTCGATCCCGGACCCTAGCGGTCACGTGGCCCACGAAAACCCCGGATGCTATTTCTAGGAGCCATCGAGTCAAATCCCCACGCAGGCCCACTGGACATGCCGTCAAAACGACGACCACCATCAGTTCATCCCCTCCTCTTCATCTGCATAGGATCTCCCAGCTGGAACCGCACCAACCTTCTCATCCCAAAGCTCCAAGGTCTCGCCATCTTCATCAGAAGACGAAGAGACAGGCGCTCCAAGCAGTCGTGGAATGTCACGAGCCATCCGTCGCATAAGCGAGAGGTCATAGACAGCATCGCGCATGGCATGCCGGGTGGCTGACCCGATGTCGTCGGGCTGCTTTGCAGTAGTCTTGAAGGCTACAGGAATCGATATTTCGGCCTTGTATAGATCAGCCACATCATAAACAAAGGAGCGCTCATGGCCCACATGAACGAACCCTAGGCCTGGCGAGCACCCAAGGGCCACGATCACCGAGTGAGCGATTCCGTACAAGCAGGTATGAGCAGCCGACAGGGCCTTGTTGATCTCGTTGCCGGCATCGAAATCCTCATGATCATAGGTTCGCTTGTCCCACGGGACACCAGTCAGTTCCGACCAGTGACGGTAGACCTGTCGAATTCGAGCGCCTTCACGCCCACGCAGCTGCTGCATGGTACAAGAACTGACATCTTCATTGAGGAAGCGCATCTGGTACATGGCCCTCGCCACAGCCAACCGCTTGCGGGTGTTGGAGACCAGCGCCGCCTGCCTTTGCAGAAGAGCAGCCGAATGCGTCAGAGGACGACCGAAGGCATACATCCTCACACCGCGCTCCCCCACCCATACCACGCTGGCACCGTTGTCACCGATAACCACCATGGCCTGATGACTGACGGTGGTGCCAGGACCCAGCATGAGCACACCCAGATTGGCTGCAGGCAACCGTATAGTCCCGGTATCCCTGGTGACCGCGATGGCATTGTCCTCGCGAGTGATAACGCAGTGCTCGAAATAGGCGAACGAGAGCCTATCCTCGGCCCGCACCAAATCACCCAATTCAGGAGGGGGACTGCCGGGAATCTCGGTTCTCCCGGCAGCCCCCATGGACTGGTCCCTAGTCATCGGATCGGAGCCACCGTCAGCATTCCGCAGCCGAAGCTCTTAGCCCTGCCGATGCCCTGCCGCAGGCAACGTTGAAAAGCTTGAGCATCAGTTACACGGAGCTGTCCATCGAATTGGGCTGTGACCAAGGTGACCTTGCTGTTCCCGTGAGCGAACTGCTCTTTGCGGCGCTGGGAAACAACACAGGATAGTCCAGCCTCCTCTTCAGAGCTGCCTAGGAGGGCAAATCCGTTGCGCTCGCTGCTTTTCTTCAGCCATGACAACTGTTTATCTATAGTGACATGGCCCATCACTTTGCCGACCACTGCAGGATTTGGCCGTTTCCCCAAGTCCTTATAGACCTTTCTTGCAGGATTAGCCCGCAATCTGAAAGCCCACTCCTGTCCCTTGGCTATATGAGTGATCAAGGGCTCGTAATCCTTCACCTCCCACTCGGTTCGGGTAGGCCAACCAGCCTGCTCAACAATATGGGTGAAGTCAGGACGCTCGGGGCTCACCACATACAGCCAGGTCGAATCCCCATCACGCGAGAAATCCAATCGCCACAGGATGCGCCCCTCATCGCCACTGCGTACAGCACTCGGAGGGAAAGACTTCTCAACGGCGGCATGAAGCCGGTAAGGCGAGGAGATCAGTTGCTTGGCCGCAAACCGCGCAGTGTTCAACGGTATTCTGGATATATACATGCATGCCTCCTAAAAGAACGACATCGGATCATGATCCAGGACGGCTTCAGCACCTTTCTCGTCAGGATCCGGACCATCCGGGTTGGGAATCTTATAGCGATTGACTGTACGGACCGCATACTTGCGAGCGGATCCGAAACTCACCGGAATGTCGACCTGGGAAGAAATCACCCCGTTGCCTGCATCAGGGGCGCAGTCCTGATCGCAGACTACTTCCAGCTGACGGCCCTGATGGCGCTTTTTGTACCAATCAGCCGCTATCCATGGGTAAGTACGCAAAGCCTTATCTATACGCTCTTCTTGCACCAAACCAAGCGATACAGGATAATCCGGTGGGCAGGCCCTGCGGCCCAAATACAAAGACCACCGAGGATGACGCAAGGCCTGGTCTAAACCTTCCAGAAGCGCAGAATCTGCACCTAGCGCCACTAGGAATTTTGCATCTGATAAGTAGTACCGATGAGTAACTAATCTGTTGCTCTTATTTTTCTTGGGTTTTTTCTCATACCTGAAGCTTCCCTCTTCCTCGCTCACTTCAATTTTGACAACATGATTATTGGCAGTTTGCTGTTTTTGCTCCGCAGTCTGCATATCATTAACCAACCTTCCCGGTTGATCGATGCGCACCCCAAAATGCAAACGTAACAAATCTTCGATTTCGTCGCCACGAAGCCGGCCTTGTGCCGAAGCTAGCAAACCAATTATGGCACTTTTTGTAGGCTCTGTACCGGTATGTCTAGTCTGGAAACGCGATGAGCTCCCCCACGATTGCAATGGCCCGGCCAGACGCAGTAACAACACGCTCATGACTATCCTAACGACTCTGCTCGTGCTGTTTCAGCTCATTCTTCGTTTCAGCATCAACTTGATTGATCAAAGTCGTCAAACTAACCAAGTTCTCAGTCGGCTCCAAATCCTCCGGTGAAACAATGGTGCTGGTAACCCAAGTATGCTTAGGCTTCTCATCATAAGCCTTTTCAATCCTATGCAACTCGTCAATCAGTTGGAGACAGGCTATCTGAGTTATTGATTTATCTTCGCTAGCTTTCACAGGCTTTTCAAAGGCTTCCACTGCGTTGATAGGCTGATTGTCTCGAAATGCAACGATGCATGTCTCAGGCAGAGTCCTGTTACCGTATGAGTTCTGCTTACCAGTGGGCATCGATCGAATGAAGGCTTCCACAAAAACTGAAGCTGCCTTTGACGTTACTTCTATATTACCCAGCTGTTCTCGCAATGCGGTAAGATTCACATTTGCGTAGCGGTAAAGAGTAGATGAGTTGAACCCAACTGAATCCATCATGGCCGCTCCTGCGTTATCGTTTTCAGAGCAATCATCTTTCGCAGTGAAAAAGTCATACTCCGGCCTGATCGCATCTACGGAAATGGCATGGGCAACTTGAGCACTGGCATCTGTATTCAAATCGGGGGCATCTGCCAGCATGCGACCGAACAGAGCGATATCCACCGCCTGTTCATTATGAAATATGTCCGCCATCTCCTTTTGCATATCAGTATCGAGTTTCTGCGTGGGTTTCTTGCCTTGATCCATCCATTCCAAAGCAAGTGCAGCCAATCGCTTTATTTCAGTATTGGCGAGGAAGACCAGGTAATCCGTAACCGGTTTGCCGCTTGCCGCTCCAGCCCTCTTGGAGGGTTTGGTCTTTATACCGATAGCTTTCAATACCGCAGACGCGTATTTTGATGCCTTTTCTGCAGCGCACTTAGGGCGTTGTTCTACCATGGAGTCCACAATCAACTGAACAGCATTCATAGTCCGCTTCCCTATATGGTCTTTGCCCATACGCACACAAAATGTGTGCCGCATAGCCCTCTTCCATGCCTGGCTAGAAACTCGAGAACGCAAAACACCTCCATACAAGGCTGTTTTAGGATTGCCGGTCTCGTCTCGATTAATGTTGCTCGGAGGAACATTCTGAATTGCATAGATATCCATGTACATGGCATCTTCTCCTTATTCTTGTTTTATCTATCAGCTTTGTCTTCAGCCCTTGATCTCTTATGAGAGAACATATAGTTGAACTGTATTTGTTATATAACGGCGATTATTCTTCTGAAGATCGGTCCTTAGCATTTGTCTGATTTACCTGAGCATTGAAATACTCACGAGCCCACCTATCAAAGACCGAAGAACAGCTATTAGGAAATTGCAAATCATACAAATCGCGAGCGAAGCTGTTGTAGTCTAAAGAAACACTCTGGCCCCGCATCATGCGTATCAATGAATATAAATGATGCCTAATATTGTCAAAATCAGGGAAATCCTCCATGGACTGCAATTGTTTGAGGATTGGGGTGACTTTCGACCCTAAGTCGTCTTGTTTCCCATCTATTTCAAAGCAGGCATGACCAAAACTATGCAAATTTTGCGGCCCAACATTGTTGGCCTGTTCGGACATGGCTCCGGTTGCATCCATACGGCCGGGCATCCACGCCATGGCTTCAGATTTTGATTGCTGATGCAGTGCATACACCTGCAGTGAAGTAGCGATGGCTCTGATTTCAGGTTTTATATAATAATCGCTTTCATCGGTAGGATCACCCAAGGTCTCTCGCGGCCAATCACTGTATAAATCAATACCCACACTTAACCATCGCACCGCTCCGGTATCCAAGCCTTTCCTCAACAAAGCCATGCGGCCCCTAGCGTCGGAACTGGAACCAGAGATATATGCGGACTGCAGTCTTCTAATTTTCTGATTAACATACTTGCCTAACGCCCTCCTCCGATCACTGCGAGTCGGGACAGATGAAGCACTTCTGCTCGTATTCGATTGCACCATAATTAGCCCTCCGTATCTTTTTTGATGGTGCTATGCCTATCACTTGGAAGAGGCCCCAAATAAACATTCAATTTGTGTTTGAACCGCATGAAAAGAACAGCAGCTGACAAACTTACCGTTTTTTTCTTCTTGCGTTCACCTTTGGTCGTCTTCGACGAACTCCGGATATATTTCGAGGCAAACGAAGGGGCTGAAGCATTTTTGCGACATTCCCAACCTATTTCGATTAAATTACGATGTATTGCGTCATACCATTCTTGTCTGTAATCTTCAATATCCATCACCGGGGTGTAATCGCTGATCCGCTCACGGAACAAAGAATCCAGTGATTCATATGCTCGTTCTTTAACAGCCTCGGAAGCTATTTTGTATCTTTTTTGCTGAGACTTAGTCACCGAATCTTCATTGGCCTGATTTCCGGACGATTCTTCCAAACAACCAGCCATTTTTGCCAATGCATCGACTGACTTCTCAGTTTGCTCAACTGCGTTCACGATTACATCTACTGCTGCAGAGTCTAATCGGAACAATTGCACACTGGCATCAAGATAATCGTCAACTGAATCGACATAATTTGCTTGATATTGCCCATAGGTCATAGCTTGAGTGTGAATGCGGGCCAACTTAAGAATGCTACCAGAAGCTTCATCGCCGAGACAACCATTCACCAGCAGGTATTCCAACCATTTAATGACTCCAGGGCGAGTATCCTCGCTTTCACCTGCACCGTTATTACCGGCACTAATCAATGGTTGCAACTGTCTCCATATAGCTTTGTCGGCTGTAAACGTTACTGGAACGCGCGGTAAAGTCGGCAATTGTAACTCTTTGCGTTTTTTCTCAGTTCCATATCTCCAAGCTGACATAGGCTCCAGTGAATCCATGTTGTGTGCTTGTATGACATCACCGTAGCAACTGATGACTCCGATTACATTCCGTCCAGATTGATCCGGTATCAAGCGAACTCGGCGAGATTGAAGCGTAAGCAAATCAACTATTCCGCTAAGATGATAATGATCATTCAAGTCGGGACCGGCGGGTTCTCTCTCCCAAGCCGGACGATCTTGAGGATTACCAAACCAGATATCTTCCCTTGTTCTTCTATATGGATTAAACAGACACCAATTCAACATAAGTGTACGGAACAAGGAATCTTGCTCAAGGTAAACACAGCCTAAAGCTCCCAACCATCCTGTTTGAACCTTAGACTTAGGGGCGACCACTTTCCCACTCGTTACATGCGTCTCCCCTACTACCGGAGATTTGTTGCCCGCTATGTCAAATGCTTGGAAAAACAGCAGCCAGCGCGCCGCTTCCGCTGAGGACAGCTTTTTTAAATCGTTTCGAGGACGCATAGAAAACACGAATTTATCAGCCTTGGGTACGTCACCCTCAAGCTCACCTACACTATCAAACTCTTTCTTAGCCGGGTATGATAATCCTGGTGTTTGATAAAAGGGATGTTTTGCGTCAAATAAATTGAAGCGATCATAGAATTGATTAAAATAATCCAGAATTATTTGCTTGTTAAAATGTCCTGCCTGCCACTCTCTTTTCCACAGTTTTCGAAGATCCGATATATTAACTTCACCCGATCCAGGACCACAATTTCGGCCATAAGCTCGATACAGTACTGCCACAAGCAGTCTCAGCAAAGGCAAATCCTGATTAGGCATATCATTCGCGAACTTCTTGATCTTATGAGCATTGACTAAAACATCACGAAGAGAAACCGCACTAGCACAACCGTCTGTATCAATGACGTTTATCCAAGGTTCTTCCAGGAGATTGTATTTGGGCCTTCTTTCTTCGGCCGCTTCACCGATATCGTGCATTGATGCATACCTCCTTTGACAAATTTCACCCATCTCTCAGCCAGCGCAACAACTGCGGACTTCAAAGGTTGACATAAGCTAGCTCCTTTCACCACTATCAACAGCCGCCGTGGTGAGCCCTTCTTCTCGAGAATATCCGATCTGAAAACCACCTATCGTCGTGGTGTACAACATTTTATCTGAACCATTTAAACTCACTTCTTTGAGAACCAATAGATGACATCCAAGTAACAAAGTTGAATCACACCAAGCATTAGTTAGGTCTCTTGCACGTTTATCTACTTCTACGAGTAAATCCCTAGCCTTTTCGCAAACGGATGGTGGAAGTCTGACTGCAGATTGCAGTATTAGTTGTGCCAGAAAACTGCTGGGTTCTTTGTCAGTAGGCACCGGAGACCCGCATGGAACATTCTCACTCCCCACCCAAGGCAATAGAGCAATACCATCGGCGCATTGACGTAAAAGAACCACCTCCACAGAATCCTTCATATCCCTAACAGCTCGTTGAGCTTCCTCATCAACCTGCGAATCTACAGTTTTGTTAAACAAATCCACCAGTGTCCTCGACTCATCATCGACAGCAAAAGCGGAATCTGTGATTAGATAGGCGTTAGCCTTATGAATCTCATCTTTTTCATTCTCAGCGCGACGCTTTACACCAAAGCAATACTTTTGTCGCCATTGCTGAGGTATTCGCCGTGCAACTCTTTTCTGTTCGTAGGCAGTCCGCACCAATGAGGCAATATCACCAGGAAGATTCAACTGACGGTGAGCACCATTCGCATGCAAGCACAGCACAGCGAGGCCTTCGAGTAGAGAAGCAGGCTCATATACGCTATCCACACCGTCTGAGAATGTCGGTCCGCCTGCGGCCCAGGAACCAATGCCTCGCAGATAACAGAAGGCCCTCTGCAGACCGGTTGGGCGGTCGCTCTCTTCTTCTCCACGATGATGTCGATGCAGACGGCCCATACGTTGCAGAAGAATATCAATGGGAGCCACATCAGTTACCATAAGGTCGAAGTCAATGTCCAAGGATTGTTCCAAGACCTGAGTGCCCACTACGACTAGCCTGCGTGGGCGTCTGCCATTTGCCAGAGTCGCGTTCGGTCCCAATTCCTCCCGCAATCTCCGTTCGTTATCCATGCGATCCCGATCAATGAAGCGTGAATGCGTCAATCTAACTTCAGTTGGATCGAATACCTCTGCCAAGGCAGAAGCAGTTAGCTGAGCACGCCTCACAGTGTCACAGATCACGGCCGCACAACCGCCATCGGCTAGCCTCTCCTGTAGTAAGTTCGTCAGATGCTCAATATCGTCATCTATAACCTGGCAGTCAATGTCGACCGAACGGCCCGAAGGTCGCACCTTACAAGTTCGTCGATTTATCCCCGACGTATACGTGATGAGCGGATAGACATCCATACCGGCCGAGTCGACTAATTTGCTAACTGCTAACTTCTGTCCATCGGAAATACGCGCGTTGGCAGAATCATCCTCATCGGCAACTGCGGAACGGTGAAGCGTGCATCCATCCCGCTTTTGGAAACGACCCGATCCGTTGATCACAGACGCATAACCTTTCAGATAAGCATCGACGAGCTCTTTACGCAATGATGTGGGCAGTGTCGCCGATAGAAGAATGACCGGGGCATGGAACCCTCCCAGCCACTCCAGTGTTCGCTTGAGGTATTCACGCATGTATGTGTCGTAGGCGTGACATTCATCGATAATCACGACTTTGTTAGCTAGAGCCAGTTGACGTAGACTTACATGCTTCATCTCTAGTGCAGCCATAAGGACCTGGTCTACGGTGCAAATCAGGAAATTTGCCAGAACGCCTTTCTTCCTCCCATGGAACCAATCGTTAACTACCGCCTCAGGGTAAGTAGGCCGATATGAAGTTCGGTGAGCAGCAGAAGTAGAAACCTGCGGGTTGTCATCGTCAAAAATTGATGAGGTAGCAGTGCTTGCAGCTGAAGTCCCCATCGACATAAATTCTTTATTGAGAGCTGCCTTGCTATGCCTGAGCGAAGTGGATTTTTCAGAACGACCCGCAGGCTGCGGTAAGTGGTCAATCCAGCTCTTACAGCGTGAGAACATGGCATCCGTGGTGGCCATAGTAGGCAGAGCTACACATACACCTCCTCTGCCGGTCCGTTCCGCCAAGATTTCCGCACAGGCCAATGCAGCCTCGGTCTTTCCCTCGCCCATGGGAGCCTCAATGACCATGATTCCGGGTTCAGGAGTCGTTTCCGCCAGATGTACAGCCTGCTCCTGCACTGGCCGCGGATGAGCACCAGGCGGCAGCTCGAATCTAGACGCGAACCGCTCTTCGACGCCGATCTGGTCATGAACTGGCTCCCACTTCGGTGTCAGTTTGAGATTTCGCCAACCTCGCTCCTGTCGAGCCTGCAAACCAGCCTTGGTACGCACTGAATTAGCCAACTCCTGAGCTTGCGCATCATTGTTCTGAGGATTAAGTGGAACCAAGGGGAACAGTTCATCTTTGCAGTTGCTGGCAATCCAGTCGGCCATGATGACCAACCCCTCAAGCACTGACTCAGCATAGATTTTTAATCTATGTCCAGCTAATCTGGCGAAGTCGTCGTCGGTTAGTCCGCACTGATTCGCGATGAACTTGATCAATTCGCGCTGAACTGCCACCCAGTCCTCGTAACCTTTGGCAACTCCTATTCGCACATCCTCATCGGACTTGCGCAGAGCCACCAGCTTGGGAGGTTGACCATGGTGACCCCCGACGACACAGGCGTAGGATCTGGCCACGGCCTGATCCCAATGCTGAACCTTGGTCAAATACGACTCCAAGATCCGTTGGCCTGCTATGGAGTGGGTTGGTCTATTCAGTTCTGTCAGGGGACGCTTTGGAAATTTCAGCCCCGCCTGCTGGGGTTTCTGCTGTAACGAGAGACCCCGCATACCCGATGCATGCGTCAGGGGCTTGCTCTGAAAAACTGGAGTAGCCTTGCCGACATCATGAACACCAGCGATAAACATACTGACTTTACGCGCCAGTTCAGGATCACCGATATCACGAATGATGATCTCCTTGGTGCCAGAAGGCACCCATTCAAACCAGAGACGTTCAGCGACCGCCGCAGAGTCACTCAGATGCACGAACAGCTGTAACCAGAAACTATTATCCTTCCGGTTCGTCTTACCCCAAAGTGACATGGCCTTGACGCTCAAGCCCAAATCCGAAGGTATCAATTCAATCAACGCCCCCGCCGTTTATGTTTCAGTGACCTCGTCCATCGAGATACATCATTGAAGTACCAGTTCAAGTTTACAACCATAAACAAGCGGAGTCCTTAGGGACATATTGTTTTAGATCATCATCCTACAAGTTATATGCTGTCCTTCTATTTAGGAGATACTCGAAACCAGCATGAATGCATAGGATTGTCCTTAAGCTTGCGGACAGCAACGAACTTAAAGGACTGCCGCTTCTTTATTTGCATTGTGCATATTGAGAAATCGGTACCTTTGAATATTAGACGTCCCGCGCGTACCGCTTAGATAATCAATTGCGAATAAGTCTATTCAGAGTTCGCTAAAAACGACACCAAAAAATATGTTCCGGAATATTTTTACTTTCGTAAAATGCTTGAAAAGTCTGTACCAATGATGCTTTCATCTGCAACTGAATCAATTGAGAACAGCAATTGGCAGCCAACCGACTAGGTCAATGAGGCAATCATCAACGAAACAAGTAGCTCTAACATCCTATAGTAATTGGTTTACATCAATATCAATTCCTTTATCGGCAACCGCTGTTAAGCATATAAACGTATTCGACTCAAACAAAGCCATTCCTAAAACTCAGGCACAATAGAGGCTGCAGCCATCAATGCTTATCAAATGAGCCATAGCATCTTCTTATCAACACAGCTCATAGGTCAGTTTTACGCATAATCAATCTTTGTGCTTTCGAGCCTTTCGAAGTTCCTGACGTCTCAAAATAGCTTTGGGCTGCTGGTACACATAGTCCAGTACTGAATCGAGAAAGCCAAGAATATCTGTGGAATCATCCACCGTTACTGGCGTACTCAAATCACCATGAGCCATTTCATTACCTAATAGCCGAATCTCATCAGCCTCATCTGCCAGTTGGTCCGTGATGATGTGCTTCTTGGCCATCTCTTTAATTTTCCCGCATAAGGTTCCTTCTGTAATCCCCTTATCTTTCGCAGTGGCCTCTAATGCTGTCCGTGCCATGAGTACTGCTGCTCTATACATAGATATCGAAGCACACGAGTATGCTTCAGAAGCAGCAGAAGCAATAAACTCCGGCACATCCTCATATTGCTTGCCCACTGATTCGAATGGAAGCCAAGTATGACGCACATATTCTTCCTCTGCATCCATTGCATCTAGGGGTTTACCCCCATTTACGATCACATCGTCCACCGTCTCCCCTTCAAGAAGACAAATTGAAGGCCACCCACATTCTCTACAAACCATAAGAGCAAACCAAAAGATGGGATCCTTTGTAAAGATTTTTGACCGTTGAGGTTTACCTACAATATCCATTCCCGCATATATATGGCAATGCCAGCATTGTCTTGAAGCCATACCTAAATATTATGGCACAAGACCATCCCCGCTGTTGAGAAGAACGTACATCGATATAGTGCTTTAGTAAAATAAAAAAGCTAATGCAGTAAAACTATTGTCCTCACATCCGCAATAAAACCAGCACGGGAGTATTACCTCTCAGCCACCATGCTGACTAACCTAACAATCACGATAAGACACACCAATCTCATTAAGATCATGGCTCTAAACACTGATGTTCCCGCTTAAACGGTCGCCGAATTCAGCAATACACAATTCAATACAGTCTCCGATCGCTAGCCTCGGATTCAGACACACCTGCACAGAAGCACAACCGCCGAAGCCACCGGTCCGTCATGGCTGAGAGCGATGTGCCAGCATAACTGCACCCGATCGATCTGACCACCGGTCAGAGACAAGGAATCGTAAAGCCTAGCTTCCAGGGAGGACTCCAGGTTGACGCTCGGCCGACCCCGGCCGTCGTCCAAGATCTCCACCCCTCTCCAGGGAAAATCATCAAAGCCATAGGGCGATGGCTCAGGTCCCAGCGCCTGCGACCAGGCCTTGAGCACCGACTCCTTGCCGGCCCAGCGCACCGCCAAGTGCGCGGCTGTGTCGTCATGCTTGAGCAGGGCCCGCTGCTGGGCCTGCCGCCGCTCCCGTGGCGAAAACAAGCTTGTCATGCGCGTACCTGGCATAGCCAGCTGCTGGCCGAACTCCTCCAGATCGACCAGATCATGTCCTAACCCCAGCACTTGTCCAAACCCGGCATCATCCATAGGCCCGAGTATGCCCCTCATCGTCCCTCGCAGCAAATCATCCGGTCGGAAATTGAGGATTCCGCCCCCCCCCGCTGTGTCATTGATAGCTAAGTTCCTGAGCGAACGACTGCAGGGGGATAAAGAAGATTTCGCCATATTAGCAGCAGGAGTCACAACGCTGGCATGACGCTGTTGGACAGCTCTGCAGCCACTACCATCCAGCAGTCTCCGCTGTGTACCCTATCGTGTACCCATTTAGCCCGTAAAGTGCCGAATACTGGCGAAAATCACGCTCAGTCAGGCCCGATCCTGACCACTCCAAGTGGTTGAGAAACCCGTCGAAAATCCCGGAATATCAACGATTATCGTGGAGCGGGCGGCGGGAATCGAACCCGCGTAATCAGTTTGGAAGACTGAGGCTCTACCATTGAGCTACGCCCGCGAAGCCGTTGGCTCGGTAAACAGCATAGCACATGGGCCAGCCGGAACATGCGGTCAGTTAATCACTGCGTGATTTTACTCAGTGATAAACCTATGTAGGCATCACTGGGCAGAGCCTTGTACAACTTGGAGTCCCGCCCACAGCTAAAGGGAAAAATATCGGCGTGGCTATGGTGATCGGGCTTCTCGCCATGAGTATTATGACAACAAACCGCAGCCGCAGGAATTCCATAACAGCGGCCACTAACACCAACACTTCGTACGAGTAAGCGGTCGGGCGACTCCCCAAAGACAAGTCCGGCCATTCGGGTGGCCCAGCAATAACCCCAAGTAAAACCTGGGCCACCCATCTACTTTTTATACCTTTTCATGAACAGGATTCAAACACTGTCAGGTTGCAAAGGTCGCCTGCTCCTCAAGCAGCATTGAAGCAAGACGAGGGATGGGATAGCCAAGCCTGACGTACCAGGGACATTTCATCCACTCTCCCGCGAAGAAAGCGATCACCCGAGTGCGAGCAGCTGATGAGCATCCACCCCATAACAAAGGGGGAGGTGAGCCTTTTGGCCCACCTCCCTGATCAGCGCGGTGATTGAGCTCTTACCGATTTCCCATCTCCCACTGCAGAGAATAGGTAACCGGCCGACTCACGCTGCTCTCAGCCCAGGTCGTAGTAGCCGTCGGCACCCAGACGGGCCTGGGGATCCAGCAGCATGGCCTTCTCGACCTCATGGCCCACATACCCGTGGCCGTCCTCATGGAAGCGGCGGTTGTCGATGGGCTCGTAGAGCGGGGCCCGACCCATGCGGCCCTCCTCCAGTCGGCGCTGACCAGCGGCCAGACGGTCGTTGGCCCGGCGACGCCACTCGTCCAGGGCCTCCTGACCGGAGGTCTGGAACACAGCAGCTTCGAAGGCCCCCGGGTTGACGATGACCCCGATGCCGGAGACATGGCCGAAGCCCAGGGAGGTGACCAGTCCGGCCTTGACCCTGCCCACCTTCAGAGGCTGCTCCAGCCAGACCAGATGGTCGTCGCGCCTCAGGACCGGATCCACGCAGTCCAGGGAGGCATTGGCCGGGATGACCCCGGATCGGAAGAGCTGGGTGAGCCCGTTGATCTGGAAGATGCAGGCGCCGCCCTTGGCATGGCCGGTCAGGCTCTTCTGGGAGATGACATAGAGCGGGTTGCCGTCCGTCCGCCCGATGGCGTGGGCCAGGGTGTTATGCAGCTCGGACTCGTTGGGGTCGTTGGCGTTGGTGGAGGTGTCATGTTTGGAGACCACGGCGATGTCGTCGGGACCCACACCCAGCCTGGCCAGCGAGCGCACCAGGTCCGAGTCCTTGCCACCCATGCCGGCGGCCAGAGCCCCCAGCCCGGGTGCGGGGATAGAGGTGTGGGCGCCGTCCGCGAAGGAGTGGATGTACCCGACCACGCCAGCCACGGGAAGACCCATGCGCAGGGCGATGTCGCCGCGGGTCAGCAGGATGGTCCCGCCGCCCTGGGACTCCAGGAAGCCACCACGACGACGGTCGTTGGCCCGGGAGAAGAACCTGGGCTGAATGCCCTTGGCGTACATCTCGGCGGAATCGGCGGTGGCGTTCATGTTGCCGAAGCCGATGACCGACTCCACGCCGATGTCGTCGATGGCACCCGTGACCACGAAGTCAGCCTTGCCTAGGGCGATTTTGTCCGCGCCCTCCTCAAGGGAGACCGCAGCCGTGGCGCAGGCCGAGACCGGCTGGACCATGTTGCCGTATCCGCCGATGTAGGACTGCATGACGTGCGCGGCCACCACGTTGGGCAGAGCCTCCTGAAGGATGTCCGTGGGAATCTCCTTACCCAGGAAGCGGTCCAGGTAGAGCTTGCGCATGGAGGCCATGCCGCCGAAGCCGGTCCCCTGGGTGGAGGCCACCTTGGAGGGATGGACAGCCTGGAGGATCTCCACAGGGGTGAATCCGGCCGACAGGTAGGCATCCACGGTGGTCACGATGTTCCAGAGGGCGATCGGGTCCACATCCCCGACCATGGAGGCGGGAATGCCCCACTTGACCGGGTCGAAGCCCTGGGGGAACTGGCCGCCCACGGTCCTGGACATGGTGGCCCGACGCGGCACACGGATGCGGGAGCCGGGCAGACGGGTGACCGTCCACTCGCCGGACTGCTCGTCGCGGGCGATGCTGGTGTGGTCCGGATCCTGGGCCACGTACTCCTGAGCCATATCCTTGGTGGGCACCGAGAAGGCCACGTCGTGATCCAGGAAGACGTCGACCTCCTCTTCGTTGGTGCCCTGACGGTAGTCGGAGCCCATGCCGTCGTCGAATGGACGGATGCCGGAGCGGGCCACCACCTGGTCGTGGTAGCGCTCGGCGATGTCCTGCTCGGGCACCAGCTCGCCGTCGGTGTCGTACCAGCCCGGCTTGGGGCTATCCTGCCATTCGACCAGGCCCATGTTCCAGGCCAGTTCGAGCACGGCGGCCGCACTCAGGTCTACCTGACCATCCGAGTGGATGCCCATCTCGGCCTCGAAGCGGGTGCGGCCGGAACCCCAGGGACCCATCTCACCGATGGAGACGATGACGATCTGATCCTCGGGACGAGCGGTCACGCCCTGCCAATCCTGCAGATCCACCGGGGCCTGGGCGGGCACCCGGGGTGTGGGCAGAGCCTTGATGACCCGGCCCGGATCTTTGTCTGCATCTGCGGGAGCATCTCCGGACTTCCCGGTTGGAGCCGGTGTCGATGGATCGCCGTCCTGGGCAGCCTCGGCCTTCAGGGCCTTGAGGTCCAGCGGGCTGGAGCCCAGGCCACCGGTCAGATCTGCCTTAAGCGGGGCCTGGAGAGCCTGCTGGCGGACCTGCACAGTGCACAACTCCAGCAGGGAATCGGCCATCTGCCTGGTTGAGTATGTGTGAATGCCGTGGCGCTCCACCACCTGGACCAGCGGATCGTTGCCGCCCATGAGTCCGGTGCCACGAACCCAACCGATCAGCGGATGGGCGAAGGTGACCCGACCGGACCAGTCCTGCTCGGGGCGGGACCGGTTGACGATGGCATCCAGGGCGGCCTTGACCTCTCCATAGGCTCCGTCGCCGCCGAACATGCCGCGGTTGGGCGAGCCGGGCAGGACCACATGCAGACGGTGGTCGACATCGGTATCCGCCCCGATGCCGGCGAACCCGGCGATCTGGCGTTCCAGGCTCCAGAGCATGAGCCGGGCCTGGGACTCGAAGAGCCGGCCCGAGTCGGCCATGGTCCCGTGCATGGCGGGTGCTGCGAAGGGCAGCAGTAGGGTGGGCTCATAGGCGGGCTTGAGCACGGTGGTCGTGGCCCCCGTGGTCTTGCGCTGCTCATTGCCGACCCAGTCGACCAAAGCGTCCACATCCCGGTAGCTGGACAGGTTGGCAGGAACGATCCAGAGACGGGCACCGCCCACGGCATGACGGCGGTAGAGGTCGCGGGCCCAGATGACGGTCTGCGGCTTCAGGGAGTGGCAGACGGCGATGACCGTCGCCCCGCCCTCCAGGAGGCCCGCAGTCAGAGATCCTGCGATGGACTTGGGGGCCACGCCGGTGACCACGGCCACGTCCCTGGCGAACCGTGCTGCGGTCTGGTCCGAGTCGGCAGGGGTCATGGCCTGATCGGCGATGCCGCTGAAGACCCGGGCCAAATCCTGCTCGCCGCGTTTGCCTGCCTGGTTGGCGTACCAGACGGCCTGATCGTGCACCTCACGTCCGGCTCCTACGAAGCTCAGGCGACTGCGGTCATCATCATGCTCGTGGTAGATGTGAGCCAGATCCTCTCGAGCGCTGGCCCAGCGGTCGTCGAAGAGGACGGCGCGCGAGGCCTCGAACCGTGGTGCCACCTGCTCGGGCCAGTCGCTGCCCAGCTCGGCATTGACGGCGGCCACAACGGCTACATCCTCATTCTCGCCAGGCTGGACGGTCGGAGGCTTAAGCCCCAGTTTGTCCAGGAGGAAGCGGGCAGTGGAGGCCAGCACACCCTCAGAGCCGGTCACCTGGGCTGCGAAGGCATCCAGGGCAGCGGAGTCGACCACGGCACCGCCAGCGGCACCACCTGCAGAGGGCATGGAGACCGTGACACCGTGACGCTGGGCCACCTGCTGAACGGCCTGGTCAATCAGCGCGTTGGCCGCAGGCACTGTGGAGACGGCTTCAGTGGGCAGGAGCGCCAGATCACCGCCACGCGAGGAGGCACCCTCACGGGTGTCCAGGACCAGACTGGCCACGGTGGCCGAAACCCAGCCTGCACCCAGCTGCCAGACATCGGAGACCCGCTGTTCAACCTGCTGCAGCTTGAGGCCGGAGGGGCCGAAAAGGTCGCGGATGCGCTCACGCACGATGTCGGAGAGCACCGGGCCAAAGGGCCGATAGTTAGGAGCCACCTTGTTCACCAAGGCGCTCAGATCGGTCATGCTGGCCTCGGCTGCACCATCCACGCTGGCCACACCCAGCTCCGAGCTGATGTCCATCAGCAGCTGGTTGCGCCTGGAGGAGACGCCGTTGGTCAGGGTGTCGGTGGTGTCGGTCTGCCCGATCTGCTCGGGGCGGATCTTGGTGGAGTAGGCCAGCAGGACGGCGATGGCGTCCGAGGCCTTGAAGGGCAGGTCGGCCACCTCGGCACCCGACGGACCGCCGGTCGCCGGGGCAGGGGCAGGAGCAGGAGCTGAATCCTCGGCTGCCGCAGGGGCAGGAGCCGAAGCTGGAGCCGGATTCGATGCCGGGGCGGGCGCAGCAGCCTGAGCAGGTTCAGGGCTGGAATCCTGGGCCGGAGCTGCGGGCTCCTCCTCCACTGTGGCCATGGGATCGGTATCGGTCAGATAGACCCGGCTCTCGTCCCTGCCCAGGTTGTAGACGCTCACGTGACGCTCGCGGAAGTCAGGCAGCTTCAGGGTCTTGGTGCCCAGGTTGGCCAGGGTGGGTGAATGGCCCAGCCCCACCTCAATCAGCTGCTCCACGCCCAGGCCGCCCTGTTCAGGGGCGTCGAACATGATCGCCTGGGTCTCGATCCAGCGCACAGGAGAGGCAAACTGCCAGGAGAGCAGCTCAGTCAGCAGCAGACGACCCAGCTTCTGGTCGTCAGCCGCATACTGGTCCCAAACCTGCGGATCGTCCAGAGCCTGCTTGATGCGTTCGGAAGGAACCACCTCCAGGATGGAGGCCGCGAACTCCTTGGTCATCTGGAAGGGCCGTGCAACCAGGTTGGGTATGTAGCGGCCCTCCAGGCGGGAGTAGTCAATGTGCTCGGGCAGCAGGGCGTCCAGGGTATCGCGGAACTCGGGTACCCCCTTGCGCAGCAGGGTGGAGTGGAAGGGTACGTCGATGCCTGGCACATACATGAAGGCCGGCTTGCCGCCCGCCTCCTTGGCCCGGCGGTTAGCGTCGGCTCGCAGATACTCCAGACCGGCGATGGTCCCGGCCACGGCATACTGCTGGCCAGCCAGGTTGTAGTTGACGATCTCCAGGAATTCGCCGCACTCCTTGGACACGGACTCCACATACTGCTTGACGCCGGAGTCGCCCACGCCGAACTGGTTGGGACGCAGGGCACCCATCCGATAGTTGCTGCGCCCCTGCTCGTCACGTTCGATCAGGGAGTGCATGGTGGATCCACGGTGGAAGACCAGCTCCAGAACCGTCTCCAGGGACATGACCCCGGCGAAGGAGCTCAGGGCGTTGTACTCGCCCAGGGAGTGGCCGGCGAAGTAGGCGGGCCAGATGTCCATGCCTGACTCGCGCAGGCGGGCGGTCTGGGCGAAGGCCACGGTGGCCAGGGCCACCTGGGTGAACTGGGTCAGGTTGAGCAGACCCTCAGGATGGTGGTAGGTGACCCCCTTGGCTGTAAGGGTATGCGGGTTGTCACGCACCACGGCCAGGATGGAGAACCCCAGCTTGCTGCGGGTCAGGGCATCGGCACGTTCCCAGGTCTCGCGTGCGGCCGGAGACTTGGCCCGCTCGTCCAGGACCATGCCCTGTTGCTGGATCCCCTGGCCGGGATAGACGTAGGCGGTCCGTGGGGCGCGGGCGATGGCCGTGCCGCGGGAGACCAGCTGGCCGTCGATCCTGCAGGTGACCTCCAGGACCAGGCCGCCATGGCGAACCTTGCCCACACGCTCCAGGCTGATCTCCACCTTGTCGCCCAGCTGGACCATGCCGTACATGTTGTAGGTCCATCCGGCGATCTCGTAGTGGACGCCCTGCTCGTCAGTGGCCTGGGCCGCGTACTGGGCGGTGGCCGACAGCCACATGCCGTGCACCAGCGGCGCAGACAGACCGGAGACCGCCGCTCCTCGCTTAGACGTGTGGATGGGATTGAAGTCACCGGAAGTGCGTGCGAAAGCGGTCATGTCCTTGGGGGCGGTGACGGTGACGCGACGCAACAGCCTGCGGGGTGTGTCCACTGTGTCGGCTCGGATGCCGCCATATTCGGGAGCCTCCTGGGGCAGCTGGTCGCTGTAGGCGCGGCCACGGATGGCGAAACGCTCGACCTCGCGGGCCAGCACGGTTCCGTCCTGGGCGGCGTGGACCACATGGATGGTCACCACCCGACCGGAGGCTGACTCCTGGTAGGGCTCGGCCCAGCTGGTCAGTTCAATCCGCTGGCCGGTGTGCTCCAGCAGGCGCTTCTCGCTGACCTCCAACTCGATCAGATGGTCCAGATGGACCGCGTTGAGCAGTCCCTCGATGATGGGGAAGCCATCCACATAGACGGATCCCAGGGCTGCGTAGATGGCCGGCCAGGCCGGACCCACCAGAGCGTCGGGAGCGAAGCCGGAGGGGATCAGCGCATCGGGCAGGGCGCCTCCGGTGGCCGCCTCATGGTCGAAGCCCAGGTTGGCCGCCAGTGTGTAGCCACTGTGGGCCAGACCGAAGGGGTGGTCCTGGTCGTCATCGTCCTTCTCGATGACAGGCATGGCCTCCAGCTTGTCGCCGGTGATAGTGGTATTGCCGATGCCGGCTGTGTCGGCCAGCATGTCGTAGACATCCTTGGGCAGGCGGCTGCGGTCGACCACCGGGAAGAGCCCGACCTGGTCGCTCTTGAGAGTCAGTGGCACGACGATGTCGCGCACCGCATGCCGGTCCAGACCGCCGTCAGGGTCGTCATCCCAATAGGTGTCCAGGTGGATGTCCAGATCGTAGTGCTCGCCCTGGTCATCCTGGCCGGTGGCGGTGATGGTGTAATTGGGGTCGTCCATGGCCGTGCCGTAGGCCGGATTGGCCATCAGGTGGCCCACCCAGGAGATGTTAGGGCTGCGGCGGATGAACTCCTGTGCGTCAGCGGCGCCTGCCAGCTGGCTGTATACCTTGACGGACCCGTTGCTCAGGTCTCGCACTCGGTCTATAGCCGCCTGTTCGAACCGTCCCAGAATGGAGGCCACCGGCTCGTCCACCGTGGTAATGCCCGCCACGGAGATGGGTCCGGGGATGGCCCTGACCGAGTCGGCACCGTAGCGGGGATCCTCGGACTGCCAGAGCTGATCCTGGCCCCACCAGCGCAGCAGATCGTTGTCGATGACCGGCACGAAGGGCATGGGCTTGGGGTACTCGCGCACCAGGACGGGGAACCAGGCCACGTCGGTGGGCACCACCTTGAGCTCGGCTGCCTGGGGATAGGCCTCGTGCAGTCGGCGAAGTGCCTGCTCGGGCTCGGCCACATCCTGCCTGGAGGCGAAGATGGAGTCGAACTCGCCGCTCTGACGCTCGCAGACACGGGCCTCAATCCGCCGCAGCAAGTGCAGGAAGCGGTCGATGTAGGTGTCGTCGGCCCAGGGGTAGGCCAGGTCGGCGAAACGTTGGGCCCAGTCCTGGTAGGTCATGGTCTCCAGATCGCCGAAGTAGGGCTTGGCGGTCTTGTTCAGGGCCTCGATGATCTCTGCGCGGCGGGTCTCCAGCTCCTCGGGGTGCTTCATGACCCGGACTAGCAGGCGGCCGCACTCGGCGGAGGAGTTCTCCATCTCGTAGATGTCGGCGTGCAGATGGCTCAGGCCGGAGCCCACGCCTCCCACGGACTTGCCGCTGGGCACCCACTTCTCGCCCATGGGAGCGAAAGGATCCGGATCGGGAGTCGAGCTGTCGATGCCAGGGGTGGCCACCAGAGCCCGCTTGATCTCAGGATTGGTGTGAGCCTCCTTGGCGGTCATGGCCGCTGTGCCGATCATGACGCCGTCCACGGGCATGTCCGGCAGGTTGTAGGCGCGGGACCACTGACCACTGATGTAGTCGGCCGCCCGCTCAGGGGTGCCGATGCCGCCGCCAGCCACGAGCACGATGTTGGGGCAGGCACGAACCTCGGCATAGGTGGTCGAGAGCAGGTCGTCCAGGGACTCCCAGGAGTGGTGGCCTCCTGCGGCCCCGCCCTCGACCTCCATCAAAATGTGGGTGGGGGCGACCTTGCGGGCGATGGCCACGACCTGGCGGATCTGGTCCACCGTGCCGGGCTTGAAGGCCACGTAGGGGAAGCCCTCCTCGTTGAGCTGACGGATCAGGGTCACGGCCTCGTCCAGCTCGGGAATGCCGGCAGAGATGACCACACCGTCGATGGGGGTGCCGGAGGCGCGCTTCTTGGGCACGATGTGCTGGCTGCCGAACTGGAGGTTCCACAGGTAGCGGTCCATGAACATGGCGTTGAACTCGACCGTGCGACCCTCCTGCAGCTGGTCCTCCAGCTGGGACACATGGCGGTCGAAGACCTCGGCAGTCACCTGGCCGCCGCCGGCCAGTTCGGCCCAGTAACCGGCGTTGGCGGCTGCAGCCACGATCTCAGGCTCCACAGTGGTCGGGGTCATGCCGGCCAGCATGACCGGGGGCTTGCCGGTCAAGCGGCTGAAGGCCGTCTCCACCCTGGGACCGGCGGGGGTCTCAAGCAGACGGGGGGCCAGCTTGGACCAGTCCTGGGTTCGGGCCGGGTCCTCCTCCATGGTGGACAGCTGCGCGCGCCGGGCCTGATTGGATGCTTCGACCACGCCGACACCGGTGCCCTGGACCAGGTTGTCCACCAGCTTGCCCAGGGTCTCGCCCGGGCCCAGATCCACCAACCAGAGGGATGCGGCATCCTGCTGGTCCATGACCTCGGCGATCCGGCCGGCCCAGTCGGCGTGGTTGAGCAGAACCTCCTCAGCCAGAACCTGGGCACGCTCGGTGTCCAGACCGCAATGGGAGGCCCAGTCCACGCTCAGATCCACGGCTTCCTTCATGAGCGGGGAGTGGAAGGGCAGGGTCACATCCAGGTACTCCAGAACCGGCGAGAAGGCGGTTCCACCACGAACTTTGTCTTCGCGCAGTTGGCGCTGGTGCTCGCTCTCCTTGCCCGCCTCGATGGCAAAGGCGGCCAGATCCTCCGGATAGCCGGACAGGACCAGGTTGCGATCCGAGTTGGTCACGGCCACGCTGATGGGGCCGCGAGCGCCAAGCACCCGGTCGACCAGAACCTCCACCTGATGGCGGGTGGCCCCGCGCACCGAAAGCATAGGGGTGGCCTCACCCTGGCGGTGGATACCCAGACGACGGGCCTGACGAGTGCCAGCCGTTCCAATCAGCATGGCGGTGGCCAGAATCTGGTCAATGGCACCCTGAGCGGCCTTGAGGGATCCGGCAGCCTGAATCTCCTGAACCATGTGAACGCCGATGATGCCCTGAGAGTGCCCCAGCAGGGCCACCGGACGGGCCTGGGCCGCGTCGTAGCCCAGCTGGTCCATATCCATGAGGGCACCCAGCTGCACCAGGGCGATGCCGGGCACGCTGACCGCCGCGTCGGCGGCCGGCCCCAGCCTGACCGGGTCGGGCCTGTAGCCGAACATATCCAGCTGACGACCGTTGGTGGCCAGCAGGTCGGGCTTGACTGCCCTGAGCAGGTCGGTGGCCGCCGCCATGCGCTCCTTCAGGGCCTTGTCGATGTCGGGATCGCCCTGCAGATCGGCCAGGGCCACGGTCCAGGGGTTGGACTGGCCGGCGAACATAAGCGCGTGCGGCTGTTCAGCGAGACGGTTGATGAAGAATGTACTGGTCATGATGTCCTATTCATAGAGAGTTGGGGATTGCTGATAATGACGAGGGGAAGTTCACAGAGGCTGGTTGCCGTGGTGCTTGTCGTTGACCCTGACGCGTTGCTTGTCTGCTAGTAGGTCCATGGCCTGGACCAGGACCGGTCTGGTCTGCTCGGGGTCGATCATGGCGTCCAGCTCGCCCATCTCCAGGGAGAGATTGGCGTTGACGGTGCTGGTTTCGTACTCCTGGGCCAGCCGGTTGCGCAGCTCATCCACGTCCCGGCCGGCTTCCTTGGCCTCCTGCAGGTCGCGCCGATGGATGATGTTGACCGCGCCCTGGGCTCCCAGCACGGCGATCTGCGAGGAGGGCCAGGCGTAGTTGAGGTCCGCGCCTATGGCCTTGGAGCCCATGACGATGTAGGAGCCGCCAAAGGCCTTGCGCAGCACAATGGTGACCATGGGCACCTGGGCGTTGGCATAGGCGTAGATGACCTTGGCCCCCCGGCGGATGATGCCGGCGTGCTCCTGGTCCGATCCCGGCTTGTAGCCAGGGGTGTCCACCAGGGTGATGACCGGCAGGTTGAAGGCGTCGCAGAGGCGGACGAAGCGGGCCAGCTTCTCGGAGGACTCCACATCCAGGCTGCCCGCGTCCACCATGGGCTGGTTGGCCACGATTCCCACCGGCCGGCCCTCCAGGCAGGCGAAGCCCACCACGATGGACCGTGCGTAGAGCTCCTGGACCTGAACCAGCTCGCCGTAGTCGACGATGGCATGGATGACATCCAGCACGTCGTAGGGCTGCCGGTCGTTCTCGGGGATGACCGTGGCCAGGCGTTTGGCGGCCTGGCGCTCGGCATGGCCGGAGATGAAAGCGTACCGGGGTGGCTCCTGTCCGCTGTTGGCAGGCAGGTAGGCCAGGACGGTCCTGGCGTAGTCGATGGCGTCGGCCTCGTCCTCACCCAGGTAGTGGGCCACGCCGGAACGGGTGTTGTGCACGTAGCCGCCGCCCAGCTGGTCCATGCTGATGGTCTCGCCGGTGGCCGCCTTGACAACATCAGGACCAGTGACGAACATGTCGGAGTTCTCCTTGGTCATGATGATCAGGTCGGTCAGCGCCGGGCAGTAGACGGCACCGCCTGCACAGGGCCCCAGGATCAGGGAAATCTGCGGGACGAAGCCGCTGGCCTGGCAGGTTTTGCGAAAGATGCGTCCGTACTGGGTCAGGGCAGCCACACCCTCCTGGATGCGGGCGCCTCCCGAGTCGATCATGGCCACGATTGGGACCTTGATCCGCAGGGCCATGTCCATGAGCCGGCAGATCTTCTCACCCTCGGCCCGGCCCAGAGTGCCGCCCCTAACGGAGAAGTCCTGGGCATAGACGCCGACCTTGCGCCCGTAGATCAGACCGAAGCCGGTGATGACCGCAGAGCCCGCCCGGTCCCCGGCGATGTCGCCGCCGGCGAAGCGGCCCACCTCCTCGAAGGTGTCCTTGTCGAAAAGCAGATCCAGGCGCTCCCGGGCGGTCTGCTTGCCCTTGGCATGCTGACGGTCGCGGGCGTGCTCCTCAGCCTGCTTGGCCAGGGCGGCGGCCCGGTGGATGCCCTGGCGCACCGGCTGGGAGCCCAAGGTGGATTCGGTGACGCTCATGCCTGCTCCTCCCCGCCCAGATCCAGGGTGACCAGGGTCTGGCCCGGATCCACCCCTTGTGCCACGGACACATCGATGGTCTTCACACGCCCCTTGGCCGGGGCATAGACGTAGTTCTCCATCTTCATGGACTCCAGAACCACCAGCAGGTCGCCCTTGTCCACCTCCTGGTCGGGGGCCACGTTGATGCGGGTGACCACAGCCTGCATGGTGGCCACGATGATGCCGGACCGGGCCGCATCCTGCCGGGGTGCGCCAGGCTCCTGATCGCGCAGCCCGCGTCCGCGCAAGGGCTGCCGGGGCCGCGAAATGCCGCCGTGCCCGCCGACGCCGCCCATGCCTCCCAGCAGTGACTGGGGCAGGGCCAACCTGACCCGCTTGTCGTCGATCTCCACGTTATAGGTCTCCATGGGATCACTGTCCCGGTCCTGTTCCTGGGCGGAAGCGCCTGAGACCGAGGCTGGCTGGCCGCTACCGTTGGAGGCAGGTTCCACATTCAGGTAAACCCGTTCCAGCCACTTGGTGGACACATCGAAGGAGTGCCCGTCCTCGGCGGTGAACTCGGGGTTGGTGAAAATCTTCTGGAAGAGGCCGGCCGGGGTGGGGACCCCGCTGATGCTCATCTCGCGCAGGGCCCGGCGAACCCTGGCCACGGCGGCCGGGCGGTCCTGGGCGGTCACAATCAGCTTGCCCATCATGGAGTCGTCCCTGGGCGAGACCGTGTCGCCCACCTCGACACCCGAGTCCACGCGGATGCCGGGGCCGGAGGGCCACTGAATCGACTCGATGGTCCCTGAGCTGGGGGTCAGGTTGGTGGCCGGGTCCTCGCTGGTGATGCGCAACTCGAAGCTGTGGCCTCGGGGCGGAGGCGCCACATTCAGGGAGCCGCCGTCGGCGATCCGTAGCTGCTCGCGGACCAGGTCCAGTCCGCAGACCTGCTCGCTGACCGTATGCTCCACCTGCAGCCGGGGGTTGACCTCCATGAAGTAGACGTCGTCCCTGGGGGTGACCAGAAACTCGCAGGTGCCCAGGCCCACGTAGCCCACCGTGTCGAACAGACGGCGGGAGAACCCCTCCAGCTGGGCGATCACATCGTCGGACAGGAAGGGAGCCGGGGCCTCCTCCACCAGCTTCTGGTTGCGGCGCTGAACCGAGCAGTCCCTGGTGGAATAGACGGTGAACTGGCCGTGGCTGTCCCTGCCGGACTGGGTCTCCACATGCCGGGCGCGGTCCACGAACTTCTCGATGAAGTAGTCGCCCAGGTCGCCGCCCTGAAGGGCGTCATGGTTCATGTAGAAAGTGCGCAGCTCGTCGCTGTCATTGATCAGGGTTATCCCCCGGCCGCCGCCGCCGTCAGCCTTCTTCATCATGACCGGATAGCCGTGCTCGTCGGCGAAGTCCAGCAGGGGGCGCATATCGGTGACGGGCTCGCTCAGGCCCGGCACCACAGGCACCCTTGCCCGCTCGGCCACCTTGCAGGCGGTGATTTTGTCGCCCAGCTCGTCCAGGACCTCTGGATCCGGCCCCACCCAGGTGATGCCCGCATCAAGCACCTTGCGGGCGAAAGAGGAGAACTCGGACAGGAAGCCGTATCCCGGGTGAAGGGCATCAGCGCCGGCCCGGCGGGCGATGGAGACGATCAGATCCTCGTTCAGGTAGGTCTCCATGTTGGTGTCCCCGGGCAAGAGGTAGGCCTCGTCCGCCATCTGGGCATAGGGGGCATCACGATCCTGGTCGGCATAGACCGCTACGGTGGCGATCCCCATCTCCTGGGCTGTGCGCACAACCCGCAGGGCTATCTCGCCGCGGTTGGCGATCAGCAGTTTTTTCATTCCCCTCTCCTCACTGGTTGCTCAAGAGTGATTGGATTGACGGAAAGCATGAACAGGGTGGGGATTAGGCCCCCACAGCGGCCACTTCAGGCAGGACACCCACGTCTGCCGTAGATACGTCAACCTGGTCGCCATCCGACAGTTGCACCCGCAGGGAGGCATCCGGGTTGATCTCCAGAGCACGGCCCTCCACGGGCTCACCGGCCACGGGGACAACCCTGACCCGCTTGCCCAGCGTCCAGCTGAGCGCGGCAATCCGCGAGCGCAGACCCTGGGGCCCGTTCAAGGTCCTATCCAGCGACCCGTCAAAGCCAAGGGGGGCCATCTCCCCGCTCAGGTGCCAGCTGATGGCATCGACCAGATCGTCGCGAAGGGTCTGATAGTCGGGCAGGTCCTGGTAATGCAGCTGCAAGGATGTGGACTCCGCAATGGGCAGCGCCTGCCTTGGCAGGAACAGGTTGATGCCGATGCCGACAACCAAGGCCGACCAGTCCTGACCCACCCGGACCAGTTCGCAGAGGATGCCCCCCAGCTTGGCCCCGCGGCAAAACAGATCATTGGGCCATTTGAGGGTCAGGACCCTTTCAGGGTCGCCGCCGTCAGCCAGCGGGCAGCCGTGGTACTCAAGCACATCCTGCAGGCCTTCCAGAGCAGCCAGCCCCGCCACCATGGGCATCCATCCGCCAAAGGGTCCAGTCAGCAGTCCGGTGGGCAGCGGCAGGGCCCAAGTGGCCAGCAGGGAGCATCGGGCCTGATTGACCCAGGTTCGGGCAAGACGACCGCGGCACCGGGATTGCGCATCGGCAACCGCTACGCTCAGCGGCATGGTGCTCTTCCCGGCGCCCGGCCATCGCCGAATACCCCTACTTGCGACTCTTCCCTCGTACCGTGTAGTCGTAGAAACACCCTGACGGGCGTTTTTTCGAGGCGTATCTTCGGCTTTTCCCCTTGTGCCAGAGGCCAGTCCCTTCACGGTCTCCGTGCTCGTTGTCGATTCACCGCCCCCAAACAGCCGCTCGACCCGGTCGCGCGCATCCGAATACGTCGAGGCTTCCAGAGCATGAGCCACGAGCGTATTGGTCGAATCGACGGTGTCGAGCACCACGATCGAGGAGAGTACGCCACTGTCCAGCGATGCCGAAGGCTGCCACTTGATATTCTGATGAGGCACGCGTTCCACTATACGGCACAAGGGGTCAGCCCCGGTAGCGAACCACCCACAAAAGCGACGGCCGGTTTTTGTATCTTTTCACAGGCGACCATTGGATAGCTCAGAGCGCATCCTCGGACAGGCACTGGATAAAATGGGGAAGCCGTACACCAGGCATGACCCGCGAAAGGGGTTCTTTTGAGCGCAGACAGCGGACGGGCGCAAGCGAGAGAGGCGGGCGAACAACCTGTGCAGACATCGGCCTTGCAGACCGGGAGGCCTGGATCTCGTGCATCCCGGACCGTCGGCCTTGTCCTGGCCTTGCTGGCCTGCCTCTGGATTGCCTTCTGCACTGGACTGGGCCCCATCTACCGGCAGCAGGGTTCGCTGACACAGGTGGGCCTGCCCCAGATGCTGATCATGCTGGGAACCCTGGTCCTCTGCCTGGCACTGGTCCTGGTCTGCCGCCGAATTCTGCTGGGTTGCGAACCCCTTCGGGTGCCGCAACGGCTGACCGCCCTGGCGCAGCGCCCACGGATGCGTGCCTATGCGGCCTTCATCACCAGACAAACCAGCGGCTGGCGACCCATCATGCGTCTGCTCCTGCTGGGCTGGGCCTGGGCCTTTCTTACCCTGCTGGCCGCCTACGGGGCCGACCTGTATGCACAGGCCCAGGAATGCGCCAACTTCCTGGCCCAGCTGCAGGGCGATCAGCCCCCCTACGGCGGCAATGCCTTCACCCAGATGGACGTCTACCCCATCGGCCACTACCTGTGGCCGGGTCACCCGGCCTTCCTGACCGATCAGCACAACATAGTGCTGACCCTGTTTTACGGGATGACCATCATGGCCTCCAACCATCTGACCGGATCCTATGACGCGGGCATTGTGCTCCTATCGGGGCTGCAGGTGATCTTCGCGGCCTTCTGCTGCGCCGTCACTGCCGACCGCTTCCTGCGCGGCAGCGAAACTGAACATGTCGGGGCGCTGGCCCGCACCCTGGTCATGCTCTTCTTCCTCTTCTCCCCCTTTGTAGTCTTCAGCACCTTCAGCCTGACCAAATCCCCACTCTTCGCCTTCGCCTTCGTCTGGTGGTTCGGCATCTGCCACCAGCTGGAGTCAGCGGACAAGAACTCGCCACTGTACGCAAGCCAGGCAGCCCGACTGCGACTTGCCCTCGCCTTGAGCACCCTAACCATGCTGATCAGCGCAAAGTATGGCCTTTACATCGTCCTGGCCCAGCTGGTCCTGGCCCTGATCATCCACCGTCGCCAGTGGGCCACCATCCTGATAGGTCTCCTGCTGCCCCTGGTCCTGTTCACAGGGGTGACCGGGGCCATGATGGCCACAGGGACGGTCATCAAGGGCGACCCAGTGGAGAGCCGCAGCATCCAGCTACAGCAGATCGCCCGGGTGGCCCAGCGCAACCCTCAGGGGATTCCGGCCCAGGCAAGGGCCGACCTTGAGCCCATCATGGACCTGGACAATGCCGCCATCCAGTACACCCCCTGGGAGGCAGACCGGGTCAAGTCCTCGGGCAACCAGCCCAAACTGATCGTCTATCGATGGAGGACCGTCACGCCCGAGCAGCTGTCCCGGCTGAATCGGGCCTGGCTCCAGGTGGGACGGCGCAACCCGATGATCTACCTGGATGCATTCATGGCCGAATCCTACGGGTACTTCGATCCCGGCGACCCTGCCTACGTGGCCATGTCCTACTACCTCAACAACGGCTACGTGCAGAACTCGGGCTCCTGGCTGGCGGCCTGGTGCCATGACTGGCGCAATGGGGTGACCGGATTCGTCAGAACCTGGGCAGACACCCCCCTGCTGGGCCTGGTGGCACGGGCCAACTTCTGGGTGGTGGCCGCCCTGCTGCTGATCGTCGCCCGCCTGGCAGCCGGCCACTGGCGAGGGGCCCTGTGCTGGTTCCCCCTCCTGCTGATCATGGGGGTCATGATCACTGCTCCGGCCAACAACTTCGAACGGCACATGCTGCCGGTGGACATGGCAGTGCCCTTCCTGATCATGGATATGGTCCGGCAGAGCCGCCGTGCCCGCGCCGAAAACCTGATGGACCGGCCGACATGATCGGCAAGTCGAAGCGGTCCAGACCGAAGGACGATGAACCTGCCGAGGCGCAGCAAGCTTACCGGTCATCTACTGCCTCCGATGCCGCCATGGAGCAGATTCTCCTGAAGACACTGGATCATCTGCAGGAGGCGTTGCCCTGGACCAGGTCCTTGCCCGCTGATGGACACAGAACCTTGGAGGGGGCCATTCAAACGGCTCTGGACGACCTGCTGTCCCGACTTGACACCCAAGGCACAGACGACAGCGAAGTCCCCTCACCCGTACCAGCCGAGCTCTCCCGAAGCCTGGGCCCGCACAGAGCCATGGAGCTGACCCAAGTCATTCTGGACATGCTTGAGGAGGCTGGCCGGACCATGGGAGCCGAAGAGGAACGAGTCACGCTGGTCTACACCCGCCAAGCCGCCACCGCAGCAGCCGAACTCTACGCCGACCTGGCAGAGACGCGGAGCGGACGCAAGGCAGTAACGGAGTCGAGGATCATTCGGCATCTGATCGAGAAAACTGCAGACACACGGACGGTGGATGATCTGGCCCGTTTAGGCTGGCCGACCGAATTCGACTGCTTCGCTGTCGTCGGCGAGCCCCAGGGCAACGATGACGGGCAGGGCATGGAGAACGCCCGCCAGCCCATACACACCACGGTGGTCCGTCAAGGTGGCAGGGCTCTGGTGGGCGAGAGCGAGGGGCTCATGGTGGTCCTGATCAATCCCGACCGGTCAGGCACTCCAGCCGACTTCTGCGCATCCATCCTGCGGTTCTTCACCGACGAATCAGCTGTCTGCCTGGGGCCTCTCCGCCATGGAATCTCCGGTGCGGAAGACTCCATCCGAGCTGCCCTGAGCACGCATGCGGCGGCTCCAGCAGTGGCTGACCCCATCACTGCCGCGTTACCCAGACCACTGCACGCCGACGACCTGCTGCCCGAACGAGCCCTGAACGGGGACACGGACGCTGCTGATCAGCTCTACCAAGAGGTCTATATGAGCCTGGCCGGACAGGACCCGGACGGGCCTCTGCCGACCACGCTGCTCACCTTTCTGCGCTCGGGCAACTCGCTGGAGGTCACCGCCAAAAAGCTAGGCATCCATCCCAACACCGTGCGCTACCGGCTGAGGCGCTGTGTGGAGGTGACTGGCTGGGATGCTATGGACCCGCGAGAATCCTTCGTCCTCCGGGCGGCCCTGATCATCGGCAGAATCCGCAGGTCGCATCAGGGCACCGACTGACGGGTGCCGGACCAACTGCCGTAAGACCAAGATATAAAAAGGGCAGGAACCCGAAGGTCTCCCGCCCTGGAAGTATACAGCCGAACTGGCTCAGAGCACCGCGGTGTCCAGAGGAACGCCCGGGCCCATGGTGGTGGTGACAGTGGCCTTGGTGATGTAGCGGCCCTTGACCGTGGCCGGCTTCAGACGCTTGATCTCCTCGTCGACCGCGTGGAAGTTCTCCTCCAGAGCCTGCTGCTCGAAAGAAACCTTGCCCACCGGGAAGCTCAGGTTGCCGTTCTTGTCCACACGGAACTCGATACGTCCGGCCTTGATCTCGGTGACCGCCTTGGCCACATCCATGGTCACGGTGCCGGTCTTGGGGTTGGGCATGAGGCCACGGGGACCCAACACGCGGCCCAGGCGACCGACCTTGCCCATCATGTCGGGGGTGGCCACCACGGCATCGAAGTCCAGGTAGCCGCCGGCGACCTTGGTCACCAGCTCGTCGTCGCCCACCTCGTCAGCTCCGGCCTCGGCGGCTGCAGTCGCCTGAGGACCACGGGCGAAGACCAGGACGCGCACGGTCTTGCCGGTGCCGTTGGGCAGGCTGACGGTGCCGCGGACCAGCTGGTCGGCCTTGCGGGGATCGACGTTCAGGCGGTAGACGGCCTCCACGGTCTCGTCAAACCCGCGCTTAGGCATGCTCTTGAGCAGGGCGATGCCCTCCTCGGGGGTGTACAGGTTGGTGCGATCGACCTTCTCGGCCGCTTCGCGGTACTTCTTGGAACGCTTGGTCATCTGCTTCTCCTATCAGCAGTCGCGGTGCGGGCAAGCGTATGCCCTACCGCTCACAACAAAAATTTCAGTCGGTGACGGTGATGCCCATGGATCGGGCGGTACCTTCAATGATCTTCATTCCGGCCTCGACGTCACGGGCCGACAGATCCTCCATCTTGGTCTGGGCGATCTCGCGGACCTGGGCCTTGGTGACGGATCCCACCTTGGTGGTCAGCGGGTTGCCGGCACCCTTGGAGACGCCGGCCGCCTTGCGCAGCAGGTCGGCTGCCGGCGGGGTCTTGGTGATGAAGGTGAAGGAACGATCCTCGTAGACAGTGATGATGCAGGGAATGACCTGGCCCATCTTGTCCTTGGTGGCATCGTTGTACTGCTTGCAGAAGTCCATGATGTTCACGCCGTGGGAACCCAGTGCGGGGCCCAGCGGGGGCGCGGGGTTGGCCTTGCCGGCCTCTATCTGCACCTTGATCAGCGCGGTGACTTTCTTCTTTGCAGCCATATGCTGGTTCTTCTTTCTACGAAGCGGTGATGTCGGAGACCATAGGCCCCCTCCCGCAACCTGTTCTTTCCAAATGCGCTCCACAAGGGAGCACAAGCTTGACGATTATCTCATCGACCGGGGACCGGCCGACAGCGCTCAGACGATCTTTTCGACCTGGTCGAAGCCCAGCTCTACAGGGGTGTCCCTGCCAAAGATGGAGACCAGAACGGTCAACTTCTGCGTGGTGGGCTCGACATCAGAGACCACGGCGGCCATGGTGGCGAAGGGTCCTTCAGTGACGGTGACCTGATCGCCGACGGCGTAGGAGACCTCCACGGTGCGCTTCTTGGCAGCCTCGGGTTTGTCTCCAGCGGCCTTCAAGGCCTCGGAAGCGATCATGGGGGCCATCATCTGGACGACCTCCTTGCGGGTCAGCGGAGCCGGCTCCTTGCTGGGACCGACGAACCCGGTGACGCCCTCGGTGTCGCGGATGATGCGGCGGGCGTTCTCATCTGGCCACATGCGAATCAGCACATAGCCGGGCACACGCACGCGGGTGACGACCTTCTTGCCCTTGTCGGTGTGCTTTTCGACCTCCTCCATGGGAATCTCCACCTGGAAGACCTTGTCCTCCAAGCCGAAGGAGGCCACGCGGGACTCCACGTTGGCCTTGACGCGCTTCTCGTAGCCGGAGTAAGTGTGCAGAACGTACCACTTGCCCTCAAGAGTGCGCAGCTTCTTGGAGAACTCGTCCACGGCACGCTGACCGGGATCCTCCTGGTTGGTCTGGTCGTTGGAATCAGAAGAATCTACCTGGGTGTCCTTGGCCTGGGCAGATTCGGCGGATGCCTTGTCCTGCTCAGCCTGCTCCGATGAGGTTCCGAGCTGCTGATCCTGGACCTGGGCATCCTCCTGCGCGGGGGCGTCGACGGATGCCGA
This sequence comes from Bifidobacterium polysaccharolyticum, assembly GCF_016101585.1. GTDB lineage: Bacteria > Actinomycetota > Actinomycetes > Actinomycetales > Bifidobacteriaceae > Bombiscardovia > Bombiscardovia polysaccharolytica. The sequence goes on from NZ_JACFQG010000002.1 coordinate 221,033, forward strand.
CGGGACCGACTCAGTTGCCTGATCGGGGTCCAGTCCCTCTCTGGTCAGATCATCACTCATGGATCACTCCACCTTCTACCTTGTCACGGCTCAGCCGAATATCAGGAGGGCTAGTTTGCCCAGCCCGAAGTCCATCGCAGTCACGAAGATCATCAGCAACAGCACAAAGATGAAGACGGCCACGGACCAGCCCACCAGTTCCTTGCCCGTGGGGGTCACGACCTTGCGGATCTCATCGATGACCTGCTTGATGAAGAGCCCGATACGCATGAAGAAGTTCGGCTTGGCTTCCTCAGCCCCATCCTTCTGTGCCATGGTCATCCATCCTTCGTTTGTTCTGCATCATCTGCTGCAAGCCTTGGCAGGGAAGGCGGGACTCGAACCCACAACCTACGGTTTTGGAGACCGTTGCGCTACCAATTGCGCCACTTCCCTATCGGAACTTCCCACCAGCCTACTCGACAGGGAGGAAAAACCGCCAAATGGCAAGTTTAGCCTAAAGGATGGATTGCGTCCAACCGTGTTGCCACCATAGCATTTCGCTCAGGAGCCGGATCAGGCGCTGATCCAGTCCCCAAGGCGCCGCATGCCCTCGGCCAGGTCGTCATCGGCCAGCGCATAGGAGAAGCGCAGGCAGCCGGGCGCGCCGAAGGCCTCGCCTGGCACGGCCGCCACCTGGATCTGCTCCAGGATGACCTCGGCCAGCTCACCCGAGGTAGCACAGACCGCACCTTGTGGACCCACTGGCCGATTCAGCAGGCCAGTCACATCGGCAAAGGCATAGAAGGCACCCAGGGGTTCGGGGCAGGTCACACCCTGCATGGCGTTCAAGGCATCCACGATGGCCCGCCGACGCAGGGCGAAGGCCGACCGCATGGCCTCCACGTCCTCCAAACCGCCGGTCAGGGCCGCCAGGGCCGCCTGCTGGGAGACGTTGGCCACGTTGGAGGTCATGTGTCCCTGAAGCTTGGCGGCCGCCTTGGCCACCGGCAGGGGGGCAATCAGCCAGCCCACCCGCCAGCCAGTCATGGCATAGGTCTTGGCCACACCATTAACCACAATCAGCTGATCGCGCACTTGGGGCACCAGAGCGCCCGGATAGGGGGTGTGCGCCCCCTGGTAGGTCAAATGCTCGTAGATCTCGTCGCTGATTACCCAGATCTGGTGCTCCACAGCCCAACGGCCCACGGCTGCCACCAGGTCGTCGTCCCAGACCGTCCCGGTTGGATTGGCAGGCACGTTGAGAATGATGGCACGCGTGCGCTCGGTCCGGGCCGCCTCCAGCTGCTCCAGGCTGGGGATATAGCCCTGGTCGGCTCCGCTGAGCACGGGGACCGGCCGGCCGCCGGCCAGCAGAACCATCTGTGGATAACTGGTCCAGTAGGGTGCGGGGATGATGACCTCATCGCCAGGATTCAACAGGATCTGAAAAGTCTCATAGACGGCCTGCTTGCCACCGTTGGTAACCACCACCTGATCCGGGTCGATCCGGTAACCCGAGTCGCGCAGGGTCTTGTCGGCGATGGCCTGTTTAAGTTGGGGCAGGCCCGCCGTGGGCGTATAGCGATGGTTGCTCGGATCCAGGCAGGCTCGGGCCGCTGCCTGCACGATGTGGTCAGGCGTGGGAAAGTTGGGTTCGCCGGCACCGAAGCTGATGACATTCATGCCCTGGGCCTTCATGGCCTTGGCTTTCGAATCCACGGCCAGAGTGGCACTGGGGGCCACCGCATCTATGCGTCTGCTCAGGGTCTGCCATTGCGCCATAGTCATGCTGTCATGCTACCGCCCGCCACCCCCAGGGCTGCGCTCAGACCAGGACCAGAGAGTCCCGATGCACCAGCGGATGGGCATAGTGAGCGCCCAGTCGGCGGCGGAGCTCCTTGGTGTTTAGGCCCAGCATGTCCTGAGCCTCCTCGGAATCGTAGCCGGACAGACCCTTGGCCACCTGGTGACCGTACTCATCATGAATCCAGACCGGATCCCCGGCCGAGAACTCGCCCTGGACCGATCTGGCACCAGCTGCCAGCAGGCTGGCCCGACCACCGCGCAGAGCTTTGACGGCCCCCTGATCCACCAGATAGCCGCCCCGGGGACGGGATGCGAACTTGATCCAGAGCCGGTGCGAGGAGCCCCGCGGACGGATGGGGGCGAAGAGGGTGCCCACCCGGTCGCCGGCCAGGGCAGGACCTGCAAGATCGGCGCGAGTCAAGACCACGGGCATGCCGGAGGCCGCAGCAATCCGCGCCGCCTCCAGTTTTGTGGACATCCCACCGGTTCCCAGCCCAGAGACGGACCCCTGGGCATCCACTTGGTCCATAATGGCCGCCACGTCCGGCACAAAGCCGATCCTGTGGGCCCCTGGCTGGGACGGGGGTTCAGTGTAGAGGGCATCCACATCAGTCAGCAGGACCAAGGCATCGGCACTGACAATGTTGGCGATCAGGGCCGAAAGATGGTCGTTGTCGCCGAAACGGATCTCGTTGCTGGCCAGGGCATCGTTCTCATTGACGATGGGGATGACCCCCAGATCCAACAGACGGCAGAGGGTGCGCCGGGCGTTGCGGTACTGGACGGCATGGGTGGTGTCACGAGCGGTGATCAGGATCTGGCCAACCCGTAGGTCATAGCGGGCGAAGGCGGTCTCGTACTGAGCCATGAGCAGACCCTGGCCCACTGAGGCCGTAGCCTGCTGGGTGGCCACATCACCGGGGCGTTCATCGAATCCCAGGGTGCCAAAACCAGCTGCAATGGCCCCGGAAGTGACCAGGACCAGGCGAGCGCCATTCACGGCAGCCGAGGCCAGGGCGCCCACCAGCGAACGCAGGCGGCCAAGGTCCAAGTGCCCATGGAGATCGGTCAGAGAGCTGGATCCTACCTTGACCACCATGGTACGGGCCTGAGCCACTCGGGAGCGGATCTCAGCCTCATCAGATCCTTCCCGTTCGGTCATTGCCCAGCCTCCTCCGAACTGGCAGCATCCGCGTCCCCGCGCCCCAGCAGGCCCTGCCTGTCGTGGGGATCGTCGTCCACGGAGGGGTCGGCCCAGTGCCCCTGACGCCGTTCCTGCTCCATGACCTGTCGCACCGCCTGCCGGGCATCCATCATCTGGTGGTACTGGCGGCGGCGTTCGCTGTTGGTGCGGCGACGGTTGAGCCCCTGGCTCTCCTCCAGGCGCAGGTCACGACCCCGGGCCACCTGGGGGGTGCCATCCAGCATTTCGGCGCCGGCCGCCACACTCGGATCCCAGTCGAAGGCCACCGCATCGTCGCCAGGACCGATGCGGACCTCGTCACCTGGTCTGGCTCCGGCCTTGCGCAGAGCATCCTCCACACCCATCCGGGCTAGACAGTCAGCCAGATAGCCCACGGCCTCCTCGTTGTCGAAGTTGGTCTGGCGGACCCAACGCTCGGGCTTGGCTCCGCAGACCCTGAACCAGGTCTGTCCGGAACGGGTCTGATGCCGCTCAAGGGTGAAGTCCTCGGACTGGTCGCCGCTCCTGCGCCGCCGCTCCAGGGGGCGGATGACCACGCGCTCCTCCTGCCTGGCCTCTTCCCGCTGACGCAGCTGCCCGCGCAGGCGGTCCACCAGACCGGCCAAGTAGTAACCCAGTTCCTTAAGCCCCTGATGCGAGGCTGTGGAGACCACAAAGACCTTGAGACCCAGGGCCTCGAAGTCAGGCCTAACAAATTCGGCCAGTTCGCGAGCTTCCGGCAGGTCAGCCTTGTTGAGGATGATCACCCTGGGCCGCTCGGCCATGGGGATGACTCCCAGAGGAAGCTCCAGGCGGTCGGCATAATGGGAAAGCTCCTCTTCCAGGGCCCGGTAGTCGCTCATGGGGTCCCGATCAGGCTCCAAGGTGGCACAATCGATGACGTGGGCGATAATCTCGGTACGCTCGATGTGCCGCAGAAACTCCAGCCCAAGACCCTTGCCCTGGGAGGCTCCTGGAATCAGCCCTGGCACATCGGCCATAGTAAAGCGGCTTTCCCCTGCCTGGACCACGCCCAGGTTGGGCACCAGGGTAGTGAATGGATAGTCGGCGATCTTGGGCCGGGCCGCGCTCATGGCCGCCACCAGGCTGGATTTGCCCGCGCTAGGGAAACCCACCAGGGCCACGTCGGCGATGGATTTGAGCTCCAGCACCAGGTCGCGCTCCTGCCCGGGATCCCCTAGCAACGCAAAGCCAGGAGCCCGCCTGGCCTTGGTGGCCAGGGAGCGGTTGCCCAGGCCGCCCACGCCGCCCTGGGCTGCAACGAACCGGTCTCCCACGTGGGCCAGGTCGGCCAGTCGCTCACCAGGCTGCTTGCGCTCGCCTTGGCCCCCTTTGGCGGTGAAGACCACGGTGCCCACAGGCACCGGCAGAATCAGATCCTGGCCGCGGCTGCCGTCCTTGTCGCCGCCCAGACCCATGGTGCCTGATTCGGCCTGGCGGTGCGGCAGGAAGCGGTAGTCCAGCAGGCTGGTGGCGTTGGCATCGGCCTGAAGAATGACCGAGCCGCCCTGGCCGCCGTCGCCTCCATCAGGCCCGGCCAGGGGCTTGTACTTCTCGCGGCGGATGGAGGACGCCCCATTGCCGCCGTCGCCACCCTTGACATGGACGGTGACCTGATCCACAAATGCGCTCATAGGGGCCCATGGTACTCAATCCGGCCTGACATGCGGCCCCTGAGAGCTGAATGCCCTGCATCTTCATACATATATGCAAAAAGGCCACCCCCACGACAGGGATGGCCTTGGCTGATGCCAATAAAGGACAATCAGGCGGTAAGCACGTCAACGACCTTGCGGTCACGCCGGTTGGCGAACCGAACGGTTCCGTCCGTCAGGGCGAAGAGGGTGTGGTCCTTGCCCAGGCCGACGTTCTGGCCAGGATGGAACTTGGTGCCACGCTGGCGAACGATGATGTTGCCGGCCACTACGGCCTCGCCGCCGAACTTCTTGACGCCCAGGTACTGTGCATTCGAATCGCGCCCGTTGCGTGAGCTGGACGCACCCTTCTTATGTGCCATGTCTGGTTCCTTTCCTACCTCGACCTAGGCCCTCAGGCGATGGCCGTGATCTTGACCACGGTCTGCTTCTGGCGGTGGCCCTTGCGGCGCGCCACGCCGGTCTTGTTCTTGAACTTCTGGATGTTGATCTTGGGGCCCTTGGCCTCGTCATCCACGACCTCGCCCTTGACGGAGATCTTGGCCAGATCCTTGGCGGCCATGGTCACCTTGGATCCATCGACGACCAGCGCGACCGGAAACTCGACCGACTCGCCCTTCCTGGCAGCCAGACGGTTGACCGTGATCTGGTCACCGACCTCGACCTTCTCCTGATGGCCTCCGGCCTTCACAATCGCGTACATAGCCCTACCTTGCCTGTTGTCCAAAGCTGTATGCGCCCGGCATCCGGGTCTCGCCATGCGATTGACGGACCCGTCCAGACACCAGCTAACCAGTATAGAAGCAAACACACCGCGTCGTCAAATGTGCCTGCTCCGCCGACAAAACGAATTCAGTTTATGACTCCTTGGCGACATCCGCCGTCTCAGCCTGGGCATCGTCCTCGTCCGACGCCGCCTGGGCCGCCGCAGCGATCCTGGCCAACTTGGCCTTGACTGCAGGGGTCGAGCCGGTGGACAAGGTCTCCTTGGAAGAGGAGCCGTGCCCATGCTTGTTGGTCTTGACGAAGGGGTCGCCGCCCTTGACCGCGTATGGATCGGCATAGGAGGCGGAGATGGTCGGCTTGTCGTGGAGGATGAAGCCTCGGCCATGGCAGGTGGGGCACTCCTCGGAGAAGGCCTCGACCAGACCCTGGCCCACCCGCTTGCGGGTCATCTGCACCAGGCCCAGGGAGGTGACCTCGGCCACCTGGTGCTTGGTGCGGTCACGGGCCAGGCACTCGACCAAGCGGCGCAGGACCAGGTCGCGATTGGCCGGCATGACCATATCCACGTAGTCGATCATGATCATGCCGCCGATGTCGCGCAGGCGCAGCTGACGGGCGATCTCCTCGGAAGCCTCCAGGTTGCAACGGGTCACCGTCTCCTCCAGCGACTTGCCCTTGCCGATGAAGCGGCCCGTGTTCACGTCGATGGTGGTCATGGCCTCGGTGCGGTCGATGACCAGGGAGCCGCCGGAGGGCAGGTAGACCTGGCGCTCCATGCCCTTGCGCAGTTGGCTGTCGATGCTCCAGCGATCGAAAACATCCTTGCCCTGGTGCTCGGCCGGGTCCCAGTGCTCAAGTTTCTCCTCCAGGTCGGGGGCCATGGTCTCCAGGTAGTTGCGGACCCTCTCGTAGACCCCCTCGCCCTGGACCACCAGCTTGGCGAAGTCGTCGTTGAAGATGTCTCGAACCACGCGGATAGCCACGTCCGGCTCGCCCTGCAGAAGCTTGGGACGCTTGCCGTGCAGGAACTCCTTGCGCTTGTCCTCGATCTTGCCCCACTGACGCTGCAGGTTCTCCAGGTCCTTGGTCAGGGCCTCCTCGCTGGCCCCCTCTGCCGCGGTGCGAATGATGACGCCCATGTCCTTGGGGGCCACCTTGGAGACGATGCTCTTGAGACGGGAACGCTCGCGGTCGGGCAGCTTGCGGCTGACGCCGGTCATGCCGCCCGAGGGCACCAGGACCAGGAAGCGGCCGGCCAGCGTGACCTGCGAGGTCAGCCGTGCACCCTTGTGGCCAATGGGGTCCTTGGTGACCTGGACCAGCACAGGGTCGCCGGATTTGAAGGCCAGTTCGATCCGGCGGGGCTGGCCCTCCAGACGGGTGGAGTCCCAGTTGACCTCGCCGGCATAGAGCACGCCGTTGCGGGCCTGGCCGATGTCCACGAAGGCGGCCTCCATGCTGGGCAGGACGTTCTGAACCCGGCCCAGGTAGATGTTGCCTACGGTGGAGACCTCCTGGATGTCGGAGACGTAATGCTCGACCAGGATGTCATCCTCGATGACCGAAATCTGGGTGTGGTGCTCCTTTTCGCGCACCACCATCAGACGGTTGACATTTTCGCGGCGGGCCAGGAAGTCCTGCTCGACCAGTTGGGACTGACGCGAGCGTTCGCGGCGGTTGTCCCGCCGGCGCTGCTTTTTGGCCTCCAAGCGGGTGGAGCCCTCCACGTCGGTGATCTCGTCAATATATTGCTGTTTGCGCGAGCGGCGGGTACTGGGCTCCTCTGACTCGCCCTCAGCGGACTTGGAGCCTCTGCGACGGCGGCGGCGACGAGTCAGCGGGGCCTCGTCCTCGTCATCCTTGTCCTTCTCCTGCTCGTGCCCGCGACGGTGGCGAGTGGAAACGGACTTGTCAGAGCCCTCATCATCGCTCTTGGCACGGCGGCGGCGACGAGTGCGAGTGCCGGACTCATTCTGGTCCTCGTCAACCACGAAGGTTATGCCCTCGTGATCCAGATCCTCCTCGATGCGCTCCACCTCGTCGGCGGCCCTGCGCTCCTCGGCATTGAGCCTGCGGGAACGGCGTGAACCGCCCTCCGAGGTGCTCCTGGATTTGCTTCGGCGGGAGGGCTTGGATGACTGTTCGGCATCCTCGTCCTCCTCATCCCGTTCGTCGCGCTCATTCTGCTCAGGCCTGGAGACGGGTATAACGGGCTCCTGGAAGAGCAACGACGTCATAGGACGGGGACGGGCGGTGCGGGCGGCACGCGGACGCTCATCCTGCTCCTCAGTCTTCCGGTCTGTCCTCTGGCTGAGCCCCGATGTCAGAGCCTCCACAGCCTCAAGGGCACGTTCCTGACGGTCTTGATCAGGTTCGCCCTCCTGGGCATGCTCCTCGGTGCGTCGGCGGGCAGTAGTACGGCTGCGACGACGAGTAGTCGTCCTGGCCGGCTTGGACTCGCTCTCGTCTTCCTGGGCATCCTGGCTGGAATGGTCCTGCACGCTCTGATCGGCAGCCTGATCCTCCTTGGGCTTGCGGGTGCGGCGGCGACGGGTGGCGGAGGGCTTGGACTCGTCCTCCTCCTCCTTGGCCTTGCGGGAGGTCTTGCGCTTCTCGGCCTCGACCTTCACAGGCACGTCGGCACCGGCCGCGCCGGCCACCCTGACCACACGCCGTCCGGAGCGGCGACGAGTGCCGGAACTTGCAGTCTCTTCAACCTGCCGCCCCTGCCCATCACTGATGGCGGACCGATTATCCTTGGTATCCTCATTCGTATTTTCGGGCACAATGCTCCTTGCGGCACGCCGCCTCGCGCCGCTCTCACGGTCCCGATCCGTCCTCACGCTGCACTCTCACTGCAACCGCGCACCTGCGTACGCCCGATCGAAACGCCTTGGCAAAAAGTCTTCCTGACGCAGGCGGACACCGACGCCCACACGGGTCACTGGGTCTCCGTCCGGGGGGATCAACGCCTACGCTGCAAGTGGTCAGGCAGAACCACCGCCATCTAGTATGTCACAGATCAGCGGTCTTCAGGTCCATTGAGCCACTCGACCAGTATTGCTTCCAGCCGGACCAGGTCATCCAGGGGCACCTGTTCGTCGGCCTTGTGGGCCAGTAGGGGGTCCCCTGCGCCCAGGTTGACGGCTGGTAGGCCAAGGGCTGAAAATCGGGCCACATCTGTCCACCCCAGCTTGGCACGAGGCTGCTGGCCCGTGGTCCGGGCAACCAGGTCCGCCAGTGAACTCGCCCAGGGCGAATCCAGTCCAGGACGGGCCGCTGGCGATTCGTCGCACATGCGTACCGAGAACCCCTGGAAGACCCCGCCGCGGGCCATATGCTCGCCATTGCCCAGCTCAGCGCCTGTCCCTTGCCCCATCATCAGTTCCTTGGCCTGGGCCAGACTCTTGTCGGGGGCGAACCGGTAGTTGACATGCACCCGGCAGCGGTCGGGAATGACGTTGGTGCCCAGGCCGCCCTCGATCATGGTGGCGTTGAGCCCCTCCCGATAGTCCAGGCCGTCCACCCGCACCGTGGCCGGACGGTACTGCTCCAGCCGATCCAGAATGGGCGCGGCCGCGTGGATGGCATTGCTACCCATCCAGGCCCGGGCGGAGTGGGCCGCCGTGCCGTGGGTGATCAGGTCGAAGCGCATGGTTCCATTGCAGCCGGCCTCGATGGTGCAGTCGGTTGGCTCGCCGATGATGGCGAAATCACCTTGCACCCAGTCAGGGTGGGCGGCCACCACCCGGCCCAGCCCGTTCAGATCGGCCTGGACCTCCTCATGGTCGTAGAAGACGAAGGTCAGGTCATAGACCGGCTCCTGCAGGGTGAGCGCCAGGTGAAGAAAGACGGCATCCGAGGCCTTCATGTCGGCGGAGCCCCTGCCGTACAGCACCCGGGATCCAGGGTGGGTGGCGGCCAGGTCGGCGCGGATGTCCGGGTCGCCGGGCTCCAGCCAGCGCGGGGGGAGGTTCCCATCCACGGGCACGGTGTCCAGATGCCCGGCAAGAACGATGCGGTGGGGACGGCCCAGCTGGGTGGAGGCCACGACCGTATCTCCCAACCGTTGGACCAAGAGGTCGGCTCGTGAGGACAGGGCCCTCTGTACGGCATCAGCCAGGGCGCCCTCCTGGCCGCTGATCGAAGGCAGGGCGGTCATGGACTCCAGTATCCTTGCCAAGGACTGGGCAGGTTCAACCCCCCGGGTGCCGGCGAGAAGATCAATATCCGTCTGTGTGTTCTTGGCCATAGTGCCATGCTAGCGGGCCGGGAATCGCAGATGGACCTGCAGCCGCAAGCATGAGGTCCTGGTGGCACAATGGGGGCGACGGAAGCGGTGGCACTCCGCCTGGGAGGCCGCCGTCCACCATGCGAGACGAGGAGGATGCCGGAGTGCCTGGACTGCTCAGCGCCATGGAGGGGTTCTTCATCATCGGCGTGGTCATCGCCGTGGGCTATGTGGCCGCCCGCTTCCATGTAGGCGGTCCCACAGCCCAGCTGGTACTGAACAAGTACTCATTCTTTGTGTCAACGCCCTGCCTGATGTTCGCCATCCTCTCCAAGCAGAAGCTGTCGGTAATCTTCCACCCCAGCATCATCGTGGCCTTCCTGTCGGCGGCGGCCGTGGGTCTGCTTTTCGTGGCCCTGAATGCGACCAGCTTCCACCTGCCGGCCGCCGAAGCCACCATCGGCGCTCTCGACTCCCTGTATTTGAACTCCAATAACATCGGGTTGCCTGTAGCCACCTATATTCTGGGCAATCCCACACTGGTGGCCCCTATCCTGGTCATGCAACAGGCCCTCTTCACCCCAATCGGGCTGACCGTTCTGGACGCGACCACCTCTGGCAAGCTTTCGGTCAAGACCATCCTCAAACAGCCCCTGAAGCAGCCGATCCTCATCGGCTCCATAGGCGGCATAGTGATATCGGCCATTAGCGCCCAGGCCGGCCATTTCGTCATCCCTGACTTCGTCTACAAGCCCATCGACATGATTGGGCAGTCGGCCGTGCCCATGATCCTCATGGCCTTCGGCATGTCCCTCCGGGGTTCGCGACCCATGGGCCGGGGCACTGACCGTCGTGCCACCCTTTGTGCGGTGATCCTGAAGAATCTGGTCATGCCGATGATCGCCTACCTGCTGGCCCGGTTCATGATGGGCTTCAGCGGGGCGGAGCTGTACGGGTGCGTGGTTCTGGCGGCCCTGCCCACCGGCCAGAACGTCTACAACTACGCCGCCCGCTACGAGGTGGGAACCACCTTCGCCAGGGACGGCATCCTGTTGAGCACGATCACCTCGCCCGTGATCATCGCTCTGGTTGCTCTGCTCCTGAGCTGATGCGCCCAGGCAGGCTGCCTACTCAGCCTTCGGCTGCCAGAACCTCCAAGCGTTGCCTGAAGTGCGGCCAGTCCTGTCCGAAGGCCTTCAGAAGGGGCAGGTCCGCGACCTTGTCCAGGTCCACCCATTCCAGGGCAATGCTCTCATCGTCATTCATGCGGGGATCGACTTGGTGGCCGGAACGCTCGAAGGCCAGTATGGTCGTGTAACCCCAGGGGCCGTGGTCCTCCAGGTAGGAGCCCACCACCTGAATGTCCTCCGGGCGGATGTTGGCTTCCTCATAGCTCTCGCGCAGGCCGCCCTCCAAGGGATTTTCCCCGTCGGATATGGCGCCGCCCGGCACACCCCAGGTGCCGCCCTCAGCGCTCCAGCGGGCCCGATGCTGCAGAAGCACACTGACCGGCACACCTGTACGGGCATCACGCCGGGCCAACAAAACGCCGGCAGCCCCGTTGAGCCCCCAGTGCCGCTTGCCGCAGGCGCAGTCCACCCACCCGTCGCCAGGCTGATGGACGTTCTCCACGGGAGCGACCATTCCCTCAGGGCCACGCGTCGATCTGGCGGTCTGCTGCCGCTTGGGCATGACTCGTTCGGCCCACAGGTCAGGCCAGGAGACGCCCAGCTCCTGGGCCAGGGCGCGCAGGGTGGGCATACTCAATCCCATCACTCCACTGGGATCACCCTCGATGCCCTGGATGAAGGCGCTGCCCAATCCCTCCAAGGTGAAGGATCCAGCCACCTCAAGGGGTTCGCCTGTGGCTACATAGGCCTGCATGGATGCCCGGTCATAGTCTCCGAAGGTCACTTGAGCACTGCTGACCGCCCGGACCTTTCGTCCGGTGGCCAGATCGATCAGACAGTGACCGGTGACCAGGGTACCTGTTTGGCCACGCATGGCCATCAACCGCTCCATAGCATGTTCTGGCTTGTGAGGCTTGCCCATGACAGCCCCGTCCATACTGAACAGCGAGTCACACCCCAACAGGAGGGGCCCGCGTCCGGCGCCGATCATCCCGCCCCAGGCCCCAATGACCTGGCTCATGGGATCCCGGGAGGATGCACCTGAATCACCCTGGCTCAGAGGCCTGAACGTGACCAGATCGCCCCGGGATCGTCTTTCGGCATCCTTCACGGCATCCAAGGTCGCTTGGACAGCCGAAGCCTTGGCCTCAGCCAAGACGCTGACCCGTTCGCGCACATCCAGGTCATCCAGGCGACAACCCAGTTTACGGGCCCGTTCAGCCAGCACAGCCGGCTCATCGACCTTTGAGGGTCGAATGATGGGGTCAATGCCGGCCTGGACCAGAAGCCGCCGCCTGGATGGAGAGGATGATGCCAGGATCAGCGGGATATGCCTGTCTTCAGTGTTCACGATTGCCTTCCTGGTCCCGTTCCACCTGGACCCCCTGGCAGTCCACGTCCAAGGACAGGATCCGCCAGCGACCGGAATCCAGATAGTCCCTGGCAAGGGTCCGCAACTCATTTTCGGCATCCCCGTAGTGCAGGACGATAATGCAGGGTCCAGCCCCAGAGACGGCCGCCGCATAGCCCTGACGACGAAGGAGCTGCAGGAGCTTGGTGGAGGACGGCATGAGCCCGGCCCGGTATGGCTGATGGAGTCGATCCTGGGTAGCTACAAAGAGCAAGGAGTTAGCTTCGGCAGCCTGCCCGATCGTCTCGGTCCCCAGGTCATCTAGTGACCCTGGGTTCAGAGCGCCGGGAATCAGGGCCGCCCGAGAAAGGTTGTGGACGGCATCCGCGTAAGGCACCCTGTTGGGCAGGGCCTGTCGGGCCTTCTGTGTGGACAGATGGGCGCCGGGAATGAAAACCGTGGCCTTGATGGCCGGGTCCACCTTGTAGCGCAGGGTATGGTAGCCGCCTTCCAAGGGCGCGCCCCCGGCTATGGGCAGGGAACCCACCCCCTCGCCAGTGGCCAAATCATAGGAGACGGTCAGTCCCCCGTAAACGGCAGGCGCCACGTTGTCGGGATGCCCCTCGATCTGGGCAGCCAGTGCAAATACGGCATCACGGCGCAAGGGACCGGCGTGGGCGAAGGCAGCAGCAGCCGCAATCCCGGCCACGATGGCCTCAGCGCTGGATCCCAACCCCCTGGCCTGGGGGATACGATTGACGGCTCTCATAATGAAGCCGAACCGTGGCAGTCCAAAGACCTGGCAGGCCCGCCGGAATGCGGAAACAACCAGGTGGGTCTCGTCTCGGGGCAGGGTCCGCTCTCCCTCGCCTTTGATGACGACATAGGCGGTGGTGTCGCCCGGGTCAACGGAACGGGTGAAGACGATCTCGTCATGGTAGTTCAGCGCCAGACCGACTGCATCGAAACCCGAACCCAGGTTGGCGCTGGTGGCTGGCACACGCACCCGGACAGTAGATGGGCCCTCTGTGGCAACGGTCATCATTGGGCCTGCCGATCGAAGACGCGCAGAATAGAGGCCTGCCCGGTGACCGAGTCGAAGGTGGAGATTCGCTGAACCACCTGCCGCAGGGTCACCTCGTCGCACAGATGGGTGACCACGCGCAACTGCTGGATCTCGCCGCTGTAGCCCGGGTCATGCAGGGTGGGCTTGATGTCCTGATTGACTCCGTTGATGGAGATGCCTGCCTCGGAGAAGACCTGGGCGATGGCCGCCAGCACGCCAGGCTTGTCGTGGATCAGAAAGCGGACAGCAAAGGCGGCCCGGGATGCATCCAGCGGGGCCATGGGGATGTTGGCGTACATGGGGATTCCCGGACCCATGCCATGCTGGACGATGTGGCGTGCCTCGGTGACCACGTCCCCCACAACGGCTGATGCTGTGGGCGCTCCGCCGGCACCCCGACCGTAAAACATGAGATCGTCGGCGGCCTTGGCGGTGACGAAGACCGCGTTGAAGCTGCCATGGACCGAGGCCAGAGGGTGGCTGTCGGGAATCAGCGCCGGGTAAACCCGGGCGGAGATGCCCTGCTCCCCGCGTTCAGCCACAGCCAGAAGCTTGATGACCCTGTGCTCGGTCTGTGCGGCCGCAATATCGTCGGCGGTGATGGCGCGGATGCCCTCTACGGGGACATCATCCAGGCGTACATCGGTGTGGAAGGCCAGCGTGGCCATGATGGCGGCCTTGGCTGCCGCATCCAGCCCGTCCACATCGGCAGTGGGGTCCGCCTCAGCGAAGCCCTTGGCCTGGGCATCGTGCAGGGCCTGATTGAATTGAAGACCCTTGGTGGTCATCTCATCCAGAATGTAATTGGTGGTCCCGTTGACGATGCCTACCAGGCTGGTGATGCCGTCGCCCACCAAGGACTCGCGTAGGGGCCGCACGATGGGGATGGCTCCGCCCACAGCTGCTTCGAAGTAGATGTCGACGCCCCGCTCTTCGGCGGCCCGGTAGAGCTCAGGGCCGTGCTGGGCCAGCAAGGCCTTGTTGGCGGTAACCACGCTGGCGCCGGACTCGATAGCCTTGAGCAGCAGGGTACGGGCCGGCTCGATCCCGCCGATCAGTTCGATGACGATGTCCGCCCGGGTGACCAGGCCGGCTGAGTCTGTGGTCAGTAGGGACGGATCAATCCAATCAGCCTTGACCTTGTCAGGATGAAGGACGGCGATACCTACCAGCTGCAGGGGACGGCCCACTCGACTGGCCAGATCCTGGCTCTGCTCCACCAGGAGGCGGGCAGTCTGTGAGCCCACGGTCCCAGCCCCCAGAAGTGCTACGCGGATGGGCCTGACGGCCTCCTGCTGCTGCATGCGTTCAGGCATATGGTCCTCCATCCGCCCCAACGGGGCCTGTCTCCGGGTGTTGCTCCATCTTAGAAAGCCAATCCGACACCCCTACCCCAGCGGCTGGTTCCATCCGGGGGCGAGGCTCATCCCTGGTCCAAGGCCAGCAGGTCATCCATGGTCTGCCGCCGCAGCATCAGATGGGCACCAGACTGGTCCAGGCCCACCACGGGAGGGATCAGAGCCTGGTTGTAGTTGCTGGCCATGGTCCGTCCGTAGGCGCCGGTCACCGGTACCAAAAGCAAATCACCCCGGCGAATGTCCGCAGGCAGAGGCACATCCTGCACCAGGATATCCCCAGATTCACAGTGCTTGCCCACCACACGGGCCTGAATCCGGTCCACGCTGCCATGTCGGTTGGCAAGGACAGCGGTGTACTCGGCTCCATACAGGGCCGGACGAATGTTGTCACTCATGCCGCCGTCAACCGAAACGTAGGTGCGCACACTTCCGTCAGACAGGGGGACGGGCTTGACGGTGCCCACCCGGTACAGGCTCATGCCGCATGGGGCCACAATCCAGCGGCCGGGCTCGAAGGCGATGACCGGCATGGGCATGCCCAGGCGACGGTTGATGGCGACCATGTCAGCCCCCAGGCTGGTCAGGGTCTGGTCCAGGTCCATCCGATCCTCATCTGGAGTGTAGGGCACGGAAAAGCCGCCCCCCAGATCAACTTCAGGCATCAGGTATCCGTCGGTGGCCCAGAAGGTATGCCGCAGGAGCATCATGCGCCGGGCGGCCTCGATGAAGGCCGAAGAGTCATGGATCTGAGAGCCGATATGGGTATGGATGCCCACCAACTCCAGTTCCCGCTCGTGGGAGCGGATCTCCTTGAGCAGGGCGATAGCCGGTCCGTCGGCCAGAGCGGACATGGCTCTGATCCGGGCAGGATCGGCAGGTTCAGCAGGCCCGTTTGCAGCCGAATACAGTGCCGAAGACGACGGAGAGACCACAGAATCGCCAGGAGCCGAGGAGCTGTCATTCTTCGTGGCCGCCGGAGTCGCTGCCCCAGCCTGCCCTGAGGACCCAGGCTCAGCGCCCAGGTCCAGCAGACTCACGTCGGTGCCCTGGGGCAGCAGGGGGATGCCAAACTTCTGATCCTCGTGTGCGGTGGAAATGTACTCGTGACCGCCGGCGTGCACCCCCACGGTCACCCGGAGCATGACCTTGACGCGACGGCCCTGTGCCCTTGCAGCAGCGGCGATTCGGGCAGGCTCGTCGGGCGCATCGATAACGATGGCCCTGTAGCCCTCCCTCACAGCCAGGTCGATCTCCTGGTCGGACTTGTTGTTGCCGTGCAGAACCAGACGACGGCCAGGGGCGCCAGCGGCCTGAGCGATCAGCATCTCGCCCAGAGAACAGGTATCGATATCCAACCCCTGGCGCAGCATGATCCGCACGGTCTCCTTGCTAAGAAAGGCCTTGCCCGCGTAACTGACCCTGGTGGTCGCACCGCCCAGGTCTCGCAGAGCCGCCTGACGGAAGGCCGAGGCCCGTTCCGCCATCATCGCGGTGTCCATCAGATACATGGGGGTGCCGTAACGCTTGGCCAAATCTTCCATAGAGCACCCGTGCATGCTCAGCATGCCCTCAAGGTCCTGCTGCAGAGCCTCGGGCCAGAACCCATCGGACCCCAACCCGCACATCCCTGTCTCCATTAACGACCTCCCGGTAACCTTCAGGCTTACATACGGTCAGGGGCCTGGACGCCCAGCAGATCCAGACCATTGGCGATGACCTGCTGCACAGCGTCATTGAGCCGCAGACGTGCCGCCGCACGGGCTGGCTGTGGATTCCTGTCCTCGTCCTGGTCCAGATCTTTACGGCCGGTGGGTTCCATGGGCACCACGCGCTCCAGGTTGTACCAGCGGTGATAGACCCCAGCCAGCTGCTCCAAGTAGTGGGCCACCCGATGGGGAGCCTTCTGGTCGCCTGCAGTCTGAACCACATTGGGATAGAGGGCCAGGACGCCCAGAACATCGTTGTCGGCAGCGGTGTCCAACAGGGACAGGTCGGCCCCGGACCGGTCGATGCCCGCCTGGGCTGCGTTCCGATCCACATTCCTGGAGCGGGCGTGCGCGTACTGCACGTAGTAGACGGGGTTGTCGTTGGTATGCGAAGCCAGCAGGTCCAGGTCGATGTCCACGCTCTGGTTGTAGTCAGTGCGGGCCAGGGAATACCGGGCGGCATCCACACCCACGGCATCCACCAGATCGTCAATGGTGACCACGTTGCCTGCCCGCTTGCTCATGCGCACAGCCTGACCGTCCTTCATGACGTTGACCATCTGGCCGATCAGGATCTGCATGTTCACACCTGGGGTGTCCCCGAAGGCTGCGCAGATGGCCATCATCCGGCCGATGTAGCCGTGATGGTCGGCGCCCAGCATGTAAATGGCCTCGTCGCAGGGATCCTTGGGTCTGCGTCGCTTGTTCAGGTAGTAGGCGATGTCGGCCGCCACATAGGCTGCGTGGCCGTCGGACTTGATGATCACCCGGTCCTTGTCGTCGCCGTAGGTGGTGGAGCGGAACCAGGTAGCCCCGTCCTTCTCGAAGATGTCGCCCTTGGCCCGCAGCTCATCAATGGCCCGGTCCACCTGGCCGGACTCATACAGGCTGTTCTCATGGAACCAGACATCGAAGTTGACCCGGAAGTCACGCATGGACTGCTGGATCTCGGCGAACATCATGGGCACGGCCCGGGTGCGGAAGGCCTCGCGCTGGGGGCTGTCACCTTCGGCACCGTCCTCGTCCTGCACCCTGGGCATAGCCAGGATGTCCTGCCCCTGGTCGGCGGCTTCCTTGACTACCCGCGAGGCAATCTCGTCAATATATGAACCCTTGTAGCCGTCAGCAGGCACGGGCTCACCATGGGCCGCCGCCACCAGCGAGCGGGAGAAGCGGTCGATCTGCGTGCCGTGATCGTTGAAGTAGTACTCTCTGACCACCTTGGCACCGTTGGCCTCCAAGACCCGGGCCATGGAGTCGCCCACAGCCGCCCAGCGTGTGCCGCCGATATGGATGGGGCCCGTAGGGTTTGCCGAGACGAATTCCAAATTGAGCGTGCGTCCGCTAAGGTGATCGTTGCTTCCGAAGGCGGATCCCGCATCCAGGACCGCATCAACCACAGCAGCCGCCGAGGCCGAATCCAAGGTTATGTTGATGAAGCCGGGCCCGGCCACATCCACCTGGGCGATTCCATCGGCCTCTCGTAGGGCCTCAGCCAAGGCCTGCCCCAATTCGGCAGGCCTCATGCCAGCCTTCTTGGCCAGCTGCATGGCGATGTTGGTGGACCAGTCCCCGTGGGAGCGGTCCTTGGGGCGCATAACCGCCAGATGGTCGGCATCAGGAACCATGTCGGGCTCCAGGTTTCCCAGCTGGCCCGACTGGGCCATCTGGACGGCGGTCGAAGAGATGATACGGGCAAGTGCTTCAGGACTCATGCCCTCAAGTCTAGCGACGGCGGGGACCAGCAACCGACCTGTCTCAGGCCAGGGCCACGACCTCGATCTCGACCAGGGCCCCCTTGGGGATGTCCGCGCCACCGAACGCCACGCGGGCCGGCCGCACCGAGCCGATGAAAACCTGAGAGTAGGCCTGATCCACCTGGGTGAAATCCTCCACACGCCGCATAAGGATGGTGGCCTTGACCACCTTTTCCATGCCGGTGCCGGCTGCATCCAAGATGTTCTTGACGTTCTTCAAAGCCTGGGTAGCCTGGTCAGCCGCAGTACCCTCCACCAGCTCGCCGGTGTCCGGGTCGATGCCCAGCTGTCCGGAGACAAAGACAAAGCCCCCGGCCTTCACAGCCTGGCTGTAAGCCCCCAAAGCCTGAGGCGCATATGGCGTGCCGATCTCTTCCGGTCCATCTTCCATGAGTCCAACCTTTCTTCAGGTCCGCCGCACCCATGTCGGGCCGAAGCCCCGGGCGGACACCGTCCACTATAGGAGTGCCCGCCCGGCAGAAGCGGTACCAGTCTCAGCCCTTGCGAGCCTCCTGACCCATCCAGTAGGCCAGGGAGTGCAGGTCGCCGGCCTCGTAGGTCTTGACAAATTTCTCGACCTGGTCCGGATCCGAGCAGGTCTCCGGGAACCGCATGTAGCGGGTGTCCAGAGGGCTGGCTCCTGTCAGCTTGATGTCGATGACCGAAGACCTGTCAGCCTTGCGAGCCTCGGAGAAGGCGTGGCGTGCATCGGCCACCGTGCGCACAGTGAAGCCCAAGGCACCCATGCCCTCGCCGACCTTGGCCCAGTCGGTGTCGGGCAGGTCCACCCCGCTCAGAGGCTGATGGCTGTCGTCGCGCTGCTCGGCCTCGATGTAGCCCAAGGACTGGTTGGAGAAGACCACATTGATGACCGGGGCATGATACTTGAGCTGGGCCAGCACCTCCTCGCCGAGCATGGCGAATCCGCCGTCGCCGCTCAGGGAGTAGACGGTCGATTCCGGATGCTCCAGCTTGGCGGCCAAGGCGGCCGGCACGGCGTAGCCCATGGTGGCGTGCTTGCCGGAGACTGTCCAGCGGTTGGTGGGCTTCAGGTGCAGCAGACGCAGGAAGTCGATGTCCACATTGCCCACGTCGGGGATGACAATGTCATTGTCCTCAAGCTGCTGATCGATGATGTGGTAGACGGGCTCGGGCCTCAGGGGCGTACGGGTGTCTTCGTTGAAGGAGGCCAGCCACTGGTCCCAGTTCTCCTTGCTGCGCAGGCAGGCCCGGTAGAAGACGGACTCCTCCTGGTCCTGGCCGGCGGCGGTTATTGCCTTGAGGGCCTCGCGAGCATCGGCCTGGATGGCCAGGACCACGTTGGCCTGGAAGCGCTTGCCCAGCTTGACCGGGTTCAGGTCGATCTGGATGACCTTGGTGTTGGGAGTAACGAACATGGACCCGAAGGGGTTGTCCGAACCCACCCAGACCGTCAGATCCGAAGTGTAGATGGCCTCCGTAGCGGTCTTGGTGGCCACACGGCCGGCCGACTGCAGGTAGGCAGGATAGGTGTCCTCCACAATCCCCTTGGCCGGGAATGTGGAAACCATGGGCATCTTGAAACGCTCGGACATGGCGACCAGT
Source organism: Bifidobacterium polysaccharolyticum (assembly GCF_016101585.1). Lineage (GTDB taxonomy): Bacteria > Actinomycetota > Actinomycetes > Actinomycetales > Bifidobacteriaceae > Bombiscardovia > Bombiscardovia polysaccharolytica. Next base: position 240,589 of record NZ_JACFQG010000002.1, read on the forward strand.
TCATCGCGTGCCCCGGCAGCGCCTTGACCGAAGTAGAGCAGCGGCGCCTTGGCGGACTGAATGATCTCAACTGCCTTGCTGACCTGGTCGGCCGCGGGCTTCAGCGGCTCCGGCTTGCGGAAGTTAGGCGCAGATGCCACCGGGCGGTCGTCAATCTCGGCCCAAGCCAGATCCTTGGGAATGATCACCACGGAGACCCCGTGGCTGGCATAGGCGCGGCGGATGGCCTCATCCACCAGGGCCGGCAACCCCTGAGCGTTGGTGGCGGCCCGGGCGAATACGGCCACATCGGTAAAGATAGGCACCTCGTCCATGGCCTGGAAGAAGTCCATGTTCATAAAGGCCTGAGGCACCTCACCCACCAGAGCCAGCACCGGCACGCCGTCTTCACGCGCATCGTAGAGGCCGTTGAGCAGGTGGACGGCGCCGGGACCCGACGAGCCGAAGCAGACACCAATCCTGCCGGTCAACTTGGCCTCTCCGGCGGCTGCCAGTGCTCCGGCCTCCTCATGACGGACCTGGATAAAGTCGATGCGCTCGCGCTCGTTGTGGATGGCATTCATCATGGAGTCGAAGGAACCGCCGGGCAGGCCATAGATGCGCGGCACCCCCCACTGCTCCAGGACGTGAAGGACAGCATCCCCTGCATTGATTCGATTGGCCATGTGAACTCCTTTGCTTCACCGGGGAAAGGAGGCTCCGCCACAACGCGGAAGCGTCGGTCCTCCCCGACGTTCGGTCTTACCCTTTCACTATGGCACCTAGAAACGAAGACACAAGCGGGCTAAGGGCCATGTTCCTCAAAAGCTTAGTGATTCACCACACATATCGTGACGTATGCGGTGCACTTACTTCATCAAGCAGATGCCGTAATCTCAGTCATTGCGACAGACAGATTTGTCTAAAGAAAAATCCCTGCGCTCTTCCTGGCGGCAGGGATTGCATCCTGGTGGGCTCGAAGGGATTCGAACCCTCGACCTTCTGTTCCGGAGACAGACGCTCTATCCGCTGAGCTACGAACCCGACAGCCACTTTCCAGTGGACAACAGAGACCATACTAGGACACTTTGCGCATTTTCGCACCCATGCGCGTCTTCACGTGTCGGTCCAGCTCTTGCTGACATCGGCGTGTTGCCGCAAAATTCCGGGCGTTTCATAGGTATCGTGATGGCAAGGCCTCGTGCCACCGCCCCGGTTGCGCCATTGCATCCTCATGCGGTGGCGCGAGGCCGCCAACATTCCCGGATGATCTTCTCTCGGGATAATTTACACTGTAGTTCCTTCACCCGGCCATCACAAGCGGCCTTCACATACCTGGACTATGAAACGGGCTGTGGACAGCAAATGGTGGCCGCAACCGGCCTACCGTACCATGGGAAGCATGGCCATGAATGAGGACGAGGACGATTTCGAGTTCGAGCGCAGATTCTTCTGCCGGGACCTTCCTCGGGAGCTGCTCAGGGAGAGCCGACCGACCCTGATTGTGCAGAGCTACTACGTGCATGAGGACAACTTCGCCCTTCGTGTGCGCCTGCAGGGCCAGGTGGACCCGGTGGTACCCATGACGGCCCGGACCGATGCCCTCCACACTTTGCTTGAGGAAGGCGACCACTTCGACGCTGCCTCAATGACGGCCAAGGGGCCCTCCGTCGGCGGCACCCGCTACGAGGCCGAACGGGCCATCGATCCGGGAATCGCCCTGGAACTGATCCTGCGCGGCGGCATTCCGATCGTCAAGAACCGGTATGGGGTCTGGCTGGACGAGGATTGGTGGAACCTGGATGTCTTCGGAGACGGCAACGCTCCCCTGGTGGTGGCCGAGGTTGAGCGGACCGGCCCGGTGACCGACCTGACCATTCCCGACTTCTGCGCCACTGAAATTACCGACGATCCGCGGTTCTCCAACGACGGGCTGGCTGGCCACCCCTTTGGCGACTGGGCGGCCGACTTCGACCGGGAGCTAAAGGCCAGCGGACCGCGCTTCCTGACCAACTTCGACGGGAACCGCGAGTCCTGACCAAGGACTGGTTCAGGCCGGTACTCGGCAACCTGATCAGTACATCAGCGTGGACAAACGGCGACGGGCCTTGGCCAGCCGAGGATCAGTCGGTTCGGGAATAACAAAGTACTCCAGCAGGCGGCGGCGGATGGGATCGGTCTGATCCCGGTGCCCGGCCAGAAAGTCCAGCAGGCGATCGAAAGCATCCTGAATCTGGCCGCCGATCATGTCCACATCGGCCACATCCAACTGGGCCTGCAGGTCGTCAGGAGCATCGGCAGCAGCCTGACGGACCTTACGAACATCGGCCTGGGCTGACCGGGCCATCAGCAGGCACTTGGCCTGTTCACGCTTGGCCAGGTCGTCGGTCGAGTCGGCCTGAACCAGCTGGCCATAAGCTTCGGCCGCAGCTGCATAGTCGCCCTCTTGAGCCAGCCGGTGGGCCTCCTGATGAGCAGGAGGAATGGCATCAGCCGCTACCTGGCCAGCTTGCTCGTCCTGCCCCTGATCGTTGGTCTCCTGATAGGGCGCGCTGCCGGTGATGCCGGCCTTCTGCGCCATCTGGACCACCTGTGGGATGAGCTGATCGGTGATCTGGTTCATCTCCTCATCGGTGGGCAGACCTTGCAGAATGGGCATGGGCCTGCCGGCCAACAGGGCAAAGAGGGCCGGGGCACCCTGCACCTGGAAGGTCTGGGCAATCTGCGGATTGGTCGCGATGTCGATGCGGGAGAGCTGAATGCGCCCCTCTTGGGCATTAACGGCCTCAGCCAGGCGTGTGGCCAGGGGGAAGAGACGGTCGTCGGTGGGTACCCAGAGCAGGACCAGAATGGGAAAGGTGGTCGAGGTCTGGACCATGGCCTGGAAACTGGCCTCCGTGGTATCGATCACGTAGCCGCCTGCAGCGGGCGCCCCTCCCTGCTGTCCTGGCTCGGCATCAACCTGGTGCTTAAGCGCGCCCAGGTCGACCGCTCCCGCCAGCGAGACGCCCGGCTGCCCCTGCCCGTTCTTGTTCGCCATGTCAGTCCTCCTTAACCTGGCGGACGCCGACTGCAGCTTCGGTCCGCCCTCGAATGCAAACTCCTGGAAGCCAATCTAGTCCAAGGCCCGGGCGTTCACCCAGCGCAATCCCGCCGTTCAGACCGCTTCCACCTTGATGGGTTCACGCTCGGCGCCCACGGCCCTGATGGGCTCGTGCGAGTCCGCCGACGGCACGTAGAGGGCAATCACGTTGACATAGGTGACCTTCATAGTACTGGTGGGCTTGCCCTGTCCAAAGAGGGCCTTCTCAGCATCCGATGCGGGCGAGGACTCCCGGCCCTCACCCGCCTGCCTGGTCCATACCGAATCAATCCGGGCCACGACCAGGTCGCCCCCATCGGAAGAGTGCATGACCCGCAACTGCCCCTGTGCCGGGGTAAAAGTCTGCGACTGGCTGCCCTTGTTGGCTTCAATTCCCTGCTGGACCACCTGAGTCAGCGTGCCCAGGGAGTTGCGGAAGTCATCCTGGGCGAACTCCTTGGCATACTTGCTGCTCTGGGGGTTCTGCAGGAGGTCGGCATAGCGGCGCACGGCCTCCACAGGCGTAGCCTTGAGACCCTGATCGTCGCCCTGCCCCATCCTGGCGCCGATGGTGGCTACCGGAAACTTGGGCAGCTGGGCTCCTTGGAAGAGCCTTGCCACACCCCAGAGCTTATAGTTCTCATGGGCGGACTCCTGATCCAGAACCAAGAGGCGCTTGGACTGCTGATCCTGCGTGGTGGTGGTAATCGAGAAGACTGAGCGCGGCCAGCCCGGATCGCCGGGAATGACCGTCTGGGCGATGGTGGTAGGGATAGCCGTCTTGGGATCCAGCTGCCCGGTGGCCTTGGCTATGGTCAGCTCGCTGGTACGGATCTCCAGCTGGGGTCCGCTGACTCGCCGGTCCAGCCCGGTTGGGTCCCTGGCCTCGTTGGCCTGGTCCAGAACAGCCCCGATGCTCTTGCGGATGCGGGCCTCCTGGGCCGGGGTCAGGTTGGGTGCGGGAGCAGTGGTTGCAGTGCTCTGAGGCTCGGTCCGGCGAGCCTGGGGAACCTGCCCCTCGCAGGCGGACAGACCTGGCAAAAGGGCCAGGGACAAGGCCAGCGCCGCTGCAACCCCTACCCTGTTCATCGGTTTGTTCATACTCATTGGCGCTCCTCCTCCCCCTCGTGGGCAAGTCTGGCCAGGTAGGAGGCCATCTCCTGGCTGCTGATGACCCTGGTGGCCGACATGTCATCGGCTCCCTGATCACCGCTGACGGTACGGCCGTCGCCATCCCCCTGTTGGTCAGCGACCAGGTTCCGATTGCGCGGATCAATCACCACGGGCGGCCTGGGCGGGGGTCCTGGATCCCCCTGCCGCGCCTGTCCGCGAGCGTGACGCAGGCGTCGGCCTGAAACCGGGCTATGCCGATTTCCGAGACCAGGCAGAATGGCGCTGCCCAGGGCCTGGGCCACACTGACCTCGGGAGTCTCTTCAGCCTCTTGTTCAGGTTCGGTCTGCTTGCGGCGCTTGACCGGATCCATGGCAAAGACTGTTGCTGAAAGAACCGCCAGCAGGGCCAGCAGCCCGCCGGCAAAATAGAAGGGCATGGCGAAGTTGGGCAGCCTGTCCCGCTGCCAGAGCATTTCCAGACCCAGGGAATGGGAACCCTGAGGAACCGCCACCAGCAGGACGGCCTGCGGATCGTCGGTCTTCAGGGACATGGACACGTCGTTGTCGGAGCAGGTGACCTGTTTCCACATATCCGAATCCTGAAAAGCCACGCCCTGATTACTTTTGACGGCCTTGCCGGGGCTGGTGTCCCTACCGACGGACAAGGTGTGCCAATCATCCAAACCTCGCACACGGGCCACATCTTGCCCGGCCGTCCAGCCAGCTGCATCCTTGGCCGTGGTCAGGGCCATACAGACGGTAGGCTTGTGTGAATTCTGATCTGCGGACGCGGAGGTTCCATTCGATGTTACATCCACTCGCATGGTCACTTTGCTGTCCACCAGGGGAAGCACACCTGGATCGGTCACCACATAGGCTGCCTTCGTACGCGCATGCGCATCCACATGAGCCGAAGGCTTCCAGACCGTGGCGTTGAAAATACCCAGCACAATGGCCGTTACAGCCAGCAGTCCGAAGATGGGGGTGACGATGCCGCGCATGATCGTGCTATGACGCGAAGGCTTTTCAGGCCGCGTCATCTCATCTTTTTCCTCGGGTACTCGCTCCATATTATCGACATTCTACCGTCGGCTCCCTATGATCTGGTTCCAAGCACAGGGAAATCACCCATAAGCCCTAAACTGTTCTTCTATGACCATCATCGCAAGGAAATCAGGCAGCAAGCGTCTGCTGGGCGCCATGACGGCTCTGGCCCTATGTCTTGGGCTGTCAGCCTGCAGCGGGAAATCTGGCGGGGACGCGCACGCAGGCGACACCATGCAGGGCGTATCAGCCAGTGGCAAACTTGGCAGCAAGCCCGACATCAGCTTCAAGACCCCCTTCAAGGTCGAGAACCAGGCTCATCAGGTCATCCAGGAGGGCAACGGCGAGGTCATCCGCGACGGGGATCGTGTGTGCACAAGGAGCCTGGCCCTGGATGCCAAGACCGGCAAGGTGCTCAACTCCACCTGGGACAAGAGCAGTCCGGAGTGCTCGATCGTCATCAGCAAGAAATCCATTCCGGCATACTATGACACCTTCAAGGGCCTCAAGATCAACTCCACCGTGGCCGTGGGCATCGATGAGTCAGGCTCCGGCAGCAGCCAGGCGACCGACTCCTATATCATGGCCCTGACCTTCGTCTCCCGATCCAAGAACCTGACCCGCGCCCAGGGTCAGAAGGTGACCGATCTGCCCAACGACCTGCCCAAGATCAGCCTGGACGACAAGGGCAAGCCCTCCCTGGATCTCAACGGATACAAGCCCGAGGCAGGATTGGTCGTCCAGCCCCTGATCAAGGGCAAGGGGGCCAAGGTCGGCCAGCATCAGAGCGTCAGCGCCAACTACACCGGCTGGCTGGCCTCCAACGGCAAGCAGTTCGACTCCTCCTGGGACCGGGGACAGCCCAGCGATTTCAGCCTGGACCAAGTGGTCAAGGGCTGGCAGCAGGGTCTGGCCGGCCAGACGGTGGGCTCTCAGGTTCTTCTGGTCATTCCGCCCGACCTGGGCTACGGCAGCCAGAAACAGCAAAGCATCCCGGCCAATTCAACCCTGATCTTTGTGGTTGACATCCTGGCCGCATACTGATTCGGCAATCCGCCGAGTCAGACTACAGGGCCCGCACCCATCCAGTCGCATTCGGATGGGTGCGGGCCCTGTCATAAGCCAGACGGCCAGGTCAGTCCTTGCCGCCCTCGACCACAATCTCGTCGGGGTTGGCCTCGCTTCCATAGACCGGCTCCAGGGTCTTGCGGTAGTCCTCATGGAAGAACCGCTCCTGGCCCAGCTTGACCAGCTCTTTGTTGATGTAGTCCAGCAAGGGCTTGTTTCCCTTGCGCACGGCCGGGGCGATGACAGCCTCATCCCCAAGCTTGGTGATGCCCACCGAGAAGCCCTTGTTGGCCTTGGCCCAGGCCAGCACTTCGGTGTTGTCCGTGCTCATGGCGTCGCCACGGTGGTCCAGCAGAGCGTTGTAGGCATCGGCGTACTGGTCGTACTTCTGCAGCTTGACTTCCGGGTAGTGCTGCTCGAAGTAGGGCTCAGCCGTGGTCCCCTTGGCGATGATCAGAGTCTTGCCGTTCAACTCCTTGACATCTTTGATCGGTGCCGAATCCGGGGAGACCACGCCCAGGAAGACCTTCATATAAGGCTTGGCGAAGTCCACCTTGCGAGCGCGATCATCGGTGACGGTGAAGTTGGCCAGAACCACGTCCACCTTGTTGCTGGACAGCACATCCACACGGGCGGCCGGGTCCACCGAGGTGTATTCGGGCTTGACGCCCAGATCCTTGGCCAGGCGCTCGGCCAGGACCACATCGTAGCCCTGGTTCTTGCCGTCCTTGTCCACATAGCCGAAGGGGGCCTTGTCAGTGAAGACCGCCACCTTGAGTTTTCCGGACTTGGTAATCTGCTCCGGAGTGCGTGCAGACCCGGATGCTGCCGAGGAGCCGGAGCTGCTTGCCGAGCCGCTTCCAGCGTCACTGGGGGCGGCCGCCGAAGGGCCGCAGGCCGCCATGGAAGCCATCATCGCGATCGTCGCCCCCGTGGCCAGCGTCGCCCGTATCAATCGGTTCACTACCCTTGCGGTCATGATCCCTCTTTCCTCTTATCTTTCCTATGGCCGCCCCTGGAGGCGGTTCCGGCGAATACCGCCGGACGAATATGTGAAGTCCTCATCAGGACTCCTGATCCTGGTCCTGATCCCGCCTGCGCTCATAGGTGAAGGTGGACAGGAAGCGTTGCGCCCGGTCACTGGCCGGGTGAGTGAAGAAGGCCTCCGGATCGTCGGACTGCTCAACCAGTGAGCCTCCATCCAGGAGGACGATGTGGTCGGCGATGCCCCTGGCGAAAGCCATCTCGTGGGTGACGATCATCATGGTCAGCCCCTGGTCGGCCAGTTCCAGAATGACCTGGAGGACCTCGCGGACCATCTCAGGATCCAGAGCAGCCGTCACCTCATCGAAGAGCATGATCTCGGGATGGAGAATGAGTGCCCGGCAGATGGCCACCCTCTGCCGCTGGCCGCCCGAAAGCTGGCTGGGCCAGGCATCCCGGCGGTCGGCCAGACCTACCCGGTCCAGCAATTCCAGAGCCTCCTGACGTGCCTGGTCCCGCTTGCGCTTCTGGACCAGGACGGGCGCCAAGGTCACGTTATCCAGAACGGTCCTATTGGGAAAAAGATCGTAGCTCTGGAAGACCATGCCGATCCTGGTGCGCAAGTCAGAGCTGCGACTGCCCGACATAAGGCCGCCAGGACCTCCGCTGCGGTTGCCCAGGGGGTGGCCGGTCTCCACCACCTGACCGTCCAGAAGGATGCGGCCGCCCTGTATGGGCTCCAGTCCGGCTATGGTCCGCAGCAGGGTGGACTTGCCTGAGCCTGATGGGCCCAGGACCACAAAGACCTTCCCCTTGGGCACCTGGAATGAGATGTCATTGAGCACAGGGCTCTGCGCCTGCGGATACTGCTTGACCAGATGCTCCACGGTCAGCACCACCCGTTCCTCCTGGTCATTTTGTGGCTGGTTCGCCCTCGTTTGCCCCTCAGTCATGGGCCCACCTCTTTTCCAGATGCCGGGCCGCCAGAGACAGGGGCCAGCAGATGAAGAAATACATGAAGAAGATCACCCCGTAGATCCACAAGGTTGCTTGAGGATAAGCGAATCGGTTGGCATCGATGATCTGCTGGCCGACCTTGATGACCTCGATGACGCCCAGCAGGGCAGCCAGAGAGGTGGTCTTGACGATCCTGGTGGCCAGGTTGACACTTGCCGGCAACAGTCGGCGCAGGGCCTGCGGAAGAATGATCCTAGAGAAGGTCTGCCAGGAGCTCAGTCCCAGCACGTAGGCCGACTCCACCTGTGTGCGGGGAATGGACTCCAGGGCCCCGCGGACCAGGTCGCCCAGCTCGGCCCCGCCCCAGAGCACAAAGACCAGCAGGCAGGCACCGGTGGCGTCAAGATTCAGGTTCCATGCCCTGGACAGCCCATAGAAGGCGATGAAGAGCAGTGCCAGCTGGGGCATGATGCGGATGAAGTCCAGATAGACCCTCATCAGGAAGCGAATCAGGGGGTTGCGTAAGGTCATCAGCCATCCGACCACCAACCCCAAGGGCAGGGAAAGCAGAACCGAAACGCCGGCTATCCAAACGGTCACCCAGAGCCCCTGGAAGAGCCTGGGCATGACCCCTGGCTGGAAGAGCACCTCAACGCCGTGCATAGTCGAACCTCCGCTCAAGAATTGTTCCGATGACGGAGATGGGCAGCAGTATGACCAGATAGGTGACGATAAGCAGGGTCAACGACTCGTAGGTGTCGTATGAGGTACCCATCAGGTCCTTGGTGACATACATGACATCAGCCAGGGCGATGGCCGAAACCACCGAGGATTCCTTGATCAGGAAGATGATGTTGGCCACCACGCCCGGTATGGCGCTGCTCAAGGCCTGGGGCAGCACGATCCTGGACAGGGTCTGGCCTCGGGTGAATCCCAGGACGCGGGCCGACTCGATCTGCACTCGAGGCACCGCCTCCAGTCCCCCACGCATGGCTTCGGCCATATAGGAGCCGCCCAGGAAGGCCAGCCCGACGATGGCGCAGGTCTGGGCGCTCCAATTGACCCCGAGCTTGGGCAACCCGAAGTAGAGGAAGTAGAGCTGAACCAGGAGCGGGGTGTTTCTCGACAGCTCGATGTATATCCTGGCCACCTGTGAGAGCAGAAGGATCCTGAAGACCTCCAGCCCGGCGCAGACCAGCCCGATCAGCATGGAAAACACCACGCCAAAGAAAGAGATGAAGACCGTGACATAGGCTGCGTTGACGAAGAAGTGCAGATTCTGCGCCATGAAAGTCCAATTCATGCCCTCACCCCCCTACTTGCTTGAGTCCTGTTCATCGTCTCCTCTTCACTGCTTCCCGCTCGCTTCCCGCCGACTGCGGCATATAGTCGACAATCCTAGAGAAGACGAACCTTTTTCCTTTGCTTTTCGATATACGAATACCGGATACCGCGTTATCATCCGCTCTCGCAGCAACCTGAACGGCGATTCGTATCCATGCCGTAGCCGAACGGCAGGAATGAGATGGTCTCAGCCTGCAAAACCCGGCAGGTGCACTCCACAGACCACAGATGATCGCTCTGTCATTGCAATACCTATCAACCGAACAGTGCCAAATCAAACAAGGCCAACTCATTAAGCACTTGCAGAACAATAATCAGCCAATTACTCGCCTACCCAGCATCTACTAACCAAGTAGGCGTACAAGGTAATTTTCACTGAACGGACTGCTGACCAAACTATCAAAAAAGCCCGGTCCACATATTCGTGAACCGGGCTCCGAGTGCTTTGATCAGGCGAAGACCTTGGCGCTCTGTGCTATCTTCCTGATCAGATCGGGGCGATACCCGCTCCACGTCTCCTGGTCAGTGACCACAATGGGGGTCTGCTTGAACCCCTGGGCGATGAACTGGTCGATCAAGGTCTGATCCTCAGTCAAATCCACCTGCTCGAACTCCAGCCCCTGCTTGGTCAACTGACGCTTGGTGGCATCACACTGGGGACAGTGCGCCTTGGTGTAGACCGTGATGGACATGATCGCCTCTCCCTTAAATGTTGCCGTGACATTCCAAGCTCAATATCCCTCTGCTCGGAACCTGATGATTGCACTCTACACAATCCAAGGCGCGAGCACAATACCACCTGTAGTGGCGTGTCAGTCCACAAACCCCAATATCTAGTAGCTTTTCTGCCCTTACAGAGCCAGGAGGAATCTATGTGAGCTGCATGACACATTGACTATATGAGACGCAAAACTGCCTCAGAAGAGGGTCAGTTCGTCGCTATCGGCGCCCTTCATGGCCTCGTAGTCCAGGATCAGGCACTCGAATCCCCTGTCCTCAGCAAGGACCCTGGCCTGGGGGGTGATGGTCTGGGCAGCAAAGATCCCGCGGACAGGGGCCAGCAGAGGGTCGCGGTTGAGCAGGCGGCAATAGCGGGTCAGCTGCTCTACCCCGTCAATGCCGCCGTGCCGCTTGATCTCAATGGCCACATGCCGCCCCTGGCCGTCGACGGCCATGATGTCCACCGGGCCGATGGGCGTGGGATACTCCCGGCGCACCAGAGTGGCTCCTGGGCCGATGCGGCCGATCTGTTCGGCCAGATAACGCTGCAGATGCGCTTCCACACCATCCTTGACCAATCCCGGATCCTCTCCCAGGTCGTAGCTGTCGTCGGCATATACCTGGTAAAGCCTGATGGTGAGCACATCACTGGATTTGACGGCCGAAACGCGCAGAACCTTACGTACAGGCCGAGACTGGTCCTGATCCTGCTCCTGGGCAATTAGCGCATCGGGCGCGGCGACTTCAGCTACCTCATCCGGCCCGGTTCCAGCCACTGAATCAGCCTCGGCACCCGCGCCGTCCTGGCTTGCCTCCTCGGGTTCGATCTCCCTGATGGTGCAGGGGGCGCACATCCAGTTCAGTGGCTTGTAGGAGCCCAGTTCCGAAAAGATCAGACAGCTCATGTCGGCCTTGATCAGCAGGACACGTCTGGCCGGCGGCAGGCTGGCATTGAGACGCCCGGAGTATTCGGCGGAGCAGTCGGCAACAATGATTCGCACAGGTGCCAATATATCAGTCGCTGCTCCGGGCGGAAAAGAAAAGCCCGGCCGATGCCAGTGCACCAGCCGGGTATAAAAGGAAGGAAGTCAGGACTTTTGGCCCTGATCAGCGTCCTCCAGGTAGTGGTCCACGGCCACAGTCAGCTTATTGCTGTCGAAGGAGGCGAATCCGCTGTCCACATGGAAGGACTGACGACCGCCATCGGTGGCCTGAACCCGGATGTTGCCCTCCTGCAGCAGGGCCAGCACCGGCTCATGGTCGGGCATGATGCCCATGGACCCCTGGGTGCCGGGCACGGTGACCGACCGTGCCTGGCCCGACCAGATGGGCCTGTCCGCCGAGACGATGTTGACCTGCATGGAGGCCTTGCCCGTGTCCGCCATGACTACCGGTATTCCTTCTGCATGTCGTGCCACTTATGTTCAAGGTCGTCGATGCCGCCGATGCCGGAGAATGCCTGCTCGGGCACGTCGTCGTAGGCACCATCGCAAATACGGGTGAAGGCCTCGATGGTCTCGTCCGCAGGCACGTAGGAACCCTTGCGGCCGGTGAACTTCTCAGCCACATAGAAGTTCTGGCCCAGGAACTGCTCGATCTTGCGGGCGCGGTTGACGGTGGTCTTGTCTTCCTCGCCCAGCTCGTCGATGCCGATCAGAGCGATGATGTCCTGGAGCTCCTTGTTCCTTTGCAGGATGGCCTTGACCCGGTTGGCGCAGTCGTAGTGGGCCTGTCCCACATAGCGCGGGTCCAGAATCCTGGAGGTGGATGCCAGCGGGTCCACAGCCGGGTAGATGCCCTGGGAGGCGATGTCACGGCTGAGCTCGGTGGTGGCGTCCAAGTGGGCGAAAGTGGTGGCCGGGGCCGGGTCGGTGTAATCATCGGCCGGCACGTAGATGGCCTGCAGGGAGGTGATGGAATGGCCACGTGTGGAGGTGATCCTCTCCTGCAGGGCGCCCATCTCGTCGGCCAGGTTGGGCTGGTAGCCCACGGCCGAGGGCATGCGGCCCAGCAGGGTGGAGACCTCGGATCCGGCCTGGGTGAATCGGAAAATGTTGTCGATGAAGAGCAGCACATCCTGATTCTCCACGTCGCGGAAGTACTCCGACATGGTCAGGGCGGTCAGAGGCACGCGCAGACGGGTCCCCGGGGGCTCATCCATCTGTCCGAAGACCAGTGCGGTCTTCTCCAGCACGCCGGCCTCGTCCATCTCGCCGATCAGATCGTTGCCCTCACGGGTACGCTCGCCAACTCCCGCGAAGACGGAGACACCGCCGTGGTTCTGCGCCACGCGCTGGATCATCTCCTGGATGAGCACGGTCTTGCCCACGCCTGCACCGCCGAACAGGCCGATCTTGCCACCCTCCACGTAGGGGGTCAGCAGGTCGATGACTTTGATGCCGGTTTCGAACATCTGGGTCTTGGATTCCAGCTGATCGAATGCAGGCGGGTTGCGATGAATGGGCCACCGCTCGGTGACCTTGATCTGCTCACCCTCCTTCTTGTTAAGGATGTTGCCGGCCACATCAAAGACGTGCCCCTTGGTCACGTCGCCCACAGGCACCGTGATGGGTCCGCCCGTGTCGGTTACGGTGGCGCCGCGGACCAGGCCGTCGGTGGGCTTCAGGGCCACGGTGCGAACCGTGGAATCGCCCAGGTGCTGCTCCACCTCCAGCATGATGGTGGTCAGTGACTCGCCCTCGGTGTTCGAGGACTTGCTCAGATTCACAGTCAGGGCATTGTAGATGTCCGGCAGGTGACCTGCCGGGAACTCCACATCGATGACCGAACCCTGGACTCGGGTGACACGCCCCTTGGAGGCCGAATCCGGCTTGCGGCTCGCTGTGGTCGGCTGTTCTTGCTGTGCAACCATTGGCGTTCCTACTCTTCCTCTTTGTTGAGCGCATCGGCGCTGCCGACGATCTCGGTAAGTTCCTGCGTGATGGCCGCCTGACGGGTGGCATTGAGCTTGCGGGTCAGGTCGTCGATCAGCCCCTTGGCGTTATCAGTGGCGGTGTGCATGGCGTTCTGCCTGCTGGCGGTCTCCGAGGCGGCCGAAGTGAGCAGACATTCATGGATGCGCGACTGAATGTACTTGGGTAAAACGGCATCCAGCACCTCCTGGGCGCTGGGCTCGAAGTCATAAAGGGCCGCATAGCGGTCGCCCTGGCGTCCATGCTCGTCGTCCGGCACGGGGGCATCGATAGCCTCCTCAGGCTGCTCCTGGTCAGGCCTGATCAGCTCAAGGGGCAACATGCGCAGCACCCGAACCTCCTGCACCACCATGTTGATGAATTCAGTGAAGACGATGTAGAGCTCGGAGACGCCGCCCTTGGCCGCTGGAGTCATGTAGGTTTCCAGCAGCGCCTGGGAGATCTCCCTGGCCACATCCACACCGGGCCGATCGCTGTTGCCCTCCCAGGTCTTGGCGATGCTGCGGTTGCGGTAGCGGTAGTAAGAGACGCCGCGACGACCGTAGACGAAGAGCTGAGGCTGTCGGCCCTGCTGGTCCAGTCGGGCCAGCAGAGACTCCGTCTCGCGGATGACCGAGGAGGTATAGGCCCCGGCCATGCCACGGTCGGCCGTCAAAGCCAGCACAGCTACGCGCGGGTTCTTCTCGTCCTTCCTGACAATGGGGTGACGGATATCGTCCGTGTGGGCCACCAGGGCTTGGACTGCATCGAAGATCGCATCGGAGTAAGGCTTCGCTTCCATGGCCACGGTCCTGGCCTTGGCGATATGCGAGGAGGCTATCATCTCCTGGGCATTGAAGATCTTCTCCAATGCCGAAGTGGAGGCGATCCTTGACTTGAATGCGAGTTGTGAGGCCATGGTCTACCGCTTCCCGGCCTTGCTGCCGCTCTTGCCGTCGGCCACCAGCTTCTCCTGCTGGACGGCCACGGGCTGCTCCTGATCCTGATCGGCCTTGTGGCCGTCCAGAGTCTGACCCTTGTGGGTCACGAAGGTCTTGGCGAACTCATCCACAGCCTTGTCCAGGGCCTTTTCGGTATCGTCGGTGAAGTCCTCCGTGTCGCGGATGGTCTTGAGGATGTCGGTGTTGTGGTCCAGGTAGTCCAGGAGCCCGGACTCGAAGGGCAGCACGTCCTCCAGGTCCAAATCATCCAGCTTGCCATGGGTCCCCACCCAGACCGAGACGACCTGCTTCTCCATGGAGTAGGGCGTGAACTGAGGCTGCTTGAGCAACTCGGTCAGCCTGGCGCCGCGGGTCAGCTGGGCCTTGGAGGCCGCGTCCAGATCCGAGGCGAACATGGCGAAGGACTGCAGAGAGCGGTACTGGGCCAGGGAGATCTTCAGTGTCGAGGAGACCTTCTTCAGAGCCTTGGTCTGTGCAGCGCCGCCCACGCGGGAGACGGAGATGCCCACATCCACAGCAGGACGCTGGTTGGCATTGAACAGATCGGACTGCAGGAAGATCTGGCCGTCGGTGATGGAGATCACGTTGGTCGGAATGTAGGCCGAGACGTCGTTGGCCTTGGTCTCGATGATGGGCAGACCGGTCATGGATCCGCCACCCAGGTCATCGGAGAGCTTCGCGCAGCGCTCCAGCAGACGCGAATGCAGGTAGAAGACATCGCCAGGGTAAGCTTCACGCCCCGGCGGACGACGCAGCAGCAGGGAGATGGACCGGTAGGCCTCGGCCTGCTTGCTCAGATCGTCGAAGACAATCAGGACGTGCTTGCCGCCGTACATCCAGTGCTGACCGATGGCCGAACCGGTGTAGGGGGCTATGTACTTGAAACCTGCAGAGTCGGAAGCCGGGGAGGCCACGATGGTGGTGTACTCCATGGCGCCGGCCTCTTCCAGAGAGGAACGGACCGCTGCAATGGTGGTGCCCTTCTGGCCGATGGCCACATAGATGCACCGCACCTGCTTCTTGGGGTCTCCGGACTCCCAGTTGCGCTTCTGGTTGATGATGGTGTCGATGGCGATGGCCGTCTTGCCGGTCTGCCGGTCGCCGATAATCAGCTGACGCTGGCCGCGTCCGATGGGTGTCATGGCGTCGATGGCCTTGATGCCGGTTGCCAAGGGCTCGTCGACGGGATGCCGGTGCATGACGTCGGGGGCCTGAGCCTCCAGGATTCTGCGGCCTTCACTCTTGATTTCGCCCAGGCCGTCGATGGGCTCGCCCAGGGGGTTGACCGTACGCCCCAGATAGCCATCGCCGACTGGCACTGAAAGCACCTCGCCGGTCCTGTGGACTTCCTGGCCTTCTTCGACGCCTGCGAAGTCGCCCAGGATGACCACGCCGATCTCTCGGGCATCCAGGTTGAAGGCCAGACCCAGCGTGCCGTCCTCGAAGGTCAGCAGCTCGTTGGCCATGCAACCAGGCAGTCCCTCCACATGCGCAATGCCGTCACCGGCCGTACGGACGTAGCCCACCTCCTGGGTGGGGGTGTCCGTCGGCTTGTAGGACTCGACGAACTGGTCGAGCGCCTTGCGCACCACGGCGGGATCAATGGTCATTTCTGCCATGATCACTCCTTATTTCTGTTCTTGTTCAAGTCTGTCTGTTCCCCGCTCATCCTGCCACGGCCATCCGCCGCCGCAGGTGCTTCAGCTGGGTGGCCACCGTGCCGTCGGTGGAGACCGAGCCGTACTGGACCTTCATGCCACCAAGGACCGAGGGATCGACCACCGAGTTGATGTGGACCGGCTTGCCCAGCTTGCGCCCGTAGACCTTTTGCAGGCGACTGACCTGTTCGTCCTTCATGGAAACCGCCGTGGTGACGGTGACCATGACCTGGTCCATGTGCTCGGAGAAGCGATCCACCAACCAAACGATGGTGTCAGGGAAGCGTCGTCCGCGCAGATCGACGGTGGCGTTCAGGGCCATCTGCTCGGTGACCGGATGCATATGCTGCCCAGCCAGGAGTGCCCTGAGCAGGTCGGCTCGAGCTCTGGAATCGCTGTACTCATCCGAGAGCCGGAAGAGCACAAGAGGCATACCCAGCAGGGCCGAATGAATCTCAGCCAGCTCGCCGGCCACCTGGTTGGTGATTCCCAAGGCATCGGCGTAATAAGCGGTGGCATCCACTGACATGTCCTCGGCCGCGTTGGCGATGTGCACCACACGGCTCCACTGATGATCAGTCAGATCATGGAGGATATCCACGGTCAGCGGATCGGCCTTGTCAGCCAGGATTGTGTCGATCACCTGCCACTTGTCCTCAGCTGGACGGGAGGGGTCGGTCAGCGCACGCTCCAGGGGCCTGTTGGCATCAAGCAGGGCCACGAAGGTATAGAGCTCCATGGCCACGCGGAGGGCATCCTTTCCCTTGCTCTTCAGCAAAGGGGCATACTTGGCCCTGGTCTCCTTGTCGGAGCTCAGCGAAGTCTCTCCTCGCATGTCACCTCCCCTTTCGCAAGACGGGCGCGCCCGTCGTCCGCCTATCAGTCATCATGCCTGCCGCTTGTCCGAGGACTGTCCGCCCTGGTCCGCGATGATCGAGTCGATCATGGAGGACTGCACGGCATCATCCTGAAGCTGCGAGCCCAGGATTTTGCCGGCAAGAGCCGTAGCCAGCGTGCCCACCTCGCCCTTGAGCGAGACCAGGGCCTGCTGCTGCTGGGACTTGAGGGATCTTTGGGCGTTCTCGGTAATCTGGTTGGCCTCGGTCTCTGCACGGGTCCTGGCATCCGCCACGATCCTCGAGGCCTCAGCGCGGGCGTCATCCCGAATCTGGGATGCCTCCACACGAGCCTTGCTCAGCTGATCCTGATACTGCTTTCGGGCCTGATCCGCCTCTTCACGAGCCTTGGCGGCCTTCTGGATGTTGCCCTCGATCTTGGACGAGCGCTCATCGAAGATGGCCTGGAACTTGGGCATGAAGAACTTGTAGAAGAAGACGGCCAGGATGACCAGGATGACCAGCGACCAGAAGATGTCGTAAATCGGAGGAATAAACAGCTTGATCCCTTTGCCTACCGCTAGAGCGTACATTGGCTCCTCCTTTCCTTTATCGAAGCCGGATCATGCAAGAATCACACGGCTTAGGCGATGAAGAGCGCCACGAAACCCAGCAGGGCCAGCACCTCGATCAGAGCCAGGCCGATGAACATGGTGGTGCGCAGCTGCCCGCTGATCTCAGGCTGGCGAGCCATGCTCTCGACGGTCTTTCCGACGGCGATGCCCAGACCCAGTGCGGGGCCGAGAGCTGCGATGCCGTATCCCAGGATGCTCAGATTGCCGGAGACCTCAGCAAGTGTGATGATGTCCATTTATTTTCCTTTCCTCCACCGTTGCCGGTTCTTGGATTGTGGTTCGGCCCCGACCCCCGTCTACTGGTCGGAACCGACGAATATGTGGGCTGCGACCGCCTGAAGCGCCGACCGCGGCTTTCTTTTCGCTCAACCTTCCTCAGGGTAACTCATGGAGATGTAGACCGTGGTCAGGATGGCGAAGATGTAGGCCTGAAGGGCCGCTACAAAGATTTCAAAGGCCGTCAGGGCGAAGCCCAGAACGAACCAGCCCACGCCAGCCAGGGCCAACAGCTTGTTGCTGGCCTCAATGATGTAGAACTGGGTGAAGGCCAGGCTGACCGCCACCAGCAGATGGCCGGCGATCATGTTGGCGAAGAGTCGAATGGTCAGGGAGGCCGGCTTGACGATGACCATCTCCAGCAGCTGGATGGGCGTCAGAATGATATAGAGAGGCCATGGCACCCCAGCCGGGAAGAGCTCCGACTTGAAATAGCCCCAGACGCCCTGCTCCCGGAATCCCGTAACCATGTACTGGCAGAAAGTCCAGATGGCGAAGACCAAAGGCATGGTGATGGTCGCAGTGGCCGCGATGTTCATGCCTGGCACGATGCCGCAGAGGTTGAAGACCAGAATGGTCAGGAAGATGGTCGTGATCATGGGCACGTAGCGCTTGCCGCGAATCTCGCCCAGGGTGTCGTAGACGACCGAGTCGCGGATGAACTCGATGACCCATTCAATAGCCCCCTGCCAACGGGAGGGGATCAGCTTGGCCCTGGCGGCGGTGATTCCCAGCACCAGAAGGATGATGACCATGGCCACGAACCTGATCAGGATGATCCTGTTCATGGCGAAGGGCGTTCCCTGGAAAAGAATCTCAGGAGGCAGGAAATCTTCGATGGTGGGTAGCTCGCTCGGCTTGGCCATAGCCAGACTGAAAGCTTCACTTCCCATTGCCTCTAGCATCTATCGCCTCCTGAACGACACAGTGAACACTATAGCGCGTATGTGACTCATAGCTGCACCGTATGGGTAGTGTAGCCCACACCAAGAGCCACGGTAACCATGGATTCATCCAGTGTGTCACAGATAGTGGCCACAGGTTGAATGCGCCCCGCGGTGTGGACAGTTTGATGATTAATTTAATTTAAACGTCATCAACTATTAACAACCCCAGGAATAAGCCCGTACCCGTCACCGGTCAGGGGACGATATCCGTCGGCGCGTGGGCTTCCAGGAGCGTGTCTGATGGATCGGTCGGTGCCTAGTTGGCCCGCTGCTCGCAGAGTCGGCACCTGGTCCAGATCATAAGGAGTGGTCTCGTATACCCAGTTCAGCCAGTTGCGCCAGAGCAGGTTGGCGTGGGCCCGCCAGGAGAAGACCGGCTCCAGTGCGGGATCGTCATGGGGGTAGTAGTTGACCGGGAAAGGCACCTGGTCCAGGCCCTTGGCCATGTCACGCTGGTACTCGTGAGCGAGAGTGTCACGGTCATACTCCCAGTGGCCCAGCACGAAGATTTCTGAGAAATCCTGGGTGCTGATAAGCCCTGGACCTGACTGAGGACCCCAGGTCAGCACCTGCAGATCAGGACAGGCCCGCACTTGGTCCTCGTCCACCCCGGCCCAGCGGGAGTGGGGCTGCAGGGCAATCTCGTCGAAGCCATTGGTGATGAAGCAGTACTCGTCTTGCAAATACTGGGGGAAGACCCCGAAGACCTTGCGGTCCAGGTTGCGCTTGGCGATGCCATGACGGTAGTAGAGCCCGGCCATGGCCCCCCAGCACAAGTACATGGTTGAGAAAACATGGGTAGACGACCAGTCCAGAATGCGGGTCAGCTCCTCCCAGTAGTCGACCTGCTCAAAATCCATCTGCTCCACCGGGGCGCCCGTCACGACAAGACCGTCATAGCAGTTGTCTTTGAAGGAATCCAGATTCTCGTAGAACTTGACCAGGTGATCCATGCTGGTGTGCACGGCCTGATGAGTGGAAGTCTTCATGAAGTCGATCTCCACCTGAAGCGGTGACTTGGAGATCAGCCGCAGCAGCTGGGTTTCGGTCTCCACCTTGGTAGGCATCAGATTGAGGATGACCAGCCTGAGTGGACGCATCTCCTGGCGCTCCGCCTCGTGGCTCTCCAGGGCGAAGATACGCTCCGAATCGAGGATGGATCTGGCCGGCAATCCGGTGGGGATGGTGATAGGCATGACTCCATTATGGCCCAGCGTAGGCCTTCCCACACACGGACTTGACAAGCGCGCTGGAATCCGTAACATAGATAACTGCTGTGTTGAACAGCCGACGCGGGGTGGAGCAGTTCGGTAGCTCGCTGGGCTCATAACCCAGAGGTCTCAGGTTCAAATCCTGACCCCGCTACCAGTAAGGCTCGGAATCGTTTGGATTCCGGACCTTTAATTCTCTATATTGTTTTTCTATCTCAGCGTATTTGCGGCCGTTCGGAACACTGGCCAGTGTGGTGCAGTCAAATATGGACGGACGATGGACGACCCAACCACAAAGTCGAGATAGCCGTTTAGGCCCATCACCTCACATGACCGCACCGTTCATAGTCTCAGGCTCCTATCGCCTTCGACTTATTTACTTCGTCGAATTTGGCTTTCATCGTCTCATTGTTTCTGGTCAGTCTTCGTATGGTCACATCCTGCGCCTTGTTGTTGGCCAGACGAAGCTGGTTCTCGGAACCTAGCAGCGCGTCCTTTATCTTGTTCAGGTGGTTGATGGATTTGTCGATCTCCTCTACTGCATTCTTAAACTTTTTTGAGGCGATATCGTAGTTGCGTCCAAAAGCACTCTTGAAGGAGTCCAGCTCTTCCTCGAAATGCGTTATATCGATGTTCTGTGCCTTCACCTCTTCAAGTTCATTCTTGTATTGCAGAGAGTTCTTGGCGGCATCACGAAGCAGGGTGATTATCGGAATGAAGAACTGCGGGCGGACAACGTACATTTTCGGGTAGCGATAGGAGACGTCCACGATACCGGTGTTGTACAGGTCGCTGTCAGGCTCCAGCAGGGAGACCATGATGGCGTACTCACAATGTTTCTCATGCCTGTCCTTGTCGAGCTCCTTGAAAAAGTCCTCGTTCTTGTGCTTGGTGGATGTGGTGTCCGTCTCATTCTTCATTTCGAACATGATGGACACAATCTCAGTGCCTGAATCGTCCTTGTCGCGGAAGATGAAGTCGCCCTTGCTGCCCGTCCTGGCATCGTTGTCCTTCTCGAAGTAGGCATTGGGAAAAGCCGTGGATCGCAGCTTGTTGAACTCGATCTGACAATGCTGCTCAAGCGTCTCCCCCACCATCTTGGTGGACAGCTTCGCCTTCAGATCACGCAGCCGCTCAATCTGCTCGTCACGATCCTGGATCTGGACCTCGTAACGCTCCTTGAGGGACTTGGCCTCGACCTTGCTCTGCAGCTCCGCCTTGTCCAGACTGCTCTTCAGCTTGGCTATCTCGGAATCCTTGTCTGCGACAACCGCCTGCAGCTGCGACTTCAGCTGCTCCTTGGAGAGCTTCTCCTCCGATTCCTTCTGAAGCTGCAGCCTCTCAAGCCTGCCCTTGAAATCATCACGCTCCTTCTCCACCGGACTCAGCGCTTGGGCAAGCTCCTGCTTCTTCTGCAACTCAAAAGCATCCAGTTGATTCTGCAATTTGACGATCTCGGCATCTTTATCTGCAGCCGCCTTCTGCAGCTCGCTCTTGGAATTGGCCTCTGCCAGATCGAGCGCCTGCTGCTTCTCCGACTCGGCCTTGTCCAGCTTGGCGCTCAGATCGTCTTTCTCTTTCTCGACCTTCCTCAAGGCTTCTGAAACAGCCAGTTCCTTTGCAGCCTGCTCGGATTCCAGCTTTGCCTGCAACTCCTGTATCTGGGCATCCTTGGCGCTTTTGGTCTTCTGCAGTGTCTGTTCGGCCTGAGCCTGGTCCAGTTCGCGGATCTTGCTATTCTCTCTTTCAGCCTGCTCAAGCCGTTCATGAAGCTGCTTGTCAAAATCCTTGTCACGAACCTGCTTCAGGATATCGGCATATCCGGCCTCTTCGGGAGTGAATACGGTTCCGCATTTGGGACAAACAATCTCAGGCATATACAAACCCTTCCTTTTTAAGACGCGGTTAAGAATTTGTTTTTATTCTTTGGGCGTCGCAATAACTAAAAGAATATTAATTACAAATTCCTTCTGCGATTGAGTTCCCTCGCATCTTCGATAAGGGATTTTATTTCTCCTGGACATTTACTGATATCTGCCGATTGAACTGCCAATCGATATGTATACGCGTCTTTTTTGTCTTTTCCAGTGCGAGCAACAGCCTTGTTCAGTTCTTCAGTCCAACCTTCCCACTGAGTATCCAGATAAGGTTCAAGAGTTTTATCAACAACAAGCACATGGCTGTCTTCGTAATAGCCGGGATCAGGCCAATTTCTATCACCACATCGTTCAGTTAAACCAAAATAGGTAACAATTCGTGAATTCTCTTTTGCGCACTGTTCATAGCCCTTGTCTCCTGGAGTCTTGTTCGAATCATTATCAAAGACGACCACACAGGGTATACCTAGCGTCTCAAGGATAGCTGCATTTTGATTTATATTACTCTTTCCATTGCAAACAACCACCTCTATGCCCTCACATCCCAACTGGGATTGTTTGTTTAATAATCTATCAGCACATTCTTCAATAACAGCTTTCTCTGTCGAACCCTCGACAAGAATAGCTACATTTGAGAACACCACAGACGATAAACTATTAGTGAGGACTTCACCTATTCTGTTTTCGATAGTTGATTTAGGAGAAGACGTTTCCTTCTCCTTTTTCATTTGGCGGAGAATTTTTTCTTTACTCGTGCCAGTTATGGCTACTCCAGTATCACCAGTACTGACGTTATGGTGCCGCGTTAGACGATATATATCGTCATAATGTTGCTCACTTATAAAAAATGGACTGTGTGTTGCATAGATAATTTGAACATTACTTTTTGGATTTTCAGCCAGCGAACGCAGTACCCGAGCAAATGTTTTTGCCTGGATCGGATGCTGATACAGTTCTGGTTCTTCAATGGCAAGGCATAGAACACCATTCGCATTTTGAGATGATTCCTCATCTGTAGCTACAGTCTCCGCCAGCAGTTGCAAGGCAGCAATTAGCAACATCCTCTGAAAACCATGACCCTGGTTGGCAACGATGGTTTCATCTTCACCCTCCTTCACTGCTATAGTGAAATTCGCTTTGGGCGGCTTGATCTCTTGTATCATCGGCTTGATTTCAACATCTCTGCCATGAGAATATTGATCCACTATACGATTCAGCTTTTGCGAGAGTCCTTGCAAGTCACCACTAAAGGTCTTCTGATAAATGCTTTGTTCTTCGCCAGTGATTCCCCCGTACAATTTTTCTAGCTCTTCATCTGCCTTATGCCTGTCAATCGCACGACCGATTATTGATCCAAGCAGAGAGGAATTCGTATCTTCAGCTTCTTCCGCAGCCCTATAATCTGCTTTTACAAGCGTAAAATTAAATAAGTCTCGTATAGCACCATTCGAGTTGAAACCATTAAATGCTGTAGTGACTTCTTCGGGCATTTCCTGTAAATCGTCCGGATGAGCATGCTCCCAATCCAATAAAGCACTCATTATGGCAGTATTAGTAGTAGCAGCTGGCAACTCCAAGTCTGGCTTTTGCTCCCTTAAAGCTCTATACTTCTCTCTCTTTTCGGCCACCTTTGAACAATTTCTTATAGCAGCAAAGTCTGGATTTCCTTTATAATTTGCTGATAATCCTTCGTGTCCGTCCTTTCGCGTTTTCCATGCAACAAAAGTATCCGAATTATCCGACACATACTTTGCTAAGCTCGCTCGGTCATCACTGGTGAGATCGTTAAAAGTCACCTTGACTTCAATATCCTCATCAGAATGCCCGTATGTCGCATCTGATTCACTTAACGCATCATCGCTAGAACTATTGAAAAACCAATCCAGTGCATTAAGAATTGTAGATTTCCCCGCGCCATTAGGACCGATAAATGTTGTAATATTATGAAAATCTATTGACACATCGTAAAGAGTTCTGAAATTATGAATTTCCACTTTTTGTATTTTCATAATCGGCCCCCTGGCTCATTTGAACAACATTGCTCATTTGTTTCATTTTCCACTATATAAAACTACCTAGAAGTTTCTTCTGCAAATCTCAGAATTCGTCAAACTCCTCAATGCAAAACACTTAATCCGAGAATTGATATGAAATTATTCCGCTATTAAATCTTCCAAGTTTTGTGCGGCTAGCAGACATGAGCGTTGAGTAGACATGACTCGAATATTGTTATAGAAATAATTAATCTACAGAGAAACGAAAACATGGCGTTGCTTGCTGTTAATTTGCATCTATATGAACAGTGTGAGGGAGGGGCCTAACTCAACTCGCGTTCTACAAGGCATCTATAAACTCACCCCAGAAAAATAGTGATATATACAGTTGCGGGCCTGGCATAACGAGCCATCTATGGAGACAGATCTGCCGTAGTTTTTCTACAGTGGTCTTTCAGATTTGACCCTTTACTGCACCCTCTATCTACTGGGCAAGGAGCTTAAAGCCGTAGGCTCGATTATTGTTTCTTACGATCATCAGACACCAATCTAACCTATTTACATTGAAGCGCGTAAAAGCAGAGGAATCCAGAGCGTTATCCACATAACCCGGCTTGTCCATACAAGTAGTTAGTGACTACCGGCAATATCAATCGCACAAGATAGGGGAAACCTCATCCTAAAGCCTAAAATTGCTGCCAATGGATACCAGTCTCAGACTTATTCATTTCTTTTGTGTCCACGTTGCTGCCCAGAGCACCGAGAGGCAGAAATCCAGTTCCTCTTTCATACAGAACCGTATCGACGTCTCAAGCCCGAGAGTAGACTTCCACCGACTCGAACTTGCTAGCATGATTGCATCTGCACCAAGGAAGGCCAAGGGGCTTAAATGCAGTACACACAACTAGGCGAAACGGGCATCAGCATATCGAAGATCTGCGTGGGGTGCATGAGCTTCGGCAAACCAGGCACCATGCACGACTGGACACTGAACGAGGAGGGGACTGACGCGGTCGTTGCGCACGCACTCGATCTGGGCATCACCTTCTTTGATACGGCCAACGGCTACTCCGCTGGAACCAGTGAGGAGTACTTGGGAAAGGCGCTTAGAAAGCATACAAGCCGCGAGCGGGTGGTCATTGCATCCAAGGTCTATTTCAATGAGGGGCGCCTTTCGTCCAAGGCCATCCATCGGGAGATCGAGGGGACGCTCAAGCGGCTGGGCACCGACTACCTGGACCTCTATATCATCCACAGGTTCGACTATGAAACGCCCATCGAGGAGACCTTGGAAGCTCTGAACGATCTGGTTCAGGCCGGCAAGGTGCGGGCGCTGGGCGCCTCAGCCATGTATGCCAGCCAATTTCAGGACATGCAGAAAGTCGCCCAAGACAACGGTTGGACCCCCTTCAGCGCCATGGAGAACCATTACAACCTGCTCTACCGGGAGGATGAGAAGGACCTGATCCCCTTCTGCAAAAAGACGGGTGTCTCGCTCATGCCCTACAGCCCTCTGGCCGCCGGCCATCTGACACGTCCCACCTGGACAGCCGACACTCTGCGCAGCGCGACTGATAAGGTCTCGCGTGGCAAGTACGACCGGGCCGAAGACAACGACCTGGCCATTATCGACCGTGTACAAAAGGTGGCAGAGCGACACAACGTTCCCATGGCCCGGGTAGCCATTGCCTGGCAGTGGGCCAAAGGCGTCGCTTCACCAATCATCGGCGCCACGAAGGCCCGGCATCTTGACGACGCAGCGGCTGCGTTGGATTTGGGGCTCACGCCTGAGGAGATCGCCTCCATGGAGGAGCCCTACCTGTCGCACGAGACCGTGGGAGCCATCGACAGCAATCCGCCCCAGGGTGTAGTGCTGCTGGACGCTGAGGAGAATTGACACCGTCACCCCTCGCGTCAGAACCTTCTGCGGCATATGCTTCGAAGCCGATATCCCCGGCTGTTCGGAAATTCAAACGCTTGCAGAACTGACAGCAGCGGGGCCAAGCATAAGGCGGATGCCCCGTTGGGGGATTGTCCACCTCAGTTGTTGGATGCTCTCAGGCAGGCACTGACAAATCAATCATTTATTTGCTTAAGCGTTTACTTTGTATAGTGCTGGTTATAGACTTTCTGCTCCTGTTTGATGTTCTGGTCCAGACTGGTCTTCTTGAGGGTGTCCACGTACTGTTCCCAGCCGGAGCTCACCTCCTGCCAGTTGATCTCGCAGCAGCAGTCATTCTCGACCTGCTTGGGCAGGACCATCTTGAGCATCTTCTTCATCAGGTGGTGCATGACTACAGAGACGGCTGCAGGCGACACCACCACCTACAAAGGCCAGCAACGATGCGCTTATTCGGCGAAGCTCTGCCGACGGCAGCCTCACCCGCCACGGATCCGATCCCACAGGAAACGCGACGAGCCGGAATCTCAGTCCAGTGCGCCCCTGTACGATGTGAGGTCATGGCATGTCCTTTCTTCATGAAACGGGATGTACAAGCGCCAAAAGGATTAAGCTCGCTCACACTGGGAACCGGACAGACGACCTGCGGCCCTAATGCCTATCGGCAACTCCGACACTGGTCATGATAAGAAGAAAAGAAAAATTCGTCAAATAAAAAAGTTTCTTAATATTAAAGGACAAAAGACCCGATTGTGTCAGTGAAATTGCGATTGCAGTGCTGTCTGAAATCTAGCGGCAAACGGCTTTAGAGCGGCATTCTGGTAGAGGTGCGCTGGACCAGCGTGCCCTTGACGCATTCGATACCTTGGTGACTTCGGCCGTCCAGCATGTCAGCAAGGCAGCTTGCAGCCCTGGTGCCGATGGCCTTCAGATTCAGGTCGACGCTTGTCAGCGGAGGACGCGAGTTGCCAACAATGACCGACCGATTGTCAACCCCAACCACCGATACCCTATCCGGAACGGCAATATGCCGATCATGCAGGATATCCAGGCAACCCCGGGCTATCTCGTCGTTGCCGCAAGCCACCCCATCGAAGTCGATGCCCTCATCCAGCAAGCCAATCATGGTGCGACGTCCGGTCTCTTCGTTCCAGCCTCCATACCGAACCGTGCGCACGGCCGCCAAACCACGGCTATCCAGTTCGGCCATCTCACCCTTGAGTCTCCTGACCGAGGACTGGAAGGCTGGATCGCCAGCAATCAGCACGATTTTTTTGGATCCACCCTCGACCAGATGCCGTACCATCAGCCGCCCGATATCCTCGTTGTCAGTGATAACCGAGCAGTCATGGGGATCCAGGGATGCCTGGTTGGCATAGACAACCGGCACCGGACAGCTGGTCAGCGCAGGCCGCGGATCGGTACGCCATCCGACCATCAGCAGACCTTTGACGCCATAGGCCAGCAGATTATCTATATGGTGCTGTTCAAGAGCAGGGTCCCTGCCGGCGTTGCAGAGAAAAACAGGAATGGATTCGACTCCGAAGTAGCTTTCCGCACCAATCAGGATGGGCATGGAAAACTGACCGTCCAGGTCCGAAGTGACCAGCCCCACCGACTTTGGCAGGCTGGGCGGTTGGGACTGTTTCTGACGCTCATTGAGCGAAAAGGAGAGCTCTGCCGCGGCCTTGAACACCTTGGCCCTTGTCGGACCGCTGACCTGTGCGCTGTTGCGTAGCGCCTTGGAGGCTGTGGACACCGCAACCCCTGCCTTGGCAGCCACGTCGGCCAGCGTCACTTTCTTGCTCATCGGATCGCCTCCCGGCTCTGCTGTACTGTGAGCGTCTCCAACTATGGTAATGGAGGGAGACGGCCATCGAACCCTGTCAGTCGTATTCATTTTTTTGCTCATTGAAAATTTTCCTAATCAGGTGTTAGCCTATGGGTGTCCGAACACAGGCGGCAGAGCATCCGCCTGATCAGCAGACAGTGGGAGCGCCACCATGGTCACCTTGTTTCATCCCCAGCCCGGAACCATCCCAGTGACCGCCGGGTCGGGCGCAGTTCTGGCCGATTCAGGGGTCCGGCCCAATTGGCTGCTGGATCATGGTGAGGATTCGGCCGTGCAAATTGCGGCAAGCAATCTGATGAGGGATTTTGCGACCGTCACCGGCCAGACCCAGAGACCGACCAATCTGATTGACGAGAGCAGCCCGACCATCTGCCTGGGCACCCTGGGCCATTCAAGTTGGATCGATTCGGTTGTCTGCTCCGACCAGCTCGATCTGACCCCGCTCAAGGACCCCCGAGGAGAATATCGCTGGGAAGGCTTCACCTTGCAGGTCATCGACGGCATCCTCTACATCGCCGGGACTGACCGGCGCGGAACCATCTACGGAATCTACGCTCTCAGCCGGGCCATCGGCATCTCACCCTTGCACTGGTGGGGAAACGTGCCAGCACGTCACCATGAACGGATATGCCTGCCCGACGACCTGCGCGTCTTCGACTGGCCCTCGGTCAAATACCGGGGCTTCTTCATCAACGACGAAGAGGAGCTGGACGACTGGGCTCGCCTGCACACTCCCGACGGAACCATCGGACCGACGACCTACGAAAAAGTCTTTGACCTGATTCTGCGGCTGGGCGGCAACTATCTGTGGCCGGCCATGCACGTCAACGCCTTCAATGCCGATCCGCGTAACGGCAGGCTTGCCCAGAGCATGGGGATTGTCATCGGAAGCAGCCACTGCGACATGCTCCTGCGGAGCAACCAGCATGAGTGGGACCCCTGGGTGGCCTCGCAGGGCACGCATGTGGACTATGACTATTCGTTGCCCGGACACAACCGGGATATGATTCGGCGCTACTGGTCGCAGAGCGTGGACATGAACCGGAACTACGAGGTCACCTGGACCCTGGGCATGCGCGGTATACACGACACGGGCCTGACCACGCGCGCCATCGACGAGGATCCGAACCTGGACCAGGAGGGTCGTCTGCGAGCGCGAGTCGATCTGCTCGGTCGAATCATTCGCGACCAGAGGGACATCCTGCGTCAGCACCTGGGTCGACCTCCACAGGAGGTACCCCAGCTCTTCATTCCCTACAAGGAGGTGCTGCCCCTCTACGACGCGGGCCTGGACCTGCCCGAAGACGTGACCATCATGTGGGTCAACGACAACTACGGGTATATGCGTCGCTTCCCCAATCAGGCCGAACGGGCACGCAGCGGAGGCAATGGGGTCTACTACCACAGCTCCTACTGGGCGCCACCGAGGACCAGCTACCGCTGCACCTCATCCACTCCCCTGGCTCTGATGAACGACCAGCTGGGCAAGTGCTGGGATCGGGGCATCCGCCGGGTATGGGTAGATAATCTGGGAGCCATCAAGCGCCTGGAGCTGGAGGGATCCTACTTCCTCCACCTGGCCTGGAATGCAGACGAGAATCACCACAGTCTGTCGGCCCGGGACTTCGTGGCCGCCTGGTTCGACCAGACCTTCGCCGACGATCGCGGCTCTGAGGTGGCCGATCTGTGCATGAGCTACTACCGGATCAACAATCAGACCAAAATCGAGCACCTGCACGAGGACTCCTTCACCCAGACAGGTTACGACGACGAGGCCGGCGGCCGCCTGGCAGCCTTACGGGAACTAGCTGAGCGCTCGCACAATCTTGTCAGAAGCATGAAGCCAGAGTTTCGCGAAGCCTATCAATCGCTGGTGAACCTGAAGATCGCCATGGCCTACTACGTGAACGCCCAGTTCTACCATGCGGACCGCAGCCGCCTTGAGGCCGCCAGAAGCGCCTTACCAGCCGCCGACAGGCAGATGAAGATCTCCCATCTTTTCCAGGGTATGATCCGGGCTCTGCTCCATTGGTACAACAAGGAGCTGGCACAAGGCGGTTGGGACGGCATCCTCACTCCCAACAGGTTCCCTCCTCCTACGCTGCCTCAGTACCCGGCTTGCAGGCCGGTGAAGGTTCAACCAAACCAGGGACTGATCCTGACGCCACAGGGAGCACAGGAGGGCGTCATAGCCCCGGGCAATAGCCATCACGCCAAGCTGGTCTTCGATCCCTATGGCATCACCGACCGTTGGATTGACCTGGACCTTATGGGAAGCCCTGCACAGGAAGTGTGCATCAGCGCCGATCAGGACTGGATCCGTCTGCCAGTGGAACGACGAATTGTCAGGGATGAATGGCGAATCCATGTACAGGTCGAGAACGCCTCAACACATGCGGGTCGCCAGGGTACTCTAACCATCATCACCCGTCCCAGCAAGCCGGAGACAACTGAAAAAGCCTGGTCTACCCCGATCAGGGTCGATGTTCTAGTAGGCGAGAATCCTGGCTTCAGACAAGGATTCACCGGCTACGTCGAGGCGGATGGCCACATCAGCATGGACCCCTCACGCGGACGCGTCAACCCCGACCTCACTCAGGCCACCGCTTGGCTGGCGACGCAAGACCTGGGACGTTTTGGCCCAAGCCTGATGCAGACCAAGGGCTGGAGCAACCCTGAATCAGGAAGTGGGGCCTGTCTGAGTCTGGACTTCTGGCTGAAGGCCCCCGGCCGCCATCGTCTGGAGGTTCACCGGCTGCCCACTCTAAACTCACGTGGGCGAATTCGCCTGCGTGTCAGCTTGGATGGCGACCATGGCGAAATCCTGGAATCATCTACCACTGACGAGTTCCGCGGCGACTGGCAGGAGACCATCGTATACAACGCCGAGCAACTGGCCATGATCCTGCCCTACTTGAAGACCGGACCCCACCGGCTGCAGCTGATCGCTGTGGACGACTCCTTCGGCATCGACAAAGTGGTGATCAACACCGGCCAGGAACGGCCCAGCCGACTGGGACCGGCCTTCAGTACCTGGGTGACAGGTGGACAGCCCTCCAAACAGACCGACAACAGGAGCTCTCACATATTTCATAAAGACAAGGCTCAGACCGGCAATCAGATTACGGACCATCAGCCAACGCCCACGGCCGAGGTCTTGGACCGCCCCCTACGGAACCTGGCCATCAGTGACTACGGAATCGATCCGGACCACACCCCGGAAGAACCTGTGCCCTACTTCGATCAGGACTACTGGCTTCACGGCGGTTTGTATACACGGCCGAAGCTGGTCTGGCCTGACGGGCATCAGCATGAGCAGAAGCTCAGCCAGGACAGTGACGCCAACAAGACCCCAGAGCATATCTACCTTGAGCCCGCCGACTGCCTAAGACAGGACGAAAACGCCTGGCTGTCACAGGATGGCCCACAGAATGGCAGGCGTCGGAAGGGCTTCTGGGTCCCTACGGACGCCCCCATTCACAGGGGCCGGGGCTTGGCCATGCGGACCGAGCCAAGGCAACAGCTCTGGCCCGAACCCGGCCGAGCTCCCGGCATAAACCTTGCCTTCCAGGTTGACAGGCCAGGCAACTACCGGATCTGGCTCCTAGCCCAGTTCGCCTCCGACCTGGAGGACTCCTGCCATGTGATCTTGGACGGCGACCCGCTGGCCCCGGACGACATCTTCCCCCGAGGGGGAAGACTGATGACCTTCGCCACGGAACATGTCTGGGGATGGTCGGAGATGGCCGCCGTCCAGCTGACCGGCGGTCGGCACGTGCTGACCTTGGAGCCGGAACGGGCCGGCATGCGCATCGCACGTGTCTACCTGGCCTGCGATGGATCACGGCCTCCCTTGGATGAGCAGTGGCCCAGCGAGAAAGACGACAGACCAGGGGACACGCATGGGCTGGACGTGTGAAATCAGCGGTCACTGCCGCCCCTACGGCCTTTGGACGCCCGCCTGACCAGGCCGAAGAGGAGCGAGCCGGTCATGACTGCCGCTGCAACGATGGCCAGAGGAAGAGCTACAGCTGCCCCTGTTCCGGGCAGTGCTTCCCCAAGGGCGTTCCAATCGTCGCTATTGGAACGGACAGCCCGATCCGAACACAGCAGACGGCCGTCGACCATCACGCCCCGGGAATCAGGCCGTACAGAAGCCTTGCCGGCATCTTCCCGCTCAGGAAGGGTCGCATCCTCTTCTACCGGACAGGGCACCAGGGGACTGCCGATCACCCTAGCCCTGTCGGTGTGCCGACCTGATACGCCCGTCACCGTGGCATGCACGTCTACAGACTGGCCAGGTCGTAGCATCAGGGTCGACCAGTTGTCGGGATAGCGAATCCCAGTCACCCGCCCCTGACCGACGACTGTCTGATCCTCCAAACGCAGTTGCCGGGCGGGGAAGATGGCCCCGGTCCCATCGCCGGGATCGCGGGGAGAATCATTGGTGATCCGGAAAACAATAGGGACATCATCATGAGTCCGAAGGGCCTGTTCCGGCTGATCCCGATCACCCTTGGACATACCGCCGGCCCGATCAAACTTCTCGATATGCAGAGCCGGAGTCATATCGGGCGTTCTGGTCCAGACCGTGTTGGAGACCAGGGTCTTGTCCTGGTAGTACTCAGTAAATCGGTTCTCATGACGCTCCACGTTCTTCAGCCGTCTGCATTGCAGGTAGGTCCTCCAACCGACGGGGCGGTCGCCTGAAGCGCTGACCAAGGCCAGATATCGGGGTGTGGCCTCCACTTTGACCAGACCTGCCGGGTCTGCGGTCATCGTGAACAGGGGGCCGCCATGAATATCTGCAGATATATCCGAACCAGCCATGATTTGTCCATGATGAATCAGGATGCGCCCATTCTCGTAGAGATCCTGGTTGGCGTAGACGGCCCAATGGCCGGTGAACCGGTCCACCGAGGGGTCCAGCCGATCCTCGATCCGCCAGGTTTTCACCTGCGGATAGGCCCGTCCGGCCGGCAGCAGACTTGAGTCCAGACGATAGAGGAAGAGCCGGCCACGGTAAAGACTGCTGCTGTGAGCGCTGTCCCCGCCCACGTCCACTACCACATCCTTGGCGGGATTGAGCGGTTTGACCGGATTAGCGACCACATTGGTGGCTTTGCGCATGTCGTTGACTATCTGAGTCGCCTGGTTGCGCACCACGTGACCAGGCTCTGCACGGATGACCGTGTAAGGCAGGACCAGATCGTAGGTGCGCCCCAGCAAGCCTTGGTCAATGGCCGGCTCCCTGAGGGGACTATGGCCTCGGGCAGCGGCATAGGCAGCCAGATCGGGAGGCTGAGGATCTCCTTTGAGGGTCGCACCTGTGGCCGGAACATAGGTGTCCACAGTTTTGGCGAAGACCATAACCATACCGTTTCTTACCTGGATATTGAAAGCCTTGGTGTAATCGCGGCCGTCGGAGCCCAGGACCTCGATGCTCTTGGGATCGATATCCAGATGCCGAGCGTCGTAGGCATCCGTCATGCCCAGCCGCCAGACCGGATAGGCGGTGTCTTTACGGCGGGCGTCCAGACTGATTCGATAAACTCCACGGTCACCCACAAAGAGCACCTTGCCGTCGATGCTGATGCCCGGATCATGCGCGCTGACATCGCTCTTTGAGGGATGGAAGTCAGCTGGTGGATTGCTCACTTGGTTGGAGGGGGTCAGTGAATTGTTCAGCGTCAGCAACCACTGATTGCCCACCCGATGATCCCTTGGAGCCTTGGGATCAACCCTGCCCTCAAAGCGCAGGCGGATTCTGGGTTTGCCCCCGGCCCGCCACTTGCTGATACGGGTGGGGTTGGTAATGGCCACCCGCAAACTGTGGTCCTTGTCCTTCCACTTTGTGGCGTATCCGGTCTTGGCGATGATATCGCCGCTCTGCAGGTCAGTAACCTCAAGGGTCTGCTTGTCGGGCAGAAACCAGCGGTCATACACATCCGTCAGGATGATTGATTTGACAGGATAGGCCAGATTGTCGGGCAGACTGGGCTGGGTATCCAATTGATACTCCAGTCGCTGACCAGGGAAGACCACCTTGCCGTCGACGCTGGCCTGCTCCCCGCCCTGACCAGCCTCAGAGATTACATCCTTGCGTACCGGAGGCAGGTATCCGCAAATGCCTGGCTTGTTGGTCTCCACACTCTGCGTGTTGACTGTCTGGGAACCCGAGTTGGTCAGAGGCTCGCCCTGGCTGCCATGGCCATCAGGAGCCCGGCAAAAGGTCAGCTCCTGGTCAGGTGCTCCACCCATATCCTTGCGGACCTTGGCTGCGCCGCCGCCGTTGGCAAAGCGGACCGTGAAGGGAACCAGCATAGTGACCTGCATAGGGTCCTCCATCCCCTTTAAGCCGCTCAACCATCCGCTTTTGGCCTGTGCCCGCGCTCGTGTGCCGGTCACGCTGATCTCGAAACGGTCGGTCACATCCCTGCCCTTGGCCGCAATGTCCTCGATGCTGCTGCGGCGGTAGTACCCGTCTGCATCCGCCTTGGCCTTGGCAACGAAAATGCGAATGGCCCGAGCCCCGTCCTGATCGACCAGATAGTCAGCAGCGCTCCAGTCGTCAGTCAGGGCGAAAACCTTGGGTGCCTCAATCAGATGGGCTTCGACAGTAGCGTTGACCACTGACCCCACCCGATCCCCATCCAGAAAGGCATGCCCGTCGGCGCCAGTTCCGTTACTCCATTGGGGGTCTATGACGCTCTTCCACACCCCCGTAGCCGTATCTCGCAGGATCCAGGATTTGTCGGGCCTGGGCTTCCATGTGGGTGTACGACGTTCCGGAGTCGACTGGTCAATCTGCCGGGCGGCGCCCTTCCAGTGGACTCCTCCCTGGTCCAGAATCACCCCGGTCTCTGGCCGCTCGACAGTCACATCCAGCTGCCACACCCAGCGGTGTTTCTGCGGCAGAGCACCGCCCTTCCAGGTTGCTGTGGCCCGGTCACCAGGCGGCCTAACTCCTTCGGCGGTGTTGAAAATGAATTTGTCAGTCAAATCTTCACCGCTGGTCTGGTCCCTGACATGCTGGCCGCTTATACGGTACTGCTTGTCCTGAGGATTGAAAACATCGCTGAAAGTCAGCTCACGCCCGCCCCGGCCGGTTCCAGTGACGATATGGGTGCGATTGATCATCCCATCCGCGCTGGTTCCACGATCTACTTCCTTGTCGGGGGGATCCGGCGGCAGATCTGCCGGCTTGGGCTCGTAGTCGTTGAGCATGATCACCACCAGGGAAATGTCATTCTCGTTGCCTGCATACTCGTCAGCAAATTTGTCCAGACTGTCCTCGGGCTGATCCCAGAATGGGTCGCCGGTTCGGTAGGTCACCCCGCGGTTGCTGAAGGTTCTGTTGGCCACCTGGCTGCGCCAGTTATCCATCCAAAGCTTGTGAATAGCCACACAGATCCCGTCAAAGATACGTTGGGATCCACGGTAGCCAGCAACCACTCCCACGCCGGTTACCCGACAGTGGCCCTGTCCTGATTGGTCGGCATGGGCCTGGTTAAAGCGCGCCTGACAGTTGCCGTTAGCCTCATCCAGAGCCTGCCGCTTGACCCGGGCCGTAGTGGCATTGCCCCCATCCACCACACCCATCTGGGACAACGCCCTGTCTATGCTGCCTATCTCATAACCGCCAAAAGCGCCCTGGTCGTCATCCTTGTAGGCCCAACCCTGCCAGATCCGGACATTTTCGCCGCCGGGGGGCACAGGTCCGCCACCGGCATGACCCGATCCTCCGCCAGCCACGGCAGGAGCCGCCGGACCGGCAAGGGTCGCCAAGGCAACCAGATCCGCCAAGAGGCTGACCCGTCTATGCTTGTTCATACTCGTCCTCACTCTTCGCCCGCTCCATGCCTTGAGTATGAGCGACTGCCGGGCGTACAGGTGCGTGAGCGGGAGATTGTGGTCGAATGTGCCGCGGGACGGTTATGCTGTGTATAAGACATACCTATGCTGTCCAGACCGAGAAGGAGACAGGACTATGGCAGAGACATTCGACGTGTTGGTCGAGATCCCCCGGGGCTCCCGCAACAAGTATGAGATGGACCACGACAGCGGCCATATCAGGCTGGATCGCACCCTCTTCACCTCTATGGGCTACCCCGACGACTACGGCTACATCGACGGCACCCTGGGCGAGGACGGCGATCCCTTGGATGCTCTGGTCATGATCCCCGACTCGGTCTTCCCTGGTTGCATCGTCGAATGCCGCGCCGTGGGTCTCTACCACATGGTCGACGAGGCCGGCGGGGATGACAAGGTCCTCTGCGTGCCTGCCGATGTCCGCTACGATGCCATCAAGGACATCGACGACGTCTCCGACTTCCACAAGCAGGAGATCAAGCACTTCTTCGAGCAGTACAAGGCTCTGGAACCCGGCAAGGAGGTCATGCCCGGCGACTACTGGACCAACGCCGAGGCTGCTGAGACCCAGATCAAGGCTGCACGCGAGCGCCTGGCCGCCCAGCACTGACCTCTCAAGGCCGACCAGTCGGCACAATCACCCCGGCAAGGGCCCAATCGAGCGCCCGAACCGGGGTTTTGCATGCCCAAATCCTCCCAAAACGCGTCTGGCCGTCTACGATTGCCAATTGCGGGTGCGCGCGCAAGGGCAGGAGCGGCTATGACTTTCTATACGTACCAATACCTCAAGGGTGGTCAGACCAACTGGACCATGATCAGGATCATCGTGGTCGTCGTTCTGGCCCTGGCCTTTCTCTTCTTCCTGTTCATGTACTCCCGCCACCGCTGGAACCACAAGTACAAGGATCTGTCCATCATCCTGGCCACCCTGCTTCTGTTGGCGGCGGCCATCCAGTACAGCGACTACACCAATCTGCGCACAGCCAGCCTACAGAGCGGACAGCTGACCACGGTCATCGACAAATCCGCAGCCAAGCTCAAGGTCAGCCCTGAACAAATCAGCATCAACGACACCTCGCGCAACAACGACATGATCATCAAGACCCCCAAGGGCTACTACACCCTGGTATTCAACAGCTCCGGCTCCGAATTCCTGCTGCAACGCGCCGACCTGTACCACCCAGACATCACCGTGATCGGAGAGTGACCCATGGATATCAATTTCTACGTCAACGTGGCCCTGAAGCTGATTGTCGGGCTGCTCTTCATCACCCTGCTCATCAACGTGACCGGCAAGGGGAACCTGGCGCCCACCTCGCCCATGGACCAGCTGCAGAACTACGTCCTGGGCGGCATCATCGGCGGGGTCATCTACAGCGACAGCATCTCCATGGCCCAGTACATTGTCATCCTGCTGATATGGGCGGCACTGATCCTCATCACCCGATACGCCAAGACCCACATCCACGCGGTGGGCAAGTACATCGACGGCGAACCGGTCACCATCATCAAGAACGGCAAACTGCTGGTCCAGAACTGCCTCAAAGTCAATCTGACGGCCAAGGAGGTGGACTTCAAGCTGCGCACCAAGGGCATCAACGACATCCGCGACGTCAAGCGGGGCATCGTCGAACAGAACGGCGGCCTGACCATCATCTCCGAAGGCGACAAGGACGTGCGCTACCCGGTGGTCATGGACGGGCGGGTCAATCCGGACGTTCTTGACACCATGGGACGGGACGAGGACTGGCTTGACGAGCAA
The DNA here is from genome assembly GCF_016101585.1 of Bifidobacterium polysaccharolyticum. Lineage (GTDB taxonomy): Bacteria > Actinomycetota > Actinomycetes > Actinomycetales > Bifidobacteriaceae > Bombiscardovia > Bombiscardovia polysaccharolytica. The sequence continues at coordinate 277,574 of NZ_JACFQG010000002.1, forward strand.
CTGGCAAAGCAGGGCATACACAAGGTCAGCGATGTGTACATGGCACGCTTCCAGAACGGCGAGTTCTACGCCGTTACCTACCAGGACCAGTAAGACCTGTAATACTCGAAAACCGGCAACAGAATCCGTTAGTCACCCGACATCTAGATGTCATGAGCAATTGCTCTAATGTCTACTGTAGTGTACACTTTTCTTGTGGGGAATGGGACGCATCTTCTCGAAAATAAGGGAGGGGAAGCGGCACCATGCCCCTGTCCATCATTGAAGTACTGGAGACTGAGGAATTCAGCCGGTGGATTGATGAAATGAAAGACACCCAGTCGGCAGTACGTATCCTGCACCGATGGGAACAAGTAAAGCTATCCGGGCACCCGTTAGGGGATTGGAAGACTTTGGGAGAAGGCGTATTCGAAATGCGTTTTCACTATGGTCCTGGTTACCGCACCTACTTTGGCTTGAAGAACAGACAGGTCGTGCTACTGCTTTGCGGCGGCAGCAAGGCTCATCAAAAGAGGGACATAGACCAGGCAAAACATCTGTGGAAGTCATATCTGGAAAGCTGATGTCAGCCAACGGTCAAGGAAACGGACCACATTAAGGACAGGGTTGTGATGATGTTGAAGATCAGGAAATTTCGTGCAGGCGACCATATACATAGTGAGCAGGCGGCCGTCACCTACCTGCAGGTTGCCATGGAAGAGGCCGACAAGGCCGAAAACCCTCGGCAAGGAGCTGCCATCATCGCAAATGCACTCGGCGAGGTAGCGCGAGCACAGAGGCATATGAGCGCCATCGCCTCGGATGCCGACCGATCCCGTTCGGGCATCTACAAGGCCCTGAGCAATCAGGGGGATCCGGCGCTGAGTACGGTCATCAGCGCCATCCACGCAGCGGGAGGCAGCCTGACAGTGACTATGGCTCGCTAATGGGCCTATCCGATAGCCTGTCATGCTTGATTCTCCAGCGCTGACAGGTAAAATCTATGTCCATATTGTTATGGCGTAGCATGTGAACGGCATTCAACGAATTCAAAGCCGACTCCAGTCGGCAGTTCCGCGCTCGACGCTTCCGAGGCGTAGGCGGGTTTGAGGAGACCTGGTCGAGGCCCATCCCACCGGGGATGAACCCTTTCAAGGAATGCCGTGTTCTTAAGATTGTTGTTTATCGCTTTAGGTGTATCTTCCGACGCTTTTGCCGTCTCCATCAGCAAGGGACTGTCTGTAGAGCGACTGCGGGCCCGCCATCATTGGCTGGTCGGACTTTGGTTCGGCGGGTTCCAGACTCTGCTGCCCCTGCTTGGCTACTTCGCAGCCTCCATGTTGCAGGACTCCCTGGCCGCTGTGGATCACTGGATTATCTTCGGCATTCTGTCGGCCATCGGGGTCAACATGATCCGCGAGGGCATCTACGGCAAGGAAGAAGGAGCGGACGGAGAAGAGAGCTTCTCCTGGCGGCAAATGCTTCCTGCAGCCATAGCCACCAGCATCGACTCATTCGGCGTGGGCGCGGGCCTGGCCCTGCTGGGCATCAACATCTGGCTGTCCGCACTGGTCATCGGGTTGGTGACGGCTGCGGTCTCCATAGCGGGATTGCGCATCGGATACGTTGTCGGTTCCCGCTGGCGCAAGCCGGCCAGAATCGCCGGCGGCATCATTTTGATAGTCATGGGCATCCAGATCCTTCTGGATCACCTGATGAACGCCTAGCTCAGATCGTCGTCTGGAGGACGAGTGCCGCCAGTACCACGATGGCTCCGGACAGAAGCACCGACATCAGCGCCAGACCAATGGCCCCGTGCCGATCAGCTGCTTCTTTGGCCCAGCGATAGCCTGCGGCGATGAGCCCGATCAGCAGCAGCAAGGCCACAAGCACCACCAGGATCGGCATCAGGTCAGGTCCGAAGCCCCTGACCAGCTCTGGCAGGAAGACCCATCCCGAGGCGGCGATAGCGGTGACCCCGCCCATGGCCGTTGCAGAAATGCCTCGGATGACCATCTGCCGGTCCCGACGCATCATCTGCCGAACGAACATAAACACAGCCAGGAGGGCAAGCAGGAATGCCGCAGTCGACAGCCAGACCCTGAAGGCGTCAGACCCCTGCACGACCAAGGCCGGAACCAGGCAGACCAAGGTCAGCAAACCGAACATGGCTCGGTCTGGGCCGGTGCGAATACCCCGACCCACCAAGGGCCAAGAGGCCAACAGGGCCAATGCCAGCACCAGAACCAGGAAGGCCTGCACCCATCGGGCGACCCGAGGCTCGGCCAACAAGCCCGCCGCCACGCCCGGCAGGATCAGCGCCGCCAGGGCCAGCAGCTGCGTCAAGGCGGGCGCGCGCCCATCCCGGGTTTCTTTTACGGTCTGCGCCATGGGTCCTCCTGCCTGTCCCCATCGGGGAGCCATACGTCACATCCTAGGGCAAGGCCATCCTGTGAACTCGAAGCCCTGTGACGGGCCGATTGTACAATGATGACGACTGTTCAACGAATCCACCCCTCTATGGACGAACGGACAGGGAAGAAGGTACCCCCGTGACGGATCTGACCTTGATGACCTGCGCCGAGGACCCGGCATCGGTTCTGCCAGCCTTGGCCCTGCTCTCCCATCGGGTGCGCGTTCTGCCCTTGGACGCCGCCTCCCTGGTAAGAATGCCCGAGGACACAGTGCTGCTGATCGATGCCAGCGACGACCTGGCCGAGGCCAAGACCCTCTGCAACCTGACCCGGGCCTCGGGCCTGTCCACGCCCATCATCCTGGTTCTGAGCGAGGGCGGCTTCACCGTGGTCAATGCCAGCTGGGGCGTGGCCGACGTCATCATTCAGTCCGCATCCCCCGCCGAGGTCGAAGCTCGGCTGCGTCTGGTCTGCCAACGCGTGACCCCGATACGCAAGCCGGATGCTCAGCCCGAAGAGGCTGAGGACCAGGTGCCCACTGGTCAGGTCCGCTCGGGCGATCTGGTTGTGGACACCGAAAGCTACACAGCCCGAATCCACGGTCGTCCCATCAACCTGGCCTACAAGGAGTTCGAGCTGCTCAAATACCTGGTTCAGCATCCCGGCAGGGTCTTCACCAGGGCACAGCTCCTCCAGGAGGTCTGGGGCTATGACTACTACGGCGGCACCAGGACGGTTGATGTGCATGTGCGGCGGCTCAGGGCCAAGCTGGGCAGCGAGTACGAGCACCTGATCGGCACGGTCCGCAATGTGGGCTACCGGTTCGACCCGCCCTCGTCAGCACGGACGACCTCAGCCCCCAAGCCCGAGCCGGATGTCGGGACCAACCCAGATCCAGCCGAACAAGAGGACAGCCAGTCAGAACAATCCCAGGACTCCAAGAAGAAGAAAACCGATCATAGTGACTGATGCATCATCAAATCGAAAGCGTCCCCAAGGCAGGGAAAGCAAGGCCCACCGCCTGGCCCGCATGCACGAGGAGTACCGCATCCTCTGCCAGGTCTTTCCCGAGGCGGTCTGCGCCCTGCACTTTCACAACCCCTTCGAACTGCTGGTGGCCACTGTCCTGAGCGCCCAAACCACCGATAAGCGGGTAAACTCGGTGACCCCTGAACTCTTCGAGCGCTACCCCGATCCCGCAGCCATGGCCCAGGCCCAGCCGAACGAACTGGAGGCCATAATTCACCCGGTGGGCTTCTACCACGCCAAGGCCCGCCACCTGCTGGGGCTCTCTCAGATGCTGACCGAAGACTACAACGGCAAGGTCCCCCAGACCATGGAGGAGCTGACCGCTCTGCCCGGCGTGGGACGCAAGACCGCCAATGTAGTCCTTGGCAATGCCTTCAACATCCCCGGATTCCCGGTGGACACCCACGTCACCCGGGTCACCGGCCGTCTGCGCTGGCGGACCGACTGGCGCAGCATCCACCCCGATCCAGTGAAGATCGAACATGAGATTTGCGACTGTTTCCCGCCCGAGGACTGGACCAATCTGTCGCACAGGCTGATCCTCCACGGCCGAGCCACCTGCCACGCCCGCAAGCCCGACTGCCTCCACTGCCCCCTGGCCGAAACATGTCCCAGCGCCGAACTCCTGGCCGGACCGGCCTCTCGATAGAATCAAAACCATGGCACGGGGCAGACACACACAAATCAGATCCGGAATCATCTTTCTGCTGGTACTGGCGATCCTGACAGCGGGCACCTACATAGCCTGGCCGCTGGTGACAGGTCAGGGAAGCTGGCAGCTACCCTGGGCCCAGGGGAGCACGGGCCAGATCGTGCGCATTCGAGCCCGCCAGGCCCCCGTCTCCCTTGACATCCGCACCGAACCCGGATTCGCCACCGACCAGGCCCTGATGGGCAATGTCTACCAGACTCTGACCAGGCCCGACGCCAAAGGCCGGCCGACGCCCGGCCTGGCTCAAAACTGGGAGGTCTCCTCAAACGGGCTGCTCTACACCTTTCATCTGCGCAATGACGCCCACTTCGCCGACGGACGCCGCCTGACCTCGGAGGATGCCCTCTGGTCCCTGCACCAGATCATCGACCACCAGTACCAGGGTCATCGGGACCTGGATGGACTGGCCAGGGTCACCAACCCCGATGATGCCACACTGGTAATCGGCCTGAAGAGCCCGAACGCCAGGCTGCTGACCGCCCTGAGCGGTCGTGCGGGCATAGTCTACGACCGCCGGGCCCGTGTCAACTATTCCACTCGATCCGCTGGTTCAGGCCCCTACCAGGTGGATGACTGGCAGCCGGGCACCAGCCTGACCCTGACCGCCAGCAAGTCCTACCAAGGCCCGGACAAGGCCACCATCCACAAGGTGATCTTCAGCTATACCGGCAGCCCGCAAGAGACCATCAAGAATCTGGACCAGGGACGCCTGGACGCTGTAGTGGACATGGATCCCGCCACCGCCAAACAGGCCGGCAAGGCGCCGACTGCCACGCCCAGCACAAACAATGTGGTCCTGGCCTTCAACAACGAGGCATCCAGCCTGCTATCCGACCAGCATGTGCGCGAGGCCGTCCGCTATGCCGTGGACCGCCAGGCGCTGGCCGATCTGGAAGGCGGCGGAGCCAAAGCGCTGGGCGGGCCGCTCAACGCGCTGAGCCCTGGCTATGATCCCGGTTTGCAGGCTTTCCCCTTCGACCGCATCCAGGCGGCCCGTCGAAACTCCTACTATGCCCCGTCCTACTATCACGGCGGTCTGCGCCTGATCTACCCCCAGGAATTCGGCAATCAGGTGGGCGATCTAATCAGCACGCAGCTGAAGGCGGTGGGCATCCCCAGCCAGGTCTCCATGGTGGACCAGGCTGCATTCCGCGACCAGGTGCTCAATCGCCACGACTATGACATGACCCTGCTGGTCATGGACAATGATGAAATCGACCGCTTCGCTGACCCCGAATCCACGATGCACTTCGACAACATCGATATTCAGAATTCCTGGAAGCAGGTGACGGACTGCACTGACCAGAACACCTATGCCGAGCGACTGAAGGCCTTTGCCCGACAGGTCAGCGACCTCTCCCCCAGCGACTGGCTGTATCAGCGTACGCCCCTGGTCCTCACCGCCCCCCGCCTGCAGGGCATGCCTAGCTCTCTGGTGGACCGCTACCTGCCCCTGTGGAACCTGCGCATCCAGGGGTGAAAAGGCCGGTGCCCCTTGTCACTGTTCGTCCATAAAATGCTGGTATGTCTGCTGAAAACCAAGGAATCGTCAATGCCCATCTGACCCCCCTGCCCGACAGGGTGGGCGTGGATGGCCTGGAGGAAAAGTGGTGCCGCGACTGGGATGAGTCCGGCGTCTACCGCTTCCGCAACACCCGCGAGCGCTCCGGTGTCTACTCCATCGACACCCCGCCGCCCACGGTCTCGGGGCATTTGCATGTGGGACACGTCTTCTCGTACACCCATACCGACGTGATCGCCCGGTTCAAGCGGATGCAGGGCTACGACGTCTTCTACCCCATGGGCTGGGACGACAACGGTCTGCCCACCGAGCGGCGGGTCCAGAACTATTACGGGGTCCGCGTGGACACCTCGCTCAAGTACGATCCGGACTTCAAGCCCCCCTTCCACGGGACCAAGGGTAAGAAGATCAGCGCCAAGGACCAGGTGCCCGTCTCCCGTCAGAACTTCATCGAACTATGCGAGGAACTGACCGCCGAGGACGAGAAGCTCTTCGAGCAGCTCTGGCGGTCGCTGGGCTTGTCGGTGGACTGGTCGCAGACCTACCACACCATCGGCGAGCATCCCCGCCGGGTGGCGCAGAAGGCTTTCCTGCGGAACTTGGCCCGAGGCGAGGCTTACCAGAAGGAGGCCCCGGGACTCTGGGACGTGACCTTCCAGACCGCTGTGGCACAGGCCGAGCTGGAGTCGCGCGAATATGACGGCTTCTATCACCGTGTGGCCTTCCGGTTTGCGGACGGCACGCCAATTTACATCGAGACCACCAGGCCTGAGCTGCTGGCGGCCTGCGGCGCCCTGATCGCCCATCCGGACGACAAGCGCTACCAGAAGTACTTCGGGCAGAAGGTCTACTCTCCCCTGTTCAAAGTGGAGGTGCCCATCCTGGCCCACCCCGCCGCAGAAATGGACAAGGGCGCCGGCATTGCCATGTGCTGCACCTTCGGCGACGTGACCGACGTGCAGTGGTGGCGGGATCTGAACCTGCCCACCAGGTCCATCATCCAGCGCAACGGACGAATCGTCATGGATGTGCCGGACTGGATCACCGATGAAGGCGGACGGCGAATCTTCGAGCAGACCGAGGGCAAGACCACCTTCTCAGCCCGCAAGATCATCGTGGATGCCCTGCGCGAGTCCGGCGACCTGGATGGCGAACCCAAGCCCACCAAGCGCATGACCAACTTCTATGAGAAGGGCGACAAGCCCCTGGAGATCGTCACCTCCCGTCAGTGGTACCTGCGCAATGGCGGCACCGACCAAAAACTCAACCAGGAGCTGCTGGAACGTGGCAAGGAGCTCAACTTCCATCCGGACTTCATGCGGGTACGCTACAACAACTGGGTCGAGGGACTTAACGGCGACTGGCTGATCTCCCGCCAGCGCTTCTTCGGAGTCCCCTTCCCCCTCTGGTACCCGGTCAGGGAAAACGGCGAGACCGACTACGCCCATCCCATCACCCCGGCCGAGGACAGGCTCCCCATCGACCCCAGCAGCGATGTGCCCGAGGGCTTCGAGGAGTCCCAGCGCGACCAGCCTGGCGGCTTCACGGCCGAGAAAGACATCATGGACACCTGGGCCACCAGTTCCCTGACACCCCAGATAGTGACACACTGGGCCGAGCCGGGCGAACAGGACCAGGCCCTCTTCAAGGCGACCTTCCCCATGGACCTGCGTCCCCAGGGCCAGGACATCATCCGCACCTGGCTCTTCAGCTCCATGGACCGCGCCCATCTGGAGAACGGCTGCCTGCCCTGGAGCGACACCACCCTGTCGGGGTGGATTCTGGACCCGGATCACAAGAAGATGAGCAAGTCCAAGGGCAATGTGGTGGTACCCGACGAACCCATCAAGAAGTATGGCGCTGACGCTGTGCGCTACTGGGCATCCTGCGCCCGGCTGGGCCTGGATGCCACCTACGATGAAGGACAGATGAAGATCGGCCGCCGCCTGGCCGTCAAGCTCCTCAACGCCGTCAAGTTCGCGCTGGCCATCGGACGTGAGGATGAAAACCATAAGGTCACTCAGGCAGCGGAGGCCACCTGGGACCCGGCTGATGTGACGGTCCCGCTGGATCGCGCGGTCCTGGCCGGCCTTGCCCAGGTGATCGACCAGGCCACCAAGGCCCTGGAATCCTACGAGCACTCCAAGGCATTGGAAGTGACCGAATCCTTCTTCTGGGACTTCTGCGACAACTACATCGAGCTGGCCAAGAACCGGGCCTACGGAACCGCGGATGCCACCGGCAGGACCCCTGACGAGGCCCAGGTACTGAGTGCCCGCACAACCCTGGGACTGGTCCTGGACGCTCTAGATCGTCTTCTGGCTCCCTTCCTGCCCTTCGCCACCGAGGAGGCTTGGCAGTGGATGCATCAGGGGGACGGATCGGTTCACCGGGCCTCCTGGCCACGTTCAGAATCCTACCGTGCAGCTGCCCAGGGCCAGGATCCGGCTCTTTTGGCCTGGGCAGGCACGGCTTTGGCCTCACTGCGGCGGATCAAGTCCGAGGCCAAGGTCTCCATGAAGACCCCCATTCTCTCCGCCTGCTTAAGTGTGGCGCCGGAGGGCCTGGAAGCCGTGAAGGCCGCCTTGGACGACATAGCCGAAGCGGGTAGGGTTACCGGAGATCTGGATCTGGTCGAGGAGACCAATCAGCCCGATGCCAAGAGTGCCGGCGAGGATGAAACCGGCATCCGGGTGACCGCCAGCCAGCTGGGCGAGCCCCCGGCCAAGAAGCCTCGTAAGTAGGTTTCATTCCCGATGGTAACCGAGGCGGTTCGGCCATAGGCACCACCCCGGTTGCCATCGGTTTGCACTCGTAACAAGGCCGTTACAGTGCAACTAGCGTTACAGCCTGAAGGCCGGACGAACAATCGTCACCCATGCAAAAGCAGTACCAATCAGCATTCACGCAGTTTTGCAATCGAAAGCATGCCTGTTACGAGCTGCTCAGACCGAATTTGCCTGTGGAACAGCTTGATCACAACACTCTGCACCTTGCGAAGATTGTAATGCTAAAGTGGAGTTAGTAGAGGGATTTTACATGGTGTGCGTCGACGCAGTTATGGGGACTATGACCTGGGAAGTCAGCACGCTTGGGGAGGAAGATTAAATGGGGAATGCTCATAGCACCCGTAGACTGTTGACCTTAACGGCTATGATTGGACTGGCGCTGGTCGTAGCTTCAACCGGAGCATACGCAAACACCGACGACATGGCGCCTACACCTACAGCAGGCAGCAGCAGCGCGAACTCATTGCTCAAAACAGGTGAGCAGGCACGGGCTATGATGCCGACCGCATCACCATCGCCGCTGGCCAACAATAATCCCTCGCCGTTCAAGTCCATCCAACCATTCAATAAGCAAAAGACTGACAAGTCGCCCCAGCCCAGGGATTCATCCTCATATACCCTCACCTTTGATTCGGATGGGGGCTCGCTGACGTCCGGCTCGCCGGCCTTGAGCCAGACAGTAGCCTCAGGTCATCTGGCATCTCCTCCTGCCGTCACCAAGACAGGCTACCTGTTTGACGGATGGTTCGTCAAAGCAGCCGACGACAGCTCCAATGTGGCCTACGATTTCGGCAAGCCGGTCACCAGCACCAGCGCGAAGTCGCTGATAGCCCATTGGTCATCAGTCAAAGACTCCCAGTGGACGACAGCCAACGCCAGCGGCAACGACACAGGGGGCTCTTCAATCACTCTGACTCCCCCCAAGCCCAGAGGGGTCAGATTCGCACAGGTCAGCGCCGGCCACGACCACACCCTCGCCGTAGGCTCGGATGGCCACGTTTATGCCTGGGGCGACAACAGCAAGGGCGAGCTTGGCGATGGAACCACAATCAACAAAAACACGCCAGTGCGGATTACCGAAAACGAGGCCATCAAGGGAAAGACCTTCATATCCGTCAGCGCGGGAACCACATTCTCCATGGCCCTAGCCTCGGACGGCACCGTCTACACCTGGGGCGACAACAGTCGCGGCGAACTCGGCAACGGTTCCACCACGGATCCCGATTCCTCAGTACCGGTAAAGGCGAATCTCAACGTCACCATCACCGCCATCAGCGCCGGATACTGGCATGCCATGGCCCTGTCCTCGGACGGGACGATCTACACATGGGGAGACAACGAATACGGCCAGCTCGGCAACGGGCACACGGGTGTCAAAGTCAACGCTTCACCAGCAGCGGTCTCTTCATCCGGCGTCACCTTCACCACCATCAGCGCCGGATACGATTTTCAAACGGCGCTGGACAGCCAAGGACATGCCTACGCCTGGGGACGCAACCAGGGCGGCCAGCTCAGCATCGGCACCATGGACGGCACCAGCAGTGGTTCCAATGTCTACACTCCATCGCGCATTTACGGCGACTCAACCGGCAACCCAGACAGCACTGTCTACACCGACATCGATGCAGGGTACCTGCACGTCCTGGCACTGAGCAATTCAGGCAAGGTATATTACTGGGGTTATCCCCTGATCAAAGGAAATGACCCCAATGCCGACAGCGTTCACTCCTTCTATCCCAGTCTGGTAAGCTTGGACACGGGAGCGGCGACGCCTGTTTCAGTCAGCGCCGGGGACTCCTCCTCTGCGGTGGTCGACTCTGCGGGCAGCCTGTACATGTTCGGCAGCAATTCCAGCGGTCAGCTGGGCGACGGAACCACAACTGCTAATTCAAAGATGACCGAGGTGAGCCTGACAGGCGTCACAGTCGCCGCATTCGATGTCTGCCGGCACAGTCTGGCCATCGGCTCGGACGGGCTCCCCTACAGCTGGGGGGAAGCGAAAAGCGGCAAGCTGGGACAGGGCAGCAGCGGACCTCAAAGCGGCTCACAGACCAAGCCTGCAGCGGTCAGCCCACCCCAGATAGATTTGGCCAAGGTGACCTTTGGCAAGACTGATGTTGCCAAGACCGACAGCGGCAGCCCAATCAACCGAACTTCAGCAGGTGACGACACTTGGAGTACGAATACCCCATGGACGGTCACTACCCCGCACCACACCTACGGAACCACCAAGATCAAAATCAATGAATGGACCATTGGCGGCGCAGCGCAACAAGGCCAGGCCATCGCCGACTATACATTCACACCCACTGCTCAAAAGGTCACCTTTGATTCGGACGGGGGTTCATCGGTCTCGGACCAGTCCGTCACATCAGGCAAGCAGGCTTCACCTCCCAGCGTTACCAAGGCAGGTTTCCTGTTCGACGGCTGGTTCGTCAAAGCGGCCGACGGCAGCTCCAATGTGGCCTACGACTTCAGCAGCCCGGTCACCGGACCGCTGAATCTGAAAGCCCATTGGTCGTCGCCAGACACCAAATGGAAAACGTCGAACGCCCTCCATGGCGATGACACCGGTGGCTCCACGATTACTCTGACTCCTCCCAAACCCAGGGCAGTGAGGTTCGCGCAGGCCAGCGCCGGGCGCTACCACACTCTGGCTGTAGGTTCGGACGGACACGTCTACGCCTGGGGAAATCAGGCCAGCGGGAGTCTGGGGAACGACAAAACCTCAGGCACGGCGACTACACCAGTACGGATCACTGAAAATGACGCCATAAAAGGAAAGATCTTCATAGCCGTCAGCGCCGGCGACGCTTACTCCATGGCCCTGGCCTCGGACGGTACCGTCTACACCTGGGGCAGCAACGGCAAGGGACAGCTCGGCAACGGCACCACAACAGATTCTGCCGTGCCTGTGAAGGCGAATCTCGACGCCAACATCACCGCCATTAGCGCAGGACGGTCATACGCCATGGCCCTGGCCTCGGACGGCACGGTCTACACCTGGGGCAACAACCAGTACGGCCAGCTCGGCAACGGCAGCTCAGACAACAGCGACCATTCCTCCCCCACCAAGGTCCCGACGCTGTCCGGCATCACCGCCATCAGCGCAGGATTCACCACAGGCACCGCCCTGGACAGTCAAGGCCACGCCTGGGCCTGGGGCCGCAACGAAAAAGGCCAGCTCGGCAACGGCACCCTTAATGACAACCCGACACCGGCACGCGTCCAAGACCTGGGCACCGGACAGCCTGATACCCGGTCCTATATCGCCATCAGCGCCGGCTACCAACACGTGCTGGCGATCGATACGGATCATGACGTCTATGGATGGGGTTCCGGCACCGCCATCGGCTCCTCGACTGATTCCAATGTCAGCACGAAAGGATCCACTAAGATCAGCTTCGGAGACGACGTTGTCAATATCACCGCCATCAGCGCGGGCGACGATGGATCCGAAGCCATAGATGACAGCGGAAGAATCTACACCTGGGGTAAAGAGGGCTACGGACAGCTAGGCAACAACATAAACAATAACGATGCATGGCAGACCAATCCGAAAGCCATCACCCTGGCCCAGTCAGTAAAAGCCTGCGCGGTAGCCACCTCCAGTCATCACCAGACAGCCATCGGGTCTGACGGATTGCTCTACACCTGGGGATACAACTACTACAACCAGATCGGACGAAACGGGGCATCCTCGCTGCCCGGCACCACACAGCCACCACAAATCACCCTGACCAAGGTGACCTTCGGCACCATGGCCAGCGGCACTGCACAAGCCCCCAACCTGACCCAGACAAGCAAAGACACCTGGGATGAAAACCGGGATTGGACCTTCACCACGCCCGCGTACCCGTACGGCCCGTCCAGTTTCACCATCACATGGAACATTGCCGGCGATGCCGGGGACTCAACGCAAACACAGCAGTTCGACTACACCTTCGATCCGACCAACAAGCACATAGATCTTGACCCCGTTGGAGGCGTCGGGGCTGCATGGACAAGTAAGGACATCAAGGAAGGCGAATTGGTGCCCCGACAGACTGTCACCAAAGCAGGATTCCTATTCGACGGCTGGTTTGTCAAAGCATCCGACGGCAGCTCCGATGTGGCCTATGACTTCGGCAAGCCGGTCACTGGCCCGCTGACCCTGGTCGCACACTGGACACGTTCGTCTTCAATGACTGTCAACCCAACCATCAGTCCATCCACCGGCGGATACCAGGTAACCATCACTCCGCCCTCGCAGCGTGGCATCCGTTTCGCCCAAGTCAGCACAGGCAAAAACCATTCCCTGGCTGTCGGCAGTGACGGCAACGCCTACGCCTGGGGAGACAATAGTACGGGGCAGCTCGGCAACGGCAGCAAAGATAGCAGCAAGACACCCATCCAGGTAAAGAAACCCGACAACGTTGCTGACAAGGATAGCTTCGCCTACATCCAGGTAAGCGCTGGTTATGGTTTCTCGCTGGCCCTCGGCAGTGACGGCAACGCCTACGCCTGGGGAAACAATAGTACGGGGCAGCTCGGCAACGGCAGCAAAGATAGCAGCACGACACCCATCCAAGTGCAGAAGCCATCCGACGCAGGCACCGACTTCTCCTACATCCAGGTAAGCGCAGGCGGCTATCATTCCCTGGCCATCGGCAAGGATCATCAAATCTACGCCTGGGGAGACAGAAGCAACGGACAGGTAGGCGACGGCAACACGACCGGGAACTCCCCTACTCCAGTAGCCGTCAACGCAAGCGCCGGCAACCCTGGATTCCAAGCCAAGCAGGTCAGTGCGGGATATCAGCACTCTCTGGCCATTGGTATAAGCGGACAAACTTACGCTTGGGGATACGGCGTCAGCGGAAGACTGGGCAACAATGCCAAAGCCTCACAGGCCACTCCCGTATCGGTGTCGTCACCCAAGAAATACGAGGACGGGTCAACAGGCTTCTTTGCTACTCAGGTCAGCGCGGGCGGCTCACACTCTCTGGCCATTAGCAGAGCTCTGGCAATTAACAGCAAAGGCGAAATTGAGAGAGACGACCGCAAGGCCTACGCCTGGGGGGCGAATGCCGACGGACGCCTGGGCACCGGAGACACCAACGATGCCGCAATACCTACCCTGGTGGCCGATCCTGACGGAGGCAGCGATGGATTCAAACCCACCGAGGTCAGCGCCGGAGGGTGGTTCTGCGCAGGAATCGACGACAAAGGGAAGGTATACACCTGGGGAAGCAATGGTCAAAACGCCCTGGGCAATGTCTCCATCACCGGATCAATCAGCGTATCCCCTGTTCTGGTGAGCAAAGACGGCAGCGCCATACAGATCGGTGCAGGCGAGCGCCAAATCCTGGTCATCGACTCCGACGGCAAGGCCTACGCCTGGGGCGACAATAGCGGCATGCAACTAGGCACCAATTCCGACAACAGTTCCGTCAAGGCGGCCACCTTGGTCTGCCCGCCGCAATTGACCATCAGCTCGGTCACGGTCGGCACGGACCCGGATACCGTTGCAGTTCTCCAACTGACGCGGAACGGCACGGCAGAGACTTGGGGATCCTGGAATACCTGGACTTTCTATACCCCAGCGTTCAAAGCAGGCTCGACTACGGTCAACATCACCTGGAACATTGGCCAAGGCAGCTCTCAGACCGAGAACCTGGACTTTTCCTACAGGGATGTTCTGCCCCTGACCGGCAGCCAAGGCCTTCTCGCCATGCTGCTTGTCGGTCTGTTCGTTACGGTGACGGTCCTGGCATCAAGGCAGCACTACCAGGAAACGGCTCATCAGACTAAAGCCAGCACTCGCTGACCAGGCGATTCCGTCATCGCTAATATCTAGTGGTCGATGGCATAGTAGTTCATCTACGCCATCGACCATTAGCGTGCTATGGATTCCCTCAGCGCGAACCTAGCTGACTGGCCAACTGTTCGTGGCCCTGTTTAGCAGCGTCAGCCACCAGATGCAGATAAGCCTCAGCCAGATTCGGATCGAGGCCATAATCTTCAGCCTTGTCTCGCAAGGCCGCTATCTGTGAAGCCTCCCGGCGCAGGTCAGCTGAGGCGAATCCTGCCTGGGCCTTGAGCAGACCGATGCGGTGGGTCACCCTGAACCGTTCGGCCAGCATGGCGACAATAGCGGCATCGATGGTGTCCACATCGGCACGCAGTTCCTCCACCTGGCGGGCGGCCTCGGCCTGGGGTCCCCCGCTCTGCGCCTGGTCATCGATCACTGTTTCCATCTTCTCAGAGCTCATGGCAACAGTGTAATCCTGCCACCAAAGTTCCGACGGCCTGGTCTAAGGGCAGAGCGCTGTTAATGCAAATTTTGGACATTCCCGAAATCCGCAGGTTATAGATAGTTCCGCTGCAAATCGCGGATTCTCTCGTATTCCTGATGGGCCTTTATCGAGGATTCGATATGCGCCACCTCAGGAGTGGCCACCTCCCAGTAAGCGTCGGCTGCATCGTCACGTTCCACCGGTGCCACCTTTGCATAGATGGCGGTGATTTGATCACTGACGAGCGCTTTTCGCAAAGCCTGACGCAGTTGGTCCGCATCCTCGACGGTATAGGTCTTGACCCCATACCCTTCAAGAATCTTGGGAAAATCAACCTGCATCGGTTCCTTAAGATTCTGACGGCCGTTATCTCCCCGGTAGTAATACTTGGTCTCAAATCCTTGAGAGCCGACCTGCATGGACAGTGAATGAATCGATCCATAGCCGCCGTTATCCAAGAGCAGCAATATGATTTTCTCCCGCTCCTGAATCGCCGTCAATACATCCTGGTGGTACATGATGAAGGAGGCATCGCCGATGAAGGAGAAGATCTCCCTGCTCGGATCAGCCATTCGCATACCCAGGGCTGCAGGAATCTCATAACCCATGCAGGAATAGCCGTATTCGACCGAGTAGCCAAGCGGACTACCCGCCTTCCAGAGCTTCTGAAGATCGCTGGGCATGGACCCGGCGGCGTTCACGACCACATCCTGGGGACGGGCGAATTCGTTGACGATGCCGATGACCTCCTTCTGCCCCAGCCCCTCAGTGCCCGGGATATGCTGGACCATGCGGTCCACAGCCTGCCGTTGCTCGTCGGCCTTGGCCACGGCCTCACGGCGATAATCCTCGTCCACCTGCCAATCGCCCAAAACCTCCTGCAGCTCGCTCAGCGTCTCACGGGCATCGCCAATGACCGGAATGGCTGCCTCCTTGTGCGCATCGAATGACAGGACGTTGATATTGACGAAGTGCACCTGGGGATTCTGGAACATCGTGTTGGATGCCGAGGTGAAATCCGTATAGCGTGTGCCGACACCGATGATCAGGTCTGCAGTGTGGGCCAGGCGGTTGGCAAAGCGCAGTCCCAGAGCACCCATGGGGCCCGAGTTCATCGGATGGTCATAGGGCAGGGCGCCCTTGCCTGCCTGGGTGCTTCCGACCGGAATCCCGGTCTTCTCGGCGAATTCCGCCAAAACCTTGCTGGCCGACGAATACACGACACCTCCGCCAGCAATGATCAGCGGGCGCTTCGAACTCTTGATGGCCTCAGCAGCCTGGGCCAGGGAATCCTTGTCTGGTCTGGTCCTGGGGATTCGCCAAATCCGCTCACGGAAGAGGTCGAGGTCAAAATCGTAGGCTTCGGCCTGCACATCCTGAGGCAGGCAAAGCGTCACAGCACCAGTGGTAGCCGGGTTGGTCAAAGTCTCCATGGCTCTCATCAGGGAGGCCGACAGCTGCTCGGGCCGGTCGATTCGGTCCCAGTACCGACTGACGGCCTTAAAGGAGTCATTGGCGGAAATATCGTTGGACTGTTCATTCTCAATCTGCTGCAGAACCGAGCCTGTCCGTCGGGTCGAGAAATAGTCGCTGGGAAGCAAAAGGACCGGCAGACGGTTGACCGTCGCAGTGCCAGCCGCAGTGATCATATTCGCAGCACCGGGTCCTATCGAGGTAGTGACGGCCATGGCTCCCATTCTGTTCATCTGGCGGGCGTAGCCGACGGCTATATGTGCCATGCCCTGCTCGTTCTTCCCCTGGATGAAACGGAATCGGTCGATCTCCTCCAAAAGCGCCTGCCCGACCCCGGCTACATTGCCATGGCCCAGAATGCCCAGAGCCCCGCCGAAGAAGGTGGATACCTGCCCATCCCTTTCCACTTTCTGAACCTCCAGAAAGCGAACGACGGCCTGTCCAACAGTCAGCCTGACTGTATTACCAGTCTTGCTCGTCCCTATCATTTCCTCGCACCTTTCCTATTAGCCGCCGTGACCCTCTCAAACTGGGGTAATGCAAACCCCGCGCTGTCCGCCATGGACTAGGCCTGCGGGGAACCGTCACCGGTTGCCCTAGTTCGCTAGGGTTAACGGTCCATAGGTCAATCATGGCCGTCGACGGCCGCGCTCTTGGCAACCAAGGTATAAGAGCAAGTGATTTCATAACTATCCTGCATTTTTTGTATATCGACCCGGTACCCCGCAATGCCATGCCCTTCTCCCTGCCCTCCGACAGCCCAAGGCGGAGGTCGAACCGGAATGAAGCCGTCTTAGAAAATGGCTAGGAATCTTATAAATACTTGCAGACCTGCCAGGATCACCCCTGGAGGATGCAAGGTCGTGGCATAGAACTGGAGAACAACCAATGTCTGGAGACAGAGTCGTGCCAGACAGTATCAGCTGAAAGGAATGGCCATGTCGTCATTTGAAACGCTGGCTAAAGCCGAGAGCCCCGCTGAGCTATCCAAACGCCGCACCCATTACACCCGGCTGATGATATGCCTGGGACTGTGCGCAGGGGGGCTGTATGGATACACGCTGACAGCCCTATCCGGCGCACTGATAACCATGAACATAGGATCAGGCCAGCTGGGCCGCCCCACCGACTTCGAACAGGGGCTCATCACCTCGGCAATGCTGCTGAGCGCAGCGGTAGGCGCCTTTGCGGGCGGCAACCTGAACAACCGCCTTGGGCCGAAAAAGATGATCCTGACCGGAGCAGTACTGGCAATCCCCGGGGCAGTAATCTGCGCTGTAACGCCCAGCATTCTTATCCTTTGCCTGGGCAGGGTCATTCTCGGCCTGGCAATCGGCTTCACATCGACCATCGTCCCTATTTATCTGGGGGAGATGACCGGAGCCGCCAATAGGGGACGCATCGTCTCGGTCAATTCAGTCATGATCGTGGTCGGACAGCTCCTGGCTGTGTCAGTCAACGCCATCCTGACACAGATGGGCATCGGCTGGAGGGCCATGCTGTGGGCGGCCGTCGTCCCAGGTATCCTGCTCTTGCTGATAGCCCTTGTCATCAAGGACAGCCCCGATTACCTGATTCGGCACGGTCTGCAGGATCAGGCCATCCAGCTTCTGACTGAAACACGGGACCTGCCCGAGGCCGAGCAGACCTTCAAATCACTTTCCCAGGCCCGTGAGAACAGCAGTCAAACCGCCGCCCGGAACAACTCCGACAGCAGTTTTGCGACACCATGGCTGCGGAGGGTGCTGATAATTGGGATCGGGCTGGCTTTGGTTAATCAGCTCAGCGGGCAGAATATGGTCAATTACTACGCCCCCACTATTTTCACCAAGACCTTGGGCTTTGCACCATCCATGTCCATACTGGCCACCGTACCTGTCATCTTGGTTTCCGCCATCGCCGCCACAATAGGCGGCCTGGGTTTCATCGACAAAATCAATCGACGGACCATTCTGACTGTCGGCCTGGTCGGCACGATTATTTTCCTGGTCGCTATCGGCATCAGCTACCGCTTTATCGATCCCTCCAGTAGTTCCCGTACTGCCTCCTGGGTCATGATCGTCATGATGATGATCTATCTGGTGTTTGTGCAGGGCATGGTAGCGCCGGTCACATGGCTCTTGATGGCCGAAGTCTTCCCCACCAGCGTCCGTGGCAAGGGCATGGGATACGCCAACATAGCGCTCAATTTGGTCAACTTCCTCTTGTCGCTGATCTTCCCGCTCCTGCTCAACGGTCTGGGAGGCTCGGGAACCTACCTGCTGTTCGCCCTTATCAACATTGGGTGCCTGGTGTTTGCAATCACCATGATTCCTGAGACCAGAGGGAAGAGCCTGGAGGAGATCGAGGCCGAAGAACGCGCCTTGGGACAGCGGAAGTAAAAGGATTGAATAAAGGAGACAGGATGACTCAATGGGTATATCCAAACGGCAGCGCAGCCAAGGGTGATTGGGAGGTGAGCCTGGGAGCCTCGGACTCGCAACCCGTTCCAGGTTGGCAGTACACCGGCATCAGGGTCGCCAACCCCCGGAAAAACCAGGTTCTTACCCTGCCTGCAGCAGATGAGGAACGCCTGGTCGTCCCCCTCTTCCAGCGATTCGATGTCAGAACACCGGATGGTCTTTATCACCTGCGCGGACGCCAAAACGTCTTCACTGCACCAACCGATGTCGTATATGTAGGCACGGGAACGCCCTTGGAGATATATGGCCCATCGGGGGGACGGGTTGCCGTCGCATCAGCGCCCGCCAGCACCCACTACCCAGACCAGCTGGTCAAGGCGGAAGACAATGAAACCGTCCTCAGGGGCAACGGGCCCACCTCCAGGCAAGCCCGAAACTTCGGCATGATGAACAACATCGAAGCTGAACGGCTGTTGGTGTGCGAGGTCATCACCCCCAGCGGCAGCTGGTCCTCCTACCCCGTCCACAAACACGACCAGAACAATGACCATGAGACCGCTCTCGAGGAAATTTACTACTTCCAGATGAGGGCGCTGCCGGGTGCCCCTGACCAGGCCCGGCCCCTGGCCTACCAGGGTGCCAGCACAGCCGACGAACGGCCTCTGAATATTATGACCGAAGTGCATCCCGGCGATACGGTGCTCATCCCCTACGGCTGGCATGGCCCCTCCATCGCCGCCCCCGGATACGACCTTTACTATCTGAATGTGATGGGCGGCGGCGGACAGCGCGACTGGAAGGTGACCATCCGCGACGATCAGACCTGGATCAATCAAGCCCTGCAGAGCCAGCCCCGCAATGATCGGCTGCCCATGATCGACTGAAAGGGGCTCGGATCGCAGATTTCTATTGCAACAGAACAACTCCAACCCCAACAAGGAGAGCACTATATGGACATCACCGGCGCTGTGCTGAGGACGATGGGTACGCCTGGCCCGTATGCACGGACCGGACCGCTGTCTATCGAACACCTTGAACTGGATCCGCCCCAGCAGGACGAGATATTGGTCAAGGTCACCGCTTCCGGCATCTGCCATTCGGACCTGTCGGTCGTCAACGGCAGCAGACCAAGGCCCATGCCGATGCTGCTGGGCCATGAGACCACGGGCATCGTGCAGGCCTTAGGGCCTGGGGTTGAGGACTTGAAGGTCGGACAGCATGTCACCCTGGCCTTTCTGCCCCGCTGCGGCAAGTGCGCCAACTGCCTGACCGGAGGCCGGCTGCCCTGCACTCCTGGCTCCAAGGCCAATCAGGCCGGCACCCTGATGAACGGTGGCATTCGCATCCACAAGGGACCGGAGCGGATATACCACCACGTAGGCGTCTCCGGCTTCGCCACCTACGCCGTCGTCGATCGACGCTCAGCTGTGCCTGTCCCAGAGGAACTTCCCTCTGCCATAGCAGCCGTCCTGGGTTGCGCCGTCCTCACCGGCGGAGGCGCCGTGCTCAACGCCGCCGACCCCCAGGACGGACAGGATGTCATGGTGGTCGGACTGGGCGGAGTCGGCATGAGCGCCCTGTTGGCGGCTGCAGCACTGGGCAGAGGCCGGGTCATAGGGGTGGACCGCAACAAGGATAAGTTCAACGATGCCTTGGGCATGGGCGCCACCGATGTCTACACGGTTGACGAAGCCCTAAGCAAGGGCATCAAAGCGCCAATCGTCATTGAGGCAGCCGGCGCTCCAGGAGTCCTGGACCAGGCCTTCGAACTGACGGACATCGGTGGCAAAACCATCACGGTAGGGTTCCCGGATCCCTCGGTCAGAGCATCACTGCCATCCAGCGTCATCACCGGTGAGGCACGAACAGTCATCGGCAGCTACCTGGGATCGGCGGTCCCCGCTCAAGACATACCCAGATATGCCCGACTATGGCTGGACGGCAAGCTGCCGGTGGAAAAGCTCATCAGCAATCACATCAGGCTTGATGACATCAACGAAGCCATGGACGATCTCGACAGGGGCCAGGCCTTGCGGCAAATCATCGAATTCGACTCATGAGCCAAGACCCGAACCGAACTAGCACCGCTTACGCCTTGATGAGAAAGGACACACAGTGAAGTGGACAAAGAAAATCGACACAGTGCTGCCAGAGGCATCGAACACCCTGTTTATCAACGGGCAATGGAGGAAATCCCGGACGGGAAGAACATTCGCCGTCGACAACCCATCAACTGGCGAGCGCCTGTTCGAACTGGCCGATGCCGGAGCTGAGGATGCCATTGATGCCTTGGATGCCGCAAGTTCCAGCGCCGAAGGCTGGGCAGCCTCTACGCCCGTCGAGCGCCGAAATCTGCTGGACAACAGCTACGAGGCGGTCATGGACAACAAGAAGCTCTTTGCCGAGCTCATGACCAAGGAAATGGGCAAGACATACCAGGAAGCCCTGGGCGAGGTCGATTATGGAGCCGGCTTCCTCAAGTGGTTTGCCGAAGAGGCCATGCGCTCATATGGACGGACCTTCCACCTGCCCGACGGCCGCAAGGGCCTGGTGACCCACGATCCCGTGGGCCCCTGCTATCTGGTGACGCCCTGGAACTTCCCCTTGGCTATGGCCACCCGGAAAATCGGACCTGCGCTGGCAGCTGGTGACACCATGATTGTCAAGCCCGCAGGTTTGACGCCGCTGACAACCCTGGCCATGGTCGAGGTCCTCCGCCAGGCCGGCGTACCCGACGGAGTAGTCAACGTCATTACTTCAGAGCACTCCCCCGAAATATCCGATGCGCTCTTCGCCGACGGTCGACTGCGGAAGATCAGTTTCACAGGCTCCACCACTGTTGGCAAGACCCTGATGAAGCAGGCCGCCGACCAGGTTCTGCGCACATCCATGGAGCTGGGTGGCAACGCCCCCTTCCTGGTCTTCGACGACGCGGACATCGACCAAGCAGTCCAGGGGGTCATGATGGCCAAGTTCCGCAACAACGGCCAGGCCTGCACCTCCGCCAACAGAATTTTCGTCCAGGACGGCATAGCCGATGAATTCGTCAACAAGCTTCAGCGGGCGGTCAGCGCTCTGAAAGTCGGGGACGGCATGGATCCCTCCACCGATATCGGGCCGCTTATCAACAAGAAGGCAGTGGACCGCATGGAGCGCATCGTCAAAGATGCCGTGGATGCCGGGGCCGACCTGCTGGCAGGCGGCCATCGCTCCGATCTCGGCGAATGTTTCTTCCAGCCCACACTCCTGGACCATGTGCCGCGGGAGTGCGAAGTCTTCCGTGAGGAGATTTTCGGCCCCGTGCTGCCTATCTCCCGATTCGGCAGCGACGAAGAAGGAATGAAGGCAGCCAATGACACCATCTACGGTCTGGCCGCCTATGCCTACACCAGATCGATCAAGCGCAGCGAGTGGATCCAAGGCCATGCTCAAGCCGGCGTGCTCGCCATCAACTCCGGTGTCCTCTCCGATGCTTCAGTGCCTTTCGGGGGTGTCAAGCAGTCCGGCATGGGCCGTGAGGGCGGCAGCGAAGGCATCTACGAGTACCTGACCACCAAGTACACGCTCCTTATTCCCTGATCGCCTGCAAGACCGACCATCCTCCTTCCACAAGAAGCGAGCGCCGACCATCAATATCTTGGTTGGTGTTCGCTTCTTGTTGTTTCGGAAACGCGCACATCTGATATCAGTATTTATAGAAAACGCCTCTCCCCCTCATTGGGACGCTCAATTTTCCTTAGGCTTATAGCAGTCAGATCCACCGCCGATAACGATGTCGGAGCATTGGATACGGCATCATGCCAACTTGGAGGAACACCCATGTCCACCACCTATAGGGAGATCAGCCGCAACCTCGACATAAAGAAGCTGGCCGCCAACCGACGGCGATACTCCAGACTCATGATCGCTCTGGGCATTTTCGGAGGCGGTCTGTATGGCTACACAACCGTGGTCCTATCGGGGGCCCTGGTCACCATGAACTTCCACGGACAGGGACTCAACGCCTTCCAACAGGGAGTCCTGACAGCAGGGCTCCTCCTGGGCGCTGCCGTGGGATCCTTCCTGGGAGGCTCGTTGGCCGACCGATACGGCCGGAAGAAAATGATCATCACCGGTTCCTGCATCTCACTGCTGGCTTGCGCGGCCTGTGCACTGGCGACCGACTTCTCCCTCTTCCTCATTGCCAGAATCTCAGTCGGACTGGGTGTTGGATTCACCTCCTGCGTGGTGCCTATGGCCATCGGAGAGCTGGCTTCGGCGGACAAACGTGGCCGATTGGTGTCTGTCAACTCGGTAATGATCAATATTGCGCAGCTCCTGGCTACCTGCGTCAACGCCATATTGGCCAAGGTCGCCGACTGGCATGCCATGCTCTGGGCCAGCGTAGTGCCCGCGCTTTGCCTGGTCATCATCGCTTTTCTTATTCATGACACACCCAACTACTTCATTCGCCATGGCATGGACGATCAGGCCGTGCGCGTCCTGCTATCCACACGCGATGAACAGGAAGCCAAGCAGACCTATGAGTCCATGCAGACCAGTCTGGCCTCCTCCAGCCGAGACTCGCAGCACGCCAAGAAGGAGAGCTTCTCCACGCCCTGGCTCCGGCGGGTGCTCACCGTTGGCATAGGCCTGGCCGTCATGCAGCAGTTCTCCGGAGTCAACGCCATCAACTTCTTTGCCCCCACCATCTTCTCGACAACGCTGGGATTCGGATCCACTGATTCAGTCATCGCCATGGTGCCGGTCATGCTGGTCTCGGCCATAGCCGCCGTGGTATTTGGCCTGATTCTGATCGACAAGATCGATCGCAGAACCGACCTGCTGATAGGCACGGCCGGCGTGACCGTATTCCTGACCGCTATCGGCATCTGCTACCTCTTCATTCAGGGGGGTAACACCAGCAAGGCTATGTCCTGGACCTTGATCGCCATCATGATGATTTACCTGCTCTTCGCCCAAGGAAGCATGGCACCCGTCACCTGGCTGATGATCGCCGAAATCTTCCCCACCGCAGTCAGGGGCCAGGGGATGGCATACGCCAATATCGCCGTCAACACCTCCAGCTTCATACTGACATTGATTTTTCCGGTCATGCTCGAAAAACTGGGTGGTGCAGGCTCCTTCTTCGTTTTCGCACTGATCAACGCGGGCGCCTTCCTTTTCACCAAGGCCCTGGTTCCGGAGACACGCGGCAAAACCTTGGCCCAGATAGAAGCGGAGGCCCGGCAACGCGTTAAGTGATGCCACACAAAACAACAACGCATACAAGCATCAGGAGGAGTGACATGGCTCTCATCAGCATGAATCAGACCGTGACCATGTACGGCAACGTACGAACCGATATACGTCTGGCCAAGGAGGCCGGCTACGACGGCATTGACCTGCAGACACCCAAACTCTACCGTTACCTGGACAAGGGATTCACTGCAAAGAGCCTGCTGCCGCTGCTTGACGGGCTCGCGGTCAGCGACATCGGGTCCATCCAGGACATCGAGCGGGAGGGATCCGCTGCCAGGGATCTGATGGACGAGGTGCGACGCATGTGCCAGGTGGCCTCTGAACTGGGGGCCCAGTACATCCAACTGTGCACAGGACCGGGACGGTGGGAGGTGGTCGAGGACTATGCTGCGGGCAGGCTCGCCGATGATGACCCCCGATACCGAGGCTTCCTGGGACGCGATGAGGCCGAGATGATCCGCGTTACCGCCCAAAACGTCCAAGAGGCTGCAGACATCGCAGCCGACTTCAACCTAGGCATCTATCTGGAGCCCCTGGCATGGGCTCCGCTCAACCGCTGCAGGCAGATACTGGAGGTCATCGATCAGGCTTCCAGACCCAACATCGGTTTGGCCGTGGACACCTGGCAGTTCTATTCGGCCGGGGATACTCCTGACGACGTGCGGGCGCTACCGGGAGATCTGATCAAGGCCGTTCACGTATCTGACGGGCTGGCTCTGACCCCCGGCAAGGATGTTGCCAACATGGACATCTACCGCAACACTATGATCGGAGGCGGTGTCATCCCCCTGCAGGAATGGCTGGATGCCGTGAAATCCACTGGCTTCGACGGCTGGTATTGCCCCGAAATCTTCTCCGACAGAGCCAGCGAAGAGGATATGGCGACCATGGCCGCCCTCACCCGGCAGACCATATCCAGCCTGCTCTACTGAAACTTGCAGCCAAGCAGCCCGGCCCTGGTACCGGACCGGGCTTTCCCTATGAGATCATCCGTTGATACAACAATGCCAGCAGGCGAGAATCAGACCAGCTGCCTACTGATGATGTCCTGAACGCCCTCCTCGGTAAGATCGCACATCTTGGGGAAAAGCGTCTTGAAATGTTGGCTCTGGCAGTGTGCTTCGTGGCTGTCGGGCGTGGGCCAGAACTCGATGAAAGCAAATTCATTGTGATTATCCGCTCGCTGAACAAAATGATAGCCGCCGCATTGTGGCTCAGCGGCTGACTTGCGAGCAAGCTCAGTCATCACTTTCAAAAATTCGTCCATGTTCTCGTCCTTGACGTGGACCGTGGCGTAAATGACTTCCATGACTTGTAATCCCTTTCAGACAAACACATACGCACGCCAGCTATTGGCGGTTTACGACTTGCGACGACCGTCAAAAATGGGCCGGGGGGTGAGGGCTATCGGTTCAACCAGAACATCTGACTGCGAGAGCCATACTTGTTGCTGCCCCGCCCCACCCCTGGGCCTGTTGAAAAAAGAAAACCGGCATCCGACAGTATTTGCATACACATCGCCAGACACCGGTTCCGTTGACATATTGAGGATCAGAGAGTACCCAGACCGCAGGAAGCGAGATACTCGCGGGTCTTGATCGCATTAGGCAGAGGGAAGGAGGGATCAGCAGGATAGAGATCCTGCTCGCAGATCACATACATCTCCTTGTCCAAGGCCGCCAAGGCGTCGACCAGCTCCTGCATATCAGGCTCGCCGGCCGGGGGTGTCACCGATGCGCCGCGGGCCACCGCTTCGCCGAAGGGCCAGTCCTTCTCATGGGCTTCCTTGACCAAAGCCGGGTCGAAAGCCTTGATATGAACGTAGGTGATCCTTTCAGGATACTTCTTGACCATCTCGATAGGGTCACCGCCGCCGTACACGATATGGCCGGTATCCAGGCACAGATTCACATATTCAGGATCCGTGTTCTCGAAGATCCTGGCGATCTCCTCAGGGGTTTCGATATGGGAATCGCCATGAGGATGCAGGACCATCTTCAGCCCATAGTCCTCTTTCATGATCTTGCCCAGCTTGTTGGCATTGGTAATGTAGGTGTTCCAAGCCTCGGGGGACAGGACGCGGTCATCGGTCCACTCCCAGGTCTTGTCATCACGGTAGAGCGGCGGCAGATGCACGATGTACTCTGCGCCGACAGCGGCATGGGTCTCGGCGATCTCGCGGAAGTGCCGCTCGGTCTCCGGCCATTGTTCCGGCTTGTGCAGGACTCCCCAACTGGTTCCGGCCACCACCTTCATGCCGTATTCATCGGTCCAAGCCTTCAGCTCCTTGGGATCCTTGGGGAAGTAACCCCAGGGGCCTGTTTCAAGAATCTCGAATCCGGCCTCAGCCATCTCCTTCATTGTCTGACGGGGAGGAATCTGCTTGTCGTCATTGTCGAACCAGACACCCCACTGGTCCGGGCATACACCGATGGACAGCTTGGAGTATTTGGGATCCTTCAGATTGCGCGCCTTGCCCTTGTTGTTCGTCATGATCGCGCCTTACTGCTCTTGGAAGAAGGACGGGGTCTCGGGCAGCTCGATCTTCTTGCGGACGCCGCCCTCGTCGCGCGAAGCGAAGAGCGCATCGCAGGTCACGCAGGCAATGAGGCCATCCCAGGAGGTGGGGCCGGTCAGCTGGTCGGCGTTGATGCCGTCCACGAAGGCCTGCATCTCGCGGTCATAAGCCTCCTTGAAACGCACGGTGAAGTCATTGGGAATGGACTCGCGCTCGGACTCGGCCACCTTGACAATGGTGTTCTGCGGAGTGTGCAGGGCGATCTCGCCCTCCTCGCAGACCACACGGCAGTTGATGTCGTAGCCCATGTGGTTGCAGACGAAGACCTCCAGGTCGATGTGGACGCCGGACTTGGTGTCCATCTCGATGATCTGCGGATCATGCAGCCCCTTGTGGGTGTAGCGGGTCTGCTTCTTGGGCAGGAAGCAGAAGACCGAGTCATAGTCCTCGCCCAGCAGCCAGTGCAGCACGTCCACCTCATGGATGGCGGTCTCCACAATGGCCATATCGGAGTTGTAGTTGAGTGGGGTGTCCTCGTTGCGATGGGCGCAATGAATCAGCAGGGGCTCACCGTAGGTCTTGTTCTGGATGGCCTGCTTGATCTCCTGATAGCCCTGATCGAAGCGGCGCATGAAGCCCACCTGGACCAGACGCTTGCCTCCGGCGATCTCGGCGTCGACCACACGACGGCAGCCGGCAGCGGAGGTGGTCAGCGGCTTCTCACTGAGCACGTACTTCTTCTGCTTGATGGCTTCGAGAACAAACTGCTCATGGGTCTCATGGGGCAGGGTCGCCACCACGACAGCGTCGATGTCCGGGGAGTCAATCAGGTCCTTGCCTGTTGCATAGACCTTGGCCCCGTACAGATCAGCCATCTTCTGAGCCCGTTCCGGTATCAGATCGCAGACGCCGGCGAGAGTGGCACCGTTGATTCTGGTCGAAAGACGCTTGGCATGGTCGGAACCCATGGTTCCAACACCGATGATTCCAATACGTAGTGTCATCTTCGTTCACTTTCCCTTGGCGATGTAATTGCTATCGCAGTAATTACTTTGTTATTGAGGGAGCTGCACTGCGTCCCTCTCATTGCATCGTAGGGGGCCATGCGCTCCCCGACTGCTGCCAATCGACCGGGAAAACACCTTTTCTTATCTTCCCTGCAGAAATCTGAATATTGGGCATCGCATTTTCAGAAAACCTGCAGACTATGAAAAATTCCGCCGAAACTCGGAAGGCGAGACTCCCACAAGCTTCTTGAAGGAGGACGAGAAGTGCGAGCTCACCGTGAATCCGCACTCCTTGGTGATCTGAGCGATAGGGATCTTGCTGGTCGTCAGCAGGTATTTGGCATGCGAGATTCGGCATTCCAGGACGAATTGATGCACACCCATGTCCAAATGGCGCTTAAAAGCATGAGAGAGCTGCGACTCGCTCGTATTCAGAATCTTGCTGAGCGCATGGATGGATACATCCGAGTCGAAATGCCTATTGATGTATCGTATGGCCGCTGACAGATCCGGGGGTACATTGTCGTCATAGTGCACCTCCAGGCTCTCATCGACTCGGCGAGTGAGCAGCACCAGCACATGCTCCAAACGGCGGTGGAGCAATTCGTCCAATTGTCTTCGCGACAGTGACACATCCCCGGAGCGCATCTGGTCCAGTATGGAGATGAGTTCATCCCCGGCATCTTGAGAATCCGTGAACAAAGGACCGTTGACATCCTGCAGATAGTCAGCGTATGCCTGTACGCCGTTGCCCTGAAAATGCAGGTAGGAGAATCGCGTCAGCCCGCTTGATCGGTAATCATTATGGTTTTTGCAGTCCAGCAAAACAACGTCTCCTGCATGGGCAGTAAATGAAGCACCCTCATAGACATAATCAAGACTGCCTGACTCAATGAAGAACAGCAGGAAGGAGTTCATATACTCACGTTTGCAGGAATAGTCCGAATTGACCCGGTATGTCCCGCCCCACAGCGGATGGAGGAAGACAGCGCGCGCCAGCCTTCCTGCGTCATTTATCTGTATGGCTTTCTTCCCGAGAATGCCGGATTCATCCGCCGGTATCCATTTTTTATAATCCTCAGGTGTCATATCCCACGATCCCCTTTACTCGCGTCCTTGCCAGTTCAGGTCCATGAATTGTGCTTTTATTGCTTTATTCTATTCGATTGCGTTGTTGAAATGTTGTCTGCTCTGTGTCCCCTCCCGGGCAAGACCCAAGGACTGATGCACTTGAGGCAGCAGAAGGCACGGATATTCAGCGTACTGCCTGTCGAATGATCCGCTGTATTTTCATGTTATGCAGCTATTGGACAGTCCTCTACATACTTTGATAAGCAAATCAAGGGAATGGCGAATTTTCGACACGATTATGCGAATATTGATATGAAAATCCCGTATATCGGTCTTTTTAGTGGTTTTCTGATTGCCATACCGCCGGGCAATCATTAACATGAAAGGCATGAATACCCAAACATCAAAGAAGACATTGGACATCGCGGTCATTCCCGGTGACGGAATCGGCCGTGAAATCGTTCCAGTCGCGCAAGCTGTACTCAAGGAAGCCGTTGGCGACAGCGTTTCCTTTAACTACACCAACTATGATCTGGGCGCAGACCGATACCTTCGTGACGGTACCCTCATCACAGATGACCAACTCAAGGATATGGACCAAAAGGATGCCATACTCCTGGGGGCTGTCGGCGATCCACGAGTCAAGTCAGGAATCCTGGAGCGCGGCCTGCTGCTCAAGCTCCGCTTCGCATTTGACCAGGCCATCAACATGCGGCCCTCCAAACTCTACCCCGGCGTCAAATCCCCTTTGGCCGACCCTGGCGACATCGACTTCGTCGTCATCAGAGAGGGCACGGAAGGCCTGTATTCCGGCATGGGCGGTCTGCTTCGCATGGGCACTGAACACGCCATAGCAACCGAGACCTCGATGAACACCGAATTCGGCATCGAGAGGGCGGTGAGGTTTGCCTTCGAACTGGCTCGCAAGCGCGGAGGCAAGAAGCACGTAACCATGGTCAATAAGACCAACGTACTCTACTATGCCGGTCAACTCTGGCTGTGGGTCATGGACAAGGTCGGCAAGGAGTACCCCGACGTGACCTATGACTACCTGCATGCCGATGCCTGCACCATCTTCCTGGTCACCGATCCCTCCCGGTTCGACGTGATTGTGACCGACAACCTCTTCGGAGACATCATCACTGACGAGGCCGGCGCAGTTGTGGGCGGAATCGGCTATTCGGCATCAGCCAACATCAACGTGACCGATGAGCATCCCTCCATGTTCGAGCCCATCCACGGCTCCGCCCCCGACATTGCGGGCAAGGGTATAGCCAACCCTTCGGCCACGGTCCTGTCTGCCGCCATGCTCCTGCAGCACTTCGGGTACGACGAAGCAGCCGCCCGCATCGATCGCGCCGTGGAAGCGGATGCTGAGGAGAATTCCTCACGCAAACGCAGCACAGATCAAATCGGCCAGGACATCATCGCAAGACTGTAAACAAGCAGCAACATACCTGTAAGCGCTCCGGAGGATTGAAACTCTGAACTCCGGGCGCCTACCTACCCTGTTCGCAGCAAGGATGCCGACGAACAGGACGAACCAGGGGCATCCATAAGTTCCGACAACGAGGTTAGACAATATGAAAATCGCATTGGATCCCACACCATTCCATCCCGACCTGCCATTCCTGGAACTGCCCAAGGCGGTAGCGGACGCCGGCTATAAGTACATGCAGCTGGCTCCGCACGATGCCTTCCTGCCGTTTTATGTGCATCCCAAGGCGGACGACGAACTGGTCAAGGACTTCGCGGCCGCTCTGAAGAAGGCGAACGTTGAGCTGTGCTCGCTGCTGCCGGTCTACAGAACCTCCTGGCCCGACGAGCGAGAGCGGCAGACAGCAGTGCGCAATTGGAAGCGGGCCATCGAAATCGCGGCTCTGCTGGACGTGCACGTCATCAACAGCGAATTCAGCGGCATACCGGAGCGCTATGAGGAGTCCGAGGCTGCCTTCTACGCGACCATGGAGGAAATACTGCCCCTGCTTGAGCGGGAAGGCATCCGCATCAACTTCGACCCGCATCCCTACGATTTCGTCGAGAACGGCATTGATGCGCTAAGGATCACACGAGGCCTCAACAGCCCACTGGTCGGCGCGGTCTATGTGGCTCCTCATACCTTCCACTACGGCAATAATGTGGATGGGATCACCGCCCTGGCCGGCAAACGACTCAGGTCGGTCTATATCTCAGACAGCTATGACCATCATCGTTCGCATGATCTGCGTTATATAGCCAATCCTCCAGGGACCAACGCCCGCGTTCACCAGCACCTGAAAGTGGGCGACGGCGATGTGGACTTCAAGGCCCTGTTCGCCGCCCTGAAGAAGAACGGGTTCCTGGACCGGGAGGATTCCATCATCGTCTCCAACGTATTCGCCGAGGACGAGACCGCCCATGAAACGTCCGTCTACCAGCGTGAAACCATAGAACGCCTGGTGGCGGAAGCCTGAACGCAACTGCCTGTTTCCTCAGGAGTTGCCATGTCGGCCGACACTGATGTGACGCAGTGTCGGCCGACGCATCTTCTTATAAAGAGCGTGCGCCAACAAAGGAAGTGACCTAACATGAACCTCTGGCTGATCATCGGTTTGGCGGCGGCTGCTGTCCTGATCGGCCTGGACAAGTCGTTGATACCAGGCTCAGCCATCCTGGCGGTGGCCGCTCTGGCGTCACTGATGCCCGCCAAAGAAGCCACCGAGCTGACGCTGATCATGGCTGTCGTCGCTGACTGGACCGCCATCTGGGCCTACCGGCATGACATTGTGCTGGCTTCCCTGCTTAGACTGTTGCCGACTGTGACCATAGGCATTCTTGCCGGCGTCTGGTTCTTGTATCACGCTGACAATGACGCGACCAAAAAGATTATAGGGGTCATACTTGCCTGCTTCATTGCGCCTTACTTCCTCTCGCGCATAAGGTCCGCGCTGAAAACGCGGCAGAGGGGCAAGAGTCAAGCCCCCCAAGTCGAAACCAGAAGCAAGAACAGGCAGAAGCAGTGGATAAGCGTGGCATTCCACATGCTCTGCGGCGTTCTGGCGGGTTTTACCACCATGGTGGCCAATGCCGGAGGACCGGTCACAGCCGTCTATTTCAGCAGCGAGCGGTTGCCGGTCAAGCAATTCCTAGGCACCACGGCAGCTTTCTACTTAGTGGTGAATATGGTGAAGCTGCCTTTCGCAGTCGGACTGAACACAACCAACAGAGAAACCGCGCTTGCCCTCCTATGCGTTCTCCCACTCACATTGCTCGCCGTCTTCTGCGGCAGGCTGATCGCCGGTCACGTCAACCAGAAAGCCTTTACTGCGGCAATCTATATCTTCGCAGTCATCGCCGTCATCAACCTTCTGGTCTGAAAGGCGCCATTATGGCAACAGTACCGATTCCTGCACAAAAATTGGCAGAACGCTCCCAATCTCAGCAAAAGACCAAGACAGACTTGAATCTGGCTGAAGGCTTACTACCCGAGCGACAGGTCAGCGGCGACAACGACCTGAATGCCGAGGACATGGAATGGCTGGCCCACTGTTTTCTGGACGACTACAAGCAGCAGGAAGGCCGCGAGTTCCCGACCGATCCCACCATCCAGCTCTTCGAATCCATCAAGGAGGTCAGGGCCAACGCGGACACGCCGGAAGATGCTCGGCGTTCACAGGAGCTGGGTGCTGAGGGAATCGGCCTGTGCCGCACCGAGCATATGTTCTTCCAGCCCGATCGCATCGAGGCCATCAGACGGATGATAGTGGCAGGAGACGAAGAAGAACGCCAGGAAGCCCTCGATGCCCTCCTGCCTATGCAACGCGAGGACTTCACCGCCATGTATGAGGCCTTGGGCGGAAGGCCGATGACTGTCAGACTGATTGATCCGCCACTGCACGAGTTCCTTCCCAAAACCGCTCAAGCAGTTGAAGCCCTGGCAAAGGCGACCGGACATACAGCCGAAGAGATCAAAGACACTGCTGACGAACTGACCGAGGTCGATTCCATGCTGGGACACCGGGGATCCCGCCTGGCAGTCACCTACCCCGCCATCGCCCGCATGCAGACCCGGGCCGTGGTGGAAGACGCCATCCAGGTCAAGCGCCAACACCCCGACTGGTCCCTTGCTCCAGAGATCATGGTGCCTCTGGTCAGCGAGCCGGCGGAATTCGAATATGTCAAGCAGATCGTGGAGGAGACGGCAAACCGTGTCATCAGGGGATCCGGGCTTCCCATGTACTGCTCGGTCGGAACCATGATCGAAACCCCCAGGGCTACACTGCTGGCCGGTGATATAGCAGCCGGCGCTGAATTCTTCTCTTTCGGCACCAATGACCTTACCCCGATGACCTTCGGGCTCAGCCGGGACGATGCCGGCTCCTTCCTCCAGGACTATTACGACAAGGGGCTTCTGCAGGAGGATCCCCCCTCCATCGAATTCTGCGAGCGCGTTGGCCTGGACTATGTATCCTGCTCAGCCTACCGGGTGCCGGTGGCGAGACTGGCCGCAGCCCAGGCCAGTCTGGGCAGGCATGCGCCCGAACGCAGGTAGGACAGCAATCAGGAAAACCAAACACCGCCGCAATAAGAACCGATCTACAAGAATAGTAAGGAAATCAACATGAACGAAAGCACCGATGCGGACAAGGTCAGAGAACTCAAACAGTTCGCTGGTCGGATCAGACAGGAGACGGTCAAGGAAATCTCGGCCTTTGGGACCGGCCACGTAGGGGGATCCCTGTCGATAGCCGACCTTTTGGCCGTCCTGTACGGGCAGGAGATGAATATCAAGCCCGAGGATCCACAGTGGGCCGACCGGGACTGGTTCGTCCTGTCCAAGGGCCACTGCGCCCCGGCCCTATACGCCACACTCGCCTTGCGCGGATACTTCCCCATGGATTGGTTGAATACCCTCAACCGCAACGGGACCAACCTTCCCAGCCATGCCGACAGACTCAAGGTTCCCGGAGTGGACGTAACCGCTGGGTCCCTGGGTCAGGGGGCCTCAGTAGCCGTCGGCGTTGCCCTGGGACTGAAAATGGATGGTCGGGACAACAAGGTCTATCTGGTCATAGGAGACGGCGAGAGCCAGGAGGGGCAGATTTGGGAGATGGCCCTTTTCGCCGCCCAACATCGCCTGGGCAATCTGATTGCTTTCATAGATTATAACGGCCTGCAACTGGACGGATACTGCAAGGACATCTGCTCCTTGGGAGATGCCACAGCCAAGTTCGAGGCTTTTGGGTGGCAGGTCGTTGACGTTCCCGATGGCAATGACGTCCCCTCCATTCTTCAAGCTTTGGAGACAGTCCGCAGCAAGGCACAAAAGGCCGACGACCGACCTTCAATGATCGTGCTTCATACGGTCAAGGGCCTGGGATGGTCTGAGATTGCCGGAACTCCGAAGAGTCATTCAACATCAATCAACGAGCAGCAGCGCGACCAGGCTTTGGCTGAAATCCAAACAATGATGAATGCAGCCTGAGCGTGAGATCCATGCGCACGAGCCCAATTGCACACGGACAGATGAAAAGGGAAGAGGAATGATAGAACATACTTTGGAAAACGAGAAACAGGAAATGCGACAGGCCTTCTGCCAGTGCCTCCTCGATCTGGCGGCCGACGAGGAGCGCCTGGTTCTGCTGGATGCTGATTTGATGAGTGCCATGGGCACCAAGCCCTTCCAGGAAGCCTACCCCGAACGGACAGTGGACTGCGGCATCCAGGAAGCCAATATGATCGGCACTGCAGTAGGGCTCTCCCTTACCGGCAAAATACCGTTCGCACACACCTTCGCTTCCTTCATGAGCCGAAGGGCCCTGGACCAGATCTTCATTTCCGGCGCCTACAGCAAGGCCAATGTCAAACTCATTGGCTCCGACCCGGGAATCACCGCCAAGACCAATGGCGGCACCCACATGTCCTTTGAGGATATGGGGATCATGAGGGGCATCCCCACAATGACCGTCCTGGAAGCCACCGACATCACCATGCTGAAATGGATAATGGGTTGGATGGCCCGAACCTACGGCATGCAATACATGCGGTTGGTGCGCAAGCAGTGCGTCAAAATCTACCGGGATGGAACTGATTTTCAAATAGGAAAAGCCGTGCAGGTCATGAACCAGTTCGATGCACAGGCGACCATCATCGCCAGCGGCGTCTGCGTGGCTGAATCCATCAAAGCCGCCCGCACCCTGAGCGATGAAGGCATAGGGGTCCGCATCCTCGACATGTTCACCTGGAAGCCATTGGACAATCAGGCCGTGATCGATGCAGCCAAGCAGACCGGGGCTATCGTGACCGCCGAGAACCACAATGTCAACACAGGCC
Source organism: Bifidobacterium polysaccharolyticum (assembly GCF_016101585.1). Classification (GTDB taxonomy): domain Bacteria; phylum Actinomycetota; class Actinomycetes; order Actinomycetales; family Bifidobacteriaceae; genus Bombiscardovia; species Bombiscardovia polysaccharolytica. The sequence goes on from NZ_JACFQG010000002.1 coordinate 312,321, forward strand.
TGGGCGCTGCCGTCAGCGAAGCAGTGGCAAGCAGCTGTCCGGTTCCTATCGAATTCATTGGAGTGCACGACCGATTCGGCCAGGTCGGCGACCAGGACTATCTGGCTCAGCAGTACGGAATGACCGCAAAAGACATTGTAGAAGCCGTCAGAAAAGTCGTCGATAGAAAACGCCTGTATCTTCACCGCTGACGTCTAAGACGTCACCGGAGCACAGAAGAGGGGCAGGGTGTCGGATTGCCGGCACCCTGCCCCTTATTGACCTGTGGCTTAACGCGCGAACTCTAGCCTGCAGCCCTGGACCGGGTTGCACGCACGTTTACCGGATCATTCCTATTTCTGAGCCAGCATGGACTGGTTGATCGCCGCCAGGAAGTCCCGGTTGGTGGCGGTCTTCTTCAGCCTGGGCACCAAGGTCTGGTAGGCCTGCTCGGTCTCCATACCGCCCAGGAGGCGACGCAGCCGGTAGACCACAGCCAGCTCCTCGGGTGCGGTAATCAGCTCCTCGCGCCGGGTGCCGGAGGCGTTGATGTCGATGGCGGGGAACATGCGCTTGTCGGCCAAATCCCTGGTCAGCCTCAGCTCCATATTGCCGGTGCCCTTGAACTCCTCGAAAATGACCTCATCCATCTTGGACCCGGTCTCCACCAAGGCCGATGAGATGATGGTCAAAGAGCCGCCGTTCTCGATGTTGCGTGCGGCACCGAAGAAGCGCTTGGGCGGATAGAGGGCCTGAGCATCCACGCCGCCGGAGAGGATGCGTCCGGAGGCGGGAGCCGAGATGTTGTAGGCGCGGGCCAGACGGGTCATGGAATCCAGAAGGACCACCACATCTTGTCCCAGTTCCACCAGGCGCTTGGCCCGTTCGATGGCCAGCTCGGCCACGGTGGTGTGATCGCTGGCGGGACGGTCGAAGGTGGAGGAGATGACCTCGCCCTGAACCGTGCGCTCCATGTCAGTGACCTCCTCGGGCCGCTCATCCACCAGGACCACCATCAGGTGCACCTCGGGGTTGTTGGCGGTGATGGAGTTGGCTATGGACTGCAGGGTCAGGGTCTTGCCGGCCTTGGGCGGCGAAACGATCAAACCGCGCTGACCCTTGCCAATGGGAGCGACAATGTCGATCAGACGACCGGTGATGTTCTTGGGCTGGGTCTCCATCCGCATACGCTCCTGCGGGTAGAGGGGAGTCAGCTTGTTGAAGTGAGGGCGCCCTGCAGCGTCCTCCACGCTCATGCCGTTGATAGTGTCAATGGCCTGAAGAGGAACGAATTTCTGCCGCTGATTGCGATGCTCGCCCTCGCGGGGAGGACGGATGGAGCCATGGACGGCATCGCCCTTGCGCAGGCCATACTTCTTGACCTGGCCCATGGAGATGTAGACATCGTTAGGGCCGGGCAGGTAGCCGGAGGTGCGCACGAAAGCATAGGAGTCCAGCACATCCACAATGCCTGCCACGGGGACCAAATCCTCGGGCTTGAAGTTCTCCCTGGGCTCATAGTCACGATCCCGGCCGCTGCTGCGATGGTTGTTGCGGTTGCGTCGGTCGTTGCGATCGTTGCGGTCATTGCGGTCGCTTCGGTTTCGGCGATCATAGCCGTTGTGACGGTAGTCGCGTCCTTCCTCGCCGCGATCCTCATAGCTGCGCCGACGGGGCCGGTCATTCCGTGAAGGCAATGCTGCCAGAATGTCGTCTAAATTGCGCACTGAACCTGAGCCGGAACCTTCGCGCTCTTCACCATGCTCACGCTCGCTCCGGCCGCGGTTGACGTGGGAGCCTCGGGATGAATCCGTGCTGCGGTGACGGCGACGGGATATGACCACGTTCTCCTCGTCGGCCACGGTGTGGGGGAAGCGGTTCCGATGCTCGGTATGACCGCTCTTATGATCGTCAATGCCTAAAACATCGAAGAGGTCTCCGACAGGACTATCACCCTTGGATTCCTGGGTTTCCGTGGACTCCTGTCCGCTTTCCGCGGAGGACTTCGCCTCCTGCTTTGTCGGCTGCTGCTGATCGGCAGCCTGGCCTCCCTTGGCCACGGCGGCCGCAGCCTTGGGCTTGCCAACGGTTACTCCCTCAGGGGCCTTGCCGCCCGAGCGTGCCGCCTCGATCGTCTCGATCAGGACCGGCTTGCGCATGCCGGAAATACCGCGCAACCCCAGCTGCCTGGCCAATTCCTTGAGTTCGGGCAGCTTCATGGAATGAATATCTTGGCTTGTTGCCACTGTTGTAATGCCTTTCCTTCGCTATGCCTAATTCGGCTAGGCAAATAGCTTGAGAATAGTGCGGGGGTACCGCTCATGAAAATTCGATGCCGACTCGGCTTATCGAACTTCCATAAGCCTACAACGACTGCCCGACCGGTGCAAGGAACAGCCTGCGTGTCCAAAAATTCATAGGTAAACCTCTAGACTAGGCATATGAATGATCGAGCATCTCTGCGTGAGCAACGGCGGAGCGAATTCGTAACCACCGCCATGCGGGTCTTCGACCGGAAAGGTGCCGCAAACACCTCCCTGCGCGACGTCATCCACGCCATGAACCACGGCAAGGGCGTGGGCATGAGCGTTTTCTATTACTACTTCAAATCCAAGGACGATCTGATAGATGCCTGCGTGCGCACTTACCTGGCCTCCTACGTGGATCATGTGGTCGACATTCTGCATGATTCTGACCTGAGCGTTCAAGAGGCGCTGGACGACATCTGCCCACATCTGATAAGGGCCATCTGGAAGATGGACGTGATCTTCGCGGACAAGGCCAACTGGTACAGCTACCTGAGCACCAACAGCAATGTGATGGAGGGCTTCGTCACACAGATTATCGACCCTTTGACCAAGGCGCTGGACCGCTGGCTGAATCGGGGCGACCTACCGCAGACCCAGCTGATGCAAACAGCCGGCACCCGCACTGTAGCCTGGCTGATGGCCGACGGGCTCTCGTCCATCGTCAGCAACGGCAGAGGAGCCGCCGGAAACCCGCAGATCAGAGAGGTGGTCCGCCAACGTGTCCGCGAGAGCGTGGCCTTCTTCTCGCAGTTGCTGGGCCTGCCCCTGAAGGCGCCGGCCATCGCCCTGTCGTGATGGCAAAGCCCCCGAACTTTCGATCGGAGGCTTAAAACGAAACGAAAGCCGAGGTTTGTCTACTTCTCCTCGTGATAAGACTTCTCGGTATTGACGTTCCAGACGTTGGTCTTGTCGGCACGCCCAGATTTGATGTTGGCCACGGCTTCCATGGATGTAGCCATGGAGTGGTCCTGGTTGTTGTAGTGGTGCTGCCCGTTGCGACCCACGCAGTAGAGGTTGCCGAAGGAGTCCAGCCATTTGACCAGCTCTGGCATCTGGGCGTAGGTATCGAAGTAGGCCGGGTAGGCCTTGACCACCCGCTCCCGGTGGGAATCCAGCACGTCGGCAGGGCCGTTGATGATGCCCATCCGGGTCAGTTCCTTGATGGCGAAGTCAGTCGTCTGCTGATCGCTCATGCTCCAGAAGTCATCACCCTCTTTGCAGAAGTACTCCAGGCCGATCCAGACAGTTCCGTCCACGTTCTTGACCATGTAGGGGCTCCAGTTGTTGAAGATCTGGATGCGGCCCATCTTGTAGCCGGGATCCTGCACATAAATCCAGCAGTCGGGAACAATGGGCGGATCACCCAAGGTCTTGATGGAGGTGGTGTTGCGGATGCGCAGGTGGCGGACCAGCAGGCCAACGGTCACGAAATCGCGATAGGGCAGCCCCTGAGCCACCCTGACCATTTCCTTGTCGGTGGACGGCTCCTCGTGGGCGATGGCCTCCACCAGGTCCTTGATGGGCATGGAGGAGATGATCTGGTCGGCTTGCAGAGTCACTTCTTTGCCATCAGCGTTGCGATAGATGACACCGGTCATGTGGCCGTCATGCTGAGTCAGTCCGATTACGCGGGCATCGGTGATCACGTGGACCCCGTGCTCCACATTGCGACGCTCCACGGTCTCCCAGAGCTGGCCCGGACCCAGCTTGGGGTACCAGAACTCCTCGATCAGGCTGGTTTCGACCTGATGAGCATCGCGCTTCTTGGGCAACAGCTTCTGGAAGGCGTTCTTGAGCACGCCCATGATGCTGAGCCCCTTGACTCGCTGGGCGCCCCAGTCGGCGCTAATCTCGCGGGGGTGACGGCCCCAGAGCTTTTCGGTGTAGCCCTCGAAGAACATGGAGTAGAGCTTGCGGCCGAAGCGGTTGATATAGAAGTTCTCCAGGTTGTCCTCAGGCAGCTTGTGGACGACGGACTTCAGGTAGCTGAACCCGGCCTGCATGGTCAGCTTGAAGCCCATGGCCCTGAGGGTGTTGAGCGTCAAGGAGATGGGATAGTCGAAGAAGTGGTGATTCCAGTAAATCCTGGAGACGCGGTGACGCTTGAGCATGACCCGGTCGGTCTTCTCCGGATCAGGGCCGCCGGGTTCCAGGTCGTGGTGGCGGCCAAGTTTTTTATCGTCATAGGAGGGCGCGCCCTGCAGAGGCAGGACCTCCTTCCACCAGTCCATGATCCGGTCATCCTTGGAGAAGAACCGATGGCCGCCAATATCCATGCGATTGCCGTTATGCCGGACCGTGCGGGAGATGCCGCCAAAGGCATCGGTGGCCTCCAGAACAGTGACGTCATAGCGCTCGTCGCCGCCGTCCTTGACCAGTTCCCATGCCGCTGTCAAGCCGGCGGGCCCTCCGCCGATGACGATCACGGACTGCTTGCGCTCCATGCCAACCTCCTGAAAACCGTATGAAATCACCACTACTGTACCTGGCTCGTCCCAGGCCAGAGGCTGCCGAGGGACTTCCCACACGAATTCCCGCCATTGCGTGGAACAAACGTGATGATGCTCGCCCCTGAGCGATATTTAGCCCAACGCATCGGGGATGTCGATATCCGTCTTTTGCACTTCCTCCACATTGACATCCTTAAAGGTGACGATGCGGACATTCTTGACGAACCGGCTGGACCGGTAGACATCCCAGACCCAGGCATCGGTCAGCCGGACGTCGAAGTAGACATCCTGCCCAGCGGACCGGACGTTGAAGTCCACCTTGTTGGCCAGGTAAAATCGCCGCTCGGTCTCGACCACATAGGTGAACAGCTTGATCACGTCCCGGTACTCGCGGTACAGGGCCAGTTCAGCGTTGGTCTCGTAGTTGTCGAGATCCTCAGCACTCATCGACTACCTCCATTCGCGCGATCACGGCCATGACCAAGCGTACGCCACCAAGCACGCTTGGAACGTTTGGCCTCAGCCGACCCATAGGCCCAATCAGATGCCGTATGCTCCTCGCCGGACTGCTCGGCAACAGATTCGTCAGAATCAGGCTTATCCACGGCATCTGTGACGTCCGTCTGACCAGAGTCTGCCCTCTCATCATTCCTGCTGTCAGATCCTGCATGGTCTTCAGCAGGTTTGTCTGAATGCGGGCCACCCGATGCAGACGAATCCTGAGATGCCGAGGTGGACTCCCCAGGCTCGGACCCGCTTATGCCGCCATTCTCATCCGCGGCGTATCCGTGTGCAACAAGAGCTTCGGCCACACCGGGGTTTTCGCGGATGACGTGCATGCCGAAAGCATTCAAAGAACGGATGGGATCATACTCGTCAACCAAAGCGTCCATGACGATCTGATCCTGATACTTGCCGTTCTCGGCATCCCAGAGCGCATCACGGGAGGTACCCGAAATCATGAATCCCAGAGACTGGTAGACAGAGATCGAGCGAGTGTTTTTCTCTGGCACAGCCACCCAGATCCGGTGCAGGCCCAGACCCGTAGGAGCAGCCGCGTACCCGTAGGTCATGATTCTGGGCATGGCATCCCGGGAGTAGCCACGCCCGCGGAAGTGCCTGCCCAGGACCACCTGGATTCTGGCCGAGCGTGACCAGCCGTCCACGTCGATCAGGAAGATCATACCAATGACCCCCTTGGTGGCATCAGCATCGGGCGAGCCGTCCTGGTCGGTGTCCGCATCAGTGACCATGGCCCAAGCCAGGGTGCGGCGGGACTCGGGATCGCCCACGCCCGAATCACGGGCAGCCAGACCCTTGGACCAGGCCACCGATCGACGTACCCAGGCATTGACCACGGCTCGTTCAGCGCTAGGCCCCTTACCGGTGATGCCGGTGGAATTGTAAAAGGCCTCCAGCTGGTCCATTGCCGTCAGATCGGCGATGACCGCCGGACGCAGGTGCAACATCTCGCCCCGGATGTAGGGAATCTCAATCCGGTCGGGTAGCTGTCTGTCCGCCACGTCGTCAGGTCCCTCGGATTGCATTTGCGGTCGGTCATTGCCCCTGCCGCTCATAGACATCACGTCACCTCCATGATCGCCACCTTGCGATGGCAATCAATTGTAATCCCTCGCCCCTGGGAAAACCATGAGAGGCTGGGCAGGTCCGCCGGTCCAAATCCGATGGAACCAGGTCGGCGGACCGGGCGTGGTCAGGACTTAGCGATGCGCTCCATGACGATCTTGCTGACAGCCTTGGCATCGGCCTGGCCCTTGGTGGCCCTCATGACCGCTCCGATAATAGCGCCCATGGGCTTCATATTGCCGCCTTTGAGCTTGGCCACGATGTCCGGGTTGTCCTTAAGGGCCTGGTCGACGGCAGCATCCAGAGCCCCGTCGTCCGAAACCACCTGGTAGCCGTGCTTCTTGACGACCTCGCTGGGCTTGCCCTCGCCTGCCAGCACGCCGGAGACGGTCTGCTTGGCCAGCTTGTCATTGAGTTTGCCGTCGGCAATCAGCTGCTCCACATCGGCAACATCCTGAGCCGAAATGGGCAGCTCCTGCAGGCTGACCCCACGGGCGTTAGCTTCGCGGGAGATCTCGCCCAGCCACCACTTGCGGGCTCCGGCAGCCGTAGCGCCGGCCTTGACCGTATCCTCGATCAGGTCCACGGCATCGGCGTTGACCGCATCCTGCATTTGTCTGTCGGTGAAATCCCACTCCTTCTTGAGACGGGCGCGGCGTTCGCGCGGCATCTCCGGCATCTGAGCCTTGAGCTCTTCGATATGATCCTTGGTCACATGGACCATGACCAGATCAGGGTCGGGGAAGTACCGGTAATCGTTGGCATCGGTCTTGACACGGCCGCCCGCCGTGGTCTGTGTGGACTCATCCCAGTGGCGGGTCTCTTGCAGCACCTCCCCGCCGGACTCCAGCAGGGCTGCCTGACGGCGGATCTCGTAGGTCAGCGTCTTCTCGATGCCCTTGAAGGTGTTGACGTTCTTGGTTTCCGATCGGGTTCCCAGAGGGGCGTCCGGCCCGGCGTGCAGGGAGACGTTGACGTCGGCGCGCATATTGCCCTGCTCCATCCGGGCGTGGGAGATGCCCAGGGCCCGGACGATGTCTCGGATGGCCCGGACGTAGGCCCCTGCCACCTCGGGGGTACGCGCCCCGGCGCCCTCGATAGGCTTGGTCACGATCTCGACCAGAGGGACACCAGCACGGTTGTAGTCCACCAGGGAGTGATCGGCACCCTCAATGCGGCCGTCAGCCCCGCCTACGTGGGTGTTCTTGCCGGCATCGTCCTCCACATGGGCCCGCTCGATGGGCACGCGGAAGATGCTGCCGTCGTCCAGCTCCACATCCAGATAGCCCTCGCCATTCAGGGGCTTGTCATATTGGGAGATCTGATAGTCACGGGGCATGTCCGGATAGAAATAGTTCTTTCTGGCGAACTGGCTCCACTCATTGACCTTGCAGTGCAGGGCCAGGCCCAGCTTGACCGCATAGTCGATGGCGGTCTTGTTGACCACAGGCAGGCTGCCGGGCAGGCCCAGGGAGACCGGAGTCAGCTGGGTGTTGGGCTCGCCGCCGAACTCGATATGGGCCGGGCAGAAGAGCTTGGTGTTGGTGCAGAGCTCGACATGGACCTCCAGGCCGAACACCGGGTCGTACTTGGCCACGGCATCGGCGTACTTCATCAGTTTTTCAGCCATTGTGATTCCGTTTCCTTCCGATGCCTACTTGTTCGATCCCTGGGCCAGGCCATCCAGCCAGGGGGTGGACAACTTCTGGGAGATGGGTCCGCCCCACTGCTCCTCCAGGGCCGCCTCAAGAGCGGCGGCAGGCCGGTACATGACCTCATCGCGCATCTGGGGGGCAAAGAACTGGAAGCCGACAGGCAGCCCGTCGTCGCTGAGCCCGGCGGGAATCGACATGGCCGGAGTGCCGGCCAGATTGGCCGGAATGGTGGCCACATCGTTCAGGTACATGGCCAGCGGATCGTCCATCTTCTCGCCGAAACGGAAGGCCGTGGTCGGCGAAGTGGGCGATACCAGGACATCGGCCTGCTCGAAGGCCTTCTCAAAGTCGCGGATGACCAGGGTGCGGACCTTCTGAGCTGAGCCGTACCAGGCATCATAGTAGCCGGCGGAGAGGGCGTAGATACCCAGGATGATCCTGCGCTTGACCTCGTCGCCGAACCCGGCCTCACGTGTGGCGGCCATCATATTGGCTGCCGTCTGGGGGACGCCATCGGGAGGCATGACCCGCAGGCCGTAGCGCATGCCGTCGTAACGGGCCAGGTTGGAGGAGACCTCAGAGGGCATGATGATGTAGTAAGCAGCCAGCGCGTATGGGAAGTGCGGGCAGGAGACCTGAACCACCTCGGCGCCCATGGATTCCAGCAGCGAGACAGCCTCGTTGAAACGTGCTTCGACGCCGGGCTGATAGCCCTCGCCGCCCAGCTCCTTGACCAGGCCCACCTTGAGGCCCTTCAGATCGCGCTTCTGGCCCTGACGAGCAGCCTGGGCCAGAGGGGGAACCGGCTTGGGAATCGAGGTGGAGTCTCGGCGGTCATACCCACCAATGATCTCCTGCAGCAGGGCGGCGTCCAACACTGACCTGGAGACCGGACCAATCTGATCCAGGGAGGATGCCATGGCGATGGCCCCGAACCTGGAAACACCGCCATAGGTGGGTTTGACACCCACGGTGCCGGTCAGGGATCCGGGTTGGCGAATGGACCCACCAGTGTCGGTGCCCAGGGCCAGCGGAGCCTCAAAGGCGCCGACAGCCGAAGCCGAACCGCCGCCTGAACCGCCCGGGACCCGCTCGGTATCCCAGGGGTTGTGTGTGGGCTTGAAGGCCGAGTGCTCAGTGGAAGACCCCTGGGCGAACTCATCCAGATTGGTCTTGCCCAGAATAGGCATGCCTGCGGCCTTGAGCTTCTTGATGACGGTGGCATCGTAAGGTGGTACCCAGCCCTCGAGGATCTTGGAAGCAGCCGTAGTGGGAATGCCCTTGGTGACGATCATGTCCTTGATGGCAATGGGAACGCCGGCCAGTTCCGGCAGCCCTTCGGCGCCTTCATGGGCCATGCGCTTATCAAAAGCGTCAGCCTGCTCCAGAGCCTGATCAGCGCTGACCTGCAGAAATGCATCAATGCTGGGCTCGGCGGCTTCGATCACATCCAGATGAGCCTGAACCAGCTCGCGGCTGGAGACCTGCCCCGACCGCAGCTGTGCGGCCATGTCGGAGGCGGATTGTTTGACCAATTCTTCCTGTGCACTCATCGTCTCACTCCTCACCCAGAATGCGCGGGGCCACGAACATACCGGACTCAGTTACCGGCGCCCCCGAAAGGGCAGCCTCCTGGGTCAGCGGCTCTTCAGCCTCATCGGGACGCAGATAGGCCTCCAGGGGGATGGGATTGGCAGTGGGGGGCACATCATCGCCGGCCACCTCCTGGACCTTGGTGATGGAATCGGCGATCACGTTGAGTTCGCCCTTGAGGCGGTCGGCCTCCTGATCGGTCAAGGCAATACGGGCCAGATCGCCCAAGTGCTTGATCTCTTCACGTGTAAAAGTTGGCATACCACTTATCATATGGGTGCTCTATGACACGCAGAAGACAGGGTCAACCGATGTCTGCGCGCCGGAAGACCAGGGTTCCCAGAGCACAGCATAGGGCTGTCCAGACCATCATGATCAGGCCGGCCTGCCACCAGGTGGGCCACCATCCGCGACCTGCTTCTGCAGTCCGGCCCACGCCCGAGAGGAAGGTGACCAGCAGGCTGGTTGGGGTCAGTCTGAAGGGAATCTGCAGCCAGCCGACATGAGGGGTCAAACCTCGCAGGATGCCCAGAATCAATGGCAGGATCAAGGTCAGTCCAAGAAACAGGCCGATCCCACCGGCCTTGGATCGGCTCAAGGCTCCCAGGCCTAGACCCATCAAGGCGAAGAGGACCAGCATGAGCGGGCCGCCCAGCAAATCAATCAGGGCCAGACCAGGATTGGAGGCAGGCGAGGTGCCGGATCTGACTGATAGAAGCAGGGTCGCCAGTATCCAGCTGAGCAGCAGGCCCACCTGTGCCGCCAGCCAAGTCAGCAAGGCCAGAACAAAGCCCTTGGCCATAAGAACCATGCCTCGACGAGGATTGGCCGTCAGCGTGCTCTCAATGGTGGCGCCGGAAAATTCACGCGCAAAGACCAGAACCCCAAGAATGCCCGCCACGATCATGGCCGGAAACAGGCCAGCTGCGACGGCCGACCAGAAAACGTCACCGGAGGCAGGCATGAGGCGGGCCGGGTATTGGCTGGTCTGTCGCCCCAGGCCAGCCAATACCCGGGGCGCACAAGCCATCAGGCCAGTGGTCAACGGCTGCAAGAGCATGACGATCAGCAGCAGAACCCAGGTCGATCGCAGGGAGAACATCTTGCGCAGCTCCCCTCGGACCGCCCCGGAAAGGGTCAAGTGACCGGATGGCCGATGCAAATCCATCAAGGACAGCCCCGAGGTCCGACGCAACCTGGTAAAGGCGGAGCCATGCCGTGGAGTTGCGTAATCAAGTCCTGCGGGTACCTCTCGCCGACTCCGACGGGCCCGACGACCGTTGTCAGCACTCACAGTCTTGCCTCTGAATCACTCTGCCGCGCGCCCCTTCTCCCATGGATGATGTCCTTGTAAGCCTGTTCCAGGGAAACCTCCTCCTGCTGGAAGTCGTAAAGAACCACACCCTCCTGGGCCAGAATCGAGGCTGTGGATGCCAAGGGCGCACCCTGGATGCGGAAGCGGGCGGCATCTGGCGGACAGTTCTCGTCTGGCGGCAGACGAGTGATGCTGATTCCGGCAGCCGTTGCCAGAGCGGCCTTTAATTGGTCGGGCTGCGGCGTCACCGCATAGATGGAGTCACGGGAGTGCTCGCCAATGAACCGGGCCACGGTCGTTCTCTCCAGTATCTGCCCCTTGGCGATGATGACCAGATCGTCAGCGATTTCAGCCAACTTGTTTATCTTACGGGAGCTTAGGAGGACTGCCTTTCCCTGTGAGGCAAGGCTGTGCCAGATGCCCCTCATCCTCTCGGCTCCCTCCGGATCCAGTCCATCAAAGGAATCCTCCAGAACCATGTTGCGTGGGTCGCCCAGGAGGGCTGCGGCCAGGGCCAGCCGCTGACTCATCCCCAAAGAAAAAGAACCCGTCGATTTATCGGCGACCGATTGCAGGCCAACCATCTCCAGTACCTGGTTCACCCGACGCTGATCGATGCCATTGACTGCAGCCAGGGCCAGCAGGTGGTTCCTGGCATTGCATGCAGGATGGGCATTGCGTGGATTCAGTACTGCTCCTACTGTCCGCATGGGCGATGAGAGCCGGACGAACGGCTGGCCGTCGAACAGGGCTCTGCCTGAATCAGGACGAACCAGCCCTAGAGCGATGCGCAGTGTGGTCGACTTGCCAGCGCCTTTAGGCCCCACAAACCCGGTCACCCGACCGTCTCTGGCCGTGAAGGAGACACGGTCCAGTGCTTTGCGGGAGCCGAAACGCTTGGTCAGTGAGTCGATGACAATCATGGACCCGCCACCTCCGCATGCTGGCAGATCCAGGAGTGCATGGCCACGGCAGCCGCAGCCCCCGCATTGATGGATCGCACCGATCCAAACTGGGAGATGTAGACCACATCGTCGGCCAACTCCAAGGCCTTTTCGGAGAGCCCCGGCCCCTCTGCGCCGAACATGAGCAGGCAGCGACGAGGAAAACTATAGGTTTCCAAGGGAACGGCCCCCGGGACATTGTCGATGGCGATCATACGAGGCATGGACTCCCCCTGCCCCGCTGCCTCTTCTTGCAGGGTGGTTGCCATGGTCGCTATGTCGGGATCGTGGACCACGTGCTGGTAGAGCTCTGTCATCAGGGAGCCCTTGCGGTTCCATTTGTGAGGACCAACTATATGGACGCGGCGGGCGGCAAAGGCATTGGCGGTTCTGACCATGGAGCCGATATTGAAGTCGTGTGTCCAGTTCTCCACAGCCACCTCGAAATCATGACGGCCTCGGCGATCCAAGTCGTCCCGAATGGCCTCGACCTTCCAGTAGCGGTACTGGTCCAGGACGTTGCGGCGGTCCCCCTGATCCAGCAGTTCACGGTCATAGCGCGGGTCTATCGGAAGAGGCTGCTCAGGATGTTCTTCCTGCCAGGGGCCAACCCCCACTTGCCGGAAGACCGGCTCATCCGAGGCCATGGCCGCTCGGGTGACTGGATCAGGCTCCCTCATGATCGCTCCGGCGAACCGTCGGCAGTGCCGGCGAACTGATCCTCCTGGTAGGCGCAGATGAAGGGCAGCTGCTGCCGGGATCCGTCCACCGGATCGACCACCTGAATGCTGCCGTCTGTCCGGCCGCCCACCAGCGAAGCGATAGCCAACGTCTTCGCGCCCTGGCGCTGAATGATCCCGCAGTCAAGATTCAGCTCGTTATTCTTGCCCAAGGTAACCAGGGATGAAGTTTGCACATAGGACTTCCGGCCCAGCCAGGCATCCAGCAGGATGACCCGCCTGCCTTCGATGGATGGGCCCTTGATGGAGGGGTAGACGAAGTCCATGACGAAGGCGTCCAGATCCTGCCCGCGCGAGGCTGCGGCATGAAGCATGGCATCAGCCAGTGGCACGGCAGCGGCGGTCAGGGCCCCGACCGCATCGAAATCGTCGACTGAATAGCCCGCATCCTCCAGGGTATCCAGAAGAACGTGCCCGGCAAGTTCGGCCCCGCGGTGGTGGAAGGTGACCCCGCTCAGCTCGGTGAAGGGACGCCCGCCGATCTCCTGGGCCAGGAGTTCGCGCAACTGATCGACCGGCTCAGGCAGGTCCGTGTCGGATTTGCGCCCGACCAGATCAGGCGACCCAGTGGGCCTGAAGGATGAACCCTCTTGTCTCTTCGATGCCTCGTTCATGCTTATCAGACTAGCGCCGGAGGCCCCTAAGCGGCACTCACTGCCCTTGGTCAGGCAAAACTTCCGGCGCGGTCAGCTCCCTGATATTGCCCTTGTCTGAATCGATCATGTCGACCGAATCGATGACCTTGGAAGGGTCCATCTGCTGCAATTTGCGGGCGGTAACCAGAACCCGCGATTCCAAAGAGGATGCGAACTTGTTGTAGGCAGTCACCGTGGCAGTGATGGAACGGCCTAGTTTGTTGGCACGATCACCCAGGACCACAAAGCGTTCATAGAGCTCGTGGGTCAACGTGAATAGGGTGCGAGCGTCCTCGGACAGGTTCTGCTGCTGCCAGGCATAGGCCACCGACTTGAGCACAGCCCAGAGGGTCACCGGCGAGGTCAGAGCCACCTTTTGGGCAAAGGCGTCATCCATCAGGGTGGGATCGACCTCCAGAGCGGCCTGCAGAAGGGAATCGTTGGGGATGAAGGCCACCACGAAGTCCGGGGCCGTCTCGAAGGCGTTCCAGTACTCCTTATCGGCCAGGGCCTTGACGTGCTCGCGCAGAGCACGGGCATGTGCCTTGAGCAGCTCGTCCCGGCGGCGCAACTCGTCATCCGACGCAGTGTCGGGGATCTCACAGGCCCGCTGATAGTCGGAATAGGGAGCCTTGGCATCAATAGGAATAGTCTTGCCGCCGGGCAGGTGGACCACCATATCGGGGCGCAGAACGCGACCATCCGAGGCCGTGACCACAACCTGAGTGTCGAAGTCCACATGCTCCAAGAGCCCTGCAGACTCGACGATATTCCTGAGCTGAGCCTCTCCCCAGGCGCCGCGCACCTTGTTGTTGCGCAGAGCCGAAGCCAGAGAGCTGGTCTCCTTGTCCAGCCGCCCCTGCTGCTCACCCAAACTCTTCAGCTGCTGCCCTAAGGACCCCATCTCCTGCTTGCGACCCTCCTCGATTTGGGCCACCTTATGCTGGAGGGCATCCAGATTCTTCTGCACGGGAGCCAGGGCCGAGAGCACCTTGCTCTCCTCCTCCATGCTCTGAGCCTGCCTGCGCCGCTTCTCCTCCTCCTGAGCCTGTGTACGGCGGCGCTCCTGCTCGATTCTGATTTGCTCGGCCTGTTGGGCCTGGGCCAGCTGGGACTTGACAAAGGAGAGCTCACGGTTCAGGCCGTCCACCTTGGTCCGTGCCTCCACTAGAGCCGCCTCGGATCCGTGAAGCCTGTCCTGAGCCTGGTCCAGCTGCGAACGCAGCTCATCCACCTGGCCGTCAGACCCCGTGCCAACGGCCCTTCGACCCTGGGCCCGACCCAGCGCATATCCGGCCAATCCTCCCAGGACCATACCGATCAGCAGGAGAAGCACAACCATGACTACCGATGACGTAGAATCGAACATATGTTCTAGTAAACCTCCACGACTGGACCCGAAAGTCAGATCGGCACGGCAGGCTGTCGGCGATAATTCCAGAATTCGTTTTTTCCGCAAGGAATCGGCCTTAAGACCAGTGCCGAACCGCAATGACGGGCAGAATAGGAAATATTGAGGGGTTGGAGCAAGACCGAAGGAGATCCGTGGGTATCGATATCTTCCTGGCGATAGCCGATCTGGTCGTGGCCTGTGCGGTCACCTGGCTGATCATCTGGTACTTCCTTATGCCTTCGGCTCATGTCAGCGACCAAGATGCAGGCGCAGACTCCCCGGCCAACCGCCCCTGGCGCGATCCCGAGGATTGGGGCAAATGGGGGGCCGATCTGGACTCTCGCAGCCACCGTCTGCTCAGGCCTACCATCATTAGCGCCCTGCTGACCGCACCAGTTTTGGTTCTGGATCTGTTTGATCGCTTCGGCCCCGAACTGATTCCCTCCTGGCTGACCAGCCCCTGGGTCCAGGCCATTCTGATAACCCCAGTCATCTTCTATTGCGGCCGTGGAATACTCATGGACGGGTGGAAGTCCATGACCGAGCACCGCTGCAGCCCCGATCTTTTGGCCATGCTGGCCACAAGCCTGGCCTACCTGTACAGCCTGGCCACCTGCCTGGCCGGGTCCCTGCTGCCGGAGGGCTCCCGATCCCCATACTTCGATCTGATCGGCGTAGTCATCACCCTCCTATTGCTGGCCCGGGTCATCGGCACCAGAATGGAAGCCTCCCTGGTGGCCTCTTTGAACCATCTGACAGAAATCCGACCAGCCTCAGGCCTGGTGGCTGATCCCAAGCATCCGCAGACAGTCCCCGCCCAGATTCTTGCACGTGACCGGATTCGCCCAGGCGATTTGCTCCTGGTGCGCACAGGAGAGCGCCCAGCCGCGGACGGGGTTGTGGAGTCAGGGTCGGCCCTGGTGGACGACAGCGAGCTGACCGGCGGCGACCGACCCCGGCCTTGCGGACCCGGCGACCGGATCCTGGCCTCCAGCAAGATTCTAGAGGGTCGACTGTCCATCCGCGTGGATGCCGCCGGCGACAACACCTATGCAGCCAGACTCGTGAAGATCATCCCTCAGGCCCTGGTCGAACGCTCCCCCGCCATGCGCAGAATGGATCGGATTGTCAACACAGCCATCGCCCTGATCATGATCCTGGCTGTCTGGACCTTCATGCTCTGGCTCATGCTGGGACCGCAACCCCACTTGGCCCACGCTGTAGGCAATGCGGTCTGCGTACTGACCATCGCCTGTCCCGCTGTCGCAGCCATGACCATCCCCATGGCCTTCCGAACCAGCTTGGAGACCGGCCTGGCCCATGGTCTGCTCTTCACTTCGCCAAGAGCCATGAACCACCTGGGCCGCGTGCGCACGCTGATTCTGGACGACTCCTCTCTGCTGGATCCCGACGACTCGGAGAGCCAGGGTGTCCACGCGGAATCCCTGACCCGTACCGCCACCCATCTACGCTCCTTGCGAGTGAGTAGCCTGATCCTGGATGGAAGCCGCCAGCCGGATGACAGGATTGAGCGGGCGGCCCGTCAGGCGGGCGTGGATATGCTGATCACGCGACTGACCCCCGAACGCAAGCGCGAATGTATGGATCGTCTCATCCACGACCTGACCCGGACCAGCAGAGGCGTTCCAGCGGATCGGACTGGTCAAGGCACCGCATCCGCCGGGGAGCAGGGCCGAACCAGCCTGGTGGCTCTGGCAGCTGGGACCACAGCGGATCCCAAGCTGGCGGCCAGAGCTCATGTGAGCATCACTTTGGGTCCAAAACTTCAGGCTGACACAGACGATGCCACGGACGACATTGACCTGCCGCACCCGGATCTGATCCTGCACCAAGGCGACCTTGATGGGACAGGCAGGGCCATTGAACTGAGCCGGGCCACCACCCAGGTCATCAGGCAGAACCTAACCTGGTCCACTGTCTACAACGTCATCGCCCTGGCCATTGCCACCGGAATCTGCCAACCCTTCTTGGGCTGGATGCTCAACCCCATGATTGCAGCAGTAACAGGGGCCCTGTCCACCATCCTTGCCATGCTCAATGTTCGTCGCCTGCATCGGCTCCGGCACCTGCGCCGTCGCTGGCTGCACCTCGCCCTGATCGACACAGACCAGCTACCGACTGTAGCGGCACGACGCCCCCAAGTCATCGTCGACAGCCAGTGGGAGTCCATGCAAGAGGGCAAGGATCCGGCGGCCGCTATGGACTGAATCCACAGAGCACAACATGTGGCACAAAAAGGGTCGGCACCCGGGATTACCCCGGGTGCCGACCCTTAATTGATCTCAGTGAGACTGGGCCTGACCCTGATCGTCGCCACGAGCGGCATGACGGCCACGACCACCGTCGCGTCCGCCATCGCCGGCATCAGCATCAGCATCGGCATCGCCATCAGCCGTCACATCGTCGACTGTGACTGAGTCATCGACCAGATTTTCAGTGGGCCAAGCGGTCAGCTCCAGGTGGTCGCCGCCGGTCTGATCCACCAGGACTGTGTCGCCGTCGTGAACCTTGCCAGCCAGCAACATCCTGGCCAGCTGATCGCCCACCTCGGTCTGGACCAGCCGACGCAAAGGCCGAGCGCCGAAGGCCGGGTCATAGCCCATGTTGGCCAGCCACTCCCGAGCGGAGTCGGTGACATCAAGGGTGATGCGCCGGTCGGTCAGCCGCTGGGCCACCTGCTTGACCTGGATGTCCACAATAGAACCCAGCTCGTCGCGGGTCAGCGGGTGGAAGATGACCAGATCGTCCAGCCGGTTGATGAACTCAGGCTTGAAGTTGGCATGCACCGCATCCATAACGGCCTTGCGCTTGCCATCCTCGTCCAGGTCGTCCCGGACCAGGAACTGCGAGCCCAGGTTGGAGGTCATGATCAGAATGGTGTTCTTGAAGTCCACCGTCCTGCCCTGGCCATCGGTCAGCCGACCGTCATCCAGAACCTGCAGGAGCAGGTCGAAGACCTCAGGGTTGGCCTTCTCCACTTCGTCGAAGAGGACCACCGAGTAGGGCCGCCGACGTATGGCCTCGGTCAGCTGGCCACCCTCCTCATAGCCCACATAGCCGGGGGCAGCACCAATCAGACGCGAGACCGAGGCCTTCTCCATGTACTCTGACATGTCGATGCGGACCATGGCCTTCTCGTCGTCGAAGAGGAAGTCAGCCAAAGCCTTGGCCAGCTCCGTCTTGCCCACGCCGGTGGGGCCCAGGAACATGAAGGATCCTGTAGGCCGATCGGGATCGGCGATGCCGGCACGCGAGCGCCGGACCGCGTCGGATACCGCATGGATGGCCTCCTGCTGGCCGACCACCCGCTTGCCCAGGTAGTCCTCCATATGCAGGAGCTTCTCGTTCTCGCCCTCCATGAGCCGTCCCACAGGGATACCGGTCCAGTCCGAAACGATCTCCGCTACGGAATCCGCATCAACATGGTCAGGAACCATGGGCTCCTGGGCCGGTCCCCCGGCGATGTCAGCCCCATCGGGACCAGCGTCATTGGAGGCGTTCTTGGCCTGCTCGGCCGCGTTCTCCGCCTGGGCCAGCTGCTTACGAATGCCGGGGATCTCCCCGTAGAGGATGCGGGAAGCCTTCTCCAGGTCGCCCTCGCGGGTGGCCTTGTCAGCCTCGACCCGCTTGGCATCCAGCTGGGCACGCAGATCGCCGACCTTGTTGTGGCCGGCCTTCTCGTTCTCCCAACGAGCCTTGAGGCCGCCCAGCTTCTCGCGAGAGTCCGCCAGCTCGGCCTGCAGCTTGCTCAGACGGTCCTTGGAGGCTGGGTCATCGGCCTTCTTCAGCTGCATCTCCTCCATCTCCAGACGGGTGACGCGACGTTGAAGCTCGTCGATTTCCTCAGGCTGGGAATCCAGCTCCATCCTCAGGTGGGCAGCGGCCTCGTCAACCAGGTCGATGGCCTTGTCTGGCAGCTGACGACCCGAGATATACCGGTTGGACAACGTAGCTGCCGCCACCAGGGCATCATCCCCGATGGTCACCTTGTGGTGAGCCTCGTAACGCTGCTTGAGACCACGCAGGATGGCCACGGTATCCTCCACGGAGGGCTCGCCCACGAAGACCTGCTGGAAGCGGCGCTCCAGAGCCGGGTCCTTCTCGATGTTCTCACGGTACTCGTCCAGGGTGGTGGCGCCGATCAGGCGCAGTTCTCCCCTGGCCAGCATGGGCTTGAGCATGTTGCCTGCATCCATGGATCCCTCTGCGGCACCCGCACCGACAATGGTATGGATCTCATCAATGAAGGTGATGACCTGACCGTTGGCGCTCTTGATCTCGTTGAGAACAGCCTTGAGTCGTTCCTCGAATTCGCCACGGTACTTGCTGCCAGCCACCATGGAGCTCAGATCCAGGGAGATCAGCCTCTTGCCCTGCAGGGTGGTAGGCACGTCGCCGGCTACGATGCGTTCGGCCAGGCCTTCGACCACGGCTGTCTTACCCACGCCAGGCTCGCCGATAAGGACGGGGTTGTTCTTGGTCCGCCGGGACAGGATCTGCATGACACGACGAATCTCCTGATCCCTGCCGATGACCGGGTCCAGCTTGCCCTCCTTGGCCTGGGCGGTCAGATCGGTGGAGTACTTCTCCAGAGCCTTGTAAGTGCCCTCGGCATCCGGGCTGGTCACCTTGGCACCGCCGCGCACCTGGGGCACGGCCTTACGCAGGGTATCGGCCTGCAGACCGTTCCGGTTCAGAATATCAGCAGCCTGCGAAGGACCCTGGGCGATGGCGATAAGCAAATGCTCGGTGGACACGTATTCGTCCCCCATGGCCTGCATTTCCTTCTCTGCCTGAGCCAAGGCCATGCTGAGCTGACGGCTGGCATCGGGCTGCGATGCCGTGGATCCGCTGGCCGACGGCAGAGCCACCAGGGCCTGACGGACCTCGGCTCCGACCCGTTGGCTGTCACCACCAGCGGCTTGAATCAGTCCAGGCACCACTCCGGACTGCTGACGCAGCAGGGAGTCCAACAGATGGAGCACATCCACCTGGGGGTTGCCAGCCGCCGAGGCCGACTGGATAGCATCGCCTATGGCCTGCTGAGCCATGGTGGTGAAGTTTTCGTTCATAGAGCATCCTCCAACATTCTTCGGCGGGGCCAGCCGAATCATTCGACCAGACCCCGTCACGGGTTCATCTGCCTTCTACAACAGCGAAAGGAGGATGCCTATTCCCAAACTTGAGCCTAAATGACTCAAGTTTTTATATCGCTTGTTTTCCTGCTATTCGCTACTCGTCGATGACCACATTGCGCAGGTATCCGATTCCCTCAACCTGAACCGTGGCCTCGTCTCGGTTTTCCAGGGAACCTGTGGCGTGCGGCGTGCCGGTCATGATGACATCGCCGGGCAGCAGGGTGGCGAAGCTGGAGATGAAGGCGATCTGCTCAGGAATGGAGTGGATCAGGTTAGCGGTGGTGCCGCTGGCCTCCGGCACCTCTTCCCCATTGAGTTTGAAGGAAATCTTCGCGTCACGATAGTCCAGGTCGGTCTCGATCCAGGGCCCGAGGGGGCAGGCGGTGTCAAAGCCCTTGCAACGGGTCCACATAGGATCGTTCTTCTGCAGGTCACGCAGGGTTACGTCATTGACACAGGTGTAGCCCAGCACATAGTCCATGGCCTCGTTGACGCTCACCTTCCGGGCCATCCTGCCCATGACGACGGCAACCTCGGGCTCATAGTTCATGTCCTTGCTGTAAGAGGGCTTGACGATGGGGTCGTCAGGGCCGATGACTGAGGTGGAGGGCTTCATGAAGAGCATGAGATTCTCCGGAGGCTCCGGATTCGAGGACTGGCCATGCTCGGCCATGTAGGCGGCATGGGCGCGGTAGTTCTTGGCCGCTCCGTAGATCTTGGAGGGGATGACCGGGGCCAGCAGCCGCACATCCTCGTCGTCCAGAGGGTAGCGCTGACCGGTGGGCTCGACCTGCTGGCCGGTCAGAGGGTAGCCGCTCAGCTCAACCAGATAGTCCTTGCCGTCCTGCTTGTCAGTTTGGACAAAAGCGTATCGTGGGGTGTCCTTGTAGGAAAAACGCGCGATTCTCATAGGGCACAGTCTAGCCCCAGGCCGGGCCTCTTAACAGAATCTGGTTCCGAAACAGGCAATGGCTGGTCAGATAAAAGCCCGCGGGCCGAAGATCGCTGTGCCTACACGGACCTCGGTCGACCCCTCAGCTACGGCATACTCCATGTCTCCGGTCATTCCCATGGACAGCATGGTGCAGGTGTCAGTGCCCGGCTCCCCCGAATCCCTGATGCGGTCGCGCAGACCGCGCAGGTGAGCGAATCCGCTCCTGATAATGGCCTCATCATCCACATGTGCACCGACGGTCATCAGACCCTTAAGCTGAATCCCCTCCATGGCAGCCAGTTCATAAGCCAGATCCAGGGCCTGGTCGGGAGCGCATCCCGACTTGGCCTGCTCGCCGGACTCGTTGACCTCCAGGAGTATGCCCACAGTTCTGCCTGCAGCCAGTGCCCGCGTGGCCAGCTTCCGAGCCAGCGAGAGCCCGTCGACCGACTCGACCGTGTCGACATATGGCAGGATCTTATTGATCTTGTTGGATTGGAGCTGCCCAATAAGATGGAAGCCAACGCTGGCGCTTGATGAATCACTGTCTGTAGTGTCAGTGCCGAGGGACAACCCCCTGTCCCGACAAAGTTCCAACAACCCCTGGGCCTTGGCGGTGACTTCCTGAGGACGGTTCTCGCCAATCCGACGCACCCCGGTATCGATGGCTGCCATGATTTCGCCCACATCGCGGGTCTTGGTGGCCGCCAGCAGAGTCACCGAGCCTTCTTTTCGACCGGCGGAGTCCTCCGCTTTGGCGATTCTTTCAGCTACACGCTTGACCCCATCCGCGATCTGCCCAGCTCGTTCCCTGCTGATCTGCCGATTGCCCAGATCCTTGTGGTCCATATAGGCGACCATGACCCGCTACCTCCTTAAAATCCGGAAGCCTTGACTGAGGCCATGGTAGCCAGTGGCTCATACCGGAATTCGCTCCGATCCCGAGCACCAAACGGCAAAACTAATGAACCAGGATCGATGAGTCACATTGCACGGTCACGAATATTGCTATTCAGCAGTCACTAAACAATAATTCCCGCAAGCCTGAAAGCCGGCAGGTAAACACACGCCGTAAATAATCGGCGCGGCTGAGTACCGGAGAACTCAAAGATTCGGCTTTGCTCCGGAAACGTTCAGCTTGCTCAGATCCAGCTTTCTGTCCTTCCGGTCAGCAGCCAACATGTTCCACGTGAAACCATCCAGCAGCTCCTGCACACTCACGGGTCTGGGTCGATCCATGAGTCCCAGGAGCCATCCACAGACCCCAAGCACCTGCCTTGCCGTCCAGCCGTCTCTTCTGAGCGATCCCAGATCCGGCGATCCGAAGCGCTTGGACATCCTTCTGCCGTCCACGCCGTCAATCAGAGGCAGATGCGCATACTGAACACGAGGAGCCTGCGGTTGAAGATGATTCCGGATCCACATCTGAATGGCCGTGGACCTCAGCAGGTCCCGTCCTCGCACAATCTGATTGACGCCCATAGCCAGGTCATCCACCGTCACCGCCAGCTGGTAGGAAACCAAGCCATCCGAGCGTTGGACGACCACATCACCGACCTGTCTGGGCAAGTTGAAGGACTGCGGGCCAAATATCAGATCGTCGAAGCGACAGGTGGCATCCGACTCGTCGGGCTGGTCAGGGACTGCAATCCGAAGGCTGTGTCTCTGCCCCCGGGCCAGCCTTTCATCGACTATCCGATGGGAAAGTCCTCGGCAGGTGCCCGGGTAGACAATGAACCCGTCGCCTTCATTCGGCGCCGATGCCGCGCGGATGTCAGCACGGGAGCAGAAGCAGGGGTAAACCAGAGGCTGCCCGCCGATCAATTGCTGCGATTCCAGCAATTTCAATGCCTGACTGTAAGCATCAGCGCGCTGGGACTGGTAGACCACCTCGCCATCCCAATCCAATCCCAACCATGCCAGGTCGTCCATGATCCAGCGACCGGCATCCTTGACCACACGCGGCGTATCTATGTCTTCAATGCGAAGCCGCAGAACCCCGCAAGACCCTTGCGACCTGACACCCAGCCAGGCCGCAAGACATGCATAGATATTGCCCAGATGCATTCGCCCAGTCGGCGAAGGTGCCAACCTTCCTACAACCTTGGCCGGGCCGACCTGATCCACTCTCGGTTCTCCCATTTGCATACCGACATGCTTGCATACCACCCGGTCATCGGGAAGCCATCAGCCGGCCAAACTATTGCACGCTTCTGAATGGCCCTAAAGCAAATGATCAGAAGCTGTCGAGCAGGCGATCGATCTCCTCGAAGTGCTTGACCTCAGGCCGCCATACCGGCTTGCCGCGGACGATTACCAGCTTGGGATCAGCCAGGGTCCGCACATTCTTGGCAGGGTCCTCGTCAAGGACGATCAGATCTGCATCCTTGCCCGTGTCGACCGAACCGGTGACATTGTCGAAGCCCAGGTTTCGTGCATTGACCTGAGTGGCGGCGTGGAAGGCCTGCGCCGGGGTGAAGTCCGCGTACCGCACCAGATAATCGAGCTCTCGCCAAGTACCGTACTGGGGCACGAAGGTCATGCCTGTGTCGGTACCGACTCCGACGGCAATGCCGTTCTCATGAGCCTGCTTGGCACTCTTGACCATGCCGTCAACGACCAGCTCAGAATTACCGCGAACTATATCGCTGATCCCCAGCTCCTGCTGACTGATCTTGACCAGAGGCAGTCCGGCGGACAGGGTGGGATCCAAAGCCGAGAAGCCACGAAGCGAGCGCGGATTGTCAAGGAAGAGACCGATCATCTCGTCATCCAGAGCGCTGCCATGCTCGATAGTATCCACGCCTGCCTTGAGAGCCGCCTTGACACCCTCAGGGCTCTGGGCGTGTGCTGCGACCAACACACCAAACTCATGGGCCTCATCGCAGACGGCGGCCATCTCCTCCTCGGTCATCTGCGGGCTGCCGGCCTCGCCAAGCTTGGTGGCATCGGTGACGCCGCCGGTCGCAGCCACCTTGATGGCATTGACCCCATGGTCCAGGTTCTCCCTGGTCCGACGCCTGGCCTCTTCTGGAGAGGAGCAGGACAGGGCAATGAAGGGATCGCCATGCCCTCCGGGAATCGCCAGGAGGGGACCAGCAGCCAGCATACGAGGGCCGGTCAGCTCGTCGGCATCGATCTTGTCACGCAGACGAACCGCCTCATAACCCACATCACCCAAGGTACGAATGGTTGTTACTCCTGAGTTCAACAGCGTGGAAACGTTGCCTTTGATCCTGGCATCCATAATGACTTTGCCTGCAGGACTGTGCATTACCTTCAAACCGGCATCGACCACACGCGGCGACAGGTCAGTACCGCCAGACAAGGGCTTGCCGTCGGCAAAGAGATGGGTATGGGCATTGATGAGTCCAGGTGCCACGAACTTGCCCGTAGCGTTGATTCGGTGATATCCGGAGGGCACGTAGGCCAGCGGAGTCGGGCAGACCTGCTCTATCCGGCCGTCCGCGGACACCAGAACAGACATATCCTTCTGAACCGTGCCTTTTTCATCACCGGTCGCGATACTGGCATGCTCGAGCACAAACGGCTCGCGCTCTTTCCTGCCTTGAAGACGCCCCATGGTCGTACCTGCCTTCCCATCTCCGATGCACTCATTGCGAGGAATCGGGCATATATGTTCAATACTATCCACTGCAGGACGAACCATTCAAGCCTGACGCACAAGCAAATGAGGCCATTCAAAAGCAGCCCGGCAGCAGAAGCAGGGGCGAAATGGCCGAAACGCAGCAGACACATTCGAAGTCATGACCACTAACCGTTGACGACCTCTCTGAGCGCGGTGATCATCTGGAGTCCGGCATGCTGTTGATGACGAACTCTATTTCGGAATATGCAGGCGGTTGAAGAGCTATGCCGAATGCCACCACCGAGCCGAATCCGTCGAAGACGGTGGAGTCCATGGCCAGCACGGGCCGGCCCCTGTCCACATGAAAGTATCCGGCGATCCGCGAATCGACATTCTCGATGCGGACCACAACCTCGTTTCTGGCGAGCCTGACGTCGTATTGTTCCTCGATGAAGCTATAGAGGGAGCCATCGGAGAAATCATGCTCGAGTATTTCCGGAAACTGGACAGCCGACAGGTAGGTGCAGACATATTGATGCAGATTGCCATCGACATAACGCAGTCGTTCCAGTTCGATCAGGTCTGCATCAGCATCGATACCCAACTTGGACGCAAAATCGGCATTCTTGACAATCCTGTTGCCAAGCACCCGGGTCTTGACTGTTTTGCCTAGGTCACGCTGCTGGCGCCAGAATCCCCTGATGTGGCCGTTGATCACCTCACGAGAGGATGAGGGCGATTTCAACTTGAAGGTACCCTTGCCCTGACTGCGAACGATCAACCCTTCACGAATCAAATCTTCTATGGCATGACGAACCGTAATCCGACTGACGTTGTAGCGTGTGCAAAGTTCGGACTCCGTGGGCAGCTGCGCCCCATCCTTCATCCGTTTGATGCTTCCGCGCAGATGGTCTCGCACGGACACATACTTGGGAATTCCATCTACCATTGCAAAACCGACCCACCTGATTTCATTGCCCTCATGAATCGAAATCCCGCGACCTGCGTTAACCAGAGGCCTGCTGCCTTCAATGATTGTAAAAGCCCCTACCTGTTTCTGCCCAATACAGGAGCCAAGCAGCAATATTCTCCGGCTACGGATGGGTCATGGAACTGATATTGAAAAGTCCGTTAGTCCCATGACCCCTCTCCATCGCTGTCCCTGCCGGCTTCAGATTGGACAGGGGATTCAATTCAGGCGACGGCCTTGGCCTTGTCAGCCGAGTCAGCTGCAGCGGCAATGGTCTTCTTGCGCTTGTTCATGAAGTAGGAGACCACATAGACCAGGATCAGCACAACAATGATTCCCACGATGATCGCAATCTGGCCGCCAGCCTTGTTGAGGTAGCCCAGGAAGATGCCGGCCACACCAAAATCGGCATCCGAGTATGTGGCGGCGCCCTTGCCTACAGATCCCAGCACCGGCAGAAGCAGGAGCGGCAGGAAGGTTATGGCCAGGCCGTTAACGAAGGAACCGAGAATGGCTCCACGCCGACCACCTGCACCGTTGCCGATTACGCCCGTAGCACCGCCGGTCATGAAGTGGGCCACGACACCGGGAATGATGACGGTGGTTCCGGCCAGGGCCATGATGGCCATGCCTACGATGCCGCCGACGAAGCTGGACAGGAACCCAATCAGAACGGCGTTAGGAGCGAAGGTGAAGGTGACGGGAACGTCCAGTGCAGGCTTGGCGTTCTTGACCAGGTGCTCACTGATGCCCTTGAAGGCAGGAACAATCTCTCCCAGGACCACACGAACACCTGCCAGGATGATGTAGACGCCGGCAGAGAAAGTGGCGGCCTGCAAGACCACATAGACGATGAAGTTCTGTCCGTCACTGAGCTTGCTCTCGATATAGGCGGGGCCGGCGAAGAGTGCCACGATGACATAGATCACAGCCATGGACAGGGCCACGATGACTGTTGTATCGCGCAGGAAGCCCAGGTTCTTGGGGAAGTTGATATCCTCAGTTGATTTGGACGGATGCTTCTTGCTGCGGGTGAGCGTAGCCACCAGACCACCTAGGGCGATGCCCGAGCCGCCGGTGTGGCCCAGGGCCACATCATCGGTGCCAGTCACCTTTTTCATGAAAGGCTGCACGACTGCGGGCGAAAGGGTCACAACCAGGCCCTGAGCGATTGAACCCCAAAGCAGGGTCTGCCAGGTGGAGAAACCGGCTGCCACGAAGATGACCGTTATCATCGTGGCCATATAGAAGGCCACGTGTCCTGATAGGTAAACATATTTGAAATATGAGGTTGCAGAAAGAATGATATTGACAATCATTCCGAAGAAGAAGATGAGCGCAGCTACGGATCCGTACTTGACCAGTACCGTGCCGACTATGGCCTCGTTATTGGGAACAACGCCCTGGACATGGAAGGCATGCTGGAACATATCCCCAAAGGGGGTCAATGCGTTGGTCACCACGCCAGCGCCAGCGGCCAGGACCAGAAAGCCCACGAACGTGCGTATGGTCCCCTTCATGACATCCGTGGCAGACTTGCGTTGCAGAGTCAGGCCGAGCAGGGAGATCAGCGCGACGATGACGGAAGGTTGTCGGAAAATGTCCAAAAGGACTTTTAATACCCCGTTCATGCCGCCTGCCCCCCTTCAGGAACATCCATGCCATGGCGCTTCAGGGCCTCGGCAAGCTTTTCTTTGATCTCATTCATGTCGATCAGACTGTTCAAAACGACTACGTCTCCCAGATCCTTGGCAGCATCAGCGATGTCACGCCCGACAAAAATAATATCGGCATCGCCCTTGTTGACCGAACCCAGATCGCTATGGTTGGTCTCGACCCCAGTCACGCCAAGCTCTTTCAGCGCCTTGTCAATATTGAGCTGGGTAATGAAGCTCGACCCCAGTCCAGTGCTGCAAACCGTCAGAATCTTCATGTTGATTACCTTTCTTCCTCGAGGATCGTCCTCAATTCCTCAACGTTCGCGGCCTTGCCCAGCCGTTCCTGATTCTTCGCGTCACTCAGGAAGGTCGCCAGCGATTGCATCAGGCTTAGATGGCTGTTCGAGTCCTGCGCCGCCAGGCAGAAGAGCGTGCTGATCGGGTGGTCCTGAGAATCGGCCAACAGGAAGGGACTGCCAACCTTCAGCACCGATAGAGAGGTGGTCACAACGCCTGCCTCGGGCCTGGCATGGGCCATGGCAATGCCTTGACCCAGATCAATATAGGTGCCGCCTGGTTTGCGTATCGAAGCCTTGATGGCATCGACATAAGAGGGTTTGATCCTTCCAAGATCAACCAGCGGACCGGTGACCACGTCCACCGCTTCTTCCCAACCGGCTACGCCGTCCCTGTACATGACGGTGCCTTCCGGGAAATACTCGTTCAGCAATTTGCCTCCTCGCATACGATGAAGCCCATCCGCTTCGGAGCGAATGATCGTGGGAGAATACCTCCCCGGAACTTCAACCTCGAATTCCGCAAACATTATAACAACATGACAATATGATGTCTAAACGTGCGTGTTCAAATACCGTATTGCTCAGGCACCATATTCCGAGTCTTTGACTAAGACCCGGGCCCTTGGCACAGGCAAGATCCGGTGAAGTGAGCGCGGCAACAGGTTGCATACGGATTCAGACCGGGGCCGCTGGGATCGCTCAAATAAGCGATCAGCCTCCACATAATCAAGCCAGCATCGATGGAGGCGGCAGTTAACCCCCCCCCCTACCCCTGCAGACAGCAGAGGATTCCTATTCCAGCGCAAGGCTCACATACCCTTCTACCAGTCAGAAATGAACGGCTTCTGTTCTTGCGGGTTTTATGCTCAGCATGCACGGAACGGTGCGTCAGGGCCGAGATCCTTGGCCAAGGAAAGCAGCAGGCGGCAGACTTGAGGCGCATTTGTTGATTAATAGATAGATTTTGCATTTCACAACAGAGCGGCTTTTCTTTTACGAAGACTTTTGTCACACAGATGTCACACAAAATCATGTTTCAAGCAAATCACTTAAGCAAAGGAAAAGCCCCGCAGCCTTTGCGGCTGTAGGGCTTTGACTCTGTGCCCCCACGGGGGCTCGAACCCCGGACACGCTGATTAAGAGTCAGCTGCTCTAGCCAACTGAGCTATAGGGGCTGGGCACTTTCAAGAGCCAAGTAGATACTATACACGGTTTCGGCAGGCCCGCAACACGGCGCGTCACAGGCCTGCCGAATCCATATGCATGGCCTGCTCAGACGATCTTGGGCATGGGCGTGGTCAGGGAAGTGGTCAGATTCACCTGCAGGAGGCCAGCACCCGTATGGGCCTCGACCTTCTTCAGGGTGACTGTGCGCTTGTCCTGGTCGGCCCGGTCATCGTCGGTCATGGTAGCCGGAGATTTGACCGCCACTACGACCAGATCCTCGAGGGAAATGCCAGCTTTGCTGCACAGGTCGGAGGCTGCCTGGAGGCTGTCTTGGAAGCCCTCACGCTCGACGACCCGATCAGCCGGTACCCCATAAGCGCTCTTGGCGATCCAGCGAATCCGATCCGGCACGGACATATCATGCAGGCTGGCTGTATCCATCTGGGCTTTCGCGGGTTCCTGCAGGGCCTTGATCAAATCATCCAGCTGAGACTCCAGGGCCTTGCCCCCGTCCCGGAAGAGGTTGCCCGCGATAGGCCTGCGGAAGCCCAGGCCGTCGGCGGTCTCCCGCAAGGAATCCACCTGGTCGTCCTCGCCCTCCCAGAGGTTGATCAGAGGGAAGGTGGGGATACCCAGTCCTTCAAGACGGTGCACGTGGAAGGGATAACGCCAGCTCAGCTTGGGATCGTCCCGCCAGGTGGTGGCACGGGTGACGACCACGGCGGCGGCCGGCCACTGGGCCCCATACTCGCGGGCGGCGATGTCCAGCCACTTCTGGGCGCCGGCATCGGCTCCGTAGCCCGCCTCGACGACGACCACATCGTGTCGGGCACAGGCCATCTCCACGGACACCAGGCTGGGAATGCCGATGGAGACGTTGGCGAATGGCCCCCCATGCACGTAGACCGGAGAACCCTCCAGGGTCTGGGTGAAAGCGGGCTTGACCGCATCGGTCAGGATGCCGGTGATCCGCCACAGGTCCACAAACTCTCCGAAGGTGACGGGACGGCCATCCAAGGTCCCCGCGACCATGGCGGCCACGCGCCGTTTGATCTCATCCATGCTCCGGGAGAGCACTACGATCTGCATGAGCTCACAGGTGGGCGTCAACACGGTCCGTTCGGGCAGATCGCCCTTGCCGCGGTCCACGGTGATCTGGCGCAGGGACCGCGAAGGCACCTCGCTGACCCTAGGCACCAGGACGGTGTCCAACCGACCCTCGTCCACAGCCTTCTCTGCAAAGGAGACCAGCAGGTTCTGGGCGGATTCGATGGCCGCCATCTCCCCGCACAGGCCCCAGTCCACCAGCTCAGGATGGGTCAGGGAGGACTTGCCCCCACCAGAGGCGCCACCCTTGGAACCGGCAGCGGTAATGCCCATGCTGGGCTGACGCAGGACAGCTGCGGCATCCACTCCCCGGGCGCGCAGGGCATCAATCAGCGCGATGGTGGTGGTGGTCTTGCCCTCCCCTCGCGAAGCCTTGAGCGGGGTGTCTGCGGTAACAAGCAGCACCCGGCCATGCTTGCGCGGCATATCCGGATGATCCTGCAGATCCTTCAGGTAGCCGAAGGCATCGATCTTGTCAAACAGACCGTATGGCCTGACGTAATCATCGAAGCCCGTCATGAGGCTCTCCTCCTCTATGATCCTTGTCAATCGGATGGCTCAGTTATCGGACAGATGGTAGCCGTTGCGCATGCCCATGCTGGCCGTGTAGAGCACCTGGCTCAGCAGGTCGTCGGTCTCCTTGCGCAGACGGTCGGCCATATCCTGGTTGGCAGCCTCCAGCACCTGGCGAACCTCGGGGTTGTCAGTGCCTTTATCGGCACCTTCCAAGCGGGCCACCTGTTCATCTGTGGCGGCAATCATGCGATGACCCTCAGCGCCAACGCCCTGTTGGTAACGTTCGACTGCCGCCAGTGTGCCGGCAAAGGCCGAGTCGCACAAGGCGGCGATCAGTCGGTCGGACCAGTAGAGGCTGTCGGTGGAAACCCGGCCCGTGGTGTTGGCCAGATAGTCGGGCGTACGATCCACATTTGCATAGAAGGGAACCAGGGCATTGAAGGCGTTGGACCCGTATGAAATCCACTGGATGGCCCGGCAGGATTCAGGCTGGTAGGGGCGCAGCTGGATCAGGGACAGCTGGTCGTTGCGATTGATGCCGATGGGGCGGTAAAGCCCCTTGGTGTGCTCGTCGCCGGTCCGCCCATAGGGATCGTAGGGTGTGCCCTGGTAGTGAGAGCTGAGCAAGTATTTGACATCCTCCACGGTAATCAGCCACTCAGGCTGACGGCACCAAGGGATGTTGTCGCTGGTGGGAGTGTGATCGGCGTCCGGCCCGTCCCAGATCTCGTCATAAGGGTTGAGGAAGCGCTGCATGTACCAGGCCCGAGGCGTGTTGTACACATGGTCCGAGTCGCTGTGGGATCCAAAGGCATCGCGCGGGTTGAAGGGCGAAGTTGACTCCACGGACAGGTCCAGGTAGTTGTCGGCGATGAACTCCCGCAGGTCGGCCGAGCAAAGGTGGTCGGTCTGGTCTCCGAAGGCATCGTCCAAATCAAACTCGTCAATGCCCAGCTGGTTGGGCATGGTCACATAGGAATCGTCAGGCACACGCTTGGCGATCCAGTGATGGCCGCCCACGGTTTCCATCCACCAGATCTCGTCCACGTCGCTGAAAGCGATGCCATTCATCTCGTAGGTACCGTAGCGCTCCAACAGGGAACCCAGCCGCTGGACGCCCTCCCGAGCCGAGTGGATATAAGGCAGGACAATGGTGACGAAGTCCTCCTCGCCGATGCCTCCGGGCACCGCGGCCAGATAGTCCTTATCCCCGGGACGGCCCTGGGCGGGTGTGGGCTCAACCAGCGGATCTGCACCCAGAACACGTTCGTTGGTGGTGATGGTCTCGGTGGCTGACATGGCCACATTGGCGCTGTTGACGCCTGCAGCAGCCCAGAGCCCCTGATTGTGCAAAGCATCGGGCACCGAGGTATAGCGCATGGGCTCTTCGGGCAGGTCTATTTCCAGATGGCTGATCACACTGTGGTAGTGCCGCGGCTGCTGGTCGGGAGCCACTACCACGAAGCGCTTGGGACGAAACTCTCCGTTGGACGAATCCTCATCCCGAGCGATGATGGTGGACCCGTCGTAACTGGCATTCTTGCCTATCAGAAGCGTGGTGCAGGGCATATAAGCGTCTTCCTTTGTCTGATCGCGGTCAACTGTCATCACCAGTCCGGAAGTCGGGGGATGTCATGGTACCGACTGCGTGGGCAGGCAGGGATGACGGCCGTCTGCGCACTTAGGGCATGACCTCACTCTAGTGCTAGACCGCCCCAACCAGATCAGGCATCAGCTGGCAGCCAGGCCCGGGCTGCTGCGGCCACCGGCTGGGCGGAATGGATGGCATGGGCCAGGGCATTGAGCCAGAACCCCTCCTCCAGGCCGGGCAAGATCTTCTGTGTGGCCCAGACCGACAGCACATAGTCATGAACCCGGTCCGGAGGCGTGGGGCCGTTGTAACGCATAAGCACGGCGGGATCGTCAGCGATCTCCTCCTCCATAACCAGGGGCGAGGCTGCCGAGGTACGCCCTTGGGGCACACCGGGAATCAGATCAGACAGATTTCTGGAGAAGTCCTCAGGAATCGCCAGCACGGAGCTTTCGGTCCCCTCAGGCTGCAAGGCGAGCAAAGCCTCAACGGGCAGGTTGGCCAGGGACCAGTGAATCCAGGGGAAGCCACACACGGGCACGGAATCAGGATCCACCAGCATCCAGTGCAGGTAGCGGGCCTCCTGGGGCACATCCTCGAGCCGGAAGGGGAAGGAGACTACAGGACGTCCCTTGCGGGTAAGGGACTGAGGGGCGCGCTTGGCGTACCGATCGGGAATAGTGCCGAAATCAGTGATAATCCTCATGATTCGATTCTCGCCCGCCCAGCCGACGAGGTCAAGTTCTTCCGTGAAACCGGCCGCAAACAGCACTCCGCACGATAAATTCCACTACCCTGCGCAAAAAGTGCAAGAGCCGCCCGGATCCTTCCACATGGAAACGATCCGGGCGGCTCTAAATCGGACTAGGAGAAAGGAATCAGCAATACCCCTCTCCCGGCGCTTATACGGCGAGCTTGTGCATGCCTATTCGGCCTTTGCGGCCTTGGCCTGTGCACGAGCGGCCTTGGCGGCTGCACGAGCCTGAGCCTTGGCCTCCTTCTCTTCAGCCTCGACGCTGGCGATGAACTCAGCATGCTTGGCGGCAGGCAACCATCCGGTGTTGACCACCTTGACCTGCCAGACCCAGGCCAGGGCGAAGATCACCACTGCCAGAATCACCAGGACCACGGCCCCAACGGGGATGCCCAGCTGGGACAGCTTGCCAACCACAGTGCCGTACCAGGCAAAGTCGGCATCGCCGAAGGTGGCGTTGGACAGACCGAAGCTGCCCAGAACCGTCATCAGGATGGCGGGCAGGAAGGTGATCAGCAGACCATTGATGAAGCCGCCGACCATAGCCCCGATGCGGCCGCCGGTCGCGTTGCCGAAGACACCGGCACCGCCACCATCGAAGAAGTGGGGAACCATGCCCGGCAGAATCAGGGCCAGACCCCAGACGGGCCCGAGCCAGACGGCGATGATGACCAGGGCCACCAGACCGCCGGCAAAGGAGGCCAGGAAGCCAATCAGGGATGCGTTGGCACCGTAGGGGAAGACGATGGGGATGTCCAGAGCGGGACGGGCGCCGGGGACCACCTTGTTGGCGATGCCTTGGAAGGCAGGCACCAGCTCACCCAAGATGATACGGACGCCGTAGAGGATGATGCTCACGCCGATGCCGAACTGCAGGGCCTGGGCGAAGGCGGCCATGAAGAAGGATCCCCAGTTGGCCGGATGGGAGGGGAAGACGGCGAAGGCGGCCTTGGCCGGCACCACAAAGGCGGTCCAGACGGCGAAGACCAGGTAGAGAACGACCATGAGCAGGGTGGTGGAGACCATGGAATCACGCAGGAAGCTCAGCCCCTTGGGGAAGTCGATATCCTCGGTGGAACGCGACTTCTTGCCCACGGCGCTGCCGACCGCGCCCGAAACCACGTAGCCCAAGGTGTTGAAGTGGCCGATGGACAGCTTGTCGCTGCCCGTCACCCGGTTCATGTATGGCTGGGCGAAAGCGGGCATGGCCACCATGATCACGCCCATGAGCAGGGAGCCGATCAGCACGATGAGCAGGTTGTTGCCCTTGCCGAACCCGATCGAAAGGACCAGGGCCAGCAGGGTTGACATGAAGACCATATGGTGGCCGGTCAGGAAGACGTACTTGAGCGGGGTGAACCGTGCCAGCAGGATCATGACGATGAAGCTGAGCACGATGATGTAGGCGGAGGCTGCACCGAACTGGCTGGAGGCCTGGGCCACGATCACCTCGTTGGTGGGGACGACCCCATGGGCGCCAGTGGCCTTGAAGACCAGCTTGCCGAAGGGATCCAGGGCATTGGTCACCACGGTGGCGCCGGCGCCCAGAATCAGATAGCCCATGGCCGCCTTGAGGGCGCCCGAAATGACCTGGCCTGCGCTCCGTTTCAAGGCGATCAGACCGATGGCCGCCACAATGCCAATCAGATAGGCGGGCACATTCAGAATCTCCTGGCTGATGAAGTTCAGCACCGCAAGGAAGACATTCATTGTTTGTCCTTACTATTTCTCTCTTGTTGTCAAGTTAAAGAGCGGGTATTCCATCGGCCTGGCGATGATGAATGTCCGCCGGACTCATCAGTCGGCGTACTGCTCCAGGATGCCCTTGATCTCGTCCTTGTCCATGAAGTTCTGGACGGTCTCGACCGGAGTGGTGGTCCCCTCCAGCTCGGGCGCCAGCTGAGGCGAAGTCAGCACCAGGTCGTTCATGTTGGCCGTGCCCTTGGCGCTGCCCGCGTCGGAGGTGGTCACAGTCACATCCATGCCCAGCTCCGATGCCACCTGCTCGACGTTGACCTTGAGCAGAACCGAAGTGCCGATGCCATTGCCACATACGCAGAGAATATCCATGAGTTGCTCCTTTGTTCCTTGTTTGTTCCTACTACTTCTTGCGTTTGCCATACTGGGATCCGCAAAAGCGGGTCCTCCTCACGATTCGAGAATGGCGCGAACCTCGTCAGGTGTGCCTGCCTTGGCCAGCTGCTCGGTCTTCTTCGCGTCGGTCAGAGCACCGGCGATGGCGGACATCACCTGCAGGTGCTCCTGCTCATCCCGTCCGGCCAGGCCGATTACCAGGGAGACCGGATCATTGGCCTTGTTGCCGAACTCAACAGGTGTGGACAGCCTTACCCAGCTCAGGCCGGTTCCCAGGACCGCCTCGCTGGGCCTGGAATGAGCCAGGGCCAAACCGGGCGCGATGACAATGTAGGGACCCATCTTCTCGACGGTCTCGATCATCTGGTCCGTGTAGGCATCGGTGGTGAACCCGGATGCCACCAGCCTGTCGCCCGCCTTGCGGATGGCATCCCGCCAGTCAGATGCCGGTACATCCAGGGCGAAGGATGTGTCGGGAAGGAAGGCTTGGAAATCCGTCATGTCTGCTCCTTGCTCGTGCTGTTTGATTTGATCGACGGCTCCGGATCCGATGGATTTGCACAAATCCGGCCGGCTGCTCACCATCCCTGGGGATGGTAGAACTCTCCGTCCAGAGCCTTGGCGGCGAGGGCCTTGGCCTCATCCATGGTGTGCCTGGCCAGTTCGGCGCGAACATCATCCAGGGCGACCGGAGTCATGGACAGGCTGGTCACGCCGATGCCGGCAAGAACCACAGCCAGATCCGGATCGGCAGCAGCCTCGCCGCAGACTCCGACAGGCATGTTATTGGCCTGACCGGCATCAGCGATGAGCTTGATGGCCCTGAGGACGGCAGGATGCCAGGCGGTCTGATAGGAGGCGACCGAGCCCAGCGTGCGGTCGGCGGCCAGCGTGTACTGGGTCAGATCGTTGGTGCCGATGCTGACGAAGTCGGCCACCTTGGCCACTTTGTCGGCCATCAGTGCAATCGAAGGAACTTCGGCCATGACACCCACGCGCTTGAGCCCCTTGCTCTTGCCCAAACGGACGAAATAGTCAGCCTCATGTTCGTCGGCGACCATTGGCGCCATGACCCATAGGTCGGCATTGGTCTCGGCATCGGCCCGAGCAAGGGCCTCCAGCTGATCCTCCAGAACCTGGCTGTGGACCTTGAGCGTACGCAGACCACGCAACCCCAGGGCAGGATTAGGCTCGTCGGCCTGCGTCAGGAAAGGCAGCGGCTTGTCAGCACCGGCATCCAACAGGCGGATGACCACCTTGCGGCCAGGGAAGCGTTCAAGAAGAGCACGGTAGGCCTCGGCCTGCTCCTCGACGCCGGGCGCCTGCTCGTTACCCAGAAAGAGGAACTCCGAACGGAAGAGTCCAACCCCTTCGGCTCCATATTCCAGGGCAGGATCGGCATCCGCAGGCTTGCCGACATTGGCCAGGAGGGGAATCCTTGTTCCGTCCTTGAGCTGGCCTGGACGGCCCCGCAAAGCCTTGGCCTGATCCGCTTCGCGACGAGCCTGCTCAGCTTTCTCAATCTGTTCCTGGGTGGGATCAGCCGTCACCTTGCCGGCAGCGGCATCGACGATGACTGTCTGTCCGTCGGACAGCCCGGCTGCGTCCTGAGCGCCCACGACGGCGACGATCCCCCTGGACCGGGCCAGAATGGCGGTATGACTGGTCGGACCGCCCTCAATGGTGACAATGGCCAGAACCTTGGTCATATCCAAGCTGGAGGTGTCGGCCGGAGACAGGTCAGGGGCGACCAGGACGAATGGCTTGTCGCTTTCTGGCACGCCCGGTGCCGGGACACCGAGCAGATGGGCGATGACACGCTGGCCAACATCATGCAGATCGTTGGCCCGCTCCCCCATGTAGCCGCCGATTGCCTGGAGTTTTTCCTCGAAGTCGGCAAAGGCCTCATAGACGGAACGCTCGGCGGTCTTGCCACCGTCCAGCAGGGATCGGATCGAGGTCTTCAGAGCCGGGTCCTGGGCCATCTGGGCCAGGGCTGTCAGAATCGGAGCAGCGTCCTTGGCCCCCTGCCCATCTTGGGCGGCCTTGGCGCGCGCGAGCAGGTCCTTGTTGACCGATGCCAGAGCGGATTCAACCCTACCGAATTCAGCATCCGCCGTCAGGTTCTCAGGTCTCGCCTCATCGCCGGGCACGTCCAGCCCGGCCGCCATATGGATAACCGGGCCAACGGCGACGCCGCGGCCAATGCCCACGCCTTGGATCTCCATGTCGCACTCCTTAGTGCCTGGCCACTGCACGCGAGCCGCCCCTGAGGCGGACTGAACATCGGCAGTGGAAACGTTCTTCATGCAACGATGTTCAGTATACACATATTCATTCATTTTTCAACGGTAATCGTTTTCTGTAATTTCCCTTCTGCAGTGGTAGGATATCCAGCGTATCCACCACTAGACATGCCGGTTCAACAAGACCGACCATATATTCAGGAAAGCTGGTCATCATGGCAACAGCACAACGTTCCACCATCATCACCGACCCGGTCGGCATCCATGCCAGGCCTGCTTCGGAATTTTCGCAGGCCGCCGCATCCAGCGGTTGCAAGGTCACCATAGCCAAGGGCGAGGGGAATCCCGTAGACGCCGGCAGCATTCTGATGGTCATGAGCCTGGGCATCGCAAAGGGCGACAAGGTCACCGTGACTGTCGAGGGCGACGAAGCCGAGTCTGTAGCCGACTCCCTGGTCACTAAGCTGACCCAGGCTGAGTGACCCGCCGCTAGCTGCAGCCGACATCGACGGAAAGAGCCTTCGAGGGAAACGATGGGACACACGGCGGACAATAAGCCTTCCATTGCCAACGTCGCAGCCCTGGCCGGAGTTTCGACAGCGACCGTGTCCCGCGTCCTTTCCGGTCATAGACGCAAGAACGACGACATCAGCCGCAGGGTCAGAGCTGCTGCCGAAAAGCTCAACTACTCGGCCAACTTCGCTGCCAGCACCCTCCGATCAGACCGCAGCAGAACCATAGGGCTGATCCTGTGCGGCACTTCCACGGGCATAGACGGGTCCATCCTGGATCTGCTCAGCAGGAGGCTGACAGAACAGGGCCGCTATTTGCTGGTCATATCCGTCAGGAGCGATCAGGAACGAGAGGCGGCCATCAGGTCCATGGCAGCCCGACAAGTCGAAGGAATCATCATCGTTCCTTCGCTGGACGACGATCCGGTCGGTATGCCCGTCGACCTGCCGTCCGGACTACCCATCGTCCAGGTCGGCGGCAGACCGCTCTCCTACCACACCAGCTGGGTCGGCATGGACCAGGCGGCCTCCATGCGGCTGATCATCGCCCACCTGGCCGAGCAGAACGCACATTCGGTGGCCTATCTAAGCCGTGAACTGAACACCAGTGCGGCCGCTGAGCTCTTCACGACCTTCTCCACTCTGACCAACACCCTAGGGATGACGCCTCAGCCGGACTGGATCCAGTTCGGCCCCTGCAGCATGCGCCGCGGCCATGATGCCGTCATGACCATACTCGCTGAGGGAAACGACCGTCCCGATGCCATCATCTGCGGGGACGACTCGCTGGCCCTGGGCGCTCTGATGGCCTGTGACCAACTGGGGTTCCAGGTTCCCGACCAAGTCAAGGTGGCCACCTTCGTGGACAGCCCAGCCTGTCTGATCAGCAGTCCGACCTTGACCGCAGTCAAGGCTCCCCTGAATGACATTGTCCAGGAGGCACTGCGGCTGGTCGACGCCAAGGGACAGTCCATTCTGCCCTCCCACGTGGCTCTGCCGCCAGCGCTTGAATGCAGGGAATCGACCTGGTCGCCAAGAATTGGCAGCAGCGACATGACCTCGCCAGGTACTTTTGCCTGATAAACCCTTAGGGTCTACTCAGACCAGCAGAGTGCAGAAGAGCGCCTCGAAGACCAGGAGCGGCGAACCGTTGGCAGCCAGCCTCCTGCGAGCTCGAGCGATCAGCTGAATGCGGTCAATGGCCCCCTGTCTGGAGAGCCTGACGGACAGAGCAGCAATAGCCGCCCGATTCTCCAAATTGACCAAGCCAGCCTTCTCTTCGGCACCGTTCTGGAGGACGCCCACATCCCGGTAAACGCTGGCCAGGGTACTCAGGTTGCGGTCCAGCACGTCCCGGGTCAGTCTGGTAACCCGTCGGCGGACCTGATCCTTGCCCCCCAATGCATGGTAGGCTCCACGCAACTGCCGGGGAATACGTTCCTTGTCTCTGAGACCGTTGATCTGCCGAAACTCCCGCTCGTCCTTGGCCACCTCATCGTCCACGGTGGCGGTGGCTTGATCCCGGGCCGCATCAACCACCCGGCCAGCCAGAATCACAGCATCCGAAGCGCGCCGCAGCCCCAGCAGGCCCACCACCAGCTCATCACGGTCAGCCAGGACCTGATCCCTGGTGGCATAGAGACGAGCGATGCCGATGTGTCCCTGAGCCAGACGAGCGGCCTTGGCGGCCAGAGGCCGGTCCACCCCCACCTGATCAGTCAGGAAATCCGCCACTGCGGTGTTGGATGGCACTGCTAGGTTGAGCACCCTCGTCCGTGAGCGGATGGTGGGCAGCACATCCTGGGCGCTGGGTGCGCACAGAAGCCAGATGGTATGCTCGGCCGGCTCCTCGATCTCCTTGAGCAACACATTGGTAGTTCGCTCCAGCATCCGGTCCACATCTTCAATGATGATGACCCGCCAGCGTGAGGTTGAGGGCATCTGCTCCGAGGTCATGATCAGATCCCTGACCTCGTTGATACCGATGGTGACTTTATTGGTTGATAGTACGGTCACATCCGGATGGGTTCCGGCCAAGACCTGCTGAGTGACGCGGGTGGGCTGATCGCTCAATCCCTGGTCAGGACTGATCAGGGCCGCCGCGAAAGCTCGGGCCAGATTGGATCGCCCTGATCCTGGAGGACCACAAATCAGCCAGGATTGCGCAACCTCGTCATGCCCCTGCGCCTGAGCGGCCACCGTCCGCTTGAGCAAATCGACCGTGGGCTGCTGACCCACAATGGCATCCCAGACGCTCATCGGGTCTTCCGCAAGAGCCGGGGCCGGAGCAGCCAGCGAGCGCGGGAACCCACAGGAACCGAATCGTCGTCAGCATCCCCGCCGGCTGTTCCTGACTCCATGGACTGGTCATCCTGATCAGACGTATCCGCAGACTCAGTCCAATCCGTCTCGGTAGCCTGCTCATCGTCCTCATATCCTGCAGCCGATTCATCCTTGTCGGCATCGTCCTGAGCACCAGTGTCATCATTCTCATCATCGACATCTGGAAGATCATCGCCGACCTGCGGCAGATCTGGCTCGCGCCCTTCGACTAACTTGTCCAAATCGTCTTGGATGATCTGCCAGACCTGCTCGATGGACTGGGTGGCGTCGATAACCAGGAACCGATCGGGTTCCCTCTGCGCCAGTTGCAGGAATGCCTGACGCACATGCTGCTGAAAGTCGTCGCCAGCCGATTCCAGCCGATCGGGCTCATGATCCAAACGCGACTTGGACTGTGACGGATCCGCGTCCAGCAGGTAGGTGCGCTTGGGCAGAAGGTCCTGACTGGCCCACAGACTCAACCGACGAATCACATCCACTGACAGATCACGGCCTCCGGCCTGATAAGCCAATGAGGAATCCAAGTAACGGTCGCAGAGCACAATGTCTCCGCGTTCCAGAGCCGGACGCACCACCTGGGCTACATGCTCAGCCCGGTCCGCCGCATAGAGCAGGGCCTCGGTCCTGGGGGCAAGATCGTCGGAGGCGTCAACCACATCGGTACCTCCGGTCACGGCAACCGAGGGGAAGGCGGCCAATCCATGCAGAACGAGTTCCCGTATGGTCAATCCGACGGGGGTGCCGCCTGGCTCGCGGGTGACCAGAGATCGCAAGCCACGCTCCTGCAGATAGTTGTGTGCTTGTTGGACCTGGGTGGTTTTGCCTACACCATCCACGCCCTCGAAGGAAATGAACAAACCATCGCTCATGCCTGACGCTCCGTAGTTTTGGAAGTCTTGGAAGTCTTTGTCTTCTTTGTGGTTTTGCGAGCGCGGGTAGCCGACTTGCCAGCCGTAGTTTTGCTGGACGCCGACTTTCGTGCAGTCGACTTGCGGGTGGTCCTGCCACGCCTCTTGGTGGGTCCGGCCGCGCGCTTCTCTGCCAGCAGACGGAAGGCCACCTCCGGCTCGATGGACTGGGCCGTGTACTGCTTGGGCAGGGTCCTGTTGGTCTGCCCGTCGGTAATGTAGACACCGTAGAACCCATCCTTGATGGTGACGGGTTTGCCGCTGTCAGGGTCCGTACCCAGCTCACGGAGAGGAGGCTTGGCAGCGCTCCGGGAACGTCGTCCGTACTTAGGCTGGTCGAAGAGGACCTTGGCCCCGGCCTGGTCGATAGTAAAAATCTGCCCCTCGTCGGTCAGCGAACGCGTCTCGGTGCCACCGTCGGCCTTAGTGGCCGTCAGATAGGGAC
This sequence comes from Bifidobacterium polysaccharolyticum, assembly GCF_016101585.1. GTDB lineage: Bacteria > Actinomycetota > Actinomycetes > Actinomycetales > Bifidobacteriaceae > Bombiscardovia > Bombiscardovia polysaccharolytica. The sequence goes on from NZ_JACFQG010000002.1 coordinate 353,213, forward strand.
CGTAACGGCCGTTGCTGGCCGTGACGGTGGCTTGGCTGGTTTCTCCCGTCTTGGCATCGGTCAGTTCGATGCTGCCCACCGTCCTAGGCAGGCTGAGCAGCTTCAGAGCGTCCTCCAGGGTGACCGTGTCTGGATCCATGGTCTTGAATAGCGAGGCCATCTTGGGCTTAGGACCAGTCTGCTTGGCCGTCCGTGCAGTCTTGCCAGTCGGCTTTTTCTGCTCTGCTGCTTCCTCTTCAGGGCTGATCAGGGCCACATAGGGACCGAATCTACCTTTGCGCACCTCGACCCGACCGCCGGTCTGCGGATCCTTGCCCAGCTGACGGGGACCGCCGGCATTTGCGGCAATCAGCTCATGACCCGCCGCCACTGTCAGCTCATCCGGAGCCATGGTGGGCGGCAACGAGGCTCGCTTGGGGTTTCCGTCGGCATCCAGGTCGGCCGTATCCTCAAGATAGGGACCGTAGCGACCGACCCTCACCTGCAGGCCATCACCGATCTCGATGGTATTGATTTTGCGGGCGTCGATGTCCCCTAGCTGGGCCACCTGCTCCTGTAGGCCCTGATGGGCCTGGTCAGCGTTTTGGGCAGCGCCCGGGCCCGAACCGAAGTAGAACCGGGTCAGCCAGTCCTTGCCTCGTTCCTTGCCATGGGCGATCATATCCAGGCCGTTCTCCATCTGCGCCGTGAACTGGTAATCCACGTACTTGGGGAAATTGGTCTCCAACAATCTGACTACCGAAAAGGCCAACCAGGAGGGAATCAGTGCACGGCCACGCTCGTAGACGTATCCTCGGTCGATGATGGTCGAAATGATGCTGGCATAAGTGGAAGGCCTGCCAATCTCCTTGGCCTCCAGGGTCTTGACCAGAGAGGCCTCAGTGTAACGTGCAGGTGGTTGGGTCTCATGGCCCTCGGGATCGACAGAGGCAGCACGAAGCACGTCACCCTGCTGGACCGGAGGCAGGGAAGAGTCCTCATCGTTCTGCTCAGAGCCTGCACCGCCACCCATGGCCTTGAGGAACCCGGGGAACTTGATGACAGTACCTGAAGCCTGGAAGAGGGCCATACCCTCCTTGCCAGCCTGCGCCGACAGGTGGATAGTGGCTGTGGACCCGGTGGCGTCGGCCATCTGCGAAGCCAGGGTGCGCCGCCAGATCAGGGTGTAGAGCTTGAGCTGGTCAGGGGCCAGACGGTCGGCAAGATCCTGAGGCCTGTGGAAGGTGGAACCGGCGGGCCGAATGCACTCGTGGGCCTCCTGGGCGCCAGCAGTCTTGGTCACATACTGTTTGGACTCGGCCGAAAGGTATTCGGCCCCATACTCACGCTCGACTCCCTTGCGGGCAGCAGCGATGGCCTCCTGGGAGAGAGTGACCGAATCGGTACGCATGTAGGTGATGAACCCGTTCTCATAGAGCCCCTGGGCAGCCCGCATGGTGGCTCGTGAACTCATACCTAACCGATTGCCGGCCGTCTGCTGCAGGGTAGACGTGGTGAAGGGGGGCTGAGGACGCCGACGGTAAGGCTTGGTCTCCATACCCGTCACTGTGAAGTCCTGATCCTTCAGCGTTTCAGCCAGGCTTCGAGCATGCTGCTCATCCAGCTGCAGGACCTGCTCCTTGGCGGCCGCTTCCGTCAGTCGACCCTTGGAGGTGAAATCCTTGGAAACCGCCAGCCGCTGCTCCCCGAGGCTGATCATTCGGGCGTGAAAACCACCTGGCGACGCCGATTCCCCGGCATCCTCCTGCACCAGACGCGCCAGCAGATCCCAGTAGGAGGCCTTGACGAAGGCCATGCGCTCACGCTCGCGCTCCACAATCAGCCGAGTCGCCACAGACTGCACACGCCCTGCACTCAGTCCCGGACCCACCTTGCGCCAGAGCACCGGTGAAAGCTCGTAGCCATAGAGGCGATCCAGCACCCTGCGGGTCTCCTGGGCATCGACCATGTGGGCATCCACGTCCCTGGTGTGCTTGAGCGAATTCTTGATGGCCTCTGGGGTGATCTCGTGAAAGACCATGCGCTTTACCGGAACCTTGGGTTTAAGGGTCTGGACCAGATGCCAGGCGATGGCCTCCCCCTCCCGATCCTCATCAGTGGCCAGATAAAGCTCGTCGGCGTTCTTCAGCGCCTTCTTGAGCTCGGAGACCGTGTGTTTCTTTTTATCGTCCACGATGTAGTAGGGCTTGAAGCCATCATTCACGTCTACGCCGAACTTGCCGTAGGCCTTCTTCTGGGAGGCCGGGATCTGCGATGGTTGGGCCAGGTCGCGGATATGGCCCACCGAGGCCATGACCGTGTAGCCCTTGCCCAGGTACCCGCCGATCTTCTTTGCCTTGGTTGGCGACTCAACAATGACGAGCTTATTGCCGGATGCCATGGCCTCTCCTTATATTGTTGTCTTTCGCACGCCATCTTACTCACGGGGTTCCGTAACCATGCAAATCAAGGGGTCATGTGCACGGGCGTGGATCCCTAGGCCCGATGGTGGATGAATCAGAGACGTTCAGTACGCCCAGAGTTCGACCTCAGTCATTTTTAGGCGGAGCCGGGGGCCGACCGACAAGGCCCATCCTGGTCAGAGGCGAGGCCGTAATCTGCCTCATCGCTAGAACCAGACCCAGGGTCAGAGACAGAACCGAGGCCATCAGTATGACCGCTGAGCAGTGAACACCGTAGGCCGTCCACCGGGCACCGATCTCCAGACCAGGGCTGACCTGCCAGATGACATAGCAGGCGTAAATAATCCCTAGGAACCCAGCTACCAGCATCATCGTGGAGACAATCTGAATCGAAGCCGAGGACATCCTGGTCCCAGGAACATCCATACCGGTCCCCCGAGTGGCAGCCAGTGCAATAAGGCAGAGACCGGTAGGAATGAGAATGCCCATGACCACGTCTGAAGGGCGATGCCACCCACCCTGCACCAGCGAGCAGCCCACGGACAGGTCAAAGGCGAATCCCACCAAGGCAACAAAGGCCCTCCAAACCCGGGGCACCACACAGAGCAGGGCCAGGACCACCGCCAGAGCGAGGATGGTGTGTCCCGAGGGGGCTGAATTGGCAGCGGAAGCCTGAACGTGGATCAGCACAGGGCGAGGCAGGTAACGTTTGAGAATGCGTGCCGCCCCGTAGACCACCAGTGCATAAACAGCAACCTGGCCAAGCAGCCACCACCGGCGTCGCACTAGAACCACCACCAGGGCGACAAGGCCCAGCACTACGCAGATCGCCACAGTCACGAAAGGAATGGTGAACAGTCCCAGATAAGCCTTGACAAGTGGCGCCTGGTCAAGGAAGCCACGGAAGTTGGTCAGGGCCATGTCGTCATAGGTCTGCCCGGGAACAGTCCAGACAGCCGCCCACCAGACCAAAGCCGCCAGACCCAGGCAGGCCAGGCCTGCGACCAGGCACAAAACCAAGGCTGAGATCCGGGGGCGAGACATCAAGGGATCCCGGTCAACATGACTGCTGGCCGCTTCGGTCTGCTCATTCGGGTCCCGGTACCAGGCTTGCCGTACTTCGCCCTGCTTGCGCTTGTTGGTCATACCTCTAGACTCTATCCAACCCCTGGGTCGACATCCGACACCCCGTCCGACGAATGCGCTCCCTTCACGACTCCAACCGGTTCAGTCAGGGCGAATATGGAAAACTCCCACGCACCCGCCAGAGGCCACTTACCCTTGCTGCATTCCTGCCCTGGGGGGATTGGGTGACATAACGCCACGTGAGAGCAAGTCACCATGATAGCAGACAGGCTCCACTTGTCCACTGACAAGCGCCGACCCATCGACACCAGGTGCGTATTCAGTCGATATTGCTGCCCGCCGCTTCCCTGACCAGACCTGTCCGCTAGCATGTAGGCAACAGGATCGCCGTACTCCAGCGGTTGATCACGGATCGAGCCGGACCCTGGCGGTAGACAGTAGAGAGCCCGGCATCACAGCGACAAGGGATGGATGGCTGAAGACGAATGGCTGACATGGATGCTGATTTGGTGATTGTGGGCGCTGGCTTGTTCGGTCTGACCGTGGCCCAGCAGGCGGTCGAGCACAGCGGGGCCCGGGTACGGATCATCGACGTGCGCGACCACATCGGGGGCAATGCTTACTCCTATATGGACGAGGAGACCGGGGCCGAAATCCACAAGTATGGGGCCCACCTCTTCCACACCTCCAATCGAAAGGTCTGGGAGTACGTCAATCGCTTCACCGAATTCACCGACTACACCCACCGGGTCTACACCACCCACAAGGGCGAGGTCTACCCCCTGCCCATCAACCTGGGCACCATCAACCAGTTCTTCCACGCCCACTACACGCCCCAGCAGGCCCGTGAACTGATCCGCGAACAGGCTGGCGAACTGGCCGGGACCGACCCGGGCAACCTGAACGACCAGGGCATCTCCCTGATTGGCCGGCCTCTGTATGAGGCCTTCATCAAGAACTACACGGCCAAGCAGTGGCAGACCGACCCCTCTCAGTTGCCGGCTTCGATCATCAAACGGCTCCCGGTGCGATTCAATTACGACAACCACTACTTCAAGGACACCTGGGAGGGCCTGCCCAAGGACGGCTACACGGCCTGGTTCGAGAGGATGATCGACGACCCGCGCATCCAGGTGAGCCTGAAGACCGACTTCTTCGACAACTCCCAGCCCTGGAACCGGGATGCTTTGGTGGGCCAGGTCCCCGTGGTCTACACCGGCCCGGTCGACCGCTACTTCGACTACCGTCTGGGCGAGCTCAAGTGGCGGACCGTGGACTTCAAGGAGCGCCGCTACGACGAAGACGACCACTTCGGCTGCCCGGTCATGAACTTCTCCGATCCTGACGTCCCCTACACCCGTGCCATCGAGTTCAAGAACTTCAACCCTGAGCGTTACGACCAGCAGAACCATGAGCGCACCGTGGTCTGGGAGGAGTACAGCCGCTTCGCCGGCAAGGGCGACGAACCCTACTACCCCATCAATACAGGCGACGACCGGGCCCTCTATACCCAGTACAAGCAGCTGGCAGCCCAACAGCCGAAGGTCGTCTTCGGCGGTCGCCTGGGCACCTATGCCTACTACGACATGCACCAGGTCATCAACTCGGCCCTGGACGCCTGGGACAAGCGAATCGCCCCCCTGGTAGGCCACGCCAAGGACTGAAACCGGAACCTGATTCCTAACGCCCTTCCAAGGTAATCCTTAAAGGGGGCATGAGACTGAAGTTCCCAGCATCAGGCGAAGTTAGCTAATCCGAACTGCTATTTCAATCCGAATACGAGAAGGCCGGCCACTCACGAAAGCGGCCGGCCTTTTTAGACCAAGCATCTGCCATTCATACCTCCGGGACACCCTTCGAAGAGGCGCCTCAGAAATCAAACAGGCAGGATCTGCAGGCTCAGGCGTGCCAGACGTCCTTGCCGTTCTCCTTGGCAGCCTTGACATCGGCATCCAGGGCGCTCTCGTCGCCCTCCACCTTGCCGGCGATGTAGTCCTCGACCAACTGGCGGGCCTCGTTATCCTCATGCTGGACAGCAGGGGACTTCATGAAGTAGGAGCTGGGTGCCAGCACTGGGCCGGCCAGATGGCGGTCCAGGGCAATCTTGGCGGCACGCAGTGCGTCGATGACGATGCCGGCCGAGTTGGGCGAATCCCAGACCTCCAGCTTGTACTCCAGGTTCAGCGGGACATCACCGAAGGTGGTGCCTTCCAGACGCACGAAGGCGAACTTGCGGTCATCCAGCCAGGCCACATAGTCGGAAGGACCGATGTGGACGTTGTGGGGATCCATGTCGTGAGGAACGATGGAGGTGACTGCACGGGTCTTGGAAACCTTCTTGGACTCCAGACGAGTGCGCTGCAGCATGTTCATGAAGTCCATGTTGCCGCCCACGTTCAGCTGGTAGGTGCGGTCCAGACGCACGCCGCGATCCTCGAAGAGGCGGGCCATGACCCTGTGGGTAATGGTGGCGCCCACCTGGCTCTTGATGTCGTCGCCCACGATGGGCAGGCCGGCATCGCGGAACTTCTGAGCCCACTCGGGGTCGGAGGCGATGAAGACGGGCAGGCAGTTGACGAAGGCGCAACCGGCCTCGATGGCGGCGGTGGCGTAGGCCTTGTCGGCCTGCTCAGAGCCGACGGGCAGGTAGGAGACCAGCACATCGACCTTCTTGTCGCGCAGGACCTGGGCCACATCCACAGGCTCGGCATCCGACTCGGTGATCATCTTCTTGTAGTACTCGCCCAGCCCGTCACCAGTCGGCCCGCGCAGGACTTCCACGCCCTTGTTGGGGACATCGCAGAACTTGTAGGTGTTGTTTTGCGAGGCAAAGATGGCCTCGCTCAGGTCCTTGCCGACCTTAAGTGAATCCACATCGAAGGCGGTCACGAACTCCACGTCACGAATGCGGTAGCCGCCGAAGTTGGCGTGCATGATGCCAGGAATCTTGTCATCATCCTTGGCGTCCTTGTAATACTCGACTCCCTGTACCAGCGAGGAAGCGCAGTTGCCCACGCCCGCTATAGCTACACGGATGCTCATACAAACTCCTCTGATTTACTGAGTTATTCCAACCTAAGCATACCTTCTCCCGGTAGATAGCATGATGGAATGGGCCTCATATGCGCGCCCGCCGACAGTACAGACCTCCAAGGATGGCGCAAACGTACGAAAATGATGAACGTTCAGCCTTAGGTCGAACAGTTTTCAGCCCTGCCGGATAGCGTGGTTGGCATGGCCAATCAGACTCGTTCAGTCAGTTCGACCTCGCCCACCCGCAGGGTCCGGTCCGGGTCACGCGGTGGCAGCAATCGCGCCGACAGACTCACCTCGCGACATGCCGACCGCAATCCCCGGGGCGGCGGACCTCGTCGCAGGCGGCGCCGCAAGTCACATCGTCTGCTCAAGTGGACCCTGGGTCTGCTGGGACTGGTGCTTGTCGTCGGGGCAGCAGCTTTCGCCTACCTATACCTGACTACTGAGATCATCCCGCCGGAGAAGCAGGCCCTGGCACAAAAGACCACGGTCTACTATGCTGACGGCTCCACCCCTATCGGCACTTACGCCGACCAGAACCGGGAGATCATCGACTGCGCAGTCCTGCCCAAGTATGTAGGAAACGCGGTCGTCTCCTCAGAGAACCGCTCCTTCTATAAGGATAACGGCATCGACCTCAAGGGCATCGGCCGGGCCCTGCTCAACAACGTGACCAAGGGCACCCGGCAGGGCGGATCAACCATCACCCAGCAGTACGCCGAGCGCTACTATCTGGGTGAGACCACCACCTACAAAGGCAAGCTGCGCGAGGCCATCCTCTCTTTGAAGATCTCCAGGACCGAGAGCAAGGAAACAGTCCTGTGCAACTATATGAACACCATCTACTTCGGCCGCGGAGCCTACGGGATCCAGGCCGCCGCGCAGAACTACTTTGGCAAGGACGCCAAGGATCTGACCATGCCCGAGTCGGCCATGCTGGCCGGCATCATCCCCGCCCCGGCCTCCTGGGATCCGGCGATTAACCCCAAGCAGGCCGAGTCGCGCTTCCACCGGGTGCTGGGCATCATGGAGGAGGACCACTACATCAGCCACAAGGACCGGGTCGGCGCCCAGATGCCCCAGACCATCAAGTACTCGCCGCAGAACGTCTATCAGGGGCCCAACGGCTACCTGCTGCGCATGGTCCGCAATGAGCTGTCCACCGGCAAAAAGGCCCCCTTTACCGCGGACGACCTGGATACTGGCGGCTACCGAATCATCACCACCATCCAAAAGGACAAGCAGGATCTGATGTTCCAGGTGGCGAGCCCGTCCACAGGCAACAAGCGTCAGCCACCCACCCTGCAGACCGGTGGGCTCTCGGTCGATCCCAAGACCGGGGCCATCATCTCCCTGTATGCCGGTGACGACTACCTGACCCACCCGCTCAACAACGTGGATCAGGCGACCTACCAGGTGGGTTCGACCATGAAGGCCTACACGCTTCTGGCCGCCATCCAGGATGGAGTCAACCTGAACACAGTCTTCAACGGCAATTCGCCGCGCACCTTCTCCAGCGTGGGCAAGTCCGTCGCCAACGACGGAAACGTCAGCTACGGGTACATCAATCTCTATTCGGCCTTCGCCAGATCGGTCAACACGGTCTTCATGGACCTGGGCGAACACGTGACCTCACAAAAAATCGCCCAGGTGGCCCACACTGCTGGCATCACCGGCAAAATCGACGACACGACCACCTTCGACACCCTGGGCCTGGATGCCCTCTCGGTCTATGACGTGACACAGGGGTATGCCACGCTGGCCAATGGCGGCAAGCGGCCCAAGCTGCATCTGGTGGCACAGGTCAAGGATGCCAAGGATCAGGAGCTCTACACGGCCGCGATCCAGTCGGATCAGGTCTTCAATGTTGACCAGGTGGCCCTGCTACAGAAAGCCATGAGCACCACAGTTCAATACGGCACCGCCACCTATGCGCGTTCCCTAGGCAGGCCCATCGCCAGCAAGACAGGCACGGCCAACGACCAGACAGCCATCTCCTTCATCGGATTCACCCCCTCGGTTCTGACCACCTTCGCTGTCTGGAACCAAGGACAGGACGGCAGTGCACTCAAGGTGCCCGAGGTCTATCAGAATGAGTTTTTACCGGTCCCGCTGTTCACCCAGTACATGAAGTCCGCCTTGGGCGACAGCCCAGTTGAGCGCTTCCCTGCGGCCGAAGACCATGGCAAGATCGGCGGCCCGGATGGCAGCTGGGGCACCGGATATAGACGGAGCTACTCTTATACGCCCAGGCGCAGCTACAACTATGAATATATGCCTCAGCGACGCACCCAACAGCAGACAACTCCTAAGGAGGAGTCAGGAGCCAGCAGTGGTTCGGGTTCAGGCAACGGAGGCGAGGCCGAGAGCAGCAACAGCACAACCACTGAGGGCAACTCCGAGTCAGAGCAATCCCAGTAGTAAACCAGCGTGGACAACCTGGCCCGATCCGAACCAATCAGCTGCGTTCGGATTGGGCCGTGAGGCTGACGAGAGTTGCTGCCTCTCTATGACTTCTAGCCGCGCTGGAAGCGGTTGAGCGCCGAAATAATGGCCTTGAGGGAGCTGGTGGAGATGGACGAATCGATGCCCACGCCCCAAATCACGCGGGACCTGGCCGGTTCGCCCACCTGGCATTCCACGTAGGAAGCCGCCAGAGCATCCGTGCCGGCGGTCATGGCATGCTCGGCGTAATCCAGAACCGAGACGGTCTGATCCAGGGACTTGAGCGCGTCCAGGAAGGCCGCGATTGGGCCATTTCCATGTCCCTGAACACGCCGCCTCACCTCAGGATCACCCGGGGCAAGCCCCCGGTCCAACAGGGTGGCATCCAGGACGGTGTCGGATCCGTCCTCGCCGGAGGTGACTGCGACATTCAGCAGCTTGAAGCGTCCCCACTGGCGCAGGGTCTCATCGCGCTGATCGGCCATGGACTCTCCGCCGACCACGCTCCCGCCAGCTTCCACGGGCAGGTACTCGTCCTTGAAGAGCCGCCAGATGTCGGCATCCTTGACCTCGCGCTTGGTCCTGTCGGCATAGCTCTGGACCAGCCGTTCGAACTCCACCTGGAGACGCTTGGGCAGGTCCAGATGATGGTTGGCCTTGAGCAGGTAAGCCATGCCACCCTTGCCCGACTGGGAGTTGACCCGGATGATGGCCTCGTAGTTACCACCCACATCCTTGGGGTCGATGGGCAGATAGGGCACCAGCCAAAGGAAGTCGTCAGGGTTGGCATTGGCGCGCAGTGCGGCCTGCTGCCGAGCGTCCAGACCCTTCTTGATGGCATCCTGATGGGAGCCGGAGAAGGCCGTAAAGACGAAGTTGCCGACGTAGGGGTGCCGCTCGGAGACGGCGATCTGGTTGCAGTACTCCACCGTCCGACGGATGCCGGGCATGTCGGAGAAGTCCAGCTGGGGATCGATCCCCTGGACCAGCAGGTTCAGCCCCACCGTGCAAATGTCGACGTTGCCGGTGCGCTCACCATTGCCCAGCAGGCAACCCTCCACCCGGTCAGCCCCGGCCAGCAGACTGAGCTCGGTGGCAGCCACGGCCATACCCTCGTCGTTGTGGGGGTGCAGGGAGAGCACCACCGCATCCCGGTCCTTGAGGTTGGTGGATATGTACTCCACCTCGTCGGCGAAGACGTTGGGGGTGGTCATCTCCACGGTGTTGGGCAGGTTGATGATCATGGGATGCTCAGGCGTAGGCCGGATCACGTCGATGACCGCGTTGCAGACCTCCAGCGAATACTCAGGCTCGGCACCGGAGAAGGACTCAGGCGAGTACTCATAGGAGAGATCAGTACCCCCGGCATCGGCCTCCAGGGAGCGGCAGAGCTCGGCTGCGTCGGTGGCCAGCTTCTTGATCCCGGCCTTGTCCTTGTGGAAGACGACCTCCCGTTGCAGAACCGAGACCGAGTTATAGAAGTGGACCACGGCCCTCTTGGCTCCACGCAGGGCCTCGTAGGTGCGACGGATCAGATGTTCGCGAGCCTGGGTCAGGACCACGATAGTCACATCGTCGGGAATCAGCTCGCGCTCTATCAGGAGGCGGATGAAGTCGTAATCAGTCTCGGAGGCCGAGGGGAAGCCCACCTCAATCTCCTTGAAGCCCATGGATATCAGCAGATTCCAGAATCTCAGCTTGCGCTCGGAATCCATAGGGTCGACCAGGGCCTGGTTGCCGTCGCGAAGATCCACCGAACACCAACGAGGCGCCCGCTTCAGGGTCTTGCCCGGCCAGGTGCGCTGCGGATAGTCGAAAGGCACCTGCTTGTTATAGGCCACATACTTGTTGTAGGGCATGGCACTGGGCTTCTGCGGCGAACCCACAAACCTGGGGGGAGGCAGCAGCAGGTCGTTGTTCCCTCCATTGGACGCCGCGGCCTGGGCCGCAAGATCAAACACGGATGCACGATCCTGATCCATCTCTCCTCCTTCTTTCGTTCGTCGGAAACCGCAATATCACCCGGCCATGGGTGTTCGGACAGGCCGAAACCGTGTCGGGGGTGCCATTATTTTACCGGAGGAGAGCCAGGACATGCGGTCCGGGTCCGCATTACGACGCAGAGGAAGGCGAGGGCACAAAGTCTTGCGTAATTCGCAAGGTTATCCAAGCTGCAAACTCCAGACTAGGCAAGCACTTACAGAGTGCTCGCTGCATAAGATTCAGTTGAAGAGCCTCACTGGAAGAGTGAGACACCACGACGGCCCTCGCAGTAGGCGTTGCCCAGCCAGGTGTGGCGCGAGTTAGGCCAGACGGAACCCAGACGGGGGGCGTTCTGGCTCATCCAGATGCTGGGCACGCGTCCATCGGCGCTGTGAGAACCCAGCAGGTTGAAACCGTTCTTGACCGCCAGCCAGTCGGGATGCTGGGTGGCGATGGCCAGACCCTCCTCCAAGGTCAGAGGGAGACGGTCGTCTGAGTCGATCAGCTTGCGGGCCACGTCCGGCTCGCGGTTGGTGTAGCAGGTCCCGGTGTGCGGTTCCAGGACGATGTAAAAGGGCCCCTCGGGGGGCTCGAACCCGTTCTGCGGTAGGAAGCTGGCAATGTCGCGCGGAGGCATAGTGGTAAAGCCAGCCATGCGATTGATGCTGGTCCGGGCGATCAGCGACTCAGGCGAAACCAGCTCCCTGGTGGGGATGAGCAGGATCTGCTCGCCCAGCTCAGTGGACTCCAGTGCAGAGATCAGGGGCTGGGCCAAGGCTCTGAAAGCGGCGGCGCTGATGTCCGCCACATCCGGATAACCCAAGGCCACGATCCGATCCAGTTGCCGCTTCACTTCTTGGGAAGATCTGGTCATGGCCTCCAGTCTAATCGGTGCCCCGCAGGCGGACCGATCATCTCAAATCCTGTCAGCAAAGTGCTTGCGGGCGATCAGCTCGGCGATCTGCACGGCGTTGAGGGCGGCTCCCTTGCGCAGGTTGTCATTGGCCACGAACATGGACAATCCCCTCTTGCCTTCCACGGCCTGGTCCTGGCGGATGCGGCCCACGAAGCTGGGGTCCTTGCCAGCTGCGTCCAGAGGAGTGGGTATTTCCGCCAGACTTACCCCGGGGGCCTTGGACAGCAGGTCGCGGGCCTGATCAGGAGTGACATCGCGATCAAACTCAGCATTGATGCTCATGCCGTGGGCAGTGAAGACTCCTACCCGCACGCAGGTGCAGGAGGCGGCCAGATTAGGCAGGTGGAGAATCTTGCGACTCTCATTGCGCAGCTTCTGCTCCTCGTCGGTCTCCCCGCTGCCGTCATCGACCAAGTCGCCTATAAAAGGAACGGCGTTGAAGGCTATAGTGCGCACCACCTTGGTGGGCGGGGGAAACTCAATGGCCGATCCGTCGAAGACCAAACGATCAGCACCCTGCTCCACGGCTGTTTTGGCCTCGTCGCGCAGCTGGAGGACACCGGCACGACCAGCCCCCGACACAGCCTGGTAGGAGGAGACGATCAGGCGGCGCAGACCGTATGTCTTGGCCAAGGGACTCAGCACGGGCATGCAGGCCATGGTGGTGCAATTGGGATTGGCCACGATCCTCCGGGGGATAAGATCCAGGTCTTCGGGGTTGACCTCAGACACCACCAGGGGAACCTCGGGATCCATCCGCCAATGGGAGGAGTTGTCGACCACGTAGGCTCCGGCCTCGGCAAAGCGTGGGGCCCAAGTTCCTGAGGTCGAACCGCCGGCGGAGAAGATGGCCAGATCGATTCCGCTCAGGTCGGCCTGCTCCACATCCTCGACCGTGATAGTCCTGTCACGCCAGCGCAACTGTTCGCCGGCAGACCGGGATGAGGCCATGAAGCGCAGGTCAGCTACAGGGAAGTCCCGTTCGTCCAGCATGCGGCGCATGACCATGCCTACCTGGCCGGTGGCGCCCAGAACGGCTACATTGATGCCACGGCGACCATTGTTCGCCAAATCAGCCTTATCAGTCATTGCTCTTTCCTCTCCGCTCAGCGACCTGTGCCGCCATAAATGACCGCCTCGACCTGATCGGCATCCAAATGGAAGGCCGTATGGATGGCCCGTACCGCCTCGTCCAAGTTCTGAATGGGCACCAGGGCGGAGATACGAATCTCAGAGGTCGAAATCATGAGCACGTTGATATGCCGGTCGCTCAAGGCCCGGAAGAAGGTGGCGGTAATGCCCGAGTGGGTCTTCATGCCGACCCCTACCAGGGTCACCTTGCCCACCTCAGGGTTGATGTCGACCGAGTGGAACCCCAGTTGCTCACGGGAGTCATCCAGCATGGGAACCACCTGATCAGCCTGAGCAGACGGCAACGTGAAAGAGATGTCCACGGTTCCGGTGGCCGCCCCAGCCTGGACAATCATATCTATGTTGATGCCGCCCTCGGCAAGGATAGTGAAGAGCTGTGCGGCTACGCCGGGTCGATCCGGCACGGCCCGCAGGCTGACCTGGGTCTCGCTGCGGTCGTGGGCAACCCCTGAGATGATCGGTGACTCGGGGCCGTTCAGGTCCGGGAACAAGTCGCCCATGGATTCGCCGTTGGTCATGACCTTCCTTCCGTCATATCCCGTTGCCTGTCGGTGTGTGCAGCGGGGCGGTCCGGCAACTGGCCGGTCTCCAGATTGGGAATCTTGTCGACATCGACATCGTCGGGCATGATCAGCGTGCCAGGACGATGGGAAAAGGAACTGCGCACATGAATGGGCATGCGGAAGCGCTGGGCATACTCCACGCAGCGCAGTGCCAGCACCTTGGATCCGCCGGCCGCCATCTCCAGCATCTCCTCGTATGAGATGCGGGCAATTCTTCGGGCGGTGGGCACAATGCGCGGGTCGGCAGTAAAAACGCCATCCACGTCAGTATAAATCTCGCAGACATCCGCATTGAGCGCCACAGCCAGGGCCACAGCCGAGGTGTCCGAGCCGCCGCGGCCCAAGGTGGTGGCATCGCCGTCGGAGTTGACCCCCTGGAAGCCTGCCACAATTCCCACTTCGCCCCGGTCCAGGGCCTTCATGACTCGCTGGGGTCGAACATGGCGGATGTGGGCTGCCCCGTAGCGTGCATCAGTCATAAATCCCGCCTGCGAACCGGTGAAGGAATGGGCATGCTCGCCTTGTGCATGGATACTCATGGCCAGCAGGCTCATGGAAATGCGCTCCCCCGCAGTCATGAGCATGTCCATCTCGCGGGCCGGAGGATTGGAGTCCACATCCATGGCCTGATCGATCAGATCGTCAGTGGTGTCACCCATGGCGGAAACCACCACTGCGATGTCATTGCCAGCGCGCTTGGTATCAATGATGCGCTTGGCCACACGCTTGATGGAGTCCGAGTCTGCCACCGAGGACCCGCCATATTTCTGAACGATAAGTGCCACTGCTGTTCCATCCCGCGACGGTTAAGCCACTAGACCATCATCTGCAACATGTTGATTACATGGATTATACGAACGACACCGTTCTATCAGACCCCCTCCACCAATATGCGAAACAATGACGGCAACCGGGGAAGCCGTGAATCAGTGACTACGTGCCTTACAGATCCCGACGGCCGGAAATCGCCCGGCCGAGGGTGATCTCGTCAGCATATTCCAGATCACTACCGACAGGCAGGCCGCTGGCCAGCCTGGTGACCCGAAGATCTAGAGGACCCAGCAGCCGTCCCAGGTAGGTGGTGGTTGCCTCGCCTTCAATGTTGGGATCAAGGGCCAGCATGACCTCCTTGACCTGATCCGTGCCCAACCGCTTCAAGAGCTCGGGAATGCGCAGATCACCAGGCCCGACGTTGGACATGGGGTCGATGGCCCCACCCAGCACATGATATAAACCCCGGTATTCTCCGGTACGCTCGATGCTCATGACATCCTTGGGCTCTTCGACTACGCAGATGATGCTACGGTCACGACGTGGATCCTGGCAGATGGGACATGGACTGGTCTCGCAAACATTGCCACAGATCTCGCAAAACCGAACCTTCTCCTTGGCGGTAACAATGGCATCAGCCAGGTCCTGAGCACTGCGCCGATCGGCTCCCAGAATATAGAAGGCGATACGCTGCGCCCCCTTGGGGCCAATGCCCGGCAGCTGGGCAAAAGCATCAATCAGCTCTTGAATGGCTCCATCATAGGTAGCAGCCATCATTCACCTCCCTGTCGCTGCGCCTGTTCCTGCCGGCGCTTTTGGACGTTAATCGGATTCTGGGGGTCGTCAGCAGCAAAATCCTCCACCTTAGTCACGTCAAACATTTTGGTCAGTTCATCCTGGTTCATGGCATTGTCCGCCCCGAGCCGGGCATCGTCCATGGAATAGACATCGTCCTCGGGATCCACGGAAGGCCCCGAATCCTGGGAGGCAGCCACAGCGGATGAAGCATCCTGACCGAGACCACTGGAGGCCGAGCTAGCGAAGCCTGCTGGCATCCTCCTGTCCTCAGATCCGGATGCCTTTGTCATTGCTCGGGAATCATCCGAGCCGCCTGCGGTACCCGAACCGCGATCGTCGCTCTGCATATCCGGCGAGGTTGGGATGCCAGTCGCCATGGTCCCTTCGTCAGCAACCGATCCGGTCCCCAATGTCGGAGCCGAGGTTGCACCCGAGGCGCTTCCCTGACCCGACGAATCAACCGATTTCGAAACTCCAGGCCCGTGGTCTGAAGCTTCATGGCTTTGACTGTTGGAGGACTCCGTAGAAACTGCAGCGGTGATTCCGGAATCGGGCAGGGCCCAAGGATCCGTGTCATCGCTCATGTCCGGCAGAGCAACTTTTTTGGACTCGTGGTCTTTCTGAATAGTGGTCCCGTCGCTGCCATCACCAGGCTGCCGGGTCTTTTGCGGCGCATGAGTCGCTGGAATGGGGTGAGCCCAGGGATCGTCGTCCGGCAACACCGTTGAAGCGGTTGAGCCGAAGCCTGCAGCCGGCAACGGTTCCGGAGACGAATGGACCGGGCCGCCGACCGGGTGGTGAGCGTCGTCGGAGTTTCCGTCGCCTGCAGCTTCTCCAGAGGTGGACCTTCCGTCCGACGTCGATGCTCCGGTCTCACCCTGGTGACCCGCCGAGGCCGTCATCTCCCTAGGGGCATGCCCTTGCTCCGTGGCCGCATGAGGCATGACCGCCGCTCCAAGGTTCATGGTGGCCAAGCCAGCCCGAGCCAGAGCCACCTCCTTCTTGACCTCTGCCCGACGCTGGGGGGACATCTTGTTGACGGACTCTACCGTCTCGCCGTTAGCAGCCGTCCCTGATGGGGCGATCATAGTGTCCTGCCCGAACTCCTGGCGAGCGCGAACCATGACAATACGTGGAACTTTGGTCTCCCCGTCAACCGACTGCGCAGCCACGGCCATGGCGAAGGCATGCTGGCTGAGTGGACGGTCGAAGGTCATAGACAGTCGTTTGCGGCCGGAGGGGTCTGCTTTCATGTCCACGGCAGGCACCCGGTCCCGCACCACATATTGGCGGACCTCCTCCGGCAGGGCAGCCACCAGAGCATCCCAGCGCTTATTCAGCTCTGTGCCGGTTGGAATCTCTGTTCCCTGTCCTCGCGTAGCCTCCGGTTGTACAGACTGCGGCGGTTCCGTAGACCGGGCAGGCCCGGAAGGATTGGTTGATTCGGTCTGCCCAGTTGGCGAGGAAGGGGCTTGCTTGCGCTCGGGTTGGGCAGAGCCTGAGCCGGAATGGGTGGGCAGTCCTTCGCCCTTTTGCCGTCCGCCAGCAGAGGAATCGGAATGAGAGCCTGCCATGCTCTGCGGCCCGGCAAAGGAGACAGGCGCTGCTGCAGACGATGATCCTGCTCTGCCAGGTTGTTCAGAGCGATCAGCCTCGTCAGCACGCCCAGACCGGGATGCTCTGGCCGGCCGACCGTTCTGCTGTGATCTGTCAGCGCCGATGAACCCGCTACGGGCGGGTGCCGGGGCCATGCCACCGGCGGAAGTTGCCCCTGGGGCCGGTGCCTGCTCCATAGGCTCGCAACCAATTGCCAGTAGCCTGGCAGCCAGCAGCTCCAAGCGCATCCTGGGCGAGGTGGCTCCGTTCATACCCGCCAGTGCATCATTGATGATGTCAGCCATTCTGGTCAGGACCTGCAGATCCAGAGCATTCGCCTGCCGATGCAGATCAGCCACCTGGTCGTCGTCGGCGTCCTCGCTCAGCACGCTCTCAGCACGCTCTCCCGCCAGTTTGAGAACCAGCAGGTCGCGGACATGGGCTAGCAGATCCTCAACGAAGCGCTGAGGCTCGAACCCGCCGACGACCACCTTTTGAATGACCCCGTAGAGGCCAGCCCCATCGTGGGCGATCAACGCATCCACAGCTTCGCTGATGAGTGCGGCAGGAGTGAACCCCAGCAGCGCTACAGCCGCATCATAGGTAATGGTGTGCTCGTCAGCGCCTACCATGAGCTGGTCCAGCACGGAAAGAGTGTCACGCACCGATCCGCCTCCAGCCCGCATGGCCAGCTTGAGCACACCAGGCTCGGCCTTGATGTTCTCCTTTTCACAAATGCCCTCCAAGTAAGGCCCCATGACTTCCTGGGGCACCAGACGGAAGGGGTAATGGTGGGTGCGGGAACGGATGGTGCCGATCACTTTCTCCGGCTCTGTGGTGGCGAAGATGAACATAACATGTTCCGGCGGCTCCTCGACGATCTTCAGCAGGGCATTGAATCCTTGCTGGGTGACCATATGAGCCTCGTCCAAAATGAAGATCTTGTAGCGGTCACGCACAGGGGCGAAACCTGCCCGCTCCCTAAGCTCCCTAGCATCGTCGACCCCATTGTGGCTGGCGGCGTCAATCTCCACCACATCGATGGAACCGGGGCCTCCTGTGGCCAGATCCCTGCAGCTGTCGCATTCGCCACAGGGATGGCTGGTCGGCCCCTTGGCGCAGTTGACGCAGCGGGCGAAAATCCTGGCACTGCTGGTTTTTCCGCATCCCCTGGGACCGGAGAAGAGGTAGGCGTGGGTCAGCCGGTTCTCATCCAGAGCTCGGGTGAGAGGGACCGTGACCTGCTTCTGACCGATTATGCCGTCAAAAGTGTCAGGCCGATACCGCCGATAGAGTGCTAGTGCCATGGTTCAAGGCTATCCATTTCTTTAGACACGCTCGCTTACCTTCCTAAGGCTTTCGCCCCGCTTCCTTCCCTCATCCACAGGGCTCGGGGCCTGCCCGGGCAGACTGGACCAAACGGGGCATCATCGGGACTCCGGTGTCTACGCCTACCGAGACCCTCACATCACCTCCATCCACCTGACAATCCGTCAGGACGCCACGGTTGAGCCGGGCGACCCGGGAGGCCAGATTACATGGCTGAGCCTGTCCTTCGTCCAGGGCAGAAGCTGCAGCAAGAGCCGAAACATCGGCACCGGTACGTGCACGCGTCCGGCAGATCATGAGATTGCCCAGAAGCGCCGCCAGAACCAGACCCAGGCCGACCAGAGTCATCAGCATGATGCCCAGAACCGTGCCGGAACCCGGATCCGAACCCCTTATCCATGAACCGGAACGCTTCAGGCGCGTCTTTCTGGCATGTCCAGGCATGACTCATTCCTCCCAGATGGCCACGGCAATGCCATGGACCTGTGCAGGCAGCACGCCCATTGGGCCGGCAACCACTGGACATGACACACTGACTGTCGTCTGTCCGGCTGATGGGCTCAGCCTCACCTGGGCATGCGGCCCAGCCATCCGGTGCACCAACTCTTGGGAATCGCTCTTGCCGCGAGTGATGATCAGGTCTCTGGCAGCCGCGTTGGCCGCATCCTGACAGACCATGCCAATCCTGATCGTCTGGGTCAGCGTTAGCAGTATGAGAGCCAGGACCATGACAGCAGGAAGAATGATGGCGAACTCGGCCGTTACCGTGCCATTATCGGATTGCCACCCTCGTCTCCGTCCATACCGTCTTTCAGCCGACGGCACTGAGCGCCTTCTTCACCAGCCCCATCAGCAAAGTGCGTGTGGAAGGGGATTTGACAATTGCCAGCAATACACCGGCCAGCGTAGCGGCCGCCACCATGATCACGGCGTATTCAGCAGTGATGGCCCCGGATTCAGGCCTAGCCAGAACCACGCTCAGCCGCACATGCAGGGCACGCACTCCAGAATCCATAGCCTGGCTGATGCGGACGTACAAAGCCGTCATGAACCGGTTGGAACGTTGCCTTATTCTTTGCAACCATTGTGATCCGGCACTTGCAGCAGACCATGTCGTAGCCGACACCAATTGGCCTCCTGCCTGCCTTGTCTGTAGATGGAAGACCGTTGCAACCTCTTGTGGATATGTCATCGTTCTCACCTTTGTCTTTCCTCGTCTTCCCCACCCCGGCGAATAGCCATTCCTCAAAGAATCGGCATCCGATATCTTTCACTGTGCCCGTTCCAGCACGTCTCTGTCGCCTTGTCGGATGCATGTGGACGAGTGGACCTGCATCGGCAACCTGTGGACAACTGTGCCCGTGAGAGCTCCACACCATCAGGACATCCCACCCGCAAAGGCCGCAATGCAAGGGATGACTCCGATCAGCACGAAGGCCGGCAGAATACACAGCCCGGTCGGCACCAGCAGCCTGACCGCGATCGTCGCCGTGGTCTGGGCCAGCGCGCTGCGGGCATGGTGATCCAGTTGACGGATGGTTGTCTCGATACGCGTCAGAGGCGATGATCCCAAACGCCAGGACGGCTCCAAACAGTCAGCCAGGACCTGCATGAACTGCCCGTAATCAGAATCGCCGATCGCCCCCGACCAGGACAGATCCCATCCGTTACCGCGTTCGAGCAGGTGAGCCACTTGAACCATCCGAAGCCCGTAAGGGCCTGGCAACAGCCCGCCAATAACCCCCAGAGCTCTGGGCAGAGAAGCCCCCTGACGAACAGCGACCCCCAGCAAGGCTAATACCAGGCTCAAAGGCGGAGTTGATACCTGCTCATCGGCTAATCGCTCACCAAAGCCGTCGAATTCCATGAGCAGAAAGGCCAGTATGGTCGACACAGCGGCAATCAGCGGTTTCAAATCCATAGATCCTCCCTGCCCAGCTCGTTCATCAGCTGATGTATCCAAACCAGACCAACAACATAGAAGGCCGCTCCAAGAATCAGACATATGGTTCCCGGGCCCGGGCGACATAGGAAGGTCAACGGTCGCGCACCCATGAACTCTCCCATGATGATTGTCAACACCGGCAAGGTCGACAGGAGCCGGATCGTGGCCCTGGGCACAGCAAAGGCTTTTTCCCGGGCCTCATCCAGCGCCGCCCGCCGCCTCTGCATAACCGCCACGGTCCGCAGTCCATCAGAAGCCCGGCAACCCATGATGGCGCTGAGCCCATAACAGGCCATCAGAGCCTGGGCCATAATTGTCAGAGTCGGCCCCCGTTCCTGAGGCAGGCATCGGTTCTCCAACATGGCCATGACACGTTCCCGCGTGACCTCTTGGGTGGCGAACCGCCGCCCGGATGCCTCCTCGAAAGCCTCTATCAGACCGCCTCCATTGTCGACAAAGGCAAGCAGGGAAGTGATCAGCACCGCCAGGCCGGGCCGATCCGACTGTGCAGAGGGCTTGACTGACATGGCCTTGAGCCTTGCGGCCACGTCGCCTCTATGCGGAAGCAGGGCCAAACAGGCAACAGACGTTATCATCGCAGCCAACCAAGCTGCAGTCTCGCCATTCATAATCCACCTCAACTACGCAGCGTTCGCCGAGGCGCTGGTCACAATGCCCCACCGCCTGGCAAATTTCGACCAGGCCGTTCCATATGTAGCTGCACCTCGGCCCGGCCAGGTACAGACAGCCTCCCCCAAAAGCCGACCGTCAACGGTCGTCGTCAGTCGGCCAATCTGAGCGATATGTCTATGACCACCGGTTCGTTCCAGGTGGATAACAACGTCAAATGCCCCTTGAGCTAGAGCCGCCAAGGCCCTCGGCTCCAGCCCCGCCAGCAACCCCAAGGCCGCCAACCTGGCAGGAACGCGTTCTACATTGTCGGCATGCAGAGTGGCCATGCCACCCCGATGACCAGAATTGAAAGCTCGCAGCAGATCCGCTATCTCCTCTCCCCGGCATTCACCCAGAATGATCCGATCGGGCCGCATGCGCAGTGTGGCCTTAACCAAATCGACTAGCCCCACACCCCCTGCCCCTTCAATGTTGGATTCTCTGGCAGCCAGGGAAACCAAGTTCCTATGACCGGCAATACGGCCCAGCTCACGGACTTCCTCTACGACAACCAGCCGCTGCTCCTGTGGACACATGCCCAGCAGGGCCCGTAGAAGTGTGGTCTTGCCGGCACCCGTGCCACCAGTCACCAGAATGGTCGCCCGATTGACCACTAGCGCCCGAAGGATAAAGAGCCAACTGACGGGACACAGCCCGCCAGCAACCAGCTTTTCCAGACCGGGCGGGTTTCTGTTGGGCAGTCTGATGGAAATGGCAGCGCCTTCGGGAACGAGCGGGGCCAGCACGGCGTGAACCCGGATCCCCTCCCTGCTGGAGGCATCGGCCATGGGCCGAGCATCATCCAGGCGACGTCCCAGCTGAGCGCATAACTGCACAGCAAAGTCCCTTACTGCCCGAGGGCCTGCAAACCCAGGCCGAAGCAGAACCTCCTCCATGCCCGCACCTCGGTCGATCCAGACATCGCCCTGTCCGGTCACTGCGATGTCAGTCACAGCAGGATCGCTCACCAACCCATCCAAGTACCCGAAAGTGGGCGGCTGGGCGAAATCATCATCAGAGAATGAACCTTCGATGCTTTCCCCACTTCTCTCGATCATTGGACAGCCTTAGACCGAGTCAGTTCGCGAGAAGAGACCCGCTCTTCCCTTCTTTCGCCGACGATCATTCCTGCAATCCGCTCCACCAGGGGATGAAGAGCCCGAGCGTAAGCACGCGGCACCCGTTCCAGACCACGTCCATCCAAGACGGATGCAGACAGTTTCGGTTGCGGATTGAGAACCACGTCCACCGATCGGCCCAGAAACTCTTCCGCCTGCTCCGGGTCGACGCCATGACTGACCCGGTGCTGAGTGGGCATCATCCCAATCAGAGCCATGGGGGGCCTACAGGAAATCAATGGACCGTCTTGAGCTTGGTCGCCCGCACCTCTGCGGCTGTTCAGAGCATGGAGCAGTGCCTTCGCCCGTGCAAGGCCCAGCACGGTCATATCCACCATCAACAACGAAGGCAGACCCTTCAGCGAGCGCAGATTACCCAGACCACGGCCCCGACCGGCATCGATCACCAGGAGATCAGCAAATCCAGCCATTGCGTTGACAGCTGCATCCACGTCCCACCAACCCTGTGACGGAGCACTCCAAGGATCGTTGCTGAGCAACGGGATGCCATCCCAGACCGGCAGCTCTTCACGGAGGGCCTGAGGATCCACCCGGCCCAGGGGAGCACGGATTCCTCCCAACCGCATACCAGGCGCCCCCTCGATGCCGACCAAGACATCCATCCCTCCGCCGTCCAGGTCCAGATCCACCAGAGCGCATGACAGGACCGTGTCCCGAAGCTGCTTGGCCATCAAAGCTGTCATGGTTGTCAGCCCAATGCCTCCTGAGGCGGAAAGAAAGACCAATCCGGCCACAGCGGACCCATATTTGGCCTCCGGGTCGCTCCGCCCGATGCCGGTATCCTCGCCCGCCCCCCTGCCTGGTTGGTGCTCCGAGGACAACCCGACCGATTTAAAGGAGTGCAGAGTCCTTTCAGGCTCCCACCCTTTCATGCAGTCTTTTATAACTTTCGGCCGTCTGCCTATGCTCATTCCAGTCATGGCTACCAGTACATCCGCCCTCTGGCATCAGCACCAGTCCCCGGAGCTGATGTGGTCGAATGACCTCATGTCTCCACACCGCTTCGCCCTCTTTGTGTATAAATGCATCAAGACCGCGACACGCCTGAAATTGCAGTGTTTTTGAGTCCAAGTCCATGAAATGCCACAGATGATCACACGGAAGCAACAGATTCCTCCAAACCTGGTATATTTGGCCTGCCTCAATGCACGCAATCGCACAAAAGACCAAGTCGGCAGCCTTCCCCCGCCCCAGCCGATGGACAGGCTTGCCATCGGCCTCAAAACTGGCATAATAGCTTATACAAGGACGGTTCAAGAGCACGGAAGCCCACAAAGTGTATGGCCACTAGGACCGATACGTTGGACGGGTGTATAAGACTTGACCGTTGCAACGATGATGTTGTGCAGAGATTCCATCTGGACCGACCTTGTGGGAACGGCCTCCTGCGGGGGGCCGTTCCTATTTATCCACAAGCTTTATCAATGATTGCAGAGGACGGCACCTGCGAATAGAGTGCTATGGTATGGTTCAGAAATTTGACGCACCCTCCAAGGCCTTGCTACGGAGCCAGATTGCGGAGCATATTGCCGAGACCGATGGCCAGGCACGGCATGTATCCAAGCACTCGGATCACCCGGTCTCGCCCTTGCCTGAGGACCGCTATTTCGACCGGGAACTGAGCTGGCTCAAGTTCAACAAACGCGTACTTGAGCTGGCCGAGGATGAGAGCGTGCCCCTGCTGGAGCGCGCCAACTTCGCCGCCATCTTCGCCAGCAATCTCGATGAGTTCTTCATGGTCCGCGTGGCGGGTCTGAAGCGTCGCGTAGACACCGGCATCGCTGTAACGGCTGCCAGCGGGATGAGCCCCCGTCAGCAGCTGAGGGCCATCTCCGAGCAGGCCCACAAGCTTCAGGATGAGCATGCCCACTATGTAATCGACCACATCCTGCCGGATCTGGCCGCCGAAAGCATCATCCTGCTGAGCTGGACACAACTGAGCAGCCAGGAGCAGGAACGGCTCACCAACTTCTTCCGGAACCAGGTCTTCCCGGTCCTGACCCCGCTGGCCGTCGACCCGGCCCATCCCTTCCCCTATATCTCAGGCAACTCACTGAACCTGGCGGTCCTGGTGGAGAACCCCACCTCGGGCAAGACCCACTTCGCCCGCGTTAAGATTCCCGACAATCTCTCACGTCTGATTCCTGTGGACGATCTGACCGACGAAGAGGGCAAGGAGGAGCGCTACGGGTTCATCACCATGGAGAATCTGATCATCGCCCACCTGGAATACCTCTTCCCCGGCATGATCATCAAGGAGGCCCGCTCCTTCCGCGTCACCCGCAATGAGGATATTGACGTCGAGGAGGATGACGCAGAGAACCTGCTCAACGCCATGGAGAAGGAGCTTCTGCAGCGAAGGTTCGGACCGCCCATCCGCCTGGAGATTTCCGACTCCGCCTCTCCCTTCCTCTCCCAGCTGCTGGCCAGCAAGCTGCGAGTCAACCAGGAAGAAGTCTATCGGCTGCCTGCTCCCTTGGACTGGACGGTCCTGTTCGAGTTGCAGTCCATCGACCGGGCCGACCTCAAGTTCCGCCCCTTCATTCCCACCACCAACCGGCAGATCGCCGAAGTGGAATCCAGCCAGGCCCAGGACATCTTCGCCGCCATCCGTGAGCATGACATCCTCCTCCACCACCCCTATGACTCCTTCTCCACCTCGGTTCAGGCCTTCCTGGAGCAAGCGGCGGCCGATCCGCGAGTGCTGGCCATCAAGCAGACCCTCTACCGGACCTCAGGCAACTCGCCCATCATCAATGCCCTGGTGGATGCCGCGCACGCCGGCAAGCAGGTCCTGGCCCTGGTCGAGATCAAGGCCCGGTTTGACGAGGAGGCCAACATCGCCTGGGCTCGCCAGCTGGAACGGGCCGGCGTCCATGTGGTCTACGGAATCGTGGGGCTGAAGACCCACTGCAAACTTTCTCTGGTGGTTCGTCAGGAGCAGGACGGCCTACGTCGTTACTGCCACGTGGGCACCGGCAACTACAACCCAAAGACCGCCCGCCAGTATACCGACCTGGGTCTGCTCACCTGCGATCCAGTAGTGGGACAAGACCTGACCAGGCTCTTCAATCAGCTGTCAGGCTATGCGCCCAAGTCCTCCTTCCACCGCCTGCTGGTAGCCCCACGCACGGTCCGCTCCGGGCTCCTGCAACGGATCGCCCGCGAGGAAGAGACCGCCTTGAACGGCAAGCCCGCGTGGATACGAATCAAGGTCAACTCCTTGGTGGATGAAAAGATCATCGACGCTCTCTACCGGGCCAGCCAGGCCGGAGTTCGCATAGACATCGTGGAGCGTGGCATCTGTGCCCTGAAGCCAGGCGTGCCCGGGCTGAGCGAGAATATCCGAGTCCACTCCATCCTGGGACGGTTCCTGGAGCACAGCCGCATCTTCGCCTTCGCCAACTCTCAGGGCCCCCAGATCGGCGAGGGTCCCTTGGCCGGGCCAGAAGTCTGGATAGGCTCTGCTGACCTGATGCACCGCAACCTGGACCGCCGTGTGGAAGCGCTGGTTCGCATCACCGCACCCGAGCAGGTGCAGGGTCTGATCGACTACGTGGATCTGCAGATGGCCGACACCACCAGCTCCTGGCACATGCAGCCTGACGGCACTTACGTGCGCCATAGCCGGGATGATCAGGGCCGGCCTCTGGTCGACTCGCAGGAGTACCTGATCGACCGTCACTCCCGAACCCCCAGGGCCAGGCGATGATGATACGCCTCCAAGCCGGCAGGCCCGCCGCAGAGGCGGACGATCGGGATGGCATCCGACCATGAGCAGGACGGTTGAGGCAGCCGGAGCCATCCTCTACCGGTGGCGCACAACCTTCCAGGGATGGATGAAATTCAGCGACGACGGCCGAGCAGCCCCAGGAAGCAGCCCCCGATCCGACCTTGATGAGCTGGAGCTTTGCCTGGTCCATCGTCCCAAGTACGACGACTGGAGCTGGCCAAAGGGCAAGCTGGAGAATCGTGAGACCCACATGCGGGCGGCTGTGCGCGAGGTCGGCGAGGAGACGGGCTGTCTTGTCCGGCTGGGGCCATACCTGGGGGATGCCGAATATCCCCTAAACAACGAGGGCCGACGCCAGGGCGGCAAAGGCGGCAGACTCAAACATATCTGCTACTGGATGGCTACTCCGACCGATTCGGAACACGCCGCCGGTCAGGGCGCACTGCTGGGACCCATCCACCGCCCTGATTCCAGGGAAGTCGACCAGATACGATGGGTCGGGGCCTCCGAAGCCCGCAAACTATTGACCCACCCCAGCGACAGAACCATACTGGATGCCTTTGTGGACCGGGTGGAGCAGGGCGGCATCCGGGCTCGTCAGTTGATCATCGTCCGCCACGGTAAGGCAGTGGCCCGAAAGGAATGGACGGGCAAGGATGCGAATCGTCCTCTGACCCCCAGGGGCGCCGGCACCTCCTACGCCCTGGCTCGGGAGCTGGCCTGCTTTGCTCCCGACCGCCTCCTGTCCTCCCCCTGGATCCGCTGTGTGCAGACACTGCGTCCCTACGCCGACGAGGTAGGCCTGCCCATAGAGATGGTGGCCTGCCTGACGGAGTCCTCCTACCACCGACGCCCAGACCAGGCCCACAACTGGCTTGACGGGCAGATGGCCGACCTGCTGAAAGGTAACAGAGCCATCATGATCTGCATGCATCGCCCTGTCCTGGGAGGAGTCTTCGAGAAGCTGCGTGGGCTATGCTCCAGCGGATCGCTGTCCAAACGGCTGCCAGACGACTCCCCCTTCATGCCCACCGGCAACGCTGTCGTCCTCAGTCTGACCGGCGACCCCAATCATCCGACCATCATCGACATACAGAAGGTGACTCCCATTGTCTACTGACAGCAACTCCAGAATCGGCTCATCCTCAATCCGCTCCTCCCGTACGGGATTCGTGGCCTCTGGCACCGGAGCATCCCGGCCTTCACGCCCTGGCCAGCTGGATCCAGCTATCGCTGACCAGCTCTCCGGAGGCATGGATCCACAGCAGATCAGCGAGATGAGCCATGTATCAGCAGCCTCCCTGCTGGACCGGGTCCACCACAGCGCCGACCCGGCCATCGTAAAACGGGTTCTGACCCTGGTAGACCGCGAGGGTGTGGATGTCGTGGCCGAGCTCTGGAGCGACAGCGACCCCGATTCTCTGCCTGGCATCCTTTGGCGGCTTTACATGCTTCGCAGCTGGATGCGTCGGGACGCTGATGGAATCAGTCGTCTGTGGAGGCTGGGCGAACCCACCGACACTGCTGCATCAGCCATCGCCGGCGTCGATCAGGCCCCGGAGGCCGACGACATCATCCGAACCGCCGACTCCATCCTCTCCGGAGCTTTCACGGGCGACTTCGCCATAGCTCTGGAACGGGCAGGAGCCTTCTGCGACGTGATCGCACGCGGAATCAAGACCACCATCCGGGATGCCCAGAGCCGGCAGCTGGACGGTCAGGAGGCCAAGGAGGTCGACGCAGCACAGCGCACCGTCAACTCCCTCAATCAGACGGCACGTGACTTCATGAGGGGCGCATCACTCTGGCGGCGGGGACGGCTGGAGTAGGATCCGCCATCCTTTCAAGCCGGAAGCGTAAGCGCGCCGTGAGCACAGATCAGACCCCGGCATGCCCTACAATGGGGACTGCGTCGGACCATGTCTAAGCCCCGGGCTCCGTTTGTTGCCGCTGCGAGCGGCGTTTGCGCCGACAGGCGCTTGCATGGTTCGGCGTTTTCATTTCCACTCCCAAATCGAAGGCAGCATGGCTTGCCGGTCGCTACCAGAAGCCGACCCGCTGAGCTACGCTGAGAGGTATGGAACTTCACGTACTGGAACACCCGCTGATCGAGCATAAGCTGACCGTACTGCGGGACAAAAACACCCCTTCCAACACCTTCCGCGAGCTGATCAGCGAACTGGTCATGCTGGAGGCCTACGAGGCCACCCGCAACCTGGACATCGAGGACCACCCCATCGAGACCCCGGTCGCACCCATGGTGGGCAAGAAGCTCTGCTCCCCCCGCCCCATGGTGGTTCCCATCCTGCGCGCCGGACTGGGCATGCTTGACGGTATGACCCGGCTGCTGCCCACCGCCGAGGTCGGATTCCTCGGTCTCAAGCGCGACGAGAACACTCTGGACATCATCACCTACGCCAACCGTCTGCCAGAGGACCTCTCCGGACGTCAGTGCTTCCTGCTGGATCCCATGCTCGCCACCGGCGGCACCCTGATCGCCGCCACCAAATACCTTGCCGAGCGCGGTGCCAAGGACGTGACCTCCATCAACATTCTGGCCGCTCCCGAGGGCCTGAACCGCCTCAAGGAGGAGATGGACCCCTCCATCAACCTCAAGGTGGTGGTCTGCGCAGTCGATCAGAAGCTGAACGAGCATGCCTACATCGTACCTGGCCTGGGCGATGCCGGCGACCGCCTTTACGGCGTCATCGACTGAGCTGGCGAACTGACAGGGCACGAACCCCATACCCGACAAGGACCCGAATCCTGCACGATTCGGGTCCTTTTTTCAACGGTGTTCGATGGCCGCCCCGGCAGATGCTGTGCAAAATGGACTAGGCTTCCCTCCCCTACCCCGTCAGCGAGGATAGGTTCGCTATGAAGTCGTCGCTATAGAAACTGCCGGCTCTGCAACGCCATGGAGCTTACCGAACCAGTCATCATGTCTTTAATCCTCCCAACCTCTATTCTCCCAACCGTCTACCCCTCGACTTCTACCCTCTCGTACAAGAGCGCTTAATCGCTGATCGCCACCCTGGTTCTCCCCCTGGTCTGACCCTGAAAACACCCTGAGTGGGCCTTCACCCGGTGTTGCAATAAGAACAGCAGCATTCAAGGGCGAGAAAGGAGCACACCATGGAGGGCAAGTCCCTTTCCCTGGGTGGATCAATCACAGGAACCGGGGCCTCAGGACCGATGGGCGGGGGCGGCTCGCAAACCGCAGTTCGAACCAAGGCACGCACTCCTGGCTTGGCCTCCCTGGTGCGATCCTTTCTGCATGAGCATCGGTCCTCCTACACGGTCATGGTCTTGGCGGTCATGGCCGCTTCGGTCCTTACCAGCGCCTGGGCCCAGGTAGCCATTGCCGCTCGGAAGGGCGACGGGATGCCAGATACTCGCGCAATGAATTCCTACGACCGCGCTATGACCCTGTTATTACAAGACGGCGCTTCACTGATATCCATAATGTACGCCTGCATATGCGGGTTCGTCTCCATCTTCCTCGTCATCACTTCTGTGGGGTTCCTGATCGAGCGCCGTCGTCGCGAGTATGCCATGATGCGGCTTTCAGGCGCCTCTCCCAGGACCGTGAGATTCATCTCCCTACTGGAATTCATGATTCCGGTAGGTTTGGCCGCCCTCCTGGGCAGTTTGGCGGGATGCCTGCTGGTGCCCGCATTCGCCAAGTCCCTAATCAACTCAGGCTTTGAAGCGCTGGAAATGACCGCGCATCCCCACCCCACGGGAATTTTCTTCACTTTCGTAGGGATACTCCTGGCAGGCCTCTTGGGAACCTGGTTCGCTGCCAGGAGGATTACCGCGATCTCTCCCATCGAGGCCCTGCAGGACTCGGGAAATCGGTCAGGGACCAAGTCAATCGGTCCTCTTCGCCTGATAATCGCCCTGGCCGGCCTGGCTGGAGGACTGGCCATGGTCTATCATCGCTTCAAGGGCATGGACATTGAAATCCAGATCATGGCCTCGACCGGCTGTCTGCTCGTCATCATCGGCGCCCTGGCCCCTGTCCTGGTTCCGGCCTGTGCCAACCTGATCGGCATCCCCTTCCAACTGGCCTTCCGAGGCGCCGGTCTCCTGGCGCGGCAAAGGGCGCGGAAGGAAAACCGGAGCTCCACCGCCGTAGCAGTGCCGATCATACTGATGCTGGTCATCGTAACCGGATTTATAGCCCTGGGACGATCCGGCTGGGCACAAGAAGCCATAAGCCGGTATAAGCCGATCGCTGCCGAAACCATGATCAACGCAGAGACCAATGATCCAAGAGACCTGGATCGCCGACTTCGGTCCATTGCAGACATCGAATCCGCAGTCACCTATAGCGAGGGATCCTGGACAACTGCGGACAAGGAAGATAATGGCGGCAATGACGAACCTTCCGTCATGGCTATGCACGTCAACAAAGCAGGCAAGAGCGTCAATACAATTAGCCCAATCTTCATCAAGGGCTCCGCTGCTGACCTGGGGCCGGGCAAGATCGCCGTTATTGCAAGTGGCCGCACCCAGGAGAAAAACCCTATTGGTCGCAAGCTGACTCTGATCGACAGGTACGACAAAGGCCATACGCTGACCATCACCGCCGTAGTCGATATGACCCCGACGGGGCAGACGGGCGAATACCTGATGACGGATGCAGACCTGTCGCAACTGGCGCCCGACAACAGTGGATCGACCACCCTGGCCAGGACCGCCCCAGGAGTTCGGACAGGCAATCTGATCAGTCAACTCAATGCTTCATGGGACAGGAAGGGCATCAAGGCCTGTACCAAGAAGGAGTACATTCGTTCCAACATCCAAAGGTCACAGAAGGTGCAACGGGCCATGCCCCAGATAGCGAACGGGGCCATCGTCCTAACGGCCATATTCCTGATCCAGGCATGCGCCATCGCAGTCAATGAACGTCGCCAGGAGAATCGGAGAATGCAGGCTGCCGGTGTTTCACGTGGAACATTAGTCTGCTCCTCGATTTGGGAGTCAGTAATCGATGCCCTTTCGGCCATCCTTCTTTCAGCCCTGGCCATGGCGGGGGTGCTTGCCGTCATCTTCCACCAGTTGTCCGGCCAGATAGACATGAGCGTTGTGCCTCTCCCCTACGGCTACTTCCTGACCATGGCACTCTCGGCGATAGGCCTGGCCGCTGCAGCCTCCGGGCTATATAGCTGGTTCAGTTCTCGGGCAGATACGACTCGAAGATGATCCCGTCGAAGTCCGCACTGGCCTCCTCTTGTGCACGCTCGGAGCGGACGGTCCAGGCGATGGGCGTTCCACCCAGGAACCGGTACAGGCGCATGGGCAGTGAGTGCCCGCTGTGCCACTCGCAGGCCACGAAGTCCGGCCGCCCCAGCCAATTGAAGAGGAGGGACCCGGCCATCCAGCGCAGAGCCGAGGAGCAGGTGTCCACCCGGCCGTGGTAGGGGGCGACCAGTTGCCCTCTGGTGACGCCTGGGTGGTGAGCCCGATACCAGGCAAGGGCCAGGACGTTGAAGGACTCTATCACATAGGGGCCCTGGTACCTGGACAGGAGGGCATCGGTCCGACGCATGAGCTCCCGATCCAAGCCCCTGTCCATCTTGATCTCGACGACCAAGGGCACCCGGCCATCCACCAGAGCGAGCACCTCGGACAGAAGAGGCACATGCTGCGCCTCGGGATCGTTGAGGCCCCCGTCCCCGCCCTCCGTTTCGGGACCGCCATCGTGGTCGGCAGAGCCAGGAATTCCTTCCCCGGACTCAAGAGCCTGGGCAGGGCTTGGGCACAGTGGAATCCTCTGCAGCTGCTCATAGGTCAGGTCCGCCACTGCCCGGTTGACGCCAGCCATCCGCTGCAGGTCTCCATCGTGGATGACCACCACCTGGCCGTCCCGGCTGAGATGAACATCCAGCTCAATCCCGTAGCCGGCCCTGCAGGCCGCCTCGAAGGCAGCCAGAGAATTTTCAGGCGCCACTACCCGAGGGGACTTGGCTTGGGCCGAGGCGTGCCTGCCTGAGGGACGATCGGATTCAACCTTCAGGCAGTCATGGATACGATGCAGGTAGACGGTCTGTCCAGGGTTGGGATTGGTCGTCTCCATCCCCGAGCCAGCGTCGTGCAGGCCCCTATGGGCGTAGGGATGCAAGGACAGACCGACGGGCTTTCTCCGGCCCGCAACCACTGAAAGGCCAGGGGCCAGGGCCCAGCACCAGCCTCCCAAAACACCGAATCCCAGACCCAGTGCGACCTTGCCGGCCAATCGTGCTTTGGACCCCATCATCGCCTCCAGCTATCAGCTACTTCACTACCCACGCTAGCATCGCAGGAGGCTGGACGCGCTTTGCTGAGCTTGACTTCAAGCTGCTTCAAGGCCTTATCCTTGAACATGCAGATCAGAGAGGCATGCCCCGCCTTTAATCAACTCCGTCGAGCAATCTGCCAAGAAAGAAGCACGATACCATGCAGAATGATTCATCCACCTCCGTCCCGTCCGTCAAGCTCAACAACGGCGTCCTCATGCCCATGGAGGGCTTCGGTGTCTACCAGATCGCCGACCTGGACGAGTGCCGCCGCTCAGTCCTGGATGCCCTGGAGACCGGGTACCGGGCCATCGATACGGCCCAGGCCTATGGAAACGAGCAAGCCGTCGGAGATGCCCTGGCTCAGAGCGGCCTCGACCGCGACCAGGTCTTCCTGACCACCAAAGTCTGGATCACCAACTACGGGTACGACAAGACCAAGGCCTCAGTCGAGGAGTCCTTGAAGAAGCTGGGTACTGACCACCTGGACCTCGTCCTCCTCCACCAGCCCTTCAACGACTACTACGCAGCCTGGCACGCCCTTGAGGACCTCTATGACCAGGGGGTCCTGCGGGCCATCGGTGTCTCGAACTTCTATGCCGACCGCTATGTGGACCTGGTCAAGTTCAACAGAATCGTCCCGGCCGTCAACCAGCTGGAGACCCACGTCTTCCACCAGCGCCCCCGGGAGCGCGCCTACATGGACAAGTACGGCACCCGGATCGAATCCTGGGGACCCTTCGCCGAAGGCCGCCAGGGGATGTTCACCAACCCGACCCTGACCGAGATCGGGCAGGCGCACGGCCGGACCGCAGCCCAGGTCGCCCTGCGCTTCCTGGTCCAGGACGGGGTCATCGTCATCCCCAAGAGCACCCACTGCGAGCGCATGCGCGAAAACCTCGACATCTGGGACTTCCAGCTCAGCGACCAGGAGATGGATCGGCTGCGGGCCATGGACACCGGCAAATCCGCCTTCATGAACCACGAGGATCCCGAAACCGTGGAGGACTTCGCCAACTGATTCGGCATCAGACGGTATCTGTGCAGGATGGACGGGCTCTCAGCCTAGGCTTCGCCGTTGCGTCGCCGGCGCTTGAGGGCCCGGTGCTTGATCAGGATGTCCAGGACTATCCAGACCGAAAGAATGAAGGCCACCACGTATCCCAGCATGCTGACCACCGGGATACCGAAGACCACCGGCTTGATGCGGGCGAAGTAGACGATTGAAGAGCCTACATAGAGACCGACGACAATGAGGGCCATGGTCAGCCTGTTGACCATGTCAGACAGCTGCTGCAGTGGCTCCTCGGAACCCACCAGCTGCACATTGGCGCGTAGCTGGCCCCGGGTCAGCATCTTGGCTGCGGTCTGGGACTCAGCCAGGGCGCCCAAAAGCCCATGCAGAGCCAGATCGCCCTGGATGCCCAGTTTCCGGGTCTCCTCCTTGAGGATGGATCCCGTGCCCTGGTTATAAACAACATGATCGGTGATGATCTGCACGATGTTGGCCTCGGGCAGGAACTCGTCCAGGAGCCCTTCAAGAGTGACCAGGCAGCGCGCCACCATGGTGACCGACCCCGGCACCTTGATGCCATGCCGGGCGGCCAGCTTCATAACGGCGTTGACGTATTCGGCGATATCCAAATCGGCCAGATCCAGCTTGCCGAACCGCTGGACGACCGCATCCAGGTCGGCCAAAAGATAGGGGTAGTCCTCGGCCCTGGCCTCGCCTGTGCCAGCGAAGCGGAGCAGTCCCTGGGCCAGTGCCGGTGAATCCTCACGTCCTACTGCAAAAATCATGTCCTTCAAGGCCGATTTGGTCACCTTATCCAGGCGGCCGACCATCCCAAGGTCGATCAGCACTATGCAACCATCACGGATGATGATGTTGCCGGGGTGCGGATCAGCGTGAAAGAAGCCCCGGTCCATGATCTGGGTGGCATAGTTGTCGACCAGCTTGATGCCGATCTCCTTCAGGTCATAGCCCTGGGCCACCAGCTGGGCGGGCCGTGAGAGGGATATCCCGTCGATGTACTCCATCACCACCACATGCCTGGTGCAAAGAGCAGGATAGGGCTTCGGACAGTCGATGTAAGCGTAAGGGCCACAGAAATCCTTGAATTCAGCCAGATTGGCGGCCTCCTGCTGGAAGTCGACCTCGGACTGGAAAGTCTCCCAGAGCTCCTCGACAACCCCACGGATGTCAATCACCTGGGTACTGCGGACGAACCGGGAGGCCCACTTGACCATGCTGCGCAGAATATCGATGTCCTGGGCCATGGTCTCTTGGATCCCTGGACGCTGAACCTTGATGGCCACGTCCTCACCGCTGACCAGGCGGGCCCGATGCACCTGCGCCAGGGAAGCCGACCCCAGGGGGACTGGGTCTATGGACGAGAAGATCTGGTCGAGTGGACGGCCATACTCGGCGGCCAGGGTGCTGGTCACCACGGAATACGGGATGGGATCCGCGTCGGCGCGCAACTTGGAGAGCTCACGGCAGAAAGCCTCCGGCAGGATCTCCGAACGCATGGAGAGAATCTGGCCCACCTTGACGAAAGTGGGTCCGAGTGCCTCGAACAATCGGCGCATGGTGACCGGGGTCAGACCGTGGATGATGTCGAACCGATTGGCGATGCGAATCATCTCGGCCAGTCGACGGGCCCTGCCACGCCTGTGCCGGATCCTTACTGCCGCCCCCTGCCGCTCTCCCGTACCAACCCCGAAAAGGCCGATGGTCTGCACAGGGGCATCATGTCCGTTCATGGCATCCATACTCACCACTCACCTGCGTCCTTTATCCGCATGGCCGACCAGCGGCAGACATTCCGGCGCAGACGACCGACGCTGACAGTAATTGACCGCCTTCAGCCCTGCTGACCCGCAATGGGATCATTGGAGGTGATGGGAATGGACCCGGACCGACGATTCGGCATTGGCGCCAGGGGCTCATGGTCAGGACGACGGGGATCAGGAGCAACATGAGTCGCAGGCCTGGGCGCGCCAGCAGCCGGGGCCGACGCAGCCGGTGCAGGTGCAGGAGCGGGAGGGTTCTTCCTGTTGCGCTTGAGCTCAGTATTAAGAATCTTCCCCTGCTCTACTGTCAGCTCACCCTTCTTGACCAGGTTGTCAATGACCTCCTGGCCCTTCTCCACGCCTGTGGCCAAGGCTCCGATGCCAGCCAGAAGCACCTTGTGCAATCCGTCACCGATATGCAAATCCGACATGATATGCCTCCCAGCATTCATACGCCCTTGAAGTACCGGGCTCTTTTGACCGCCAAGAGACGAGCGGCCGTCTCTCTTTATAGTCTAGCTGGATATCCCCGACTGATCCCACTCGACACCATAGCAGGAGGGACCGCAACGTCTTTCCCTGTTATTGCCTCCGACCACTCATCAAAATCTGTGCCGGACCCGCAGACGCAACCGCAGGCCCCTCCTCATCTGGGCCTGGAGGCAGCGATGCGGCTGGCCTGATCCGCCAGGGAGTCCAGACGCTCCAGTTCGCTCCGGCTCCTCTGGTCCATGGCCTTCTTCATCTGGGCGAAGGTGCCCTGGCCGTACCGCCTTTCGGCTGCTCCCTTGATAAGGAAATCCGTAATGGCCGGGTTCTTCGGCAGCAGCGACCCATGCATGTAGGTGCCGATGACCTTCTTCCATCGGGCCCCCTCGGTGTGGTCCTTGCCATTGTTGCCGCGGCCGTCCTCGGTCACCATGCCCAGGGGCTGGGCCCCCTCCCCCAGGTAGGTCAGACCCGAGTGGTTCTCATAGCCGACCACCCTGCCGAAGTCCTCTGCCTGCTCCACCAGGTTGCCGATCATCCGCTCGGGCTCGGCAATGGTATGCACGTCGAGGATGCCGACCCCCTCCAGGCGCTCATGATCGGAGGTCTCGAAATAATGGCCGAAGAGCTGGTAGAGCCCGCAGATCATCAGCATGGGCACATCCTGGTCGGCCAGATCGCGCAGAAGTCCGGCCCGCTCCCGCAGGTCGTCGATGATCCGTTCCTGGCCATGGTCCTGGCCGCCACCGCCCAGAATCATGTCGATCCGCTCCGGCCAGGCATCGCCGGGATCGTAATAACGTACCACGGGACTAAACCCATACAGATCAGCCCTACGGGTCACGCTGAGTATGTTGCCCGAATCCCCGTAGATGTTCATGTCACGGTGGTAGAGGGAGAGGATCTGCAGCGGCGGATGGGTCCCTGCGGCCTTGGCCTTATCCTGCGACTGCGGCATTCCTGCGCTCCTTTTGGTTCGCTCGCTCATGCGCCCACCCCGGCATCGTCCACGCTCGTGATCCTGCCGAGGGCGGACCGGAGCCGGAGCATAGACGTGTAAGTGCAGTAGATTCGCTTGGGTCGGCCTGGATGCACCTCCAGGAAGGCTGCCAGCGCCCGATCCAGGTCGGTCTCGATCGCCTCGGTGGGCACCTGGTCATAAGCCAGGCGCAGGGCCATGTCATAGGCCCGGGTGCCGGAAACCATAGCCACGCCGGTATCCCTGAGCGAGGTGAAGTCCACATCCCAGAGCCAGCTCATGTCACGTCCGTCCGCATACTCGTCGCGGATGGCGATCATGGTGTCCTGTCCGGCAGGGTCGAAGGAGGACAGGGCCAGGCGGAAGCCCATGGGGTTCTTGACCAGGACCAGCTCAACCGGCGCGCCCTGGTAAGTGATGACCTCCCCGCGGCCGAAGGCGGGCGTCACCTTGGACAGGGCATCCATGAGCGCTGCATCATCAGGCTCCCTGTCTTCCAGAACGACTCTCACCAGCGCCAGGGCAGCGGCCGCATTGTAGAGGTTGTAGACGCCCTCCAAGCGCAGATCGGTCTCCAGGATCCGACCGTCCAGGCGGAAGGCAGCCCTGTGGTCCATGACCCGTTCCAGGGTCACCTCGGCTGGCAGCCGGTGACCATGGCGGACCGGACGGGGAGCGCTGCCCGCACTGCCAACGCCAGCACCCCGGTCCGAGGCATGCATGTCGTCATCGGTAGGGAAATAGGTCAGCAGATCGTCTGACAGACCAAAGTAGGCCACACCGGTCTGGGCCGGTGTCTGGGCGGCCAGGCTGGCAATACGCGGATCCTCACGGTTGAGGACCACCGTGCCCGTGGTGGCCAGGGCCACCTGACCCAGCAGCCGGGCTGTGGTGTCGATTTCCCCAAACCGATCCAGCTGGTCGCGCATGACATTGAGCAGGAGGGCGTAGCGGGGCTTGACCTGCCGCACAAAGTGGACTGCATAGGCCTCGTCCAGCTCCAAGACGGCGATGTCGGCATGCAGATGGCCGGAGAGCCCCAATGTAGAGACCAAGGCCGAAACAACGCCGCGGGTGAAGTTGGATCCGGTCGGATTGGTGAAGACCTTGAGGCCCAGGGATTCCAGCATGGAGGCCACCATCCGGGTGGTGGTGGTCTTGCCGTTGGTACCCGAGACCAGAACCACACCACGGGGCAGCCCCGACAGGGTCCTGGCCAGGAAGCCCGGGTCGATCCGCTCGACCACCTTGCCAGGCAGGGCCGAACCGCCATGATGGGACAGCCGCGAAACGATGCGTACCGCCTTGCCGACAAGAAGGGCCAGGAGGGAGCGCCAAGGCCGACGGGGACGACCGGGCTGATCGGCAGGCTGCGCCTTGGAAGCCGTGGGCCGCATGATCAGACCCCTCCCTGCTGGTAGTCCTGGGGCATGTCCTTGAACTTGGACTTCTCGCCCAGGAAGGCCAGCTTGAAAGTGTCGGTGGGGCCGTTGCGGTGCTTGGCCAGAATGATGTCGGCCTCGCCCGGGCGGTCCTCCTTGTCGTAGAAGTCCGGCCGGTGGACCAGGAAGACCACGTCGGCATCCTGCTCGATGGAGCCGGACTCGCGCAGGTCGGAGAGCATGGGCTTCTTGTCGTTGCGCATCTCGGGACCGCGGTTGAGCTGGCTCAGCGCCACCACCGGAACCTCCAGCTCCTTGGCCAGCAGCTTCAGGGCGCGTGAGAAGTCGGAGACCTCCTGCTGGCGGGATTCGACCCGCTTGCCCGAGGTCATCAGCTGCAGGTAGTCGATGACCACCAGCTTCAGGTCGTTGGTCTGCTTGAGCCGACGGCACTTGGCGCGAATCTCCATCAGGCTCATGTTGGGCGAATCGTCCAGGAAGAGTGGGGCATCCTGGAGCCTGCTCCAGAAAGTGTTCAGGGTGTTCCAACGTTCGGGGGTGATGTCATCCGCCCGGCGCAGGGCCACCAGGGGGATGTCGGTCTCGGCCGAGATGATGCGCTGGGCCAGCTCGGTCTTGCTCATCTCCAGGGAGAAGACCACTGTGGTCATGTTGTTGTGGAGGGCTGCGGCGCGGGCAAAGTCGATGCCCAGGGTGGACTTGCCCATGGCCGGGCGGCCGGCCACCACAATCATCTGCCCAGGCTGCAGGCCCTGGGTCACATCGTCGATGCTCTTGAAGCCGGTAGGCACGCCCCGCTCCATTTCGCCGTTCTGCAGCTTGTCCAGCTGGTCCAGGGTGTCATGGACGACCGGCCCGATGGCCTCGTAATCCTGGCGGACCCTGCCCACGCTCATCTCGTAGACCTCGGCCTGGGCCAGATTGACGATGTCCTCGGCCTGGGAGCCCTCGGCCGAGTAGCCCAGCTGGGCGATCTTGGTGCCAGCCGCGATCACATTGCGCAGGATGGCCCGCTGGTGGACGATTTCCGCATAGTAGGTGGCGTTGGCGGCTGTCGGGACCGAGGCCACCAGGGAGTGCAGATAGTCGGTGCCCCCCACTTTCTCCAGGTCGCCGGACTTGAGCAGTTCGTTGGCCACCAAGACCGCATCCACCGGCTGGGAGGCCGAGAAGAGGGTGACGATGGCCTCGTAGATGGTCTGGTGCTTGGGCTGGTAGAAGTCGGATATCTCGATCATCTGGCTGACTTCGCCGATGGCATCCTTGCTCATGAGCATGCCGCCCAGCACGGCCATCTCCGCATCGTCGTCATGCGGGGGCACCCGATCGAAGAGCATGTCGCGGCCGGTCTGAGCATGATCGGTGGGACGCTGTTCGGGATGGGTGTAGTCGGTGTAGTCGTCGGAAGCCATAGCCACGATTCTACGAAGAGGACCGTCCTTGACAGCCCTAAGAGACGGATTTCACCCAAGGCATTCACCAGGACGCGCCGACCGTACTGGACGGGGTACAAGGCTGCTCATGCATGTGTACAGAAAAATAAGTTATCCACATTCAAGGCGTGTCCTAGAGGACATGTGCGCAACTTATCCACCTCATGGGTATAACTCTGTGCAAAACTTGGGGACAGCCTGCCACATCATCAATCCGGCTTGCACTCAAAGCTGTTTGGTGATACGGCATCCACGACAGGGCGTCCACGGACTGGCTTTCCTGGATTGTGTCTTCAGTCCAGAGCATTAGCATGGCGTCCATGCGCAGCCACAGGAACATCTCCGAAACCGAGACCACATCAATCACGCCGGAAGAGCGGCGGACGACCTACCGGACCATTGCCGGACTGGCCATACCCACCTTCGGCCAGCTGATCGCATCACCGCTCTTCGTCATGATCGACACCGCCATCGTGGGCCACATCAGCGACTCGGCCCTGGCCGGGCTCTCCATCGGATCCACTGTGGTGCTGACCACTGTGGGTCTGTGCATCTTCCTGGCCTACGGGACCACCTCCCAGGTGGCCCGGCTCATGGGCGCAGGCCGCCGCAAGGAGGGCATGCAGGCCGGCGTGGACGGCATGTGGCTGGCCTTCGTCATCGGCGTGGTCGTCTGCGCCGTTCTCCTGGCTTTAAGCCGACCCATCTGCAGCCTGATGGGAGCCCGTGGGCCGGTCCTGCAGGCGGCGCAGACCTACCTGAATGCCCTGGTCTTCGGCCTTCCGGCCATGCTCCTGGTCTACGCGGCCAACGGCATCTTCCGCGGACTTCAAAAGGTAAAGATCACCCTGGTGGCCGCCGTGTCGGGTGCCATCCTCAACACCGCCCTTGAGATTCTGCTGGTCTTCGGCCTGCACATGGACATTCTGGGCTCGGGCCTGGCCACACTGATCGCCGAGTGGGCCATGGGGCTCTTTTTGACCATCCCCGCCCTGGCCTGGGCCCGTCAGGAAGGCGCCCAGCTGCGGCCCCGACTCTCAGGCATGGCGGCCAGCATGGGCGATGGCTTCCCACTCTTCCTGCGGACCCTGGCCCTGCGGGTCTGCCTCTTTATGACCGTGGTGGCTGCGGCCCACCTGGGTGAGCAGGTATTGGCTGCCTACCAGGGGGTCAACTCGGCCTGGAACTTCGGATTGAACATGCTGGATGCCGTGGGCATCGCCGGTCAGTCACTGGTGGCCACCGAGCTGGGCGCCAGACAGCGGGCGCGAGCGCGGGTCATGACCGACCTGTCAGCCAAGGCCGGCATGGCCATGGGAGTGCTGGTCGGGCTGGTCATGATCGCTTTGGGCCTCTTCGCTGCTCCGTTGTTCAGCCCAACGCCGGCCATCAGGTCTCTGATCACCGTGGGTATGATCGTCCAAGGGGTCTTCATGCCCGTCGCTGGATGGATGTGGGCCTTGGACGGAATTCTGATAGGAGCCGGGGATTATCGCTACCTGGCAGCCACCTGCTCCCTGACAGCTGTGATCTATGTAATCGGACTGCTGGGCATGACGGCTCTGGCCATGAACTGGACACCCACCTGGCGGATAGCCATGCTCTGGGCCGTTCTCAATGTCCTCTTCATCGGCGTCAGGGCCATCTGCAATGGCTTGAGAACGCGCACTGATGTCTGGATGGGGACAATCGACCAGACCAGCCAAGCGTGAAGAGCCATTCTCAACGACTCAGACAAGGAAATCCCAGACATAGAAAAAGCAGGATCCCGACCGCTAGACCACGAAATTGGCCACAGCGACGGGATCCTGCGAAACTGGTCAGCACAGGAAAACGACCATACAGACGGCAGCAGGCGGCTGCCTCAGATAGCGTCTACGCCGGTCTCCCCGGTACGAACCCTGACCACCGAGTCCAGGGTCTGCACCCAGACCTTGCCGTCGCCTACGGTGTTGGTGGCGGCAGCTTGGACGATAGCGTTGACCAGCTCGTCGACCCGGCGATCCTCGGTCAACACCTCCAAGCGCACCTTGGGAACCAGGTCCACCTTGACAGTGCTGCCCCGGTAGACCTCCTTATGGCCGCCCTGCCGACCATAGCCCTGGGCTGACGAGACGGTCATACCGTGCACGCCGACCTCGGTCAGGGCCTGTTTAATCTGATCCAGCCGCCCGGGCTGAACAATGGCGGTAATGAGTTTCATGCTGCCTTCCTTTCTGATCAGTTCAGAATGGATCCGAAGTCGTAGGCGCTCTCACCCTGATCGCTCTGATCGACGCCGATGACCTCCTGATCCTTGCTGACTCGCCAACCAATGGTCTTCTCCAGCGCAAAGGCGATCACACCAGTGACTGCAGCTGCGTAGATGATCGCAATCAGCGCCACCAGGAACTGAACCAGCAGCTGCCGGAAATTGCCGCCGGCCAGGAAGCCCGTGCCGGTACCAAAGAAGCCTATCAGCAGCGTGCCCAAGAGACCACCCACACCGTGGATGCCTACCACATCCAAGGAGTCGTCATAGGCGAAACGGAACTTGAGCCCGCAGGCCAGGCAGCAGACGAAACCAGCCAGCAGGCCGATGACCATGGCCCAGAGGGGTGAAACCACGTCGGCCGCTGGGGTGATGGCCACCAGACCGGCGACCATGCCGGATGCAGCACCCATGGCGGTGTAATGCCCGGTGCGGACCCGCTCAGTAAAGAGCCAGC
The DNA here is from genome assembly GCF_016101585.1 of Bifidobacterium polysaccharolyticum. Classification (GTDB taxonomy): domain Bacteria; phylum Actinomycetota; class Actinomycetes; order Actinomycetales; family Bifidobacteriaceae; genus Bombiscardovia; species Bombiscardovia polysaccharolytica. The sequence goes on from NZ_JACFQG010000002.1 coordinate 394,871, forward strand.
CCAGTGTGGCGCCACTGGCGGCTATAGTCGTGGAAACCCAGGCATATCCAGCCGTGCCGTTGGCGGCGAAGGCAGACCCCGCATTGAAGCCGAACCAGCCGAACCAGAGCAGGAAGGCGCCCAGCATGACCATGGGCACATTGTGGGGACGCATGGATTCCTTGGGGAAGCCGATTCGCCTGCCTATGATGAGCACAATGATCAGGGCTGCTACTGCCGCGTTGATGTGGATGACCGTACCGCCTGCGAAGTCGTGCGCCTGAGCTCCGATGGCGTTGGAAATGGGTCCATCGGCAGCCAGCAGTCCGTGATTCCAGACCATGTGGGCCATGGGCGCGTAATCCAAGGTGATCCAGAGGGCCACGAAGATCATCCAGGTGCTGATTCTGACTCGCTCTGCAAGGGCTCCCGAGATCAGGGCCACGCAGATCATGGCGAAGGCGGCCTGGAAGGCGATGTCCACCGTGTGCGGGTAGGCAGCGTTTGCGGAATCAAGCGAGGTGAAGACCCCATTCTTGGCTGTGACCGTGTCCTTGAGCAGGAAGCCGGTGATGGGGTCGCCGAAGACGCCGCCAATATCCTTGCCTGCAAAGGAAATCGACCATCCCCAGAGGGTCCAAATGATCCCAGTCACGGCAATGGCCAGCGTGGACATCATCATCATGTTGAGCACAGCCTTGGCGCGGACCATACCCCCATAGAAGAAAGCCACCGCCGGAGTCATCAGGAAAACCATGGATGCCGCTACCAGCATCCAGGCAGCATTTCCAGAATCCATGCCTACACCTCTCTTTTCCCCATCCGAGCGAGCAGTCCCAATAAAGAGGACTTCCCTCCGGACAGCCTACGTCAGAATCTCTTCCACTTCCCGATTCATCAAACAGGAAGCGGATGACGGTCAGGTCACCGCCGCATTACCTGCGGGTGACTATTGGATGACCACCTTATGACCGACTAGCCGACCGACTAGCCGGACTACTCGTCTCCCAGAATGCCGTCGACAAAGGATTCGGGATCGAAGACAGCCAGATCGTCGGGACCCTCGCCCAGCCCGACCAGCTTGACAGGCACGCCCAGCTCCCGCTGGACAGAAATGACGATGCCGCCCTTGGCCGAGCCGTCCAGCTTGGTCAGGACAATGCCTGTGACCCCGATGGCCTGGGCGAAGACCTGGGCCTGAATCATCCCGTTCTGCCCAGTGGTGGCATCCAGGACCAGCAGAACCTCGTCCACGGGCAGGTTCTTCTCGATCACCCGCCGGATCTTGCCCAGCTGATCCATCAGGTTGGCCTTGTTCTGCAGACGTCCGGCTGTGTCCACGATGAGGACATCCGCCTGATCATTTTTGGCTCGTTCCGCGGCTTCGAAGGCCACCGAGGCCGGGTCGGCGCCGTCGCGGTCGCTGCGGACCACGGGCACACCCACCTTGCCACCCCAGGTTTCCAGCTGGTCAGCGGCGGCGGCACGGAAGGTGTCGGCGGCACCCATGACCACCGACTTGCCATCGGCCACGAAAAGCCTGGCCAGCTTGCCCGCCGTGGTGGTCTTGCCCGTGCCGTTGACACCCACCATGATGATGACCGACGGCCTGTTGGCCTGGGGTCGGGTAGCCGCCAGAGTTCGGTCCATATTGGGGTCGACCAGATCGATCAAGCGCTGACGAAGGCCACGACGCACTGCTGCTGGGTCCTTCTGCCCGGTTATCCGGGCATCGTCACGCAACTGTTTCACCAGCTGTTCGCTGGCCTCAGCGCCCACATCCGCCATGAGCAGGGTGTCTTCCACATCCTCCCAGTCGGACTCGCTCAGATGGTCCTTGGTCAGAATGGCAAATAGGGCCTTGCCGAAGGGGTTGGGGCTCTTGGCCAGCCTGGCCTTGAGCCTGGTCATACGGGATGCGGATGCCTCCGGGTGAGCCAACTCCTCCTGTGCCGACGGTGCTGCTTGATCGGCTGAGGACGATTGACTGGATGCCTCTGAAGCGACTGAGCCTGCTGAACCTTTAGGTGCGTCCGGATTGGAGGATGCATCCGATGCAGGCGAGGCAGAGTGGACTGCCTGATAACCCGACGAAGCTGCTGGGGAGGCATCAGGTCGGCCTTCAGCTTGGCTATTTTCTGCAGAGGTCGCCGACTCCGGAGGCAAAGAAGAGCGGCCATCACCAGGCTCTTCCGTCCTGCCGGGGCGGGTGGAATCCCCCTGGGACCGGCGTTTGCGGACCGTCACCAGAATACCGACCACCGCCAGCACCAGGACGATCAACACCGCGATAAGAATAAGGAGCTGCTGTGTTGTCATAGGTACCAGCCTAAGGGCGAAAAGGGACACGGACGGTTATCACCAGCGGTCACTTTCCGCCTGGGTGGCTCTTTTTCGTCTGCGAACCGCTCTTGACTGCAGGCATGACATCGGAGGTGGTGGCCTGAGGCTCCCTCCGCTGCGGACGCGAAGGCTCGGGGCTGGATGATCGTGGGGCGGAGTTCCTGGGAGCTGGAGGCCCAGAGGTCGCAGAAACTGACGGCACGGCATTCTTCTTTTGTCTCGGGCTGACCGACGATGTGGAATCGCTGCTCGGTGGCGGGGGCAGATTTATCTCGTCCGTGGAATCGGAAGCCAGCAGACCCCGAACCTCTACCACAGAGGAGGAATTGACATAGACCGGATAGGGATGTTCGCCGTCTTCAGCGGTTGATGCGTCCTCGCCCGAGCCAGGGGAGAACGACAGGTGCCCGCCTGCTATCCGCGGCAGCTTATTCTCTCGTTCCTGCTGACGGCGTGCAGCCCGGCGCACACGCTCATCGAGAGACTGGGAGAAGGCACGGTCCTGGGACTCGCCAAGCGCCAAGCGCATGACAAATACAACGAATGCCACCACCACCAGCACCCATACCAGGACAATCAGCCAGACCATACATGCCATTCTCTCAGAAGAACCCCGCAGACGCGCTACGACACGAGGAATCTATTGGTCTCTTTCACACTGGCAGATCAGTGGATGCCCTGGACCCTTCTTATACCTACCCAAGTTATACCCAAGGCGGCCAAAGGCAAGAAGAATGGCTTTCGCGCGAATTAACCTCAGCCGAGCCCGCAACTACCATTCAGGAAACCGAGAAATTCCTCGCAATGGCAGCAAAAGGTGCATAGCCGTCAGAAGTATCATTTCCAGCGAAAACCGTATATGGAAACAAGCCCTAAGGTAATGCAGCCCACGGTCAGGTATAGGATCCCGAGCCAAGCATGAGGCCAGGTGCCCGATCCGATCAGCATCATCGATAAGGCCTCCCTCATGTGATATAAGGGCGTATATGGGGCAATGGTCTGCACCCAGGACGGCAGCATATTGAGCGGCATCATAGCTCCGCCGATGAAGCCCAAGGGCAGAATAATGATGTTCGCAAGGATGGATACCCCGGCGATTGAGTAAATTATCATGGCGATGATGACACCCAGGAAAAAGAACAAGAGGTAGCCTAGGACCAGGGGAAGCAATCCCGACAAAAATGTCGGTTTCAGCACCATTCCCATAATCATTCCCAAGACGACAAGCACTACAGCTTGTGCCAGAAGAACGACGATACCCACAACAGCTTGGGAGAGGATAATCACATTCCAGGATAGAGGAAAATTGCGAACCGTCTGAAGCATGCCATTCTCACGCCAGAGAGCAAGGTGCGAAGCACCGGCAAAAATACCCACGTAGGCCGCACCAAATGCAATGACATTGGCGCTGATTTGACTGGCAATATCAACTCCAGGAACGTAGCTCTTAAAAGACAGGACCAGGGCCAGCAACAAAGCTATAGGAAAGAGAAAGGTGAAAACCAAAGTGGACCAATCACGAATATCATAGTGGAACATCAACTTGAATAGAGTTTTGAAGCTGTTCATTTGACGTTCTCCTTTTCGAGAAGGCGAAGGTAGACATCCTCCAGACGCCCATCCTTGACTTGTGCCTGGCTTGTATTGATTCCTGAATCAACCAATTTCGCGAAGGTAACTCCGGTATCCCGAGTGCGTACTGTCAGACCGTCAGGCGTAACCTTTACATAGTCGTCCCCCACGAGACGGGCTACGTGATCGGCCTGATCCAAGGCATTCGGAAGAAGAATGGTCGATTCCATCTCTGCTTGCGCAATAAGCTTGCTTGGACTGGCTGTCACGAGAATATGCTTATCCGCCAAGATCGAGACCATACTGCACAATCGCTCTGCCTCATCCAGATGGTGCGTCGTATAAAGAACCGTGGCAGCCAATTGCTGATTCGATTTGAGCAGGCTCACAAGGTCATGACGTGACTCAGGGTCGAGGGCAGCAGTGGGTTCATCCAGAAAGAGCAGCCGAGGATGATGGATGACAGCAGTAGCGATGGCCAGTCTCTGCTGTTCACCGCCTGATAATGATTCAACTTTGTTGGATGCCACCTGATCCAGTTTCAATGCATCAATAAGATCGTTCACACGCGACCGGGGCACCTGGTAGATATTCGCCACGGCAGTAAGGTGCTCAAGGAGCGTCGTTTTGGGGAAGAAGGACGACTTTTGAGGCTGGATGCCTATTTGGCGAAGCAAGGCCAGGTTTCGTGGATAGGGCGACTTGCCCAGAACAGATACCGTTCCCTCAGCCGGTTTTTGCAGCCCCTGCAGGACGGTGAACAACGTTGTCTTTCCAGCGCCATTTGGCCCGATTATCCCATGGAAGGCCCCTTCTTCAACTTCCAATGAGAGATGAGAGAGAATCGTTTTGTTCTTTATTCGAACAGTAAGGTTCGATACGCTTACTTCGATATTGCCCATTCCAGAGCCTTTCAGCGTCAATACTGATGTGGTAAAGCGCGGGTTGTGTCGTCTATTGCTGCTTGTCTATTCATGACTATTTCAATTTGCTGAGTCTGCGCAGGTGGAGGAAAGAATCAGTCCAAATTCCGGCCCAGCATAGTATGGTGATTTTGGCTCCGATGGTCTTTTCCATGAGACCATCTGCTTCAACTACGATAGCTTATTAATCCATATTCTTTCCTCACCCATGAGCCCAGAATTTCAGGCATTTTCTAATAAAATACAAGCTGGATCAGACATAAAACCGCCACCGTCCCACAAATTATGGCATCCAAGAGCACGTACTGGCAAACACTGATTCCACTACTGGTTTACCTGCAGCTGGAACAGCATATTCCCATTTATCAAGCGGGCCGCCAAGGGGCGGACGGGTACATCTACTTTGTTCCCAATCGGCACTTTGGTAAGAGAAGCCATACCAGTATCAGCAAAAGCGGATATTGAGAAAAGTGCGATGCTTGTTCCCCCGGCTCATGCTCACCAGTGGGGAGGTTGACCGACGACAACAGTAGACCGCGCGAACGAACAGCGACGGCGATGATGCGAAACTCTGCAAGTTATCGACGGAACCCACTATTTCGCCCTTTTCGCGTATTGGCTATCTCGAATGATGCTGGCCTTCACCGTTTCGCCGCCAGTCTCTTACCATCATGAAGACAATCATCATTAGCCAAGCTACTGGGTATGTGCATGAACCCCAGAACTGTGAACCGGTGGCAAACGATATAACATGGGCGAGAATTAATGCCAGGGCAAAAAACCTGACAGCAATGACTTGCGGCTTATCGGATGGTTTCTGTGTCGAAGCTGTTTGTCTCATGGCGGTTCCTTTGCCGTCGTACATAATGCACGGAATGTGCATAAAAACAAAATATACACTAACCGGCATTCGCTCAAAATAAGCTTAAAATAAGTTCGCGTTCTGGATGCGCATATACGTCATAGCCGGAGAAAATCATTGCAGAGAGCCTAGCCAGGAAGCAATTACATGAAAGCTGCTTTTGCATCCAAGATTGCGTTTACCGATCTGTTCGTTTCGTAGACAAATCAATCCAATATCGTTCTACTGGCTGACCAAAGCTGCTGAGGAGCACATTCTCCAGTTGCCCGCCACGCGAGAGGATGGTCCGGCGGCTGGCCAGATTCGACGGGGAGCAGGTGATCAGGACCCGGCTCATGCCAAGAGCGGCCGCCCGTTGCAGGCAATCATCCAGCATCAGCCCGGCATAACCCCGCCGACGACAATCAGGGCGAACTGAATAGCCGATGTTGCCGCCCGAGCGTAGAAGCGCCTCTGTAAGCTGCAGCCTCAACTGAATCATCCCCACCAGTTTGCCGCTGGGATCCATGGCTGCGAACTGCAGGGCGGGCACAAATCCCGACGGCAGATCATCGCCGCGCGCCTGACGAGCCACCTCCGGCAGGCCTGATTGACGAACCTCATCCAGGCTGTGGCAGTCCTCCAGAGGGCCGAGCCCGGCTGCTTCATCCTCAGGCCGAGCACGACAGGCCTGCAGATATTCCCAGATCGCTTCGGCATTTACCGCCCCCGGGTGATCCATCCTCACCAGACGGATTCCCATAGTTCCCCTCCTCTGTCGAGTGCTCGGCCACCCCTTTGTGCTTTGTGCTTTGTGCTTCAGCTTACATAAACAGCATCCAACGGAACTGGGGATCCATCGTTCTTTCTGCTTTTCTCCTCCCAGTGTCCGGAACAGCTGGTCATGAATCGTCAGTCAGACATTCCGGCCTGAAACCATGTGATGACGATTTGTGTACGGTCTCGCAGGCCGGTCTTGTCGAGTATGCGACTTACGTAACGCCGGACAGAGGTAATTTCGAGAGTGAGGCGCTGGGCTATTTCCTGATTGGATAGCCCTTGAGCGATGAGCCCGGCTATCTCGTACTCCCTGGGGGTCAACTTATCCAGCTGCTGCCTGGCCTGCGGATCACTGACCTTATGCCGGGCATAGGCTCTGTCGCGGTTGATGAGCTCCGCTGTAATGCGGGGGGTGAGCACTGCGTCCCCATCGGCCACTGCGTGAATGGCTCGGTGCAGGTCTCTGGTGGATACGTCCTTGAGCAGAAAGCCGTAGGCGCCTGCGTGCAGACCGGTGAAGGCGTAATCGTCTTCGTCATAGGTGGTCAGGATCAGCGTGCGAATGTCGGGGAACTCCTTGGCAATGACCGCAGTGGCGCTGATGCCGTCCATCACCGGCATGCGAACGTCCATCAGGATCACCCGAGGCAACGGCTGGGCGGCTGCTTTCATCTCTCGAAGCATGGTCACTGCCTCCTGACCGTTGGAGGCTTGTCTGACGACCTGTAAATCGTGGTCGGCCTCAATCATGCGTACCAACCCCTTGCGGAGGAGCGCAAGGTCATCGACCAGCATCAGGTCAATCATGGGCGTTGCACCCTTTCTCGCTGGTGCCAGGCAGGACGGCTTCTACCGTCCATCCCCCGTTCTCGCTCGGTCCGCAACTCAGACTCCCTCCCATCAGTCGGCATTGCTCGCTGATTTGTTTGAGGCCCACTCCTTGATGATCATGAATGGCCGGTTTCCAATCGCCCGAGGCTTGTCCATGCTCATTCCCGTGCCCATAATCGTGAATGCTGATGCGGAGGGTACCGTCCTGCTCATAGTCGCGGGAGATGACGATGGTGCTCGGGTCTGAGGCATGTCGGAGCGTGTTGGTAATTGCCTCCCTGCTGATGATGAAGCAGAGGTTGTCCTGTCTGGGATCGTGCCGCTGATGCCCTGTTTCGGTAGACACGACAGCCAGACCAGCCGCGCGGGCATGGGCGATTACGGGGTCGAGTTCGTCGAGCGTGTGCAGCCTGGAGCCATAGCTGCGCCCATCATCATCGGACTCTTCAGGTAGCGCCTCATGCTCTTGAACAAGGGTACGGACGGCTTGTCGGGTGTCGGCCAACCCATCCCTTGCCACCTGATTGATGTCTTTGAGCACCTCTTGCAGCTCCTCGGTCTCAACCGAGTCAGCGAATCCCTGGGTCAGGGCAATGATTGTGGTAAGGTCATGGCCCACGCTATCGTGCAGCTCCCCTGCCACCTGGGCACGTGATATGGCCTGATCCCTTTGCCTGGCAAGCATCTCAGAGCGGATGCGCTCCTGCTCCTCACGCTGCTGCGTCTCGCGTCGAATCCGGTAGGACCTGACAGCTATGGCAGCGGCCGCGACCGCCATGATGACAGCCATTCTGGCCGACCATTCCAGAAAGAGCATGTGCCCGGCATGCATGCTGGCGGTGACCAGACTGACGGCCGCGACTGCCTCACTCATGCCTGCCGCAATCTTGGGTACCGGTGATAAACAGACGCAGAAATAGAGAGCGCCCACCAGGGGTATCAGGAAGCTATCGTCCGAAGTGGCAAATGACAGACCGATGTATATCAGGGTCTCCATGATCGTGATGAGCAGGGGAAGCTGCCTGCTCCAATACAGCAGGCAGGAGCACAGGAATCCGATCAGGCCGATGACCGTCTTCCAAACGGGCAAAGGAATGTTCTCGGCCCAGACTGGAGGAAACATGGGGGCGCTGACATAGAGAAGCGTATACACCAGGCTCAGCACAGGCATGACAAATCTGGTCAAGCGTTGATTGCTCAACAGCTCGAAGAGGTTGGTTGCTATGCCCTTCATCGTGCCCCCTCACGCCGCATGCCGAGGATGCCCAGGTTCATTCGCCAGTGTACTGTGCTACCACACCGGCAGGGGAACGACCTGCTGATTTGTGCACCGTGGCCCACGAAGCCAGTGATGCCGCCAAAGTCAGAAGCAGGAAGACCAGCGCCCAGTGGATCCAAGGTATGCCGATGCTGGCAGCCCCGAAGACCTTGCGGAATCCGACAGCGTAGGCCATGACCGGCAGAAGGCTGGAGGTGAAGGCTATCAGTACGGCGGTGGTTGCCATGATGAACCCTTCAAGAGCGGCCATGATTTCAAGTTGGTTCGGGTCCGCGCCAGCGATCGAGATAAGGGACAGATCCAGGCTTCGACCATGGGCTGAGATCAGGTATCCTGCGCATACTCCAGCCAGCGTGACGACCAGTGCGGGGCCCAGAAGGGTAATGAGCATGGAGAAATCAGAGCTGCTGACATCCAGGTTGGGAGGCAGCAGATGACTGGAATCGGCGCTGGTCTGGTAGAAGGAATCGGTCATCATCAGCAATGAAACCCCCACGACCAGCGGTATGACCGTGGAGCTGAGACTACGCATGCGGGCACTGGCTTGTCGGCAAGCGATCAGCCACGAAGGCTTGCGGAGAACGATGAGCCTGGTCCAACCGCTGGTGACCGTGCCCAGCAGAGAAGGACCAGCCAAGCAGATTGCGGCCAGCATGAGCACGAAGCCGAAAGTGCTGCCCATGGCGATGGGCAGGATGGGTGCCGCAGTGTGCAAACGGACCAGTTGCTCATCAGGGATGGTCCGCGCTTGCATAATCGGCATCAGCATGACTGTCGATGCTGCCAACAAACACAAAATAGCGGCGATACGACGAACCAGACCTGCTGCTTTTGGAGGGCTGATTGCGGCCCGCAGGGATTCCACGGGACTGATCCTACTGATGGTTCGGATGGTCAGCAGCGTGCCGATCAAGGCCACCAATACTCCGCATGTGGTTCCTACTGCCCAGGAAGCCAGCTGGTAGCCAGCGATGAAAGGCTGCCTGCCAATCAGGAACTGCGAAGTCTCCCAGGCATAGAGGGGGCGGACCAGCGGAAAAGCAGCCGCCAGCGAGACCACGCTGGCCGCGAGCGCCAAGATGAACACGCGCAAACAGGTCAGCGAGGTCAGCTGCCAGGGTGTAGCGCCTTGCAAAGCCAGAAGCGCGAGGTTGCGTCGCCGCTGGTTGATCACCGACGAAACGACTTGCAGAACGATCAGCACTGCGGCAATGTGAAGAGCCGCAAAGGGGATCATCAAATTTTGGTATGCGGTGCGGCCTTGCTCAGCCATGCCGGGGAGGTCGCCCAAGCCCCTAGCCGAAGAGATCATCATGGCAAGCAGGCCGACCATGGTCTGCGTGGCGATCAGCACGAGCATGACGCCAGACCAAGCCAAGGGAGCATCTTTGAAATCTCGTAGTAGAAGTCGCATCAGATGCTCGCTTTCAGATGGGAACCTTGTCATCTGTTGATATGCGACCGTCACGGAGATGCACCAGTGTGTTGCAGCGGGAGGCGACTTCCGGACTGTGGGTGACCATGATTACTGCGTGGCCCGGCCGATTGGCGAAGGCAACGAGCTCATTGACGACCGCATCTCCGGTCCTCTGGTCAAGGGCGCCCGTAGGCTCATCAGCGAAGATGATTTCGGGATCCGAAATCAGCGCACGGGCCAGGGCCACACGCTGTTGCTCGCCCCCTGACAGGAGAGTCACGTTGGCTTTGAGCAGCTCCCTGATACCGAGTCTGTCTAGCAGCTTGAGCGCCTGGTCCTCCGGCCAGCGGGTCTTACGCAGGATGAAGGGCAGTTTGAGGTTGTCCTCCACACTCATCGAAGGCACCAAATTATAAGACTGGAAAACAAAGCCCAGGTGCGCACGGCGGAACCGTGCCGACGCTGCAGCCCCCATGGCAGAGATGCGCCGACCCAGGACTTCCACCTGGCCCGAGCTGACTGGTTCGAGACCTGCCAGGCAGTAGAGCAAGGTTGATTTGCCGCTGCCCGATGGCCCTACGATTCCGGTCATGACTCTCCAAGAGGCGGTGAACTCCACATTATCCAGGAGAGTGATGATCTCCCCTTTCCTGGGCGAAACCTGCCTGCACAGACCGGATGCATGGATGGGGAAGTGCTCGCCCTGGCCGGAAGGATCGACAGTATGTTTCATGGCAGCATCCAATGCTTGCGAACGGATGAATGCCAACGTGGGCCTGTGACGCTCTGTACATCCTGTGGTGCGTATTGAGCCGGTTGTTTCATCGGAGCTCCCTCCCTCAGCACACTTGCGAGGGCAATCGGACCGCCCCGCAGTGATGATTCTTCCAAGCCGCGTAGGGGGAATCAACGTCGGCCGCCACTTCGCCATCTACAGACGACAAGACAGAGACCGGCCACTGCGTAAAACGGGGAGGACTTCATCAGTCGAATCAGCCGGGCCGGGGCCATCAGCCCCTACCCTCCCAACACGGTCCTGGCCCGGTACGCCCGCCCTGCTTACCCATCCACGTCGCTTCATGCCAATAAAATCAATGACATACAAGAAACCCTCCCCGATGCCGAAAGGGCCATCCATCCGCACTTGCTCGGACCAGGGATGCGGAAACCATCGATCAATGAGGCAAGAATGTCCCTTTCCAAACAGTCAGAATCCCCCTTCCTGCAAGGGACCAACCTTACCGCCGTCGGCGATTACAACCGCAGTGTGGTTCTCGATACCATCCGAAAAGCCGGACAGATCAGTCGGGTGGAGGTGTCCCACCTGACCGGCCTGACCAGCCAGACGGTGACCAACATGGTCCGCAAGTTGATTGACAGTGGACTGGTCCAAGAGGAGGGAACGGTGACGGTGGGCAGGGGGAAGCCCCGCACGGCAATCAGATTGAATCCCGATGGCCGCTATGCCGTGGGAATCCATCTGGAACCGGCCAAGACCACCGTCATTCTGATCAATCTGGCCGGCCATATCATCGACAGAGACCTGCCCAACCTGCCTGACGACTCTGCACAGGCCATAGCAGCACTGGCCTCGACGGTCTCTCTTCTGCTTGGACGCAACGGAATCCCCGGAAAGAGGATGGGAGGAATCGGCATAGCCATCCCCGGCCCAGTCGATGCAAGGCGGGGGACCGTGCTCGACCCACCCAACCTCTCCGGCTGGCGCAACGTCCGACTGGCCCACGACCTGGAATTAAGCACGGGTCTACCCGTCTTCATGGAGAAAGACGTGACCGCTGCCTGCCATGGCCAGACCTGGGCGGGCAGGGGAGAGGAAACCGGCCAGGACTTCCTATTCATGTACATGGGTCTGGGCATCGCTTTCGGGACGGTCAGGCATGGCCATGTCTACCAAGGTAGGACAGGCAACGTGGGAGAGATGGGACACATCGTCGTCGACACCTCGGGCCCTGCCTGCTGGTGTGGGCAAAGGGGGTGCGTAGCCGTCACCTGCGATCCACGCTCCCTGGTCAAACAGGCTGAGAAGGAGGGCCTCTTCCCCGCTCCTACCCACGTGCAGGACCCGCGGGCCTTCAACGATTCCGCTGACCTCCCCTTCTTGGATGAGGCCTTCAAGTCGCTCTGCCAACGGGCCCACGGAGGCGATGAGGTCTGCCGAGACCTCCTCCTGGAATCGGCAGGGCGAATCGGCAGGGCTGTGACAATCCTGACCGACCTGTGGGATATGGACACAGTGGTCTTCGGGGGTCCCTACTGGCACCTCCTGAAAGACATCTACCTGAACAGAGTGGCCCAGGTACTCAGGCGGCGGTCCGTCCTCAGGCAGGTCCATAACTTCAAGGTCCTGTCGACCACCTTGGGGGGCGACATCGCCGCCATTGGAGCTGCCAGCGCCATATTGGACCACGATCTAACACCCGGCCCGGCCCCGGGGATGTCCGGGAGGGACCGTTCGGCGATTTGACAGGCGGATTGCGAAAGGTGCCGTCCGGCAGGTTGCTGGACGGCACCTTTCACTCGATTCAGGACCTGTGGAACCGCAGGGTCACAATCTGGAAGGGATGGAGCTCAAGGTCGATCCCGTCCTCACCCTTGGACCGTATGGCCGGCTGGACAGCATCGCAGGGAACCTCCATGAGGCCCACTTCGTCGACGCTGGACCAATCAAAGCCAGCGGTCAGCCGAGCACGGGAACGTGCACCGGCGGATTCATAAAGACGGACGACCAAATCGCCCGACCTGTCCTCGGCCAGCTTGACGCTCTCGATCAGCACATCCTGCCCGTCCACTTCGACCAGGGGGTCTACCGGGTGGGCACCTGTCAACCGCCGGACCGGGACGTTGAGCCTGTAGCCCATCCGGATGGCCCGCCTGATGTCGGTACCCACACCCAGGGCCACTGTGAAGTCGTGCTCTCCAAGGTCGGCACGGGGGTCCGGGAAGTGGGGGGCGCGCAGGAGGGAGATCTGGATGCGTGTGCCCGGCCTGCCATCCGGCAGGACAAACTGGTGGATGTCATGGCCATAGTTGGTGCAGTTGGCCAGGCTGACGCCGAAATCGCCCTCCTGAATGTGAACCCACCGCTGGGCCGCGGCTTCGAACCTGGCCTGCTCCCAGGAGGTGTTCTCGGTGACCGGCCTGGTCAGATGACCGAACTGGATCTCGTTGACAGACTCCTTGGTGTAGAGGTTGGTCGGGAAGGAGAGCTTGAGCAACCTATCGCTTTCCTTCCAATCCACATGTGTGCGGATCACCAGAGCATCGGTGTCATCATCCAAGCTGAGCTCCTGGCTGAAGGTTGACTGGCCGATGGTCCCAGAGACGGTCACGGTCCCCTGGTCGGTCAGAGCAGTCCCCTCGACCTGGGCACCAGGCAGTTCCATGTCCTGGTAGGTCTTGTCGATATCCCAGGCATCCCAGTGGGCGGGAGCGTCGACGAAGAGGCGGAGGACGTTGGCCGGGGCAGCAGGGTCGATTACCTCACGGCCGGAGGCCCTGTCGACGGCCGAGACCACATGACCGCTGGCATCGATACGGAAGGAGACACGGTCGTTTTCGAGAACCGTATCGTCGCCCTCCCTGCGTGCCTGACCACTGGCGGTACTGTCGGGTGCGGCCACGGCACCGGCGCGGACACCCTCCTGGCTCAGGGGCCCTGCGTTGGCCTCCAGCTGGACCGGGCCGCTGCCGGCAAGCGCCTTGAGGGACCTGTCGATGATCTCCTCCAGCTGGGCCCAAATCTTCCTGTCGGAGCGCTGCACCTCGGCATAAACCCAGGCGATGGCCGATCCGGGAAGGATGTCGTGGAACTGGTAGAGGAGGACCTTACGCCAGATCTCCTGCAGCTCCTCGTAGGGGTAAGGGGTCCCGCAGAGGATGGCGGCCTGGCTGGCCCACCATTCGGCCTGCCGCAGAAGGGACTCGCTACGCTTGTTCCCGCTCTTGGTCGCCGCCTGTGAGGTGGCCGTACCACGGTGGAGCTCCAGGTAGAGTTCACCCACCCAACGAGGCGGGTCTTTCATCTCTTCCTTGGCCTGGCGGAAGAAGGTCTCCGGTGAGGTCATCAGAACGCGGGGGCCACCCTCCAGATTCTCCTGGAGCTCGGTCGCCGCCACCATCTCACGGGTGGGCCCGCCACCGCCGTCACCCCAGCCGTAGAGGAGCAGGCTGGAAGCCCCCTTCCCCTTCTCGGTGAAGTTCTTCTCGGAGCGAGCTACATCGGCTGGGGAGGCATCGGAGTTGTACTTGTCTGCCGGCGGGAAATGGGTGAATATCTCCGTCCCGTCGATCCCCTGCCACATGAAGGAGTGGAAGGGGAAAGTGTCTGTGTCGTTCCAGGAAATCTTCTGGGTCAGGAAGTAGTCCATGCCAGCCAGGCGGGCAATCTGCGGGAATGCACCCGAATAGCCGAAACTGTCCGGCAGCCATGCGACGTGCGAGGTGACGCCGAACTCCTCCTGGAAGAAGCGGCCGCCCTGGAGGAATTGGCGAACCAGTGACTCGCCACCTGGCAGGTTGGCATCGCTCTCAACCCACATCCCCCCGACGGGGACGAACTGGCCGGAGCGAATCTTGCGCCTGACACCCTCGTAGACATCGGGCTCGCTGTCCTTGAGCCACTGGTACTGCTGGGCCGAGGAGGCAGCAAAGATGAAGTCTGGGTACTCATCGGCCAGCTCGACCGCATTGCTGAAGGTCCTGGCCACCTTGCGCGGGGTCTCTCTGAGGGGCCAGAGCCAGGCGGAGTCGATATGCGCGTGGCCTACGGCATAGACGGTGTGACCCTTGGTGGCGGGTGCGCTGAGCACATCCACCAGGCACTGGCGGGCACGGCGCGCGGTGCCTGCCACATCATTGGGATCGATGCTGTTGAGTGCGGCCTCGATGGCATCCAGGATGTTGGCATAGCGGGTACGCGTGGGGTCAACCTCGTGCAGGAGACCCTCGAGGACCTTGAGTTCTTGGATCAGGTTCCAGACCTGGAGGTCAAGCAGGCCCAGCTCCAGCCGCTGCAGACGGTAGATGCCCTGCTCCTTGCCCACCCCCTCGTTGCCCAGCTCGGTCGGGTGGAAGGACCCACCGTTGGAGATCTGGGGGTTAGATGCAGCCTCAATGTAGAACTCGCAGGGCTGGCCTGGTTCGGGCACCGGCACCCACCCGTTGAAGGGCTCCACGGCCTTGATCACGGTCCCGTCCGGGCGACGGACCAGGCCTTCGGCCTGGAAGCCGGGACCTAGTCCGACCCTGCCCAGATCGACGACCAGCTCGGGGCGGGTATCCGCCTCGTTGGCCCACTCAGCCGGCACCTGGCCGGTCACGTGAAGCCACCAGGTGTCCCAGGCCGTTCCCCACGGGTCCCCGACCGACATAGGCCGGTATTCGGCCTGCTTGGCCGTCTGGAAGTCGACGGGTTCGCCGGCGACGTCCCAGGACTCGATTGAAACAGGACAGGTGTGACGGTACAGGGCGTTCTGCAGGTGCTGGCCCAGAAGCCTGTCCAGCCTCCACAAGACCTTTTCCTCACGCGTGAATCCCAATGTTCAACCTCCTCGTTGGCGGGTCCCAGAAGACCCCGCACGTACATTGTCTTTTGCAACCTGTGCAAAAGTTAGTTTAGTTTACTTCTTTGTCGGTTGCCACCGCCTGCACCGCATTCCGCACACCTTTTTCTGCCATCATCACAAATCTTTCCCTGGTGGTTGTGAATTTGTCTACTTCCTTGCGGTTAGACGGCTGGGAGGATGACTTCCCATCATGCCCCCCCTACGAGGTTACCCGGCCGACCGATGACGACACCCTGCCCTCACGGATTCCGCCGTGAAGGGCACGCTCCCGGCGCCGGTCCTCGCCGCGCAACCGTCTTTTCATCCCTTCACACCGCCGGCCAGGGAGTACGTCCCCAGGAAGCGGTTGGCGATGACATACATGATCACCACTGGGAGGGAGTAGATCAGGGAAAAGGCAGCCAACTGACCATAGATGATCATCCCATGCTGGCCGAAGAAGGAGTATATGGTCACTGAGGCCGGCTGTTTGTTGGGCGACAGAAGGAGCATGTAGGGGACGAAGAAGTTCCCCCAGGTCCCCATCAGTATGAAAATACTGACGGCCGCCAGCCCCGGCTTCATCAGCGGAACCACCACCAGTCGCAGGGACTTAAGCATGCTGGCCCCATCCACCCAGGCGGCCTCCTCCAACTCGACCGGGACCGAGTCCATGAAGTTTTTGGTCATCCAGATGGCCATGGGGAGGGAGGATGCCGCAAGGAAGAATATGGTCCCCGTCATTGAATCCAGGAGGTGGAGCATGACGAAGAGGGAGTAGACCGGGACCATCAGACAGGTGATCGGCAGGCAGGTGCCGAAGAGGATGGTGTAGAGGAAAGGCTTGTTGAACTTGGACCGGTACCGGGAGAGGGGGTAAGCGCACAGGACGGCACAGGCCAGGACGATAACCGTGACCACGGCCGAGATCAGGAAGCTGTTCCACAGGGGAAGGAAGGTCTGGTCCTTGGTCATGATGGCCGCAAAGTTCTTCAGAGTCCAATGCCGGGGAATCTTGGTTTGGAAGGTGGCTTCCCCGTCGAAGGCGGCGAAGAAGAGCCAAAGCAGGGGGAGGATGAAGGCCACGAAGACAACTCCCATGGCTATGTAGGACAGCCAGGCGGACAGGCCATGCCTGGTGGGCGAGGTGGGGGTGTTCAGCCTCCCCCTATGCCCAACTGTGCGGGCCGGGCGCCGGCTTGCAACAGGTTGCCTGATTGCTTCACTCATTGGTTACCCCTTTCTCGTCCTTGAGAGCGTTGACATAGACGATGCCGAAAATCGCACCGATGAAGAGCATGACCACGGCGATGGCGCACCCGTAGCCGATGTCTCCGAATTTGAAGGCCACCTTGTAGGCGAAGACTGGCAGTGTGGTGCTCTTGTCTCCGGGCCCGCCGGAGGTCATGACGAAGATCAGAGTGAAGGCAGACATGGTCTGCAGGGTGATCAGCATGAGGTTGGTGACTATGGTCTGCTTGATAACGGGAACGGTGATATGGATGAAGACCTGCCAGGCGTTGGCCCCGTCAACCACGGCGGCCTCGGTCAGGGACCGGTCCACCTCACCGATGGCGGCCTGGTAGTTCATCATGGAAAAGGCCGTACCCCTCCAGATGTTGGCCAATATGACCGCGAACATAGGAAAGAGGTAGAGCCATTCCGACCCATGAACCCCAAAAAAGGAGAGGATCTGATTGAGGGTGCCCTCTTTGGAGAAGAAGGCATAGCAGGCGAACCCGGCAACCATCTCCGGCATGACCCAGGCGGCCACGACGGCTGTGGAGACGAACTTGCCGGCGATTTTGTTGGCTCTCTGTAGGAGGACCGCCAGGGCCAAGCCCAGAAAGTTCTGAGCGATTATGGCACTGACCACGACGAAAATCACAGTCAGCCATACGGATCTGGGGAAACTTGGATCGGTGAAGAGATGTGAATAATTCTTCATGCCGACGAAGGCGGGCGCTGTGGCGGTGGGCCCACTCAGGGAGACATTGGTCAGTGACCCGTAGAAGGCCCAGATGATGGGACCGAGCATGAAGACGGCCATGAGGACTATGGCGGGCAGGACCGTCCAGTACCGTTTTGCAGTATGCATTATGGCATTTCCTTTCCAGGACGGGAGGTCGGGCGCAGGGCCAGGAAGCAGGCCACGCCCGACCGATCACCAGGTCCTATTCCCTGGTTGCAACCTTGTCCTGGCCGACGATGCCTGTTACCGCTTGGTCGTAGGCCTTAGCGGCCTCGTCTACCGACATTCCGCCGGTCACCACCTGCTCAGTAGCCTTCTGGATTTCAGCCGAAACCTTGGGGTACTCGCTCACGCTGGGGCGGACATGGGTGTAATCCAGAGCCTTGGTAGTGATCTCGGTGAAGGCGTTGGTGGCCAGATACTTGGGATCCTTGGCCACGTCGGACCTGACTGCGATCTTGGCCTCCTTGATGTCCTTCTCCAGCGAGAACTCCTTGTTGCCTAGGAGCTTGATGAACTCGAAAGCCAGCTCCGGGTTCTTGGATTTGCCGCCCACGGCCAGAGTCCACCCGCCGGAAGAGGTGACGTATTCCGGTTTCGCACCGGTCTTGCTCGGGAAGAGGGCAACCCCCAGAGTCTTCTCGTAATCCGGCCACTCCTTGGGCCCGCCCTTAATCCACGTGGAGGGCAGCCAGCTGCCGTCCAAGGTAAAGCCGATCTTGTCATTGGGAAGCCAATCCATGCTAATCGTCCCGCCGATATTCACATCCTGCGCCTGGGCCGGGGTGGGGGCATAGCCCTTGTCGTATATGGTCTTAAGGAAGTTCAGCGAATCCTTGAATCCCTGGGAGCCTATGGTCCACTTCCCCGTCTTGACATCCATCAAGGCCTTGTCCCTCTGCTTGGTCCCGTAGAGCAATTGGTAGAAGCTCTGCATGGAAGTCCCCTCGCCGACGGACGTCCCAGCGAACATATTCATGGGTACCACACCCGGCACCTTGGCCTTGATCGTAGCCGCCGTGTCCAGCAGGTCCTGCCAGGTGTGCGGCTGCCAGGGGATAGGGATACCCGCCTTTTCGAAGACGTGCTTGTTGTACCAGATAACCCTGGTGTCCGTATCGACGGGGACCCCATAGACACCGTCACGGCCTGTGCCGATCTTCTTGGCGGTCGCGATGTAGTTCTTGTTCCAGTCCTCCCACTTGTCCACGAAAGGCTTGATGTTGTAAAGGTAGCCGGCATCGGCATCGGCCTGCAGACTATCGGAATCCTGGACGATGACATCGGGCGCGGTCTCCGGTGACCGCTGTGCCAGTGAGAGCTTGGTCTTGTAATCGGATTCCTGTGCCGAAATAGGCTGTAGGTCAACCTTCTTGCCCGGGTGCTCCTTCTCGAATATCTTCTTCGCCCTTTTTACCTGTGAGTCAAACTGTGAGAACTGATCAGTCTTCTGATAGATGACTTTTATGGAGTTACCCCCCCCCCGCGGAAGAGGACGACCCCCCACAGGCGGACAGACAGAGCGACACAACCACTGCCAGGGCCGTCAGACCCAGCGACTTCTTCATTTTCTTGCCCATCTTGCTCCTTTGCACTTGTACGGCCCTACCTTGGAATATGGCATCTTCGACTTCTTATCCTTCGGTAGGACCGATTTAATCAATTTAAATGATTTATTTGGAGATTGCAAGTCCCCCTCACCCTGTCAGGGGTGAGTCTCAACCTGGCCCTCTCCCACCAGCACCATTACCGCCCAATCCCATGAATGAGCGGCTTTCCTGACGGTTGAGAGCCCTGTGATCACCTTCTCCGTGGCCTTGAGATAGACCGTCACGCTGGGGCCGAAACGGACGAATCCGAGCGAGTCAGTTATCTGTCGGATGAAGGAGTAGCCGCCAGACAGGCAGGATCCTCAGCTATGCTCGACCTATTTTATCAATTCAATTGATTTATTAGTCGAGCACAAGACGTTTCACATACGCCCGTACGTTGGGACCCGGTTGCCATGACGGTCCTCAGCGGGGCAGGCAGCCGGAAGCCTATAATCCCGGCCCCTGCTCCACTTGCCTAGCGGATAATCCAGTAGCGTTC
Source organism: Bifidobacterium polysaccharolyticum (assembly GCF_016101585.1). GTDB lineage: Bacteria > Actinomycetota > Actinomycetes > Actinomycetales > Bifidobacteriaceae > Bombiscardovia > Bombiscardovia polysaccharolytica. Next base: position 414,463 of record NZ_JACFQG010000002.1, read on the forward strand.
GGTTGGCTTGCCCTGGCTGTTCTCCCGAATATCCTCGGCGGTCCTGCCCCCGGCAGTCGGCGATCCAACAACGCTCCACCTAGTCCAGGGAGACGTAAATCCTCCAACCGCCGACACCAGCTAGCTCATCGCCCGCTTCCCTCGCGGATCAGGCAGGTGTCCAGAGCCACGGGACCACGTGACCTGGTCACACTGACCTCCAGGTGGCTGGTGGTCAGCGGACCGACCTGTGCGAAGTGCTGATACCCAACGGCCCCTACTTCTGCCACCTGGCGGAGTTCACCGTCAAGTTCGGCACTGATGACGACCTGCTCCACCCGCTGGCCGACCTCGATGTGCTCGCGAAGGACGAGCCCATCCACCTGTCGGGGGCGGTCGAAATCAATGGTAACGGTGGGATGCTCATCATCCGCATCTGCCAACCACCAGCCGGAGCCCACATCGGTGGACAGGAGGGCCTGTGGGTCGCTCCCGCAGGCATTGGAGGAGACGGACACATTGGCACCCTCGGTGACGGCCCCCTGCCAGAATTCCCGGATCCTGCGGCCCAGACCGGTCAGGGAATCAACGTCGGGCTGGCTGATCTTCCCCTGGGCGTTCGGCGGCACATTGAGCAGGAGATTGGCGTTCCCGCCGACAGTGTTGGACCAGATGTCGAAAAGTTCGTCAGCTGTGCGCACCTTGCCGTCCTCACTGGCATGGTGGAACCAGCCAGGCCGGATGGAAGTGTCAACCTCGGCCGGGTACCAGACCAGAGGACCGCCGTACTGCTCAAGGACCTTGCGGCTGCCCAGGTCCTCATCTTCAGAGCGCATGGACCAATCGGGGTTGGCGAGTTGGTCCACTTCCCCCTTGCCCATCTTCCACTCTGCATGGCGGAGTGGGGCTGGAACCACGCTCCACTCGTTTTCGCGTGCCTTACCGGCCTCGTTGCCACACCAGCGGACATCAGGTCCGCAGATACTGATGGCCGCCTCCGGTTGAAGGGCCCTGATCACGTTGAAGTAACGTTGCCAGTCATAGGCCTGGGTCTTGCCGTTGGGCCCCTCGCCATTGGCTCCATCCATCCAAACACTGAAAATGGGTCCGTAGTGGGTAAGGAGTTCTATCAGCTGGCTGACGTAGTAGTCGTCATAGGCCTTGCCCTGCCCGTAAGCGGCCTCGGTCCTATCCCAGGGGGACAGGTAGACACCGAACTTGAGGCCGTGACGGCTGGCAGCCTGGGAGACATCGCGGACCACATCGCCCTTGCCTCCCTTCCAGGGAGAGCTGGCCACGCTGTGCTCGGTGTAGGCACTGGGCCAGAGGCAGAAGCCGTCATGGTGCTTGCAGGTGAGGATCACCCCCGTCATGCCAGCGGCTTTAAAGGTCTCCATCCACTGGTCGCAGTCCAGGTCCGCCGGGTTGAAGAGGGCGGGATCCTCGTGGCCCAGGCCCCATTCGCGGTCGGTCATCGTGTTCATGCCAAAGTGCATGAAGGCATACATCTCCATGCGCTGCCAATCGAGCTGACGGCGGGATGGCTTGATATTGGCGAGATAATCCAGATTCATCGGAATCCTTCCTTGGAATTCGTCTTGTCGGTGGGTTGCCTGGGTCTGCGGTCTCCTGGCGGGTCTTTGCACTTCTTTGTCCGAGTCTGCTCATACCCCATCGGGCAGCCGAGACCCAATTAATTAACTTACCTCACAATTACTACGAAAGGAATTGACACGCATGAAGCATGAATCGGAGGGGACACCATTCACCTTCCCCTCGGAAGGATGCTCACAACTGCTGACGATGCAAATCGTTGGCTGTCCGCAGGACCTTGGGAGACAAGAAGGCCTCAGGATTGTCCACAGGAGCCGAGGTGATGTGCCAGACGACCGACTCCCCGGGAAGGAGGGTGGCCATGCCGCCGTCGATTGAGGCAGCAGGGTCCACCTTGTCCACCATGCAGAAGACGTCACGGGCATATGTCCGAGCAGTCAGGGTCAGTCGGTAGCCGCGATCCTCTGCCTCAATAGAGGCTTCGAGGGGGTTGGGCCGGAGGGCCTGGTCGACAACCTCAGCCGGATTGTAAATGGCCCTAGCAAAACCTGGTTGGTCGGAATTAGCCACGAGGATCTCCTGGGCAGGGTCGCCGAAGGTAGCCACGGCGGCCTCCAAAACCACCTGGGCCTGTCCTCCTGCCGGTATAGAGACCCGGGCGATTTGATCGGCTAGAACGGTTCCGTCCAAGCGGCGGCGCTCCACCCGCCACTGGCCCTCCCAGGCCTGACGGGTGTCGTTGACCATGACCAGGGCCAGCTGGTCGGGGGTGACAGGCATGCCAGCCCAACTGTGCTCAGCCCGGTATTCCTCTGAGACCTCGGGCTGAATGGAGGCTAGGCGAGGAGCGAAGAAATCGCGCGAGGCGAACCAGAGGGGCTTGCGATGCCCGTCATAGTCCACCGCCGCCCAGGAGATCACCGGCCAGTCGTCATTGAGCTGCCAGACCAGGGTGCCGGCATTCACCGGCTCCAGCGAGCGCATGTACTCCACCCCGAATCGGATGGCCTGTGCCTGCTGCAACTGACAGGCCCAGTGCCAGTCCTCAATGTCCTCCCAGCGGTCACTGGGAATCAGCCAGGAATGTGGCCCATCCGAACGATGACCGTTGACCACGCCGCCGTAGCTGATGTCATAGAAGTCACCCGGAGTCAGGTGGGAACGCATGCCCCTGGAGAGCTTGATGTTGCCATCGATGGCCTTCTGATGGACCAGCATCTGGGTGCCGAAGGGGTCCAAGGGGCTGTCATGCACCACCCGGGTCAGGGTGCTCCAGGCAGGAGGCGCCTGGTATCCGAACTCGTCGGCGAAGCGGGGCTTGTAATCCCTGTAGGCCCTGTAGTCCTTGTTGTTCCACACATCCCAGATGTGCACGGTCCCGTCGTTGTCCTTGTTGGGCGAGGTGTACTTGGTGAAACTCATCGGGGAACTCGGCAGGTAGATTCTGGTCGGATCCAGCTGTGCGAACAGACGGGGGAAAAGATCGGAATAGTATCCATCACCCCAAGGGCGTTCCCCGTAGCCGTACGCGTTGGGGGCGGCCGAGGGGTCGGCCAGAGCGTTCTTGAACCCGCCCCAGTCGGCATAGGCCGTGTAGTTCTCATTGGATCCGTTCCATACGACCAGGCTGGGGTGCGGGGATAGCCGACCGATCTGCTCCCGGGCCTCTGCCTCAACCTCTGACCAGTTATCCGGGTCCTCCGGGTAGGCGGCGCAGGCGAACATGAAGTCCTGCCAGACCATCACCCCGTTCTCGTCCGCCATGTCATAGAAATCATCGGACTCGTAGTATCCACCTCCCCAGATCCTGACCATGTTGGAATTGGACTCGACCAGGTCCTCCATCCGGCGTTGGTAGCGATCCCTGTTCATCCGGGTGATGAAAGCATCGTCGGGAATCCAGTTGTAACCGTGGGCATGCACCGGTACCCCGTTGACGGATATGCGGAAGGGACGGCCGTTCTCGTCGGCCGCTGTGTCCACACTGACCGTGCGGAAACCCACCCGGCCTGTCCACATGGCCTGGGGACGGGATTCATGGGACCCGGCGGCCGCCTCCTCCTGACCTGCCGTGACATCAACCGTGTAGAGGGGGTGGTCACCATAGCCCAGGGGCCACCAGAGCTGCACATCCGGCACCCTGAGGACCAGGCGGACCGTGTCCGCCCCAGCCTTGAGGAAGGAGCACGCTTGGATGTCGGCTCCGTTGCCACCGAGATGGACCCGCACGGGTATCCCACCAGACTGGGTGCCAGGCCGGGCCGTCTCATCGATGCCGGACCTGCCGCGACCACCGGCACGTTCCAAATCCACATCTACGGTGAGCAGGCCCTCGCCCTGATCGTCAACATCTACCAGCGGGCGGACCTGGGCAATTCTGACACCAGACCAGGAATCAATGCCTATGGGTTGCCAGATTCCAGCATTGGCCACGTCGATTCCCCAGTCCCATCCGAAGGACGAGGCCGCTTTCCGGAGCTGGTTGAAGGGGTGGTTGTCATGAGGGTAGTAACCCAGAATCGCCTGCCGTCTCTCTCCCTCGCGGACGGGAGAGGTGAAGGAGACGACCAGCGTGTTTCCCCCCTCCTTGAGTAGATCGCGCACATCCCACCGGTAGGAGCGATAGGCGTTCTGAGTGCTGCCAACCGGTCGGCCGTTGAGTTCCAGTGCGGCTACCGTGTCCAGTCCGTAGGCCACCAGGTCGTGACGCTGCGAACCGTCGTCGTGCCAGTCGAACCGGCAGGTGAACTGCCAGTCCACATCGCCGATCCACTGTTGGGCCTTTTCGTTGTCCCCGTCATAGGGGTCACCGATCAGGCCTGCACGGAGGAGGTCCATGGTCGCCTCCCCCGGCACTCGGGCCTCGACCCCATTGGCCAGGCGATCGCGGAGATCCTCTGGCGCCGCTTGGGGGTTGAGGGCTGTCATGGTCCAAGTCCCGTCAAGAGGGGTGAATGTGGATGGGTGATGTGTGAGCATGGTGCTTGTCTTCCTTGTCTTGCGCTCCGTCGGCAGAGGCTTCAACCTTTCCCCGAAGTCCCGTGATGGTCATTCAACGCGGTGTACTCCTGCACCACACTAGCAAAGGGACGGGCCGAACTTCAGGCAGCGACGAGTCTGGCAATCGGGAGGGTCAGCCGTCAGGAACCAGGCCCGATGGGGTCATCCGGTGGACAGGCCGTCACGATGTGCCGTCGGCCAAGTATGAGGTATACTGTGCCATGTTGCCCCTCTGGCTCAATGGTTAGAGCAGCGTCCTTTTAAGTCGTGGGTTGTGGGTTCGAATCCCACGGGGGGCACTTTGGATTGCCGACCATTCAGTAGCGTCGAAAACTGTACTTGATTACTTATTTACCTGCAGACCATATAGTTAAGCTTGCCACAGACCATTAAACTATCAGGATCCACTCAAGTCATGCTTGTTGCTACAGCAGTCCCTATCATCGACGCAGCAATTCTAAGCGCTCAATGGGAAACATATTAAGATCCCGCAGGCTTTGTATCTGAAGATGTCCATTTAATTACTGTTTCGTCTGCCCATTTGTTGGTTTTCGTTTATCGTCATTAAGGAAAGCTCGAGATATTTTGACAAACAGATCTGTTGTGTCTGTCTGTAAAGCGATCGACAGATTATAAAGAGTCCTGAGCGAAGGCATGTTCAATCCATTCTCGATGTTCGCCAGTGATTTCTCTGTGATCCAATCAGCTGGCAACCCGAGATCTGAGCCAGCATTAATAAAGCCTTCCCGGGTAGGTGGATTTACATCAGTCAAACTCTTCCTAAGCTGTTTGATTATCCCACCGATCTTGACCATGACCGGTCTATCAATGGAATTGCGAGCATTATTACGATTTCTGACTGTCATAACTCTATTTTAGAGGAACCATAGTACAAAAACACCACCGTAGTTCTTATTGCTTTTCTAGCTTCTTAATGCTTTTATTGAATTGTCTTCGATGAACGAAGACGAAGTAACCGGTCAAACAGGCCGGCTCATGAGCACAAAGGAGCATATAATGAAAATGACATTCCCTATTAAGGCACTGCGGACCGTCAAATCGCCGTCAGACCCCACCGTTACGACGTATTTCGCTTGGACAAACATGAGGGATCTCCCTACAGACATGCCCACCAAAGTTAACCCGCGCGAAGTGAATATGCGCACCACAACAGCGAAGAAGCTACTGGAAGCCGTATCAGGGACTGACCCGTACTTCGACATCCACAACCGCGGAATGGTCCTGTTGGCTAATGAAGTCAAATTCGATGCTTCGAATTCCCTCATCACCATTGATTTCGACCACGATGAAGATAGATATGGCGTCCTCGATGGTGGTCACACCTATGAGGCCATCAAAGAGAGAAGGGACCAGATCCCCGAGGACATAAATAAATATGTCAAACTCGAGATCTTCGTCGGAGCCGACCTAGATGTCGCCGCACTCTCGGATGCCAGAAACACCTCTGTTCAGGTCAGCGATATCGCACTGTTCAACCTCGAAGACCGATTCGACTTCATCAAGGAAGGAATAGGCAACGAGCCGTATGGGCAGGACATCGCATACAAGGACAACGAGGACAAGCGGATACCGATTGCTGACCTGCTTAGGCTGATGTACGCGTTTAACATCTCTCGTTTCCCAGACGACACTTCTGTGCCTGTAGCTGCATACTCGGGCAAAGCCAACGTTTTCAAGGACTATAAGAACGAATGGGACAAACACTCTTCTGGCAACCAACCCACCGCGGACAACATTTACCGCAGGCTGCTACCTCTTGTTCCAAGCCTTGTGAATCTGTACGAGACCATCGAACTGGAAATGGCAGAAAAGTACAGAGACTATAAGAAAATGAACGGTACAGGAGCCAAATTCGGCAGCATTCGTGGCATCGAAAACACCAATAAGGACCGTACTGAATTTTTACAACGGAAAAAAGACTATAACATTTCTTCTGGATTCATCATGCCAATTTACGGGGCATTCCGTGCTCTTCTTCACACCAAGGACAACGGAGAACTCGACTGGGAATTCGATCCAATCCAAATCTGGCAGGCTATAGGTGTCACACTCGTCCAGACGGTATTTGACACTGACACTAACCCCCAGTCCGTAGGCAAATCCAAAACTCTTTGGCAAGCAACCTACCGCATCGTAGAAAACGAAAAGAATAGGCGTCTCATTGCCAAGCTGTCACAGAAATAACTTAACTCGTGGGTATCTCACCTGTCTATACTTGTCAGGTGAGGTACTCGTATTCAGCCTGAGTGCATATTTTTCAGTATCAATATTTACTAGGCATCTGCTCAACACGCAATCGTAAAACCGATAACGACGTATAGTCCAGATGCCACCTGTATACCATACCAGCAACTGATCCACAATTACCTACTGCTTACTCGTCAACACCGCCTAATCTTGCAAAGCGCACACCCGACAATGCACTTTCAAAGCGTATATCAAATATTCTGAATTCTGACCTAGCGGATCGAATAACTCTTTAAAAGGCGTCGGTAGGACAGGTCTGTAGACTACGTGTTCAAGTCCCTCATAAATGTGCCTGCATTCACCAACGAAACCCTATCGGCCATCATCAGTTGTCGGTAGAACATCCACCAAGTCCTTTCATGCCTCACGCGCCTCAGACCCCTCCTCCATAATCAGGCAATGTAGCCCATCCACAACCGTTAGCAGATACAGTAAACACCGCACAATAACAGTTCATTGCATGGTGCCGCCATTTCCGCTGTTTTACATCCAATTAACCATCTGACCGTCGAATACAGTGAATAAACAGTGTCCAAGAAGTTAACTCTATTGGGCCTCCCCGGCCCGCTGCTTTCCCCATTGAACAACGAGACTTTTCGCCTGCTCCCTAGAGACAGGTTGCGCTGGATCAGGACTCTTAAGGGCCAGCGTGTAAGCGGCAGCACCTGTAACATTGTGAAGCACTGGAACGCTTTTCCATGAATCGAGAGCTGATCTAAATAATTCACAGGTGACGAGACGTTTCAATAAAGATGTATCTACGATATATTCGTTCCCCGACTTTCTCACCAATGCATCAAGTGCATAATCAACGAAAGTATTCTCGTCCACTAGTCGACGAAATGATTGGAATGCATCATACCTATCTTGAATGTTATCAAGTACAACTGGGATAATATCCGCATAGGATTGCAGAAGCGGACCATTTAAGAGCCTTTGTGGCTGTTTGAAGTCTGTGCGCTTGAGCTTTTCACGCAGTAACGCTAGACACCCACCCCACCTACCGCTTGGCTCGTCCCAATAAACTGATTGGACCACTAAATGGTTAAGCTTCTGCATCTGTCCATCTAGTTTATTATCAAGTTCAATCTTCGCCAGCTCTCGACCCTCTAGCTGTCTAAATTGCTGGAGTCTTTTTGAATCTGCTTTATCCTTATCTGTTGTCTGTCCATTTCTATTTAGGCTGTCTTCTACCTGGATTAGATTATTAATTTCAAAAGCCAGACAAGCAGCAACAATCATCGACACCGGTGATTTCGAATCTATAATCGCCTGCAAAATGATATTGATCCATCTGCCTGCATGTGTTTTGTTTATAATGGCAGTAGCCACATCATAAGACACACAGCGTGAATAATCATTGCTGTACTTCGCTTCAAGCTCCAGACAGAAACCAATAACTTTGGCGTACCGGGCAGCATTTACCCTGCTAAGATATTTTTCTGGCTCACCGTCAAACCCTCGGCTAGTAACAATCTCCCAATGCTTCTGATTCAAATCATTTTTATTAAGTGGGTCATCTATCAGAAACTCCCTATAGACACTTTCATGCAAGAGTCCACTTTCAATAGAAAGCCGAAAATAGGCATTAAAATGTTCGGGACGTCTTATCTCCCGACCCATCCCCTTCTGTATTATCGGCGGGTTTATACTGTCACTGATAACTGCGTAAGCAACCGAGGGAAACAGAGACTCGACTGCTTGCAAATTCCTTTCCTCAGAACCTTTATCGCTTGATGGCATCGTTTCAAGATGCCGCTTGACCGCATTCAGATGATCTTGCAACTCTTCGGCTTTAATGTCTTCTGCATCACACAGATAATTCTTGTTTACTATAATCCAACGGTATAAATTAGGATTGAAAACCTCCAGACTGGTGATGCCAAGCAGGTCTTTTAGCTCTACATCATCTTTCAGCACCTGGTAGCGCAACATAAACTCATTCGTCAGACGGTTAACATCTCTCATATTGTTGATAAACGGCACCACACATGATTTATAAATATCTGGTGCTGGACTAAACAGGTCATCACTGGACTTAATGTAAATTCTGTCAATATTTTGCTCACTAACGACAGATGTCAGCTCATCCCTCAACCTACTCAGCACCGTTTCTTTTATAGGTTCTGGCAGACCTATGGGAACCTGGACTATCTTCTCAAGGTATTCGTCGCCTTTATCGTGGCAACTCTTATCCAGTGACTTGGTAAGTGAATCCCTGTCATACAGCAGCACATATGTCATGTAAGGCAGATCACCCACAGCCTTGACAGCTCGCATCACATCCGTAACCTCATCATCCATCAGACGGTCCAAATCATCAATGAACACAACGATCCTGAACGCCGACTTTTCCAGTTCCTTCTTCAGATTCTCTCGTCGTTCCGAAAGCCTTTTGAGGTCTTGGCTATCTGGCTCCAAGGCTTCACCAAGGTCACCGAACGCTTGCACAATCCTCTGCATGGAGGAAGGAGCTACATCGGAAATAGGTGCTGCACCATTTGCCACACGCTTGAGAGATTTCGCAACGGTATGTCTGGCGGCACCCAGCTTCCCCGACAATGTTAGGGAAATCTGATTGAACAACAAGGTCACCAGGCGGCCACTGCCCGAGTATATCCAAGGCTCAAACTCTACAACTATAACTTTTCCTCCTCTCTCCTTCTCCTTTTTTCTTTTTCCTTTGTCGAGAGGAGTCGCAGCAAGTTGCTCGACAAGCATGTTCTTCAATGAAGTTTTACCTGACCCCCACGGTCCCTGAATGCCGACAACAAGAGAGCCCGGCCCCGGGAACCTGCTCAAAGCTAATGCAAGATTCCGCACGTACTCTCTCCGGCCATACCGATCGTCGGTAACGGACCGGATAGGCTCATCCTGAAGCAATGGCGGATACGACTCATAATGCTCGCTCATATATCCAGAGTACATAAACAAGGAACCCCGTTGTTTATACAATCTCAGATTCCACTTGTCCTGTGGAAATTTTGAATTTCCAATGAGAGAGTTGATCTACGCGATTAATGCTGACGTTGCACTTTTCCGACGTGAAGGTCATCACAGAGGTAGGCACTGCCTAAAGCTCTATCTCTGTATTTGCATCGAGCTACTTTGTGCTAGCTCAGACATCCATTGACTAAGTTATGAGATACACATAGAGGGCCTTGACAATTTGAGCGTTGCATAACGTCACAAGGTCATCTCCTCTCCATTCTCAAGCCGGGCCTCTTTTCATCGGTAAAAATGACGTGGGTATCCGCCCTGCAATCAAACGCGAGTGCTCCGAGATTATAAATTCAACTGCAACCCAACACGTTCAGGCTCTCGTGCTCGCCGCCACCGGCAGGTCTTTGGCGATTGTGGACGTATAGGTTCCATTCTTCCAGTCAGCGAGATTGCCCACCACATAGACACGGCGCTTGGCCCGCGACACAGCGACGTTGAGCAGGTTGGGCGAACCATTAACCCATGAACGAGAGCCTTCTCCACGTTTGCCGGCTCTGCTGCCAAGAACGATGAAGACCACATCGGCTTCCCGCCCTTGGGAGGTGTGGACGGTTCCGGCCTGGCTTGATGCCAGCCGGTTCGCTTCGCTGCTGTTGCAACCAGTGCATTGCCGCAAGGCATCCGCAAAGGTATCACGGACCTGATTGGCCACAGCCCTGAACGGAGCGATGACCAGAATATTGGTGGGGTCAATCCCGCCCTGGAAGAGTCCGCACAGACGCTTGTGAAGTTCGTAGCCTTCCTGCGGCCTCCATTGCGTTCTCCCGGTTTCGCCGGAATTCGGCGGTACATCGTACCAACAGGAAACCGGCAGCTCATCTCCCGCATGAGGCCCGGACGGATAAGCACAGGGCTGATGCTCCGGCCCTACACGCACCATCCTGCCGGAGTAGGCCATATCGTTGCATATGGAAAACATGGGTTCATCACAGCGCCGATGGACCACCAGAGGCATCCCCAGCCAGTGGTCATCCGTCTCGTCTAGCAGACCGCAAGGCGTCTGGTAATCAACCAAGGCCTGCATGTTTTCGGACTCCAGTCCTAGGTGCTGGAGGTGATGGGTGCTCGCCAGGAGTTCTCGCATTGGCTTAGGCATGGTATCCACGGGCTGGAGCTGCATAGGGTCTCCAACTGCAACCGCATGTTTCACGCGCTGCAATAGACCAGCAGCGGCCTGGGGCAGGGCCTGTCCAGCCTCATCAACAATCGCCCAGCCGAGCGCCTCCTTGCCTATCCCCGAAAACATTCTGGATATTGAAGCAAAGGACGAGGAGACGACTGGGATCACCAGGAAGAAAGTCTGCCAAGCCACCAACCTCTCGTCATTCGTAAAGCCATTCGACTGCATCACAGCGCAAGCAAGGGAAAGATTGCACATGAACTGGTGGGAAGCACCCATAACAGCCTGCTGATGAAGAGCCAGCGCCTTGATATAGACCTCCGTCCGCGCCTTGCTCCATTCCTGGTCCATCCACGCAACATGATCATCGCCAATGTCAGGCCTGGGCCACTGAATCTGCTCGGCCTCAGCAATTTGCTGTTCAAGAGCAGTAAGTTGCCTGGTCAAGGTCGCAATCTGTTTTTGGCATTGACCTAACTTCTGATCACCGACTTCCAACCCTCCATAGAAGGACTGCAACCGCTGATGGACCGCGCTGGCCTGTTCATCGAAATGCTGCTTCGCACGACGCGCCTGCTCCAGATCAGTACGTACCTTAAGCTCGTCCTGCTGCCTTTCGCGGCTGTGGAAAAATGATCTTAGTGGATGCGCCTTCCAGTAAGACAGGTGAACCTGACAAATGCCATCAGCCTGTTCCCAAGCAGCTTGCGCATTATTGGCAGCCTGGTCAGCATCCGACATCTGCCGTTCCATTGATTGAACCTGTCCGACATACCTTGAGCGGCTTGCCTTCATGCCATGGAGTTGTTCATTGAGGGTTTTCAGCTCGGCTGACAGATTGGATCGCTGATTGCACAGGTCCGAATAAGAACGCATAAGGTTGTACTGGGCAGTCTTCCTGGCGCGGATGCTCTCTTCCTTCTTCAGCGCAGTATTAAAGTCGTTCCTGGCCTTTGCCCAACTGTTTCTGCTGGCCCTTTCATCTGGCCTATATCTCAATGATTTATAGATAAATTCGTTTTTGAAGGGCCACAGGAATCGGTTTTTATTGCTCATGTTTCCCAAGACCGCCGATATCAGAGCCCAGGCAGAGGAGGTATTTGAAGGACCACTCTCCTTATCCTGACTCCTGCGATCGGCAATTTGCCCGGCAAAGTCTCGAAAAGCGAATCCACAGGGAACCTGTTTGAATTCACTGTCGATATAGGTTTCCCACTCGGCGTCTATAGCATCGGCACTGGGCAGATCCTGGCTGACGTTTTCAACAGCCTTGTTGTTGCTGGAAGCAACGACAATCTCAAAGCCGGTCACCGACGGATCAAGCGTCCAGTAGACATAGTCCTTGTCCTCATCTGAAGTTGCTCTTGCCACCCTCCGAGATGTGAAAATATCCTGAGGACGGGAGAATCCTGCCAACCGCCGAGCCCTGGCCACAATAATCTCGGCCACCACATCCTTGAGCAGGGTGGTCTTGCCGGTTCCAGGAGGGCCATTGACACCTAGCAGCGATGAGCTGCCATATCCCTCCAGGGCCGCCGTATTTGATTGATCGCCAGTTGCTGACCTGTTGACTGGAATTGATTGGAAGCACTCGGCCATCGCCCGAACGGCATGCTGGCAGGTTCCGTGAAGTCGCCGACCAGATGCCCTTCGGGGTCCTTCTGCATATCGAACCGTCGAGGATGACCAACCGATAGATATTGCCTGACCGGTTCAGAAAATATTTCAGGCCCATTTTGATAAAGGTCCTCAAGATCTTCGAGGAAGAAGGAGTCCATCATTTCGCCATTCAACGATTCCGAACTGGCTTCCAGATGGCAATTGACATAATCCCTGATCAGAGGTGAGCCGTCAGCGCGAGCGAAAAGAGGAGAGCTACTCACCGCGCGGTCATCCAGTCCCATCCGATCCACTACATGCTCAATGAGGCTTTCGATCTCATATCTGCCGACCGGACCTGCCTTGTACATCGGTCGGCCTGCTTCGTCCCCAGAGTCTTCCCCAGCCAGACGATTGAATTCGGATTTGAGTTTGCTTTCCGTATCGTCAAATACTTCGATATGTGGCCACCCAGCCGGACAATCGGGCCAGCCCTCATGATTGAACAGGCAGGAAACCGCTTTGGCATATTGCGAGAGCATCAACGATCTTGGGACCAGACAGCCATCATCCCTTACGCAGAACTCCATGAGGGAAGCCACGGCAGAAGGACCGCCAGCGCGCTTGCTCTGCCGATGGGCAAGCTCCTGTAACACCTCATCCTGAGCAGTCTCCTCGGCTGGCGAGAGCTCTCGAACAAGCTTGGCTGCCTTCAACAGCGCATTCGTGACTACACGCTGGGAAAGCCCGACTGCTATTCGAAAACGTTCATGCTTAAGCCACCGATTTTGTCGTCCTACCGCTTCTTGCTGCTCCGAGCTCTCGTCGGGTTTTACCACCTGGTGGACGGGGCGACGCGCAAATCTGTGGTCATAGTCCTTGCGGTAAACAGCACAGGCTGAGCCAGGCCGATTGGCCTTTGCTGACAGCTTTTCCACCACCCGCAGGAGGCGCGAAACCATAGAATCTGTCAGCTCAGTACCTACCGGCAGAGGGCCGGGCTGCTTAGCCACCTCTAGCCATAGCTGGTTGGTCTCCCCAAGCAGACCGGTTATAGTCTGTTTGTCGAGCCCTGATTTTGCCGCCTGCGCACGCAGCCAATTCTCAGTATCCTCCGCAAACGAGAAGGGTTTGGTCAACCGAGCGTGCATGTCTGTCTGCAGCCGGTATATTTTCCTGCTCTGCAGGTCGTTATAGAGGTTTGTATAGGAACGACGCTCATTATCAACCGGCCCGATGAGAAGATCAGCATGAATGCCATCCCATGGAAGTCGCTCCTGCTCAGAAACACTTACCCTGTGGTCGTCGTTGCGGGAGGAGGACAGAGCAATGAGCTGGTCATCCCTCCAATTTTGTGGCGAGAACAGTTCAACCGCGCACCAATATGACAAAACATCCATTGCATGCTGTTGCTCATCGTTCCCCATATTTGTCAGTATGCGGATAAGCGGGGACAGGCGCGAGAATCAGGATCCATGCTCCAGGAGTCAAACTGTTAAACGGAAGCACAAGGTTATGGACGCGCACAAGTCGCAAGCCAGGGCAGGGACACCGAATCTGACCGAATCCCGTATCAACCTTAAAACCGTCAAGCCCAAAAGGAATTGGAATAAGTATGCTCCCAGCACGTTACGGCATCTGGCTAAGTGCTCCGTCATTCATGTGGAAAAATTCATCTGCGATTTGCTTAAGCTCACCCTGGTGGTGACTGGCGATGATTATAGTCCTGCCCTGATTGCGCTGCCTGATCATCTCATCCAGGAAGATCCCCACAGAATGCTCATCCAGACCATTCGTAGGCTCATCCAACAGAATCAGACGCTGGTGTTCCATTAGGGCCTGCACAATAGCGAGCTTCTGCCGCATGCCCAGAGAATAGGATTTAACCTTCTCATCCACATGGCCATCAAGGCTGAATTCGGTCAGTAGCCGTTCAGTTTCATCAGCATCAAAAGTGTGGTTGATGTTCCCCAGATAACGGAGGTTCTGCATGGCAGTTTCACTGAGCACAAACCCCGGGTTCTCGATGATCAGGCCGATGGGCTCAGGAAGTCGACGATTGAAAACCACAGGCTGACCTCCAATGGTAACCTTGCCGGAATCCGGCCGTATAAAGCCGCATATGGCTCGCAGCAGCATTGTCTTGCCCGATCCGTTGGGACCGACTATGCCATAAATCCGTCCTGAATCAAATTCAGCTTCAACTTGATTGAGCACCCGCTTGCCTTTGTAGGTCTTGCTCAGGCTGTCAACATGAACGAACATGGGGAGTTCTCCTTATCAAATGGGCGTTAATTGTGCTATGAGGCGGCTTCATGACACTCACGCGATTCGGGGATGATCGCAGGCCACAGCGTTCGCGGCAATCAGCGCGACCGTAAGGGCAAGCAGCGATGGAAGCCATAAGGGTAGAGGACCTGCATGCGCCGTGGAAAACCACCGCGCAGCCGGCCAAAAAGACAGCAGGGACGCATAAATAACGAGAGCAACAATGTAGCCAGCCGCCCGGTTTGTCAGAAGATAGGAACAGTTAACCATAAGAAGCATGCAGAACAGGGTCAGGCCAGCACAAATAGCGGTTGACAGCAGTTGACCGGGAACCAGATCAGGTATCACCACAAAAGCGATGCATGCCTGAATCCCTGTAAAGACCAGGCAGTAAAGGGCTAAAAGTGCCAGGTAACTGGCGAAATGTCGAATCCCCCGATCCTGACGGATGTAGACCAGCGGATTCGGTATAGCCAGGTATTCCGAAAGCTGCTCAAGAGGCAGGGCCATTCCAGTAATCATGAAAACCAGGGCGTACATGTTAGTCAAGAGATTTGACTCCTGGGGATTTTCACTGAGACGATACATACCCATAAATATGCTGCTTGGTTTCCTACTGAGATAGTAGTTGGTCACCAGAACGGCAAAGGCCAGCAGAATAAGGGTCCGCAGACCGTTACGTGGTCCAAGTTGCTGCATTGCTCTTCGTAGCGCGTGCATTTCAATCACCCAGTCGATCAGTATTACCGAAAGCTGATGAGTTAGCCAGAGCCATAACCGGGCAATAGATAATGAAAGGGACAATCTGTTGTATAACCACAAATTTCCAATAAGGAGCAACAGGGTACCAAAAGTAAAATACAAACCTAGTAGCGTTACCCGCCAGTGGACTCAACAACCAATCTGCAATAGCGAAAAAACCAATGATAATAGGCAGGAATCGTCCCCAGGATATTCCAAGGTTGTTCAGCAGCAGGCAGACCAGACCCACAGAGATAATCATCATGAATATTTGCACAGGGACCATCAGGGAAACAGACAAAGCCATAGGTGTTATCTGCAGGCCCTGCAATGGGAACTCAATCAAGAAAAACAACAGCCACGTGTATAAAGCTCCGACGATGCCGACAAGTGCGCACCACAGCAAGTTGGTCTTCAACTGCAAACGCGGATCGCGCCTGACCATTTCGAAGGTCGAATACCTAGCACTTCCAGCGTATAACAGCATCAGGAATACGGGCAATACTCCGATAGTGGGGCAGTTGAGCATGAACCCCACATAGTCCATCACTGGATCCTTCTCCATGTTGAGAAATAACTGGGTCGTGCAATAGATAAAGCCAAATAGGAAGAGTCCGGTAAGAACCATTTTGGAACCGAAGGAGGAACGACGCAGGTAGATCAGATGATTAATCATGAAACATCTCGGCTTCGTTTGAATGCAACAAGTGAGGCCGATATGACAACCGGCAGGCATACCGAAAGGGCCATTCCTACGAAGATCTGCACAAGTTGTCGAGAATCTGCGCCCCCAGGAGCAGGGAAGAGAAATATCATATGGCTCCATTGGTCGGGCACAAGAAAATTGGTCATCCCTGGGAGCATCCACCAGAGCATGCTAAGGACGAAGGGGATGAGAACTTCAACATACCTATGGGTGGTAAAGAACGATGCAGCGACGGCAATATCTGCGAACAGGCCCGAAAGAATGAATACCATTAGCATGACCGTGAGGATAGCCAATGGCTGATTGAAGCGGTACAACGGATACAGCCACGAATCTGAATAAATGAGCACGTATTTGGATCCGTCAACCAAACCCGTGGCATCCGCGACATCACCATTGATGAAATTCATGTGTGGGTTCATGATTGCCGCAATAACCAAGTTTATCAAAAGCGGGCTCAACCCCCCTATGCCTCCCAAAACAAATCCGGATGCCAGCGAGGTGTTCATGATTTTGCCGCGTCCCTCGCGTCCCAGCATTCCACTCATGCGTCGACTATGCCGCTCGATTGCAGCTACACTGCCGCCTACAAGAGCAGCAAGAAAAGGAAGAATGAATAGATAAAGTCCCGATCCAGTCCCATCGCAACTGAATAACATCACGTCGCTGAGGAAAGTCAGTTCATGACCAGGAGCTAACCGAAAGCCAGCATAATGCGTCGTCGAATACTGGATTAGGAAAAGTGCAATCGACATCGCAATTACCGAAACCATTCGAAGACTAGTCAAGCTGCGAGAGATTTGAGCCTTAGCCAGGGATGTATTAATCAAAATACTCCTCCGTTGAACATAAGAGTTGACAAGTCCCTTCATCCATCTAATGGTCGATGAGGCTAACCGTTGCCTCACTCACACTGAACCGGATCTCCGCACACCGTAACACTGCCATAGTGACTAATGTTTGTAACACTTTATTGAGAAATAAGTCTCACTGTCAAATCAGCGTTTCGTCATCTTCTATTTTCCAGCTCTAATACGGCCGAATTCACATCGAAAAGCTATAGTCATTCCTCGACACTCTGTATCCCTTTATCATTCAAACGGTTGCTAATTGTGCAGGAAAGTTGAAAAATGGGCCAAACTGCAGATGAAACCGACAGCGTCAATGTTGATAATTTTGATCAACACTACCTCTGTATGGAAAAGAGTGATGAAGTGACACACAGCTGATCCATAACGGCTGTGCGAAAGATGAAGCAGGGCGCAACTGTGCCCTTACCCGATGCGGCGAGAACGAGTGCAGTAACCGCATCAGGAAGAAACGGTCACGCCCGTATCCGTCTTACTGCCCAGTTGAACAGCTTGCGCAGCTCCGAGGCCACAAGGACCAGGGAGGCCAGGGCGATGCATTCCAGCCACGCCTGGGGCTGGAGGGGGACGGTGCCGAAGGCCTCGCCCAGGAAGGGCACATAGATCACCAGAAGCTGCAGCATTATGGAGATGCCGATGGCGCTCCATAGCCAGGGATTGCTGAAGAGCCCCTGGAAGGCCGACTTGCGGGAGGAGCGGGAGGCCAGTGCGTTGAAGAGCTGGGCGAAGACCAGGATGGTGAAGCCCATGGTCCGCGCCTCCCTGATCTGCGCCTCGTGGCCGATCGCTTGGACTGACCTGTCGGTGAAGAGGCCGCCGCTCAGATGCATGTCCATGCCGATCAGGGTGACCACGGCCATGATCAGGCCTATGTAGATGATGTCGATCCACATGTCCCGGTCGATCACCCGGTCGTTGATGGATCGGGGCGGCCGGTCCATCAGATCGTCGGTCTGCGGGTCCACGCCCATGGCCAGCGCAGGCGCCGCATCGGTCAGCAGGTTGATCCAGAGCAGCTGGGTGGCCAGCAGCGGCACGGTGACACCCGCCATACCGGGCTGCGATATGCCCAGAAGCCCTGCAAAGACCACTCCACCGAAGACCGTGAAGACCTCTCCCATGTTGGAGCTGAGCAGGTAGCGCAGGAACTTGCGGATGTTGTCGAATATGCCCCGGCCCTCTCGCACAGCCTGGACGATGGTGGCGAAATTGTCGTCCGCCAGGATCATCTTGGCCGACTCCTTGGTGACCTCGGTCCCGGTGATGCCCATGGCCACGCCGATGTCTGCGGTCTTGACAGCGGGGGCATCGTTGACGCCGTCGCCGGTCATGGCCACGACTTTGCCCTGGTCCTGGAGCGATTCGACGATCTTCAGCTTGTGCTCGGGGGCCACGCGGGCGTAGACGGAGACCTTGGAGGTGGTCTCACGAAGCTGGTCCGGATCCATGGCATCCAGCTGCTCGCCGGTGCAGGCGGGCTGTCCAGGCTTGATGATGCCCAGGTCCCCTGCGATTCTGGCCGCAGTGAGTGGATGGTCGCCAGTAATCATGATCGTTCTGATACCGGCCTTGTGAGCCTGGCCCACCGCATGACGAACCTCGGTTCGGGGCGGATCGATGATGCCGACCATACCCGTCCAGATCAGATTGCTCTCCAGATTGGCGCTTTCCTGGATCACCTTATCCGCGGACAGGCGGATTGCGGGAGCCTGCTGAGACCTCTGAGACAACCGGCCCATCTGATCTGTCCCAATTGTGCTTGACGGCTCCTCCCCCTCGTCGGGTTCAGCCAGGGACGACAGCTCCTGATTGTATAGAGGCCGGAAAGCCTGTCCCAAAGTCCTGTACGCATTCGACGAGAGGCTGCTGACCTGGGCAAGTATCCTCTCCCGATCGGCACTGGTCATAGACCTGACCTGGCCACCATCGAGAATCCGGTCGCATCGGCCAAGCAGCACATCGGGAGCGCCCTTGCAGAAGAGTCGCGATCGCCCTTCGCCGCCATCATTCGGGGCGGCCAGGACCGACATGAGCTTGCGCTCCGATGTGAAGGGAATCTCGGCCAGACGGCGGTAACCATCAGCCTTGGCATCAGAACCGACTTTACGAGCGGCAACGATCAGCGAGACCTCTGTGGGATCACCGACAATCTGCCAGTGCCCTTGTCCGGATCCAGACTGGACCTGGGAACCCGGTTCGGCCTGGTCCACCTGCCAGTGAAGGTCTCCGTCGTTGGCAATGGTCCCGACCATCAGGGTCTCTTCAACCGCCTTAGCCAAGGATGAATCGATGGTGTCCGTCAGCTGGCCATTAGGCTCTCCAGCCTCGACCGGCTGCATGGCTCCCTCAGGGGCATACCCGGTGCCAGTGATCCGGACCTGTCCCGATGGGACGACCACCCGCTCAACGGTCATCTCATTGCGGGTCAGCGTCCCCGTCTTATCAGAGCAGATGACCGATGCCGAGCCCAGCGTCTCAACCGAGCTGAGCTTCTTGACGATGGCATGATGCTTGGCCATGCGCTGCACACCCAGGGCGAGAACCACAGTCAGGATGGCCGTCAGCCCCTCCGGCACGGCGGCCACGGCCAGCGAGACGGCCATGAGAAGGGAGTCAATCAGATCCTGGGTTGTCCGGAAGCCCTCCATCAGGGCCAGAGCAGCCAGAACCAGGACCGCAATCAGGCAGACGGCCAGGCCGAGAAGCTTGGAAACCCGGGCCATCTCCTTCTGCAGAGGCGTGGGCTCCTCCTGGGTATCAGCAAGCATGCCGGCGATTTTCCCGACCTGGGTATCCATGCCGGTGGAGGTGACGATCATGCGACCGGTGCCCTGGGTGACCGCAGTGCCGTTGAAGACCATATTGGTCCTGTCGCCCAAAGCCTTGGGCTGGTCAAGCCGACTGGGCCGTTTACCCACTGGCAATGATTCGCCAGTCAACGATGCCTCGGCCACACGCAGGCCCGCAGCTTGGAACAGTCTTCCGTCGGCGCCGACCGAATCGCCCTCAGCCAGAACCACTACGTCACCGGGGACGATTCTGCTGGTCTCCAGGCTGACCACCTGACCGTCGCGCAGAACCGAGGCACGTGGGGCCGTCATGCTTGCCAGAGCGTCAACCGCCCTCTCGGCCTTTGCCTCTTGGGCGTATCCCAGGGCGGCGTTAAGAATGAGGATGATCATGATGACGATGGCATCGAAGGGCAGAGGTTCGCCGCCTCCCGATGCCGGGTGCGAGCGCTCCACCACCCAGGCCACCAGCGAAATGGCTGTGGCTACCAAGAGCAGATAGACCAGGGGATCCTTGAATTGTTGAAGGAACTTCCTCCACGCGGGAACGGGAGGTGCCCCAGCAAGCTCGTTGGGGCCGAATAGTTCCAGTCGACGAGCTGCTTCGGCCTCGGCCAGACCCTGGTTGGGATCCACGTTCAGGGCAAGGGCAACCTGATCGACATCTGCTGTAGAAGGGTCCTTGAGGACGGGGTCATTCGCGGCGAGCCTCTGCTCAGAGTCCTGCTCTGTAGCCGGAATCATGCCTGTATCTGTTGATTGTTCATGCTTGGAGTTGCTGGTCAACCCAGTCATGCCACTCTCCTGCTTATGCCACGGAGTAGTCAACGCTTCGGGGGCCTGTTGAAAGAAATCAGAGGCGGCCAGGCCAAAACGCTGCGTGGATGTTTACCAAGTTGAATCCACAATATACATAAACACGGCCTAAGTCGTCAAGGCCTTTGCTCCAGGGCGTATCAGCAGGCGTTTCATGCCGATGCGCCCGAAGACAGGCGACCCTACCTGACCGAGCGGATCAGCATGATGACTGCCGCGCCGATCAGCACCATGACGATGGCAACGGGGAATATGAACACATACCCTGCACGGATCACCAGTACCGAGACCAGTACCGGGGCGATGACCTGTCCCAGGGTATTGGCCAGGTTCAGGATGCCCAGATCCTTGCCCGCTTCGTTCTTGTTCGGTAGCACATCGACATTCAGAGCCTGGTCTACCGAGGTGTAGATGCCATTGCCCAGGCCGGCGATGCCCGCGTAGCACATCATGCCCACTGCTGTCGGGAACACCCACGGCAGGGCGATACCCAGGGCCAGGATGCAGGAGCTGACCACCACGATGACCTTGCGGCGGCGCAACTTGTCTGAGATGGGACCAGAGATTATCGAAGCAAAGAAAGTGACCACCATCGAAATGACGGACATCGTGGAAATTGTGCTGGCCGACTCCGCCACTGAAAGCCCACAATACTTTTGCAGAATATAAAGCTGATAAGTAGCTACCATGGACGAGCCCACCATCATGAAGAGCCTGCCGCCGAGAGCCAGGTAGAAATCACGACTCCCCTTGGTCGGCGGAGTGAAGGAGACCCGCAGCCGGCGCCAGAGCCCTTGCTCCTGGTCACCCTTTCCATTACGCGCAGCCGTCGCTGAGGCACTTTCAACAGCGGAATGCTCACGCGGCCAAATGATGACGGTGAGAATGCCGGTAACTGTAAACAGGCAGATACCCAGGATGAAGCCCACCTGCATGTGACCGATGAATCGGGCGCCGATCAGGGTACCCAGGGACTGCCCTACGATGCTGCCACCACCGTAAAAGGCAGAGAAAGTACCGCGAGTGGACTCAGGTATCCGGTCCGAGAGCACCGCGACAGCCGGCGCAATCATCATGTTGACGCCCACTTGCACCAGACACCAGCCAGCCACAATGGTGGGAATAGTAACGGCCTGGGAAGTGTAGAGGTAGCCCAACGCGGTGACAATCCCGCCGACTATCACCCAAGGCGTACGTTTGCCCAGTCGCGAGTGCGACATATCCGACAGGGCGCCGAAGATCACATTGGACACCAGAGCGAATACGCATCCGACCGAATTCATCGTGCCCAGTATGGCTTCGGGAACGCCGATGCCGAGATTCGTGAACCGCTGCGGCAGGAGGACCTGGGAACCGGAGGTGCCGGCGGTCATCCACAATACTGAAAACAGACAGAAACCTATGCCAAAGCGGATTTTCTCCGCGCTTGCCAGGGGACGACCCGTATCCGGCGCCAATGCATCCGACGACGATGTCGTCTTTTGGTCTTGCTCAACCGTATCAGCCATTTCATATACTCCAATCCTTTACAGGGGAGCACCATGCTCCATCCGAGCTTCTTTGCTCTTCCGCAGGCCTGCAGTCGTGACCTTTCGCTCAGCTTTCGCAAGGATCGGCCACGACGGCATCGGCATACATAGCCTTCACGGGCCGATCTAGTCCAATCAGTCAGGACCTGGTCGGCCCAGTAGCAGTCAGCGTTCGACCACCAGATCGTAGGTTCCTGCAGGGTAATCCTTGCTGGATCGCTCGCCAGGAGCCGCAGGGGAACCAACCAGCACCCGCGCCACGGAACCGACAGGCACGACCAACTGAAGCCGGACTCGGCCGTCTTCGAGCCGCCAAGACGATTCAGCCATGCCATGCGGCGTCAGATGGCGCGTTGAGGCTTTCGTCAACCCACCACCGATTCGGGGATCGACCTCGAAGAGGCTCCACCCCGGTTCGAGAGCTCTCAGACCGCCGATCCGCTCATGCATCCACTCGGCCACAGACCCCAACGCATAGTGGTTGAAGGAGGTCATGCCGCCCGGATTGATGGACCCGTCAGGTTCCATGGAATCCCAACGCTCCCAAGTGGTCGTTGCTCCCATCTTCACCTGGTAGAGCCAGGAGGGGCACTCGGTTGACAGCAGCAGAGAGTATGCCTCAGCGTCATGCCCGGTCTCGCTCAAAGCCGGCAGGACGAATGGGGTGCCGGCGAAACCAGTGGAGACCTTGCCGCCTGATTCGCGCACCAGTTCCGCCAGCCGTTGGCCGGCAACCTCCTTGAGTCCAGGATCGGCATCGAACAACCCGAAAGCGATCGAAATCGCATAGGCGCACTGGGTATCGGAGGTCATGCGCATGTCTGTGCCATCGCCGGTCACAAACCGGTTCCGATATCCGGCGACCATCAGCTCATGCAGGGAGCGGTAATCGGCTGCTTCTGCCTGCTTCCCCAGAGCCTGGGCAATGCGGGAGGCATAGTCAACCGAACGAGCGAAGTAGGCAGTGGCCACCAGCTCCTTCTGCGTCATAGCCTGGGCAGGATCATCCGGCGGAGCGGTCGGGTCCAGCCAGTCTCCCAGCTGACCCAATACATAGTCAGGCCGACGATCCCAGACTCCGTCCGGCGACAGGTAGGTGCGCACCTCGTCTATCCATCCCCGCACCAAGTCCCAGGATTCATCCAGAACATGCCTGTCCCCGCCCTCCATATAGAGGGTCCAAGGGACTGCCACGGCTGCATCCCCCCAGATGGCGATAGCAGCCGGTTTGGCCCAGGCGCCCAGCGGCACAAAGGGCACGAAGAACGGTATGGTTCCATGAGTTTCCTGCTCGATGCGCACATCCTTCAGCCAGGAAGAGAGGAAGGCCTGAACATCGTACAGGTAAGCGGCCGTCGACGCGAAAAGGTCGATGTCTCCGGTCCAGCCCATGCGCTCGTCCCGCTGAGGGCAGTCGGTTGGTATGGAGAGGAAATTGGAACGCATGGACCATAGGACGTTACTGTGGAGCTTGTTCAGAAGCGGGTTGGAGCTGTCGAACCAACCGGTCCGCTCCATGGTGGAGTGGTAGACCCGGCAGTCGATGTCCTCGGCGGTCAGTTCTCCGGGCCAGCCCTCAATGCTGGCATAGCGGAAGGCATGCATGGCGAAGCGTGGCTCCCACCAGGCATCCTGGCCATTCGATATGTACTGATCATGCTCCTGCCCTCGGCGCAGGGTCCGTGTGGCCAGAGTGCCATCCTTCTCCAGCACCTCGGCATGGCGGATGGAGATCTGAGCCCCCTCTGCCAACCCATGCATGTGCAGGCGCATCCGTTGACTACAGTTCTGACCGAAGTCAATCAGCCAGGAGGAGGACTTCCCAGACCCTCCGGTATGGGTAATGGACACCGGCTGGTTCCGCCCCTGCATGCGTACGGCCTGGAGCTCCGGATTCTCAATCTTCGCCGGATCATAAGGAACCTCAGCCACTGGCCGCCATGCCGAGTCATCGAAACCCGGACTGGACCAGCCAGGCTCCTCCAACCTGGCATCGTAGGTCTCCCCCTCATAGAGGTCCGAGCATACGATCGGTCCCAGAGCGGTCTTCCAAGTGCGGTCCCAGGAGTTGGAGTAGATGTGGGTGATCGAGCCGTCCTCGCCCTCCACCTCCAACTGGGCGAACACTCCTATCCTGTCGCCATAGAAGTTGGCCATGCCGCCGTCGAAACCCAACCGGCCACGGTACCAGCCGTCGCCCAGCCAGAAGCCCATGGCATTGGCACCCTGCGACAGCTGCTCGGTCACGTCGTAGGTCCAGCACTCCAGACGGCGGCCATAAACGGTCCAGCCAGGCGTAAGCTCATCGGATCCGACCCGAACCCCGTTGATTTCAGCCTGGACCAGCCCCAGCGCCGACAGATAAAGCCTGGCGGACCTGGGCGCTGCAGGCAGCTGGAACTCCGCACGCACCAGCGGCAGATGACGATGGTCCGTCTCGGCCTCTGGCCAGGATGGACCGACGAAGTCAGCGATGCGGTCCGTCACATCCAACCCGACATCAAAGCGGCGCTCCGGCGATGGCACTCCGAGAGGGGATCCGTCAGCATTGAGCATGGCAAGAACCACAAGGGCCCGCTCCCGCGGACGAAGGGGCTCAAAAGGCCAGGCCAGGAGAACATTGTCGCCTGCGTCGACCTTGGCCTCCTGCTGTACAGGATCGTCGCCCGGCATCCGCCTGGTCAGCTTGACCACCACTTTCGCCCCCTGGGGCGGCTGATCCGAGTATGTCCAGGAGAGCCTGGGCTTGTGGCTGCCGATTCCCAGCACATCACCGTGGTAGTGCTCCACCTCAGGGGCGCTGATGACGATTGTCTGATCCGTATTCATATAACTTGACCTCCTTGTCTTGTATGCGGGCGTTATCGCTTGGACCGTTCCCGGCGTTCCTCATCGGTGCCATACCGTGCCTGGAGCCTGATCATGACGGTTCCGGCGATGGCCTCGATGATCACCACCACTGCAAAGCCCCACATGGTGGTTCGAATGGTCGAAGGCACGACCAGGGCAGGGGTGACCAGGGCGAACAGGCCACAGCAGAGACGGGAGAATCCGTTGATGAAGCCCTGGATGGAGGCGCGAATCTCAATGGGGAAGGATTCCTGGGTCCAGACCTTGTAGAGGGCCTCGCCGGCCAAGGGGCTGCCCAGGTTCATGAAGGCGGTGGCGCCGACGATTACCCACAGGTTGGTGCCGCCAAGGGAGAGGGCGACCATGGCGATGAAGGTGATGATGATGCCTGCCACAAAGGCCTTGTTGCGATATTTGCCCCCGGCGATCGAAGCGAAGACGATGTTGAGGATCAAGGTCACGAAGTTGAGGATGATGCCCATACCGGTGGCCAGGGTCTGGGAAGCATGGGCGTTGACCAGCATGAATGTCTGGAACTGGCCCCAGGTGTTGGCCAGCAGATTCCAGCCCACATAGAAAATCAGGATTGCAGCGAAGAAGCTCAGATACATCTTCTTGTCCGCGCCCATCATCACCTTGATCACCGACACCTTTGCCCCGGTCTCAGCACCGGGCTCGGCTGCATCACGGCGGTCAGCGGCCTCATGGAAGGCACGGAAGGTGGGCGAGCATGTGCGCCAGAGCCAGGCAATCACTGCAAAAACAGCCAGAATGACGAAAACCACACGGCCTCCTGCAGCCCCCTGCATCCTGGAAACCAGGAAAGCACAGATGAAGGAGATGAACACGCCAACCTGCCAGTAGACCTGGGTGGTGGATACCAGACGGGCCGCCAGCGAATCATTGGGAGCATCATGGGAGACGACGGTCATCGACACCGGCAAGTCAGCACCTGAGGCCACGCCTGCGATGACCACTCCGACCAAAAGCATGGCGTAGGAACCGGAGAATACGACGATGGCGGCCCCCACCGCATAGAGCAGATTGATCCAGTTGAAAAAGCGTACCCTCCCCACAGCGTCAGCGATGCGACCTCCAAAGAGGGACCCGAAGGCGATGGCGAAGGTCAGGGCCCCCGACAGGACCCCCACCTGCCCATTGCTCAGCCCGAAACCCTGCTGCCAGACTGTGATGGTCGATGAGAGGCCCACGATGATGCCTGATCCCAGCATGGACCCGATGCCGGCGGCAACAGCCAGGGAGCCATAGCCTCCCAGCCCCTTGTCCGCCGTTGAAGTGCTGTCTGCCATATTGTCTCCTCTGTCATTGAGGCGAGCGTCGGGCGCGACCTTGCATATCGAAGCCCGACACCGGTCATTTTTATTTTTCATTTCATAAATAAGGCGAAAGACTGCCTTGTCATGGATTAATACTAACTCGCTTTTTGAAAATTTCAATCCTTGCTTCCAATCAAAGACCGGCGCTACCGGCAGCTAAGCGTTAGGCTGGTTTTACGCGATAATCACGGCCAGCAGGAAGGAATCCGACACAATGTCGTCCGCACAAGACGCAGCCGTCCCGGTAGGCAAAGGCAAGGTCGGCGTTGCAGACATCGCCCAGAAAGCCGGGGTCTCGCTGGGCACTGTCTCCAATTATCTGAACTATCCTGACCGCGTCTCGCAGACTCTGAAAAAACGCATAAGCGCAGCAATAGACGAACTCGGCTATGTGCCCCGTCCAGCTCGCGGAGCCGCGGCACTGACCGGGCAGTCCACCATCGGCATCATCATGACCGACATCGAGCATTCCCTGTTTACCTCCGTATTCGAGGGGGCTCAGGAAATCTGCGAGGACATGGACATGCAGCTGATCGGCACCAATGCCTATTCCGATTCTGAGCGCCAGACCAGCCTGCTCAAGCTCTTCTACTCCCTGGGCGTTAAGGGGGTTATTCTCTGCAGCGTAGTGGACTGCACCGCTGACCTGGAGTGGGCGGCCTCGGTCAAGTTGCCCGTGGTGCTGGTCGATCATGTGGAGCCCGGCAGCAAAACCAAAAACTGCAGCGTCCTGGAGGACAACCTCGCCGTAGGGCAGATGGCGACCAGGCATTTGCTGGAAGCCGGATGCCAACACATCGCCTTCGTCTCCCACTCCTTCGACTACCAGTCCATATACGACCGCTATACAGGGGTTCAGCGGGCCATGCGAGAGCAGTCCCAGGCCAAGTTGTCGATCATCGATTCGCACGGAATCATGACGGAAGACGGCTATGCGGTCGGCGATGAAATCAGCCAGCTCCCCCCGACGGCAGTCCCTGACGGCATCATTACCGGTACCGATGCGCTCGGGGAGGGGATCATCAATGCCCTGCAGGAGAAGCGCAGATATCGCGTACCCGACGACATCAAAGTCATCGGCACCGAAGGCGCCCGTAGAGACAGCTATCCTAAGGTCCCCTTATCGGTCGTCGCCGCGCCCGGCATCGACATGGGCCGCAAGGCCGCCACTCTTTTGATGGACGAATTCAGCAACTCCCGGCACGTGCACGGCTCCGTGTTGATTGAACCGACTCTGGTGGAGCGGGATTCAAGCAAGGCGGCATAATCGCGCGGAAAAACATTCAGCGTGCTATAACCATACTTCGTCGTGACCGCCCGGCAATACCCGCCCTTACCGTAATGCCATTCAAGGCTTCTTTTACGAAGACATCTCAGCCGAGGCATAGTTGGCCACATATCGTTGGTATTTGCTCCGATACAGAGTAGAAGCGCACAGTGGAGGAAGCCTTGAGTGCCGATTCTCCGCAGTCCCCTCAATCTCCAGCAGGCTCACCAGGGTGGAATTCCTGGTCTGACTGTTGGCAATGGCCATGACATCCTCAAGCATGCGATCAATGGTTCCCTTAAAGCGCTGATTGTCGAGGAACCGCTCTCCCCCAGGACCAGTTCCAGCCCTTGGCTACCGACACAACCTCTGATTTTTGCACACAGGCCCCTGCCAATTGATAATCTTCGTCATCTTTATCACTGTGCATTTCTTAGCCGGACACCGGGTTTGCAGTGACCGATATTCACCCCGCCACATTCACTCCACCGGCAAAGATACAGTGACTACTGCGCCATCGCCATCGGTTGCATTTCCAAGGGTCAGGCGCCCTCCTGCACTTTCGACAGCAGACCGGGCTGCGGCCAGGCCTATGCCATGGTGACCGCTGGAACCGTGCCGACTGCTATCGGCCTGATAGAGCCACTCCGTGGCATGGGCCAGAGCCCTACTACTGAATCCTGGACCCTGGTCACGCACGGTCACCACCAAGGCACGGCCGCCCTCACGGCCATCCTTCAGCCTCCAGGTCAGCGTCACCAGACCTTGGTGGGGCGAGTAGTCAGCCGCGTTGGCGATGATGTTCATGATCGCCCTGGCAAGGTCAGCGGCATTACCGGAAACCTGACCAGCGTCGGAACCCAGGCGGTCATCCCTCTCAAACCGCAGACCCCGGGCATTCAGGTAGCCTTGGGCCTGGTTGTCGACCATATCCCTCAAAGCAACTATTGTGACCCCGGATCCCCCGTCGGCGGTGCCCACGGAACCCTGACTGATGGCCTGGGCATAGTCAGCCATCTCCCGGATCGCATCCTCGATGGAGTCCAGGTAGGACTGCTGCTCCTGGCTGAGTTCGGTCTCCCCCAGCAGATCGGCGTTGCCTCGCATGATAGTCAGCGGCGTCTTCAGGTCGTGGGCCAGGGCCGCCACCTGCCGACGCTGGGATTCCTGGGCCGCCCAGGTCTTCTCCAAGGATTCCTTCAGCGTCACGCGCATTCTGTCAAAGGACCCCAGCACCCGGTTGATCTCCCAAACATTGCTGCGGGGCAGGGAGGCATCCAGGTCCTGCCGCCCTATGTCGTCAGCCACCTGGTTGAAGACCTTGAGCTTGGACGAAATGACATGGGCCGCCCGCAACCCGACCAACAAGAGGGTGAGCAGCAGGGCGACCCCGCAAGACGTCAGCAGAAGGCTCTGGGGATTGGGATAGCTGTCCCGGGTCTGCCTTGACGCCCACTGTGGCTGAACCCGATAGGCCAGGACGCATAGTCGTCCGTCGGCTGTGGCATAGACGGCATAGGTCGCATCCGGCTTCGCACGAGTGGAGAGAGGCCGTCCCGTTTTCTCTCTTTGCTCTTCTGATGGTTTAGATACGCTATGCTCCCGATGGTCGGTAGCCAGCTGGTCGGCCTCGCTGGCCATGCCGCCCGTCATATCTCCCCCAGTGGGACGCCCTTGATCGTCATAGGTCCGGTACCAATAGGCGGCGGGAATCATAGATTCGTCAATAGCGGTCGAACGGCCGATGGATTGCCCGACCTCCTCCAGATGCTGCTCGCCATAGTTGGCCCAGAAGAAGTCGCCCCTGGCCCCCAGGTTTATCCAGACCATATAAATGCCGGCGAACAGCAGAGCCAGAATCAGCAGCACGTAGAGAAAGTACCTGATGATCAGCAGAACAATGGGCATTCCCTTGCGGCTTTCCCAGCTCTTGCCGTCGACGCTCTGCTGCTTGGACGACTCAGGCACGCCGTCAGTCAGGCCACCCATTGGTAACCCACCGACCAGATGGTCCTGATGGGGTCCACCCCCAGAGCCTTGAGTTTGCGCCGGGCATTGCTCAGATGGACTCTGACCGCAGCCGTGGCATCGCTGTCCGTATCATCGGCGGCCGGGTCATCCTCTGCGGCCAGGCAGGCCTCCCATATCTGCATGGGCGCGTAGGCCCGACCGGGATGTTCTGCCAGCAGGGCGCATATGCGGTATTCCGCATCCGTCAGATTGGCGTTGCGCCCGTCCACCCTGATCTGCCGCGCCTGAAGGTCCATGTCCAAGGGTCCGAAATGCAGGAGGGGACGCCCGCGCCGACTGCCCTGAGACAGCCTCGCCCTGACCTTGGCTCGGAGTTCGGCGATACCGAAAGGCTTGCGTATGTAGTCGTCGGCGCCCAGGCCGTAGGCCAGGACCGCGCTATCCTCATCGGTCTTGGCCGTCAGGAAGATGATCGGGCAGGACACCCGGTCTCTGATGGAAGTCAAAAGGGCAAAGCCGTCCATGTGGGGCATCATGA
Organism: Bifidobacterium polysaccharolyticum; assembly: GCF_016101585.1. Lineage (GTDB taxonomy): Bacteria > Actinomycetota > Actinomycetes > Actinomycetales > Bifidobacteriaceae > Bombiscardovia > Bombiscardovia polysaccharolytica. The sequence goes on from NZ_JACFQG010000002.1 coordinate 444,667, forward strand.
CATCGCAGAGAATCAGGTCGACCGAGGACAGGTCCATGCTTACAACTTTCCGCGACTCATTGACCACGGTCACGGCATAGCCGTCCTTGGACAGGGCGGCCATCAGCAGGGTGGTGATCCTTGAATCGTCGTCCACCACCAGGATGGAAGCCCGATGCTGATCGTCCCCACGGGAACCTTCGGCATGCACGTCAGCCACGATTGGCTCCTTTTCTGCGCTTAGCGACCCGGCCCAGCAGCGTTTGAGAATAAACACCTTGCGGGCCAGGATTCTTGCAAGCTTGATTTCTTGCAGGACGATTTTCTTGCAGGACGGATTTCTCACGGACCGGATGCCCTGTGATCCAGTCTAATCGCTGACCTTGCGCCGATCCTCGAACCTGCCGATCCAGAGCAGGAGGGCCAGGCCCAAGGTCAGGGTGAGGACCAGACAGGGAACCAGATTATCCAGAGCCGTCACGCCGATTGAAGCACGCAGACCCTCCCCTCCCGGCATGGTCAAGGCCAGGGCCTGCTCAATCCCCAGGGAGCCGAATCTGGTAGGCCAGGTGAAGGGTATCCACTGGCTGATTCCAGGAGTGCTCCCGACACCGGACAGGGTGCGGCCGTACAGGCCATTGAAGAGGCCGCCGAGGGAACTGATGGATATCCCAGTGCCGAGTACCCCAATGGCGATGGTCGCGTTTCTGCCGAAGCGAAGCGCCAGAGCGATGGAGAAGAGGTAGAGGCAGAGGGAGCCACCTGCCATACCCAAGGTGGCGAGCGCGACGGCCGAGATCGGCGCACCCAATCCGCCGGTCAGAGCCATGGGCAGGCAGTATGCCAGCGCCGCCAAGGCAAGAGCCAGCAGACCCAGCAGCCAGAGCACAAGGATCTTGGCGGCCAGGCCCAGACGGCGGCTGGGAATCCCCAGAATGTTGGCCATGTCGCCGGCCTCTCGCTCGGTTTCGATGTTTATGGCAACGACGATGGCGGCCATCAGGGGCATGAAGGCGCCCAGGACCTGAAAGAATGCATCGGTCTCCAACCCGGGATCATAGGGGGCTGCGGCGAAGTAGGCACCGCAGACGAGTCCTGCCGCCAACCCGCAGATGACGTGGATGGCGATAAGCACAGATCCGTGCAATCGCACGACTTCCGAGGCCACAACCCGGCCGACTGTCATCCCAGCCATGTCAGTTGGTCTCCTTCCGAGAGAACCAGATTCCCGTCAGGACGGACAGGAGCAGGAACCAGACCAGGCAGACCACCAAGGCCGTCAGACTCTGCCCGCCGAAGACAGAGAGTGCAGCTTTGATTGGGCTGTTGTCTTCGGTCTCCAGTGGCACACCATCGGGCATGACCTTCATGAAAGGCACCGGCAGGTTGATCATGGCGGCGGGCGGCAGGAAGGGCCAGAGCCGTTGGTTCCCCCAGAAGGTGATCGAGGCCAGCAGGTCCGCCATGTAAGGCAAGCCGAATCCGACTAGAACGCCGAATCGGGCGGTCAGCGCCAGTCCGGTCGGTATCATCCAGGAGCATGCTAGGACCAGCATCAGGGCGCTGACTACGAAATCAACTATGGAGGGGCCCTGAACCCCAGAGACGGCGACCATGAGTGCCGAAAGGCCCAGAGCCAGCAGGGTGGCAATGCCGATCAGAAGCAGACAGTAGACGATCTTGGCCCACCAGATCAGAACAGGCGCAGCAGGCAGGGCCAGAGTGGTCCTCCACCGTTGCTTTCCGTCGATGTTGGCCACGGCAACGCTTATCAGAGCAGTCATGGCCGGAAGGAGCAGAACATACCAGTAGTTGACCCAGGAGGGGATCCAGATATGCAATCCGAACGCGAAGCAAGCCACGATGACAATGAGCACCAGGGGGAAGGCCAAGGCCATCCGCCTAGGCGCAGCCGACCTGCCCTTCATGATCTCCGCCGCCAGAATTCTGCCGAAGGGGATGCCTCCTCCCCGCGTTCTAGCCTTTGTCACGGCTCGAGCGTCTGAAGCAGCCGTATCCTGCTGGACGAGTTCGTTGGCATTCCGCTCGTTCATCGCGACCTCCTAAGCACGTCCATGAACAGCCCCTCCAGGTCCTCCCCGGCGTGCAGTTCATTCTCGTAGGCCAGGCGACCGTCGGCGATGATGCCGATGTGATCCGCCAGGATTGATACCTCGGAGAGGATATGGCTGGAGACGATCACGCTCATCCCCTGCTGCGGGAAGCTGCGGATCATCCCCCTCAGCTCCTCGATGCCCAACGGATCCAGCCCGTTGGTGGGCTCGTCCAGAATTAGCAGACGGGGTTTGGTCAGGATGGCGTTGGCTATTCCCAGGCGCTGCTTCATGCCCAGGGAAAACTGTCCAGCCTTCTTGGAGCCCGTATCGCTCAGTCCGGCAATGGAGAGCGCCTGGTCGATCCGCTCATCGGGCAGGCCAAAGAGGGTTGTGCGCACCTTGAGGTTCTGGCGGGCCGTCAGGTTGGGGTAGACGGGCGGGTGCTCGATCAGGGCGCCGATGTCGTAGAGATCCCTGCGCGACCAGGGGTGCCCGTCCAGAATCATCGATCCGCCAGTGGGGTGCAACATGCCTGTAACCATCTTCAGTGTGGTGGACTTTCCAGCCCCGTTTGGGCCCAGGAGCCCGTAGACTCCGCCCTCAGGAACATGCAGGGACACCTGGTCGACGGCCCGCTGTCCGTGGCCGAAGACCTTGGTCAGCCCCTCGGTCCGCAATATGTAACGCATGGTCAGCTCCTATTCGTTTCCTTGTGGCAGGAGCCAGACTAAAGACCGAAAATAAAGAAAGATAAAGGAGCCGAAACGGATTCTCACGCCGACATAATGTCTTGCTAGACGAACACCTGAGACAGGAGGAGGGGTGCATGCACGCGCACAGCCCCTCCTGCCTTCCACATCCTTGAATCACAACCTCAGGTAGGCCCCTGACCGTATTCTGCGCAGGGCCACTACAGAGGCCGCTAGACCGATGACCACCTCCACCAGCCCCCTGATGACCTCGGCAAGGAGAACCGCCGTCCAGGATAGGCCATAATCTCCCACAGCCTGAACCGTGACCCCCAAAGGGAGGATGGTTGCGAACCGACGAAGTGGGGCCGGGTAGGCTTCAGCGGGCACGACCACACCCACAGCCACCGGGAGGAGGACAGTGACAGCATTCAGCGGGGCGAAGGAATCTGCAGTCAGCAGACCGAGGCCACCCACAAGGAGTCCCAAGGCCAAACCTGCAAATAGGGCGGTGGGCAGGAGGCTCAGGGCCCGGAGAAAATCGGACGGACTGTGTCCGACATTCAGGACCAGGGTTCCGGCCAGGGCGACCAGCCCTGTGAACGAAGCAGCCACCACACCCGGAAGACCCAGGCCAATCCAGTAGGCCAGGTCCATCGGAAGGCGTATCAGGACCTGCGAGATGATTCCCTCCTCCCTGTCCATGGTCATACCGCTTGCCATGACAGTCGCCACCTGGCAGGCTGCAGTCACCAGACCACCGGCGTATCCGATGCGAGCCAGGGCCGGGGAATTCAGGCTCCCTCCGAGCATGAGCTGGCAGGCCACGTCCAGAATGGGGACAACGACCAGGGATACCAGAAGGGCCAGGGGCCGGCCAGCAGGCATGGAAGAGCGCCAGCTGACATTGGCGACGGTGAGCATCCTATGAACCCAACTCATGGTCAGATCACCTCGATTGTACCGTCACGCCGGGCTCTGGCCTCGGAAATGCTGGCAAAGCAGGCGGCCAGGCTGATCCACAGGAGTAGGGCCACCAGCCAGCAGGCCAGGTCCCACCAAAGGATGGAAACCCCTGGATCGGATGCAATGCCACCTGCCTTCATGATGGACAGGGCAGGCCGGGTGGGGGTCAGATTCTTCAACCCCTCCCCCAGGTCAATCGTTCTCGTCGGACCCTCGAAAACTCCTGACAGGGCCATACAGGGGACAAGGACCAGGCCTTCATAGGCCGTGGCATAAGGGGTCATGACGAAGAAACAGGCCACAGCCAGGGCCATGACCAGGGCCCCCAGCCAAATCAGGGGCACCCCCAGGACCAGAACCGGCCAATGCTCCCCCAGCTCGGTCGGCAGGAGGGCACCCGGCCCTGGAATCAACCAGGCCACACCGGCTAGAGGAAAAGCCAGCAGGCCAAAGGTGGCGGTTGAAGAGATCAGGGCAAGGATGGCAGGCCGGGGGCCAGACCTGCTGACCATGAGATGAGCCAAGGTCCCTTTGCGCCGTTCGAAACCAATCAGACCTGCGGCGGAGGTGCAGGAGGTCCACAGGCCCATGACGGCCGAACGGAGAAACCCCTCGTAGGGATCGGATCCCCAGGCCCTGACTCCCAACCGTTGGACCAGGCAGGCTGAGAGGGTGGCTACCAGGAGGATCTCAATGAAGTAGGTGGTTCTGGTGTATTCGCGCAGTTGGAAGGCGGCCTCCCTGAGCATCCTCATCAAAGATCCGCCTCCGCGCCTGGGCGGGCGGCCAGGGCCAGGAAAGCGTCCTCCAGACCTGCGGGCCTGACCAGGAGGTCCGCCGGGCAGTCGAGAGATCGGTCCGCGAAGAACCGGGCCATTTCTCGTCTGAGACGGGTCGGCTCTGCATCGGCAGGTCCTGATCCCTCCTCCGAGGCTCGCTTCCAGAGGATGGAGACCATCCAGTCGGGGCCTGATGGCCGTGTGAGGACCACGCCGCGCCGGCCGATCCAGCCAATCAGGATACCGGGGTCGGCCAACTGGTCCGGCCTTAAGGTGAAGGAAGCCACCCAGCCCACGTCGGCGAACCGCCGGACGGCCTCCAGAGACCCATCGACCAGGATTCTGCCCGAGTCGATGACCGCTATGCGGTCGGCCAGTTCCTCCACCTCCTCCATGCCATGGCTGGTCAGGAGGATGCCTACCCCCGAATCCGCCACCGAACGGATCAGGCTGCGGATTCGCAGGGCCACGCCCGGGTCCAGGCCACCAGTTGGTTCGTCCAGGAGGAGGAGTCTTGGGGAGCCTAAGAGACTCCTTGCTATGTGGAGGCGCTGGGTCTGACCCCGCGAGAGCTCATATACTGCATGGCGCTCCTTACCGTTCAGACCCACCTCCTCCAGGACACGGCCGATTTCGCTGTCCCTCCGCCGGTAGGGCACATCGGCCAAGTCGGCGAAGAAGCGCATGTTGGCCATTACCGTGGCCCTGGGGTAGAAACCCCTGTCCCCACCGAGCACCAGCCCCAATCTCTTCCGGGCCTGGCTCGGATCGGCAAGGGCATCCACCCCGTCCACGCTCACCTCGCCACGAGTAGGGGTTAGAAGTGTGGAAGCGATTTTGACCAGGGTGGTCTTGCCGGCCCCGTTCAGACCGACCAAGGCCTGTATCTTTCCCCGGTCCACCTTCAGGCTGATGTCCGATAGGACTGTGGGAGGCCCCTCCCTCCGCCTACTTCGCCTTCCGGCGAAGGACCGCCAGACGTGTGAGAGGGCCAGGGCCGGACTGTCATCGCCTCCGGCCTGCGGATACCTGCAGCTTTCACGTCTACTTATGTTGAAATGCTTGATGAAATCAATCAAAATTAGATGCCGTTTCCGTGCTCTGTGTCTACAAATCCATGCGCACCCAGACCGTGATCGAAATCAGGATCGAACCAATGCGGTCCGGAGTACCACGAGAGACGCCTCATAGGGGCGCCAGACCGGGCATAACAGAATCGCCGCCCCTACGGGCGGCTTGAACCAGCGGGCCTACAAAGCCTAAAGGGCTTCAGAAGACCCTGCCCGGGATCAGCTTCTCGCAAAGGAAGCCGGCAGTCATATGACTTCACCATCCACTGATAACAAAAATCGCAGGGGCCAGGACTACAAAGGCCCATCCCCATGCATGTATGCGGGCCCCCGCAGGGACCTGTTTGTCACTATACACCGGGCCGGGGTACCAGTTCCCCGGCCGATGATGACGATTGCGGATGACCGCCTTTATGCATCACGTCCAGTTGGGACCCGTTTGACCCCCTGTATCCGGATGGCCATCAGCAGGGCGAAGACGGTCACGGCCAGAGAGAAGCATCCGTAGGCAATCAGGACATTCTGATCGGAGCCGACAAGGGCCGAGACCCACTGAAGGACGTAAGGGGCCATGAAGCCGCCCAGATTACAGCCCACCAGGACGAAGGATGTGGCCAGCGTGACGGAGTTTGCATCGGCCAGTTCGCTGGCCCTGTTGTTGCAGTAGGTACCGATGTAGACCATGGAGACGGCCACCACCAGGACGGTTGCCAGACCGGTCATGATGATGTTATGGGAAAAGGCCGCCAGAATCTGACCCAAACCCATCAGCAGTGTGCCCAAGGCCAGAATGTAGTGTCCTAGGTACTTGTAGACAGCCCCGAAGAGGAATCCTGCAATCATCCCGACTATGGTGGCGATACTCTGGCAGTTGCTCACCTCGGTGGCGGAGGCATACCCGGCATCGGTCACGATGGTGGGGATGCGGACAGTGAAACCGGCCTGGATGCAGACGTAAACCATGGACAACAGGGCCAGACCTATGACACCGGGACTCACCTTCTGCCCGGCCATGACCCCCTTGACTGGCTGGTCCTGCTTGACCTCAGGCACAAAGATCCAGAATACGATCAGGATGGGGAAGGCGGCCAGGTAGACCAGGAATGACCAATGCCAATTGATGTTCAACAGGAGGCCCGCCAGGAAGGTCATGACTGCACTGCCTATGGATTGAAAGGCGTTCTGGAAGCCCAAGGCAGTGGCCTTCTCGTTGCCCGAGAAGAAATGGGACAGGAGGCTGACGGCCAGGGAATTGAACAGCCCGAAACCTGCACCCAGGACCAGACGGGAGGCCAGAATGACCGGGTAGCTGGTCACAAAAGCCGGCAGGGTGCCCCCGACACCGACCAGGAGCAGACCGATGCCAACGGTCCGCTTGGCCCCTATATGCTGGGCTATCCACCCGCTGAGGAGGACCATGACGACCACCGAGATGGTGGGAACGGTGGCCAGGGTCTCAATCTGGGCCAGGGAACGGTCCGGCATGGACTTCTGCATGGCGGGCAGGGCGGCCGAGATGGCATATGCCGAGGTCAGCACAAGGGATATGGACAGGAGGGAGTATTTGAGCGCCGGCCCCGCTTTTACAGCACCGCCCTTGTCAGTCTTATCCTCGCTTGTTTTTTCATCACTCATTGCGGATCATCCCCTCAGTCGATTCTCCGGTAGGCAGGCAGGGTGGCCAGCGTCACTGGAACATCGCGGGTGACCGGTCCATCCACCACAGTCGATTCATCCTGGAGAGACTGCCAACGCCCTTCGGGGAAATAGACCCTCTTACTGGTTGCACCCTTCTCGATCACCGGGGCCGACAGAATCCTGTCGCCGAGCATGAACTGGGTCTTCAGGCAGTCCACAGGGGCCTGCGGAAAGTCATAAGCCATGCTCCTGGTGATGGGCTCACCGGTCTGGCTGGCCTTCCTGGCCAGGTCGACGATCGTCTGCGAAAGTTCCACATGGAGGCGGGCCGCCTCCTGGCAGAGAGCCAGGTGTTCCTTGTCCAGCACCCTCCAAGGTGCCACGGAGAACTGCATCATGGCCATGAGGGCGGCGCACTGGGCCGAGCGGACAATCAGTTCCTGGTCCAGCGTCTTGGTCCCCAGGAAGCTGCGATACTCACCGCCGCCGATCATGTCGGGGCAGTTGTAGTAGTAGCCCAAGAGGCCCTGGGTTATGGTATCGGGAATCAGCTCGGACAAGCCGTCCTTGCCCCACTCGAAAATCTTGTCCTGAAGACGATTCACCAAGGGCAGACCACCATTCTTGTAATTGACCCGGTACTCGTTGTAATCGAACTCAGTGCCGAAGCGTCCCCAGAGCTGGGCCTCCTCCTGCCTGGTGAGCCGCATGAGCGAGGCATCGTCGTCATGGTAGTACCTGAAGTCCCCGGCGTCGAACTTGAATCCATCCACACCAGTCTGGCTACGCAGGTCCTGCAATCCTTCCTTCAGCCATGCATATGTTTCGGGATTGGACATGTCCAGAATCGCCCCGTAGCCGTTCCACCACTGACGTATGACAGGCTCGCCATCCCGATCAAAGATAAGCATGTGCCGGTCACGCAAATCGTGGTACTCCACGGTGTCAGGGGTCACGAATGGACAGACCCATACCATGACCTTGAAGCCCATATCATGGAGTTTCTCGACCATGCCCTTTGGGTCAGGGAACTTTCTGGGCGAGAACTGCCAACGGCCGTAGTAGTCGCCCCAGAAATCATCGATCATGATGATCCCCGGAGGAAAGCCGTTGTCTACTATCCCCTTGGCATACTTCATCACGTCGCGCTGATTCTGCTTGTATATCAGCTCGATCCAAGTGTTCCACTGGGGCATACGGAAGAACTCCTCAGGGGGCATCTGCCCAAGGGTGAAAGTCTGCCTGGCCAGATTCTGCTGGGCATCACGCAGGTTGGCACCTGAAGCGTCCACATGTACCGTCCCCCGTGTGATCATCACCATGGTGTCCCCCTGGACCTTGAGGTCGAAGGGCTCCTCGCTCCACAAGGCCCGTCCGTGGGTGGAGATGAAGGCCGGAGAGACCTGGTTTGGGCTGTCCAGATCGATCAGGTCCAGCCTGTAATCGTCACCTGCAGTGAAGGGATAACGCGACCCATCCATGACGCAGCCTCCGTACCAGTACTCCCCGTCTTCAATCTTGAGGGAGCATGGGGCCGTGAGCCCGCTTCTCAGGTCTTGGACCACCGAACCGTCATGGTCGGCACTACCTTCCCCATTTTCTGCTTTCATTTGTTCTGTCAGCTCCATCGCCGACGCCACCTTTCTCGAACAGTCCCCCATAAGCCCGGTCGACCGGGCATTGTCGGCGAAAACGCCACTGAGGAACCCACCTACAATGTATGGCATGATGCCGGTGCCGACGACCTGCAGGTTGGCGACGGATGTTTGGCTGTCTTGGCCTTTTGTGCACAGTTGCAAGGTCGATAACGGAACCGGTTCGGAAGGGATGCGCCGTGGAAAAAGAGACACTGGTCCGCCTGCCCGATCTTGGCTGGCGGGACCTCAGACCCCTCTTCACGGGACGGTCAGCCTGCTACGGGGGTCATTCCTACGGACCGGGGGCCAGACCCTACCACCTGGTCCACTTCATCGTATCGGGGTCCGGCATCCTGCGGATGAAGGAAACCACTTTCCACCTGCACGCCCACCAGGCATTCATCATCGCACCGAACGAGCTTGTTTACTACCAGGCCGATTTCGACGACCCCTGGACCTATGAGTGGATCGCCTTCGATGGCACCAGGGCCGCCGATCTGATGTCCCAGCTGGGGTTCACCTTCCCCATGATCGTCTCCACGCTGACCCAGTTAGAATTCACAGATGTCGACGGGCAGCTAACCCTGATGAGACAACGAAATCACAAAAGCGCCTTCGACAACCTCCAGGACCAGTCCGCCCTTTTCGTCATCCTTTCCACCCTGGCGCAGTCGGTACGGCAGACCAGAGAACCCCTGGCTTCCAAGGACGGGGGAAGGGCGGGGTCTTATGTGGACCAGGCAATCTCATTGATAGGGCAAAAGTACAATTCCGACCTGTCAGTAGAGGGGCTGGCGGCGGATATCGGCATTGACCGCTCCTACCTGTCGACTATTTTCAAACGACAGACGGGTCTGACCGTCAAGGACTACCTGACCAGCTTTCGCATTTCCCGTAGCCAGGAAATCCTCTTCACCACGGACTGTCCGGTGACCCAGGTGGCCAGAATGAGCGGGTACAACAGCGTCTCTTATTTTTCCAAGGCCTTCAAGCGGCAGATGGGCATGTCCCCCAACCAATACCGTAGGTGGAGGCGGTCACGCTTGGCCAGAGGTGGAACCTGAACGTCAGGAATCCGCCCGAGGCTCTATAGACGGTTGTGGTCATGCCGAAGCAGCAGAAAACAGAACAATTGAACCGCTTTTCACGGGCTGACTCGCACGGCGTCAAACACCGGCAGACACCCCATCGTCATGATCGGCCCGCCACACCACCTGTATCCATCGTCTCGATTTTGGGCCGTAAGAGACTGGCCCGAAACCAGGTGCAGGAAACAGGCGGGGCGTCCGACAGGGGCGGGAGGATCCGCGATGGGGAACTTGCTCAGCCTTTGACAGCCCCTGAGGTCACGCCCTCAACCACATACCGCTGGAGGAAGACGTACAGGACCAGAATGGGGAGCATGGCCAGGAGGAGGGCCGCCATGACCAGACCGATATCTGTGGAATAAGTTCCGTAGAAGACCTGTGTGGCGATAGGGATGGTGTAAAGCTCCTTGCGGCCCAGCACCAGGGAGGGCAGGAGGTAATCGTTCCAGAAAGCCATAGCCTCGATGATCGTCACCGTGGCCACCGTGGGCTTCAGGAGGGGAAAGACAATCCGCCAGAAGGTCCTCCACTTGCCACAGCCGTCGATCTCTGCTGCTTCCTCCAGCTCCATAGGGATGTTGGTCTTGATGGCCCCGTGGAACATGAAGGTGGCCAGGGAGACCGAGAAGCCGACATGCATGAGGATCAGGGTGATCCGACTGTTGAGCACATGGAGCATCCCGCCGTAGACCGAAACCAGGGGGACCATGATCACCTGGAAGGGGATGACCATGGAAGCCACCATCAGGGTAAAGAGGATGGCCCCCGCCTTCCAGGTGGGGTTGCGGACGATTACATAGGCCGCCATGGCCGACAGAAGGACAGTCAGGATCGTAGCGCAGATGGTCACGAAGAGGGAGTTGCCCAGGACCGTCCAGAAGTCCATCTTTTCCATGGCCTCAGGGAAGTTCTGAAGGGTGAACCCGTGACGGCCGATCAGAGCCAGAGGCTTAGAGGTGATGTCCGCCTTGGTCTTAAAGACGTTGATGACCACCAGGAGGAAGGGGGCCAGGAAAGCGAAGAGGAGAACGATCAGAACCAGCCAGACCAGGCCATGCCCGATCCTGGTGCCCATGCCCGTCTTGGGCCTGCGAGGTTCCTCCCCCTGGATGGCCCCTGCCTGCATCTGTTTTGTTGCTGCACTCATCAAGCGTCCACCTCGCCCTTCTTACCGAAATAGACCTGGAGGAGGCCGATGACCGCGCACACTACGAACAGGAGGAGGGCTTCGGACTGACCCACCCCATAGTTCTTGTACACGAAGGCCTTGTTGTATACGTGCATGGCCGCCATGACCGAGGAGTTGAATGGTTCGCCCTTGGTCAGCGACAGGTTGAGGTCGTAGACCATGAAACACCGGGTCGTGCTCAGGAAGATGCATTGAACAAATGATGACCTCATGAGGGGTATGGTCACCTTCACCATGGCCTGAGCCTTGGAGCAGCCATCAATTTCCGCTGCCTCCTTTAGACTCTGATCCACACTCATGAACCCGGCCACATAAATCAGCATCATGTAGCCTGCATATTGCCAGACCGAGACCAGGATCAGGCAGAACATGGCCCCGTTGGGCGTGGACAGGAGGGAGGATGTCGTATGGGATGTGACGGCTTCCCCGATGGCTACGAAGGCCCGATTGAAGACGAACTTCCAGACATATCCCAGCACGATTCCACCGATCAGGTTGGGTATGAAGAAGGCTGCCCTGAAGAAGTTCTGCCCCTTGATCCCACTGGTCACCAGGTAGGCCAGGAGGAAGGCGACAACATTGACCAGGATGACTGAGATTACCGAATAGATGACGGTTCTGCCCATGGCCTGCCAGTAGGCAGTGTCAGCAAAGGCCTGACGGTAGTTGGACAAGCCCACGAAGGGCTTGTGGTTGGATATCCCGTCCCAGTTGGTCAGAGTCAGGTAGAGGCCGTAAATGAAGGGGACGATCACCACGGCACAGAAGAGGATGGCGGCAGGGCCCGCAAACATGAGGAACTGCCCCACCTTGTATGAGAGTTTGCTTCTTTTCATGATTATCAGGCTTGCCCCGGCCGGGCGGGGGCGGCAGAGGGTCGGTCCCCGCCCGGCTGTGTAGTGGACAGTTACTTTCCGGCCTCGTAGATCTTGGCCGACTTCCAGTAGTTCTGAATGTCCTTGGCCAGGGAAGCCCTGTCCTCCTGACCAGCCAGGTATTTCTGGAAGTTGGCTCCCAGGACGGAGAAGTGGTCATCGGGCAGATGGTTATAGTTGGGGATCAGCTTGTCGGCATCGGCGTACTTTTTCACCGACTTGCCCAAGGGATCCTTGACCTCCAGCTTGTTGTTGGCGAAGGGGGAGATCAGAGAGCAGTCATTGACGATGAAGGACTGACCGTCCTTGTCGTAAACCAGCCAGTTGAGGAAGTCCTCGGCCGCCTTGCGTTGCTTGTCGGAGGTTTTATCAGAGGAGTCGATGAAGAGGAACTTGGAGCCGCCGCCGACCAGCTTCTCGTTACTGCCGTCCTCGGTGTCCTGGGGGACGGGCATCTCCCCCATGTTCTCGGTGTAGTCATAGTCCTTGATGACGGACCAGTCCCAGTTGCCGCCGAACATGAAGGCGATCTTCCCTTCAGCCAGATTCTGCTCCGTCACCTCGCGCTCGGCCGAGATGGCGTTGTCCTTGGCGTAGTTATTATCTTTGAGCACGTCGAAGGTGTCCATGAGGGAGGTGAATTTGGCGTCCTTGTCGAGGTCGACCCCGCCCTCGTGCAGGCTCTTGATGAAGGCGTCAGGATCCTCGTGCTCCTCATAGACCTGGGTCAGATAATGGGCCACCAGGGACCAGTCCTCTTTGATGACACCGGTGGGGTGCTCCATCCCTCCGGCCTGAAGTTCCTTGATCAAGCCCTTGAAGGCTGAGAGGGTCTTATAGTCCTCAGGCTTGAACTCCTTGCCCGTGGCCTTCTTGATGGCATCGGCGTTGTAGAGCAGGCCCCTGGCCTCGATGCTGACCGGGAAACCGTAGACCTTGTTGTCGATCTTCAGCGCGTACTTGGTGTCCTTGACCCACTTCTGGTCGCTCAGGTCGATGGCGTGTTCCTTGGCCAGCGAGTATACATCCTTGGGATCCACCATGGAGATGGTGTAAGGGTCGTTGGAGGCGTACTTGGTGGACAGATGGGCCACCACGGCATCGGTGGAGGAGTAGACCTCGACATCTACGCCCTTCTTCTGTGAGTACTCCTTGGCCATCTTCTCCATCTGGGACTGAATCTCCGACTTGGAGTTGAATATGGTGATTTTGGTGCCCGATGACCCCGAACTGGAGTTGGAACCCGATCCGCAGGCCCCCAGCATGCCGACTGACAGGAGTGTTGCCAATACAATCGCACCCGCCCGCTTCACTGCGGGGCTCTTCTTGAAGATTCTCATCGTTGCCGCCTTTCTGCCTTCTACGGCTGAGCCGCATTGCCCGAGACCGGTGCTGGCTTTGGGCTGACACCGGCATGGATTCAGGTACATCTAACCGGTTCGACACGAACCTGTCTTATGTATCTAACCGGTTCGATACTACATGCAGCCCACATTGGTTGTCAAAGCGACCGATTCACGAGTCCACCAACACGGGAGCAGCACAACCTCCTGGAAATACTCGCAAACACCAGCGGCAAACCTTGCGACACGCCTGCTGCCGGCGGGCCCGCTTCGCGCCTGGGGCAAACCTGGGAACCGTCACCCCTGCCGATTCTTGGTCAGTCCGCCTTCCCACCTTCTTCGAGCCTTTTAAAAATCGGGTTGTAAAGCCAGGCGCAACAGTATTGAGGGAGAGTGAACCCTAGCAGGAGCACGAGAGGGAGCAGGTAGACCAGGTATGCAGCGTAGAAAACAGCGGCCCCTATGGTGATAACGGTCATGGCCAAGGTCCGTGGGAGGAATCCCAGGGCCAGCCTGCCAGCATTGGTCAGGGCTTGAATGGCGGTGTTCTCGTACCGGGAGAGCAGAAAGAAAGCATATTCGGCCACGGATACGGTGAGCAGGGCAACTACGATCAAGATGACCTCCAGAAGGCTCCGCCCCGACCGTGACAGTTCTCCCATGGCATGCACGTCAACCCACATAATCAGGCCGACGATCATGACCAGGAACCAGATGACTGTGGCATTCTTCCAATTATCTTTGAATGAGTGCCAGAACTGCATGGCTATGTAGGAATCCTCTCCACGGACCATGTGCCAGAGAACGTAGTGCATAGCGACGAAGGCGGCTCCAGCCGTGAAAACGGGTATGCAGAAGATCAGAGTAATCAGATTGAGCTCGATCAGGTCGAAAAGAATGCCCATGAACCTGAAGAAGACGTTGTTCTGGTTGAAGAACCGCTTCACATCAGCCTCCGTCTCCCCGCACGGCCCCGGGCAGTTCGCAGGATCGCCTGCACGGGGCCATGGGTGCGATCACATGCCTGCCACCGAGTCTAGTTCAGACCCGTGGAACCAGCCCTTCCAGTTCAAGAAGGTTCCCGCAACGGTGACTCCCCTGACCGTCCTCCCACTCAAGGCTGGCGACAGGCACCAGGGCATCCCCGCCCAGGCCACGGGCAGGGGTGAAGGCCAGCCTGGCCCGACTGGCCTGCCCGGCCCAGTCCAGAAGAAGGCCTGTATCCGTCATCCGGCTGGAGAAGGACCCGTCGAAGGCATCCAGTCCATTGCGGAGGCGACAGAGTGCGTTGAGCGCCCTGACCACCGGACGGTGAAGATTCTCATCCACCTCCATGGTGGAATAACGATGGCGGTTGATGTCACGCCCATTGCCCGTCTGGTGCAGGAGGTCCATATCATTGGGCCCAGCCATAGCCCCCACGTAATAAACCTGGGGCACTCCGGGCAGGAAGAACTGGACTGCCCTGGCGGCCAGGTAGGCCTGATCGTTGCAGCCCAGGGCCGAGTAGTAGGTGCTGTTCACTTGATAGAGATCAAGATTACTGGCGGCCCCACCGGTGGCCTCGGCCGACTGGCCCCTGGTGCGCTTGTGTATGGTCCTGACCAGGTTGTCCACCGCCTGGTCGCTGACCAGCCCCTTCAGGTTCCTGTCGAGCTGATCGGAGCCGATGTCGATCACCCCGATTCCATCGTGGGTGTCAAGGACGGTCACCGCGTTCTGGGGACGCACCTGAATCCAATGTTCCAGCGCGGCCACGTCTCCTGTGTAAAGGGCGTGAAGGAGAAGAGGAGGCAGGGCGAAATCGTAGACCCTGTCAACCTTGGAAGCGATTTCAATCTGTTTTTTGTAGTAGGAGTGGACCTCAATCAGGGTCTCCAGACCACGTCTGGCCCCCTCCTCCTTAATCCGCCCGATCAGCTCGAAGGTCTTGGGAATCATGAAACAGCTGGTGCCCGCCTCTTTGGCTCCGTAGCCCACGGCATCCAACCGTATGTAGCGCACATGGCTGGCGGCCAGCCGGTCCAGGATGGAGAGGATGTACTCCCATCCACCCTGGGAGTCGGTGTCGATGTCGACCTGTTGGGGAGTGAAGGTGGTCCAGACCAGGCGCGTCTCGCCCGCCCAGGTGTATTGGGTAAAGGGCAGGCCCGGACGCGGGCGGTAAATGCCGGCCAAGTCGGACTCGGTGGCCCCGTCAGGGAAGACCGTCGACATGGTCAGGAACATGCCGTAGTAAGGGCTGCCCTGCCCGCGGGCCATCACATCCTGGAACTGGCTGGATTTCCATGACATGTGGTTGACGATGGTGTCCACCATCACGTCGTGGGTACGGCTGAGTTCGGTCACATCATCCCACGTCCCCAAACGGGGGTCCACCTGGGTGTGGTCTATGGGGTCGAAACCGGCATCAGCCCCGTCATAGGGGGCGAAAAAGGGGAGGATATGCACACCTTCGTAGACCCCCTGAAAGCGGGTGCGCAGGAGATGGGTGAGAGAGGCCAGCGTACCGTCCCCGAACCGGTCCGCGTATGCAATCAGTTGGACCTTGTTATCCATGAAGCCTCCTTAGGTCATCTGCCCTGCTAGCCCTGCACGTCACAGCTCTCCCCAAAGAGACGCCAAACGCAATATCGAACCCGTCGTCGCCACGTCTGACGAACGGGTTCGATAGTATCATAAAACCGGTTCGATACATTTGAAAAGCACACATGGTGCAACGGATTCCTGACCTCACGCTGGAACATAACCGCCAGCCTTTGGATCCGGTCAGGCTCATCTCTGGGAGGGGCCCAGCCAAATGCCGATTCAGTTGGTTTTGGTGGTCTCGCCGATCCTTACGTGCAGAGGAATCACATCCGCCACAGTATGCACGAATCTGTTCCCATCCATGGCAGATTCCGCTACCGAATCCGGACCTGCATGTGGATCCTCCCCTTCGGACACGCCGATCTGGCCACCACGACGGGCCGCGGAATACGCGCCCCTGTCCCGGCACTCGCGACCGCCGCCACCGGTTTGGGTCCTGCCACCTTCGGAGGACCTGCCCGACCTTCGAGTATTGTCCCTCTTCTCGTCGACCTCGATGGACTCAATGATCCGCCGGCCCAGAAGTTCGGCTATCCTGTCGAAGTTCTGTTGGAGGGCGGTCAGCCTCATGCCGGCCGCATCAGCCAGGTAGGTGCCGTCGTAGGCGATCACCTGAAGGTCGTCCGGAATCCTGATACCCCGCCGTATGGCCTCCTGGACGCAATACGCCGCCCCAATATCCGAACTAACCACGGCATCGACGTCGTCATAGGAGTCGAGCACATGGTTGACCGCCCTGGCATAGCCCTCCAGACTCTCGACAGCCCCCGCCTCTACGTACTCGTATCGGACGTCGGCCTGGTCCAGCGCGTGTTCCAACGTCAGGTAGTAACGAACCGTGGGGAAGGTAGTGTCCAGGGCTCCGCCCCCCCGTTGAACAGGGTCTGCAAGTCTTTTCGCCGACCTTCCCCGGTTGGAACCAGCCCGAGGCATGTCATGGAACTGCTCGCGCGGGCCGCCGATCATAACCACGTGACGGGCTTTGGAACTGAGTAGGATATCAGCCACGGAGCGCCCCCCACCCTCGTGGTCGGAGGCGACGACAGGGATGCCGGGTCCCAGGTAGCGGTCAAAGGCCACCAATGGGCGCCCGATGGAGGTCCAGTAGGAGGCAGGATAAGTGGTGTGGGCCCCCATGATGATTCCGTCCATCATATGTCTGCGGAGCATGTCGACGTACTGATCCACATCCTGGTTCACATCGACTGTGGAACAGAGGATGGTGCGAAAACCGTGCTGGTAAAGGACCCGTTGCAGGCTGGCCGTGAGTGTAGCAAAGAAGGGGTGACGGATCGTGGGCACGATGACCCCGATGATGTCAGTCCGGTTGCGGTAGAGGTTCCTGGCCAGCTCGTTGGGTATGTAGTCAAGGTCCTCCATGGCCGAATGGACCCTAGCCTTCATCTCGTCCGAGACATAGCCGGTACCGTTGACCACCAAGGAGACTGTGCTGATCGAAACCCCCGCGGCCCGGGCGACATCGCGCATACCAACCATAGTGGCCTACCATCCTTCCAGGTCTCTCCCCCGGGCTTCCTCACCCCGAGGCTAGCGGATACTCCATTATTACCAGCATGGTCATGACGAAGAGGCGACGAAGGGGGGTAAGTCCCGTGATCCACGTCCAACATGGTTGACCTAACCTCATTCAAGGCCTTAGTGGTTGAGGATGGTTTACGCAGTGGCAAGAAGGCCCGAGTTCATCAAGTTATTCATGCCCTTGATCGCAAGGACACTGTGGTCGGCATATGCTCCGTTTAACACATGCAATCAAGGAAATCAACTCTTTTCTTCCCATCGTGCCGATGCTACATCTGGTGTCTGGCTCTGGTGCACCATGCCAATTCGACAGCACGATCAAAGGAACCACATGCACATTCGACCACTCCTTTCCCTCACTCGATTCAAGCGCACTATCGCAGTCATCCTGGTGCTGGCAAGCGCCCTGTTCTTTCTGGGAGCCTGCGGGTCGGGCTCGCAGGCAGGCCAATCCGGCCAGCCAAAAGCCTCGGAGGAGCAAGGCTCCTTCCCCATCAAGATCGACCACGTCTACGGCACCACCTCCATACTCTCCAAGCCCAAGCGCATCGCCACCGTCGGATGGGCCACTCCCGACAACCTCATCGCCTTGGGGGTCGTGCCGGTCAGCATCCAGAAGAACACCTTCGGCAAGACCGTCGATGGCGGATACCTGACCTGGACCAAGGATGCCCTGGATGACATGCATGTGGACAAGGCGGACATGCCCAAGCTGCATGACGAATCAGACGGCATCGATGTCGAGGCCATCGCCGCATCCAAACCCGATCTGATCATCGGACTGCTCTCCGGCATGACCAAGAAGCAGTACGACACCTTGAGCAAGATTGCGCCCACCATCGCCTATCAGAAGGTTGCCTGGGGCGACCCCTGGCGCAAGGTCATCACCGCCACGGCCCAGGCCATCGGAGAACCCGAAAAGGGCAAGAAGCTAATAGCCGACATGGAGGAGCGCATCGCAAAGGCCGGAGAGGCCCACTCAGCCATCAAGGGGAAGACCGGGGCGGTCATGTACTTCGATGCCGCCAAGCTCTCCAAGTTCAGCGTCTACACCACCTCCGACGCCCGGCCTCAATTCCTGAACGACCTGGGCCTGGAGACTCCGGAATCCATCAAGGAGGACTCCAAGAGCACCAAGGACTTCTACAAGGAGATCTCCTCCGAGCATGCCGACAGGTACAAGGACGTCGACATCATCGTCACCTACGGCACCCCGGACCTACTTGAAGCGATGCGCAAGGACCCCCTCCTTTCCAAGATTCCCGCAGTTGAGCGCGGATCCGTTGTGGTCATCGACAACGACAGCGAGATGGCCAACGCCCTTGACCCCTCGGCCCTGTCCATCCGGAAGACGACCGACACCTACGCAGGGCTTCTGGGCGAGGCTGCCGCCAAGGTCTGATTCGGCCCCGCAGGGAAGGGATGGAAAAGGAAGAGGGAGCGCCGATATGCGGTCAGAAATGACACCGCGCCCTGATACTCGACAGGCCGTCATGCATCGCAAGAGAACCGGACCCATGGTTTTGTCCGGGCTGATCCTGACGGCTTGTCTGGTCATGGTCTGCGGCCTGTCCCTGGTTTTCGGATCCCGTTCCGTCAGCCTTTCCGACATCCTCAATGCCCTGTCCGCCTCCTCGGATGACATCGCGGTCTCGGCCATCCGCCTGAGAATTCCCCGCACCGTCCTCGGTATCCTGGTCGGTGCCGGGCTCGGGGTGGCCGGGACCCTGATGCAGGGCATATCCCGCAACCCGCTGGCGGACCCGTCGATTCTGGGCTTCAACACGGGGGCAGCTCTTGCAATCGTCTGCTCCATGGCCTTCTTCTCCCTTTCAACGCCAGCCCAGTATGTCTGGGTGGGATTGCTGGGCAGCGCGATGACCGCACTGGTCGTCTGGGCTATAGGATCCCTGGGTCCATCCGGCCCATCGCCCCTGCGGCTGACCCTGGCCGGTGTCGTGATCAGTTCGGTACTGGGATCCCTTACCTCCGCCATCCTTCTGCCGCGCGTCAACGTCATCAGCTCATATCGCTTCTGGCAGGTGGGCGGAATCTCGGGCGCCCGGTTCGACCTCATGATGCCGGTCCTGCCTCTTCTCGCTCTTGGACTGATACTCGCCTTCTGCCTGACGCCCGGAATCAACGCTTTGACCCTGGGGGACCAGATGGCCGAGGGGCTGGGCATGCACGTCGGGCGTGTCCGCAGCATGGCCTGGCTTGCGGCGATACTCCTCTGCGCCTCATGCACGGCACTAGCAGGTCCGATCGGCTTCGTCGGGCTGGTGGTTCCCCATGTGGCACGACTGCTCATAAGACCCGACTACAGGCGAATCATGGCCCTGAGCATCCTTATCGGCCCCCTCCTGGTGGTTGGTGCCGACGTGGTGGGCAGGATAATCACCCGTCCATCCGATGTGGAAGTCGGCATCGTCACAGCGCTGATCGGAGCTCCCGTATTCGTGATTCTGGCCGGACGCAGAAGAACCGCGGAGGTATAGGCATGGATGCTTGTCTCCTTTATGATTCGGCTAAATCCGACACGATGACCAAACTGCAGCGGATACGACGGGCCCATGCCATTCGTTCGCTGACAGTTACCGTCCTACTTGTGATACTCCTGGTCGCTCTCGCACTGGCCGATCTGGCACTGGGACACCGCGCCTACTCCATGAGCGACCTGCTTGGAGTGGTTTGGGGGCAGTCAGACGAAGGCACCAGGTTCGTGATTCTCCAACTGCGCATGCCCCGGACACTAATTGGCTGTGTCGCCGGCATCGCATTCGGCATGGCCGGAATTGGTTTCCAGCATCTCCTTCGCAACATGATGGCCAGCCCGGACATCATCGGCATTACTGCCGGAGCCAACACTGCTGCCATCTTCGGCATTGTCGTATTGGGTCTGTCGGGCATGCCTCTGGCCTGCCTGGCGGTCATGGGTGGTCTTCTGACAGCCCTCCTGGTCATGGCCCTGGCCTGGCGCGGTTCGTTTGACCCGACCCGGCTGATACTGATCGGAATAGGAGTAGCCGCAGGGTTCAACGCACTGGGCTCCTGGCTGATGATTCGTAGCGACCAGTGGGACATCCAGGCTGCGACCAGATGGCTGACGGGCAGCCTGGCCGATGCCCAGTGGACCGATCTGCCGATACTGGCGACAACAACCTTGCTCGGCGCCACGCTCTTGTTGGCACTCGACAGGAATGTCAGCACCCTACAGCTGGGACCGGAGATGGCCGCAGGACTGGGCGTCAGGGTAAGCCGTGTTCAGTTTCAGGTGATTATCGTAGGCGTGCTGCTCCTGTCCGTCGCAACAGCGACTACCGGTCCCATCTCCTTCGTTTCGTTCCTCTCCGGCCCCATCGCCGCGGTCCTGGTCGGCCGGGGAGCATCAGCCCTTATCCAGTCAGGCCTGGTAGGAGGTTGTCTGGTTCTGGGTTCGGACATCGTCGCCCAACATCTGCCCTCGGCCCAGGTGCCGGTCGGCATCATCACCAGCATTGTGGGCGGACCCGTCCTCATCGCGATCATGGTCCTCATGACCCGCAGACAGGAGCTCTGAACATCATGACGTCACCCCCGGCACACAACTCCTGGAGCAGCGAGCATCGGCTGGCCGCCTCGCATCTTCGCCTCACCTATGGCGGACGTACGGTCATCGAGGACCTGAGTCTTGATATACCTCCACACACGATGGGATCCATCATCGGACCCAACGGGTGCGGGAAGTCGACCTTTCTCAAGGCCATGGCTAGGATTCTGAAACCGGCGTCGGGGGCCGTCACGCTGGACGGAGAACCCATCACCAGCATGCCCACCCGCAAGGTGGCGACGATTCTGGGGCTGCTGCCGCAGAACCCGTCAGCCCCCGCCGGCATCACCATCACCGACCTAGTTGCTCGCGGCCGATATCCCCACCACCACTTCGTCGAACGGTGGACCACCAAGGATGAAAAGGCAGTGGAACGAGCCCTCGCCCTGACCGGACTGACCGACATGGCGGGGTGCCCAATCGACCGCCTGTCCGGAGGCCAGCGCCAGCGCGCCTGGATTGCCCTGACCCTGGCCCAGCAGACCGACATACTCCTGCTTGACGAGCCGACCACCTACCTGGACATCGCCTACCAGCTTGAGGTGCTTGACCTGCTGAGCACCCTGAACAGGCAGGAGGGCGTCACGGTGGTCATGGTCCTCCACGACCTGAACATGGCTGCCAGATACTCGGATTGGATCCTGGCCATCAAGGATGGCAGGAGGGTCGCCTTGGGTGCTCCCGATGAGGTCATGACCGAGAACCTGGTCAGCGAGGTATTCGACATCGCTTCCACTGTGGTGACCGATGGGTCCACCGGTGCCCCCTTGATGACCCCGACACCCCTCCATAGTCTCAAAGCCCACTCTGGCGGGGCTTGCAATGTACACGTACACTGGGATGACGCGGCAGGACGACACCAAACAACCCAATGATGTAAAACCTCTCGTCCTGCTCCCCACATCGCTTACCCCGACGTCCTGAACCGCGAGGTCTCAAGCCACAAAGTCACAAACTGCCACAACCTGAACGACGACAACCCGACACCAAGATCGACCCATAAACCTCAACCGAAAGAGAGCCAGCCGTGGAACGCCAAGCCGACAATCATCCTGTACCCTTGATCCCCTTCCGTGTCTCCGTAGCCAGAGCAGAAACGCTCTCGCCCCACTTCAAGCGAATCGTCTTCCAGGGACCGGATCTGAAGATTTTTGCAGACGCCGGGTACGATGAGCGAATCAAAATCCTTTTGCCCCTTCCCGACGGATCCGTGCCGCCCCCTTCCTTCTTTGAGGCGACCCCTGAGGATCCGCTCGCCTGGTATCAAAAGTGGAGGACCCTGCCCGCAGAGAGTCGCAATCCCATGCGCACCTATACGGTTCGCAAGGTCAGGCCCGAGAGCGAGCAAATAGATGTGGACTTCGTCATCCACGATCATGCCGGACCTGCTGGAGCCTTTGCAGAGGCTGCAAAACCTGGCGACCAGGCCATCATCATCGGCCCTAATGCGCAGGCCGGAGGACCGGTCGCTGGGATGGACTTTCACCCGGGCCAATCCAGACATCTTCTCCTGGTGGGCGATGAGACAGCGGTACCAGCCATCGCCGCCATAATAGACAGCCTGATTCGTGACCACTGGAAGGGAGAGGGGGTTGCATTGATCGAAGTTCCGGCCGAAGAGGATCGTCTTCCACTGCCCGAACTCGAAGGAATCCGCGTCATTTGGACGACCTGCGACGAATCCGGGCATGGGCACGCCCTCATCGAAGCCATGCGTAACCTGTTGGAGGACCTGCCGATCCATTCGCCTACGGTCGCAGCAGCCGAATCTTCCAAGGAATTCACAGAGGTCGACATCGACAAAGAGCTGCTCTGGGAGACTGCCAATGCCACCCAAGCAGATGCTTCCATTCATGCCGACGAGCTGTACGCCTGGATCGCCGGAGAGGCGGCCACCGTCCGCGAGCTGAGGCGCATGCTGGTCAGAGACCGGGGAATGAACCGGCGCAACGTCTCTTTCATGGGATATTGGCGTCAAGGTCGCAGCGAGATGTCCTGACTGACCGATCCCGTGAGCGGGCGATGACCTGCCATGCGCGGACAACCCACTCCAGTCTTTCTTGACCCACAAATCAGAGAGTAATCACACGGACCCTTCTGACTATGTAAGTATCAGGCCATGGTTGCCGAGCTGAACCTCGCCACAGCATCTTGCAAGACCGATAGAGAGGAAACACAGCCTTGCTTACTACATGGCGGATTATACGGAAAGGAACCCGGCCTGGCCTGATGAGTCAGTCCCCGTCTGATGAACCGCAGTACTCCTGGAAGAAATTGGCAATCACCTGGTGACCATACTGGCTGCCGATGCTCTCGGGGTGGAACTGGACACCCTCCATGAGCGACCGGTTCCGCCTCAGACCCATCACATAACCATCCAGAAGCGAGCGCGCGCTGATCTCCAGATCGGCAACCCGACTGACCGAGGCCTCGTCAGCAACCAGAGAGTGGTATCTGGTCACGTCGAAAGTATCGGGCAGGCCCTTGAAGCAGCCCTTCCCGTCGTTTCTTATTCCGCTCACCTTGCCATGCTGACGACTGGAGGCCCTGACCACCTGAGCTCCAGCATGTACCGCGATGGCCTGCATGCCCAGGCAGATGCCGAAGACCGGCTTCCTTCCTGCCACCTGATCAAGAAACTCCAGGTAGCCGCAGTCCTCCGGACGACCCGGTCCGGGGCCCAGAATGACCGCATCGAAAGCGAGCGGATCCACCTGCGCAAGGTGGTTTACCCTGACAATGGTCGTATCGGCGCCCAGCAGGTCCACGTAGTTCTTGACCACATAGACGAAACTGTCAAAGGCATCAACGAGCAAGACTTTCATGGGCCAGCTCCTTTCCGGTGATGGCCAGGTAGGCCGAACTCATCTTCTTCATGGTCTCCTGCCACTCGCTCTCCGGCTGGGAGTCCTCAACGATCCCGGCCGATGCACGCAGGTGATAGCTGCCGGAATGGTAGGAGGCCGTCCGTATGCACAGTGCAGTCAGGACCATACCGTCGAATCCAAGGAAACCCACTGCCCCGGCGTACACCCCGCGCGAACTGACCTCGGTCTCCTCAATGATTTCCACGGCACGTACCTTGGGGGTTCCTGTCATGGTACCGGCGGGGAAGGCGGCCGAGAAGACGTCGTACTTGTCCAGGCCAGGCCGGATCCGGCCGACAACATCCGAGACCATGTGAATGACGTGGGAATAGACCTCGGTAGTCATCAACCGGTCCACCTTCAAGGATTCTGGTGTGCAGCACCTGGCTACGTCGTTGCGCCCCAGATCCACCAGCATCAGGTGCTCGGCCCGCTCCTTGGGGTCGCCGATCAGCTGCCTGATGGCCGCCTGGCGGGCCTCTTCTTCTCCGGGGTTGCCGACCGTGCCGGCGATGGGCCGTAGGGTTATGTCACCGTCTGGGGTCAGCCCAATGAAGAGCTCAGGGCTGGCTCCGATGACATGCACCCCTTGGGGAGTCACGAAGTAGTACATATAGGGGGACGGATCCTGCAGACGCAGCCGCCGGTAGACCTGGAAGGGTGGAATGCGGGAATCCACCTGGATCTCATGCCCGAGCTGGAGCTGGTACACATCGCCCTGGGCTATGTGCTCCTTTCCCTTGGCAAACCACCGATAGAAACGGTCCCGATCGATTGTGTCATGGGCCTCATATGGATAGTCCGGCCCAATGCCACCTTGGGCAGCTTTCGATTCAGGGGATTGCCCCGGCGATACGTCAGATTGGAGCAGTCCCAGCACCTCTTCCAACGACGCGAATCCATGCCCGGACCCGCCGCTCTCCATTGACGCATTCTGGACCTGCACACCAGACTGTACTGAAGATCCGCGCTCTCGCGGTTTTTCCCCGACCTTTGGAATACCACACTCGGCATAGGCCTCTTCGACATGAATCAGAGTGGCGCAGTGGCCGCCGGCCTTCAGATCCAAGGTGATGATTCCCTGATAAAGCGTCAACGAGATGACCGGCAAGGCCGCGTCCCTTGGTATATGCTCCTCCAGATCCTCGATCATGAAGATGGTGTCATACCCGAAGTAGCCGAACCAGCCCATCCCGAAAGGGCCTTTGTGGTCACCGCTGATGACGAAGGAGGATTCCAACCGCCTCAGCACTGCAAAGACCTCCTTGATGTCGGGGACCGGATGGTCTACCACCCCCTGTTCAATCCGGCCAAATGTCTCCAGGATTCCTGTCAGCTGAGCATTGCCTAGAGAATCAATGGTCATGACATGGTCCGTCACACTCAGACTCAGCATCGGCTCGAACCCAATTGCCGAACGATTCCGGTCTTTATCTGGGCCACTTAGAGACTCCAGGAGGAAAAGCTGATCCTCCCGATATCTGGTGCACAGCCGTCTGTAGATGGCCAGAGCATCGAGGTCACTGGAGAATCGGCTAGATTCCATGGTTACGTTGATAGTCATTAGGGCACTTCCTAAGTCAAGTACTGCGGTTTGGAAACGGCAGATGAACCTCACCTGATGCCGATTCAGCAGGCCATAAATATGGATTTCCTGTGGCAGCCTGTCCACAGATAATAAAAGAGCAACCTCAAACACCGAGGTAAAGAGGTAAATCCAGGAATTAGAAGAAGAACCGGCTAAAACATCAACGCCATCGGGCATCGACATAGAAGAAGACACCCTTGGGCAACCAGGGCTGCAGTGATGTCGTTTTCTCCATGGCCACGATGCTAGAGCACCAGGATGCAACCGCCCAACCGGCATCCATAATCCGGACATTTTTAGACCGAAAGCTGTTCACCCGCCAACGGCGTTGCGGAAGATATGCCCATCATGCCCAACGGAATTCTATCCACACCCTTATAGAGAAGAACCGGGCCCAGGAGTAAATCCCAGACCCGGTTCTCTCAATTAAGCAGCTCGGAAGATCAGTCCTCGTCCTCAGCCACGCGGGAGTGGCTGTAGATCATCTTCATGGAGCAGATGAAGAGCACCAAGCCCAGCAGGATGATCACGCCGCCGATCATGAAGACATTGGCGTAGGTCGAAGCCAGGCCCTGCGCTGTGCCGGCCAGGCTGCCCGAACCCATGGATCCGTTGGCCATGAGCTGGCCGAAGAGGGCGACGCCGACAGAGCCGGTGATGGCCTGCAGGAGGTCGTTGAAGCCGAGCACACGCCCGGACTCCTCAGGAGCCACGGTCAGGGTCGCGGTGTCAACGATGGGCTGGTAGAAGAAGGAGGTGCCGAAGTAGTAGATGCAGGGCGCTACAGCCAGGGCCCAGATCTTGCCGGCAGGAATCAGGAAAGCGATGGCGATCAGACCGCCGCCCATGCAAGCCAGGG
This sequence comes from Bifidobacterium polysaccharolyticum, assembly GCF_016101585.1. Taxonomy (GTDB): domain Bacteria; phylum Actinomycetota; class Actinomycetes; order Actinomycetales; family Bifidobacteriaceae; genus Bombiscardovia; species Bombiscardovia polysaccharolytica. The sequence continues at coordinate 471,008 of NZ_JACFQG010000002.1, forward strand.
CCAGGATGACCGAAGCCTTGCGCCCGATCTTCTGGATGATAGGCCCGGCAGCGAATCCCATGATGCCAGCCAGGATGATGGACCAGACCAGCAGGTTGGAGACCTTGGAGGAGTCGATGCCGTACACGTTCAGACCAATGGCGTTGACGCCCGCGTTCAGGGTGTAGCTGAAGAAGTAGCCGACGAAGATGACGGTCATGGTCATGGCGAAGGCAGGGTTGGTCAGCATCTTCGGAGTGATGAAGGGGTTGCTGGCCTTGTTGATGTATACCACGAATGCAACGAGGGTCACAATGCAGGCGATGCCCCAGCCCCAGTTGATGTCGGTGAAGAACATGGTCACTGAAGCGGCGAACAGTCCGATCAGCGTGAAGCCGATGCCGTCGATCTTGACGCCAGCTGCATGCTGGTCGGGCAGGTTCTTGGCCAGAACAGGAATGAAGAAGACGGCCAGGATGCCCACGCCGAAGAGCCAGCGCCAGTCAAGCAGGGTCATGTAGCCGGCCAGGAAGACTCCCAGGGCGGCGGCGAAGCGGAAGACCGCGACGAAGACACCGTACCAGAGCACGCGCTTCTTTTTCTCCACATACTTGGAGACCAGAACCAGGAAGATGGAGCCGGAAACCTGCCAACCGGCAGACTGCACCACACGGGCGGCGATGACGATCCAGATGCTGAAAGTGCCGAAGCACCCCAGAATCGACCCCAGCACGAAGACGATCGTACCCAGGATCATCATCTTCTTCAGGGAGACGAAATCGCCCAGGGATCCGTAGATGACGCAGACGATTCCCAGGATGATGCCCGGCAGGGAGGTGATCAGCGGCGCCAGATTGGCCTGGTTCAGCTGCTTGCCGATGTTCACGTAGATCATGCCGAAGGCCTGCTGTTGGAGCACGCCCAGGGTGAAGATGATCAGGACCACCGGGATGGCCACGCGGGCCATCTTGTTCATTTTCGCGAACTCGGGAGTCCCCTCCTCGGGAACGGGTATGCCGTTCTTCTGCTCCTCGGAGACAGTTGACTCACTCATTTTTCCTTAGTTTCCTTTCGGTTCTTCTCAATGCGGAAGCTACTGGCGCTGGACCCGGCCGACCCTGTCGACAAAGGCGGAGCGGAACCCGTCCACATCCACGTCCACGCAGACGCTGGCGTTGGCCTTGCCGCCCAGGATGCCGTCGTAATCGACCACCGTGGCGCCCAGGGTGAGCGGACTGGAAATCTCGACATCCACGAAGGCCTGGCGCATGGTGAACAGGTCGGGCTGGAGCAGGACCATGGCGGCGGAGGGGTCATACATCTTGATTCCCTCCTCGATATGTCCGCCGTCGTAGGACCGGAAGAGGGAGGCAACCATGCCGCCCACTTCGCCGGCTGCGTCCAGGTCGTCCAGGTCTCCGGCGACCAGATGGGCCTTGCGACCGATGTCCAGGCCGACCATGGTCACGGGCAGCCCGCTGCGGAAGACCATCTTGGCAGCCTCAGGATCGACGGAGATGTTGAACTCGCCATAGACCCCGATGTTGCCGCGTCCGGTGGAGCCTCCCATCATGACGATCCGGTCGATGTGGTCCTTGACCTCCGGGAAGGTGGCCAGCAGCAGGGCGATGTTGGTCAGAGGGCCCAGGGTCAGGATGGTGACCGGCTCATCGCTCTCCAGCAGCACCCGCCGCTCCTCCAGGACCGCATTGTTCTCGGTCAGCAGGCTGGTGTCCGGCTCAGGGAAGACGAATGACCCCATCCCTGACTTGCCGTGGGCTTCGGTGGCGAACCTGTTGTCACGCATGAGCGGGGCCGCAGCGCCACGGGCCACGGGGATGCGCCTGCCCAGGAAGGTCAGCAGCTTCAGGGCATTGTTGGTGGTGTGGCCGATGCCCACATTGCCGGACACCGAGGCTATCAGCCTGATGTCGAAGCTGGGCTCGTCGACCAGCATCGTAATGGCCGCAGCATCATCGATGCCGGGGTCCGTGTCGATGATCAGTGGTCTGGTCATTGCTTCACTCCTTTTGCTCTTGTCGTGTCCAAACTCAAATTCCTGCCCCCGCTTTGGCCCGCCGGGCTGCACCGACAAAGCCGGAAACGGTGAAGACCGGGCCCTCCAACCCGACCTGCCGTGCCACTCGGGTGATGGGCGGAGGTGTCACATAGGCCTGCTTGAGCACATCCTCCCGGGCGAAGACCTCCTCGCGGCTGCCATCCAGCAGGACCCGGCCATGCTGCATGAGCACAACCCTGGGGAAGTTGCGGGTGACGAACTTCATGTCGTGGGAAATCGTGATGCAGAGCTTGCCTTGGTCCCGCAGACGGGCGATGATGGCAGCCAGTCGATCATTGCCAGCCTTGTCCTGCCCGCATGTGGGCTCATCAAAGACCACGGCACCCGTATCCATCATGAGGACGGAACCGATGGCGCAGAACTTCTTTTCAGTAGGGCTCAGATCAAAAGGATGATCGTCCAACCGGTCCGCCAGACCCACTAACTCAGCCACCTGCTCCAGACGTCGCCCTATCAGATCCTGATCGAACCCAAGCTGCCGGGGACCGAACTCAAATTCCTTACGCACACTGTCCAGAAAGAGCTGATCGTCGGGATTCTGAAAGACGTACCCCACCTTCCGGGCCCACTGGGCCATGTTCGCCGTTGCCAGATCGACGCCGTCAATCAAGATCCGACCACCGGTCGGTCTAAGGATGCCGTTCAGATGCTTGGCCAGGGTGGTCTTGCCGGCGCCGTTCTGACCGATCAGCGCCACGGGCCGGTCGCCTTCGAGGGTCAGATTCACTCCGTCCAAAGCACGATGGCCATGCGGGTAGACGTACTCCAGATGCTCCAGGTCGATTTTCATCGCAGCGCCTCCCGAATCATGCGTACCGCCTGGTCCTCGCGTACGGGCAGATCCGGCAGATCGAATCCTGCGTCCTGCAAACCTCTGCCGAGCTTGACGTAATCCGGTATGTCAATCCCCCACTTCACGGTCTCGGGATCGGTGAAGACCTCCTCGGGAGTGCCCATGGCACGGACCCGACCAGCGCCCAGGACCATGACCTGGTCGGCGCATCGGGCGACCCGCTCCATATCGTGATCCACCATGACTACGGTGATCCCCTCCTGGTTGAGTCGCTTGACAATGTCGAAGATCTCCTCGCTGCCAAGCGGATCCAGCTGAGCCGTGCATTCGTCCAGAACCAGGATGTCCGGTTCCATGATCAAGGTCGAGCCGAGGGCCACCCGCTGCACCTGGCCGCCGGAAAGCTCCAGAGGGTTCTTGTCGAGCAGATCCTCGATATGCATAAGAGCAGCCACCCGAGCCACCTTGGCATGCATGGTTTCACGTGAAACCCCATGATTGCCCAATCCGAAAGCCAGTTCCTCGGCCACGGTCCCGGCCGTATAAGAGAGCTGATTGAAGGGGTTCTGAAAGACCAGGCCCACGTATCTGGACAGATCGGCAATGGTCGAAGTGGCTACATCCCTGTCCTTAATTCTGACGCTTCCCTTGGATTTGCCTACGAAATAGTGTGGAATCAGACCGACCAAGGCGTTGCAAAGGGTCGATTTGCCTGATCCATTGGCTCCGACGATGCAGAAGAAGCTGCCCTGTTCGACGCTAAAGCTCACCCGCTTCAAGGTGGTCCGATCGGCATCACGGTATCTGAAGGAGAAGTCCTCCACTCGTATGACCTTGGTCATGCCCGACCTCCCCACTGGATGGCCAAGGTGATCATGCCTGCGCGCGAGAGGCAGGCGAGCATCAGGGCCAGCACCAGAAAAACGGTGAACAGGATGGTCATGACGGTGTCACTGCGCCGCCAGACCACCTCAAGGTAGCTGGTCTGCCGCACTCCCCGGATGCCGAATCCGCGAGTCTCCAGGGTCATCCCGCGTTCCTGCGAATCCGTCAGGGAGGAAAGAACAACCGGTCCGAGCAGGGGCAGAAAGGCCCGCGCCCGGGAAATCAAACCGCCGCCGGTCTCCAGACCACGCGCATGCTGAGACTGCTCAATGATCGCAATCCTGCGCTGCATCTGCGGGACCACATTCAGGCTGGCCAGAATCAGGTAGCCGATCTTCGAAGGCACGCCGATCTGTGTCAGAGCAGCAACCAGGCGACCCATGTAGGTAGTTTTATTGGTCAGGTAGAAGGATCCCAGGAAGACCAGAAGTGTCACTACGATTTTGGCCGCGTAGAGGCTGCCTTCAAGACCCAGCTCGGCAAATCGCAGGTCGAGAATGACCTTGGTATTCCTCGGGCTGTAGCACCCCTGGATGAACAGCAGCATGAGCGTAACGGGAATGCCGAACCCCAGCATCACGCCCGAGAAGGGCCGGAGCACCCGGGCCAGTGCCGCTGCGATAAAGAGCATGACGATGATTCCCAGACCCAAGGTAAAGTCCGGCCAAACCAAGGTCGCCAAGCCCAATGAGCACACGCCGACGATCTTGGCCATGGGATGCATGCGAGCCAATGGAGAATCGGGAATCCCGTTTGATTCAGGGCCAGGCATCAGCGTTCAGACCCTTGGGTATGATCACAGCCCAAGTCCGCGGGGGTACCTGGCGATGAGCCCCGATCAGCTTCTGCCCCGATGTCGACCTTCACCGGCTGCGATGAACTCTCTTGACTGGACGCTCCAGCCGCTTCGTGCCCATCCTCGTCTTCGTCCTCATCCAAGTCGTCCAGATCGGCCTGGTCCTCGCTACCGTCCAGGGCATACTGGCTCAGGAAGCGTTTGGGGATTCGACGCACAATCACATAAGCAATCAGGACGGTGATGCCCTTGTCGATCAGATTCTCCAGCATGGAGGAGGAGAGCACAGAGATAACGATGTTTTTTACAGCCACCACCAGTGCAGCTGTGAGGACCGAGGTGCCATTGACCCCGGTGGCGCCTCCGTAGACGAGCACGGTGATCAGAGAGGCGGTGACCGTGTTGACCAGGGCGCAGGCCAGCCAGACCAGGACGACTCCCCATATCCGTTTAAAGAGCCCGGCCTTGACCATGTATCCGATCACCAGGCCGCACAGAACGCTGGAGAGCGCGTAGGGCAGATAGACCGGATTCGCCACCAAGGCGAGGAAGACGTTGGTCAGCAGTCCACACAGGGCAGCCACCCAGGGACCGGACAGACAGGCGATGACCGTGGTGCCGATCATGTCCAGGAAAAGCGGCAGCTTGAGGGTAGAGCTCAGAGTCCCGCCGATGAGGTTGATGCCCACTGCGATGGGTATCAGCACCAAGGATTTTGTCGAAAACTGCGCAGTGATTCCTCTCCATAACGATCGCGCGCTCATAATCCGTACCGCCTTTGGTCCTTGAATGTCGATTTCTGCAGATGGCCGTCGCTCACAACCAGATCCGCATCACCGCTTTGAGAAACCACTTTAGTAAACAACTTTCATTGACAGAGACTATCAACAGCCGGATGGGGTGTCAAATGCGAAACCTCCGATGACGATCTCTCAGGTAAGCTTGATTCGCTAGATCCAACAGGTCGACAGAGCCGTTCGCCGGAGCGTCAGAGATGAGGAGGACAGGAAACCACATGAACATCAAGGACATTGCTCAACTTGCCGGCGTATCCACATCGACGGTCTCCAAGATTGTGAATCACAGGGACGCGAGCATCACAGCCGCCACGCGCGACAGGGTCCTTGAACTGGTCAGGAAGTACCACTACACGCCCTACGGATCCTCCAAACCCAACACCACCACCTGGAGAATCGGAGTCCTGCTGAGCTCATCCATCTCCATGGACTCCACCTTGGATGGGATCATCCAGCAGGCACAAAAGTCGGGGTACGGCACCCTGGTTTTCAACAGCTACGGCAATCACGACCAGGAGGAACGCAACATCCTGGCAGCTCTGGAACATCGAGTGGATGGCATGGTCTGGGAGCCGATCGACCGCACAAGCCTGGCCTTGAAAAGCAAGATCGAAGCACAAGGGATTCCCGAATTGACCATTGGACCCCTGGGAGACGACCGGACCGCGCTCATGCCCTATGAGGAGGCTGCATACAGTCTTACTGAAGAGCTGATCAAGCGCCACCACACCAGCATCGCCTGTCTGCTCTCACCGGGCAGACGGACCCAGAGCTTCCTGCACGGTTATCGTCGCTGCTTGTTCGACCACAACATCCAATACCACACTGACATGGTCCTGGAAACCATCGGCGAGGACCTGACCCAAGTCTTGGAGAACCGGCAGGTCACCGGAATCGTGGCATCCCACTATCACCATGCCCTGGAATTCCTCCAGTTCGCCGAATCCATGCATTACCGTCTGCCCCAGGACCTCTCCCTGGTCTCCCTGATGAACGACACCAACGTGCACCTACGCTACCCTGGCAGCCCGGAGATATCGTCCTACGTCATGCGCAATGCCGACTTCGGTGCCTACTTGTGCCGACGGATCATCCACGCCATCGAACATGAATCCCAGCCAAGCGAGGCTTTCGAGCACGTCTTCGCCTTGGACGGCGAGCAGACTGTCAGCCGGCCCCCGGACCAGCAATGCAAGAAGATCGTGGTAGTCGGCAGCATCAACGTGGACACCTACCTGACCGCCCCCAACCTGCCCAAGGCGGGCATGACCACCACGACCAGAAACTTCGCCTCCACACCGGGCGGCAAGGCCACCAACCAGGCGGTAGGCGTGGCCAGGCTGCAGCATCAAGTTTCCCTGATCGGCAATGTCGGCAGTGATCCGGCCGCAGACTACATCTACAAAACCATGAGGCAAGCCCATGTGGATGCCACCGGTGTGCGCAGAGTCATCGGCGCGGACACGGGCAAAGCCTACATCTTCGTCGACAGCAAGGGCGAGTCGATGATCTCCCTGGTGGCAGGCGCCAACGAGTCCCTGACCCCGGACGACATCACCGAGCGCGACCAGATCTTCCGGAACGCCGGCTATTGCCTGATCCAGACAGAAATCCCTATGGACACTGTCGCCGAGGCATGCAGAACAGCCAAGCGCCACCAGGCCGCCACCATCGTCAAACCGTCGTCCTGCGACCACCTGCCTGAAGACCTGCTGACTTCAATCGACATCCTGATCCCGAATCTCAACGAGTTGAACACCCTGATACCCGGACCAGGATCCGTGGCAGACAAGGCGAAACAGTTCATCAACGGCGGGGTGGGCAAGGTCATCATCACCCTGGGCGAGCACGGCTGCACCCTGGTCACCGCCAGCGGACACAAGGACTTCCCGGCCCACGAGACCCGAGCAATCGACGACACCGGCGCCAGCGATGCCTTCATCAGTGCCCTGGCCTCCTATCTGTGCAGCGGATGCTCCCTGGACAAAGCCGCCCACATTGCTAATCTGGCCGCCGGCTTCAGCGTCGCCCACGAAGGCGTCATCCCCTCCCTGATCAACCGCCGCCAGCTGGAGGGCCTGATTGACTGAGCGGTCCAGGCGCAAGTACGGTCGGAAGGCTGTTACCGTCCATGGCCATGCTCTGACTCAAGCTGAACGTCCCCAGGTTCTCCGGCTGCAGTACCTATCATCAAGGTCTGCAGTCTTGGCCCATCTCAGCCTCTTGGAGCGCGTCCCTCACGATGGGCCTTTATAATTTTATAGGGTACAGAATCCGGAATGGAGACCATTGATGGCTGCAGCTGTTCTGGCTTCGGCGCCAACCGTATTACTGCTGATGGTCGCACGGGAATATGTCATTGCGGGAGTCGCAGCAGGTGCGATAAAGGACTGATCTCAAAGGTGAATCAACCAGTTGGAAGGGTACCGAATCAATGCAACATTCAACATTTACTATCGACGGCCAAGCCCTGAAGTGGACAAGCGACGGTGAATACCTTCGCATCGAGCCCTGGGGAACAGATTCGATACGCGTCCGATCCTCGCAGATGCATGAACCTGAAGACCCGGACTGGGCGCTTTTACGCGACCACCACGAGCCTGCCGATGCGGTGCACATAAGCATCGACGATCAACGAGGACAGGCCACCATAATCAACGGATCTTTAATGGTCAAGGCGCAGGCTTCGGGCGGCATTGACACAGGCAACGGCTATACCGACAAGTGCCTGCTCAGCTTTTGGCGCGCGGACGGCGAGCTGCTCTTCAGCGAGATGAGCGATGGCGGCTCCCTGAATTTAAGAGCGCGTTCTTTCACTCCCATCGCGGGAGGCGACCACCAGGTCAAGGTAACATTCGTGCCTCCAGAAAACGAACGTCTGTATGGCATGGGCGAATATCAGCAGAACATCATGAATCTGAAAGGCTGCACTCTCGAACTGGCCCATAGGAACTCGCAAATCTCCATACCTTTCGTCGTCTCCAGTAGTGGATACGGATTCCTATGGAACAACCCAGCCGTCGGTTCCGTCAGTTTTGGGAAAAATAAGACTCAGTGGACGGCGGACAGCACTCGACAGATTGATTATTGGGTTACAGCCGGTGCCGATTATCGCTCAATTATGGCCCATTACGCAGACGCTACCGGTCATGCTCCTCAGATGCCTGAATGGGGTCTTGGCTTTTGGCAGAGCAAGCTTCGCTATTGGAACCAGGATCAATTGCTGGAGGTCGCCAGAAAATTTAAAAAGCGCGATATCCCTCTGGACCTCATTGTCATTGACTTCTTCCATTGGCCTCACATGGGTGATTTCAGATTCGAAGACGAATTCTGGCCAGATCCCGTCAGCATGAGCAACGAATTGCACAAGATGGGGATTCGACTCATGGTGTCAGTCTGGCCGCAAATAGCACTGACTTCTGAAAACTATCCAGAGATGAAAGCCAAGAATCTGCTGGTACGAGCAGACCACGGCGAAGACATCGGCATGATGTTCGAGGGACCCAGCCAGTTCTACGACGCCACCAACCCTAGAGCCCGCCAATATGTATGGGAGAAATGTCGTGAGCACTATGCCGATGTCGGTGTCGATGCCTTCTGGCTGGATGAAGCCGAACCGGAGTATGGCACTTACGATTTCAGCAATTACCGCTACTGGGCTGGGCCTGCTCAGCAAACGGCCAATTTGTATCCGAGGGAATACAACAAGGGATTCTACGAGGGGCAACTGGCCTACGGGCGCCAGGGACAGATCGTTAACCTCACCAGATGCGCATGGGCCGGATCCCAGCAATATGGGGCTCTTGTATGGTCGGGCGATGTTGCATCCACCTTCGAAGCGTTCAGAGCGCAAATTACTTGTGCCATCCATATGGGCATGGCCGGCATTCCTTGGTTCACCACCGACCTGGGAGGCTTCCACGATGGCGATATCGACGATCCCACCTTCCGTGAACTGTTGTTGCGGTGGGCACAATTCTCCTGCTTCTCGCCCGTCATGCGCAATCACGGTGACCGCAGCCAGCATCACCCCGATGGGACCACCAAGACCGCCATCACTACAGCGCAGGGCGAGCGGCGATTGCCGTCCGGGGCGAGCAATGAACCGTGGAGCTACGGCAAGTCCGTCGAAGATATCTATGTCAAGTTCATCAAGATCCGAGAGCATCTTCGCCCTTATCTGCGTGAGCTGTTTGCCCAGGCACATGAGGACGGGCAGCCGCTTATCAGAGGACTGTTCTACGAATTCCCCCATGACGATGCCGCCTCCGATATCGCCGACGAGTATATGCTCGGACCTGATCTGCTGGTAGCCCCCGTGGTAGAGGAAGGAGCCAGATCTCGACAGGTCTACCTGCCTGGTGACGCGACTACGCAGTGGCAGGATCTTCGCGACGGAGCAATGTACGACGGCGGTCAGACGATCACCGCAGAAGCCCCGCTGGATACTCTGCCGGTATTCGCAAGGGACAGCAGAAACCACGAGCTGCTGGGCATACTCTGATATATACATCTGTACACCACGTGCAGATTGCAGATTATCCGATCACTAATAATGGGTCAGGACCATCTCGTCCTGACCCACTTCATTCTTCAAGATAAGTTGATGAGACACCGTGGTTTGTTGGGACCATGTGCCGATATGCTGATCAGCTCATCATTTGCCTCGTTATTTGACCTTGCGGATAAAGAAAATCAGGCAGACGCCGACGGCCGCCAGAACAGCTGCCAACGGAAAGACCCCGCTGTAACCGACAATCTTGATGATCGCGGCAGAGAAAATGGGTCCCAGCACCTGACCTCCGTTATTGGCAATGTTGAGAATACCAAGATCCTTGGCTGCTGTCCGCTGATCAGGCAGCACTTCTATATTCAGCGCCTGATCCACGGAATTGAACATTCCCATGCCAATGCCCACAACCACGGCGTATGCCAGCATAATGAAGGGACGATTGGTCAAAGCAGGTAGAAACGACCCAACCGCTATCAGCAGACCTGCGATGATGACCGGCACTTTCCGTATATGCAATTTGTCAGAAACAGGACCGGCGCCGATGCACATGACGATTGCGGTCACCATCATGATCATGGAAATAGCCGAGACATATGCCTGCAGAGCGTTGCCTTTGAGCATTACGTAGTCAGTCAATATGTAAAGCTGATATCCAGAAATCGCGAATGAAGCGGTTTGTATGCTGAGCTTACCGAACAAGGCCAGGTAATAGTCCCGCACATGATGGGTCGGGAATACAAAATTATCAGAGAACGTCTTCCACGTTACCGGAGAAACAGGCATGTTTTTAGTCGAACCTTCGCGCAGTATCAGAGCAGCCACAGGACCCGACAACAAAGACATGACTGCCAAAACCACAAATCCGATCTTCGGCATAGGCAGGAAGAAAGAGGCCAACATCTGTCCGCCGTATTGTCCGGCCGAATTGCCGAGTGCGTAGACGGAAGATATCGTTCCACGGTACTTCGGCGCAGTCCGATCGGCAATGACCGCAATCAACGGCGCCACAATCATGTTCAGGAAAATCATATATACCGAATCCGATAGGACCACTTGCCACACGGCAGAGCATTGGCCCCAGAACAGCACACAGACAAAGGTCCCAACTGATCCGGCGACGATCCATGGCGTCCGACGACCCCATCGAGAACGTGTCCGATCCGACAGACCACCTTCCACGATGTTGGCGATAGTGGATACGATCATGGCCACCGTCGACATCAATGCGATATCGCCCGTTTTATTGGCAGGATCTATTCGCGCCACTTGCTGAGGAACCAGAACACCTACCAGGCCGAGATACGGCCCCAACCAAAGCAGGACACCTAGTGCGAGCGCCACACCCGTGCGCACAGGAACGCGATGCTGTTGATCATCACGGGGAGTCATCCAGGCAGCAGAGGGTTCATTATCCGTCTCCGCAGTCTTCCCTTGTGCACTGTTCATTGACCTTGCGGAATCCATATCATCCTCACCTTCCTGAATCCATAGGATTGTCGGCAAGGACATGCGTCTCCTGTAGTAGAACCACGTCCCAGGGGCCCAGCTCAACACTGCTCAAAGGCTCATTCTTGCCCAGCAATGTACATGAAACAGGCACGGCGATCCTGTGCGTCTGCCAGCTCCAGTTGAAGAGGAAATGCAGCCTTCGACCATACCGATTGACCGCCGAGGAGTGCGATATTGTCGTCTGACCAGCCAACCACGGATCGTCTGGAAGCAGATAGTCGAACAACGAAGCAGCCAGAGCCTCGTTGGGGACCGTGCCGATCATCGTTACTCTTCCCTGACCGGCAACATGGCTGGTGATCAGGGGAAATTGTGAGAAGTGGGGGTGGTTGCTTGTAGCCAGAATTTCCGCTCCCTCGCTCTGTAGACAATCAATCCACTCAGTGGCAGCAGATCCAGGACGCAATTTAAATGAGTCCGTTCCCTTAACTGATATAGGGGATTTGATATTGGAAAATTCCTGATAGTCCGCGCCAGCAAGATCATCAAGCATTGACGGTTTGGTTTCCATACGCGCGCGTGCGTACTGATCCGCATATGCCGTACGCGGTCCCAGGACCAGATGCCCGCCGGCTTTTACATATTCACGCAACCATGAAAGCAGTGCATCAGAACATATATACGCCCCCGGAACCAGTAACAGGGGATACTGGTTGACGAATGCAGTCGGCGCGACTACAGGTTTTCCAGCAGAGCCATCGATAAGATGCGTATCCTGAATCATTCGCACCTGATGCCCAGTGCGGAATGCACCACGATAAAAAGCCGTAAACATATGATCATACGATCCGGCATTGCGTGCACGGTGAGCATCTCCTGCACCATTTATCGCTGTGTATGGTTCGAATGTCAGGCCCCAACGTGACCCGACTGAATACAGGATGGCCACATCAGCATCCGGCTTAAGGTCCGTCACTGCATCGCCGGCAGCTGCCAGCTCTCCGCCAAGCTGAGATATCTCCGCATAAACACGTCCCGGCTTGCGGTCATGGGGGAGAATACCTCCCCAATACATCTCAGTACCATAATGCAACTGCTGCCAATGCCAGTATTCGATGAGATCCGCTCCACGCGAGACGAATTGCCAACCAGCTTGGCGCCATTGCCCCTTATAGCCAGGGAAGTTGTCTGCGGAGCCGCCGATGGGTCCGCCGTCCGTTTCCAGCACAAAGAAAGGAGCGGATTTCAGCGAATACGTCCTGTCGGCCATCTGGGCAATCGTCCAGGGGCCAGAAGGATACCAAGCATCTTCTGCCATATCCGGTTCAGGCAATTGCAAGCCGTCTTGCATATGGAAATACGGATCTGAACCTGCTACATCCAAATGCTCGGAAGACCTGGCCTCATCAACAGCCTCACGCCCCAAAGCCATATTCACCGTGATGAATTGATCGGAGCGACAATGCTGACGGATCAGGCGACTTTGCCAGGCGAGCATATCATCGGTGAGCAGCGCCTGATACCGATGCCAGGCAATATCGTATTGTGGCTGGCAGTTGCCTTCGGGCTTCCATAAGTCATCCCAAGTAGATAACTCATGAGACCAGTACGTCAACCCCCATGCCTTATTCAGATGTTCCACGCTACCGTATTCTCTGCGCAGATAATCTTTAAAACCTTCGAAGGCATCTGTGGAATAGTTCAGCCGTAAGCCAGGTTCATTATGTAATTGCCAGCCGATGACTGATGGATGCCCGGCATAGCGATCCACAATCTTGCCGATAAGCCTGGCTGCGTAATACCGAAACACAGGGTGGCTATAGCTATGCTCCTCTCGCGAGCCGAAAGGAACCTTCTGACCATGGTCATCGCTCAAGGCAATCTCTGGATACTTACGCACCATCCATTGAGGTATGGCAAAGGTCGGCACCCCGATAATCGCTTGAATATTGTTCTCAGCAGCCTTATCGAGAACTGGCTCCAGCCAATCCAGTGAAAATTGTCCGTCTTCCGGTTCCCAGTGTGACCAGCTTCCTTCGCCCACACGGATCACATTGATATGGGCTTTACGCATGAGTTGCATGTCGGCATCAAGGTTCGAGCTGGGTTGATATTCGTCATAATACGCAGCGCCGAACAGTATATGGTCGAGAGACTTCATTGCCTTCCCTTTCTTAAGTGAACGTTCACTTAATAACTGCAAAGAATGCATAGCAATAAGTTAACATTGAATTACAAGCAGCCATGCATGTTATGTAGCAGTTGCATAATAAGCACGTTCACATTAACTGTCAAACACATGCGAAGACGCTGGAACGTTATCTGCTAGTCGACTCCCGGATGATCAGTCGAGGCTGCATCAGTAATTTCTTGATGCTTGCTCCATGAATCATATCGATCGCACATGAGACCGCCCGACTGCTGAGCGCATCAAAATCCTGCTGAACGGTGGTTAGAGATGGAATCGTATAAGCCCCCATAGGAACACCATCGAAACCGGCCACCATCACATCATCAGGCACACGCAATCCACGATCACAAAAAGCTCTGATAAGCCCTATGGCCATTTGATCATTTGCCGAGAAGACGGCATCCGGCAGGTCATCGGCCATATCAAGACCAACGCGATAGCCCGACTCCTCGCTCCAATCACCTCGATAAACACGGCCCGCTGTCAGTGCGTAACGTGATGATGCCTGCATCCACTCCTCTAAACGGGCTTCAGACGAATACCATCCGTGGGGACCAGAAAGGTGGTCGATACGTCGTGCCCCTTGAGCCACCAGATGATCCAACAAAGTGCGCACACCCTGTTGCTGATCAGTATCGACCACGGAGAATTGTCCTTCTTGGGCGCAGGAGGACCCGATACTGACAAGAGGCAGGTCAGCAGCCATTCTGACGACAGGCTCTATCCATGTCTCTGTCGAGAGCACAATAATTGCCGAGACGTCGTATTCAAGCAGCTTGCCGACAGCTCGTTGGACATCATTGTCATTGTTGTTTTTCAACAGGGATATCTTTGCCAAATACCCTTGTTCACCCGCAGCCTTTTCTACATTCCACAAGAGCTGACCTGGCCCAAACTGCTGCGAGTCCGAAGCGAGGACACCGATTCCATTAGAAACCGAGCTCTTCAGAGCCCTAGCATTCTCATTACGGTGATATCCAGTTTTCCGTATGGCAGCTCTGACCGCTTGCAACGTTTTTGGGCGCACAGATCCAGGGTCATTCAACACTCGAGATACTGTTTGATGGGAAACGCCGGCCACGCGTGCCACATCCACAATGGATACGGACCGTTTCCGTCCTTGCCCACTCCGCACAGTGTTCACACCCCTATTATTTGTGTCCTCTGCCTTGCGTACTCCCGTGAACTGCCAGCACAGAATATACGCACTATATTGCTTAGTGTACCGACGACGCTCTATGAGGCAGCTTTCCGCTGCTTCTCCAGCGGTAAATCACGTGTATTCATGTTTATCACCTCGCCGTATGGCTGCACTGCAGAACGCACCCACATCTGCCAGAACGACCATCGCCTAGAGTAGATAAGGAAGCATCGCAGCATCAAGGTACCAAAGGAGCGGCCATCATGAGACCAATGTCGGACTATGCCAATGATCTGCAGCACTCGGGCATGATTGCCCGTGACCTGGACGAGACCATCGACTTCTACACCAACAAACTCGGGTTCGAGCTGGTCGGCATCTACCCCAACGGGGAGAACCGCTGCGCCTTCCTGCGTCTGGGGCATCTGACCATCGAGACCTGGGAGGGCGAGCCTGCTCCCATGCGCACCGGGGCCATCAACCACTGGGCGCTGGACACGCCAGACATCGATGCCGCCTACGAGCATGCCTTGGAGATGGGATTGAACATCAGAGAGGACTCCATCCAGTCCATCCCCACCTTCTGGCAGCGCGGAATCCGCTATTTCAACATCATCGGCCCCAATCAGGAGACCATCGAGTTCTGCCAGATTCTCTGACTGTCTTTTTTGATGTCCGGTGACTTTTCCCTCTTGCGGATACCGAAGAATGCAGGTGGCCGATTGCGTAATATAGCAGCCCTCGACCCCACTGCGACGACGGCTGCCGTATAACATTCATGTGAGCGAAGCGACAAAATTCTCAGTGTTCCACACAATTAATTAAACGGACGAATACGCCGTGATACCTCCTGTAACTCCAGCCTTTCAGCGACATAGGAACGCCCAGAGTAATCCCAGGCACTGCCGGTATTATGGAATAAGTATCCAAAGATGGATGCATTGCAACGAAAAGAGGTTTCTATGACGAACATTCATAATGTCACGGTTGCCGGCGGCGGGGTGCTTGGCAGCCAGATTGCCTATCAATCAGCCTTCAAGGGTAAGAAGGTAACGATCTACGACATCAACGACCAGGCTGTGGCGGCTGCCGAGGAGCGCGTCAAGAACCTGCGCGATTCCTACAAGCACGACATCAATGCCACTGATGAGCAATTCGACGCCGGGCTGAACAACATGTCCTTCACCGCCGACATGGCCGAGGCCGTCAAAGACGCTGACCTTGTCATTGAAGCAGTCCCGGAGAAGCCCTCGATCAAGCATGACCTTTATCAGAACCTAGCCAAGCTGGCTCCCAAGGACACCATCTTCACCAGCAACTCCTCCACCTACGTACCCAGCACCTTCGCAGCCGATACGGGCAGGCCGGACAAGTTCCTGAACATGCACTTCGCCAACCAGGTTTGGCTGTACAACACGGCTGAGATCATGGGTACCGATCAGACCGACCCTAAGGTCTTCGACGAAATCGTGGACTATGCCAAGGAGATCGGCATGGTTCCCATCGTCCTGAAGAAGGAACAGCCTGGATACGTCCTGAACACCCTTCTCATCCCCCTGCTCGAAGCCGCCTCCTACCTTTGGGGTCAGGGCATCGCGGACCCGGAGACCGTGGACAAGACCTGGATGATCGCAACAGGCGCACCCATGGGACCCTTTGCCATCTTTGACGTTGTGGGGCTGCGGACCGCCTTCAACATTACCAAGGAACAGCGGGGAGACAACCCTGACTTCAAGCCCTTCCTGGAGAAGATCCAGAAGATGATGGACGAGGGCAAGACCGGCAAGGATTCGGGAGAAGGGTTCTACACCTATCC
The DNA here is from genome assembly GCF_016101585.1 of Bifidobacterium polysaccharolyticum. Classification (GTDB taxonomy): domain Bacteria; phylum Actinomycetota; class Actinomycetes; order Actinomycetales; family Bifidobacteriaceae; genus Bombiscardovia; species Bombiscardovia polysaccharolytica. The sequence continues at coordinate 487,448 of NZ_JACFQG010000002.1, forward strand.
CAACCCCGCCTTTGCGGATCCTGACTTCCTGAAGGCCTGACAAGGTACGGCAGGAATACGGCAATCCAGACAGTCGGCCAGAGGACAAGCGATTGATCGCTGAACTGTAGTCCGACGAAAATCGAATGACCCCAACGAACTCCTTTCACGGAATCCGCTGGGGTCACCTATCAGAAATCTCCGAACCGCCATACAACATGTCGTACGGTCGGACCCTGGTTTCAGATAACAGTGTTGGTCACAATGTCGTGGTAAACCCCGGCACTCTTCTTGGGGGTGCGATCGAAGGTACCGTGCTCACGGTCCACTGAGCAAAGGCCAAAGTGAACGTCGAAGGCACTGATCCACTCATAGTTGTCCAGAAGCGACCAGTGGAAGTAGCCGAGGACCGGAACACCATCACGGACGAGTTCAATCAAGGGCGGTATGGACGCTTTGAGGAAGCGGCACCGCAGCTCATCATCCTGCGTGGAAACACCATGCTCGGTGACAACAACAGGCAGGCCCGTCAGATGATGGATGTAATTGACGGCATTGACCAGCGACTCGGGGTGGAGGGCAGTACCGGTCTCGTTGACCTCTTCGCCTGGCTGAGCTGGGATGGGACCATCGTCGCCGAATATCTCACGCTCATAGTTCTGGACGCCAACGAAGTCGTCTCCCTGAACGGCCTGAGCCCAAGGACCATAGCAGGACCGACGCTTGGCCATGGCTAACTTCTTACCCTCCTCAGTCCTATAACTTTCGTCAATTACAGCCAGGGAGAGGCCCACTGGCAGTTCGGGACGGACCGAGCGCACAGCCTGCACGGCAGCACGATGGGCGCGGATGAAGCCGAACTCCAACTGGGTCACCTCTTCAGGGATGACCACATTGCCTGAACGGTACTGTTTCACACCGGCCTTCTTAGTGGCCGCGTTGATGCATGCGCGCTGAAGGTCCACCGCCTCCTGGGGCAAGCTCCCGTTGTCCAGAATCCTAGGCAAATCAGGTTCATTGAATGTGACGGCCAAAGCCACCCGGTCCCCAATCCGGTCCAGAACACGAACGCACTCATCGGCGAACATGGCGGGAGCATCATGATTGAGCCACCCTCCCTTGGCTGCGAACCAGCTAGGAATCGTGAAGTGGCAGAGGGTGATCGCAGGATCAATCCCGCGCTCCAGGCACCCGTCCACCATACGATCGTAATGATCCAGGGCATCCTGGTCGACATTGCCCTCCTCGGGCTCAATCCGCGCCCACTCGACGGAGAAGCGGTAGGAGTTGAGTCCCATCCCTTTAATCAAGTCCAGATCGTCGGCCCATCGTTCCCAACTCCTGCAGGCATCTCCGGCTGGTTCCTTGAATACCGAGGGAGAAACGCTCTCCAGGAAGGTGGTATCGGCAGCGGTGTCACCTCCGTCCACCTGATGGCCGGCCGTAGAGGCCCCCCACAGAAAATGATCAGGCAGGATTGCTGTCATGGTAATTACTCCTTTTCCTTTGTGTGCAAATCTTGTTTTTTCAGACCAGCCAGAAAGCTCCTGCAGACCCGCTCTATCTCGTCTGCTCCCGGAACGTACCCCTGCTGGGAGGCGACATCGGGCAAACGGTCCAGATCCGCATCCAACCACGGCTTAGCCGCTTTGGTAAAGGCCACATCCGCCTGATCACCTGCATAAACCGGCGATCCGGATAACGTCAGAGCTTCGGTCAACCGGTCCATGGACACGGTCGAATCAATCAGGTCGCGAATAGTTCGGATCGAACTCGATGGCTGGCAGACGTGTTCCAATGGAACGTCCCAGGCATACCGACCATGCCGGCAGATTTGCCCCCTCGCTCCCGGCAGGGCTACACAGGCTTGGATGCCGACAGGAATCTCCAGCTCCAGATGGAATGTTTGGCCGCGGATCGCCCAATTCAATCGAATAAGACCGTAGGGCGTCTCCTGACTGATACCGACATGGGCGATGGCGGGATCAACAACTGGAGATACACGGACCTTCCTCCAACCCGGTTCTTGCATCTGCAGGCCGGCCAGGCCCTCCAACATCCAGTCGACGATGGCACCCAGAGCGTAATGGTTGAACGAAGTCATCTCCCCAGGGTTGATTGAACCGTCGGGCAACATGGAATCCCACCGCTCCCAAATGGTGGTGGCTCCCATAGCGACTGGATAGAGCCAGCTGGGGCATCGGTCCTGCAGAAGGAGACGCACTGCCAGGCGTGGATGCCCACTCTTAACCAGGGCCGGACATACCAGGGGCGTGCCGAGGAAGCCGGTGGAAATACGGAAACCGCTGACCCGAATGATGTCAGCTAGGCGATCACCCGCACCCTGACGCTGGTCTGGAGTCTCCAGGAGGTCCCAAACCAGCGCCATGGCGTAGACCGAGGCACAGTCAGAAATAATTGCACCGTTGGCAGTCACGTATTCTTCGCGGAAGGCACGAGCCACCTCGTCGGCCAACAGGTTGTAGTGATCAGCTCGGTCCTCTTCTCCCAGGGCCTGGTGCGCCCGAGCCACCAGACGGGCCGAATGAGCAAAGTACGCAGTGGCCACTACATCCGGGTCGGCTTTGGAACCCCCGGGATTGTCTGGCGGTGCATCCGGATCCAGCCAATCACCAAACTGAAAGCCTCCACGCCAGAGACGGGAGCCCCCGCAATGGACTTCGACACCGTCTACGAACCGGTCCATCATGGGCAGGAAGCGACGCAATACCGCCTTATCCCCTGTAGCCTGATAGATCGCCCAAGGGACAAGTACAGCCGCATCCCCCCAGCCACAAGTCAGTTTGGGTCCGTCCAAAACGTCTGGCACTACTACGGGGATCCCCCCGTCAGAAGCCTGGGTGTCAGCCATATCCTCCAACCAAGATGCCAGAAATCCTCCGGCACGGAAGAGGGCGAGTGCCGTTGGAGCGAACATGGCAATATCGCCAGTCCAGCCCAGGCGCTCATCACGCTGGGGGCAATCAGTGGGAAGCACGATGAAGTTGTCCATAGTGGACCAGCGGGCGTTCTGGAAAAGCCGATCCAGCTCGGCTCGCGAGGACTTGAAAGTTGCCAGAGGCTTCATCTCGGCTGAGACCAGACAGGCTTCCAGATCCTGAGCTCGAAAATCCTGCACACCCTCCACCTGGACATAACGGAAACCATGCTGGGTGAAGAGGGGCTCCAGGTCTTCCTCGCCTCCGGAGAGGATGAAACGATCTGTCGCCTTCGCGTTGCGAAGAGGACGAGTACCTAGTTCACCTTTTTCAAGCACCTCGGCATGGCGGAGGATCACTTCCTGCCCAAGTTGCCCGTGCCTGATGTGCATGCGGACCCAGCCGGACACGTTCTGGCCGAAATCCACAATTTTCCCTCCGGATGGGGTTGTAATGATCTCCAGGCCTGGCAAGCGATCAAGAATCCGCGCGGACGGTGCCTCCTGTGGTCTGATCCGCGCCGCCGGCATCGGCAAGGCCCGAACCGGGTGGGTCTGTCCCCCCTGATTGAGCAGTGGGACGCGCATGTCCCGGGTTTGCCCGTCATAGAGGTCATTCGCCAGAATGGGCGAAGACCTCCACGTCCAATCCTGATCGGTGGCAAGCCTGTGCTCCCCATCCTGGTCCCGCCAGAATAGATTGGCCAGAAGCCAGAGATTCTTCCCATAGACTTCGGTTCGGCAGGTCCAGGTGAGTTGACCACGGTACCACCCGTTGCCCAAGATGACTGCAAGTTCGTGCCGGCCCGGAGCAAGCACCTGTGTCAGATCGTAGGTCAGAGCATTCATTCGTTTTCTGTAATCAGTCCAACCGGGCGTCAACTCATCGCAACCGATACGGCATCCATCCAGATAGGGGATGAAAATACCTCCCGCTGTCAAATCCAGGCGACCCAGATCACACCCCTGACCCACGGTAAAAGACCGCACCATGATAGGCGCTGGATCTTCCCGGCCAACACCCGGATCAGGCTCAATCGGTGAACCCGACCAGTCCTCATTGCTGAGCAGTCCGGTCTCCACCAGAGTTGGGTCGGACCAGGAGGACCAGTTACCGTCTTCTCCTGCAACCCGAACTCGAACACGGGCGCACTGACGCGACTTCAAAGGGGTGCCAGGCCAAGGCAGGCAGATCTGATCCGCTCCTTCAAAGTCGTGAATCTGAGGTGGCTGTCCATCCTGGGCGATCTCAACCTGGGCTCGATGCTGCTCCCAGCCATGAGGGGCTGAAAGAATCCTCCACGAAAGAGAGGGCCTCCGATCCTCATATCCTATGACCCGATCAGCCACAGGGTGTTGCCCGAAACCAACCTTGCCGACGGTCACTGCTGTCATGGTCATGCACCCTTCCCCTTCCTACTTGACTCCCCTGATGAGGGGCATTATGACTACACTGCAGAGACTGAGCACTGCACCGATGAACCAAAGCAGCGGGTAATTGTTCCCACCGGCGCTGTTGATGACAATAGGGGCGACGGCGGGCACCAGAACGTTGGCCCCGTTCAGAGCCAGTGCGAAGACGCCCATATCCTTGCCAGCATCCTTGCTCTCAGGCAGGACGGCGGCGCAAAGGGCCAGATCCACGGTCAGATACATGGCCTGCCCCACGCAGAAGATCTCCCAAGCAATCAGGAATTGAGTGAAGCTATGGGATGTCCCGCCCAAGCAGAGAGCACCAGCCATTATGATGGCGGCCAGAATGACAAAAGGCTTCTTCCGGCCCAGACGATCGGTCAAAAATCCCGAACACGAGAAGAAAATGACCGATATTGGCGCCGAGCACAGCGTAAGCAGTCCGGCCTTGCTCCCCACTTGGTTGAGGGGGACGCGCAGACCGGAGATCAGGTAGTAGACGAAGTAGGTCTGCATGGAAGCCATGGCCAGACCGACAAGGAAACGCGCCAACCAGGTCCATCCGAAGTTGGGATGTTTGCGGGGGTTGACGAAGAAACCACCAAAGAGTTTTTTCAGGCTGAGCGGTGGCACCTGGCTGCGCTTCTTAACCGGGTCACGGTATAGGAGAAGCAGAGGAATCGAGGTGAGCAAACCAAGCAGTATGGGCACTGTCATGAGCAGAAGGCCGTTGCCCACCAAGGCACCCGTGAGGTAGGTGCCTGCCGAAAACGAAAGGGCCCCAAAGAGTCCCATCAGCCCCATGACTGTTCCTCGTCTATTCTCTGGTACTCCCTCCACGGCGATGACCGAGTAAGCGTTGAACCCGGCCTGCATGAAAACAACAGCGATCACATAGGCAACCCCCATGATCCAGACGTTGGTGGAAAGGCCCACGACTGCAGCCGCCGCGAGACAGACCAGGAGGCAACCTACAATCCAAGGCCGACGGCGACCGAATCTGCTTGTCGTCCTGTCTGAGAGACCTCCGACCAAGGGAATGAAGAAGAGCATGAGCAGAGAACCTACCGAAGTTATACGGCTGTAGACCGTATCTTTCTGGTCCGGCATGACTGAAGCTACTCGTAGGGAGAGCGCCGTACCCAGACTCATGCACATGATGTAGAGACCAACTGCGGCAATCAGGACTAAAGCGATGGTCTTGCGCGGGTCGGGATACTCAGAAGGTAGATACCCTGGATCATGATCCGGCTTCCTGCCTGGTTCACTCATGTCAAGTCCTCCTTTGGACTGTAAAACTCGTTTACTTCTTTCCCGGGTGCATGCCCTCCGTAATCTGCATCCAGATCCGGTCACCGTTGCTACTTCGCATCGTCGTTTCCTGGCCACCAGCTCCCTAGATCTGATCCAACCCGGGTACATATCCGTTTCTATTCGTCCCATCAAAGGAGCACGAAGTCGATTCCCATCCAGTGGAAAAGGCATGGTTTGACCCAATGGGCCTTCTTATGGTTGCCTGTAAAGGATATGGGAGCAGATCAGAGCTATGGCAGCAACTCACGATTCCAGCAGAGCTGCACGCAGCGGCGTGCTTGACCGTGCCTTCGCCATATTGAGTTGCTTCACTTCGGACCAGCCCTCGCTGACGCTGACCCAGATCATGCATCGGACTGGACTGCCTGCCAGCACTACCAGCAGATTATTAAAGGAACTCACCTCTCACCAGGCTCTGAGCAGGGACCGGTCAGGCTCCTATTCCATCGGCCCCTTGCTAATGGAGATCGCCCAATACGCCCAGCCTATGCTCTACATACGCGAGGCAGCCTCCCCGGTGCTAGACAAGCTGTCAAGAATGACCGAGGAGCACATCCAGCTGGGGGTCCTAGACGGGCAGGAGATGGTGGTTCTAGACAGGCGAGAGGGTAGGCATCGGATTCCGGTCTACTACCATATCGGTGACCGCCTGCCCGTGGTTCCCACCGCCGTGGGCAGGGTCCTCCTGGCCTATGCCGACCCTGATACAATCGACGAGATTCTGGATCAGGAACAGTTCACTTGGCCCACATGGCAGACACCACGACCTTCATCCAAAACGGTACGCCGTGACCTGGAGGGAATACGACAGCATCAAGTGGCCCTTCTGAGAACGCCCAAGGCATCGGTTCACTCAGTAGCCGCCCCCATCTTCGGCCATACCGGGGCTGTCATAGCAGCCATAAGCATCGTAGTGGGCTCCGACGAGCAGCGTCTGGAGCAGTATGTACCTCTTATCAAGGCCGGAGCCAGGGCCATCACCAATCGGATCAGCGGGCCAAGGCCCTCACGCATCCTCCCACCCTGGGATGGAGAATGACCTATCCAGGCAACCGCCAGACATCATCACTCCGACCAACGATTGCATATCTCCTTCCCGACAACATCGGCGATGAATACCTCTTCGGCTGGATTACGCAGCGCTCTGTTGCTGACATTAGAGAGCCAACCAACCCAAGGTATAAAAGTCGATGAGTCAGCATCCAGCCGTTTCTCCTCATCGTTTGGTGCCATGCCTCACAACCGTTCGCGGATTAGCTGCAAGGGATGAACTGGGAGAAAAATGGCCTTGTGGTAAAATGTACATTTATGACGTTTTTGTAAAGCGTTCGAGAGGAGACCGCTGCGGCAGAAGACAGACCTCGGAGTAGTACAACGGCCCCATGGCCGGAGAAGGAATAATGGTAGAAGACGAAACAAATTCGACCAAGCATGACGGTCTTAGCGAGAAACAAACCCAGAAACAACTGAAGAAGCAGCAGGCCGCAGCAAAACGCAAGGCCCGCAAGCAGAATCCCAGACCGCATCGGGGCTGGAGCGAGCGCCTGCATCTGACCGACATCAACGTGGTGGACAGATCCACACTCAAGCGGGCCATTGCCGGCACCGTGGTCGGCAACTTCATGGAATGGTATGACGTGGGGGTCTACGGCTACCTGGCGGTAACCATCGGCCGCGTCTTCCTGTCCGACGCATCCGATGCCGTGCAGCGGCTCTTCTCTCTTGGTGTTTTCGCCGTCACTTTCGTTGCCCGACCGCTGGGCGGCGTGGTCCTGGGCCAGCTGGGCGACAAGGTCGGCCGCCAGCGCATTCTGGCCTTCACCCTGCTTAGCATGTCCGCAGCCACCCTGCTGATCGGCCTTCTGCCCAGCTATGCTGCCGTCGGTCCGCTGGCACCTATTCTGCTTATCCTGCTCAAGCTGATTCAGGGCTTCTCCACAGGCGGCGAGTACGCAGGTGCCTCGACCATGGTCACCGAATATTCCCCTGACCGGCATCGTGGCTTCTTCGCCTCCCTGCTGGACGTGGGATCCTACCTGGGCTACGCCTTCGGAGCAGCCTTGGTCTCCCTCCTGGAGTTCTCCATCTCCCCAGAAGCCATGCTGGCCTGGGGCTGGCGCATCCCCTTCATCATCGCCCTGCCGCTGGCTGCCATCGCGGTCTACTTCAGGGCCAAGGTCCAGGACACCCCTGCCTTCCGTCAGGCCCAGGATGCAAGCGACGAGAAGACCAAGAGCCAGCACAAGAGCCTGCTGGACCTGATCCGGGGCTACTGGCGGGAGCTGCTCATGGCTTTCATCCTGGTGGCCGCGGCCAACACCCTGAGCTACACGCTGACCGCCTACATGCCCACCTACCTGTCGGGCACCCTGCACTACAACACAGCCCAGGCCAACCTGCTCTCCCTGCCGGTCCTGCTCATGGTGGCCTGCTGCATCCCCATCACCGGAGCCCTTTCCGACCGCTTTGGCCGCAAGAAGGTGCTGTTTATGGGAGCATTCACTGGACTGTGCCTGTCCCTGCCCGCTTTCCGACTGTTGGAGCATGAAACCACGGGTGCCGTCTTCGGCGGACTGGTCCTGCTGGCCATCCCAGTCATCTTCTTCGTGGCCAACCTGGCATCCACCCTGCCGGCTCTCTTCCCAACCGCGTCCCGTTACGGCGGCATGGGACTGTCGTACAACCTGGCCGTAGCCGTCTTCGGCGGAACCGCGCCTGTCATCATGGAAGGGCTGGTGACCGCGACCGGCAAGTCCCTGGCACCTGCCTACTGGATCATGTTCACCTCGACCTGCGGTCTGATCACCGTGCTCTTCCTGGCCGAGACCGCCCGGCGCCCCATGCCCGGAACCCTGCCCACCGTGCTCAACCGGCAGGAGGCACGCGACCTGGTAGCCACACAGGACCGCAATCCCGACCTGGACGTGAAGACCATCATCAAGGATGCCGAAGAGAGTGGCGTGCGCAAGACACCGAAAAAGCTGGTTGCCGAGACACGCAAACTTCTGGGCATTCCCCGCTCAGGAGACAAGAAAGCCCGTGAGGCAAAGCAACCGAAGGATGCTGAACCCTCAACGAAACCCACAAAGTCATAGCACTCCGTGAGCCTGACATGCTTCCTCAGCCGATGCGCCAAGGAGGGTAATCTCCTCCCAGCCACCAGACAGGTCATAGTCAACGTCCAGATCCGAGGCCTTTGCCCCTTTCAGCCCATGACGACATCCCTCGGCATTCAAACGGAAAGAGTGGATGGAGTTTCAAAGAAGCTTCCATCCACTCTTTCTGGCTTCAGGCCATCCGTGATTCAACTCCTACATAAGCCGCACATGATTCTTCCCTGGTGTTAGCTCCTCAAGAGGGCCGGGCACCGGGGCATCCCCACGAGCGATGCCAGTCAGGTCCCTATCTATGGCAATCGGGCTGCCATCCGGGGCCTCATACCGTTCTTCGGACATGCGCGGCGCTCCCAACATGGCGGTGTCAACAATGCGGCAGCCCATGTGGAACATGGCCTCAGGCAATTCCCCATCCAGCCAAACAGTTCCGTCGTGGTCTGTTACAACTTTGAATCTCGGATTATCGGGAATCTTGCAAGCATCGCTGTCCTGAGAGCATGACTGTGCGCCATTAAGATAGACGTTGCGGTCAATATAGGCAGGTTGCTTCACTCGTTCGAAAAGCTCAAGGTCCCCCGGACCATGAGCATGAACCAGTTCCCGGTACTCGTCCATGCTGCCTGGGCACCCCTCATAGGTCTCTGTCCCCCTAGTAGTTACCCCAGGCAGATAGGCCTCTCCTCCCACAAATATGTTCTGATAGATTCGGTCGTCGCCTCCATAGACGCAGGCCGTGCCAGCGACAGTGGTCGAATGCGGCAAATGGTAGGGGGTGAACCGGTCGAGGACGTCGCGGCGCTGGGCGGACCCACAGAACAGGTTGTGCACAAAAGCGGTGCCCTGTGCCACATTGTCCAGGTTGTATGCCGAGGCGAACACATTGTTGTCGACCAGGCAGGGGCCATGAGTGACTTCAATCATAAAATCACGGATATTGTCATTGAAGACATTCGAGCTCACCCGCGTCCCCTGGGCTTCCCAATCCAGCCAGATTCCCAATGTGGATTCATGGATGTGATTATGCCGGATAATCACATCGATTGCGGTATGCAGCTTGATGCCGGCTATCTCATGGCCGAAGAACTCATGCTTATTGCCAATATCATGGATGTCATTGTCCTCAATCACCGAACGGATGCAACCCAGATGCCCGACGACTCCATTCTGGCCACAGTCGTGGATATGGTTATTGCGCACGAGATGCGAACCGACGGTCTCCATATCCCACCCGGCATGGCGAGCGCGGAAAACCGTCTCCAATTGCGTCTGATACCCAGGCTTGTATCCCCACCGGGTGGATTCGCTGTCACCAGTGGACCAGTCCTTGCCCAGCGAAACTGCGCTGCACCTGGCATCATGCAGATCATTTCCCTCAATGACCCATCCCTTTGACCAGTGGGTGCCGATCAGACCCTGCTGGTCACCCGTGGGGGGAGCCCATTGGCAGGCAGCCTGGGCCATCTCGAACCCGGTTACTGTTATGTAGTTGATGCCGGTACGCAATGGGTAGAAGCAGGTCGGGCGCACATTGATCTCCACCAGATTGGCGTTCGGATCATACCCTTGGAAATTCGCCCAAATGCAGGTTGTCCGATCCCCGACCTGTGCATACCACTGATAGACCGTATCCTCTGGATGAGCCACCGGCTCCTCCTCCTTGACCCAGTCGGGTCCGAAACCGGTCTTGCGCATCTGGGGATTGCGCACCGACTCCACGTCCGGAGCCTGGTACATCGACTTCCCATTGATATAGACCTCGCCGAGAGTCATATTCCATGTACTCGGCCGTTCCAGCCAATCACCTTTCAGAGGGGTTGCAAAGGGGTTGAAGCTTCCGAACAAGCTGTTGTCGATTTCGGCCGTCCAGACTGAATTCCCACGATCCTGCCAGCAGTTGACGCACTCTGAACCCTTGATCACCGGATGCTCGCCGGGAGCGGCAGTATAGGTGATCCGGTCATACCGGTCCTTGCCGCCGTTGATTGGATTCACGCTCTCCCTGTATGTGCCAGCATGCACCATGACCACATCGCCGGCCAAGGCCACATCGGCTGCCTGCTGAATGCTGCGAAAAGGCCTTTCCACGCTGCCATCGCCGCAGTCATCAGAGCCTTCCTTCACGTGCAGAACCCGGCTTCCAGTGTCTGGTCTCATTATTTCCTCCTTGAAGACACGAGAATTAAATCAATAAACTAATTTGCACTTAGTAATTACTAAGTATATAGTAATCATCGACTCCCGACGACGGAAGCCCTCGGGATTCAGATAAAACGAAGAGAAGATAGGACTCAAAGAGGAGACTGACATGAAACAATCGGGCAAACTCATTGCAGCCATAGCATCCACGGCCATGCTACTAGGAGCCTCCGCCTGCGGTTCCCAGCCTGGAAACTCGTCAGGCAGCAAGGCGGAAGGCGCCAATGTGACGACCTGGGCTATGACGGATGCACCCTGGAACCCCGTAAAGGATGCCTTCAAGGAATGGAACAAGGACCACAAGGATGCCCAGATCAGCGAGGAGAGCTTTGCCAATGACGCATACAAGGAGAAAATCCGCACTGCAGTCGGTTCGGGCAACGCCCCTACTTTCTTCCCCAGTTGGGGAGGGTCGCCGCTGACCGACTACACCAAGAGCAAGGCAATCACCGACCTGACCCCCGAACTCAAGACCGATATTCAGGGCAAGGTGCTTGATTCGGTTGCAGCCGAAGGTTTCCGAGACGGCAAGCTCTATGCCGTACCCACCGGACAGGCCCAGCCTGTTCTGATGTTCTACAACAAGAAAGTACTCAAGGAGGCGGGCATCGACTCGGCCCCACAGACCTGGGACGAACTGGTCGCCGATGTTTCAGCACTGAAAGCCGCCGGCAAGACCCCCATCTCCCTGGCGGGTGGCAGCAAGTGGCCATACCTGATGTGGGCCGCATACCTTGTTGACCGCATCGGAGGCCCTGAAGTCTTCAACAATGTGCTCAAGGGCAAGAAAGACGCCTGGAGCGATCCTGCGGTGACCAAGGCCATGGGGATGATTCAGGAGCTGGTCAAGGCAGGCGCCTTCGGCGATTCCTACCAGTCCCTGACCGCCGATGACAGGAAAGACACTGCACTCATCACCACTGGGCAGGCGGGATTTGAACTCATGGGATCCTGGGTGTATTCGGACCTGATCAGCATCAGCAAGGACTTCACCGCCAAGGACCTAGGCTATGCCCCCTTCCCGACCGTCAAGGACGGCAGGGGCGACCCCAATGACCTGACAGGAAATCTGTCCAGCTACTGGCAGCTTTCGTCAAAGGCCAGCAAGGAACAGAAGAAGACCTTCGTAGACTTCATCAAGACCAAGAACTATTCCGACACCATGGTCGATGCCATGCTCAAGCAGGGGCAGGTCCCTCCGGTGAAGAACATCGAATCCAAGATCAAAGCTGCTGACGATGGTTCAGGCTACTACCCCTGGCTGTACCAGGCCGTAAAAAAGGCGCCGAACTATCAGCTCTCCTGGGATGTTGCGCTTCCCTCTGAACAGGGTCAGGCCATACTGAACAACCTGGAGCAGGTGTTCCTGAACACCATGTCTCCTGATCAGTTCGTTTCGGCGATGAACAAAACGATCAAATAGCTCCCAAGGTACAAACAAGCTATGAGAGGAGCGCTATGAGGAAAACACATCAAAGGGGCACGGAGAAGACCCTGCACAAGGGACCGTCATTATGGTACGCCTTGCCGGCCCTGCTGCTGTTCGGTCTATTCGCGGCAATTCCCCTGGTAGGTGTAGTCATCCTGTCCCTGACCAACTGGGACGGACTGGGAGCGGTTACATGGAATGGCATCGGCAACTGGATCAGAATGCTCCATGACCCGCTGGTGCTCAACGGTCTGAAGCTCACTGTGATACTCACCGTTGTCAGCTGGCTGGTGCAAACCCCCATCTGCATCCTTTTGGGAGTCTTCATGGCAGGAAAGCAGCGGTACAGGGCCTTCCTGTCAGTGTTCTACTTCATTCCGCTCCTCTTCTCGTCCACTGCGGTCGCCATAGCCTTCAAGAACCTTCTGGATCCGCAATTCGGCCTTGGGAAGGCTTTGGGGTGGAAGTGGCTCGCACACAACTGGCTGGGCGATCCCAACACCGCCCTCTGGACCCTGATCGTTGTGGTTTCCTGGTGCTTCATACCATTGCATTCACTGCTCTATCAGGGTGCGGTACGGCAGATACCCCAAAGCCTGTATGAAGCAGCCATGCTGGACGGAGCAGGGACTGTACGCCAGTTCTTCTCCATCACCCTGCCGCAGATCAAATATACCTTTGCCACCGATTCGACCCTGATGATTGTGGGATCGCTGACCTATTTCGATCTGGTCTATGTCATGACCGCAGGCGGGCCGGGAAATGCCACCCGCATTCTTCCCCTGGACATGTATCTCAAAGGTTTCAAGAGCTATGACATGGGCGGGGCGAGCGTCGTGGGGGTCATCATCCTCGTCATGGGCATTGCCATATCGCTCCTGCTCAACAAGCTATCGGGTTCCGACAAGATGGAAAGCCAGATGGAGGGAGTCTGATGATCAGGATCAAAGGAAAGCAAATCAACATCGCCGGAGGACTCCTAGGCTGGATCTGGCTGGCCGTCGTGGTAGTGCCCGTTTACTACATTCTGGTAACGTCGGTCCGGAATCAGAACGACCTGTTCTCCCAAAACCCGCTTTCGTTGCCAAGCCATGTCACTTTTGACGCATATCGAAGAGTCTTCCAGAATCACTTCCTCAGATACATCTGGAATTCGGTCTTCGTCACAGTCGTCACCGTAGCCATAATTCTGCTGGTCACCTTCATGGTGGCTTACATGATCGTACGCAGAAACGACAAGTGGTCCCGACGGGTCTACAAGTTCATCATCACCGGCCTGGCCATTCCCATGCAGGCCGTGATCATCCCGGTGTATTACCTCATTATCCGCATCGGCCTCTATGACACTTTGTGGGCCTTGATCCTGCCGTCAGCAGCCTTTGCGATCCCCATCTCGGTAATGATATTGACCAACTTTCTGAGAGACATACCCCAGTCTCTTTTCGAAGCCATGTCAGTGGACGGGGCCAGCGAGTTCATGACCATGACGAAACTCGCTGTTCCGATGGTCAGGCCCGCAATCATTACAGTGGCTATCTATGACGGCCTGAATGTCTGGAATGGTTTCCTCTTCCCGTTGATTCTGACCCAGTCTGCAGATAACCGCGTGATACCCCTGTCGCTCTGGCTTTTCCAGGGGCAGTTCACTGTAGATACACCAGGAATACTGGCAGCAGTGGTTATTTCGGTGCTGCCGATCCTGACGGCCTACATCTTCGGCCGCAAACAGATGGTCGCAGGCTTGACAGCCGGGTTCAGCAAATAATCGTAGGCAGCCCAGCTGAAAGAACAGATCGGGGCCAAGCAGAACGGCTTTCTGTTTGGCCCCGATCTGTCCAGACGATGCATTGCCGGTTGACGGATTATCCTGATATAAGTGGTTGCATCAAGTACATTGAATACGGATACAATGCTGTTGGTACACGTCGACTTTCTCAGAGGGATGACCAATGAATAGGCGAAAGCGTTCTACCTCGTCACCGCGAATGTCGGCCGACCAACGCAGAACAAGCATTCTGAAATCAACCATCGCTTGTATTTCCAAGTTTGGCTTCTGGGGGTTCACCATACGTGATGTAGCGGAAGCTGAGGGAGTGACTGAGGCAGGGCTTCTGTACTACTTCAAATCCAAAGAGGAACTTCTTGTCAAAACTCTGGAATATGCGGACAGCATCAACGCCGAAGCCATCGCCAAGCGCCTTGGAGTCAGCGAGGAAACCGATATTTCAGATGGACTGGGATACCACGGTGATTTCAGCCTCAAGACCCTGACCACTGCAACTGTGGAAGCGAACGTCTCCCGACCGCAATTGGTCAGTCTCTATATCGTCCTTCAAGGCGAATCCCTGGAAGACAAGCATCCCGCCCACCAGTTCTTTCTCGATCGCGAGCAGAAGGTTCTTCACGAGTATGCCTACGTTGCCAAGAGGGACAGGCTTGAGAACCCCGATCGAATAGCCCTGCAAACGCTCAGTGCCATGGATGGGCTCCAGCTGCGGTGGCTGACAGGCGGTAAAACCATGGATTTTGTTGATGAATGGAAACGCTTCATCAACATCATCATTCCGGACTGATCCATAGCCACGAATAGTGACAGAAGCGTCGCAACATCAGTATCAAGCCGGATGATTGACCAAATCGCGCTCGATCCAGGCCATGACCAGCCTGGCCAGGGCATCCACCTCCGCATCGGTCAGAGCCCGTCCGCGCGGGATATGATGCCAGCGCTCGATGCACCCCCGGCAGCAGGTGGCCGTGGCATGCTGGGCTGTGAAAACCGGATGCCCGCGGTAGGGGGTCTGCTTGCCGTCCTTGAGCGGATGGGCCGGCCCCACACGCTTGGCCAGCATCTCATGAGCGTGGCGGTCGATGGTATCCCTGCCCTTGGCGCGGGCGTAGGCGCGATCCTTGGCCGACAGGGAGAAACCAGCCCGGAAGCGTGAATGCCCCAATCTGGCAAGAGTGTCCTGGACCCAGGCCTCATCTGGCCTGGCCGCCGCTGATCCGCTGCTGGACATTTCCCGCTCGCCTCCAGGTTCAGCCTTACCAAAGAGTCTGTACCCAGGCAAGGTTCCCCATGCGGAATAATTCAGCGAACATGACACCGATAGGGACCAGTGTCAGGGGTAGGGTGAAGACAGTACTTGTATCCACTAACTACCAGACCCGCCATGTTCGGTCATGTCCGGGTCACACAAGGGGGCTTTATGGCCAAAAGCAAGATGACTGTAGCCGAGATGATCGGGCTCTTCCTCACCCCTGACGCGCCTGTGCAGGTGACCGCCTTCGATGGGTCGGTCTTCGGGCAGGACCAAGCGCCACTGCATCTGGAAGTCAAGAATTCCCGTGCCATGTACTACATCACGGAAAATCCCAACGACCTGGGTCTGGCCCGCGCCTACCTGCAGGGCGATCTGGATTCACCCGAGCTGCTGCCGGGCAACCCCTACCAGGTCCTCAAGGAACTGATGGGCCTCAAGCACTTCGTCAAGCATCCCAGCAAGATGGAGCTGGCCCGGGCGGCTGGAGCCGTCTTCTCGCACGGAGTGCGCGTGCCCGAACCGCCAGCCATCGAGGGACCTTCCCTGGCCAAGCGACTGACCGAAGGCATCCGCCCCCACACCCGCCGTGGCGACGCAGCCACCGTCAGCTACCACTACGACCAGTCCAACGACTTCTACCGGCTCTTCCTGGGCTCCTCCATGACCTACACCTGCGCCGTCTTCGAGAAGGAGGACGACAGCCTGGAGGACGCTCAGTGGCACAAGCTCAACATGGTCCTGGACAAGATGCACCTGAACAAGGGCGACCGTCTGCTGGACGTGGGCTGCGGCTGGGGCTCCATGGAGATTGCGGCCGCCCGCCGCGGCATTCACGTCATCGGCGTGACTCTGGCTGAGGAGCAGGTGGAGTGGGCCCAGAACTGGATCCGCCAGGAGGGTCTACAGGATCTGGCCGAGGTCAGGCTGATGGATTACCGTGACGTGCCCGAGTCCGGCTTCGACGGAATCTGCTCCATCGGCATGATGGAACATGTGGGCTACAAGCAGTACCCCTCCTACTTCAAGGAGATGATGGACAAGCTGCGTCCGGGCGGCATCCTGCTCAACCACCAGATCACCCGCACCAACTCCCACGACCACAAGCGGGCCGGCGGATTCATCGACCGCTACATCTTCCCCGACGGTGAGCTGGCCAGCCCGGCCGAGATCGAACTGGCCATCCAGGACACCGGCTTCGAGGTCATCACCCAGGAGAACCTGCGTCAGCACTATGCGCTGACCCTCAAGCACTGGACCGAGAACCTCCAGGAGCATTGGGGCCAGGCCAAGCCCATGGTGGGCGAGCCCAAGGCGCGTCTCTGGGGTCTGTACATGGCCGGCGCGCGGCTCAACTTCGAGCTCGACAACATTCAGATACACCAGTTCCAGTGCATCAAGCCTGATCCTGAAACCGGCACGGACACCTATCCGCTGCGGCCCTGGTGGGATCGGTAGTTGGTCTGAGGCGACCGATATAACTACACGACCTATAATATAGAAGGCTTGAAAAGGGGCGAGGAATCAAATCCTCGCCCCTTTTTGTTTCTGCCACCCGTACGGCCCGGTTCTCAGGAAGACCTGTCCGCCGAAGCTTCCAGCCGAGCCAGATCCAAGGCCTTGTTGAAGGCATCCGAGGTCCAGCTGGCCCCAGCCACCTTGTCCACCTTGAGGTCCTTGAGTGGGCGCCCCTGGACTACTCCAGGCACAGCCCGGGCGAAGCGTTCCATGTGGCCGCGCGAGATGGGCGAATCCGAATGCCCCTGGACTTGGACCCGGGTCACCTGGCCTCCCGACAGGTCCAGATCCACATCAATGCTGTCAGCCCCGTCATGCCCGTACTTGCCCGTCAGGGCGTAGGTGCCATCGTGATAGTTGCCCGTGTCAGCCGGGGCGGTCGGCAGTCCATCACGGGAGACGGCGGTGGGATTACCTTCGCCCGCAGAGCCGGCTCCTGACTCTGGCGCAGAGCTGGACTCTGCGCCCGATCCGGCGAACTCATCGTCCATGGGCTTGGCCTGCTGACTTCCACAGCCGCCCAGGAGGGAGCCGACCGCCACAAGGGTCGCCAGGGTTGCCGAGGCCGTGGCCAGTCCCCGAGACTTGCTTTTGGCCATTTCAACGCCCTCCTTCTGATTCAGCGGCCGATCCCGGCAAGGAGCCGCCGGTCTTGGCCATCTTAGTGGGGTCATGGAAGCCCACCGGAATATCCTGGTCCCCGGAATCGACAGGAGTTCCACTGAAGGCCGGACGGCCTCCGGCAGCAAGGTAGGCCCGCTTGGCCTCCTCATCATTCCACTGCTCGCCGGCCAGCACACCGTGGTTGAGCATGATCTCCCGCTGGGCGCAGGAGGCCACCAGGGCATCGTGGGTGACCACAATCAAAGAGGTCCCCTGGTCATGCAATTGCCTGAAGAGGTCCAGCACAATCCGCTCATTGGCCTCGTCCAGGTTGCCAGTGGGCTCGTCAGCCAGGATCAGCTTGGGCTCGTTGATCAACGCCCGGGCCACGCAGACCCGCTGCTGCTCGCCACCCGAAAGCTGACTGGGCAGGTGGCGGGCCCGATCCGCCAGACCCACCCGGTCCAGAGCCTTCATGGCCTGGTCCTCGTCCACCACCGAGTGGTAGTACTGGGCCACCATGACGTTCTCCAGGGCGGTCAGATGCGGGACCAGGTAGAACTTCTGGAAGACCAGGCCTATCACGTTCTTGCGCACATCGGCCAGCTGGGACTGGCTCAGGTCCTCCAATGGCCGCCCCTGCAGACGGACCGAGCCCCGGCTGGGGGTGTCCATGCAGCCCAGAATGTTCATCAGCGTGGTCTTGCCTGAGCCGGATGACCCCACCACGGCCAGCCACTGACCTTGCGGGACGCTCAGATTCAAATCGTCCAGGGCATGCAGATCGCCGTAGATCTTGGATACATGGTCCAAATCCAGCAGCATGCCGCCGCCCGACGGGGACTCGTTCGCCTTTGCCTGCGTCATTGTCATTCCTCCCTCAAAACCAGGGCCGGGTCGATACGCGAAGCCCGGAGGACCGGCCGGATGGATGCGATCATGGATATGGCCACGCTCAGCAGGACCGTGCCCAGGGCCAGCCACCAGTTGAAGCCCAGCGGCCGTTGGAAGACGGACAGGCAGAGCAGCCGGGCGAAGCCATAGCCCAGGGCCGTGCCGATCAGGCCTCCTGCCAATCCGTAGCAGGCCGATTCCGCCAGAAACTCCATAGCTATCCCCCGCGAGGAAGCGCCCAGGGCCTTGCGCAGGCCGATCTCGCTGCGCCGCTGGGAGACGATGGAGGCCATGGTGGTCCCCACGCCCACAAAGGTCAGGACCAGCACCACCACAGAAACCAGCCAGAAGAGCGACTGGAGCATGGCGATGGTATGGCTGTCGCCCGCTGTGATCCTGGTGACCGGCCGGGCCTTGACCCCCATGGAGGTCATGTCGTTGATGCCTGCGGCAATGGTCTTTAGCCCCGAGGTCATGGTGTTGACCGAGTATTCAATGACATCGGTACCCCGCTTGGCCCCGGTCAGGAGCTCCAGGTCGGCCAGGTCGGCGTAGATGATCCGATCCTCGGGACCACCGGTATCGACGATGCCGCCCACACGAAAGTCACGGCCCTGGCCTCCGGCCTTGCCTGTGTTGGTGACCTGTCCGGCCGGATAGCCGATGGTCATCTGTTTGCCAGTGGTCAGCCCAAGCGAATCAGCCAGGTCCCGCCCCACCATGACCGAACCGGGCCGGGGCCAGGAACCCTCCACGCTCCAGTGGCGGTTGAGCCGACGCACTTGGTCAGGGTGGATGCCGGCCATCACGCGGGCCCCGGCATTGACCTGCACCGTCTCATATCGATAGGTGGCGTACCTTGCCGGAGCCTTGGCGGTCACCATATGGGTGGTGTGGTCCACCATGCCCTGTTCGATGCCGGATTCGGACCGGTTGCCCCCCTGAATGGGCGAGACGATCAAATTGGCCCCATAGGAACGCATCTCCTGGTTGATCTGTCTAGGGGCCTCGATGCAGACCGCCGCCAGGCAGAAGAGTGTGGCCGCCCCCACCAGGGAGGCCACCACCGCCATCAGGGCCCTGCCTCGACGACGGAAGACGGCCCCGAAGAGCATGGTCAGGAACATGCGGGTATTGGTCATATGGCTCTTATGGCGATCAGCGGCCATGAAGCACCTCCGCCGGCCGAAGCCGCAGAATGGATCTGATGGACGAGATGGATGCCAGCAGCACGGTCAGGGCCAGCAGCACGAAAACCAGCACGAAAACCATGGGCCGCATGGTGATGCCTGAGCCGAAGACCACCCTGCCCACGATCTGAGCCACTCCGGAGCCCAGCAGAGCACCGACCAGAGCCCCGGCCAGGGCGATCAGGGCCGTCTCGGCCAGCACCAGTCTGGACACGGCTCCATCAGTGGCACCCAGAGCTTTAAGCAGGGCGAACTCCGAGGACCGCTCGGATATGGAGGATGCCATCAGATTGGCCACGGCGATGGCTGCCGCCAGCAGGCTGAGCACGGTCATCAGAATCATGACCGCCTGGGTCTTCTGCAGAACGTCGCCCTGCAGGGCCGCCACCTGCCTGACCTGCTTGGCCATGGATCCGGGGATGGCCTCCTCGATTTGGTAGGCGATGGATGAGGGGTAGGCCGTGCAGTACCAGGTCTCCCATTCGTCCTGGGAGAGGGCAGCAGGGTTTCGCGCAGCCTTGCGCGCCAGATCGTTCTCGGGCGTGGTCAGGGCCTTGACCTCCACCTGGTCGATCTGATCGGTCAGGCCGGACATCTCCTGTAGCGGCCGGGTAGGCAGGTAGAGGGAGGAGGCATCGGCATCACCGGAGTCGAAGATGCCTACAATGGTGACGGTCCGCCGCTGATCGCCCAGACCGACCTTGACCTGGTCACCAACCTGACTGCCGCCCAGTCGTGCCGCCAGCTCTTTGCCCATCATGGCCTCGGTCCCGCCGCCGGACCCAGCCTCGTCCTTGGGCCAGCGTCCTTGAACCTTCCACCAGGGTCGAAGACCTTTCAGACCCGCAGTGCTGCTCTCGCCGCTGTCCACCTTGACGGTCCGGCCGAACCAGGTGCCCACCAGAGGGGCGCTGACCTGGTCCACAGTGCCGCGAAGGTCCAGGCGGGGGGCGAAGTCGGTGATGTTGTAGGCCCAGAAGATGGTCTTGATCTTGGGCACCTGGGACTCCTTGAGGAAGGCGGTTGGTGTTGACTCGTCGCTTGAGGGGCCGCCCTCCTGGTCGCCGTAGAGGTCGGAGACCACGGCATCCGCCTTGGCCTGGACCGTGATATTGGATCCATAGGTGGACAGTTCCGCGTTGAGCTTGTCGCCCACATCGAAGACCACCCCCAGCATGGCCGTAGCTACGCAGGCAGACAGGCAGACCGTGACGGCGATGAGCATTCTTCGCCCAAACTGGCGGCTGAATGACCGCAGCATCATTCGCATGAAGAACATACCAACCGCTCCTTCCCTTTTTCAGCTCTTGAAGTGTGAGGACAGGGCATCCAGGTCGGCGGTGCTGATCAGTATGGCGCCCCGGCCGGTTTTGTATGGCAGGGGTACGGGATTGCAGCCGCCCTTGAACCCGATGGTGGCCAGGTTGATGGCCACGTCGCACTTCTTGCAGATGATCTTGCCGTCTTTTTCGTAATAGCCCGCATCCCCGCAGTTCTCGCAGGCATCCAGCCCGACCCCATAGGCTGCACCATTCTTGCGGATGATGATGAAGCGCATCTCAGTGCCGTCCTTGGCCCGGTAGCTGAATCGATGCAGGTGGCCATCCTCCACCTGGGAGAAACGAATGGTAGCCGTATCAGCGGTCAGGGAATACCGCTCAGGAGGCGAGAGCACGGGCACCTGGTGGGCCTTGGCGGTGCCCACCGTCAGTGCCAGGGTGACGCCGATCATGGCCACCAGGCTCCAGACCGCCGATGCCAGGGCCCTTCGGCGGAAGGCCCGGTGGCTACGGTCGTCGGCTGTGGAAGCTCCAGTCACCGGCATGCGCCAGCCCGCAACCAGGCAGGCCAGAACCGGAATGATGAAGACCAGCACCTGGGCAAGAACCAGGATCAGGTCGGCGTTGTATCCCAGGGCCATGACCCGGAAGGCCCATCCATGCAGAAGAATCAGGCCGGTGGTCTGCATCAGGGCTACCAGGGCTACGGCGTGCCGGACCAGCAGCAGGATCACCATGAGCAGAGCGGCCAGGCGGAAGGCTATCCGAGGGCAGGAGGTATGCATGGTCCTCAGAATGGCGGCCACCGTCACAGCGGCAGCCAGACCGAGCAGGAAGCCCAGGGCCCGCAGGAGCATGGCCGAGGTCAGCACAGGCTCCCCCGGCTCCACAAAGGCCGTAAGCTGCAGGATGACATCGGGCAGGGCACGGAAAGTGGTCAGCGCTATGGCCAGGGCCGCCAAACCGTTAGCCAGATCCATGGCCCAGGGGCGGCGATGCCAGTCTGAGACCAGCCGGTCGGCGACCAGCACCACCACGATGGCCGCCAGATCGGTCAGAACGCAGGCTACCAGGGTCGGGTAGTTGACCATGGTCCGGCGGTTAATAATCACGGTGGCGCGCAGGAGGGCAAAGACCAACGCCCCCAGCACGCCGACCCCCAGGCCAATCAGTCGCCAGGAGGAGGAGCGGGGCCGATCGCGGCCCTCGCCAACCCCCAGAAGGACGCTGAAAACCATGACCAGGAGGGCCGGGGCCAGCGTCCCTGGCAAGACCGTGACAAATTGCTCAAGCATGGCGCATAGCAGCTTACCACTGGTGGGGCGTGTAGTCCCAGTCCCAGCTGACCACAATAGGCTCGGTCCAGAAGTGTCCCTTCACGCCGGTCTCCGGGTCGACGTGCAGCATCCATCCCTTCTTCTCCGGAGAGTCGATGGAATAGGTCAGCTTGTAGGATCCGGCCTTCTCCATCTTGATGTTGGCTCCGTAATGCGGGCCGTCCGAGGCGTTCATCTGCATGAAGGTGCCGGACTGCTTGTCGTTGGGGTCATCCTTGTTCTGGATGGTGTAGTTGACGGTCAGATCCGGAACGAACTCACCTTTGGCATAGCCCAGGTTGTTGTTGGGCAGGGCATGGATATCAGCCTCCAGGTGCAGGCTGGCATCGGCTGCCTTCAGACCCATGGATGCGGGCTCCATGTCGATGGGCTGGAAGAAGACCGTGCCAATGTTCAGGGGACCCTTCTGCTGATCGTCGGGCGGAATGGGGATCTCCTCGAACCCGGCCCCCTTGCCCGCCGAGGACTGGGAGGCACCGGAGGCCTCAGGCGCTTGGGCCTCACGGGTGCCTGACCCGCTGGAGCCGCACCCGGCCAGGGCCAAGGTGCCTGAGAGCACCAGCGCGACCAGGGCGGTCAGTTGTCTCTTCTTCATGATTGTCCTTCGCTCTTTGGTGTTTGCATGGATGCCGTGACCTCAGAGGGCACAGCCCCTTCGGCGGCCTGCTCGGCTTCCGTCTGATGGACGGTTGCCGACGGCGACCCGCCGGAGTCCTGATTCGACCGCAACCGCTCCTGCTTGTGCAGGCGGCGGGTCGACACAATTGCCAGCACGACCACGACCAGGGCGGCCAGGATCTGGGCGCCGATGGTCTGTGTGTAGGGATACAGCCCGATCCAGTCGCTGGTGGGCACACCGGGCAGATAGGTGGCCGGCACCAGATCGCCCTCAATCAGGGCATGGACACCGCCGCCGGCGAAGATGACCACCATGACCGCCATGAGCAGGCTGGTGATGATGAAGAAGGGCCGGATGGGGATCTTGACCGAGGTGAAGCGAATGAGCACGAAGACGATGACCAGGACCACGGCGGCAGCTGCAAAACCGGTCCAAATCTCCCGTCTGCCACCGGGAGCCATGGCGAAGATGGCCTGGTAGAACATGACCGTCTCCGCCCCCTCCCTGAAGACCGCCAGGAAGGAGAGCAGGGCCAGGGAGATCACGCTGCCCTTCGAGATGGCCGCCACCGTCCGGCTCCGGATGTAGTGGTTCCAGGATTCCACAGAGGACTTGGACAGCATCCAGTTACTGGTGTAGAGCAACATGAGCATGGCCACCAGGGCCACCACGCCCTCCAGGATCTCCTGCTGGGGACCGTTCCCGTTGAAGAGCAGGGTGAAGAGCAGGGCCACCAGCCCGCTGGCTACGAGGCCCGCTGCAATGCCCCAGTAGATGTGCCGAACCTTGTCTTTATGGCCGGACTTGACCAGGTAGGCAATGATGGCGGCCACCACCAGGATGGCCTCCAACCCCTCCCGCAACAGGACCACAAAAGCCTGTCCGAAGGCGGAGGTCAGGAAGGACGTCCACCCGTTGACCTGGTCTGCGGCGCCTCCGTCCAGAATGGCTGCGTCCTCGACCAGCATGCTCTTCAGGTCGTTCACCAGGGTCTTGGCCGGCTTGCCCGCCACCATGGCCATCCGGGTCTCCTTGAACTGGTACTCGACCTGGGAGACCCTGTTGCCGCTGATGGCATTCATGACGTTCTTCTCGAAGCCCAGCTTTTCGTAATACTGGTAATAAGCCTTGTTGACCAGGTCGGACCCCGCCTGGCCCTGTCCCTTGGATGCCTCGGCGAGCGCCTGATCCAGGATGGGCGTCATCTCGTGGGCCACCTGAGTCCAGGTCCGATCGCCCTTGCCGTTATTCCGATGCTTCTTGGCTGCGTCCAGCCTTCGACGGTCCGCCTTGATCTGCTCCTGCTGAGCCCTGGCATAGGCACGGGGATTGGCCAGCCCTTGGGTGGCATCCAGCTGGGTGGCCGCAGCAGCCAGATCGGCCTTGAGCTTTTCACTGCCCTGGGTCAGGGCCTGCCCGTTATCCGGAGCGTAGGCCTGGTTCTGCAGGGCCTGGAACTGCCCGTCCAGACCGTTGCGCTTATCCTGCCCTAAGGTCGACTCCACGACCGAAACGAACCCAGAGCCCACATAACCCACGTTGTAGGCTCCCATGAATTGCGAGGCGGCCCCGGCGCGATCTCCATGGCCATAGTCCTCACACCCTCGGTCCAGCTGATGGGATACGGAGTCAGCCACCTGGGTCCAGCTGTCATAATCCGTGGCCGCGCTCGCCGCCATGGCCGACTGCGGGGTTTGCAGAACCAGGAGTATCAGGGCCAACAGCAGGTATGAGAGCAGGGAACCAGCGGTCCTGGCCACTCGCGTCCTGCCGACCTGTGCAACCATGGGCGATGATCTCCTTCGTCAATCCCTCGTTATCGAACCCACGAGAAACGAAGGCCGATTTGACAGCTACCGAAAATCAATCTAGCCCAAGCACAAACGGAAAAACAGACTTGTTTATAGCCCTTTAAGGCCATATAATGCGCCCGCGCTCGCAGAAGGTCAGTCGACCGACAACGGCTCACCCTTATGCTTCCACAGGCAGATGCCGCCGAATACCAGCAGCCAGACCAATCCCAGTATGGCTGGATACCGGGTGTCGGGAGCCAGGAAGAGCGAGAGGTAGATCAGGACGAAGAAGGCGATGGCAATGGCTCCAGTCACCCGGTAGGCCGGCATGATGAACCCATCAGGCATGAAGTCCGGGCTGGTCCGGTAGCGGCGGTGAGCAAGCAGGGTCAGAATGTAGATGAAGATGATGACCGCGCTGGAGCAGGAGGTGAACAGGACGAAGGTGTTCTCGAAGCCGGGCAGCATATGCAACACCGGAGATAAGAGGATCAGCACTCCGGACAGGATGATGGCCCGGGCAGGCACCTTGCCGCGGCGTGAAATCGTATGAAGGCTGCGCATCACAGGAGAGCGGCCGGCGGCGGCCAACTGGAAGAGGTTGCGGCCGGCGGAATAGAGCAGGGAATTCAGCGAGGAGCTGGCTGCCGTGATGACCACGAAGAAGACCAATGCGGCCGCCCAGTCCACCCCCGCGTAACGAAAGACCATGACGAATGGCGAGGTGAAGCTGCCGTCGGCGTTGGGGCGGAAGGAGCGCCAGGGCACGATCAGCATGATGGCGACCAGGGCACCCACGTAGAAAATCAGTACGCGCAGGATGATCTGATTGATGGCCTTGGGCAGGACCTTGCGGGGATTCTGCGTCTCGGATACGGTCACCCCTACGAATTCGATCATCTCGTAGGCGAAGAAGACCATCTGGAAGCTCATGAAGAAGGCCATCCACCCGTTGGGCGCCAGGCTCAGACCGCTGGTGATGTTGTCCAGGCCGGCATGCCCAGCCGGGCTGATCCGGTCCTGTCCCGGCATGTGGACGGCCGGATAGTGGAAGCCTGTGATGACCATGACCACAGCCGTGACGATCATGGCCAGAATCAGGGTGATCTTGATCATGGAGAACCAGAACTCGGTCTCCCCGAAAACCCTCACGGCAATCAGATTGATGCACACCATGGCCGTCAGGAAGCAGAACTCAATCAGACCCCGCCAGGCGCTCAGATCAATGCCGAAGGTGCCGAAGAAGGTGACGAAGTAGGTGCCCACGGCAGTCAGCTCGGACATGCCGATCAGGATGAGCACGATCCAGTAGGACCAGCCGGCGAAGGACCCCCACCCCTGGCCCAGGTAGCGGCTGATGAAGGCGATGAAGGTGTGCTGGACGGGGCTGCGATACATGAGCTCGCCAATGGCCCGCATGAGCAGGTACATGATCAGCCCCACGCCGATGTAGACCAGAATGATGGAGGGACCGGTCAGGGCTATGGACTTGCCCGACCCCAGGAAGAGCCCGGTGCCGATGGTGCCGCCGATGGCGATGAACTGCACATGACGGTTGCTCAGACCGCGTTCCATACCGTCGCCTGCCGAGGCGCTGTCACCTTGATTCTGTTGCGCCAAAGGGCCATTGCCCGTACGGTTCATGCGACTGCACCTCCTTGTCTTCACAACCCATTAATCATCGCCGTCCAAGAAGGGACATCCTGTCGAGGCCGGTAGGACAGCAATACCACAGAGGTGTCGATAACCGGGAGCAGGCGGCAGGCACCGACGCCCATGGTAGGACCCAGCGGTCACGATTTGGTGAATTGAACGTCTCATATGGCGGACGCCTATATTCCACAATGCAAAGGCCTGGTCATCCTGCGCGGGTCGGCTTCGATAGGGTTGGGCCTGTCAGCCGGCGGTATCCAGTTGACAACCATCACCATCTAAGGAATGACATCCCCATGGATCAACCCAAGGAGTCGCAGGGCAAGGACCTGCGCAAAACCCTGAAGAACAGGCATATCCAGCTCATCTCGCTGGGCGGCGCCATCGGAACGGGACTCTTCTACGGGTCCGGGGAATCCATCTCATTGGCAGGGCCGGCCATCATCATCGCCTATCTGATAGGCGGTCTAGCCATCTTCATGATCGTCAGGGCCATGAGCGAAATGAGCGTGGAAGACCCCAAGTCCGGCGCTTTCAGCTACTACGCCACCCGCTACTGGTCCAAACGGGCAGGGTTCGTTTCAGGGTGGAACTACTGGATGAACTACGTGCTTGTATCCATGGTCGAACTCTCCGTAGTGGGCACCTTCGTCAACTTCTGGTTCCCGGCAATACCCGCCTGGGTATCTGCGGCCTTCTTCCTGGTGGTCATCACGGCAGCCAATCTGATGGGCGTCAGCAAATTTGGCGAGTTTGAGTTCTGGTTCGCCATCATCAAGATCGCAGCCATCGTGGCCATGATCATCGGCGGACTGGCCGTCGTGGTCATGGCCCTGCCCACGGCCAACGGACTGCGGGCCTCCTTTGCCAACTGGTTCACCGTGGGCGGCGGATTCCTGCCCAATGGACTGATGCGTCATGGCGCCAACGGCCAGTGGACCGGTCTGCTTATGTCGCTGGCTGTGGTCATGTTCAGCTTCGGCGGCACGGAACTCATCGGCATCACCGCCGGAGAAGCCTCGGATCCCCGTCGGACCATCCCCAAGGCCACCAACGCCATCATTTGGAGGATCCTGGTCTTCTACATCCTGACGCTTGGAGTGATCATGGCCGTGGTTCCCTGGAACGCCATCGGCAAGCCCAATGCCCAGGGCATGGTCGTCAGCCCCTTCGTCCAGATTTTCGACTCGGTGGGAGTCCACGCGGCCGCAGGCATCCTCAACTTCGTCTGCCTGACCGCAGTCATGAGCGTCTACAACTCGGCCCTCTACTCCAACTCCCGCATGCTCTTCTCCCTGGCCCGGCAGGGCAATGCCCCCAAGTACCTGGGACGGCTGTCCAAGGGCGGCGTGCCCTACGCAGGAGTGCTGACCTCGGCCTGCATCATCGCCCTGGCGGTGGTCGTGGTCTTCCTCTGGCCCCAGTTCGCCTTCAACTACCTGATGAGCATCGCCACGATCTCGGCCATCATCAATTGGTCCATGATCATGGTGACCGAGATGCTCTTCCGGCGTGCTGTTGCCCGCGGTGAAGGCCCCGGCGACCTGGCGGGCAAGACCGGCGAAAGCGCTCTGAACGCCCTACACTTCAAGCTGCCCTTTGCCCGGGTGACCCCCTGGGCGGTCCTGGCCTTCCTGGCCATGATCGTGGTACTCATGTGCTTCTCATCCAGCTACCGGGTGGCCGTCATCGCCGGGCCTATCTGGCTTATCGTCCTGCTGGTGTCCTACCAACTGACCCAGCGGCGAGCGCGCCAATGATATAAGCGGGAGAACTCAGCGGTCTTTCTCTTTCTTGTGGTCCGCGACCAGCGCCTCCAGCAGCCGCTGGTCGCGGTCGGCGATCATGGCTTGGCTCTCGGCCCCCTGCCATGAATAAAACCCCTGGCCGCTCTTGGCGCCCAGCTGACCGGCCTGGACCTTGGACTTCAGAACCGGGTCCTCGCCCGGACGGTTGTCCAAATCGTCGTAGAGGTACTTGGAGATATTGTCGAATACATCCAGTCCGCCTAGATCAGCGCTGGCGATGGGCCCAAGGATGCTCCACCGTCGGCCCAGGCTGTAGGTGACGATCTCATCCACGGCCTGCGGGGTGGCAATGCCCCGTTCCACGATATTCAGGCACTCTCGAATAACAGCCGCCTGGATGCGGTTGCCTACGAACCCGAGCGATTCCGTGGACAGCGCCACGGCATGCTTGCCGATATGGTTCATAAGCTCGACCGTGGTATCCACCACGCCCTGGTCAGTGTTCGCAGCAGGCACCACCTCGACCAGGGGCATGAGCTGGGCGGGATTCCAGAAGTGAGCCACCAGGAACCGCTGGGGATGCCGCAGCACCGAGGCAATTCCAGTGGGTCCCAGTCCTGAGGTGTTGGTGGCCAGAATGGTCTGCTCGCCAACTATGGCCTCCACCTGCTGCCAAACCTGGTGCTTGACGTCCATGTCTTCCAAGACGGATTCGATAACAAAGTCAGCGTCAGCCAGAATGCCGTAATCAGTGTCCTCTTGGATGCGATCCAGCACGCCCTCCCTCTGATTCTGGGAAATCAGACCAGCACCGATGAAGGTATCCAGATCATGCTCGATCAGTCCCCTCCCCCGGTCCAGGGCCTGGCGGCTGGAGTCCACCAACCGGACCGGATACCCCCGCATGGCGAACTGGAGCGCCGTTGCATGCCCCATGGTGCCCGCCCCGATATTACCGATTACCTTGATATCATCGACCTTCATCAGTCACTGCCTTCTTTCCTAACGAATTCACGCCCATCCTACGCGGTCAATAGGCGCAGCCAGGATTGCCAGCACGGCCATGGACATTGCAGAAAAGCAGAAGCCATTTGGGCCTTGTCTGAGAATCACTCTATGCTGTCTCGTGATTACAAAACCACTGATGAGGTCGCCGAACCTATCAGTAACCGGGATCAGACAGTGCGGTGTCGCATACTCCCGGTGAAAGGAGGTCCGGCCGAAACGGTTCGGATCCGCCCATCCGACTCGTTGGGCCCGGGTCGAACAGGTCCGGGACTGTCGCAACCAGATGTTGCGGAGCGCTATGTGCAGTGTCACAGACAGGCAACCTGCCTGGATTCCGCCTGAGCGGAACTGGCCGGAACCGTCGTCATAGGGCTCTCAGATCAGTTCGAGGAGAAGAGCAGTCATGGCGACCAGGCAGGGCGAGAAAGACGACCCCTCCGCATCCGACGACCGGGTCCAACGCAACCTCAAGACCCGACACGTCACCATGATCGCTCTGGGCGGCTGCATTGGCACCGGCCTGTTCATGACCTCCGGGTCCACTATCGCCAAGGCCGGGCCGGGAGGCGCACTGGTGGCCTACGCGGCCATGGGTCTCATGGTCTACTTCCTGATGACCAGCCTGGGTGAGCTGGCCACCCACCTGCCTATCTCCGGCTCCTTTGCCGCTTACAACGCCCGCTATGTGGATCCGGCCCTAGGCTTTGCCATGGGATGGAACTACTGGCTGAACTGGGCCATCACCGTGGCTGTGGACATCTCCACCGCAGCCCTGCTGATCCAATACT
This sequence comes from Bifidobacterium polysaccharolyticum, assembly GCF_016101585.1. Classification (GTDB taxonomy): domain Bacteria; phylum Actinomycetota; class Actinomycetes; order Actinomycetales; family Bifidobacteriaceae; genus Bombiscardovia; species Bombiscardovia polysaccharolytica. Next base: position 517,302 of record NZ_JACFQG010000002.1, read on the forward strand.
GGCTGCCACACACCCCTGGCTGGGTCTGGAGCCTCCTGGTCCTGGTGGTCATCTTCCTGATCAACGCCCTGACCGTGTCCACCTTTGGCGAGACCGAGTTCTGGCTCGCACTGATCAAGGTGGTGACAGTGATCGTCTTCCTGGTCATCGGTCTGGCCATGATCTGCGGAATCATGTTCCGTCCGGCCATAGGCTTGGGCAATTTCACCTACAAGGACGCCCCCTTCGTGGGCGGATTTCCCGCCATTCTCAACGTCTTTCTGATTGCAGGCTTCTCCTTCCAGGGCACCGAGCTGATTGGCGTCACTGCCGGCGAGTCCGAAAACCCCGGCAAGGCGGTCCCCAAGGCCATCAACGATGTCTTCTGGAGGATCCTGCTCTTTTATATTCTGTCCATCTTCGTCATCGCCGCGCTGATCCCCTACACCAGCCCCAATCTGCTCAGCTCCGCCGAAGGGGACATCGCCATGTCACCCTTCACCATGGTCTTCCAGCGGGCGGGCCTGGCCTCGGCAGCCAGCGTCATGAACGCCATCATCCTGACCTCGGTCCTCTCATCTGCCAACTCAGGTGTCTACGCCTCCACCCGAATGCTCTACGCTCTTGCCAAGGACCATTACGCCCCGGCCTTCTTCGGGCACACCACCCGACACGGCATCCCCATGGCCTCGCTGGTCGCCACTCTCGTGGTCTCCCTGGCTACCTTCGCTGCCAGCATCTTCGGTCAGCGGATCTACATGTGGCTGGTGGCCGCCTCGGGGCTGACCGGATTCATCGTCTGGATCGGCATCGCCCTGAGCCACTACCGCTTCCGCCGCGCCTGGGTGGTCCAGGGCCACCGGGTTGAGGAGCTGCGCTACCATGCCAAGCTCTTCCCCCTGGGGCCAATCCTGGCTCTGATCCTTTGCGTCGTCGTCATCGGCGGGCAAAACATCGAGGCCTTCGTCAACTGGAACTGGCAGGAGATCGGCGTCACCTACATCAGCGTGCCTCTGGTGCTTGCCCTTTACCTGGGCTACAAGATCCGACACCATACCCGAATCGTGCCCTTGGAGACCATGGATTTGAGCGGGGATCCTGAATCGCTATGAAAGATTTGTCAACTAGCATGACACATTATGACCATGGGAGCTGGAAAGCCACACCAATGGCATAGACTCCCTAAGCGTTCGAGGACCGGCCCAAGGACCCGGCTATATGAATCTATTCCGACATCCAGCCGGCAATATCAAGAATCACAATTTCAGTACGACCCCGGACTCCCCGGTGCGTCGCCCAGCCAAAAGGAGGAGGATCATGACGCAGAACACCAGCAATGCAGCGTCGAACACCAATCAATCCGACCGGGCCGGGCAAGAGCACCATGGCTATGGCAACGTCAAGCGCAACCTCAAGACCCGCCACATCTCCATGATCGCCCTGGGCGGCTGCATCGGCACCGGCCTGTTCATGACCTCCGGCTCCACCATCTCCACAGCCGGCCCCGGCGGAGGACTTCTGGCCTACATCGCCATGGGCGTCATGGTCTACTTCCTGATGACCAGTCTGGGCGAGCTGGCCACCCACCTGCCGGTGTCGGGATCCTTCGCCGCCTACAGCGCCCGCTACGTGGATCCGGCCCTGGGCTTCGCCATGGGCTGGGACTACTGGCTGAACTGGACCATCTCGGGTGCCGTGGACATCTCCACCGCAGCCCTGCTGATCCAGTACTGGCTGCCACACACCCCGGGATGGATCTGGAGCCTGCTGGTCCTGGTCATCGTCTTCCTTATCAACGCCCTGACGGTCTCCGCATTCGGGGAAACCGAGTTCTGGCTCTCCCTGATCAAGGTGGCCACTATCATCGTCTTCTTGGTCATCGGCATGGCCATGATCTGCGGAATCATGTTCCAGCCGGCGGTCGGCCTGAAGAACTTCACCTACAAGGACGCCCCCTTCGTGGGCGGATTCCCGGCCATCATGAGCGTCTTCCTGATCGCCGGCTACTCATTCCAAGGCACCGAGGTGGTAGGCGTGACCGCTGGCGAGTCCGAGAACCCCGGCAAGGCGGTCCCCAAGGCCATCAACGACGTCTTCTGGCGGATCCTGCTCTTCTATGTGCTGTCCATCTTCGTTATCGCTGCCCTGATTCCCTACACCAGCCCCAACCTCCTGGGAGCCTCTGACGGGAACATCGCCATGTCGCCATTCACCCTGGTCTTCCAGCGGGCCGGCCTGGCCTCGGCGGCCAGCGTCATGAACGCGGTGGTGTTGACATCCATCCTCTCGGCCGTCAACACCGGGGCCTACGCCTCCAGCCGCATGCTCTACGGACTGGCCAAGGACCACTATGCTCCGGCCATCTTCGCCAGGACCACCAAGAGGGGCATCCCCCTGGCGGCCCTGGTAGCCACGGTCTGCATGTCCCTGGCCACCTTTGCCTCCAGCATCTTCGGCCAGTCCTTCTATATGTGGCTGGTGACCGCCACTGGGTTGACCGGGTTCATCGCCTGGATCGGCATCGCGCTGAGCCACTTCCGCTTCCGGAGGGCCTTCAAGCTCCAGGGACACGACCTGAGTGAACTCAAGTATCACTCCAAGCTCTATCCGTTCGGCCCGATCCTGGCCATGGTGCTCTGCGTCATCGTCATCGCCGGACAGGATATCCCCTCCCTGCTCAGCCTGAACTGGTCGCACATGGCCATGACCTACTTCAGCGTGGTGCTGGTCCTGGTCCTCTACCTGGGCTTCAAGTTCGTCAACCACACCAAGATCGTGCGCCTCAAGGACATGGACGTGTCCGGCGCCGAATCCGCCCGCTGAAGCAGAAGGACACAGCAGGCACGGAGGACACCTTGTAAAAAACCGCGTCCTCTATAACCAATGGTGCCCCACCCAGATGAATTGACCATATGGGTGGGGCACCGCCGTACATCCTCTGGCATTGCATATTGCACATATCCACATGACCGATCCGGTCAGTGAAACAATCCGACCACACGATTGAAACGTAAGCGTCGGGTCATGATAACAAAATGGCCGTTCCTTCATCGGCATTGCATCCGGATGAGGGAACGGCCATTTGCTGAATGGTCAGTCGGACCAAACAAGGTCCTCCCAACAGAACCTAGAGGTCACTGCACCTGGGAACGGGCGATCTTGCCGGTGAAGGACTGGGCCTCGTCGGCATCCTTGACGTCCTTGTTCCAGGAGAACATGGCACGCAGCTTGGGGCCGACCTCCTCGATCTTCTCGTGGGAGTACTTCTCCTGGAGCTCCTTGAACTTGGGGGCGCCGGCATCCTGGTCGTCGATGAACTCCTTGGCGAAGGAGCCGTCCTGAATGCGCTGCAGCTGGTGACGCATCCTGTCCTTGGTGGACTCGTCCACCACGGTGGAGGTGAAATCGCCGTACTGGGCGGTGTCGGAGCAGGACCAGCGGGCCTTGTTCAGGCCGCCCTCGTTCATCAGATCGACCAGCATCTTGAGCTCGTGGCAGACCTCGAAGTAGGCGATCTCCGGCTGGTAGCCAGCCTCGGTCAGCACCTCGAAGCCGGCCTCGACCAGGTGGTTGACGCCGCCCATGAGCACATCCTGCTCGCCGAAGAGGTCGGTCTCGGTCTCTTCCTTGAAGGTGGTCTTGATGGCGCCGGCGCGCAGGGCGCCCAGAGCCTTGGCATAGGCCAGGGTGATGTCCCAGGCGTCGCCGCGCGGATCCTGCTCCACGGCCACAACCACGGGCACGCCACGGCCAGCGACATACTCACGGCGGACGATATGGCCCGGGCCCTTGGGGGCCACCATGAAGACCGGGTGGTCGGCGCTGGGCTTGATGTAGCCGTAATGGATGTTGAACCCGTGGGCGAAGGCGACTGCCGCACCCTCCTTGATGTTGGGCTCGATGTCGTCCCGCCAGATGTTGCGCTGGTACTGGTCGGGGGCCAGGATCATGACGATGTCGGCCTCTTTGGTGGCCTCGGGCACGGTCTTGACCTCCAGGCCCTGCTCCTTGGCGAAGGGCACCGACTTGGAGTTGGCGCGCAGGCCGACCACAACGTCCACACCGGAATCACGCAGGTTCAGTGCATGAGCATGTCCCTGGGAACCGTAGCCGATGATGGCCACCTTCTTGCCATCCAGAACCGAAAGGTCCCCATCCTTCTCATACCAGATCTGTGCTGCCATTATCTACACTCCTTTATGTGCGGTCCAACCGGACCGGCTCTTCCAGGCCGGGGAACGCTAAATACTGTGAATTCCTGTCGTTGTTCCAGGCGGACGATGCTCTTTCGACCGGGGCGACGGATTTTGTCCTTGACCCCGATCCGTACCCAATGGATACGGTATGCCTCCAACCATACTCGTGATATGGCCAGATGGACTGTCCGCAATTCGTTGTTCGGACACCGACGCGATTCAAAGAACCGGCCGGCGGGATGCATCCGGGGCTTACTTGGTGAAGTCCACATCCTTGGTTTCGTGGCAGGTCAGCACTGCCACCAGGCAGCAGACCGCCATGACGGCCAGGTAGAGCCCGACCGAGCGCACTCCCCAGTGGGAGGAGAGCCAGGTGGCGATGGTAGGCACGAAGGCCGCGCCCACGATGGCCGCCAAGTTGTAGCCGATACCGGAACCCGAGTAGCGCACGTTGGCGTCAAAGAGCTCCGGCAGGAAAGCGCCGATAGGCCCGAAGGCGATGCCCATCAGGGCGAATCCGACGCAGAGGAAGACCATGACCTGGAAAGTGTTGTGATGGGCCATGAGCAGGTAGGGGAAGACCAGGCTGAAGACCACCAGCATGACGGAACTGCCGATCAGCACCCGGCGACGGCCGATGCGGTCCGCATAGACGCAGGCCAGCACGATGAAGAGGGCGAAGACCAGGATGGAAACCATGAGCATGAGTAGGTACTCCTGGTTAGTGAAGCCCAGTCCGCCGCCTCCCTGGGACTTGGGCTTGGTGCCGTAAGCCAGGGACCAGGTGGCCAGGGTGTAGAAGAGGGTGTAGGTGACCGCGACCAGGAAGGTGGCCTGGAGCACCTGGCGCCAGCTCTTGCGGAAGACCTCCAGCAACGGGGTCTTGACGACCTTCTGCTGATCCAAGGCCATCTGGAAAATGGGTGTCTCTTGCATGGAGACGCGCACAGCCAGTCCTACGACCACCAGGATGGCGGAGAGCAGGAAGGGCACGCGCCAGCCCCAGCTCAGCATCTGCTCAGGGGTGCAGAACATCTCCAGCAGGAAGTAGGTTCCGTTGGCCAGGAAGAAGCCGATGGGGGCGCCCAGCTCAGGGAAGGAGCCATAGAGGGCCCTCTTGCCTTCCGGGGCGTTCTCGGTGGCCACCAGGGCTGCGCCGGACCACTCGCCGCCCAGGCCAATGCCTTGCACGAACCGGCAGAGGCAGAGGACCACCACGGCCCAGAGCCCCCAGGTGGCGTAGGTGGGCAAGACACCGATCAGGACCGTGGAGCAACCCATGGTCAGCAGGGAGACCACCAGGGTTGTCTTGCGTCCCTGGCGGTCACCGAAGTGTCCGAAGATCAAGGACCCCAAGGGCCGCGCGATGAAAGCGATGGCGAAGGTCAGCAGGGATGCCAGCAGGGCCACGGTCGGATCGGTCTTGGGGAAGAAGAGCTTGGGGAAATAGTTGGCCGAAGCCGTCCCATAAGCGTAGAAATCGTAGAACTCGATGGCCGTGCCGACCATGGAAGCCCCGATGACTGTGCGAACCGAGCTGCGGGTCACACGGGTGCTGCCGGACACGGAGGCTGCCGAGGCCGGGGAAGCAACACTAACGTCGTTTGCCGTCACTTCATCTCATCTCCTTATAGAAAAACCCCGCTGTTGGCAGGGTCTGATGCGATGAAGCCTATGCGTCCAGCCCCGCCTTCCGACGGGGTCGAACAATGAAGATTGTCGAGTCAGTCCGCCGGTGAGGACGGGCTAATAATTCGTGCGGACACGGTGCCGAATCGGCGGGTGTCTGTCAAGCTGGTCATCACGGCGAACCTCCCTTCATCATCCTCGAATCGGATGCGTTCTCTGCGCATCCGCATTGGTGCCGACCATAGGCCTGACCTCGGCCGGTCCAGCGAGACTGGTCCACTATGTGGACGGATGGATATTGGGGTCAGTAAAGAACCGACCCGGAAATTCGTCGGAGATCACGGCCTGACGGTCGGCATACATCAGCGCACAGGCGAAGGAAAATCCGGCAGCCAGCACATCCGGCTGCACCAGGAAGAGGGCAGTGGCCAGACCATCAGCCAGGCCCGTGGGGTGTTCATTGTCCTTTTCCTCAGTCACTACCCAGGAGGCCAGCACACGGTCAACTGGACGGCCGTCAATGGCGTCCAGGATGTGGTGAAGTGCCGTTAACCCTGCCGCTGCAGCATCCTCGGACCGGTCGGCCCAATGGCGGCGGCTGGGTGCCGAGGCGCACAAAGAACCACAGGACAGCTCAATCCGGCCCACGCCTGCAGACAAATCACCGGGATCTTCCATAGCGATGGAGATCGGGTGAGAGGTCCGCATACGCATGTCGCCGCCAGCATCGATCACATACTCTTCGACCCGAGGTTCGAGCAGGTCAGCAATCAGATCAACCAAATAGCCCTTGCCGACTGCCCCGAAATCAAGGCTGACCGGACCGGCAGTCATAAGGACAGCACCCTGACGTCTGAGGTCATTGCCCCAGGTCGGCCGCCCATGGATCCGTCCCAGATGACCGACGGCATCGGCCTGCAGCCGGAAAGTGGGCTGCATGCCGTATCCCAGACGGGTCAGATCCTCGCCCACCATGGGGTCCAAGGCCCCGCCGGTAGCAGAATACAGCCTGTCATACAGGTCAAACAGCCCCTGGCAGTAGTCAGGAAAGACGAACCTACCCCCATGGGTAGCCTGGGCCATTTGCGCAGGTATGGCATCCTGCCTGAACCTTGACAGGGCACACTCGTAATCCTCGATCAGATCAGCGATAGTCCCGTGCAGTCGTTCTCCCAGAGGCCTGTCCGTAGAGATGATGATTCCTGTCCCGACCGCCCCCGGGAAGGCAGTCAGGCAGGGCAGACCCATGGATCTTCCTCAGTCGATCAGAGAATGGATCTGCACGATCTGGTCGCGGCCCGGGCCCGAACCCACAGCAGAGATGCGGCAGCCGGACAGGTCCTCCAGGCGATGGATGTAGTCCTTGGCCTTGGTCGGGAACTCCTCGAAGCTCTTGGCACCGGAGATGTCCTCGCGCCAGCCCGGCAGCTCCTCGTACACCGGCTGGGCAGATTGGAACTCGGCCTGGTCCACGGGCATCTGGTCCACCCTGACGTGTGAGCCGTCGGACCGGGTGATGTCGTAGCCCACGCAGACCGGAATGGTCTCCAGACCAGAGAGAACATCCAGCTTGGTCAGCACGATGTCGGTCAGGCCATTGATCTGTACTGCATAGCGGCTGACCAGCGCATCGAACCAGCCGCAGCGGCGGGAGCGGCCAGTGGTTACCCCGTACTCATGGCCCTGACGGCGCAGCCATTCACCCTGCTCATTGTCCAGCTCCGTGGGGAAGGGCCCCTCGCCCACACGGGTCACATAAGCCTTGGCCACGCCGACCACACGGTCGATCCTGGTCGGGCCCACGCCAGTGCCGGTGCAGGCGCCCCCGGCCGTACAGTTGGATGAGGTGACAAAGGGGTAGGTGCCATGGTCCACGTCCAGCATGGTGGCCTGTCCCCCCTCGAAGAGCACGTTCTTGCCCTGCTCCAGAGCCTGGTTGAGCATCAATGAGGTATTGGCCACGTAGGGCTTAAGACGCTCGGCGTATCCCGCCAGCTCTTCAACGGTGGCCTCCACCTCGATGGCCCGGCGGTTGTAAAGCTTGACCAGCATCTGGTTCTTCTGGTGTAGGCTTGCCTCCACCTTGTCGCGCAGGTGGTCGACATTGAACAGGTCGTGCACACGGATGCCCACACGGTTGATCTTGTCGGCATAGGCCGGGCCGATCCCGCGGCCTGTCGTCCCGATCTTATGCTTGCCCAGGAAGCGCTCGGTCACCTTGTCCAGCGTCCGATGATAGGGGGCGATTATGTGCGCGGACTCGCTGATCCTCAACCGGCTGCAATCCACACCGCGGGACTGGAGTCCATCGATCTCCTCGAAGAGTGCGGCCGGATCGACCACGACGCCGTTGCCGATGACCGGGGTAATGGCCGGATGAATGATCCCCGAAGGCAGAAGGTGGAGGGCGTATTCCTGGTCGCCCACCACCACGGTATGGCCGGCATTGTTGCCTCCGTTGAACCTGGCGACGTAGTCCATGTGCTCGCCGATCAGATCCGTTGCCTTGCCCTTGCCCTCGTCGCCCCACTGGGCCCCGACGATCACGATTCCCGGCATACGATGCTCCTTATCCACTGGTCGCCATTCAAGGAAAACAAAGGCAGACCATCCATAGACGAGCCTAACCCCATGTATGGAGCTGGAGGTCGTTCAGACCTTTCAAATCAGCATGGGCAGATCCGCAATGGGAAAAATCCGGTCAGGTCCTGGAGCCGATCATGGTGTCCCGGCCCCGACAGAGCAGGAAGGCCGCACTGACGAGCAACCCTAGGATGACCGGGATCAGGGATGCTTCGATGCCGAATGATCCACCGGTCAGCAGGGTCGGCCCCTGAACCTTCATGACCATGAAGCCGTATATATGCTGGCCGGAGACCGGAATTCCCAACAGGGCCGCAGTGAGGTTCCACCCTATATGAAAGCCTATGCAGATCCAAAGATTATGCCTGGATACCATGATGGAGCCCAGCATAAGACCGGCTTCGATGGCTATGGCCAGACACGAGAAGAGGGTAGCCCCAGGGTTGAGAGCATGCATGAACCCAGATGCCGAAGACCATGAGGAGGATGGCGACCAGTAACTTCAACGACTGAGCCCATACGGCCTGCCCGCTCATCGGGGTCATTGAGGAATCGAGCATCAGCAATACGCCGAACCCCAGAAGTCCCCAAGCAGCAGTCTTGTGCATTCCCTGTCTGGGCTGGCATGAATTGGATTGCGTATGCTGTTTCATTTCATGGCCCGCCCTGCGCTGCCCAGCTGCTGGCAAGCCTGGACTACGCGCGCCGCCATGCCGTCTTCAGCCTGGCGCCCCCAGGAACGGGGGTCGTACTCGCTCTTTTCGCCGACCTCCCCATCCACCTTGAGGACCTTGTCGTAATTGGCGAACATGTGCCCTGCCACGGCCCTGGTGAAGGCGTACTGGGTATCGGTATCCACGTTCATCTTGACCACGCCATGAGCGACGGCCGATGCAATCTCTTCCGGCTGCGAACCAGATCCCCCGTGGAATACCAAGAGGAAGGGCTTGTCGGCAGGGGCGCTCGGGGAGGGGATGCCGCCAACCTCCCCATCGGATATGGCTTTGGCGGTCCTGGCCTGGATCTGCCCCAGCAGATCAGGACGCAGCTTGACTACACCGGGCTTGTAGGACCCGTGCACGTTGCCGAAAGTGAAAGCCACCATGTAGCGGCCGCGTTCGCCCAGACCCAAGGCATCAACCACCCTGGGGCCATCCTCGGGCGATGAATAGAGCCGCTGATCAATAGCAGCCGAATGACCATCCTCCTCGCCACCGACAGTGCCCACTTCGATCTCCAGAACGGTGTGGGCGGCCCGGGACAACTCCAGCAGCTCTGCCGCCGTGGCCAAATTTTCCTGTAAGGGCAACCCGGAGCCGTCCCACATATGCGACTGGAAGAGCGGATCCTGACCGTGAGCCACTTGCTCCTTCTCATAGGCCAGCAAGGGACGAACCCACTCGTCCAGGTATTGCGGGGCGCAGTGGTCCGTATGCAGGGCCACGGTGATGCTCGGATAGCGGGCGATCACCTCGTGGGCGAACTTGGTGAAGGCGATGGAACCGGCCACCCGGTCGGCCAGGCGCTGTCCCGACAGGTAGGCAGCACCTCCCACGGATACCTGGATGATCCCGTCGGACTGGGCTTCGTCCAACCCCTGCAGGGCCGCGTTCAAGGTCTGCGTACTGGTCACATTGATGGCGGGATAGGCGTAGGACCCCCGTCTGGCCGCATCAAGCATCGCCACATACTGTTCAGGAGTCGCTAAAGTCATACCCTCATTATCGTCGGTTGCGCGGAAAAGCGGCCGTCAACCTGCGAATGCATGATCACCGATAGATTTGCAGGTCTCTGCCCTGATGGCGAACACCCCCCGACGCGCTTTGACAAGCCTCCAAGCCGCAGGTAGTTTAGCTCCGTACAGTTTGATGAAACGTTACATCAAACAGGTTGTTTGTTTCACGGCAGTAACGAATCAGCCTAGGGAAGGCACGACATAGGTAAGCAGAAGGTTGGGGTCGCCCATCCTTCTGGGAAGGAGACCAACGTGTCAGCAAGCAAGGGAACCGTCCGCAAGATCATCCTGGATCTGGACACTGGCATCGACGACACGCTGGCTCTGTCCTATGTCCTGGGCTCCCCGGATGCCGAACTGATCGGAATCACCGGCACCTACGGCAACGTGGTGCTCGACCAAGGCGTCGACAACGATCTGCGGCTGCTGGCCATGTACGGCAGGGAGGACATCCCGGTCTTCAAGGGGATCGATCACCCCAGCACGGCTGACTCATTCAGCGTTCCGCCGGACTCCGAGATCTTCCATGGGGCCAACGGCACCGGCAACATCGAAATCCCCGCACAGACCGACCGGCAGGCCAGCCAGCAGAGCTCAGTCGACTTCATCATCGACGCAGTCCGCCGCTATCCCAAGGGCGAGCTGGTCGTGGTACCCACCGGCGCCCTGACCACCATCGCCGCCGCCCTGGAAAAGGCCCCCGACATCGTCGACCGCATCAGCATCGTCATGATGGGCGGCACACTGACCCAGCCGGGCAACGTGGGGCCCTTCGCAGAGGCCAACATCAACCAGGACCCCGAGGCCGCCAACCGTGTCTTCGCCACCACCGCAGACATCACCATGGTCGGCCTGGACGTGACCACCCAGGCTCTGATGAGCCGCGAGGACACCGAGGCCCTGCGCGCAACAGGCACCAGCGCCGGCCGCTTCCTGGCAGACATGACCGACTACTACATCGACATCAGCGAAAAGGAGAGCGGGGTCTACCTGGGCGGCTGCAATTTGCACGATCCCCTGGCCGCCGCTGTAGCCATCGACCCCAGCCTGGTCACCACCTTTGCCACCAACCTGATGGTCGAGACCGAGGGACCACAGCGGGCCCGTACCATCGGCGACCCCAGCAGGCTCCTGGACACAGTCAAGAACACCAAGGTGGCCCTGTCTGTCGACACCGAGCGGTTCACCCGGCGCTTCATGGACAGACTCCTGACCCTGGTGCGCAAGACCGAGAGCGAACGATAGAAGGACGGCAGTCATGAGCGAATCCATCACCACAACGGCTACCGAAGCGACCATGGAGGAAAACCGCCGCAGCACCAAGCGGGCCCTGCCCGCCCTGCTGACCATCTTCCTGCTGGGCACACTGATGATCCAGGCCTTCAACCTGGTCTTCCAGAACGTGGGCGACTCCCTGGGGATGTCCGCCAACGCCTCGCTGATCAGCACCCTGCCCGGCATCGTCCTGGGTGTGGTCTGCATGCTCTACGGCACCCTCTGCGACTACATCTCCCCCCGTAAGATGACCCTGTTCGGAGTGGGTGCCCTGATCATCGGCAGCCTCCTGGGCTTCTTCGGCGCATCGAACTTCTGGGCTGTCGTCCTGGCCCGCATGATCCAGACCGCGGGCGGTCAGGTGGCCGGCTCGGTCTTCCTGGTCATGGCTATGAAGTACCTGAGCGACAAGGAGCGTGCCTTCTACCTGGGCATCTTCAACGCCGTCTACTACGCATCCTCCGCTGTGGGCATCTTCGCCGGCGGACTGATCACCTCCATCGACTGGCGCTACCTTTTCCTGGTACCCCTGGTCTCCGTCCTGCTGATTCCTCCGGTGCTCAAGTACACACCTGACACCGGCATCAAGGGTGAGCGCATCGATGTCTTCGGCATCGCGCTGTTCGCGCTTATCGCCGGATTCGTGGCCGTCTACTTCTCCTTCCCGGCCACCTGGATGTTGGGGGTGCTGGCCGTCCTGATCCTGATCTTCGCCGGCTATGTCTGGAAGGGCGCCAACCCCTTCTTGAGCCGCGGGTTCGTGACCAACGGAGCCTACATGGCTGTCCTGCTGGCCCTCTTTGTCTTCTACTTCTTCAACTTCGCCTGCGTGCCCATCTACAACGTGATCGGCGACCGCATCTACGGGATCTCCCTGAGCCAGGTCTCCCTCTGCCTGACCATCGTCTACATCGTGGCCACCCTAGTGGGCTGCCTGTCCGGAGCCATCATAAACGCCATGGGACGCCTGCCCATGCTGATCCTGTCCGCCCTGCTCATGATCGCTGGAGCTGCCGGTTCTGCCCTAATGCTCACCTCGGGCTTCTGGGTCCTGACCGCGCTGGCCTCGGTCTTCATCGCCGGCATCACCATGTCCTACACGCCCCTCTACGACTCCTTCTCGGCCACTTTGCCCGTGGACCAGAACGGCCGCGGCATCGGCATCGGGGATCTGATGATGAACACCTCGGCCTCCATCGGCATGGCTGTCTACAGCGGACTCATGGCCAATCCCCAATTCGGGTCGCATGCTCTGGCGGGTGTAAAGACCGGCATCCAGGCCCAGGTGGCCAATATGTTCTGGGTCATGGCGCTGGCCGCCCTGCTGGCCCTGATCATTGTGGCCGTCTTCCACAAGGCCATGTCAGCCAAGGCTCCCCAGGAGTAAGGCTGGTGTGACCCACACATACTTGGTCGGATAGCCGCGCTGCTTGGTCCACTCTTCCTGTCCTCGGGAATGAGTCAGGCCCAGCATCGGCACCCGGCCGCTCGAACCGGGGAGGGAGCGGAGTTCGGACTGCTTTCGGCAAAGTGATAGTCCCCCTCTTCCCTCAGCCGCCGAAGGCAAGAAGATCGCCGGCCCTCCCCACGGTGAAGAACCCCCGTCATAGCCATAACTGACGGGGGTTCTTCCATATCTTCAGTTCCTGTCTTCAATCCTGCGCCTATAGTTCAGGCCGTGCATTGAAACACAACTTTTATACAGACACCAGAGAAGAGCAATCTGAATCTGAGAATGCGGCTGCGCGGAACTTCCGATCTCGTCTTGGAGATTCGCCAAACTTGAGTCTCGGATCCAAAGAAGATAGAAGATCAACGAGCAGATGACCGGCCCAGCCAAGCATCAGGCGACCCATGTGTTGCACACGCCTGACCATCCTGTATAGGCCTTAAGGAACTCAAGCAAACCATTGGTCATGTGGTTTCACGTGAAACGTCGGCGCACCAAAAGCCCCTCAAAATGAAGAGAACCCGGCGGTGCGTGAACACCGCCGGGCGAGAGAGAAGAAAGGGAAATCAGTTGTCGGGCGGAGGTCAACCGCCCATCGGTTTTTGAGCCGACATCTATAGTAAAGAACAGCTACCTTATGGTGACGATAGCGTTATCTGAAAATTCTCTGTGAATACAGCCAGATCAGAAGGCGGGTATAGGCCCGGTTAGACTGGATTCAGAATGGTTTCCCGCCAGAGGAGAGACCCTCGACCGACGAACCTAAAGGAGATACCCCGGCATGCTGCTCAGCGACCATGACATCCTGGATGCCTACCAGGCAGGACACCTGAATCTGGACCCGTGGACGCCGGCCATGGTTCAGCCATCCAGCGTGGACGTGCGTCTGGACCGCTACTTCCGGATCTTCAACAACCATCAGTACACCTATGTGGATCCGGCAGAGGACCAAGGTGCGCTGACCGAGCAGTTCGAAGTGCCCAAGGACGAACCCTGGATCCTACACCCCGGCGAGTTCGTTCTGGGATCCACCTGGGAGTATGTCAAGTTGGACTCCACCCTGGCCGCTCGCCTGGAGGGCAAGAGCTCCCTGGGCCGTCTGGGCATTCTGACCCACTCCACCGCCGGATTCGTCGATCCCGGCTTTGAAGGGCACATCACCCTGGAGCTGTCCAACGTGAGCACCCTTCCAGTCAAGCTCTGGCCCGGCATGAAGATTGGCCAGATGTGCTTCTTCCAGCTCTCTTCGCCCGCCCAGTACCCTTACGGCTCCAAGCACAACGGATCCCATTACCAGGGCCAGCGCGGGCCAACCCCTTCCCGCTCCTACATCAACTTCTACAAGGCCGACGTCTCGGACTGACTGCCAACGGCTCTCTCCGCCATCACCTTGACTTCGAGCACACTCGAAGGGGTATAGCTGAAACTGCCGGAATGACCCGGCCAAGATGATGGCAAGGAGACTAACTCATGGCAATCAAACAAACAGCGGGCCACGACCGGCTCGGTCGGTTCGCACCGCAATTCGCCCACCTCAACGATGATGTGCTCTTCGGCCAGGTCTGGTCCCGCGAGGACGAACTTTCGGCTCGGGACCGCAGCATGATCACCTGTGCAGGTCTGATGAGCATGGGACTCTTCCCCCAGCTGAAGAGCCATATGGCCATGGCCAAGGGCAATGGCGTCACCCGCACTGAAATGGTGGCACTGATCACCCACCTGGCCTTCTATGCGGGCTGGCCCAAGGCATGGTCGGCTTTCGACCTGGCCAAGGAGGTCTACGGTGAGGGCGACCGTGACGACGAGAGCCAGGAAACCCCTGCAACAGCAACTGGAACCGAGCCGGATTCAGGGCCCTATCCCTTGGGAGATTCGGCTGACGGACGCAACTTCACCGGTCATGTCTGGTTGCACCGACTGACTGATTCGGACGCAGAATGCTCCGCCAGCAATGTGACCTTCGCACCCGGGTGCGTCAACCGTTGGCACACCCACCCGCACGGCCAGCTGCTGATCGTCACCGCCGGGCAGGGGTGGGAGCAGGAGGAAGGCCATCAGCCCCGCAGGCTGGAACCCGGCGACGTGGTCTTCTGCCCGGCAGGCGTCAGACACTGGCATGGGGCCTCGGCCCGGTCATCCATGGCCCACATCGCCGTTACCCCGGCCTCAAGCGGACAGTCTCCGGTCGAGTGGATGGAGTTCCCAGATCCCGATCAGGTGTCCGCTCTGGGGTGACTCACACGGCCTGATTACAGCGTGTCTTCGCCCTGCAGATATTGAGGCCGACAGACAGCTAACCAGTTCCCGCCTGCCTTTACACTGAAGACATGGCTAACAAGAAAGGCCCGACCAAGGGTTCGGGCGGCAAGCACCGCAACAAACTGCGCGGCCGGGGACCTACCCCCAAGGCTGAGGATCGCGTCTACCACAAGGCCTACAAGGCCCGACAGGTGGCCCAGCGCAGGCAGGCGGCAGATCCACGTCTGGCAGCCCGCCGCCGGGCCGACCGATTCACCTCCGATTCCGATGATCTGGTCATCGGCCGCAACGCAGTCCTGGAAGCCCTGCGCGTAGGAGTCCCGGCCAGCCAGCTCTATCTGGCCGCCCGGATGGACCATGACGACAGGACCAGAGAAATCGTACGACTGGCTGGACAGGAGGGACTCAACCTGCTGGAAGCCGACCGTCTGGAGATGAACCGCATCGCCCGGTCCAGCAACCACCAGGGCGTAGTCCTCAAGGTGCAGCCCTACCAGTACGCCTCCCTGCAGAGCCTGGTCGACAGGGCCGAGAAGCACGCGGCTGCCCTGGAAGGAGCCGATCAGGCGACCAAGGTTGCCGCCCGTCCGCTGTTCATCGCCCTGGATGGGGTCACTGACCCGCAAAATCTCGGGGCCGTGATCCGTTCAGCAGCGGCCTTCGGCGCCTCGGGTGTGGTTCTGCCCGAGCGACGCAGCGCCTCGGTCACAGCTGCAGCCTGGAAGGTGTCTGCCGGAGCCGCCGCCCATCTGCCCGTGGCCCGCGTGGTCAATCTGACCAAGGCCATCCAAGGGCTCAAGGAGCGCGGCTACTACGCGGTTGGCCTGGACGGCGCAGGCACCACCACAGTAGGCGAGACAGGCTTCGAGACCGATCCGCTGGTGGTGGTCCTGGGCTCCGAGGGCAAGGGGCTGAGCCGCCTGGTCCGCGAGAACTGTGACGCCCTGGCCTCCATCCCCATTTCCAGCTCGGTGGAATCCCTGAACGCCTCGGTTGCAGCCGGCATCAGCCTCTACGCCGTAGCCATGGCACGCCGACGGTCCGCCCGCCAAGCGAAATAGCCCCAGGCAGGCACCGGCAATCTGAAGACAGACAAGCCAAGCGGCAACAGCCTGCGTGCGGCAACCGGTCTGCAGCAGACTGGTTGCCGCACAGACCAAAGAATCAGCTGGAAGCCCAGACTGCATCGTCCTGATCGTCCTGGTCGGCAGCCGCATCCAGGCTGCCAGGGGCATAGACCGATCTCAGCGAGCTTCGGCCGCCATTCGCGTCCTCAAAGGCCGGCTGCGACGACACCTCCTCGACAGCCCGGTCACGGTCCGTCTGGGTGCCTGCTCCGTTCTGGCCTCCAGCGTTGGTTTGGCCAGTCACCCCACTGTCGGCTGCGTCTTGGCCTTCCACTTCATGTCCATTCGCATCCTTGTCGGTCCGATCGCGGTCGGCTTGCTCACCTTGACCGGCCTGGGCATGGCCGCCCTGCCAATTCATCTCGTCGTCGACCACCCCGGCATCGGCCTCTTCGTTGATGGTCTTCATGTCCTCGGAATCCAGCCGGTACTCGGGCAGGGACTCGCTGATATAGCTCTGCACGGCCTCGGCCATGGGCACATCGTGGCCGGCCTTCTCGGCCATCAGCCAGCGGTGGGTCAGCACCTCATGGAAGAACTGGGCCGGTTCGATCTGCGAACGATATTCCGGCGGGATCATGCGCACAGTAGGCTCGAAGACCTCGCGCATCCAGTCGGTGGCCACGATTTCCAAGTCCTCGCCCTGACGCCAGGTGGAGGCACGATAGGCATCCAAATCATTGAGCAGCCGCCGGGCCTGGTTCTCCTGCACGTCCAGACCAGTCAGCCGCAGCAGCTTGCGGGAGGCGTAGCCGGCATCGACCACCCTGGGCCGAACCAGCACCCGGTTGCCGCCCTCCTCGGTCTTCATCTCCAGTTCGTCCACGTCGAAGCCCAGATCATTGAGCCGGTTGACGCGGCGCTCGATCTTCCACATCTCATCCGGGTCGAAGCTGTCCACGTCCGTCAAGGCGCTCCAGAGGGAGTGATAGCGGTCTACCAGCCGGTTGCCCACGCCGACCTCGTCCACCTCACCGGCCAGCAGGTTGCCGGAATCCAGATCCATGAGCTCACCGATGATGTTGGTCCTGGCCAGGTCGATGTCGTATTCGCGCTGCCCATCTGTCAGGCTGGGATGCAGATCGCCGGTTTCGGCATCGACCAGGAAGGCCGAGAAGGCATCGGCATCGCGTAGGAAGAGCACGTTGGACAGGGAAACATCGCCCCAGTAGAAACCGGCCAGATGGAGTCTCACCAGAAGGACCGCCAGGGCATCGATGAGACGCTCGGCCGTGTCCGGGCGCAGATTGCGGGCGAATAGGGCACGGTAGGGCAGTGAGAACTTCAGGTGCTGGGTGACCAGCATGGCCTCAAGAGGCTCGCCCTCGCGGGTGTGCCGACCGGTGACCACGGCGATGGGATTGACCGTAGGCAGCTCCAGTTTTTGCAGCTTGCGCAGGAGCTCATACTCACGCTCGGCCACTCGCTGGGTGATCTCCTTCATGGCGTAGACATCGTCGCCCACGTGGACAAAGCGCACCACGTGCCGGGAGATGCCCCTGGGCAGGTTGGCCAGCAGATCCCGGGGCCAGGTGGCCAGCGGCCGCTCCCAGGGCAGGGTAAACATCCTGGGGTTGGAGCTGGTGGCCGTGATGTGCAGGGCAGCCGGCTCCTGCTCGGAGGAGGGGTCGGCCGTGGTCTTTATCGAGGTGGCTTTCATGGCGCGAGGGTCCAGAGAGGAGGCCGTCGCCCGGTTGATATTCACGCTAGTCATACTTCCATCCATCCCATCGCCGCCCATCCTATACGGGAAGAGCCCCGCACGGATGTGCCGCGCGGGGCTCCTGGTCACCCGGTCAACAAGGAAAGGAGATGATATCAATGATCGACACGGGCCCTGCGGGTCGGCGGGAAACCGTGGCCGAACCACAGGGTCACAGAAAGGCTCAGTTCAGCCGCAGCTCACTGGCCGGGGAGAACAGGTGCATCTTTTCAGGATCGATGTGGATCTTGACCACGTCGCCCACCTTGGGCAGGTCGCGCGGGTTGACACGGATGGTGGTCAGCTTGTTCTGGTCAGACATGACGGTGGCCTGCTCAGCCACGCTGTTGTCGGTCAGAATGTTGCCATAGATGTAGCCGTCGGAGCCCAGATCCTCCACGTTGGCTACCTTCAGGGAGAAGGCATCCGGTTCGGAGGGACTGGCCAGACTGGCGTTCTCGGGACGGAAGCCGACGACGATCTTGCCCTGATCCTCGGGGGTCAGCTTGTCGACGGCCTCGCGCGGCAGGCTGATGGTGTCCTCACCGATCTTGGCCTGGCCGTTGACCACGGGGTGGATGTTGATGTTCATGGAGGGCGAGCCGATGAAGCCGGCCACGAAGACATTCTCGGGCCGATCATAGAGCTCGGTAGGCGCGCCCACCTGCTGCAGGACGCCCAGCTTGATGACGGCGATCCTGTCGCCCATGGTCAGAGCCTCTGTCTGATCGTGGGTCACATACAGGGTGGTGACGTTGAGCTGACGCTGCAGAGCAGCGATCTGGGTACGGGTCTGGACACGCAGCTTGGCGTCCAGGTTGGACAGAGGCTCATCCATCAGGAAGACCTTGGGCTGACGCACAATAGCGCGGCCCATGGCCACACGCTGACGCTGACCACCGGACAGAGCCTTGGGCTTGCGGTCCAGGTACTCGGTCAGATCCAGCACCTCGGCGGCCTTCTCCACCCGCTGGCGAATCTGGTCCTTGGGGGTGCCAGCGATCTTCAGGGCGAAGCCCATGTTGTCGGCCACGGTCATGTGGGGGTAAAGTGCGTAGTTCTGGAAGACCATGGCGATGTCGCGGTCCTTGGGCTGCATGGTCGTCACGTCCCTGTCGCCAATCATGATGCGTCCCTTGTTGACCTCCTCCAGGCCGGCCAGCATGCGCAGGGTGGTGGACTTTCCGCAGCCGGAAGGCCCTACCAGAACAAGGAATTCACCGTCTTTGATGTCCAGACTGAGGTCACTGACCGAGGGCTCATCGTTGCCCGGGTAGATACGAGTGACGTGGTCGAATACCACTTCTGCCATTGTTCATCCTTTCATCGGCAGGTACGTGCCGAACGATCCGTAGTGAAGGGTTGATTTTCACTGTGGTTTCCGTCCCGGGGTCAACACCGACATCGGCATGGCCATGCGACGGTTTTCTATTTTGTGGTTAAGAGAAACTCTCCCTTGAGCCAGTGCCCACTATACACCAAGGTCTGAATTCGACGTGCAAACCCTTGCCGAGACTCAATCCTTGGGCTTGTCGGAATCCTCAGAGCCGCGCTCGAAGACCGTCCTGGCCACGTTGATCGCGTTGATGACCCTGGGAAATCCCACGTATGGAGCACATTGGAGTATGGCTTCGACCACGGCCGCCTTGCTCAGCCCCACATTCAGGGCTCCCTGTATGTGAACAGTCAGCTGTGGAACCGTGTCACCCTGCGTCACCAGACTGCCTATAGTGACCAGCTCACGCTGCTGAAGATCGAGTCCTTTTCTGGTGTATATGTCACCAAAGGCGAATTCGACAATCCAACGGCCAAGGTCCGGCGCTATATCCTGAAGGGAGTCGATGACAGCCTGACCTCCCTTGCCGTCAATAGCGGCCAAGGCCTCGGATCCCTTTTCAAAGCGCGAAGCTTCCACGGAAGCCCCTTCTTTCTGTTGTTTTGTATATTTTCCCGCCGAGAATATTGTATCAACGCCTGTTTGCTCATTATGCCGTCGGCAGTCGAGCCATCTGAGGCAATCTCGGACGCGGCGAAACAGCAGAGGTCGCAATCAGATGCTTTTCAACCAGTCGGGGCACAATGGAGATATGAGCGATCTTGAGGGTTTGGACCTGAGGCCGGGACGGCTGGTAGGGGGCTACACCCTGATCGAGCCCCTGGGCGGCGGTGCCATGGGGTCCGTCTGGCGCGCACGTGATGGCGGGGGCCAGGACTATGCCATGAAGATCCTGCGGGAATCCCTGGAGGAGGATCAAGTCCCGTCAGACAGCCCTGACGAACGCGACCGCGCCTCGGCCCGCGAGCGCCTGCGGCGCGAGGCTCTGGCCCTGCAACGGATCCGCCATCCAGGCGTCTGCCGGATCGTGGATATGGAACTTGATGATGCCCTGGCCTTTATCGTGACTGAACTGATCGAGGGGCGCAACCTTCGCGACGATGTGGCCGTCAACGGCCCCTATCAGGGCGACGATCTGGAGCGGCTGGCACGAAAGCTGACCGATGCCGTCGCAGCCGTCCACCAAGCGGGCATCGTCCATCGGGACATCAAGCCCACCAATGTCATGATCTCGGTCTCGGGGCCGGTGCTGGTGGACTTCGGCATCGCTATGGGTCAGGGGCAAAGCCATGTGACCCGAACCGGGCTGGTCATGGGGACCCCTGGCTTCATCGCCCCGGAGATCATTGACGGAGCCGAGGCCGACCAAGAAACCGATTGGTGGAGCACGGCAGCCGTTCTGGCCTATGCAGCCACCGGACGAGCGGTCTTCGGCGACAAACCCATGATGGCGGTTCTGGAGCGGGAGGCTTCGGGCAATGCTGATCTGTCCGGGCTGCCCATGGGCACCATGAGAGCCCTGCGTTCGGCCCTCTCCCACGACAGAGGTGCACGTTGCACGCCCGAGGAACTTCTGGAGGCCATCGGTCGGGACGCCATGGATCCGCAGGCCTGGCAAGGAGAGCAAGACGACCAGGAGACGATGCGCCCTTTTGGCGACGGCTCTTCGGAGGCTGAGGGGCAGGCCGACTCACCCACCATGGTCGTTGAGCCGGCCACCATGCCAATGCCGCCAATCGCGCAGGCTGATCCGGACAGTCCGCGGACGGCCTGGTCACAACCCCCGACCGAAGACGAAGCCGATGAACAGACGACCCTCCTGCCCGACACGGAACAGCCCACCAGCCTGTTGAATCCCCTTCCCGCAGCCGAGGAGCAGACACAGGCATGGCAGGACCAACAACCATTAGCCGACCGACAAGATCTTCAAGCCACCACCGTTCAGGATCCGCTACCGCCAGCACAGCCCCTGCCCAGCGGATACCGCAATGAGGCGAATGCCCACTGGCTGGGAGACCAGCCTCCAGCTCAGATGCGGCGCCTGCGCTACCTGAAGGCGGGAACCCCCTGCCTGGTCATGCTGGGAATCCTCCCCGCCCTGCTGACAGCTCTGGCCCCGGTCTCGGCACTAGTGGCCGCCGGAATCCTCCTCTGGGCCCTGAGCACCGCAGGATGGAGCATAAAGGCCCAAATAGAACGGGAGCTGCGCCGCGAGGGCCCTCGGCGGGGCACCGACCGTCTGTTGAACGCGGCCGCCCTTCCCTGGCACTTGCTCAGGGGCCTGGCGGCCGCCCTGCTCCGCCTGCTGGGCATAATCCTTGTCCAAGCCTTGGCCGCGCTGCCGCTGACCTGGATAGGCGCCCTCACCACCGTTCATACAAGTCTGGCCCTGGGCGGACACCTGCTGATCTTCCCCCTGCCAGCGGCCAGGCCACTGTCCGCCGGCGGACTGGCCATGGCCCTGGCGACGCTGGCCGGCTGGCTGTTGACAACCCTGCCCACGCAAGACGGCTCAGCCCCCAAGGCCAGCAGCGGCAACATGGTCCTGCGTCTGGCGGCGGGCCGCATCCCCTTGGGCCGCCAGAATTCCGATGCGCCGGGTAGCCCCCGTCGCAGGTGGATTCTGCTCCTGGTCTGGTTGCTGATCATTGCCGTTCTCCTGGCCGGGCTGATTACCCAGCCCTCCATGGACTGGGCACCCATTCGCCTCCTGCGCGCCTAAGGTGGCGCTTCACCCCCGGCGGCTACACTATGCTCAGTATGCCAAGGAAAGGATCCAGGTCATGTCCAAGGGCAGGCAGAACCATCAGGCCGCGCTCAAGGCCCAGGAAGAAGCTCGGCGGCTCCAGGAGGCCAAGGAACGCCGCCAGCAGACCATGATCGGCATCATTGTCACCGTGGTGCTCATCGCACTGATCGCTCTGGGCGGATTCTTCTACTGGCGCAGCCATCGCCCGGTCAAAACCCAGGACCTGGAACAGGCCCGGCAAGCCGTCGCCCGGGTCAAGGAGAAACCCTCGGCCGCCAATGACCAGGGTGGCTTCCTGATCAGCTCCCGGGGGCTGGGCAAGCCAGTGGCCAAAGCGCCGACCGTGGAGATATACATGGACTTCATGTGCCCAGGATGCGGCGCCCTGCATCGCGGGCTGGACTCCACCTTGACCGGTCTTGTGGATGGCGGGCAGATCAACTTGGTCATCTACCCCATGAGCTTCATGGACCGGCTCTCCACGGACAACTACTCGACCAGGACGGGCACGGCCACCATCTATGTGGCCCAGCACGATCCGGACCACCTGCTGCCCTTCATAGCCAATCTCTACGCCAAGGACTTCCAGCCGGACGAATCCAACTACCAACCGATCAGCAACGACAAGATCCGCCAGCAGGCCATCAAGGCCGGGGTTGATCCCAAGGTTGCCGACCAGGCACTCAAGGGCCACTACCGGGACTGGATCAAGGCCATGGACGCCTATACCCCCATGCGTAAGGAGCTCTGGAATCCCTCCGGGTCCAACAAGGGACAGATGACCACGCCCACGGTCCGCATCAACGGCAATTACTGGGATCTGGGCAACCTGTCCCGGGCCGGCTTGGACTACCGCGCAGGCCTGCTCAAGGCTCTGGGCCTGGATCAGTCCAAGGTGGGCGTCAAGGGAGCCATGCCCGCAATCGGCGCCTCCGGCCATCCGCGCTCACTGGACTGAACTGGGTACGTCGAGAGAAATTTCGCGCCCAGCGTCCCCTTGGGGGCATGGTGATGGTACGATATCATTTCGTACCGCGGCCCGGAATGCTGTAATGGACCACCGGGACCGCCTCCTTAGCTCAGTTGGCCAGAGCAGCCGCCTTGTAAGCGGCAGGTCGTCAGTTCGACTCTGACAGGAGGCTCTACGCCAAGAACGAACTATTAAATCCAACTATTCATTTTTCTTCTTGGCAGGCTACAATAATGGACATTGCCTGGATAACTACAAATACTTCCCTCGAGTAAGTCATTTCGGAGGCTCGTCCTCCGAAGTACGAACGGAGCATTTCCCCAACCATCTCCGTTCGTATTCGAGGACGGGATCATTCCCCTTCATTCCCGTCCTCTTGACGTTGACCCGCCGACCAGGACCCGGGTCTTAAAAAAGCCGACTGACCGATGAAGGCCAAGTCGGCTTTTTTATTGCCGTCCGTCTACTACAAATGTGGATGTTTGCCCGACCTTGCGAATTGTGCGGCCTCGCTCCATGCCTGCACCGCTAGAATTGCCGGGTACAGACAAGGCAGAAACGGGGAGGCGAGCACATGGCCAGACGCTGGACACCGAGGCGTTTCGTCATGCTCAGAAGGATCCGCGTGGCCTCCTGCGCCCTCCTGGTCGTTCTGGCCATGATCCTGACCTTCGGCATTACCGCACGCAAGAGCGTGGCGTTGAGCGTCAACGGACAGACCAAAATGGTGACCACCTATGCCTACAGCGTGGACGGCCTGCTACGCCAGCAGGGGGTCAAGGTCAAGACCCACGATCTGGTCGATTCCACCTCGGGAGGCCAGCTGCGCAACCATGCGGCGGTCACTGTGCGCTCCGCCTATCAGACCACCATCGTCATCCAGGGCCAGCGGGTGCCCTTCTGGACCACGGCAACAAGCATGGACCAGCTGCTGGGATTCTTTGAGGAGAACCGCAAGCAGGCCATGAAGGTCACCGTGGATGTGGGCAACGTCTACAACCAGCTGACCGGCGGTCTGGTCATCAATCAGGCCGGGCCGGTCACGGTCGTGGCTGATGGGAAGACCTCGGTGGCCCCTGACGGCAAGCTTCCAGCCGCCTCCATCCTGGACTCCAAGGGTATCGTGCTGGGCAAAGAGGACCGAGTCAGCGTGGAGCATGACCAAGGCACCACTGTGCTGCGTGTCCAACGGGTCACCCACGGAAACACCCAAAGGACGGTTCCCCTCCCCTTCGCCACGAGGACCGTGGTCGACCCGAGCCTGGCGCCCGGTCAAACCCAGGTACGGCAGGCGGGTGTAGCCGGTCAACGCCTGCAGACCATCCAGGTCACCTACGTGGATGGGCAGGTCGAATCGGAGCAGGTGGTCAAGGAGGAGACCGTAGCCATGCCAGTGGATCAGGTGGTGGCCGTCGGTCCCGACAAGCCAAGGGAAGAGCAAAACAGCGGGCAGCAATCCAAAGACACGGGCAAGGATTCCCAACAAGCGCAGAAGACCCCCTCTCCGAGCCCCTCGTCCAACCAGGATTCGCAATCGTCAACAGCACCGGCCCCTACGCCAGCACAGACCAAGCCGCCGCAGACCACGCAGCCGACACAACCAAGCAAGCCGGATAAACCGACCACCCCAAGCAAGCCCGAGGACAAACCAGCCCCGTCTCCAGCACCGAACCCATCTCCAAATGGTCTTTGGCACGCCAGCGTGGACTTAGCCCAGACCTATGCCGGCGGTGCTGCCGCCCAGCGCGGATGGACAGGTTCGGAGTTCACGGCTCTAGTGGAACTGTGGAACAGGGAATCAGGATGGCTCTGGTATGCCGAAAATAAAAATTCAGGCGCCTACGGTATTCCCCAGGCTTACCCCGGCTCCAAGATGGCGCTATTTGGAGCCAACTGGCATGACGATGCCGCTGTCCAGATCGATTGGGGCCTCTACTACATTGCGCAGCAGTACGGGAATCCCAGTACAGCCTTGCAATACCAAAAACAGCATAATTCGTACTAATCCCCAACCACACCCGCCGAGCAACGAACCGACATGAACACTGAAAACGAAAGCGACCGCCTCCTGGGTGCCGCCGACATCCGACGCATCGCCGACCGGATCGATATCCACCCCACCAAGCGATTGGGGCAGAACTTCGTCATCGATCCAGGAACTGTCCGCAGGATCGTGCGTTTGGCGAGAGTGGAGTCCGACCAATCCGTTCTGGAGGTGGGTCCTGGTCTGGGATCCCTGACTCTTGGACTGCTGGAGACGGGCTGTCTGGTGACCGCCGACGAGATCGATCCCGTCCTGGCCCAGCAGCTTCCGCAAACCGTCCGCGAGCGCATGCCGGAGAGCCTGGACCGGCTGACCGTGATCAACCGTGATGCCCTGACCTTGACCCCTCAGCTGGCAGGCGACGCGGGCACGGCCGCCGACCTGGCCATGGTGGCCAACCTGCCATATAACGTTGCCACTCCGATCATTCTGACCCTCCTGGTCCGGTTCGCCAATCTGAGCCGGTTTTTAGTCATGGTCCAGAAGGAGGTGGCGGATCGGCTGACGGCAGCCCCGGGCTCCAAGGTCTACGGCGCTCCCAGTCTGAAGCTGGCCTGGTACGGGCATGCCGCCCAAGCGGGCAGAATCGGGCGCCATGTCTTCTGGCCAGCCCCCAACGTGGACTCGGCCCTGGTTTCCTTCACCCGGGACAAGGATGGACGCGGGCGCGGGGACGAGGGGACGAGGACCGAGGTCTTCGCCCTGATCGATGCCGCCTTTGGACAGCGCCGCAAAACCCTGCACGCCGCCCTGAAGGGTCTGGTGACCACCGAAGCCTTCCAGGCAGCAGGCATTGACCCTGCACGCCGGGGGGAAACCATGACCATCGAGGAGTTCGTAGCCCTGGAGCAAGCCCGCCGTGAGGTGACCGCGTGAGCCCGGCAGCCGGAAGGGACGGCGTGGGCCTCTGCTGTCCCGCCAAAATCAATCTGAGACTTCGCGTTGGCCCTACCCGAACCGACCTTGGAGGACGACACCGCCTGGACACCATATACAGCGCCGTGGGAATCTGGGACCGGGTGGAACTGCGCCCGACAGAACCTGGCAGCGGCTTCCGCCTGAGCTTGGAGGGTGAGCACCTTGGCGACCTGAACCGCCGGGATGCCGATCCACACGCCAACCTAGCCGTCAAAGCCCTCCTGGCCATGGCCCAGGCTACCGGGCACGAGCCTGATGTGGCCATCCACATCGTCAAACGGATACCGGTGGGCGCCGGCCTGGCCGGCGGATCAGCGGATGCTGCCGGAACCATGCTGGGCCTGAACCGGCTTTGGAATCTAGGGATGGCTGCCGCCGACCTGGATCGAATCGCTGCCAGTCTGGGCGCGGATCTGCCCTTCTGCCTGCATGGAGGGCTCAGCAGAGGCACAGGTTTCGGCCAGATTCTGGAACCCCTGGATCCTGATGGCCCGCAGGCCCAGCGGCTGTCCCGAGCTGGGCTGACCGGACACCTCCTGATCGGGGCATACGAGAGCCAACTGAGCACAGCCCAGGTCTACAAGGCCTTCGATCTGATCGGACCCGGCTCCCACGATCTGAACGACCTGCAGGAGACCGCCTGCACTCTGCACCCGCGCTCACGCCAAGCTCTGGACCTTGCCCGACGGGCAGGCATCGGGCCGGCTTTCGTCTCTGGATCAGGCCCCTCGGTTGTGGTCATGGCCCCTCGGCCCGAGCAGGCAATCGCACTGATAAGGCTCTGGCGGGAGCAAAATGCCGTGGACAGGATCATCGAGGCTGACTCGCCAGTCCTGCCCAGGATGGTCCCACTGCGAGTCACCCATAGACAGTAGAGTAGGCAACATGACGAATCCCGAACCACTGGACGAACGCGAGGCCCGCAGGCAGTTCGTACGACGGCGGCAGAAGATGGTCTTCACCATAGTCGTCAGCGCCCTAGTGGCCATCCTGGTCATATGCAGTCTGATCATCTTCGGGTCCATCGGGCATAACGCCAAACACACCAGCATCGCCAAGCCCAACTATGGGGTCGCCGTGCCCTGCCCGCCTGACAAGTCCAAGCTGGTCAACCACCCCGACATCCGCGTGCGGGTGCTCAACGGAACCAACAAGTCCGGTCTGGCCACTGCCCTGGCCTCGGCCCTGCGCAATCGGGGATTCAACATGCAGGATGTGGCGGACTATCCAGGCAAGACCGAGACTGCACGCACCGAGATACGCTTCGGGGCCTCGGCCATTGACCGTGGCTACACAGTGGGATCCCAATTCAACGATGCCGTGCTGATCATGGACGACCGCGGCGACGATCTGATCGACGTGGTCGTCGGGGCCACCTTTAACGATCTGAACGACGAGGACAGCACCTCTGTCGTGGGCCGCAAGATCGAAGCCATCAAGGGCTGCCAGACCGACCCCTCCTCCATGAAGAACCTGCCCAAGGCTCCCAAGGCCTGACGCTGGCGATCCGGCTTACTGCCGAATTCAACACAACGACACCACAATCCTCGCCGCCAATGTTCGCAGCTTTCTGACCAGGAGTTCCGGGGAAGGGTTGACCTGGGTCAGGCTTGGTCGGCGCCTTCTCTTTGCCACCAGTCCCGTAGCTCCTGCTCGGCTGTCTGCCGGTCGACAGGGCCCTGATCCAGGCGGTAGTCCAGCATGTGCCGGTAAGCACGTCCCACCTGCGGCCCGGGCTTGAGGCCCAGAATCTGCATGATCTGTCGTCCATCCAAGTCGGGCCGGATGGCATCCAAATCCTCCTGCTGGCGCAATTGAGCCACCCTGTCCTCCAGCTCGTCCATGGCGGAGGAGAAGACCTGGGCCTTGCGCTTGTTGCGGGTGGTGGCATCGGCCCGGGTCAGGCGATTGAGCCGCTCATAAAGCGGACCGGTCTCCCGGGCATAACGGCGGACGGCCGCATCGGTCCAGCGCTCGTCCACATAGCCATGGAAGCGCAGGTGCATGGAGATCAGGTCGCAGACGTCGGCGATCAGGTGGTGGTCGAAGCGCAGGGCCTTGAGGCGCTTACGGGCCAACCGGGCTCCGACTGCATCATGGTGATGAAAACTGACCTTGCCACCGGGCTCAAAGCGTCTGGTGGCGGGTTTGCCGATGTCGTGCAGCAGGGCAGCCAGGCGCAGGGTCAGATCCGGGGCGGGCACAGGTCCGTCAGGTCCGGTCTCCAGGGCGATGGCCCGGTCCACCACCATCAGGGTGTGTTCAAAGACATCCTTGTGCCGGTGATGCTCGTCTATCTCCAGCTGCAGAGCCGGCACCTCGGGCAGAACGATGTCAGCCAGGCCGGACTGCACCAGGGCCTCAATGCCCTGGACGGGGTGTTCGGCCAGCATGAGCTTGGTAAGCTCATCGCGAATCCGCTCGGCCGAGACAATGCTGATTCGATCGGTCATGCGGGTGATGGCCTCTGCGGTCTCCGGGGCGATGGTGAATCCCAGCTGGGCCACGAACCGCACGGCCCGCATCATCCGCAGGGGATCGTCGTCGAAGGACTGACGGGGATCCACCGGGGTTCGGAGCACCTGCTTGGCCAGGTCGTTGGCCCCCCGGTAGGGGTCTACAAAGACCAGGTCGGGCACCCGCAGGGCCATGGCATTGACGGTGAAGTCGCGCCGTGAAAGATCCCCCTCGAGGCTGTCCCCATAGTCCACCTCGGGCTTGCGGGAATCGGGATCGTAGGTGTCTCGCCGGTAGGTGGTCACCTCTACCTTGACCTCGGTGCCGTCAGGACGCCGCCGCAGCGCGCCCAGGGTGCCGAATTTACGCCCCATGTCCCAAAAGCCCGACCCCCAGTGACGCAGAATGGGCTCGAACTGCTCGGGTCGGGCCGAGGTGCAAAAGTCCAGGTCGTGGGAGGGCCGGTGCAGGAGCAGATCGCGTACAGGACCCCCTACCAACGCCAGTTCATATCCCTGCTCGGCGAAGAGGCGCCCGAGCTCAATGGCCTCCGGCCAGACTTGGAAATCCACGCTCACCCTTTCCTACGGAGTTGATGCGCCTACTAGCATACCGTTACCCCACCTGCACATTACCTTACGTAAAGTTGGAGTATGATTACGCCCGCAGACATGGCGCGCATGCTTGCACATAGCGCCAACTCTGCGGACACCCATGCCCGCGGCCAGCAGAGGCGGGACCATCTTGTGGAAACCGTAAGCGAACGTCTGGATCCGCAGGTCCGCGAGCACATACAGGCAGAGGATGACGCTCCCACGCCTGCTCTCATGCCCCGGCATAAGCAGGCACCAGGACCTTCGACCTTTGCCTCCCTGGATGCCCAGGAACTGCCCGTGGTGCGCGAGTATTCGGCGGGCGGACTGATCTTCGACCGGCATGACCGGGTGGCCATCATCGCCCGGCACTCCCGCTCAGGCCACCTGGAATGGTGCCTGCCCAAGGGCCATATCGAGAAGGGGGAAACACCCGAGCAGACGGCGGTGCGCGAGGTTCACGAAGAGACTGGGATACTGGGCCGGGTAACCGATTCCATCGCCACCATCGACTACTGGTTCACCGGAACCAACCAACGGGTCCACAAGTTGGTCCATCATTTTGTCCTGCGGATGATCGGCGGCTCCCTGAGTGTGGAAGGCGACCCCGATCATGAGGCCGAAGATGCCATCTGGGTGGACTTCTCCGATCTGACCTCGGTGCTCAGTTACCCCAATGAGCGTAAAATAGCCTGGCTCTACGCGAGGAAGTACAAAAAACAGCCATGATCCAGACCCCCCTGCGCCCGAGCGGGCGCACCAGCCAGCACACTCATGCCTTCAATCGGTGGACCCGGTGGGCTCGAATCCTGCTAACGATCGTCCTTCTGCTGACCCTGGTGATGGCTCCTTGGCATCCGGCACCAGCCTTGGCTGCCACCAATCATCAGAGCTCTGCCGAGGTGGCCCTGCGCTGGTCGACGCCAGTGGTGACCGACAAGTCCGGCTACACTCTGCGCGCCGCGGTGACCAACACCGCCAACCAGCCCATGGAGAATGCCCATCTGAGCGTGTCCACCAGCGCCCTTTACTCCTTCAGCTCCCGGGCCGACATGCAGGCCTGGTCCGAAGGCCACGCTCGCATCCCCACACCGGACGTGCTGGGTACGCAGACCGTACCGACAATACCGGCAGGGCAGAGCGTCGAGGTTGCAGTCAATGTGCCGGCTGATCAAGGCTCGATCAAGAAGATGACCAGCTGGGGGCCCAAACCTGTCCGGCTCTCCCTGAGCGACGATCAGGACCAGGTCCTGGGCGACGTGTTCACCTTTCTGACCCGGACCTGGGACGGCCTGCCTACCGCAGGCACCCCCGCCCTGGCCCTGACCATGGTCATGCCGCTGACCTCCTCGGACTGGAACATTGACGACAAGGCCATGACGGCGCTGATGACCCAGTCAGGTTCGGGCAACGATAAAAACCGGAGCGTGACACTGACCCGCCAAGGGGCCCGCCGCCAGGGGGATCAGAGCCAGCTGCTGGCCAAGCACGGGTCCCTGCAGGCCCTGGGCGATCCGGTCTATCTGTCCGCCTTCGCCAATCGTCCCCAGATCCAGGGGCTGATTCAGCCGGCCGACTTCGACATCACTGGGTATGCCTCCCAAAATCAGGACCGCTATGCCCAGGCTGGGGTCACGCCCGGATCCTGGAGCGCCAAGGCCTCGGCCAAACTCTATGCCGACAGCGCGCCTGACACATATGCCTGGCAGGGCAGACAGGAGTGGACCATGGAGTCCATCACCGCCGCCCGCCGTGCCGGCTATCAGACGGTCATCGCCCCCCAGGGCTTCGAGGTCGATGCCGGCACCTCCGCCCACACGGGCAAGTACACCATCGAAACCAAAGCCGGAAAGGTAACCGTCCTATCGGCCCAGCGCGAGCTCAGCAACCTGGCCAGGGGCCACCCCAGCTCCACGCGTGCCACCGGGGAGCAGACCCAGGCCGGGCAAACGGCCCGCTTCATAGCCCAGAGCGCCTTCTATCAGATGGAACAGCCCTACGCCGAACGTTCCCTTCTGGTCTGCTTCGATACCGATGAAGACACCCAGCAGGCGGACCAGATCATGACCGAATTGGAGCATGCCCCATGGATCAGCCTGAAGTCCATGGACAACCTGATGCAGGCACCCGACTTCACCGGCGGGTCGTCGGGTCTGCTCAAGGCCCTGGAGCTCGACAGCACCAAGGGCAGCGCCAAACATGGCGATGGACCGACAGGCACCCTGGACTCCCTGATCGCCAGCCGGGCTGAGATCGACCGGTTCGCTACCACCATCCTGGCTGACGGCAAGCAGGATTCCCAACCCACTGCCAGCGCCACGGCAGGCAAGACCGACAGCCAGGCCCTGGCCCGCCAGGATGCCGACACCACCGCCCGCCAGCCCAAGGATCCACATCAATGGCTGAGCCAGCTGACCGCCGCCCATGACGACCTGGCTCTGAAGTCACTGGGCGGAACCACAGCCGCCGCCGGTTTGGCCGATCAGGCCGAGGCCATGTCCCGCCGACTCCTGGATGGTGTCAGCATCACGCCCAGCGAATCTCTGAACGTCGTCAGCGAGACGGCCTCCATGCCAGTGACCGTCAGCAACAGCCATCCCTACCCTGTCCACGCCCGCATCAGCGCGCGAACCGACTCCATGGAGATCGTCACCTCGCGTATGGCGGAGGTGGTCATTCCCGCCCGATCAGAAGCCCAGGTGACCTTCAAGGTCAGAGTGGCAACAGCCGGCAGAGCCAATGTGGATATCGGTCTGCTGGATCGCCAGGGCCGACCCTTCGGCCAGGTGCGCCGGGCCCAGATCACCAGCAATCTACGGCTGAGCGACATGAGCGGCCTGATCATTATTGTCATCGCCGTGCTTCTGGGACTCCTGGGACTCTGGCGGCAGTTCCACCGTACGAAGGATCCGGACGAATGAGTTCCGTAGGGCGCAATTCCGCCATCATGGCCACCGGCACCGCGGCCTCCCGTGTGACCGGACAGATCCGCACCATCCTGCTGGCGGCCGCCATAGGCACCACCGGAATCGCGGCCGACGCCTACCAGACCGGCGCCATGATTCCTCAGGTCATGTTCACCCTGATCTCGGGCGGCATCTTCAACGCCGTACTGGTCCCGCAGATCGTACGCACCCTCAAGGAGCGGGACGCAGCAGACCGGCTGAATAAGCTGATCACGGTCGCCATGGTCCTCCTGGCCCTGTTGACCCTGCTGCTGATGCTGGGCACCCCGGTGCTGACCACCATCTATCTGAACTCCAAATGGAACCCGGCCCAGCGTGCCCTGGCCAACTCCTTCACCCTCTGGTGCATGCCGCAAGTGTTCTTCTATGGGCTCTACACGGTCCTGGGTCAGATCCTGGCCGCCAAGGGCCGGTTCACTGCATACGCCTGGAGCTCGGTGGGCGCCAACGTTATCAGCTGCCTGGGCTTCCTGGTCTTCATCTTCCTGTTCAGCAACGCCCGCAATCAGCCGGTCGGCTTCTGGGACGACGGTAAGGTGGCCTTGACCGCTGGAGCCTGGACCCTGGGCGTGGCCTTCCAGGCACTGGTCCTCTTCATCCCCCTGATCATGAGCGGCTTCCGCTATCGCCCTCGCTGGGGTCTGCGTGGAATAGGCCTGCGATCCATGGGGTCGGTAGCGGCATGGAGCATGTGCGTGGTCATCGTCGACCAGCTGGCCAACGTGGTCAATGCCCGCATCAACAACGGCGCGCCCCTTGAAGGCAACCCGTTTGACATCGCTGGCAACGGCTCCTATCAGAACGCCTACACCATCTTCATCCTGCCCTATTCCCTGGTAGCCGTCTCGGTCAGCACGGCCCTCTTCCCCAAGCTGTCCAAAGCGGTTTCGGACGGCCGCATTGGGGATGCCCGCAATGATCTGAGCCAAGCCCTGCGCAACGTCGGACTGGTCATGTTCTTCTTCGCCGCAGTCCTGTTGGCAATTCCAGTGCCCATCACACGAGCCCTGCTGCCCTCGGTAAGCGTCCATGAGTCTGTCCTTATCTCAGGACCGCTGATAACCCTGTCCCTGGGGCTGGTCCCCTCAAGCGCCTTCCTGCTCATTCAGCGCACCTTCTACGCCTTTGAGGATGGGCGGCATCCTTTCATCTTCGCAGCCGTCTCCAACACCATCCAGGTAGCACTGGTTCTGGTATCCATACGCTTGTTCCCTCCCCGCTACTGGGCAGCGCTGGTAGGCCTGAGCCTGTCCCTGAGCAGCATCCTCAGTTTCCCTGCCCTGACTCACATGCTGCGCAGCCCCTTCCAGGGGAATCTGGACGAGCGGCGGATTCTGACCACTTACGCCAAGGCTTTCCTGGCTGCGGGATTGGCCCTGGCAGCAGCCCTGACAGTCAAGACCCCGGTGACCCACCTAGTCGGCGCCTGGATTCAGGGCCGACAGGGCCACATGAGCTGGGTGCAGGCACTCTTCATCTGCGTGGTCATCACCCTGCTGACGGCGGTCATCTATGTCGTGACCCTGGTAGCCCTGCGCACTGAGGAATTCACCCAACTCCTGATCGACCTGGCCCGTCGACTAGGCAGGACAGCCCGGCACCCCGTCCGCAGCATGGACGCTCTGCAGGGACGACCCTCCCGGCTGGCCGACCGCTCGGTCAGGGTGGTGCACTCCTCCTCCCCTGACTCCGCTCTGCCCGGCATGGACGCAGCACTGGAGAACTTCGAAGAGGCCCGTGAGTCCGACGCTGATGGAGAATCCGCGATAGCCGGACCCCCACCGGCCCCTCCGGCCCAGCAACCCGTTAGGATTGTACCTAGGAACAGCAAGGTCCACCACGGTGTCGCCGACTACAGGCGACGCCCCACTTCTGATGAGAGCTCGGCAACCATGAACGCGCATATCGGAGACACCATCCTCGGCAGATATACCCTGGTCACCCTGCTCCGCCGCGCGAACGGTCTGAGCGCCTGGCGGGCCAAGGACAAGGTCCTGGAAAGGGACTGCCAGCTCTTTATCGCCGGGGATTCCACCTGCATGGACCGGATCAACGTCAACGCTTCCAGCCTGGCGCTGAACAAGGACCGCCGCTTCACCCCGGTCTACCAGCTGCACACTCGTGACAAGGTCTCCCTGATCGTCACCGCCCCCGATGCCGGCATGTCCTTGAGGGACTACATGCACGGACCCGCTGGGGGAACGCTCAGCGACCGGGCCATCGGCACCATCATGGGAGAGGTCACCGAGGCCATGCGCACCCTGCATGCCGCCGGCATGGTCGACTATGCGGTCTCCACGAGCACCATCAGGCTGGCACCAGCCTCGATCACCCTGGCCGATGCACCTATATCGCCCATGCTCGAGCACCCGTCGGTCTCGACTGAGATGGGACTGACGGACGAGGAGTATGCCATACACGAGCTGGCCGGCGTGCTCTATGCCATGCTGACCAGACGGGCTAATCAGGACGGACGACAGCCTAGTCTGCAGGAGCTGCCCAAGCAGACCCCGGAAGAGTTCAAAATCATCTGCATGCGCGGGCTGGGCCTGGCTAATGAGCAGGGAGCCGTGCCGGTTCCGCTGGTCACATTGGCAGAGCTCTCGGCCCTGCTCAGCCCCTGGGTCCCGCCAGAGGAGCTGACCGACAGCGATCTGATTTGGCCTGAGATGGACGGCCGTGCCTCCATCGAAGCTGTGGCCCTGCGCCCGGTGGATCCCAAGAATGTACTCCCGCTTCCCGCAGGGCTGACCTCCTCGGCCCTGCCTGCCGCGCAGACCGTATCTCACCATGAGCCGCACTGGAAGACCAACCAACTGCTCTTTCCCGGTCGCAGCGAGATTGAAATGCTCAATCCAGAGGATACGGATACCGACCTCTTCTCGCTCTTTGACGAGCGCCAGCGGCTGCGCTCGCTGAACAGCTCCTCCCGCAAGACCGCAGCCATGGATGTGAGCGCACTCAGGGCGACGGCAACCAGACCCACAGCCATGAATGAGGAAGAGTCCAAAGCTGTGACCGGACGGGTGCCGACCGTCAAAAGTGATCAGCGTAAGCCCTCCGAGACTCTCAGCGGCAACGGCGTGACTGCCGACAATCCCGTGGAGCGAGGCTTCTCCCAGTGGGACTTCCACAAGTCCGGCAACAGCCAAGCCAAGGCAACCTCCAACCTGAGCGCACCACAGGGCAACGTCGATTCGCGTGCGCGCCAAGCAGGAGCTGCGGCTGCAGAGCCTATTGTCGCAGGAGAATCTGCGGCCCGGAATGCACACTCCCCTTCCGCCGCTGCTGACAAGACCAAGGCACCTAGCAAAGCGTCCAGCCAAGCGAACCGGTCCTTTAAGAACCACGATTTCGATGAGGAGGAGCAGAAAACCACAGTTATGGAGCCGCTGCCCCCCAGCTTCACGCCTGAAATCCACTCCATGCCCGCTCCGGTGACTTACTCGGTTCTTCCCGACGATGAGCAGGATAATGATCTGGACGATGAGGCCGATATGGCTAACACCCGCCTGTTCGGCCGCTTCACGACTCGCTCAGTGGTTATTGCCATAGCGGCGGTAATCGTTGTGGTGGCCCTGGTCTGGGCTCTCTCGACCATTACCGGGTCCCGATCCAGAGTCGGCAAAAGTGAGGGCGGCTGGCCGGTCATGTCCAACGTGCCCTTCCCAGGCAAGACCAATGAGAGTGAAGAAGCAACCCCCTCCGGCAATGACAACGGCGATGACCAAGCTCAGTCCGGCACTGATGCTAGGAACGACAAGGTCAGCCACGCTGACAAAAAGGCGGGCAAGGTTCCCGATCCGCCCAAGCCCAAGAACACCACGGCCTATCCGATTAGCCGCCAGCTCTTCCTCAACAAACCCGCCGGCCTGCAGGGCTATGGATGGTATATGCATCTGACCCAGCCGGAAGAGGTCTCTCGCCTGACCATCGTCGCGCCTCAGAGCGGTGGCCATGCCCAGATCTATGCGAATTCCACGGCGGCTCAGCCCAACCAAGGACAGCCGCTGGCCGACTTCAGCTTCGATGCCTCCGGAACCACCCAGGTCACCCTGCGAGAACCGGTGACGACTCAGGACCTGGTCGTCTGGGTCCCCATGGATGGCATGCCAGGAAACACCCTGCGCTTCACTTCCGTTCAGGCTTTCTGAGCATGACTATGGGTCGACGGCAACAAATGCGAATCATCCCGACGTCGACCCACAGACCACTCGTCGACCGCAATTGCCTGCAAGCCCCATGGACCCAATC
The DNA here is from genome assembly GCF_016101585.1 of Bifidobacterium polysaccharolyticum. Classification (GTDB taxonomy): domain Bacteria; phylum Actinomycetota; class Actinomycetes; order Actinomycetales; family Bifidobacteriaceae; genus Bombiscardovia; species Bombiscardovia polysaccharolytica. Next base: position 553,524 of record NZ_JACFQG010000002.1, read on the forward strand.
AGCCAGACATGGCTGCCTACCCATCCGTATGCCGATACTATGGGTGTACCGAAATGGTAATGTGTTGGATTTTTCCTCCTACATAGCGTCCGCAGGTAATACAGTTTCCTTAGACAACGGCGGCAGGAAGGCGGAAGTCAGTTATGGCGGATGATCCCAATATCGCGTCCAAGGTCATCAAGAACGATCCTTGGTATAGCTCCTATGCAACACGAGCCGAGCAGATGCGCGCCTCCGAGATTCGCGCCCTCTTCGCCGTGGCCAATCGGCCCGAGGTGGTCTCCCTGGCCGGCGGCATGCCCTACCTGGGCCGGATGCCTTTCGATAAGTTGGCCGATCAGCTTGGCGACATGCTACGGAGCAAGGGCCAGGTGGCCTGGCAGTATGGGTCAGCACAGGGCGATCCCCATCTGCGCGAAGACGTGCTGCCCATTATGGAGCTGGAAGGCATCAAGGACGTCCAGCCGGATGATGTGGTTATCGTCAACGGTTCCCAGTCGGGACTGGACCTGATTACCAGGATCATGTGCGACCCCGGCGATGTGGTACTGGCTGAGGCACCCAACTATGTAGGTGCCTTGGGTGTCTTCCAATCTTTCCAGGTCGATGTGGTCAATGTGGCCATGGACGGAGACGGACTGATTCCCGAGGCTCTGGAGGAGACCATTCTGGAGCAGCGCCGCCAGGGCAAGGCGGTCAAGTTCCTCTACACTGTGCCCAACTTCCATAACCCAGCCGGCGCCACCATGAGCGTCGAGCGGCGTCCACAAGTCATCGAGATCGCCCGAAAATACCACGTGCTCATCGTGGAGGACAATCCTTATGGACTGTTGGCCTTCAACGGCCAAACTTATCCGGCCCTGCGCTCTTACGACTCCGAGGGCATTGTTTATCTGAGCAGCTTCTCCAAGATCATCGCTCCGGGCATGCGCGTGGCCTGGATGGTTGCACCTCCTGGAATCAGACAGAAGCTGGTTCTGGCCAATGAGTCAGCCATCCTTTGTCCTTCCAACATGAGCCAGATGACCATCACCACCTATCTGGACAACTTCGACTGGAAATCGCAGATCAACGATTACCGGGGGATGTACAAGGAACGTTGCGATGCCATGGACGAGGCTTTGAAGGAATACCTGCCCTACTGTTCATGGCTCAAGCCCAAGGGCGGCTTCTACATCTGGCTGAAGATACCCCAGGGGCTCAACGCCAAGGAGATGCTGCCCAGGGCAATCACCGCCAAGGTGGCTTACGTGTCGGGCACAGCATTCTACGATAACGGGGAGGGCGCGGACCATATGCGCTTGTCCTTCTGTTACCCCACTCCCGATCGGATCCGAGAGGGAATACGCAGACTGTCCACGGTCATCGAGAATGAACTCGCCACCGTCCGGCTGTTCGAGCCCGACAGCGGCAAGGAAAGGGGCTGAATCATGGCGGCCAAGCACAGCAAGACACCACGGCAACAGACCGGCGGCAAAACCCCGGCAGTCGGCAAGGCCAAGACAACCGCGAGCGCAACGACGACCACAGCCGCCAGCTCGGCCAACACTGCGTCCACGGCTACAGGCGAAGTGGTCAAAAGAGCCAGGCGAACCTCGCATCGCTCCATCCGCGAGGCCACGCCGGTCACCATGGACGATGTCCTATCTCTGGCGAGCAAGGCCACCAAGCGTGCCGATAAGTCGCTTTTGGTTATCTGCGGCGGCCTCAGCCATGAGCGCGATGTCTCCATAAGCTCGGGCCATCGAGTCCAAGGATTCCTGGAGGAGGCCGGATGGACGGTCCACGTCCACGACATGGACGGCTCGCTCCTGCCATACCTGACCGACGAATCGACCCGCCCTGATCTGGTCTGGCCTTTGCTGCACGGCGCCAACGGCGAAGACGGCTCCATCCGTGATGTCTTGGAGATGGCTGAATTGCCTTACATCGGATCCCGAGCCAAGGCCTCCCGGACCGCTTGGAGCAAACCCATCGCCAAGAACGTTGTCCGCATGGCCGGATTGCAGACGCCACATTCCGTGACGCTGCCCGAATCCATGTTCCGCGAGCTGGGAGTCGAACCCGTTATCGACATGCTTCTAGGTTCGCTGGGACTCCCGCTCTTCATCAAGCCCACCATGGGCGGCTCAGCCATGGGTTGCACCATGGTAACTGAACAGAGTCAGCTCACTCAGGCGTTGATCAACTGCTTTGCCTACGGTGATGTGGCCCTGATCGAGCAGGCTGTAACGGGCACTGAAGTCTCCGTCTCCATCCTCGAGTTTGACGGACACCCCCTGGTTCTGCCTCCGCTCGAAATCTGGACTCCCTCAGGTACCTACGACTTCGAGGCTCGCTCCACCCCCGGTCCGACGGAGTTTTATGTTCCGGCCCGACTGGATGCCAAAACCACACAGGCTGTGAGCGATGCTGCATTGACCGCCCACCGGGCTTTGGGACTCCGCGATATCTCACGCACCGACTTCATCGTCGATGCCCAGGGTCAGCCGCAATTCCTGGAGTCCAACGTGGCGCCCGGCATGACAGACACTTCGCTTTTGCCGCAATCAGCCCTGGCTGCAGGCTACAACCTGCCAGAGCTATACACTGCATTGGTCCAATCGGTTTTGGATCAAAAACGAACCGACTGAAACCTCAAAGCCTGCCTGGTTCTGCCTACCATTCGGCAAGCATGAGTGAAGTCCGCATGATGCCTAGCGTGCAAATTGCGCAATATGCATCATGCGGACTTGTAATATACGTAGTTTGCAAACACAGCCAGAGCAAATAGTGCGTAAGACGAGCACGCTACACACAGCGCGAACTAACAGTTTGTAATCATTAAACCCGATGTTCTATTCTGCGTTCATTATTCTCAGCATCATTCTTCTCTGGAGCCAAATACCTGTTATTCACCATTCATCATCCACCATTCATCGTCAGTTATTTCCTCTCCCCCTATTTGCTAATCTCGACTCCCAGCTTCTCCTTTGCTCTCCTATCCCCCCCCCCTACTATTCCGCCAAAGCCAACATTCGAACCAACATTGAAACCAACATTGAAGCCGACTTCGATTGAAGGATTTGTTTAATCAGGTCCCTGTTTTTACATTGTCGGCTTATGCTGACTCGCAGAAGAGATGCAATCCAATAAATGGCCGATGTCAGAATGGCTAGTCACTCTCCAAGATTCAACTCACAATAGACGGCTGTCTCGCTCCACATCCATGCATGCAATCGTGGTCGGTATCGAATGTTTCACGTGAAACATTCTGTGGTGATCAACTTACTTCGTCGACTCCTGCGAGAGTCCCACACGATACAACACTTATGCCCGGCTACGAATGTTGCCCGTTAAAAGTGCGAATCTAATAAAGATATGAGTCAGAAAACAGCGAAGACAGCCTTCACGGTATTGCGACGCTACAGGGTCTAGATCAGTCAACACAAGATGGTTTTACCCAAGATGTTTATCAAGCAGACTTGATTACATATAGTTGTAGGCATCACTGCTTTTCCATCTTCGAAAAGCGAGCTATCGCTACTATGCCATCAAGAACCTCGAACGAGAACTGAGTCAGCGCCGGTAAATCGCAATGCCGTCACCGGCATTGCTGCATCTATTCATTTACCTCGATTCGTTCGTCCTCATCGCTGCGAACACGATCTTCCTATCCGAATTCATCGATCGAGTCATATCGCTTACGACCGGCTCGCTCCCCCGCGGCCGTCCTAAGCCCATTAAAAGCCAATAGATACCTTGCAGGTCAGTGGATACATATGTACAGGCGCATCCGTCCTTATTGAAAGACCATACTTTCGTAAGACCGAACAAACAATTGAAACCGTACCCACCGATATTGAATCGTCTACGACCTAGCTAGCTAGATATTCCCTACTTGTCTTTTTTGCTTTCCTTGTTCTTGTCCGATGCGCGCCAAGAACTTTCAACAGGTTCTTCTTGAATTGATGATGAATATCGTTCGCTACTCCCAGCAGTCATATCTTCATCGGCCCCAAGGCTTTTGTCTGTAGTCAGAGAATCAGCATCCAACTCGTCGTCATTGTCATCAGGGCTTGGTGGGTTCCAAAAACGCCAGCTATGCCAGCTGTCATCCCCGCTCTTATCATCTGTTTGATGGCTGGGATGCTCCCGCAGCAAACGGTCAACTCGGAGCATAAACCAGATCAGCACCAGAATCGTCCCAAGATTGGTTAGGATGGCGACTATCACAGTTTTCTCCATGATTCAAGAATAGCCTGCCGGTGTCAGAACCGAGCTTACTGTGAGATAACACGCGACCTTTTCGCCCACCGCATGTGACTCGGTCATCCTGAATGGATACAGTAGCGTTATGAAGCAAACTGTTCATGATGCGATTGTTATAGGGTCCGGACCCGCAGGTTACACCGCCGCCATTTATCTTGGCAGGGCTGGATATGCTCCACTCGTTATTGCAGGAGCCCTAACGCCCGGCGGTCAGCTTATGAACACGACGGAAGTAGAGAACTTCCCTGGATTCCCCAAAGCAGTACTCGGCCCCGATCTGATGGATCAGATGCGCGATCAGGCCGAACATTTTGGTGCTCAAATTGAATATGATGATGTTGTCTCAGTTGACTTGAGCGGAGACGTCAAGCGGATCACCACCGATGGCGGCGAGGAATATCAAGCTCGAGTCGTCGTCATCACCACTGGCTCGCAATATCGTAAATTGGAAATCCCTGGCGAGCGCGAGTTTTCAGGACGAGGGGTATCCTACTGCGCCACATGCGACGGCTTCTTCTTCAAGGACAAGCCCATTGTAGTCGTTGGTGGAGGCGACTCTGCCATGGGTGACGCGGACTTCCTGACCCGCTTTGGTTCGTCTGTTACACTGATCCACCGTCGCCAAGGCTTCCGCGCTTCAAAAATCATGGTGGACCGTGCTAAGGCCAATGACAAAATCAACTTCCTTCTTGATTCGGTCGTTACACGAATCAACGGCGACGATAGCGGCGTAACCTCTTTGGATGTCCGCAATACAGCCACTGACCAGCAATCCACTATTCCAGCTAATGGAGTCTTTGTCGCCATTGGATTCACCCCTCAGACCGCTTTCCTTAATGGCCAAGTTGATCTGGATCAGGACGGCTATATCCTGGTCGAAGGTGGGTCAACGAAGACTTCTGCACCTGGAGTCTTTGCCGCTGGTGATGTCACCGACAAGATCTATCGACAGGCCATCTCTGCGGCCGGCATGGGTTGTCGTGCTGCTTTAGATGCTCAGGAATATCTTACGAGTTTGGATAACCGATAGAACTCGATACGCACCCCCACAAACATGAATTCACGTGCCTGGCAGTTTACGATTGCCAGGCACTTCGTTTATCGATTATGCGCAGCTGCCTACTTAGTTTGCTTTTATTTCTCCATTGACTGCCAGCGGACACCCTACTCAACAAGAACATTTCCTACCCTACAGCTTCTTAAATCATCCTCTGCTGACGCAAGTTACTTCCCACTGACGTAACTTTCCGCAACAGAGCCTCCCTCCCCTCTAACGCACAGCTAGAATTCCCAGAGTTACGCTGCACGAATTTGTCACCCCACCTCAATGACTAAGACCAACTTCAGTGAAAAGCCGCACAGAAGCGAGGGCTTATTACCTACCAAATGACAAACACAAAAACAGAAGTTCCATCATGGCCGACTAAGTGGCCTGTCACCAACGACTAACTGGATACCTTACGATTGAATATACCTATCACACTACTGACAACTATGAAGGCGAGAGACCAATCCGACCAGATACAGTTCCCCGACAAAATGACCTGGGTGACCAGGCTCTAGCGATTCGCAATCCAATTCTTTGCCGGCCGACTGTTTGCCAGCTTCATGCTATTTATCAAACTTTACGCACAGATATATCTGGTCAGCGAATCGGACATACCTTGGACACCCAATCATTCTGGCCTTCCCAATCATTCTGTCCTTAAGGTAATTTCAGCGATTGCTCATCAGCTCATACCAAACTTGATCGGGCTATGAAGCAATCGCTCACTTTACGGCAAGGTTCGGATGAGCAAACCCTGAGGTCCCACTTCCAGAATGGGATCAAACCCAGCCTTTATCGCCAGAATGACTGTCATTACTTGCAGATTGATTCTTTTCCAAGAGAATGGCAACAATGCGGTCCATGTCTTCAGGCGAAGAAAACACGATTTCTATTTTCCCGTGCTTTTTAGTGCCCTTGATGGCCACCTTGGTATCAAAGTGGCTTTCCAGATCCTGGCGTACAGGACTGTCAGCCCAGGCGTTTACCCTAGGCTTCTTTGCTTTCTTCTTCGTCTGTCCAGTCTGCAAGGCGACAAGTTCCTCAGTAGATCTTACCGACAGACCTTCAGCAATGATCTTGTCTGCCAGAGTAGTCATAGACTTTTCATCCGGCAAAGTAAGCAAGGCGCGAGCATGCCCAGCTGACAACACACCTGAGCTTACTTTTTTCTGCACACTAGGGGGCAATTTTAACAAGCGAAGTGTGTTCGTGATCTGTGGCCTGGACTTAGAGATTGACTTAGACAAACCGTCCTGAGTCAAGCCGAACTCATCAATCATTTGCTGATAAGCGGCTGCTTCTTCCAACGGATTAAGAGCCACTCTATGGAGATTCTCGAGCAAAGCATCACGCAACATGGTGTCGTCGCTCGTTGTTTTCACAATTGCAGGTATGGTATCCAGACCAGCCAATCGAGTCGCACGCCAACGACGCTCACCCATTATGATCTCATAATGGGTTGTTTGCTGTAGACCCGCTTCCCTCTGATTTGAAAGCTGACTCGATTGTTCCTCACCGGTCTTAGCGCCAATTGCTCCGGATTTGCTTTCCGCGCCGCCAACTGAGGTTGTCTTATTTTTGATTGTTCCTGGACGGTCTATAAGAGTTGATCTTCGCACCACTATGGGCTGCAATACGCCAACTTCTTTGATGGAGCGTGAAAGCTCCAACAGTTCGTCTTCATCGAAGATTTGTCGCGGTTGCTGAGCATTGGGCCTAATATCGTCCACACGCACTTCAGCCAAGTACCCGCCTTGAACGGGTTTCAGCTCCTCTTGGCTATTGCTCTCCGTCTTATTCGGCTCAGTAGCATTGCCAACAATAGGTGCACGGTTGACGCTTTGCTGAGTCTCTTTTGTCCGATGATCGACAGCCTTACTCGATCCCATCATCGGCAATGTTTCACGTGAAACATTTGTCGTCGTAGGACCAAAGAATAGATCACTTGGGTGTTCCAGGCTGCTGATGGACGGAACTGACCGACGCTTGGTAGTTCTCTTCGAAGTGGATGTTTCACGTGAAACATCCTCATTAAGAGACTCGGAAATGCTGACACGCTTTTGTCCCTTGTTGGAACGTTTACGACCGTTCCCAGAAGACTTTGCCGAAGCCGCTAGTTGAGAGCTTGTACTCCCCGAATGCGTAGAACTGCGTTCTCTTTTGGCTCCGTCTTCTTCTGAGGCATCTATATCTTTGCGAAGTCGTCCGTCCGATTCAGCACCCAAGCCCTGAAGGGTGGGCTGCTTGTTGCCGGAATTCGGTACTTTGTTATCTTGTTGACGGCCATTGTCAGCATTGGTTTCGTCATCTTCACCTGGCAGGGCGGGAAATAGAGCCCCCAAGCCCTTGCCTAACCGTGAACGGCTTGTCATGTCCTCACTCCCCCTGTCTTCTATTGGCAATATGTTCCAACACTTGCTCGGATCTCTGGGCGATTTCTAACGCCGCCTCTTCGTAAGCAATAGCGCCAGCTCCTTTAGGGTCGTAGGTGACAACGCTTTGCCGGAAGCTGGGAGCCTCAGAGATTTTGACAGAACGCGGGATGGTCGTATTAAGCACTATCTCTGGATAATGTTCCTTGACTTGATCAAACACTTCTTTGCTGAGCAGCGTTCGCCTGTCATACATGGTCAACAACATGGTTGAGATTACGAGATAAGGATTATAGCTTTGCTGAACAAGTCCTATGGTATGCAGTAATTGTTGCAGTCCTTCAAGAGCATAGTATTCAGCTTGCACTGGGATCAATACCTCATTGACCGAACACATGGCATTCAGAACTAATAATCCGAGACTAGGAGGGCAATCAACGAGAACATAGTCATAATGCTGGTGGCAGATTTTAAGATAGTCGGCAACCGCTTTCTTCATGAGCTGATTGCGGTTGGGCATATCCGCAACTTCCAGCTCAGCACCACTGAGGTCAATAGAAGATGGGACAACCTCAAGGTTGGGGAATTGAGGGGATACTACCTTAACGTCGTCAATCCCAAGACGACCCTCGAGCACGTCGTATGTTGACGGCGTCCCGGATTCATGAGCTACACCCAATGCAGTAGAAGCGTTGCCTTGTGGATCCATATCGATTACCAACACACGTTCGTCGAATTCAGCAAAAGCACATGCCAAATTTACAGTGGTCGTGGTTTTCCCTACCCCGCCTTTTTGATTTGCAACGGCAATGAAGCGCGTTTTTGAAGGGTGAGGAAATTCAGCCTGATGTAAGGCCTGATAGCGCGCAGAAAGATCTGCCATCTCCGCACCAGACACCGAACCAGTCCCCTCAGCGAATATTCTATTGAGAATATCCGTTGTCGACTCCATACCTGATGCGGTTGGCGTGGGCTTCTCACCGATATCCGGGGTATTCCCCGAAACGGGTTTCACCTTCTTCGATGCGGTCACGAACCTTCCTCCTTTTGATAACCATTCAATTTTCCCGTCCTAGTTGGACATGTCAGAACAGCTGAAAGTTATACACGGTCACTGTTCATAACTGTGGATAAGTGTGGATAGATCCAACGGAGCCACAGCGGCTGGCCCTTACCCAAGATTATTAGATTTGCCTTGTAATTATTGACAAGTCTGGCACTTCCCACCCCAGGCCAGCGTCTTCAAACGACGATGTGGATAATTCGAAGGTCAGGTCCAAATTGTGCATAACTTATTAGCAACAAATCTATAAATCTATTAACTCGTCAAACCAAGCAACATTATTCATGGTTATATTCAATGATCTTATCCATCTGTACGATAGCCGCTATAAACACCGCTGTAATACCAAAATAAATCCTTCGGATGACAAGCCTTATACAAACGTACAGCAAGAGGGAGGTTTCACGTGAAACATCTATACTGCCTGAGCAGTATTATTACCCCGTTTATTTGTCTTCTAACACAGTCGGCTAACTCAGTTTTGTCTTTTATTTGCAGAATCTATCCATCTACCTCCAATAAAGGCTGCTGAATCAAGAAAACAGAACTAAATGCTAATTTTAAGTGGTTTTGAGTGCTGTTAAACAAAAGACTTCATTATGTCTATGAAGACTCTAGTCTACTCCGCAAAATTATGATTGAAGGAGACGTAGCTAAGAAGCAAGACCTTTAACAACTTTTACTAAAAAAGACACAGAAAATATTTCGATATCCTCTCGTTTGTGCTTTCATAAACCTAATCCTGATTATTTCATTCTGCGTTAATTGTTTCACGTGAAACATTACGATCTATCTCTACATAGCGATCATCCACCGGAAGCACACCCTCGAATATTGCTATATGTTGAGACGCCCTAAATGTAGTCGTTACTGAAGGACGTTCTTGTAGAACATACTCATAACAGTGTGCTGAGTCATCTAGATGAGTTACAGCTGGAACCAATGAAGCCTAGTTTACTTGTTTTGGGTTAAAAAAATCCTTTTTCAATGTTTCACGTGAAACATTCTTTAGTGGACACATCTGAAGACGGTGAACTGCTCTCTTATAGCTCAGTTCGGTTGTCATCCAACTCCCACATCAGAGGAATTCTCGCCATTTCGGATTATTTTAGAGACATAATCTATGCTGTTTAATCGATAACTCATGTAATCTTCATACATTTGCAAGAATCAGGATAACCCCATCGATATTTCTAAGGAAGGAGAGGAAACCGAACAGTTTAGAAGGCGGAGAAGATCGAGATAAAGGATAGACACAATAAACTCCCTGGGAGTAAGAGAAACACATAAATGAGTACAACAAGAGGTGCATAACTTCGACTGTCTAGTTAAGGACGTAGGTAAACACATAGATCCCCCAGCAACAAAAGTAGAGCATCTCCCGAGACTCTTAATGCAAGAATAGAAAGAGATGTCAGTATATCCAACTCAGATATAGGGCATCATACAATCATTCCAATATTACTTGGACGGCAACACCAGGATACAATGAAACCTCCTGCGCAACAAACCCAAAGAGGTACTTTGATGTGCGTTACATTCAAAATATATAATACCTTTATTTTAAATAATCTATTTGTATATAGCCAGTTCTGACTGTTGTCTACGGCGTTGTTTCAAACTAAAGTATCAAAATTACTACGAATGTTTGAGGTGAAAGCATACACGAGTCAGACAATAAAAATCACAAGCGTGCTTGCTTTCCTCTTAATCTAATACTCCATTCACCTCGAATGAATATCGGCTAAGCCGCTGTCTGGAAAAGGCCTACTTAGATCTGATAGAGCTTAATCGATTATCTCTAATCAGGTATTTGATAACGCTCTGTGTTGATTACTGATAATTGATTATCTTACCTAGCCTATTCTTGTCTTTAGATTGAGCAGCATCTCAGGCATCAAAGTCATTAAATAAGGTCATATCAGTGTAGTACTTTAGTGTTTATCCACAAGAACTACGTGGGTATCCTCAAGGCCAGGTGCGACTGGAGCTAGGCAAACCCGTGGATTCTCTCCATGACATTTTTTTATCTCTTTGGCAGCCTTATCCAGCTCAGCTTGTGCCGAACGACCCTTAAGGGCAATAAGCTGACCTCTCGATCTTAAAAGCGGCAGGGTCCATCCGGCGAGCTTAGTCATAGGGGCTACAGCTCGGCACGTCACAACATCAAAAGTCTGCGGAATTGAAAGATTAGATTGGACGTCTGCTAGACCCACACCACCCGTCACCTTCGAAGAGTCATGGTCATTTACATCTTGTTGGCTGTCAGCATTCCTGGCTTCGGTCGAGGTTAAAGAACCACCACGGACGTAAGCCGAAACAGACTGTTTCTGTATTCGACGACGACCATGACGGCGGCTTTGTGTACCTTTTTTGTTGTGCCGGATCGAAGCCTTAGAGGATTGTGGAACCAGATCCTCTGCACGCTTGCGAATCACAACAGCATTAGCCAGGTGCAACTCATCAACCACTTCTTGCAACCAGGTCACACGCCGCTCCATTGGCTCGACAAGAACAACATTGCACTGCGGAAGGCAGGCAGCCAGTACAATGCCTGGGAAGCCCCCACCGGAACCTATATCCACCACCGTTGCCGTCTGGCTGTCAGTGCTCAATCGCTCTCGCACGAAAGGCACAATAGCCGCTGAATTGAGTATGTGCCGCTCCCAAATAATGTCTTCATCGCGAGGGCCAATGATGCCCCTCTCCACACCCTCGCGCAAGAGCTTTTCATGAAAGCGCTGCATGGGTACCAGAGCATCGCCGAGCACCTGCCTTAAGAGGGGACTATCGTTCAGCTCATCGTCCACAACAGCCATTTCAACTCCTCACATTCACCTTCCACGCCCAGTCGGCCAAAGCCACAGACCACAACAGGGTTATACAGTCTCGTCGTATCCAGCAGGATTATTCACACTGCCAGAATCGAAAATAGCTGCATTTCTAAGACCGTTACCACCATATGATTTTCAAACGCAAAAGAGTAATCAGGATTAAACAACATGGCAGACTAAGCACAACAGACTAAGCACAATCATGAGCCAGACAATACTACACACCTGCCAAAGGGCACAGCGCTGGCAGATAGCACAACAAACCTCGACAGTATGACCGCACCAAACAGTGGACACATCCAAAAAGGCCGACGTCATGAACACTTCATCAACGCATAGCCCTGTGAGGCTTAAAAGTCACTCCCTATCAGCATCCGCAGGATCATCATCAGCCTCGTAGTCATCCGAATCGACGACCTGATCGGTTTCATCCACGTCCAGCGAGTCGTCATACCCGACTGGCTCGTCCTCAACATCGTCAGGGAGGTCTTCGTCTTCGCTCTTGGCCTTCAGATAGACAGTGACGTACCGGTGGGGCTCCTCACCGTGGGAACGTGACTTCAGCCCCTCCTCGCGGACCATGTCATGAACGATCTTGCGCTCAAAAGAGTTCATAGGCTTCATATTGACAGGGTCGCCAGTCTCACGAACCTCATCAATCACATCCAGGGCTTGTTCGCGAAGATGTTCGCGCTTGCGCCGCAGGAAGCCATCCACATCCACAATCAGATGGGAACGCTCCCCTATCTTCTGCTGCACGGCCAAGCGTGTCAGCTGCTGAAGAGCATCGACCACCTCACCATCCTTGCCGATCAGATGCTTGATATCCGTATCGTCGTCAGCCACAATCTGTACGGTCGGACGGTGGTTGCGCACCCCCATCTCAATATCGCCCTCGTAATCGACGATGTCCAGCAACCCCTCCAGATAGTCGGCGGCGACATCCGCCTCCTCATTGAGTTGCTCGATGGTCTTTCCCTGGTCCAGAGACTGAGACATCTATGCTCTCCTTACACGCGTTTACATCCGATTCATAACCTCAGGTCCACTGGATTCCTGGTCACCAATCGAGTGTCCAGTATTGAGGATACACGGACGTGATGATTGCAGATTACTCCAGTATTCGCCCGACCGAAAGCCGGGTTACCACGCCGGCCTCCACCGCCAGTAGCCGCATCAACGGCCGCGACGTTTGCGATGGGGCTGGGAACGCTGGTGGGAGATGTTCTTGTTGTTGCGGGCTTCCTCTTCCAACCTCTTGGCCTCCATCAACTGCTCCTCCTCCAAAGAGGGCAGCCCCTGGCGCTTGCGGCGGGCATTCTCACGGCGATGGTCACGCTCTTCCTTGCTCTCTGCGGCCGGCGAGCCAGGAGTTGGCATATGGCGGACCTGGAAGAGGGTTCGGCCCAGATTCCAAAGGTTGTTGGTCAGCCAGTAAATTAGCACTGCGAATGGGAAGTAGATGCCCGAGAAGATGTACATGACCGGGAAGATGAAGGCCATCATCTGCTGCATCTTGTACTGCTTTCCCTGCATGGCCGACCTCGGCATGTTCCGTCGAACATTATGGAACTGCGAGTAGAACATGGCCAGGCACATGAGCACGATGAAGACCACAATGACTATACGGCCCGCACCCTGGGCGGACATGAAGTTGTCCGAAATCCGCAACCCGAAAAAGGTAGTCTCTTCGAATTCCCGCGCCACCTCTCGATTGAAGGCTCCCAGAGGTGCCCGCTTGCCACGGGCGATGAAGGGCACAGCCGAAAGCACATAGAACATGGTCATGAAGACCGGGCCCTGCACCAGTGCTGGCAGACAGGACCCCATGGGGTTGGCATGGTTGTCCTGATAGACCTTCATGGTCTCCCGGCTCATGGCCTCTCGGCTGGCCGGATCCTTCTTGTTGCGGTATTTGTTCTGGATCTTCATCAGCTTCGGCTGCAGAGCCTGCATCTTTTGCATGGATCGCAGCTGCTTGATGAAGAGCGGCAACACGCACAGGTTGACGATCAGCACCAGCATCACTACCGAGAGCGCCCAGGCCACGCCGGGACCCTTATGGAACCCAATCAGGGTCAGGAACTTGTGGCAATAGGTCATGATGTAGGTCATGAGCCACTCGATCGGGTACAGGATTTTGTAGAAGAAACCGTATATACCCGTATCGAAGGTGAAGGTGTCGTTGTTGTGTAACATTGTCAGGCCGTCTCCTTGTCTGGGGCCAGGGGGGTCAGCCGGGCCTCCTCATGAGCCTTGGACCACGGGAACCGATAGAAGATGGAAAACCTTTGGGGCACGTCATCGATTCCACCGTTGTTGAAGGGCGTGCAACGCAATAACCGCAGAATGGCCAGGATGGTTCCGCGCAAGGCCCCGAACCGCTTCAAGGCGGTCAAAGCGTACTGGGAACAAGTCGGGTAGTAACGGCACCTCGGCGGCGACAAGGGTGAGATGTGGCGCTGATACCAGCGGACTGCGCTCTGCAGAGCCCGGGAGGCCAGGCCGCTCATACTCGGCATCCTTCACTGGTTTTCAGCTGTTGGACCGGTTGACGCTTGGATCCAGCGAACTGCGGACCTGACTGTCCCTGTACATCAAGACCGCCGGCAGTCTTTCCGGACTTACGCATGAGGTCACGGAAGAGCCTGTCCACTTGCTCCTCCAGCTGCTTGTAGGTGGCTGTAGCAGCGCTGGGTTTGGCGCGCATGACCAGATCACAGGAGGGTGGCAGCAGGTCCTCCTTGAATCCCGCGAGTTGCCTGAACCTGCGCTTGACCTTGTTCCTGGTCACGGCCTTGCCCACATTTTTGGATACAGCGAGCCCCATGCGGCGTCTGCCTGCTGGCAGGATGTCATGCCGCCCTTCGTGCACAGCCGATGCCGTTGGCAGCGGGGTCGCCGTCCGGTCAGGCCCAGGTATCAAATAATGTATGACCAGATCCCTGCTGCTGACTCGATGGCGTCGCCTGAGCACCGCCGTGAACTCCCGGTGGCTCCTCAGCCGTTCCACCTTCTGAAAAAGGATCGGGATCCGACTCAGGCAGAGAGGGTCCGACGGCCCTTGGCCCGGCGGCGGTTGATCAGGGCACGACCGGAGCGGGTACGCATGCGAGCGCGGAATCCGTGCTTCATGTGGCGACGGCGATTGTTGGGTTGGAATGTCCTCTTCATAATTCGTTGCTCCCGTGTGTAGACATACTCGAGTACGGCTCGTTATGAGTCAAGCTATATCACGGTACACATGAGCCGGGACGGAGTCAAACGAGCTTCCACCACCCAGCTGATTGGGACCGCTTCATGCCCTCCGCAAACCCTGTCATAGCAGGAAAAGGGCCTCCTCACTTATCCACAAATTACATCACTGTTATTCACATTCATCGCAGATACAACACGCTATCCTGTGGATAACCGCGCAAAGTCGGTGTAACAATGGGCTACTGTCGAATTTGAGAGAAGCAGAAAGACCGGGACAATCAGTCGTCAAGAAGAGAGGAGCACACTGATGGCGCAGGATCCGCTGGATGCCGCTGCCCAGGCCAAGAGAATCTGGGATTCGGTCCTGCAGGTGCTCCGCTATAGCAGTTCACTGACCTCCAGGGACAAGGGCTGGCTGGAGGACATCACCCCCGAGGCGGTTTTCGGCACCACCATCGTTTTGCGGGTCTCCTCCAAGGCAACTCAGGAGGCTGTGCAGGGACCGCTCAGCCAGCCCGTTTTAAATGCACTACAGCTGGTCACCAATCAGGAGATGTTCCCGGCTATTAAAATCGTCTACCCGGAGCAGATGGCCAAGCAGAAGGCTGCCGATCAACAGAACGACCACCGCGCATCCGCCATGGCCGGCACCGCACCGGGCAGTGGCGAGTTCCGTCAAGTCCCCAGTCCTGCTCAGGATCCCTATGACGACTACCAGCGTCAGGCCGGCACCGACCGATCCCCCAGCTCAGAGGTCCACTCGGACTGGCGGGCCGAGAATCCTGGAACATCCAAGTCCCCGATTGTCTCCGCTAATGACTTCCACGAAGGCACCTATGTGCCCATGACCTTGGATATGCAGGCCGAGCTATCCGAACCCTCCTCCGTGGTAAGGCCAACGGCAGGCGGTAATACCGATCGGCAGAGCGAGACAGAAAGGGCCACATCCCGGCCCGCCTTCACCGTGCCCCGCTTCCCCATGAACCAGAACCGGGTGGAGCGCGACCCACAGACTCACCTGAACAAGAACGCCACCTTCGATACCTTCGTCCCGGGCGATTCCAACCGCTTTGCGCGGACCGTGGCCTTGGCCGTGGCCGAAGGATCAGGTCAGGATTTCAACCCCCTGTGTATTTACGGCAGCTCAGGCCTGGGCAAGACCCATCTGCTCAACGCCATCGGCAACTATGCCCTGGTCAAGGATCCCTCGCTCAAGGTCCGATACGTCAACTCGGAGGAATTCACCAACGAATTCATCGACGCCCTGCAGAACTCCACCCAGGGATCGGGTCAGATCGCAGAATTCAATCGCCGCTACCGGCAGGTGGATGTGCTCCTTATCGATGACATCCAATTTCTAGGGGGCAAGGAAGCCACCCTGGACCAGTTCTTCCACACCTTTAATGCCCTGCATGACGCCAACAAGCGCATCGTCATCGCCTCGGACGTGGCCCCCAAGAATCTGAAGGGCTTCGAATCGCGACTAATCTCGCGTTTCGATTCGGGACTGACTGTAGACGTCAAGCCGCCAGATCGGGAGACACGGGTGGCCATCCTGAGAATGATGGCTTCCATGAACGGAGTCAGTATTCCCAACGAGGTTCTGGATCTGATCGCGGAACGCTTCACCGAAAACATCCGAGAGCTTGAGGGTGCTCTGACCCGTGTCACGGCCGTAGCCAGCCTCAATAATCAGCCGGTCACTACGGCCCTGGCTGAACAGACCCTGCAAGACTTCTTCTCTACGGACGTAGAAATCAAGCCCACTGACATCATCTCCCAAGTAGCCAAGTACTTCCATCTGACCTTCGACGATATCGTCGGCCGTACGCGCACCAAGAACATCGCCCTAGCCCGACAGATCGCCATGTATTTGGCCCGGGAAATGACCAGCATGTCCTTGGTCGACATCGGCGAGGTCTTTGGCGGCCGCGATCACACCACAGTCATGCACGCCTACACCCGTATCTCCAATGAGATGCAGGAAAAGCGAGAGATTTACAACTATGTCATGGAGCTCACGGTCCGGCTCAAGCAGCCTCAAAATTGATGCGACACGCAGACACTGTTGTGGATCGACAGAAAAAGATATCCACCTACTTATCCCCGGATGTGGGCAAACCTTGGGAATAACACACCGTTTTTCCGGGGATAAGTGGTGCATTTTCAGCGAATAACCGCGTCTCTTTTGTGGATAACCCAGCAAAAATACACCCCTGTGGATAACTTGGCCTCTTATTCACACCGACTCCACTGCTTATCCACATCGTCTGATTGAGGTCTATCCACTTCGTTGCAAGGGTTTGAGAACTTATCCACACCATCCACCGAGCTTATTACGATGACTCTATGTATATTTATGCAATAGTCACCTTCACACTCAAGCACATCTGCTTGTTCCAACCACATCACCTGAGCTATTCGATAGAATGAGTCCAGTTCATTCATCGACAAGAAGGCTCCCATGAAAGTAGAAGTGAATTCATCCGCACTCTCAGATGCAGTGGCCTGGACCACCCGCATCATCCCCTCCCGACCGGCTTCGCCGATTCTGGCAGGCATCAGGATGGAAGCCTCTGAAGGAACATTGAAGCTTTCTGCTTTTGATTACGAGGTTTCGGCAAGAAACCACATCGAGGCAGGCATCGATGAATCCGGAACAGCCTTGGTACTAGGCAAACTGCTGGCGGACATCACCAAATCACTACCATCGGAGAAAACCTATCTGTCAACCGAGGGATCCAAGATGACCATCACCTCGGGCAAGTCCACTTTTTCTCTGCAACTGATGCCTGACAGCGAATATCCCGACCTCCCTGCCGTTCCTGAGCCTATGGGCCAGGTGGATGCTGAGACCTTTATCCAGTCCATCTCCCAGTCCATCGTCGCTGTTTCCCGGGAGGAGAGCCGACCGGTCCTGACCAGCGTCAAGACCGAGATCACCGGGGACAAGGTGGTCATGACCGCCACCGACCGTTTCAGACTGTCCCGTTCGAGCTTCACCTGGACTCCTCGTGACGCCGATTTTTCCACCTCCATGCTGATCCGCGGCTCCCTGTTGCGAGACATCGCCCGTTCCCTGGACGAGCACCAGAATGTAACCATGGATTACGAGGCTGACAACCCCACCATCATGGGCGTGGAAAACGCTGGCAAAATATCCACCACCCAGCTGATCGATGGAGAATTTCCGGCCGTGGACCGTCTCTTTTCGGACGAGTACCCCATCCAGGCGGTCATCGCCCGGCAGGACCTGATCGATGCCATCAAGCGTGTGGCCCTGGTAGCCGAACGTAACGCCCCCATCCGTATGGTCTTCTCCGGCAACGAGGTGACTCTGAGCGCCGGCACAGCTGACGAGGCACAGGCACATGAGGTTCTGCAGGCGGATCTGGACGGGGAAGACATCACGGTGGCCTTCAATCCGAACTATCTGATTGACGGGCTGGGTGCCATCGCCGAGCCCTTTGTCCGCATCAAGATGACTTCGGCAGTCAAGGCTGTGGAATTCAACGGCCAGCAGGAGCAGGATTCCGAGGAGTCCATGGATTACCGTTACCTGCTGGTGCCCATGCGTTTCAACAACTGACATCCGGGTAGGTTCGAGGAACGATCGTCGTGCACATCTCCCGTCTGGTTCTGGATCACTTCCGTTCCTGGGAGCATTGTGTCCTCGATCTGGAGCCTGGAGTCACCATTCTGGAGGGGCGCAACGGTCTGGGCAAGACCAACCTGGTCGAGGCCGTCGAGGTCCTGTCCACCGGCGGCAGCCATAGGACTTCATCTTCACTACCCCTGGTAGAACGTGGGCAGTCCAAGGCCACCATAAGGGCCAGGCTGGAGCAGGACGGAACCGCTACTGACTATGAGCTGACCATTGCCGCCAAGGGAGCCAACCGGGGAAGAATCAACGGCGGGCCTTCCCTCTATCAGCGTGACCTGGTGGGCCGGGTACCCTGCGTGACCTTCAGCCCTGAGGATCAGCTGATGGTCTCCGGAGAGCCGGCGGCCAGGCGGGCCGTGCTGGACCAGGCCGGCAGCCAGCTCGATGTCGACTACTTCCAGGTCCGGCAGGATTTTCGTCATGTGGCCAAGCAGCGCGCCGCCCTGCTCAAGCAGCTCTCCCAGGCGGGCTATGATCCCTCGGGTGATGGGAGTGACGCCGCCCTTTCCGGCCTTGAGGTCTGGACTGGGCAGTTTATTCGCACCGGGCTGGATCTGAGCCGACGACGAGCGGCTCTGGTAGAGGCTCTGGACCAGCCCTTCAGCGATTTGTATGGTCGGCTTGCAGGCCCTGATCAGGATGCTCGATTGACTTACCAGCCATCCCTGGAGGAAATCGGACCCGATAGGCAGACCGGTCCAGAGGTCGCCGAAGCCGTCAGCCGTCACTTTCAGCGGATCTACCCGGGAGAAGTAGCTCGTGGCACTAATCTGATCGGTCCTCAGCGCGATGATTTGGTCTTCACCCTCAACGGCATGCCTGCTCGGGAGTTCGCCTCCAACGGTGAGATGTGGACCCTGGCTCTGGCTTTGCGGCTGGCTCTGCTGCAGGTGGTCAAGGATCGTCGCGATCTGGAGCCCATCGTCATTCTGGATGATGTCTTCGCCCAGTTGGATCGGGGCCGTAGGGATCAGATTCTGGACTTTGCCCGTCAGCAGAGCCAGGTGCTGATCACCGTGGCCGCCGACAGCGATATTCCCTCCCTGCAGGGTGCCAGGCTGGTGGATGTGTCCCGACTGAGGCATGTGCAGCCATCTGATCCGGCTGCCCAGGATCCAGCCATTGCCAGTGCCATGCAGGACCTGCGTCGAACCAGAGGGACGGCTCATGAGGACTCTGATATGCCGGAGGGGAACAACCTGTCATGAAGGCCCCCATGGTTGAGACTCTGCACCTGGATCAGCGTCGATTGCCGGCACTGGTCTTCGAGGGCTGCACGCGACGGGCGGCCACTCGTCGGCAGCGGGAGGACAACTCCCGTAAGGCCTGGTATGCATTCGGCAAGCCGGGCCGCGACCCAGCCAAACTGGGAGGTGTGGTGACCAGCCTTGCTGCTGGGAGCGGGTGGACCAGTCATCTGAAGGTTGCTCGGTTGCGCAACCAGTGGGACGGTGTAGTTGGACCCGGCATCGCCGCCCATTCGAGAGTGGTCTCCTACCAGGAGGGCGTGCTGATCATCCAGGCGCAGACCACGGTATGGGCCACTCAGCTGACCTACCTGGTCCCCCAGCTCAAAGCGACCATTGCCAAGCGGCTGGGCATGCCGGTCAGACAGATTCGGGTGACTGGCCCCCACAACTACAGCTTTCGCCGTTCGCGGTTCGATCCGCCCGGCCGAGGCGTGCGCGACACCTACGGGTGAACCCATAATCTGCGAATACCGTCTTCCCAGCTTTCTGTAAGCCTAAAGTCCCATAGCGCTGGTATTCTATAGGTTATAGGGTCAAACGCTTCCAAGGCCCCTTTATGGACGATTTGGAACCTGGTGACCATGAGTCAATCCCCCGCTCGACCACGAACGGAAGCTGCTTTGTCGTCAGTGGCCGACGATGGGGGTGCAGAAAGGACTATCCGTGGCAGATCTCAATACTGACCCGTCCCGGACCCCGCAAGAGGGCCGGGAAAACGAGGAGGACAAGCCTCAGGATGATGGCATGACGGGCCAGGATCAGCTGGATCAGCTGGACGATGCGCAGCTGGATGATTCGCTTTCACCCGAGCACTATGATGCCAGCGATCTGAAGGTGCTTGAGGGGCTGGAGGCGGTCCGCGTCCGTCCCGGCATGTACATCGGCTCGACGGGGCCCAGAGGCCTGCATCATCTGGTCTACGAGATCGTCGACAACTCGGTCGACGAGGCTCTGGCCGGGTACGCTGACCATATTGAAGTCACCATCCTGCCCGACAACGGCATCCGTGTGGACGACAACGGCCGTGGCATCCCTGTAGACGAGGTGCCAGGCGAGGGCAAGAGCGGCGTCGAGGTGGTCATGACCAAGCTGCATGCCGGCGGCAAGTTCGGAGGCGGCGGCTACGCGGTCTCGGGCGGTCTGCACGGCGTGGGCATCTCCGTGGTGAACGCCCTGTCCACCCGAATTGATGTCCAAGTGCGTCGACAGGGCTACCACTGGCATCAGAACTTCCGTAACCAGAAGCCGACCGCTCCCCTGTCCAAGGACCAAGCCATGGGGCCGGATGAGAGCACCGGCACCTCGGTGACCTTCTGGGCCGATCCCAAAATCTTCGAGACCACGGTCTATGACTTCGAGACCTTGCGCAGCCGTTTCCAACAGATGGCCTTCCTCAACAAGGGCCTGAGAATCACTTTGACCGACCTGCGTCCCAACGACCAGGCCGGCGACGAGGTGGCGGGCGAGGAGCAGACCCCGGAGCAGAAGGGACAGTCCGTCAGCTACCAGTATGCCAACGGCATCAAGGACTATGTGGACTATCTGGTCAAGGTCAGGAAGGCCACGCCTGTGGAGGCCGAGGTCATCGACTTCGAGGCCGAGGATCTGAAGCTGGGCATCTCCGCCGAGGTGGCCATGCAGTGGACCACCGCCTATTCGGAGTCGGTCCACACCTTCGCCAACACCATCGCGACCACTGAGGGCGGCACCCACGAAGAGGGATTCCGCGCGGCTCTGACCAGCATGATCAACCGCTACGCCAGGGACAAGAACATCCTCAAAGACAAGGACGATAACCTCTCTGGCGACGACGTGCGCGAGGGGCTGACCGCTGTGGTTTCTGTCAAGTTGACTAACCCGCAGTTCGAAGGCCAGACCAAGACCAAGCTGGGCAACTCCGAGGCCAAGACCTTCGTCCAGCGGGTCATGACCGAGAGGCTGAGTGACTGGTTCGACGCCCACCCAGGCGAGGCCAAGGCCATCATCCAGAAGGCCATGGAGGCCTCCCGCGCCAGGATCGCGGCTAAGAAGGCCCGCGAGAACACCCGTCGTAAGTCCATCTTCGAGACGGCCGGCATGCCCGACAAGCTCAAGGACTGCCAGTCCAGCGACCCCGAAGAGTGTGAGCTGTTCATCGTGGAGGGTGACTCAGCAGGCGGCTCGGCCATACAGGGGCGCAACCCTATGACCCAGGCCATTTTGCCGCTGCGTGGCAAGATCCTCAATACGGAGCGGGCCAGCCTGGACCGCATGATGAAGTCCGACACCATCGAATCCCTGATTACCGCTGTAGGAGGGGGATACGGCGAGGATTTCAACATCGACAAAGTGCGCTACCACAAGGTCATCATCATGGCCGACGCCGATGTGGACGGCGCCCACATCGCCACCCTGAACCTGACCCTCTTCTTCCGCTACATGCGGCCCATGATCGAGGCTGGCTACGTCTACGTGGCCATGCCTCCGCTCTACCGGCTCAAGTGGACCAAGGGTCCCCACAGCTTCGTCTACACCGACGCCGAGCGCGACAGGGTTCTGGCCGAGGGCAAGGCCTCAGGTCGGCAGCTGCCCAAGGGCGAAGGGATCCAGCGCTACAAGGGTCTGGGCGAGATGAGCTACCAGGAGCTCTGGGAGACCACCATGGACCCGGAGCATCGCATCCTCAAGAAGATCCGCATCGATGACGCCGAGCAGGCCGACGAGACCTTCACCATGCTCATGGGTGACGAGGTCGAACCCCGGCGTCTGTTCATCCAGCGCAACGCGCACGACGCCCGCTTCATTGACGCCTGAGACGCGGACGCCTCCCCTTTTCAACATTTGAGCTAAGGATCGATTTTGGCAGACGATAACAACAACGACAACAGCTCGGACCAGGACGGCCTCAACCTGCCCGACGGGTCTCGAGAGCCACTCAGCCCACAAGAGATGGACAACACCGATTATGGCCTCCTTAAGGGCGAGCGGATTCAGCCCATTGACCTCCAGCAGGAGATGCGGGAATCCTACCTGTCCTATGCCCTGTCCGTGATCGTGGAGCGGGCTCTGCCCGATGTCCGCGACGGCATGAAGCCGGTCCATCGTAGGGTCATCTACGCCATGTATGACGGCGGATACCGGCCCGACCGTGGCTACAACAAGTGCTCGCGCGTGGTGGGTGACGTCATGGGCAAGTACCACCCCCATGGCGATGCGGCCATCTATGACACCATTGTGCGCTTGGCCCAGTCCTGGTCTATGCGCTACCCGCTGGTGGACGGCCAAGGCAACTTCGGATCCCCCGGCGACGACCCGGCAGCCGCCATGAGGTACACCGAGTGCCGCATGGCCCCTCTGGCCATGGAGATGGTGCGCGACATCGACAAGGATACGGTCGACTTCATCCCCAATTACGACGGCAAGACCCAGGAGCCCACGGTTCTGCCCTCCCGCTTCCCCAACCTGCTGGTTAACGGATCAGCCGGCATCGCAGTGGGCATGGCCACCAACATTCCTCCGCACAACCTGCGCGAGGTATCCAAGGGTGTGCACTGGGCCCTGGAGCATCCCGAAGCTTCCAAGGAGGAACTACTCAACGCCCTGATCGCCATCATCAAGGGGCCTGACTTCCCCACCGGTGCTACCATTCTTGGGCACAAGGGCATCGAACAGGCCTACCGGACCGGACGAGGCCTGATCACCATGCGGGCCGTGGTCAACACCGAGGAGATCCGCGGACGGATGTGCCTGGTGGTTACCGAGCTGCCCTACCAGGTCAACCCTGACCGGCTGGCCTCCTCCATCCGTGAGGCCGTGCGCGACGGCAAGATCCAGGGCATTGCCGACATGCGCGATGAAACCTCGGGCCGCACCGGCCAGCGCCTGGTCCTGGTGCTCAAGCGCGATGCCGTGCCCAAGGTGGTCCTCAACAACCTTTACAAGCACACCCAGCTTCAGCAAACCTTCGGGGCCAACATGCTGGCCCTGGTGGACGGAGTCCCCCGGACCCTGAGTCTGGACGCCTTCATCCGCCACTGGGTGGATCACCAGCTGGACGTGGTCGAGCGGCGCACCCGCTACCTGAAGCGCGAGGCCGAGGATCGCGACCATATTCTGCAGGGGTATCTGAAGGCCCTGGATATGATTGACCAGGTCATTGCCCTGATTCGCGCCTCCAAGGACGTGGAGACCGCACGCACTGGTCTGATGGAGCTGCTGGATGTGGACGAGGTCCAGGCCGATGCCATCCTGGCCATGCAGCTGCGTCGTCTGGCTGCCCTGGAACGGCAGAAGATCCTGGACGAGCACGAGGATCTCATGCGCAAGATCGCCGACTACAACGACATCCTGGCCCACCCCGAGCGTCAGCGCACCATCGTGGGTGATGAGCTGGACGAGATCGTCGACAAGTACGGCGACGAGCGGCGCACCCGGATCGTCCCCTACTCGGGTGAGATGAACGTGGAGGATCTGATCGCCGACGAGCAGGTCGTGGTCACCGTCACCCACTCCGGCTTCGTCAAGCGGACCAAGGCCGACGAGTACCGGGCCCAGCACCGCGGCGGCAAGGGCATCCGCGGGGCCAGGCTGCGTGAGGACGACGTGGTGGACCACTTCTTCCTGACCAGCACCCACAACTGGCTGCTCTTCTTCACCAACAAGGGCCGGGTGTACAGGCTTAAGGCCTATGAGCTGCCTGAAGGCTCCCGCGATTCCAAGGGACAGCATGTAGCCAACCTGCTTCAGTTGGGTCAAGGCGAGCGGATTGAACAGGTCCTTTCCCTGCACGGCTACGACGATGCGGACTATCTGGTATTGGCCACGCGGACGGGACGGGTCAAGAAGACCCGCCTGGACGAGTATGATTCGCCCCGTCAGGGCGGTCTGATCGCCGTGCGACTGATGGAGCTGGGCACCGTCACCGACGAGGAGGGACAGGAGGTGCCCCAGAGCGATGAGTTGGTGGGTGCAGCACTCTGCAATGCCGATGACGAAATCATCCTGGTCTCCCGCAAGGGCATGAGCGTGCGCTTCTCGGCGGACGACTCCACCCTGCGGCCCATGGGACGGCAGACCGCTGGTGTCCAGGGCATGCGGTTCCGCCCAGGCGACGAACTGCTGAGCATGGACGTGATCGCCAAGGATTCCGAGGATGACCTGCTGGTGGTCACTGATGAGGGTTTTGCCAAGCGGACCGCTCTGAGTGAGTACCGCCTGCAGGGTCGCAACGGCTACGGTGTCAAGGCCATCGCCATGGTGGAGGGCCGGGGATCCCTGGTCGGCGCCCTGGTGGTGAATGAGGACGACCAAATCATGGCCATCATGAAGTCCGGCAAGGTCATCCGCTCCGATGTGGCCGAGGTCAAGCGGACCGGTCGCAACACCCAGGGAGTCACCCTGGCCAAGCCCGACAAGGGTGATGAGATTCTCTCCATCGCCCGCAATGCCGAACGTGACGACCAGGAAGAGGATGCCGATCAGACCGATCTGGCTTCCGCCGCTCCCCTGGCAGCCAAGGATCAGCCCATCGCCACCACCGGAACCGGCGACGGTCAGAGCCTGACCCAGGAGGACTGAGTTGGTCCGCTACCAGTCTGACAAGACTGGTAGCCTCGTAAGAAGTCATGCAGGCCCAGCGGCGGTATGCGCGGGCTATTGAACGCAAGGATCAAGGAGTGCCGATGAGCCAGGATGATCAGAAGCAGGTCAAGGCCGGCAAGCAGGGTGCTGGTAAGTCCCAAAAGGGGAAGACCAAGGCTGATGAATCCGCACAGGGCGAGTCCCGTCGAACTGCATCGGCCACTCCCCCGGCTCCTGCAGCCGGCAGGACGGCATCGGGACGTTCCGCAAGAACCACAGCTTCGGCTGCCGGTCCGGTCAAGGTATCCTCATCCCGTCCTGTTCGGCCTGCGGCTTCGGCTTCGGCGGCGCGTCCTCATGTGCCTCGGGCCCGGCGCATGCAGCTGTCCCTGACCCGGTTGGAGCCCTGGTCGGTGGCCAAGGTCACCTTCCTGTTGGCCATCGCCGGGGGCATCATTCAGGTGGTGGCTGCTGCCCTGCTCTGGTTCCTGCTCAACGCCATGGGGCTCTTTGACAACCTGACTCAGGTCATCTCCAAAACGGGCCTGGACGCGGGCGGCTTCGATCTGGGCCAGGTGCTGAGCCTGGGGACGGTCCTGAGTTCGGTGACCATCTTCTCCATTTTCGAGATTGTCATAGTAGTGGTTCTGGTCACCATTTTCGCCTTCCTCTACAACCTGGTCAGTTCCTTGGTAGGCGGCATCCACGTGACCTTGGGCGACGACTGAGCTCCTCGTCGGCGCAGTCAATCGGTCGATAGGCCCGAGGGCGATTTAGACTGGATTTGTGCTCTCGACATACTTGGACTACTTCAGCGGCTCCTTTGGCATATCTCTGGTCTTTTGGCCCTTGGCCTCGCTGATTCTGACCCTGCCCATTCTTGCCCTGATCTACAACCGGTATCACCGGCTCCGGTTGACAGCAGCCATGGCGGCCTACCTGACCGTCTTATACCTACTGGCCTTGGTCTTTTTCACCCTCTGGCCTATGCCCGACGACCGTGCCGCCTTCTGCGCCACCCATCATCTGAGCCCCCAGCTCAACCCCCTGCAGTTCCTGACCGATCTGAGCACAGGCGGTCGGATGGCCATGCTGCAGATCCTGCTCAATGTGGCCTTCTTCCTGCCCCTGGGCTTCATCATGGGTCGAGTCTTCCGCTGGCGCTTCATCCTGGCCCTGCCGGTAGCCCTCCTGGTCTCCCTCTTCATCGAAACGGCCCAGCTGACCGGGGTCTTCGGCATCGTCGGCTGTGCCTACCGTCTCTTCGACGTGGACGACCTGATTTGGAACACTTCTGGCGCAATAATCGGCTATCTGGTGGCCATGGTTGCCAACAAACTCATTCCCACCCGTCAGGCTGACGCCGCCCAGCTGGTAACCAACCCCGGGTTCATACACCGTGCCGTCTCCCTGGCTCTGGATCTGCTCCTGGCCACCATCCTGTCCATGTCCCTGGGGATGGGCGTGACCTATGCGGTCCATCGCCTGGGCACCTATCAACTGGATGGACACTACCGATTTGGCGGGCTGCTGATCGCCCCATCCGCTCTGGACATGTTTGGGACTGTGGTGGATCTGGTCATGCTGCTGATCTTTGAACTACTCATCCCCCTGCCCCGTAGGGGACGGACGCTGGGCGCCACCTTCACCCACATGACCGTCGAGACCAAGCAGCGGCATGGCTGGTCCCGCTTCCTCTTCTATCTGTTCAGAACCGCGATTATCCTGGCTGTCTTCGGCCCATGGACCGGCAACGTTCAGATTGCAACGCGCATCCTGGCCCTGCTCCTGCTGGTCTTCTATCTGATCAAGCGGCAGATGCCCTACGACCTCTTGCCTGGGACAGCCTACCGGGAGGAAGACACAGGTGCAGAGGAATCCGCCGATGACCGGCGGGGGTGAAGCCTGACCTCGGACAGGATGATGGCGGTGAAGATGATGGCGAAGCCCAGCAGATGGGTGGCTGTCAGCTCCTCGTGCAGGACTAGGACCGAGACCAGCATGCCGAATAAGCTCTCTGAACATAGGATTAGTGAACCTTGGGCGGCGGGGACCCTGGAAAAAGCGATGTTCTGGAAGTTCTGTGCCATGAGCGTCGAAATCAGTGTCAGATAAATCATTGAGCCCAAGGTCGATGGTGTGAAGTCGGCCGCACTGGGCAAGGGATCGAAGATCAGCGCGCAGACCAGGAAGAGGATACCGCCGAACAGTAGCTCCAGGTATGTCAGCGTGGGGGCATCGAACTTCTTGGTCAAAAACCCGGTGATCACCAGGTTGACCCCATAGAGCAGCGCGCCGGCCAGGGTCAGCAGGTCACCAGCGCTCAAAGACAGCCCCTGTCCCCCGCCATGGGCTGGCAGTGAGATCAGAGCCACACCCAGGATGCAGATGGCAGCCGCGACGAAGTGGCGCAGGGCCGGTCGTCGACGGGCCATGATCCAGACCAGGAAGGGCACAAAGATGCAGTAGGTGGCCGTCAGGAAGGAGTTGCGGCCCGGAGCGATGGTGGTCAGCCCCATCATCTGCAGGCTGAAGGCCGCCCAGTAGCTGACCCCCAGAATCAGCCCCGGTACCAAAGTGTGTATGGCCCCGGTTCTACGCAGCCGTGGCAGCAAAAAGGGTGTCATGATGGCAATGGCACAGAGGATGCGAATGCCCATCAGCCAGCGTACGGTCAGAGTCTCCATGGCAACCTTTTCGAAGGTGTATCCGGCTCCCCAGGCGGCTGCGGCCATCAGCAGCATCAGGCGGGCCAGCCAGGTGGAGGGTTTCCAGGATGAAGAGGGTGCGAAGGTAGACATGTTTCGACTCTAATCGTTCCCGTCCACAAGTGAGAATTGATTCGCAAGGCAAAAAGCGAACAGTTTAAACCATGCTTGTCCGAGTTCGGCTTCCGGCAAGCGCGGTCTGCCATGCGGACATCTCCGATATCATAGAAGAACGGTGATAACGGCGGCCATAGGTCCTTGGCCGACGGGGTAAGGAGTGTGCACCAGGATGATCAGAATCGCAGTGGTGGATGACGATTCCATCAGCTGTCGAACCATGGTCAATTACCTGAGCCGCTACCGCAAGGAACGTCAGGAGGAACTGACGGTCAGCGTTTTCACCGATGGCAAGGCTTTTGCAGATGGTTATCGGCCTGTGTATGACATCCTTCTTCTGGACATTCAGATGACCCCCATGGACGGGATTGAAGTGGCCCACAGGGTGCGTGCCCGTGACGAGTCGGTGGTCATCGTCTTCATAACTTCCGCTCCCCAGTACGCCATCAACGGCTATGAAGTGGGTGCCCTCTCCTACCTGCTCAAACCACTGCCCTGGTTCGCTTTCTCCCAGGAGCTGGACCGGTCCATTGCCCAGGTGCGCGGCCGCGTGGACCTGTCCATCCTGATTACCGAGGGCGCCCGATCCACCAGAATTCCCCTCAAGGACATCGTCTTCATCGAATCCGTCCGCCACAGCAGCGTCATCCACACCTTGGATTCCTCGCTGACCACGAACAGCACGCTGAAAAGTCTGGAGGGACAGCTGGATCAGCGGGGATTCTTCCGCTCCAACTCCTGTTACCTGGTCAATTTGGCCCATGTGACGGGCATGGAAGACCAGGACTGCATTATGTCAACCGGTCAGCGGCTGCGGGTCAGCCGACCCCGTAAGAAGTCCTTTATGACGGCTCTTACCGCTTACGTGGCAGGTCGGCCATGACCACCACCCACATCCTCAATGCCCTCCCTGACATCCCCCGGCTCTATACAGCCATCAGCGAGTGGCTGGGTTGCCTGGTCTACCTGTTGGCCATCGGGCCGAGGATCTCTCGGTTGCGGATGGTGGCGGTCCTTCTGCCTGGTCTGGCTGTGCTGATCGTGGTTCAGTACTGGGCTGGCACCCTGCCTATCGCCTTCTGGATCATCAGCATGTGCCTGGCTGTGGTCTGCATGTACGCCATCATTATGCTGGCTTCAGGGTTGGGTGCGCTGGATGGGGCCTATCTGCTGGCCCGCGCCTTCGTCCTGGCTGAGCTGATCGCCTCCCTGCATTGGCAGCTGGACTCCTTCATGCGGCCATCCAGTCACAGCCTGTACGACCCAGCCTCACTGGTTTTGCTGGTGTTGATCTACGGCGGCGTAGGGCTGCTGGCTTGGGTGGCTGAGCGACGTAACTTTGCCGATGCCCAGCCTTCCGTGCCTGGCCGCAGCGTCTTCATAGCCGCGGTTATCGCAGTGGTCACCTTCGCCATGTCCAACCTGAGCTTTGTCTCCACCAATACCCCCTTCTCCGGTCGGGTTGGCCTGGAGGTCTTCTATATCCGCACTCTGGTGGACCTGTGCGGGTTCGCCATGCTCTACGCCCAGCAGGAGCAGCTGCGGGAAAGCCATACCAGCGCCGAGTTGGCCTCCATTAACGCCCGGGCTTACAGCCAGCATCGCGAGTACATGCGCTCCAAGGAGAATCTGGATGCCATGGGCAGGCTTGCCCACGATCTCAAGCATCAAATCGCCGCCCTGCGCTCGCAGATGGACCCTGAGCGCAAGTCGCAGGACTTCGAGGAGCTGGAGGCTGCGGTCGGACGGTACGGGTCGCAGCAGCACACCGGCAACCCCATCCTGGATGTGGTCATGTCAACCAAGGAGCGCATCTGTTCGGAAGAGGGAATCACCCTGACCATGGTGGCCGACGGCTCGCTCCTGGAGGGGATGTCTCCCATGGATGTCTCCACTCTCTTCGGCAACGCCTTGGACAATGCCATTGAGGCCTTGAGAAAGGTCAAGGAGCCCGACCGCCGCCTGATCAAGGTGGCCCTGTACGCCCGAGGACAGTTCGTGGTGATTCGCATCGAAAACTACTTCGTCTCGCCTCTGAATTGGAAAGGCAATGGCGAGCTGGCCACCACCAAGACCAGGACCGACGATGGCCTGCATGGGTATGGGGTCAAGTCCATCCGGCACATAGTCCACCGCTATCAGGGCGAGATGACCCTACGCACCGAGCATCACTGGTTCAGCCTCTGCGTACTCCTGCCGAGGGAGGGCGATCAGTTGAAGCCCATGGCGGCTTCGGCGGCTTTATAACCCAGGCGGATGGCCAGGCGGCCCGGTCTGCCCGGCATGTTGATCATCCGGCAGAGCAGGGTGGAGCGGACATCGGAGGCGATGGCAGGGGAGCGGTGCTCCAGCCTACTCCAGAGCATGTCCTTGCTCCTGTAGTTGCTGGGCTTGCGAGAGAGGATCAGAAAGACCGAGGTCACCACGCAGTTGATGGACAGATAGTGGATCATATAACGATAAAGTCCACGGGGAACCGTCCCCGGGTCAGGCGTGGAATCCGCCATGAGTCTGTTGACCAGCAATAGTTGCGAGACTCGGGCGATCATGATCGAGGTCTGCACCGACTGGCCCTGACGGCCGGTGTGATAGCGGTAGAAATTCGTGTCCAGATAGAGCAGGGTGTGCACCCAGGGCAGGGGCTGATAGGAGTAGATGAAGTCCACATAGTAGGTGTGCTCGGGCAGGCGGGTGTGGGCCTGGCGGAGCACCTCGGTGCGCAGGATCAGGGCGTGCATGATCATGTACTGGGCCAGTCCGAACCGCCCCAGATGGTTCCAGTCCAGCACCCGCCCCGGGTCCATGACGCTACGGAAGTTGATGACCCGCTTATGCTTGCGGCCTTCTTTTTCATAGACGTAGTTGGTGACCACCATGTCCACCGGATTCGTACATCGCGATTGGTCGCGCAACTGGTCCAGGACCAGACTCAGCGATGTCGGGTCCACCCAGTCGTCGGCATCGACCACTTTGACGTAGCAGCCTCGGGCGGCTGCCAGGCCGGTGTTGACCGCGCCACCATGGCCCTTGTTGGTCTGGGTGATCAGACGGACGGTGTGCGGATGGCGTTCCTGGTATGACTGCACCACTTGCGCTGTGTCATCGGTGGATCCATCATCGACCACGATAACCTCCAGATCGTCCCCCTCCCGGCTCAGGAGCGAATCCAGGCAGGTCGGCAGATGCTGGGCCATGTTATAGGCGGGGACGATGAAGGTGAGAACGGGCGGGCTTGTGGAGGCCGGTCGGTCAGCTGTCATGAACGATCACTTCGCAAAAGAATGGGTCGGTGGGTATGTCGGCGGGGTTGCCGTACCCCCGCCGACGGCCGTTGCGACCACTGTACATGATGGGTTTGAGGAAAAGGCCCCGCCCCTCTGGTCGCCGATGCATGCCGGTTCATTGGCGACTGGGGGAGTGGGGCCGGAATTTTATTGGGCGCTCGCCTGAGATTCGGTGGGCTCCTGACGGAAGATGACCTTGAAGATGGGGAAGAAGACCCAGAAGGAGATGGCCGAGTTGATGATCATGGTGACCAAGTCAGCAACGGTGGTCCCAAGGCTGCCCCAGTTCAGAGTGTGCTGGAAGAAGCCGTAGATGGGGTCCTTGTACCAGCCCTGCAGCGCCGCCGCGATGATGGTGATGATCACATAGGCCGCCAGGTACCAGAAGGCCGCCTTCCAGACCGAGGAGTTGGACTTGAAGGTGATGTTGCGTTGGAGGAAGAAGTTGATGATCTGGGCAATCAGCAGGGTGATCTCCACCGCGAGGAAGTAGGCCAGGCCGCCCCCGCCGCCGTGGCCAATCGACCCGGCCGCATAGTCGAACAGGTAGTAGGGCTTGCCGCCGACGGTCCCCATGCGCCAGATCTGGAAGTTGGTGCCCACCAGGGAGGTGCCGTTGAAGATGGCCTTGAGCACGGGCATGAGCACCAGCTGCAGGACGGTGACCCCGTTGGACAGGATGAAGAAGACGATGAACTGGGCCAGGGTGGTGTGCTGGTCGCTGAACCGCCGCCACCAACGGACGATCGCCCACTGCGAGGCCGTAGTCGCCTTCCCCTGGGTCGGCTGTCCGGCCTGCTGGCTGTGCTGATCACTCATGATTGAGCTCCTTTCCGGTCTTGCGGTTGGCGGACATGTTCCTGAAGAATCCGGCGATGAATCCGCCCAGCCCCCGCCACAGGTGGCCATTGGGGATGCGCACGATGGCCTCGACCATGGCCGTGTCAATCAGCCCGTTGGTCATCTTGGCCATGGCCCTGGGGGGCATGTTGAGCAGGAAGAGGGTGTTCAGGTCGGGGTTGCCGGTCTTGGTCTCGTGGCGGCTCTCGTTCTTGGCCAGGAAGTTGGCCACGAACCTGGCCAGGGCGCTTCTGGAGTCCTTCCAGGACGAGAGCGGATCGTTGATGCCGAAGGAGTTGACGATGCCCTGTCGAACCACCGGGTGACCGAAGAGTGCTGTCACTGCGGCATCGTCGACCTCCTTGACCCGGCCGGTCAGGTAGGCGCCCAGGGCAGGGTCGGGACTCTGCGGGTCGACGGTGCCCTGGACGGTTAGATGTCCGCTCAGCTCCATGCTGCGGGCGTCGGATCCAATCATGATGGTCCAGCCGCCGGCTTCGACCTGCCATGAGTTGCTGGCTGTGTCGAAGTGCCGGAAGGTCGTCTGGTCGAAGTCGATACGGACACGGGTTGATTGACCGGCTTCCAGGCTGACCTTCTTGAAGCCTTTTAGTTCGCGGACCGGCCTGAGCACGCCACCCTTGGGCGCCTGGACGTAGAGCTGGGGAACGGTGGCCCCCTGCCTGTCCGAGTCGTTGGTCAGGGTGAAGGTTGCTCCCTTGTCGTCCACGGATAGATCGGCATAGGTGAAGTGTGCGTAGGACAGGCCGTATCCGAAGGGGAAGCGTTCCTCCACGCCGGTGGTCAGGTAATAACGGTAGCCGACGAAGGGACCCTCCCGGTAGATCGATTCGTGAGCAGGGTCGGGATACCAGTCGGCGCTGGGGCAGTCGGCATAGGACTTGGGCCAGGTTTCCGCCAGGTGGCCGGAGGGGTTGACCCGGCCCGTCAGGATGTTCAGGGTGGCTGATGCACCAGCTTGCCCGGACAGTCCTATGTAGAGGACGGCATCGCACTGGTCGATCCAGTCGGTGGTGACAGGGGAGCCCGCTACCAGGACGACCACCAAAGGTTTGTCCGTCGCACCCAAGGCCTTGATCAGGTCGACCTGGTTGCTGGGAATGTCCATGTGGGAACGGTCCAGGCCCTCGGATTCGCTGCGCTCGTCCAGGCCCACGCAGGCAACGATTACATCAGCCTGGTCGGCCGTAGCCACGGCCTGGTCGATCAAAGATTGGTTCTTCTCGCCATGGCGTTCATATCCCTGGCTGTAGGAGGCCAGCTCCAGGCCGTCGCCGTTGCCCTGCCTGATCAGGTCCAGCATGCTCTCCTGCTTGGCCGCGTTGACCTTTGAGGACCCAGATCCTTGGAACCTTGGAGTCTCGGCCATGTCGCCGACCAGGGCGACCCGTGTGCCGGCGGCCAGTGGCAGGCGTCCCTCCCGATTGACCAGAAGGACGGCGGATCCCTCGGCGATGCTCCTTGCCACCTGATGGTGGTCCCGTATCTGGTCTGCGGTCAGGTTCCCATCGGGGTCCATGTCGGAGTGATAGGTCAGCTTGGCCAGTTGCGCCACCTCTTCGGCCCGGGCGTTCAGGTCGGCCTCGTCCAGGCGGCCTTCCTGCACTGCCTTGGCTATCTGGCGGACGGAGTCGTACCCGGCCTGGGGCATTTCAAGGGAGGAGCCATTGGCGGCTGCAGCGACCGCACTGTTGGAGCCGCCCCAATCCGAGACCACCATTCCGTCGAAGCCCCACTCCTTGCGTAGGATGTCCTTGAGCAGGTGGGGATTCTCGTTGGCATAGGTGCCGTTGACCATGTTGTAAGAGGTCATGATGGCCCAGGGATGGGCCTGGCGTACGGCGATCTCGAATCCGGTCAGATAGAGCTCGCGCATGGTGCGCTCATCTACCACGGAGTCGGATGCCTGGCGGCGCAGCTCCTGGCTGTTCATGGCGAAATGCTTGGGGGTGGCGGCTACTCCCTGTGACTGGATGCCTTCAATAAGGCCAGCAGCCATATGACCGGCTACCTGGGGGTCTTCGGAATAGTATTCAAAGTTTCTGCCGCACAGGGGATTACGCTTGATGTTCATGCCCGGACCCAGGACCATGTTGACGCCCAGGCTTCTAGCCTCGCTGCCCAGCGCCTGGCCCATGGTCTTGGCCAGCTCCGGGTCCCATGAGCAGGCCACAGTGCCGGCTGTGGGGAAGCAGGTGGCGGGCTTGGATTTGCCCATGCCCAGGTTGTCCCCTGATCCGGTCTGGCGCCGCAGGCCGTGCGGACCGTCGCTCAGGACCATGCTCGGGACGCCCGCCCTCTTCAGGGCACGGGTCGCCCAGGTGGATTTTCCGGAGAGCAGCGATGCCCGTTCCAGAACTGTCAGATCCTTGACTTCCATGGTGTTCCCTCTCCACGATCTCTTCGGTGGTTAACCGGCCAGTCTCTCCGAGAGGTCAAGACCTGTGCCGAAGTTCTCTGCAGGTTCAGAAAACAACGAAGTTTTCTGATAATGGTTCGATTGCTGTTTATTTGTATTATTAGTGACTATGCTTCTAAGAGCACACCCTGTTCCTAATCTGTATGAACGGGTGCATAAATGGTTTCATTTCGGTTTATTTGCGTCTAATTACGGTTTCTTCCCAACGAAGACTTCAGTAGTTATCTTCCTTGCCTAGAAGATGGGTGACCAGAGAGTTATTCGCATTCCTTCAATGGAAAGAGGAAGCCAGTTATACAGCAAGTTTGTCTGGCTTCCTCTATCCCCTACGCTGCTATTTGCCTCGGAGTGATCACTTGCGCTTCATGAAGCGCTTGATGGTGATGAACTCGGCAAGCAGGGCCAGAACCAAGGTTAGACCCCAAATTATATACATGGTGGTGCGCCAGAAGGGAGTCTTGGACTTGGGCTGACCGTTAGCGTACATCCAGCTATTAGCTGTAGTGTAGAGGATGTTATGGCTAGCTTGTCGCATGGCCTTGAGCGAGGTGGCTGATTTGTTGGCGACATGGTTCGTTACATCCATAGTTGCCAACATCGAGTCGTTGCCATTGCGCATTTCTTGGTCGCCGTTCTGGAAAGTATCGTATGCGCCAAAATAATCAGTAACAACGAAGCCTCGGAACCCCCACTCGCCTCGCAAAACCTTCTGCAGGAGGTCGGGGTTGGCACCTGAGTACTTAGGCCCGATGTAGTTGAAGGAGCTCATGACAGCGGTAGCACCACCCTTTTTGACACTCATCTCAAAGGGTTTGAGATAAATCTCTCGCATGGACTGTTCATCGGCCCACGTGCAAAGCATGTCAGTTCGATTTGTCTCTTGCTCATTGAGAGCGAAGTGCTTGATAAAAGCGTAGACTCCTTTTGTCTGTGCACTCTCGACTTCGGCCGAGGCCAGAGTCCCGGCAAGAACAGGATCTTCAGAGAAGTACTCAAAATTACGACCGCCGAAGGCGGATCGATGAATGTTCATTGCCGGCGCGTACCAACCAGTAATGTGCATGTCTTTAGCCATTTGTGCAATCATGTCGCCGAAACGCTTAGCGAGGTTACGATTCCATGTGCAGGCGAAAGCTGTAGAGGAGGGGAAACCGATTGAACCAACCTTGGTGAAGTTATTGTTCAGCGCAGCTGGCCCATCTGCGTCAACTAATTGGATTTTTCCAATGGATTTGATAGCAGGTGTGCCATATCCGCCTTTGGCAATGAGGCTGTCCATATCCTTAAAGGTAAGCTGATCGAGAAGCTTGTCCCAAAGCGGATCATCATAGGATTTCCCGTACAGATCAGACAGGTGGATTCCGTTTTTAGCTCCCATGATTGGTGCCTTATCAGAGGCTTTGTCGAACTTCTTGGAGTCGTAGTTTCCATTATTGACAAAGTTCGCTTTAATCTCATCGCTCATAGACATGGAAGCAGGCTTTTCGCTTGCTTGTGTGTGATTGGCGAACCTGTTGGCACGACTCAAATAAGTGAGGTCACCCCTAGTATTGTCGAAGTGATTTGTGGCAGGAGTGCGGTCGCCGTTGTGTGTTTTATCTTTGCTGTTGTAAGCTACGGTATTCGCAATGGTCAGAGTTCTGCTGTCAATGACAGTATGGGAATCCGTCTGCAGGGATACCTTGTAGTCACCTTTTTCCAAGACATAGGATTTCGCGCCCTTAGCATCGTACGAAGCCATATCACCTTCATCGAAGGAGAGCTCAACTGTTTGGGATTCCCCGGGCTTCAGCTCCTTGGTTTTCTGGAAGGCGACCAGGTTGGTGGAGGCTTTCTCAATACCTCCATTGGTGTATGGAGGGTTGTAGTACAGCTCTACTACATTCTTTCCTGGCTTTTGACCCTTGTTGGTTACGGTCACATTGACCGAGACCTTTCCATTGGCGTGGTTGAGCTCGCTCATTTTCTGTTCAAAGTGTGTGTATGAGAGACCATACCCGAAGGGATACTGGACGAGGTCGTTGTAATTGATAAGACCTTCCTGGGCCGCTGTCTCATAGAACCTGTATCCGACGTAGATGCCTTCGTTGTAATTGATGAAGTGCGGTTTGACCATTTCACCGGAGAATGCGTCCTTCAATTCGAATTGATCGGCATTATCGTAGGTGAAATCACCGAAGTTGTTCCAGTTCGGGGCTTTTTTCAGATCTTTAATGAAAGTGTCCGAGGTTCTTCCGGAGGGGTTTACTTTGCCTGCCAGGATGTCGCCAAGAGATTGGAATCCTGTCTGTCCTGCAGGAGGGCACCAGAGGACCGACTTGATCTGAGGATATTTATCCAGGAAATCGAATTGGAAAGTATTGGCACCGTTATAGATCAAAGTAACTTTGCTGAAATTCTTGGTTACTAAATCGAGGAGGTCTTTCTCTGAGTGGTCGAGTTGCAGGTAGTGTTGACCAGCCTCAAATTCTGCGTACTTCTTTGAATTCTCGTTGAAGATGACATTCTTTGCTTTCATGTCAGTGGGCAGGTCCGATCCCTCTCCACCGGTACGAGCAATCACCACGACTGCCTGGTCGGAGAATTCCTTGCAGTTATCGATTAGGTTTTGGGAATACCGCTCTACTGGCGTCTCGGGAAGGGACCAATTTGCCTTGAAGCCACTTTCTGGGCGTTTTTCCCGGAAGTCGGTATAAAACTTGCTCAGTTTGCTGTTAGTGCTGAATCCAGCTCGTTTCATTCCCTCCAGCATCGATACTGTCGGATATTGGTCAGACATTGATCCCGATCCTGAACCGCCGTAAACAGGATTAGTTGAGCTCCATCCGAAAACGTTAATTTTTTTAGTTGATAGGGGGAGATTAGATTCATCGTTCTTCAGTAGGGTGATGGCTTCCCGTTGCGTTTCGTTGGCGAGTTTATTGGCCGAAGCGACAGTCTGGCTGCTCAATAAGTGTTTTTCAACACTTGCATTATTCAGAATGGTAGACATGGGGCCGGTCAGCATCATGGAGATCGTGGCGACGACGGCTACCAGTGCAATGATCCAAGACTCTGAATGTACTAATTTACGGGCACCCAGGTTGGTCACAGTTTTTTTGTTGACTGCGAAGGTGATGATCAGTGCCAGGATAAGCAGTACGCCGACGGTGACCAGATATGGTACCAGCGAATGCAATATGGTAATGACATCAGCCATATTAATTTGTAACATGGTTCTTGTCTCCTTGTTATCTTCTTGCTTGAAACAAGCCGACAAAGGCCATGCGCTCATGTTTGATAAGGAGCAACTTTGGTCTTTATCACCTGCTTTCTTTTACTATGACAAGGCGCATAAAATGTCTCAAAGAAATATCATGAATTGTCGATTAAAGCGTCTGATCTGTCGTACTGAAGCCAGAAAGTGTCGATAAAAGAGTATCAGTTCTTCGTTTGTCTGTACCTCATAATTATGGCAGGATTTAGCCTGCCAGCACTTATACGGGCGGGTTACGTCAATCATCAGCGGTCCTAGCGGTGCAGAGTAATTAAATCAGCATGCTGAGCCAATACCTTGCTGCTCCAGAGACAGGGATACTTATGTCGTAGGGCTTGGTGAGTGGCCCTAAGACGTTATTCTGATGCCGCAGACGGTTTCGACTGGTGTTTCAGAGATACACAGGCCTGCTCTGCTGCTCGCTTTATCGTACGAATGAGAGATTCTTGTGGTCTGTTTTCCGATAGAATTCCATTATGGCCCAAGGCAGAAGCTGTGCTCATCATCAGTGTTCCACGCATTCACGTTTGTATTGGACGTGGATTAGAGGTACACGCCTTGTCTTCTCGATGAATCCAGCACCTCGCCGTGCCCTTATTATCCTTTACCTCCATGGCGGTCCGGGCGATGCCTGCATTCCGCTGACCATGCGCTACAACGCGGCCTTGGAACGCGATTTCCGTTTCATCAACCTGGACCAGCGGGGCAGCGGTCTGTCCTACCATCCCTTTGCCCCTGGCGAGGCGGTGACCATCGATTCGATGGTCGAAGATGTTCACCAGTTCGTGCTAAAGCTTCTTCGAGCCTACAGGCAGGATTCTCTGATTCTCATCGGTCATTCCTGGGGTAGCGTCCTAGGGCTGGAGATGGTGAAGCGCTATCCCTCGCTTGTTCGTTGCTACATCGGCCTTGGGCAGGTTGTCAGCATGCGCGCCGCTCTTCGGCTAAGACGGCATTGGGGGCAACAGAATTTGGGTCCCCGGCTCGGTTCGGTCGTCAGCAGGGAGAGCGGAACCGCTGACATGGTGCTGATGATCAATGAGTTGTTGTCTCGTGGCGGGGCTGCCATGCTGTTCGGATCCCTGGGGCGGATCATGACTTACCTGCGCTCGCCCTACTACAACTGGTCGCGTCTGCTCAACCACGCCAAGGGGGTGGCTCAATCCCGCGCTCGCTTGGATGCTGAGCTGGAGCAGGTTGATTTCAGCAGGCAGACTTCTTTCGGGGCACCGGTATATTTCATTAGCGGCAAGTATGACCGTCATCTGCCAGGCACTCTGGTTGAGCGGTTTGCGGATGGGCTGAAGAGTCCACATCGGTTCATTCGCTTTGACCGGTCCGGGCACTGCCCGCAATGGGATGAGCCTGAACGGTTTGCAGCGACGGTTAAAGCCGTCTGCCTGTAACCCTCTATTGACATGCAAGGGCTGCCTTGCCGCTTTCGCCGATTCGCATGCTAGAAATACATGCTGCAAGCGACGAAATCTACTAATATGAGTCATGGAAGATATTGGTTTGAGCCTCGCTGAAGAGCGCGCGGGGCTCCTGGATAGGCGAAGGTCGACGGAACGGGGGACCATGTCGATGAAAATCGACACGCCGTAGAATCCCCGGAATCGTTGGGTTCCTTCGATATTTTCCTATGCCAATTTGCGGGACAACGCAACTTCGTGTAAGTTTACTTCTTGCTGCCCGGCAGTGATGAGAACTCTTCGGAGGGCTTGGAGCTGTTGGTGTGGTGGTGGTTTGAGAACTCAAGAGCGTGTTTGTGCTACTTATAGCTTTTTGATTGCCAGTCCGATGCCCGCCCGGCTGTTGTCGGGTACGTGGGAGCGTTGTGAGGGGTGTCGGGGTTTTTCGTGGGTTGGTTTCCTCCTTATGGAAGCTGGCCCGTCAATTATTGATGTGGGCTGTTTCGGCCTTCTTCATGGTTTTTTGTGGAGGGTTTGATTCTGGCTCAGGATGAACGCTGGCGGCGTGCTTAACACATGCAAGTCGAACGGGA
>NZ_JACFQG010000003.1:0-1731 GCF_016101585.1 Bifidobacterium polysaccharolyticum
GTGGCGGGTGCCGGCGGCGCGCTGGTGGCTTGAGAACTGGATAGTGGACGCGAGCGGATGGCTGGCCTGGTGCCGGCTGTCTGCTGTATTGTTTCGTCCGGGCCCATGTGAGTGGGTTCGGGTCGATCGTTTTGTGATCGTTTAGTGTGATGATTTGTCGTCTGGCAGTTCGCAGTTGTTGTTGTCGTGGCATGGCCTGTGGTCGTGTTGTCGGCAAGGGCGCATGGTGGATGCCTTGGCAGACAGGACCGATGAAGGACGCGTGGGGCCGCGATAGGCCTCGGGGAGCCGCCGACAGGGCTTTGATCCGAGGGTGTCCGAATGGGGTAACCCGCCGGCCGTGATGGGCCGGCACCGCATTCGTGCGGGGGGTACGCAGGGAAGTGAAACATCTCAGTACCTGCAGGAAAGGATATTCCGTGAGTAGTGGCGAGCGAAAGCGGATGATGGCCAAACCGGTGCCGTGTGAGACCCGTCGGGGGTTGCGGCATGGGTGTTGTGGGACTTGGCGTCCGGGCTCCGACGGGCCCGGCGGCAGTGATAAAGCGGCGTGTGAGGCGAACGGGATTGAATTCCCGGCCGTAGAGGGTGATGGCCCCGTAGCCGAAGGCGCGCCGCCTGCCGGTTCTTGTTCCCAAGTAGCGCGGGACTCGTGGAATCCCGTGTGAATCGGCCCCGACCGTGGGGTAAGCCTGAATATTCCTGTCTGACCGATAGCGTACGAGTACCGTGAGGGAAAGGTGAAAAGCACCCCGGGAGGGGAGTGAAAGAGTTTCTGAAACCGTGTGCCTACAATCCGTCGGAGCCTTTCGGGGTGACGGCGTGCCTATCGAAAAATGAGTCTGCGAGTCAGTGGTGCGTGGCGAGGCTAACCCGTGTGGGGCAGCCGTAGCGAAAGCGAGTCCGATAAGGGCGTTTCCAGTCGCGTGTCCTGGACCCGAAGCGGGATGATCTAGCCCTGGGCAGGTTGAAGCGCGGGTAAGACCGCGTGGAGGACCGAACGGACCTGGGTTGAAAACCGGGCCGATGACCTGGGGCTAGGGGTGAAAGGCCAATCAAATTCCGTGATAGCTGGTTCTCTCCGAAATGCATTTCGGTGCAGCGTCGCGTGAGTGCCTCCATGGGGTAGAGCTACTGGATGCTTGAGGGCCCGTATCGGGTACCGACAGCAGCCAAACTCCGAATACGTGTGAGGTGTATCGCGGCAGTGAGTCGGCGGGGGATAAGCTCCGTCGTCGAGAGGGAGACAGCCCAGATCGTCGTCTAAGGTCCCTAAGCGCGTGCTAAGTGGGAAAGGATGTGGAGTCGCATAGACAGCCAGGAGGTTGGCTCAGAAGCAGCCATCCTTGAAAGAGTGCGTAACAGCTCACTGGTCTAGTGGTTCCGCGCCGATAATGTAGCGGGGCTCAAGCACGCCACCGAAGACGCGGCAGCGCAGTTCGCTGTGCTGGGTAGGAGAGCGTTCCGCGTGGGGTGAAGCGGCGGCGTGAGCCGGCCGTGGACCGCGTGGAAGTGAGAATGCAGACATGAGTAGCGAGAGGCGGGTGAGAATCCCGTCCGCTGGATGACCAAGGGTTCCGGGGCCACGTTCGTCGTCCCCGGGTGAGTCGGGTCCTAAGGCGAGGCCGACAGGCGTAGTCGAATGGATGAAGGAGTCGATATTCTCCTACCGGCGTCAAGCCGTCCAATCCAAGACGCGGAAGCGTGCCCTTACCTGTGTCGGGTGGCGGT
>NZ_JACFQG010000003.1:1825-340018 GCF_016101585.1 Bifidobacterium polysaccharolyticum
GAATGGATGAAGGAGTCGATATTCTCCTACCGGCGTCAAGCCGTCCAATCCAAGACGCGGAAGCGTGCCCTTACCTGTGTCGGGTGGTGGTCTTCGGACCGTCCGATGGCATGGGACCGGCGTGTGGATGCGTGGCGGGTAGCGCGGGAGTGACACGGAACGGGAGCCGGGCCGCGGTGGTGGTTGTCCGTGGTCAAGCATGCGGCGCGTCGGGCAGGCAAATCCGTCCGGCATGAGCGTGAGGTGTGATGATGGGGGGTCTTGTGCCCCGAATCCGGTGTGCCGTTCCGTCGAGAAAAGCTTCGGCGTGAGGAGTGGCGCCGCCCGTACCCTAAACCGACACTGGTGGTCAGGTAGAGTATACCAAAGCGATCGAGCGAATCCTGGTCAAGGAACTCGGCAAATCACTCCCGTGCCTTCGGTATAAGGGAGGCCCCTGCCGGTGAGGCGCTTCACGCGCGGAGCCGGCGGGGGCGGCACAGACCAGGGGGTAGCGACTGTTTACCAAAAACACAGGTGCATGCGAAGACGTAAGTCGCTGTATATGCACTGACGCCTGCCCGGTGCCGGAAGGTTAAGAGGATCCGTCATCCCTCTTCGGAGGGGGCAGCGGTGAATTCAAGCCCCGGTAAACGGCGGTGGTAACTATAACCATCCTAAGGTAGCGAAATTCCTTGTCGGGTAAGTTCCGACCTGCACGAATGGCGTAACGACTTCCCCACTGTCTCGACCAGGAGCTCGGCGAAATTGCAGTACGAGTAAAGATGCTCGTTAAGCGCAGAAGGACGAAAAGACCCCGGGACCTTTACTATACCTTGGTATTGGCGTTAGGTGCGGACTGTGTAGCATAGGCGGGAGGCTTCGAAGCGGGTGCGCCAGCATCCGTGGAGCCGGAATGTGAAATACCGCTCTGTCCTCATCTGGCCTCTAACCTCGGCCGGTCATCCCGGCCAGGGACAGTGCCTGGCGGGTAGTTTAACTGGGGCGGTTGCCTCCCAAAGAGTAACGGAGGCGCCCAAGGGTTCCCTCAGCCCGGTTGGCAATCGGGTGTTGAGTGCAATCGCACAAGGGAGCTTGACTGCGAGACCGACGGGTCGAGCAGGGACGAAAGTCGGAGATAGTGATCCGGTGCCGGCGTACGGACGCGGCATCGCTCAACGGATAAAAGGTACCCCGGGGATAACAGGCTGATCATCCCCAAGAGTCCATATCGACGGGATGGTTTGGCACCTCGATGTCGGCTCGTCGCATCCTGGGGCTGGAGCAGGTCCCAAGGGTTCGGCCGTTCGCCGATTAAAGCGGCACGCGAGCTGGGTTCAGAACGTCGTGAGACAGTTTGGTCTCTATCCTCTGCGCTCGTTGGAATCT
Source organism: Bifidobacterium polysaccharolyticum (assembly GCF_016101585.1). Classification (GTDB taxonomy): domain Bacteria; phylum Actinomycetota; class Actinomycetes; order Actinomycetales; family Bifidobacteriaceae; genus Bombiscardovia; species Bombiscardovia polysaccharolytica. The sequence goes on from NZ_JACFQG010000003.1 coordinate 3,194, forward strand.
TGAGGAGCCCTGCCCATAGTACGAGAGGACCTGGGTGGACGAACCTCTGGTATGCCGGTTGTCGCGCCAGCGGCACGGCCGGTTGGCTACGTTCGGATGGGATAACCGCTGAAAGCATCTAAGCGGGAAGCCCCCTCCAAGATAAGGATTCCATGAAGCCCCCGGGCTTCTGAAGACCCCATGCAGAACACATGGTCGATAGACCGGACGTGGACACCCCGCAAGGGGCGGAGCCGACCGGCACTAATGGTCGAAGACAACACAACAACCCGCCCCCGCAAGGGGCGGCGGCATCAACCCGACTGCGAAGCCTGCCTGCGGCAATGAACACGAAACCACAGGCGATCGAACACACGAGACACGCGTCCACCATCCGGTCCCCAAGCCGCCAGGACACCCCGACCCCCCACGGGATCGGCAGAATTGAAGATTCGCGGCGGTCATGGCCTGGGGGAGACGCCCGGTCCCATTCCGAACCCGGAAGCTAAGACCCAGCACGGCAATGGTACTGCACCCGGAAGAGTGTGGGAGAGTAGCACACCGCCGCCACAACACGAAAAAGTAAAGGCCTCTGATGACACGAATCACCAGAGGTCTTTACTGTATACACGGCCATACACCCAATGCCGCTTCTGCAGATATTGCTCCAGTCTTGAGCTTTTATCGGCTCGGTTCTTGCTCCGTCCTACAAACAAGACACCGGCCCTTGTTAGAGTGAGAAGAACCTGACAACAAAGGAGATGACAGTGAAGACAATCGAATTGGGTACCTCTGGTGTCGAATTCTCTAGCGTAGCCCTTGGGGCCATGAGGATTGACAACAAGACCAGGCAGGAGGCATCAGAGATTGTAAAGGCGGCACTGGATGCCGGCATAGATTACTTTGACACCGCAGACTGCTATCACGATGGTCTGTGCAGCACCATGCTGGGCCAGGCCTTGAAGGACTGCGGTGTGAAAAGGGAGGATGTTGGTATACAGACTAAATTCGGCATCTTCCGAGATAAGGAGAGTGGCAGGGTCACCCGTTATGACTTTTCCAGGAAGCACCTGTTGGAGGCCATGGAGCAGGAGCTCGAGAACCTGCAGACTGACTACGTGGACTTCGTCCTTCTGCACCGGCCCGACACCCTGGTCGAGCTGGATCAGCTAGCCGAGGCCTTCAATGAGCTTCAATCTTCAGGCCGCGTTCGCCACTTCGGGGTCAGCAACGTCAATCCCATGCAGGTAGAGCTTCTTCAGAGTGCCCTGGATCAGAAACTTCAGGTGAACCAGTTGCAGTTCGGCCTTGGCCATACCGGTATGATTCGCCAGGAGATTCATGTGAATATGGCCGACGAGGCCAGTCTAGACCACGACGGAGGGATTTTGGCTTACTCCCGCCTCAAGTGCATGACTATTCAAGCATGGAGTCCTTTCCAGAGTGGGACCGGCGAGGGGGTCATCATTGACAACCCGAAGTTCCCTGAGCTCAACGACTGCCTTGCCAAGATCGCAGATGAACATGGGGTCAGTAAGAACGCCATTGCAGTCGCATGGATACTCCGTCATCCGGCCGGGATGCAGGTCATCATCGGATCCATGAACCCGTCCAGGATTGCTGAAATGGCCTCCGGGGCGGATGTAGAACTGTCTGCTGAGGAGTGGTATCAGCTCTATGTGAGCGCGGGCAACGATATCTTCTAAATCCTGTGGTCTTCCGCGCTGTACTGTCACAGTGCCTGCCGGATCTTTGGAACAGACAATCGGGAATCGGTGGGGAAGACCGATATAACTGCTGGAAAGCAGTTATTCCCATAGTTGCAGGGTCAGTTGCTATGCGTTATTTTGTTCCCCACCGGTGCCCCCGGTAGCGCCAAAATCACGTACCACGACCAGACAAAGGTTGCTAGGGCCGCGGAGCTATATCGAACGAGGGGCGAAGCGCTGGGTCTCTCGCTGTGGCTTCTGCTAAATCTGGCATCTGGCCAGTCATGACCCAACCCTTTATGATCGCCTGCATGGGCATGATCACCGTGCTAAGCCGCGATCGGGGAAGAGGAGCTAAGCCACGCCATTGAAGAGGGGAAGTCCAGTGCATCGGGTCGGTTGTGCTGGACTTCCCCTTTATAATTTCTATTTTCATATTCTTCTTACTATTCCCGTAGTGGCCTGTCTGTCAGCTTGGATCATCGATACCATTTCAAATTTCCCCTGCACCCGGCCTGTAACTTGTCAGGAAAGCCCTCTTCTATCTTGTTGCCAATCCGCCTCTGGCACCCGACTTTGCAGGCCGACGGTCAACGGTCCAGGTGGAAGCCTTGCCTTCGATGGATAGGAGCATCGGCTCATGGGCCGACCCGGAATCCACAGCATGATCTGCGATGATGGCGCTATAGGTTCTGTGCGGGGTGTCTGTCTTCCCAATGTCTCTGTAGTAACGCTGGACTACCTCATCGAAATCGGCCAGGGCTCGCTCGGTTCGTTCGTCCTAGGTCTGCCTTCAGCGCTCAACTCAGGGTAGCGGTTCTCCGAATATCCGGGGCCGCATGCTGTGTCGTCTCTTCCAGCGCTTGGACATCATTGTCGCTCACTGGACGGCTTGGTGAAACGCCTGGTGGACCGTTTCCCATGAGCACTCGGATAATCTCGTTGGCCACCGGTTTGAACCGGTATTGTCAGAAGGTCCCCTCGTGTGAGAGTTACACCTGACATAGGCTTACTCTGTTGTTAGAGGGTGCGACACACAAACGAGCCAGCTCACATTATCGCTGACACGGCCTCGGCACCGATTCCGTTCTGCCCGGGGTTTCTCTACAACAGTCCCTGACTGATTCAACCCTAACGGCGTTGATGACGGCGGTCCACGAATGCCTGGGACCCCCGGTCGATCACTCCCGAGACCAGGGTGGTGAGGGCGGCTGAAAGGACAGCGAAGGCCAGGCTGGCTATAGCCCCCTGCTGCTGCCCCTCTTCGGACTCGAGCCCCCCATTACGTCGAGTCTGTGCATTGTCCCAGAACGATTGGAATATCTTGCCGGCTAGGTAGCCGGCAAGGGATGGCAAGACCCACTTGATGACCTTGTCGGTGAGGGAGTCTGGGTCAGATTTAACTGAAGAAGTCATATCGCGTACCTTGTCGTCTATTGCGTGGAAACGTTCGACGATGGCATCAGCACCGTCCTTGGAAGGCCCAATCGCACTAGTCATGATGCCATTATCCCACACTGCACCGCTTGTGCCTGATACTGGGGGCCGTCGTGGTCCATACGGATGGTGTTGCTTTTCGGTACCGCAGGGGGCGAAGGTAGAATAGATACATGACAGTTTCACAGCCAATCGCGAGTGAAGGAGCTCGCAGCAAAGGACGCGTCGTCTTGCTGCGCCATGGTCAGACTGCATGGAGTCTGTCGGGACAGCACACCGGAAAAACGGACATACCCCTCACGGGGGAGGGGCGGGATCAAGCCAGGAAGGCGGGGGAAAGGCTCAGACAGGCCTTCCCGGACGGGTTCGAACCGGAATACGTGTATGCATCACCGCTGAAGAGAGCCCAGGACACAGCCCGTTTGGCAGGTTTTGACAGAATGACCATATGCGATGACCTGGCTGAGTGGGACTACGGGCGGGCAGAAGGGCGGACCAGACAGGAGGTGTCGCGTCTGGCCGGTCGTGAGTGGAACCTGTGGCGCGACGGCACTCAGGCTCTGGGATCGGACATGGATGGGACCTGGCAGGACACCCTTCCGTCCGGAGAACATGTGACGGTCAGAAACGGACCGGGGGAGACTCTGAACCAGGTGGCCCTTCGGGCTGGGCGGCTGGTGGCCAGGCTGGAGCCTTTGGTCAATCAGGGGCGGCAAGTCCTTCTGGTGGCCCACGCCCATATTCTGCGGATTCTGACGACCCAGTGGTTGAGCCTGCAGGCAGATGATGCCTGCAAGTTCCGCCTGGACACGGCCCACTACAGTGTCCTTTCCCAGTACAAGGGCAACAATGTGATAGAGACTTGGAACTGCTGAAGATTCGGAGGGCCTTCCATCCTGGACCATACCGTCATCTTCTGTCACAGGCACGTGTGCCTTCGGATTTGCCACTGCTAGATCCAGATGAGGGTCTTGACAGGTTTCCGCGCCATAGGTAACAGCTCCAAGGCAAAAAACACCAGGGCCGCCTCGGAGTTTGCCGCCTGCGGGGGGTACCAGTGCTCAGAGCCCATTACGAGGTGGGGGCATCGTCCTCACCGACCAGGATCTAATGAAGGACTGCGGAGTCAGCGCAGATATGGTGGCGGTAGCTCAAAACGATGCGCTGGATGAACGCATCTGTTGACCGGATCAACTAGACAGGCACGGCTGGTTTTCATCGCTGGTTTTTGAGACTCTGTGCGGGCTTCGGCGAGGCTATCATGAGAGTCAAAGTCAATGCTGACAACGTTGCTGCAAGGACCGAGTACTGGAATGACACTTATTAAAACTAAAAACCGACTGGCCCATGCCGTACAATCCGAACGGGGACGCAATCAGAGTTCACAGTGTTTTCGGCCCCATTCATGCGAGCGCATGGGGGCGCGGTGATGGCGGCGGAGCCTGACCGCTTCTTGGCCGTTGCATCTCTGGCGTGCGGGAATGGCGAGCCGGAGTATCGCAGTGGCGGGGATCTTGCATCGGCGGGTGGCCGATGCCGACTATATTGAGGACGCGAAAGGGCGGACATTATGCCACAGCGATTCACCACGGTCTTCTTCGACCTCTATGGGACCCTTCTGGACATTAGGACCGACGAGGATGGACCTGAAGGATGGCAGTACCTCTGGGAGTATTTCCACTCCCGCTGTGACATCTGGCCTGATGCCACAGCTGTCAGGAGGGATTTCAAGCGGATTCAGGCCCCATTACAAGCTGAGGCGGATCGCCGTTACGAGGTCGGTGAGGTGGAGGTCCGTAAGGTCTTCGCCGCCCTCTTTGATCAGGCTGGTCTACCCCACGATTGGCGTGATGTAGACGACCTGGCCTGGTCCTTCAGAAAGGCCACCACCACCCTTCTCAGGCCATACCCGGGTGCTTTTGACCTCTTGGAGGCTCTGAAATCGGCGGGGCTGCGGGTCGTTCTAGTCAGCAATGCACAGGCCTCCTACACGGATCCCGAGTTGGATTTGACCGGCCTGCGTCCGCACCTGGACCGGATCTTTATATCCAGCGACTGTGGGGTGAAGAAGCCCGATCCCGCCTTCTTCCGGATGGCCCTGGACGCAGAAGGGGCCGACCCGGACAGGACAGTCATGGTGGGCAACGACCGCGGTGCGGACATCATCGGAGGCAACCGCAGCGGTCTGACCACGGTCTATTTGGCCACTGGTATATCGCCGGGTAGTGACGGCGGTTTCTCGCCCGAAGCGGACCTCTCCCTTGCTGGTGCGGACTATGACCAAGTCTTCGACTTGGCCACAGGGGGTCTCAATATCGGAGGGGACCGCAACCAGTCATAAGGAGGGGGCGATTGTAGGTTGTTCCTGGACTGCACGGATTCCGCGGATACGGGAGCATCCGACCCGCTGCCCGATCCCGAAGTGGGGAGGAGATGCAGCGGGCCGGGTTTGACCAGTACCTCCAGGAATGAGCAACCGGTTTGTGAGGGGTTTTGATTTAAAGTGCCAGAACTGCGAAACTCTGTCCCCTCAGGGCCAGGGTGCCTTGGGAAAGATCGCTATTTACCATGACCAGGGGGTGTGGAATATGGTCGGTGGCACCGGCGCTGGCCAGACTCAGTGGGAGGTCCTCCTCCTTTCGGCTGGGATTGAGAGCCACCAGGAGGCGATCGTCGCCCTGGGTGCGGGTGTAAGCGAAGGAACGGCCATGCCTGGGGGCGTGGACCACGGCGAAGTCGGCGCCCGGTCTCAGGGACTGGTGCCCACTCCTCAAGGTGGTCATCTGCCTGATGAAGGTCAGGAGTGATTCCGGGTCTCCATCCTGGTCGGCCACGTTCGGGGCGTCGGGACTCCCGTCCACGGGCAGATAGAGTTCGGTCGGGTCGGCCTTGGAGAACCCTCTGTTAGCCGAGCTGTCCCACTGCATGGGGGTGCGGGAACCTGTCCGGTGATAGCCGCCCTCCTTGGTGGGCAGGGTTTGGTAGCGCATTCCGATTTCGTCACCGTAGTAGATGAAAGGGACCCCTGGCATGGTCAGGAACATTCCATAAGCCACCTTGATTTCTTCGGGGGTCAGACGGGGCGCTAGGCGGGTGGTGTCGTGGTTGCAGGTAATGAAGCAGAAGCTTCCCAGATTTCGGCTACGCAGGTATTGGGGAAGGTAATCAGCCAGGAAGTCCGATATGCCGGTCTTGCTGTCTGCCTTGAAGTAGCTGGCATCGTCAGGCCCTTCCAGCTCGTCTTCAGTGTTGCGTGTCAGGAAGTTGTAACCGTTTGGTACGCCTGCCCACCGCCAATTCAGGTAGAAGTCCATGTCGAAGCCAGCCTCCAGGGACTGCCAGGGCTTGCCCCATTCAGAGACGAATGCTGCCTGGGGGAATTCCTTCCTGATCGGCTCGAAAAGGCGATGCCAGGTGTCGATGGTGGCCGTCTTTTCCTTGTCGTCGTTCTTGACGAGAGAGTCGGCCATGTCCACTCTGAAGCCATCGCAACCCTGACTCAGCCAGAAGCGCATGACGTCGATCATGGCCTGACGGGTGGCAGTTGGACCCGGGTCGTCGGGTGACTGCTGCCAGGAGCGGTCCCTTGAAGCGAATCCATAGTTGAGGGCTGGTTGGCACTTGAAAAAGTTGAGGATGTAGGCGGCATCCCTGGGAGCCTCACCGCCTATGAAGGGCATGCCGGGGTAGCCCTCGAAGCTGCTGTCCGTCCAGATGTAGCGGTCGGAGTACACGTTGCGGGAGGCCCGCCCGCTGCTGGCGAACCAAGCGTGTTCTTCGCTGGTGTGCCCGGGAACCAGGTCCAACAGGACATGGATTCCCCTTCGATGGGCCTGTCCGAAGAGGTCGACCAGGTCCCGGTTGGTCCCGTAGCGGGGGGCCACTTTGGTATAGTCCCTGACGTCGTAGCCTGCGTCCTTGAACGGGGAGTCAAAGCAGGGGTTGATCCACAGGGCGTTGCAACCCAAGGAGGAAATGTAGTCCAACTTGGCTGTTATGCCCGGTATGTCACCGATGCCGTCACCGTTGCTGTCGTAGAAGCTTTGAGGATAGATTTCGTAGAAGACTGCTTCGTCCAGCCATGATGGTGTCTGGTGCATATATACTCGCTTTTTCCGTCTGACCTTCGTCGGTCTATCTGTATGGACGCTGACCATGGTAGAGATCGATGATGACAATGGATGCATCATAAAAAACTGGGGCGGTCGATGACCGAGGCTGGCGGAACAGCGCGCCGTTGGTAGTGGGGTTCGGGCTGATTATCTGGGACAGGGCCGCATCGAGCACCCACGGCGGGTCCCAGCCAAGACCGGCTTGGGCGAATGAAGGACCACAATACGGTAGAGACCGATACCCCCGGCTCTGCGTGCCATGTCATGTATCGTGGACCTCACCGCATACTTCTCGCTCACGCCTATCGGTTCGTTGCCGTCGCTTGCAATCAGTGGTAGGCAATGGTGCCCGTCTAGAATGAATGGACATGGTCACTCTTCAGGATATTGCCCGAGCCGCCGGGGTCTCGGTCGCCACTGCCTCGTGGGCCATTAATGATGATCCCAAAGCCCGTATTCCCCAAGCCACCCGTGACAGGGTCCGCAGGGTGGCCTCCGAACTGGGTTACCGTCGCAACGCTCTGGCGCGTGGGCTTGCCAGGGGGCATTCCGATCTGATTGGTTTTATCAGCGACGGGGTCGCCACCTCACCATTCGCCGGTCAGGTGATTCGCGGTGCCCAGGATGAGGCATGGAGGCAGGGGAAGATTCTACTCGTCGTGGATACGGGCGGGGACAGGAAAATAGAGGAGAGGGCCTTCGAGTTTATGTTGGAACGCCGGGTGGAGGGGCTGGTCTATTCCAGCTGGGTCCACCGCCGGGTCGACGCTCCTGCGGGGCTGGCCGGTGTAAACGCAGTGCTAGTCAACTGTTACGACCGGCTGGGCCGTCTGCCAGCCGTGGTCCCGGATGAGGTCGGTGGAGGGCTCAGCGCCACCCGCCTACTGCTCCAGGCCGGCCACCGGCGGATCGCCTTCATCAACGCCAGCGCCCGGACCCCGGCCTCCGTGGGTCGGCTCAAGGGCTACCGGAAGGCGCTGTCCGAGGCCGGTGTGACCTACGACCCCTCCCTGGTGATCCGCGAGAAGGAGGCAGACCAGGAGTCGGGCTACCGGGCCATGCGCGAGGTGATGGCTACCGGTGCCACGGCCGTCTTCTGCCACAACGACCGCACGGCCATGGGCTTCTATGATGCCCTACGTGAATGTGGGCAGCGGGTTCCCGATGATATATCCGTGGTCGGCTTCGACAATCAGGAGGTGATATCCGCCCACCTCCACCCGGCTCTGACTACCGTGGGCCTGCCCCAGTATGACCTGGGGAGATTGGGAATACGTGCGCTCATGGCAAGGGGGGACGATTTGACTAACCATCCGGCTGCTGGCTCTGGCGGCCTCGAGCCGCAACTGGTTCCTTGCCCTCTGGTCGTCAGGGATTCTATAGCCCGGATCTGATCCTCTGTTGCCTCCGCCCCGGGGGCAGAAACTGCCCGGTCTTCTCTGTGGCTATCTCATGCCATTCGTTCCGCTTCTTGTGGAAACTCCTGTCCGACTGCTTGCCGGGTCGCCATCCCGTTTGACAGCGGCGTAGGCACTTTTATAATGGTTGCTTAACCGCTTAAACAACTGGCGGGGATCCTGCCGAGGTCGTCGAGGAAGATGCGCGGCCCGGACGTATGGATCATCGGCGATATGAAAGGGTCAACATGAATAAGCTCTACTATCAATTCCCAGGCACCTGGTTTGGGGACTGCATGCCCTATGGGAAAGGCGATGAGTTCTTCCTCTTCCATCAGCGCGACACCCGCGATCCGGCCCCATTCGGGCAACCCTTCGGATGGGACCTGGCCACCACCAGGGACTTCGTCCATTACCAGGACTGTGGCACCGCCATACCCAGGGGTGGTGACGGAGACCAGGACCAGTTCATTTTCGCAGGCAGCGTCTTCGAGGGGCCGGACGGCTACCACGCTTTCTACACGGGTTTCAACCGTGATTATCCGGCCGAGGGCAAGGCCTCTCAGGTCCTGATGCAGGCCGTCAGCCAGGATCTCCGCCATTGGAGGAAGTTGGACCAGGCCCCCTCCATCGCCCCCCAGCCCGGGTACGACCCCGACGACTGGCGAGACCCAATGGTGGTCAGGGACGAGCAGGCCGGTAACTACCTGCTCATCCTGGGAGCACGGAAGAAAGGGCCCAAGACCATGCAGACAGGCCGGACGGTCAAATTCATTTCCGACGACCTGGTTCACTGGGAGTTCGGCGGGGATTTCTGGGCCCCCGGTCTTTACACCATGCATGAGATGCCTGACCTATTCAGAATCGGGGACTGGTGGTACCACATCGTCACCGAATACAGCGACCGACATGGGATGACCTACCGGATGTCGCACAGCCTGAAAGGCCCATGGACAGCCCCTGTGGATGACGCCTTCGACGGGAGCGGATACTATGCGGGTCGTACCTTCGAGCTGGGCGGTAGACGGGTTCTCTTCGGCTGGGTGGGGACCAAGGCAGGCGACGACGACAGGAACAACTATGAGTGGGGCGGGACCTTCGTTCCCCACGAGGTCTATCAGAGGGAGGATGGATCCCTGGGTGTGAGGCCGGTGGATACCCTCTGGGCCGCCTTCAACCCCCGCACCCCCATGGACGATGTGGACATCCAGGCACCTCATGAGAGGAAGGAGGTGGTCATTGACCTCGACTGCCCCGACCTCTTCTCATTCGAAGCTGATGTCAGATTCACCCCGGGCACCCGGTCCTTCGGTCTGCGCCTGCGGGAGGAGGCCGGGACCGGGCGGTCTTACCAGTATGACTTCCAAGTGGGGCAGGGACGTTACCTGTTCGAGGGGTCGCCCAATGACCCCTGGTTCACGGTCATGAACATAGGCCTTGAAAGGCCGATCCGTCTGGAGGCCGGACGCATCTACCACCTCCAGCTGGTGGTCGACGATACCATAGCCACCCTCTATGTGGATGGAGTGGCCCTGAATGCCCGGATTTACCGGCCGGGGCAGGCCTTGGGCATCTATGTGACCGAGGGCGGTCTTCAAGTCACCGGGATGAGCCTGGCCAAGGGCCTGCAGAAGTAGATGTCTTCCTGTCGGCCTCTGGTCGTACAGATCCGGTTCGGGCATCCTCCTGATGAATTTGTGCCATGACGGGAATAATATTTGCCTCGGGAAGTTGAGTGATGTAGGCTCAAGTTTCGGAGTGGTCATGATGGCTGCTTGCCCGGGCCGACGGGAGCCGGCCATCGGGACCACGAACGAAGCGCGAGCGGAGAACGTGAACGACGAGGTGCGGGGTCAGGCCCTACGCCCAATTTCATCAGGAGGTAACGAGTATGGCACGTGCAGTTGGCATCGATCTGGGAACCACCAATTCCTGCATTGCAACCCTGGAGGGCGGCGAGCCCACCGTAATCGTCAATGCTGAGGGCGCGCGGACCACGCCGTCGGTGGTGGCATTCAGCAAGTCCGGCGAGATTCTGGTCGGCGAGGTGGCCAAGCGTCAGGCCGTCACTAATGTGGACCGGACCATCAGCTCGGTCAAGCGCCACATGGGCACCGACTGGTCCGTCGAGATCGACGGCAAGAAGTGGACCCCTCAGGAGATTTCGGCCCAGATCCTTATGAAGCTCAAGAGGGACGCCGAGTCCTACCTGGGCGAACCGGTCACTGACGCGGTCATCACCTGCCCTGCATACTTCAACGATGCCCAGCGTCAGGCCACCAAGGATGCCGGCAAGATCGCCGGTCTGAACGTCCTGCGCATCATCAACGAGCCCACTGCCGCGGCTCTGGCCTACGGCTTGGAGAAGGGCAAGGAGGATGAGCGCATCCTGGTCTTCGATCTGGGCGGCGGCACCTTCGATGTCTCCCTGCTGGAGATCGGCAAGGATGACGACGGCTTCTCCACCATCCAGGTTCAGGCCACCAACGGCGACAACAAGCTGGGCGGCGACGACTGGGATCAGAAGATCATCGACTGGCTGGTCACTGAGGTCAAGAACAAGTACAACGTGGATCTGTCCAAGGACAAGATCGCCCTGCAGCGGCTCAAGGAGGCCGCCGAGCAGGCCAAGAAGGAGCTGAGCTCTTCCTCGTCCACCAGCATCTCCATGCAGTACCTGGCTATGACCCCCGACGGGACCCCAGTCCACCTGGACGAGACCCTGACCCGCGCGCACTTCGAAGAGATGACCTCCGACCTGCTGGGCCGCTGCCGTACGCCGTTCAACAACGTGCTGCACGATGCCGGCATTTCGGTTCAGGACATCGACCATGTGGTGCTGGTCGGCGGCTCCACCCGTATGCCTGCTGTCAAGGACCTAGTCAAGGAACTGACCGGCGGCAAGGAAGCCAACCAGACCGTCAACCCCGATGAGGTCGTGGCTGTCGGCGCTGCCGTGCAGTCCGGCGTCATCAAGGGCGACCGCAAGGACGTGCTGCTGATCGACGTGACCCCGCTTTCCTTGGGCATCGAGACCAAGGGCGGCATCATGACCAAGCTGATCGACCGTAACACCGCCATCCCCACCAAGCGGTCCGAGGTCTTCTCGACTGCTGAGGACAACCAGCCCTCCGTGCTGATCCAGGTCTATCAGGGTGAGCGTGAGTTCGCCCGTGACAACAAGCCTCTGGGGACCTTCGAGCTGACGGGCATCGCTCCGGCTCCGCGCGGCGTTCCTCAGATCGAGGTCACCTTCGACATCGATGCCAACGGTATCGTGCACGTCTCCGCCAAGGACAAGGGCACCGGCAAAGAGCAGTCCATGACCATCACCGGTGGTTCCGCCCTGCCCAAGGACGAGATCGATCGCATGGTCAAGGAGGCCGAGGCCCACGAGGCCGAGGACAAGCAGCGTCGTGAGGATGCCGACACCCGCAATGCCGCCGAGTCCGCCGCCTACCAGACCGAAAAGCTGGTCAACGACAACAAGGACAAGATCTCCGACGAGGTGGCCAAGGAGGTCACCGACAAGGTCAACGCTCTGAAAGAGGCTCTGAAGGGCGAGGACATGGACAAGATCAAGAACGCCCAGAGCGAGCTGATGACCTCTGCCCAGAAGATCGGTCAGGCCCTCTATGCCCAGCAGGGCTCCGCTGACGGTGCAGGCGCTCAGGGCGCTGCAGGTGCCTCCGGTGCCGCCTCGGGTGCAGGCTCCTCCTCGTCCGCTGATGACGACGTGGTGGATGCCGAGGTCGTGGACGACGACGATAAGAAGAAGGACGGCGAGTGACATGTCGGCCTTCGACAAGGATGATGCCGGGCCGCTGAAGGGCGACCCGGCCGCCGCCGGCGAACCGGACGGAAACGAGGCCAAGGCCTCTGACGCCGCCTCGACACCAGAGCAGGAAGCGGCTCGTGGACGTCACGCCGACAAGACCGCTGCGGACGAGGGCCAGGCGGCCAGCCAGTCCTCGTCGGATTCCTCCGCCAAGGACGCGTCGTCAGCAGATGCTCAGGCTGATGACAAGGCTGGGTCTGACTCGGCTAAGGAAGACGGTGCCGACAAGGGATCAGGGGGACTGACCCCTCTGGGCCAGGCCAAGAAGGAGGCCGCCGATTATCTGGAGGCCCTCCAGCGCGAGCGGGCCGAGTTCGTCAACTTCCGCAACCGTGCCAAGAAGGAGCAGGACATCTTCCGCCAGCACGGCATCGTGGATGTGCTGACCGCCCTTCTCCCGGCCCTTGATGACATTGACCGGATCAAGGAGCACGGGCAGATGGACGACTCCTTCCAGGCTGTGGCCAAGAAGATCGACAAGACCTTTGAGAAGTTCGGTGTCGAGAAGTTCGGTGAAAAAGGCGAGGACTTCGACCCCACCAAGCATGAGGCCATCCTGCACAAGCCGGACCCCGATGCCAAGAAAGAGACCGTTGACACGGTGGTTGAGGCAGGCTATCGGATTGGCGACCGGGTGATCCGGGCCGCAAGGGTAGTGGTGACATCGCCCGGGCAGTAGCAGGGACGGTGATTGCGGACCTTCCGCAGGCTGAATCGACGCCTTCGCATGCGGCGGCTGGGTGGGGTTATGATCCCGCCCGCCGCCGCACGCGAAAGGGCGGATTCCAATTCGATATATTCGTAGCTTATGAGGAAAGGAGACATGGATGGCTGAGAATGAATGGCTGAGCAAGGACTATTACAAGGTCCTTGGTGTCTCCAAGGACGCCAGCGAAGCGGAGATCACCAAGGCCTACCGCAAGCTTGCCCGCAAATACCATCCCGATCTCAATAAGACCAAGGAGGCCGAGGAGAAGTTCAAGGACATCTCCGAGGCCTACGACGTGCTCAGCAACAAGGAGCAGCGTCAGAAGTACGATGCCATCCGCCAGTTCGGCATGGGGGGAGCCCGGTTCGCCGGGGGCTCCGGCCAGGGCGGCTTCAACACCGATGCATTCTCGGACATCTTCGGCTCCATGTTCGGCGGGGCCGGGGCGCCGGGAGGAACCCGCATCCGTTTCGGCGATGGTTCTGGGCAGCCCGACTTTGCTGACATCTTCTCCTCCTTCGGCGGGGGTGCCGGTGGTGGCGGTCGGACCGCTTACCAGGAGAGCAGGCTCAGGCCTGTCAAGGGAGAGGATCGCAACTCGAAAATTGGGCTGTCCTTCCGTCAGGCAGTCAAAGGGGCCACGGTCTCCCTGAGCGTGGGAGGCAAGCGCTTCAAGACGCATATCCCCGCCGGGGTGCGCAACGGCCAGCGGATCAGGCTGGCTGGCAAGGGTCGGCCTGGCAGGGACGGGGGCGCCAATGGCGACCTCTACCTGCAGATCAGCGTCCAGCCCAGCCAGCGGTTCACCATGAAGGACAGGGATTTGGTCATGATCCTGCCGGTGACGGTAGCTGAGGCGGCCCTGGGGGCCAAGGTCCAGGCCCGGGACATCGATGACCAGATCGTCACCTTCAAGATTCCGGCTGGCTCCTCCAGCGGCGACGAGATTCGCATCGCCGGCAAGGGGGTTCAGGACCGGCGTGGCAAGGGCGACCTGGTGGGGCGCCTTGAGATCCGCATGCCCGGTCGGCTCGGGATGGCCCAGAAGAAGGCCATGCGCGACTTTGCCAAGGCAAGCGGTGACTTCGACGAGCAGATTGCCGGGGAGCGCATGAAGATATGACGATCCGGATGCCGGATCAAGTGGGAACGAGCAGCGGAAAGGAGTGATGATCATGGTCAGGGTGGATCCCGAGACCAGGCGGATTTATCTGGCCTGCGCTCGCGGTCTGGTGGCTGGGCACATCAGCCTGGATGCTGCTGACGATGCCGGTTTGGACATCGAGCTGCCGGTCTTCAGCGTTGGTCAGGTTGGGCAGTTGGCCAACATCCATCCGCAGACCCTGCGCCAATATGACAGGCTGGGTCTGATTGTGCCGGAACGGACCGAGGGGGGCGCGCGCCGATACTCCCTGCGTGATCTGGATCGGCTTGGTCAGGCTCAGCATCTGAGCCAGGACGAGTCCATCAACCTGGCCGGGGTGACCAGGATTCTGGCCTTGGCCGAGGAGAATCGTCAGCTGAGACGCCAGCTGCGTCGCTCCCACCAGTCACAGGGATCCAGCATGTTTGCAGCCGCTGCCGACGGCCGGGTCGTCGAAGTCAGGCGTTCCAGCAGGGCCCGGCTCTGGCGGCAGGACACAACGCATGACGAGGCCGACCCCACGGAGTCCAAATCGCTGATCGTCTGGAGCGTACGCTCCTGAGATGGGTGAGGGGCCTGTGCTATGGTGTACAGGTTGGCCGCTCGCCCAAGAGCTGCGGCTGATCGTCGCCTGAATGCTTTGAGTACGGGGAAACCGCTTGCGCGAAATTCGTCATTCTCTGCTTTGCACGCGGCCTGCGAACTGTCGACCGACAGTACCGTTTTCTTCCCTGTTGTGAAAGGTCATTGTGACTGCTTCATCCATGCCCGATTCCAATCCGTCCAATTCCGGCCAATCTGCCGTAGAACCTGTGACTTTCGATCAACTGGGGGTGCCTGAGCCCTTGGTCCGAGTCCTGCGCAAGGACGGCAAGACCAGCGCCTTCCCCATCCAACGGGACACCCTGCCTGATGCCCTGGCTGGTCGTGACATCCTGGGACGGGGGCGGACCGGTTCCGGCAAGACCCTGGCCTTCAGCATTCCTCTGGTGGCTCGACTGGCTGCTGGCGAGGGAGGACGGGCCCGCCATGGTCGCGGGGGCGCCGCCGGATCCGGCAGTCTGCCCCGCCCGCGTGGTCTTGTCTTGGCTCCCACCCGCGAGCTGGCCAATCAGATCGACGAGGTTCTCAACCCCCTGGCCCAGGCCTACGGCATGCGGACCTGCACAATCTACGGAGGTGTTGGCCAGGGCCGTCAGGTCGATGCCCTTCGGCGCGGGGCCATGATTGTGGTGGCCTGCCCGGGTCGCTTGGAGGATTTGCTCCGCCAGCGCAAGCTCAGTCTGGAGGACGTGGAGATTGCCGTGCTGGACGAGGCTGACGAGATGGCCGACATGGGCTTCTTGCCCGCTGTGGAGCGGATTCTGGCCCAGGTTCGTCCGGGCGGTCAGCGCATGCTCTTCTCGGCCACCCTGGATCATGGTGTGGATGCCGTGGTCAAGCGTTTCCTCAAGGATCCCAAGATTCACGAGGTGGATTCGGCCACCCAGCATGTGGATCTGATGACCCACCACATCTTCGAGACGACCCAGGCCGCCAAGCACGACCTGGTCCGCACGCTTGCCGCAGGGCAGGGCAAGAGGATCCTATTCACCAGGACCAAGTTCCAAGCCAAGAAGCTGGCTAAGAATCTGATTGACAACGGCATCCCTGCCGTCCAGTTGCACGGCAACCTCTCCCAGGGGCAGAGGGATCGGAACCTCAAGGCTTTCTCGGAAGGTCTGGTCCGGGTCATGGTGGCCACCGATGTGGCGGCCAGGGGTATGGATGTCAGTGGGGTGGATTTGGTGGTTCAGGTTGACCCCCCGGCCGACTACAAGTCTTTCCTCCACCGTTCCGGGCGCACGGCAAGGGCTGGCCACTCCGGCGACGTGGTGACGGTCGTCCTGCCTGATCAGCGGCGAGACACACGACGGATGCTGCGTATGGCCCATATAGATGCCAAGCCGGTCGGGGTCACGGCCAACTCCCAGGAGGTGGGTGATCTTGTGGGACCTCACGCCCCCCTGGTTGAGGGCTGGTCCTTGGAGGCCGCCATGGCTGGAAGCCGAGGATCACAGGACGGCAAGCAGACCGGTTCTCGTGGCCGTCGATCCGGTGGGCCCGCCCGCGGGAGACGGGGATACAAGCGGTTCGACAGGCGGCCGAGGGGTTCTGGCCGGGGATCTGATGGTGATGGGAGGAATCCCCACCGCAAGTGGGCTGATGGGCTAGATGAGGATCGACCCTTCGACGGGCGTAGGCGGCACAGCCATGCCGACCCCAATCATGCCGTCCAAGCCGGTGGTCACCGAGGCAGAGGCAATCGTGGCCGTGCAGGCGGAGCTCGTGGGCGGGGTCGCCACGATGGCGGTCGTTTCGACGACGGGGGTCGCACTTACCGCAGCGGTGATCACAGGTACGGCGGAGGCAGGCGGAGGCGGGATAATAATCCCTTCCGCCAGGTTAAGTCACGCTGATTGCTCCCGCTGAGAGGATATACCAGTCGAATTCACTGACCGGTCAGACCGCATGGGTCAGATCATGGTCCCCTCGCAGCTCTCCCGGAGTTGGACCTTCACGGGGAGCTCAGTGGAAATAGGCGGATCCTCCGGCGAGCCCAGGCGCCTGACCAGGGTGGAGACGGCGGCCCGGCCCAGATCGACCATTGGCTGGCGGACCGTGGTCAGGCGAGGCTGGGAGACGGCGGCCTCCTTGATTCCGTCGAATCCGGTGACGATGACCTGGTCGGGTACGCTTATACCCGCATCTGACAGGGCTCTCAGGACCCCAAGCGCCATCTGGTCGTTGGCACACACCAGAGCTTGGGGGAGCGTACCCTGCCTGGCCAGGCTGGTGGCAATCTGGTAGGCGACAGATTGGGAGAATTGTCCCCTGTAGATTGGTGAGGCCGAGGGTTCCAGCCCCTCTGACCTTAGACCCTCACAGAACCCTTCGTATCGTTTTCCATTGTCTGGAGAATCATCCGTCCCCGCTATGTAAGCCATTCGTCGTACCTGGTGTTTCTCGAAAAGGTGCCTGACCAGGGTGTACATGCCTTTGCGGTTGCTCACGCGGACCAGGTCGAATTCGCTTTCCTGGCTGACCGGGGCATTGGCGATCATGACCACGGGCAGACGTTTGCACAGGAAGGCCAGGACGCTGTCAGGCACGGACCTTGCCAGGACAATCAGGCCGTCCACCTTTTCCGACATGCTGTTGATCAGCTGTGGGATGTCGCCGTCTTTCCCCTTCAAGCCGATGCTGACCATGAGGCTGAGGCCCTGCCGCCAGGATTCCAGCTCGCACCCCCTCAAGACCTCGTCGAAGTAGAGGGAATCCGAATTGTTCTCCTGGGTGTGGGGTGGGTCGACGACTATGTCGGCGGCATCCTCAGTGACCAGTTCGAAGTCGCTGATCTGATCCAGTTGGTCGATGTTGGGCAGGAAGAGGCCTATGGTATTGGTCCGCCGGGCGGCTAGGCTCCGTGCGCTACCGCTTGGCAGGTAGCCCAGGAGGTTTATGGCCTTGAGTACGGTCTGTCTGGTCTCGGGCCTTACCTTCTCCGGAGTGCGTAGGACCCTGGAGACGGTGGCTATGGATACGTCGGCCTCGCGGGCGACATCGTAGACGGTCGGTTTCCTTGCCATCCGCTTTCCCTCTTTCATACATCGCATACAGCATATCATTGAAACGTGTAATTGACCGTGGAATTTGATAGCGCTAACATTTTCTTTTTATCTGGCAATATGAATGACTTTATTAAGTAATCTAAGGAAAGCATACGCTAAAAATCCCATGACAAAAGCAGATTTGCGCATTCAAATGTAAGCGCATACACTAGAAAGTGCGATGGTCGATCCGGTCCGGTCACAGGAAGCCGTGCAGATCCGGGAGCCCACTTGTGCATATACGCGCCGACTGGACTCCGATAGTAGAGGACGGATTTGGCCCGTGAATGTCAATGCGGACAAAGGAGACATATGAGACGGAAAACAGTGGCGGTGAGGATCCTCGCAACACTGGTTGCGGGGGCCACCCTCTTGGGACTGGGGGCGTGCGGGAGTAAGTCCGGAGAAACGCAGCAGGCTGCCGCAGGCAATCAGATCCTCTTCGGCGGTGACAGTGGCAGTCCAACTTTCACCCGTAATTTCAACCCATTTTCAACCAGCAAGAGGATAGGCATCAACTTCATCTACGAACCCCTCGAGGTGGTTAACAGCCTCGATGGGACCTCAACCCCCTTCCTGGCCAGCGGGCACAAGATCGTGGACCCCAAGACGGTCGAGTTCCAGATTCGTGACGGGGTCAAGTGGAGCGACGGCAAGCCATTCTCGGCGCAGGACGTGGTCTTCACCTTCAACCTGGTCAAGAAGGATGCAGCCATGGACTCCCTGGGGGTCTGGCAGCACATCTCCTCCCTTGAGGCCTCAGGCTCCAAAGTGACCTTCCACTTCAAGGACAACGACGTGCCTGCGGTGTCGATCGTCAGCCAGCAGAACATCGTCCCGGAGCACATCTGGAAGGATGTGAAGGACCCCCTCAAGTGGACCAATGAGAACCCCGTCGGGACTGGCCCGTATAAGTTGGGCACCTTCAAGCCCAACCAATACACCCTGGCGAAGAACAAGGACTACTGGCAGGCCGAGAAGGTTGCGGCCGACACTATCGTCCTGCCCGCCTCCAACAAGCAGTTGGACCTGGTCAACAAGAAGTATGACTGGGCCTACTCCTTCATCAACAACGTGGACAAGACCTGGGTGGGCGCTGACAAGCAGCACAACCACTACTGGTTCCCCCCGGGTGGCACAGTCTCCCTTTACCCGAACCTGACCAAGGCCCCCTTCAGCGACGTGAACTTCCGCAAGGGCCTCAGCTATGCCCTTGACCGCGACAAGATCGCAAAGGATGCCGAGGAGGGCTATGTGGACGGTGCCACCCAGACCGGCCTCATCCTGCCCAACCATGACAAGTGGGTCAACGATTCCATTCCCAACAAGGGAAAGGTCTCCCAGGACGATGCGCAGTCCCTGGAGTACTTCGCCAAGGCTGGCTACAAGAAGCAGGGTGACCAGTTGGTGGACTCCAACGGCAAGCAACTCGAGGTCAACATCACCGTGCCCAGCGGCTACACCGACTGGCTGCGCGGCGTGCAGACCATGCAGGGCCAGCTGACCAAGCTGGGTATAGCCGTCAAGCTCACCCAGCCCCAGCCTGCCGCATACACACAGGCGCAGAATAATGGTGACTATGACCTCCTGATCTCCTCCTTCGGAGGTACCGGTAGCGTCTTCCAGGACTACAACGGCCTGCTCAACAGTGAGTTCGCGGTTCCTGTGGGTCAGTCGGCCAACGCCAACTTCGAGCGCTACAAGAACCCCAAGGCTGATGAACTCCTGGCCCAGCTTAAGCAGGCGGCCGATGAGAAGTCCCAGAAGGCCATAGTCGACCAGCTCCAGCAGATCGTCTACGACGATGTGCCCGTGATTGGGCTCTTCTACGGCGGTCTCTGGGGCCTGTTCAGCACACGGAACTATACGGGCTGGCCCAGTGAGGACGACCCCTACACCGCACCCAGCACCTGGACCCAGTCGGTTCTCATGGTGGTAACCCATATCAAGAAGGCCTGAGAGGCCGGGCCCATCAGGGCAGAGGGGAGCGGACTGGTTCGGTGGCGGTCCTGCCGGGCCGTCGGGTCGGCCAGTCCCTCCCAGCCTGCTACTGGGCCGCCCCCCGCCCCTGACGGATGAAAGGTCGTCACGTGCGATATTTTTTCGGGAAAATTGGTCTATTCTTCGTTACCCTCTGGGCGGCCATAACCGTCAACTTCATACTGCCCAGGATGATGCCTGGATCACCTGCCGACGCGGCCATAGCCAAATTGTCCCAGAACGGGCCGGTCACTCCTGAGGTCAGGGCTTCCATAGAAGCCCAGCTGGGCATGCCCCAGGGCAACCTGTTCAGCCAATACTGGCAGTATCTGGGGGATGTGGTCCACCTGAACTTCGGCGTCTCGTACAGCAACTTCCCGCAGAACGTATCGGATCTGGTGGGGGCAGCCCTCCCTTGGACCCTGACACTGGTGGGACTGGTCACAATCATCTCCTTCATCATCGGGACTGCACTCGGGGCTCTCATGGCCTGGAGGCGGGGGACCGCCGTAGACGTGACTGGTACGATCTCCAGCTCCTTCCTATCGGCCTTCCCATCCTTCTGGCTGGCCCTCATGCTCCTCTTCTTCCTCGGTTACAAGGCCGGCATCTTCCCGACCTCCGGCGCCTACTCGTCCACCGCGATACCCAACTTCTCGATGGACTTCATATCTGATGCCGTGGAGCACTCCATACTGCCGGCCCTGACCATCCTGCTGACCTCCCTGGGCAGCTATGTGATGGGCATGCGCAACACCATGATCAACACATTGGGTGATGACTACGTCACCTTCGCCGAGGCCAACGGCCTGCGCCAACGGACGGTCATGCTCAAGTACGCGGCCAGGAATGCCCTCCTTCCCAACCTGACCTCCTTCGGCCTGGTACTGGGCGGCGTGGTCGGCGGTTCCCTCCTGGTCGAGCAGGTCTTCAATTACCCGGGGGTCGGTCTCCTTCTCTATCAGGCCGTGACCAACCAGGACTACCCCCTGATGCAGGCCATCTTCCTGATGATCACCATCAGCGTGCTGGTGGCCAACTTCATCGTGGACATTCTTTACGGGGTCCTTGACCCGAGGACGAGGAGGTGAGGACGATGACGAACAGCATCGTCAGCACAGGGATGCAGACTTCCGCCCAGGGGGACGGGGATGACCCTCAAGGGCCGCAGGCCCGTACTGCCAGGGGCCAGAATCCTGTCCTTCGGGCCCTGGAGGTGATAGGCAAGGGGCTCAAGACGGTCTGGGAGGTGCCCAAGGCCAGGTTCGGTCTGGTCCTGTTGGCCCTGATCGTCCTTTCGGCCCTGTTTGCCCCTTGGCTCAGCCCCTATGATCCAAAGGCGGGCGATTTCGAGGCCAGCATCGGACCCAGTGCCCAGCACTGGCTGGGTACCACCAGTAACGGGCAGGACGTCCTTTCCCAGCTCCTGTGGGGCGGAAGGGTCTCCGTCATGGTGGCCATGGTCTCCGGCCTCCTATCCACCTGCATAGCCGTGTTGGTGGGCCTGAGCTGGGGCTACATCCGCTCCTTCGCCGGGGAGTTCGTCGGTTTCATCGTCAACCTCTTCCTGGTCATTCCCTCCCTCCCCCTGATGATCATCATTGCCGCCTACCTCCAGAACGGAGGCATGAGCGTGATCATATTGGTTATCGTCCTTACCGGGTGGGCCTGGGGGTCCCGGGTCCTGCGCTCGCAGACCCAGTCCCTGCGTTCCAGGGACTTCGTCACTGCAGCAGCCTTCAGCGGGGACAGTTCTTGGCGGATTATCTTCCATGAGATCTTTCCCAATATGCTCTCCCTGATTATCAACAACTTCTTCGGTGCGGCCACCTCCGGCGCCCTGTCGGAAGCAGGCCTGGAATTCCTGGGCCTGGGCGACTCAACCACGGTCAGCTGGGGCACCATGCTCTACTGGGCCCAGAACAACAATGTGATTCTGACCGGCCAGTGGGCACTCCTGCTGGCGCCCGGTCTCATGGTCGCCCTCCTGGCGGTCTCCATGACCTTCATCAACTTCGGTGTGGACCGCCTGAGCAACCCCCGTCTGCGTGAAGGGAAGGCATGATGGAACTGCTACGTGTCGAGAACCTGTCCGTCGAATATGACAGCCCCGACCAGGAACCGGTCAAGGCAGTCGAGGATGTGAGTTTTTCGCTGGATCAGGGTGAATTCGTGGGCTTGGTCGGGGAGTCGGGGTCGGGCAAGTCCACCCTGGGCTTCGCCATCACACGACTCTCCAAGCCGCCGGCCCGGATCAGCAAGGGGCGTGTGCTTTTTGGTGGCAAGGACATTACCACCCTCAGCCAGGAGGAGCTTCGCAGGCAGCGGTGCGGCGGATTCGCCATGGTCCTTCAGTCGGGCATGAACGCCTTGAACCCAGTGCGGACCGTCCGCAAGCACTTCGTGGACATCTACAAGGCCCACGGGAACGTGGAGAAGAAGGATTACGAGACCCATTCCAGGCAGCTGGTAGAGAAGGTAGGTCTGCAGGACTCCGTTCTCAACGCCTACCCGGGCGAACTGTCGGGCGGTATGAGGCAAAGGGTCTCCATATCCCTGGCCCTGGCCCTGGAGCCCAAGCTCATGGTCTTTGACGAGCCGACGACCGCTCTAGACGTTCTGGTCCAACACGAGGTGATGGGAACCATCCGAGAGCTGCAGAAGCAGGAGGGCTTCACCGCCATCCTGATCAGCCATGACCTCGGTGTGGTCCTCGAGTCCACCCAGAGGGTCCTGGTCATGCACAACGGGCGGATCGTGGAGGATGCACCCAGCGAGCGGATCCTGACCGATCCCCAGGACGACTACACCAAGATGCTCCTCAGCCATTATGGAGACCCCAGAGCCGAACACGTTTCAGTGCCCGGTTTGAAGCCGCGCGATGAGGCCGCCGCCTCCGGCTCGGTTGGCGGAACCCCTCCACAGGCCGATGATGAGGAAGACATGACGGTCACGGTGACCGGCGTCTCCAAAATCTATCCCGCCCGCAAGCGGGGTGAGAATTCAGTGACCGCCGTCAACAATGTCTCCTTCACTCTGTCCCCGGGTCAGTCCTTGGCCCTGGTGGGGGCTTCCGGATCCGGCAAGTCCACGATAGCTAAAATGCTCACTGGTGTGGAAAGGCCAACCTCAGGCAACATCACCCTGGGCGGCAGGCGTGTGGATCAGATGAAGCGGCGCAAGGATCTGAGGTCACTGCGTTCCGACATCCAGATGATCTTCCAGGACCCCTATTCGGCCCTCAACCCCCTCCACACGGTGGAGTACACGCTGACCAGGCCCATCCTCAATTACACGAACCTGAGGGGTGACGATGCCCGCAGGCGGATGTTGGAACTCCTGGACACGGTGGGCTTGACCCCTGTGGAACAGTATGCCGCCAAACTTCCCCATCAGTTATCGGGAGGGCAGCGTCAGAGGGTGGTCATAGCACGTGCGCTGGCCAGCAACCCCCACGTCCTGGTGGCCGATGAACCGGTCTCCATGCTGGACATGACCCTGAGAGCCGGAATCCTGGCCCTCCTCGACGACCTGAGGGTCCGGTTGAATGTGAGCATGCTCTACATTACCCACGACCTCCTGTCGGCCCGACTGATCACCGATTCGATCATGGTCCTCAATAAGGGCACGGTGGTGGAGCGGGGGCAGACGGCCCAGGTCCTCCAACATCCAGAGAACGATTACACGATTAAGCTGCTCGACTCCATCCCCAGCCTGCGCACGCAGGCCTGAAGGCAGAAAGCTACAGGAGAGACAATGATATCCCACCATGCCGTGGACAGGGGTGTGCCCTTTGGGGAACTACCCCTGCCGGAAAACATTGAACCCATGGTCATACATGCCCCCGTGGGCGACCTGACCGCCCTTCATGCCCCCAAGGGGGTAAGAGGAGCGCGTGGAGTGGCCATGATGATTCCCGGCTTCACCGGTTCCAAGGAAGACTTCTACCAGATCAGCTCCATCTTGGGAGGGGACGGTTGGGATGTCTGGTCCTACTCGCAGAGGGGGCAGGCAGACTCGGTAGCTCCTCGTGGTAAGACTGCCTACGACAGGCGGGCCACGGCCGGTGACGCCGTGGATGTTGCCCGTATTCTGATCAAGCACACCGGGGCTAAACGGATCCACCTCCTGGGGCACAGCTTCGGTGGGGTGGTTGCCCAGGCGGCCCTTCTGGCCGAACCTGACCTCTTTGCCAGCATCACCCTCATGTCGTCCGGCCCCCACGGTTGGCCGGGCCGGAAGGCGGACCTGCGTCAGCGGCTCCTGGATCACCCTGGCGGGGACCTGTGGAGGCTGGACAATCCGGACAGGGCCAGCCTGCCGGACGAGGAGCTGAATCCGCAAGACAGATTCCAGCGCCTTCGGGCAGAGCGGACCAGCCGGGACCAGCTCATCGGAGCCATAGACCAGCTGGCCGACCTGCATGACAGGACCGAGCAGCTGGCTGCCACCGGCCTGCCCATGATGGTTTTTCATGGCGAGCACGACGACTTCGCCTGGCCCCAGGACTGGCAGGCAAGGATGGCCCGCCTACTGGGCGCCCGCTATGAGGTGGTTGCGGATGCGGGTCACTGTCCCAACATCGATAGGCCTGAGGAGACGGCGGCCCTCCTGGACGACTTCTGGGCTTCTGCGCAGGATAAACGGTGAATTTCAGCAGGAACAGCCTATTAGCAACGAAAGCGGAGAAGATGAACACAGGCACTCCACGCAGCAAGTCTCCCGATCAAGGCGCAGGTGACGGTGAAGGAGACGGGGGCCGGATGCGGCGGCCCAAAGGCATGACCGTCGAGAGGGGGGATTTCTCGGCTTCGTTCAACTTTAACGGGGATCTGACACTGATCAATGCAGGAGGCATCCAGGTCAATCAGTTCAGGCCCTGCCTACATGACTGTCCCCTGGCCGGTCTCTGGCTCCGCCGCCATCGGGAGGGGCGGATCAACTCCATCCAACTGACCGGATCAGGTTCCCGGGCCTCCTTCGCTCCGGCAGCCGACAGCCCCGTCTGGGAGGGGAGGGACCTGGGTGTCCGCTGGCGGGTTCGACTTGTTCCAAAAGTCATATCTCCTGCGCTTTCCCGCGCTCTTACATCTGGTTACGAAAGCGGCGGGCCTGGTAGGGGAGCGTCATGGACCTGGGAGGTGTCGGTCACGATTGACCAGGGTAACTCAACTGGCGGCAGTAAGAGACAGAAATGGGATGACGTCATCTTGCCCGACGATCTGTGGGACCTGGTTTCCGCCCAGGATCTGGCCCTGGTGGAGCCAGCCATGGCTGCCGGTGCCGAGTCCTACATCTCCCAGTACATTGCTTACCATGTGCAGGACGTCCCCAATTTAGGCAGTGTCCTGTCAGCCCGGCAGACGATGGGTTGTGCACCTCGGCTTCCTTTGTACGTTACGGGAATCTCACAGGGATGCAGGGCATTCATGACCGACGGTTATGACTTTTACGGGCTTGGTGCCCGCCTGGACGGTCAACCTGCGGCGCTTGGTGATGCCGACTGGGGCCGGGGAGGTATAGATCAGTATGAGTTCGCCATGGCCTGCCTCCTCTCCACTAGGGCGCCGTTGACCCAAGGGGGTCTTACCTGGCAGGTGTGGAACACTGCACTGTCCGATTACAGGGGTGACCTAGGGGAGGCCTGTGCCGCCTGCGCAGAGGCCTCTGAAGAAAGTCGGAGTGGGGCAGACGAGACCGAGGCGGATGGCGGACCATCCGCCGGATCCTCTGACACCTCACCTGTCTGTCCCGCTGCCACACGGGCTGAGCCAGCAACCTCACTCCTGATCTCTTCTGCACTGTTGAATGGCGACCTCCTGCCTGAGGATGAGTTCAGCCAGCTGGGTAGAGGGCCCGTCCGCCAGCCAGAGGCGGACCAGACGGGCCATCTGCTCTCTTACTTCGGAGATGATGCCCGCCATGTGGTAAGCGCTCGCAAGGAACTGGAGGTGGCCCGCTCCCACGGGCAGATTCTCCTGTCCGGCAACCCGGATACCGACCCGTCACGGCCCACCATGGCAGCCACCACCTACGCCGGAGGTGTCTTCGCCTCACAGGTGGTCATGGGCAACACCAATATGAACCAGCTGATTTCAGTCCAGAAGACCGGTCTGGGCCTCCTGCGCTCGCGAGGAGTCCGCATCCTGGTCCGGGTGGACGGGGCCTGGCGCCTCTTGGGGGTTCCTTCGGCCTACATCATGGATCTGGGCGGATCCCGTTGGGTCTATCGTCTGGGTGATCGGACCCTGACGGTGTCCACCATCGCCCACCTGGACAGGGCCGCCATCGACATCCATCTGGAGGCCGATGGTCCCATCCGGGCCCTGTTGACGATCAGCCTGGAAGATCCGTCCACCTGGCTTCGGGCATTCGCTCCTGCCGATATAACCCAAGGGATGGGGGAGTCCATTTCCTTTACCCCTGCACCGGGTAGCCCGGCGGCTGAACGTTGCCCGGGACTGAAATATGTAGTCTCATCGCCTGACGCAAGGGCCGGGGATGACGGCCCCCTTTTCGATCCAGGCGCAGGGGCCCATACCACCGATCCGGCCATGGCCACATTCCTGTCGGACGGGGGCCGTGCCCTGTCCGTCACCATCGCCGGATCCATGGATGGCGGTGCAAGCGAGAAAAGCACGCCCGATGCGGCCCCCGCCTCCTCCGAAAGGGAGCTCCTCCATGCCCATTACCTGGCCATAACCTCCTTCATGCAAGGTCTGCATGTGGCAGGGGAGGGGAGATTCGCCGAATTTAATGATCTTCTGCCCTGGCTGGTGCAGAACGCCCTGGTTCATTTTCTATCGCCCCACGGGCTGGAACAGTACGGGGGCGCCGCCTGGGGTACACGGGACGTCTGCCAGGGGCCCCTGGAACTGGCACTGACCTTCGGCCATACTGACCTGGCCCGGACCATCCTCCTCAAGGTCTTCGCCCACCAGAACCCCGACGGCTCCCTGCCGCAGTGGTTTATGTTCGACCAGTATGCGGACCTCTACCAGCACGATTCCCACGGGGACATCCCAGTCTGGCCCCTGCTGGCGCTGGCTGAGTACGTCGAAGCAGGCGGTAGGTTGGACATCCTGGATGAGCCCGTGGCTTTTTGGCGAGATGATGTCGCTCGCCCCTCCTCTGGCCTGCCCATGGTATCCGACCACCTGGCTCGGACGCTGGACTATATCCAGTCGCATAGAGTCCCGGACACCGACCTCTTCTGCTATGGCGAGGGGGACTGGGACGACACCCTTCAGCCGGCCCAGGAGTCTATGAAGAGACAGATGGCCTCCACATGGACCATCGCCCTCCTCTACCAGGCTTGCTGCGGATTGCAACCGCTCCTGGAGGCTGCCGGCCGGACCGAACTGGCCTCCCGCTTTGCCGGTGAGGCCGGCAGAATTAAGGCCGACTTCGCCGATAACTTTATCTTCCAAGGAGTCTTGGCCGGATACGTCAACTTCGTTGATGGCCAACCCCGCCCGGTCATACACCCCTCGGATAACAGGACAGGCGTACGGTACAGGTTGATTCCCATGACTCGCTCCATCATCGCCGGCCTGCTCACACCTGACCAGGAGGCGGACCATGAGAAAATCATCGAAGACAATCTTCATTATCCGGACGGAGTGAGGCTCATGGACCGCCCGGCCTCCTTCCATGATGGAGTGACCAAGGTCTTCAAGAGGGCCGAACAGGCCGCCAACGTGGGCCGGGAGATTGGTCTGATGTATACGCACGCCCATGTGCGTTATACGGAGGCCCTGGGCTTGCTGGGCAGGACCCGCCTGGGTCAGGAACTCCTAAGAATCAGCCCGGTCGGCCAGTTCCGCCGCCTGACAACCAGCGAGCCCAGGCAGCGCAACTGCTACTTCGCCTCGTCGGACGCCGACTTCCCCGACAGATACACGGCCGCCTCACAATGGTCGAGGCTCAAGGAGGGGGCCAAGGACCCCGTAGGCGTGAGGGGAGGGTGGAGGATCTATTCCTCCGGCCCCGGCATCTACTGCCGACAAGTGGTCCAGCACCTCTTCGGCCTCCAGCTGCACGATGGGCGGGTTGTTTTCGACCCGGTCCTGTCCCAGGAAGATGACGGATTGGAGGTGACCATGACCCTATTCGGCCAGCCGCGTACATTCCGCTACTATGTGGCTGGTGGGTCGGCCACTGGACCAGGAGACAGAGACTCAAAGGGTGCAGGTTCGGATCGTCTATGGGTTGAGGCCGATGGACGCAGGCTTGAGGGCCGAATTCTGGATTTGCCTTACCGCAAGGGCGGGTTGGAAGTGACGCAGGACCAGTTGGCTGGTGCTGCCCATATCAACATCTTCCTCAGAGTCGATGGACAGACTGTACAGTAAGTGCCGACACCCATGTCTGTAACTGTCCACCGGCCCATGTTGACAAGGGAGGTAGCTGGGTGGCCAAGGTTCCGCAACAGGTCATCTGGCGTCCTTTCTTGTCTACGCGGACAGAATGGGTGTTACGCGCAGAGCAAGAGTCCACGATGTGGCGTAGGAAGCCAGCGTCTCTATCGCCACGATGTCTTGCATCTACTGCCGATCGAGTCACGTAAGGGAATTCACGCGTTTGAAAGGGTTAGAAGTTTCCCAGCGGTTGAATGACATTCCGGGTGTAAGTGCGCGCAGCCTGGCTAGTGGAGGACCGACGTCCTGGGCATCTATTCAAGCGGACCTTTCTGCGTGTATAGGCCTGGCGATGCCGGCAATGCAAGTCCGGGCTGTGAGAAAGGCGGGGATGATATCGATATCTGCTCCCAGACTTTGTATTCCAATGAGATTCTGCGGGGGCCCAACAGGTCTGCTGGGATATGCGTCAGGCTGTGCTCTGCGATAGTTCGATAGTCGATAATAAAACACGATCGATTCTTGATATGGCTGGCCGCATCGATGGTCTGGTACTGTTCGCGTGGGCCGGTGTTACCTCCACTTCATAGGAGCTTCGCATTATGATGCAGACAGCTATGCAGATCCGGAGTTCCCAGGGTTCCCCTTGTTGTACGTCACTGAGAGTAACCACAAGTGATTCGGTGAGTTGGTCGATCATCTTATTTCCGTTCATGACGCTCATCGGGTTGAGTTTGTGGGTTCCCTGATTAACCCCGTTATTTCGGAACCGTTCCATGTGGTCCAGGAACGCCTTGCTCGACTGGGCAAGTCTGTTCCGTCAACTCCAATTAATGAAGGCTGTAGTGGTGATCATCCCTTCCGGGTAAACAAAACAATGCTGTTGGTTTGTGATGTACCGGATGCAATCATCTGCGGGATTGACACAACAGCTCTGACCTTGTTTCATTTTCTCAGAGGATTAGGTGCGTGCGTCCTGGATGGTGTAATTGTTACCGGTTCTGACGGTATATACTGGCTGGCCGATTCTCCTAACCATTTGTGACCGCGGTCTAGTTGCCGATGCGGGACATCGGCTGCCTGCCCGCTCGGGAACACGCAAAGCGAAGTAGAAAGCCATGGATTGAAGCCATGTCAATCTTGGTTCCTGAAAAGCTAGTTATTTGAGGGAGTTGTGGTTGTGCTCCTTCTGTGATGCACATATCTAACTGCCGTTAGGCTCCCGCGAGTGATTTGACTGGGCAAATCCGGTCGCATAGATTAGCTATGTAATCTAAGCCCTTAGATTACCGTAAATCACTTCAAGGAGGAACGTGATGAGAAGAAGTGCGTCAAGCGCAAGGGCTTTGGCAGGGATCGTCATCAGCATTGCTACTGTCTTTGGATTCGCCGGTTGCGGAAGGACGAATAATGAAACAACTGCGGGGGGGGGGTGGTGATTCTTCCATAGCCCTTGACAACAAGCCGGCAACTGGTGAGTTGAATTTATGGGGTATTGGCAACGAGGGTGAGAAGTTGCCTGAATTGATCCGGGATTTTGAAAAGGAAAATCCGGATGTCCATGTCAAGGTGACCTCCATTCCATGGACTTCCGCACATGATAAATTTCAAACTGCCATCGCTGCGGGTACGGGTCCTGACTTGGCGCAGCTGGGGAGCACCTGGATGGCTGATTTCGCCAACGGGCTAGCTACGGTTCCCAAGAATCTGGACATGAGTGACCTGGCCAAGGGTGCTGTGGAATCCGGTAAGGTCGCAAAGCGTCAGGTCGGTGTTCCTTGGTATGTAGAAACGCGCGTTATTTATTATCGAACTGACATCGCAAAAAAGGCAGGGTGGGATCATGCACCC
This sequence comes from Bifidobacterium polysaccharolyticum, assembly GCF_016101585.1. GTDB lineage: Bacteria > Actinomycetota > Actinomycetes > Actinomycetales > Bifidobacteriaceae > Bombiscardovia > Bombiscardovia polysaccharolytica. The sequence goes on from NZ_JACFQG010000003.1 coordinate 33,360, forward strand.
GGCAATTGGGATGAACTACGCGCGATGGCCAAGGACATGCAGAAACAAGAGGGCGTCAAATATGGAATCTGGCTGGTTCCCACCGGCCAGGACAGTTTCCTCGCAAGCCTTCCATTCGCTTTCTCCCAGGGTGCTGAACTGACTAATGCCGATGGCAGCAAATGGACGATTGATACACCGGAGATGAAGAAGGCCATTACATACACTAGCAACTTCTTCAAAGACAAGATTGCAAATGTAAACGCAGATGTCAGCCCAGGGGCTGACATGGCTGCATTCGCGGCAGGTACCACTCCGATGAAGCTTGACGGTCCTACCAGTATAGGACAGATTGAACAAATCGGTGGTCCTGATATGAAATCCAAGTTCACCACTGCTCCTCTTCCGAAAGGAGAGAAGGGGAACATCTCATTCTCGGGCGGATGTGGAATGATCGTCTTCAAGACCTCGAAGAACAAGGAAGCTGCCTGGAAGTTGATTCGTTGGCTGAGCAAGCCAGAAGTGCAGGCGAAGTGGTACAAAATCTCAACCGACCTGCCGGCTTCCCAGAAGGCGTGGGATGACCCAGTTCTCAAGAATGACGACAAACTGGCCGCCTTCTCCACACAGTTGAAGAGCATGAAAGCCACACCTTCGGTAACCACATGGCAACAGGTAGGCTCTGCCGGAGACAAAATCATCGAACAGATCAACAGGGGAGCCGTGAGCGTGGACGAAGGCCTGTCCAAGCTTCAGTCTGCAGCTGATGCGGCTGGGATGGGTAAGTAAGCTATGAAGCTCTTCCGTAGCTCATCCGATGTCGGCGGTGCTTCCGCCCTCATGCGTCGCCGGCGGACCCTGGTGGCCTGGGGGTTTGCCCTCCCATTCACATTGGTCTTCTGCATTTTTATGCTTCTGCCTCTCCTCTCATCTCTGTTCATGTCCTTCACCGACATGACCTCCAGGGATCTGAGGACGCCGTTCAATGTGAACTTCATGGGGCTGTCACAGTATGTGGCCCTCTTCAGGGATCCGCAGTTCCTGCGATCTCTGAAGATCACCGGTATCTTTGTCCTGGTGGGTCTTCCCCTGACCATGGCCCTGGCCCTCTGTTTTGCCGTGGCCCTCAATAAGGGTTCCCAGCACCTGAACGCCTTCTTCCGGGCCCTCTACTATGCACCGGTGGTGGCCAGCGTGGTTGCCGTATCCGTGGTGTGGCGCTACATCCTTCAGAGGGACGGCTTGCTCAACTCAGCACTGGCCCTTATCGGGGTGCAGGGTCCGGACTGGCTCCACGACACCAGATACGCCCTACCGGCCCTGATCGTCATGACTACCTGGCGGAACATGGGCACCCTAATGATCATCTTTCTGGCTGGATTGCAGACCGTGCCAGAGGACGTCAAGGAAGCTGCGGCCATTGATGGGGCCTCTCGGAGGAGGATTTTCTGGAGCATTACCCTCCCCCTGCTCAAGCCCACCCTCCTGCTGGGGGCGGTTCTCCTCTCGGTCACCTACCTCCAGTTCTTCGAGGAATCTTTCGTGATGACCCAGGGGGGACCGTTGAATTCCACCCTCTCGGCCTCCTACTACGTCTACCAGAAGTTCAGTTTCGGTCAGTATGGGATTTCATCGGCGGCCAGCTATGTCCTCTTCGTGATAATCGCCTTGGTCAGCGCCCTGCAATTCAAGGTGTTGAGGTCCGATGACTGAGGAAGGGGAGAGAGCAATGAAAGCACATATGGGAGTGAGAAGCACCGGCTTCCGCTCTTCTTCCACTGCCGGTGCCCTTGATGCCCGCAGGGTCCCATCTCCACTTAGGGAGAACACGCCTACACCCTGGCAGAGGTTCATGAGGGGGAGGGGCCTGTCTTATATGGTTCTAGCAGTGGTGGGCGGTTTCTGGGTCTTCCCATTCATCTGGATGGCGCTGGGCTCGCTAAAGACCCAGCGTGAGATTTTGGTTTCACCGCCCACCTTCCTCCCCGAGAATCCGACCGCGGCCAACTACACCAAGTGGTTCAGCGAACTCCATTTCGGTACCTTCTTTGCCAACAGCCTCATCGTGGCCGTGGTGACCGTGCTGGGGAACGTGGTCTTCTGCTCCATGGTTGGGTATGCCCTAGCCAAGATCGACTTCGCCGGCAAGAAGATCCTCTTTGGGGCTGTCATGGTCACCCTGATGGTCCCCAGTGTCTCCACCTTCGTCCCCCTCTTCGTAATCATCGCCAACATGGGGTTGTCTAACTCCTACCTGGCCCTGATCCTCCCCTTCCTGACCCAGCCCATCGGGGTCTTCCTCATGCGGCAGTTTATCTCGGGTATCCCGGACGCCCTCCTGGAGGCCGCGCGGGTGGATGGGGCCGGCGAGCTGAGGATATTCTGGTCCATCGTCCTCCCCCAGTGCGGGCCACCACTGGCCACCCTGAGCATCCTTACCTTCCTGTCTTCCTGGAACAACTTCCTGTGGCCGCTTGTCGCCATGCAGACGGAAGATAAGTACACGCTCCCGGTGGCTCTTTCGCTCTATTCAACCGGTCAGAACGCCACGAATTATGGTGTCCTCCTGGCAGGGGCCGTGCTGGTCATCACTCCCATACTTTTGCTCTTTGTTTTTCTGCAGAGGTACTTCATACAGGGAGTGGCCATGACCGGCATCAAGTGAAGGCAGCGGGTGAGGGGACGACCGGCACCCTCGTCTGGAAGATGCAGGCAGGCCGGTTCAATGGGCGACCCTGGGAGGGGCCGCCCACCCAATCCAACAAGGAAGGTACATTCACATGCCAACGCCTACATACACCTTTCCACAGGATTTCCTCTGGGGAGCGGCCACGGCTGCCCACCAGATAGAGGGCAACAATGTCAATGCCGACTGGTGGGTGCGTGAGCACCGGCCGGACAGCGACCTTAGCGAGCCTTCGGGGGACGCTGACGACAGCTACAACCGTTACGCGGAAGACATATCCCTCCTGGCCGGCAGCGGGTTGAACACATATCGCTTCTCAGTGGAGTGGGCCAGGGTGGAGCCTGAGGAGGGATTCTTCTCCCAGGCCCAGCTCCTACACTACCGGGCCATGATCGAAGCCTGCCTCCAGGCCGGGGTGACCCCCATGGTCACCCTGAACCACATGACCCTTCCCCGCTGGCTGGCCAGGCGAGGGGGCTGGCGCGATCCTGCCTCCACAGACCTCTTCGGCCGATACGTGGAGCATCTCATCCCCATTCTGGAAGGGGTCACCTGGGTCTGCACGATCAATGAGCCCAATATGGTGGCTCTGACCCAAGGGGGGCAGGAGGGCAGCGACATGGCTGCTGCTTCTCTGCCCACCCCCGACCCGGTCATCTCAGAATCATTGGTCAAGGCCCACAGGAAGGCTCGGGAAGTCCTTTCCCGCCGACCGGGAATCAAGTCCGGTTGGACCATTGCCTGTCAGGATTTCCAGGCCTTGCCGGGCTGTGAGCAAGACATGGAGGAGTACCGCTACCCCCGTGAAGACTTTTTCACCCAGGCTGCACGAGGTGACGACTTCATAGGGGTGCAGGCTTACCTACGCACCTTCATCGGCCACGACGGTCCCCGGCCGGTCCCGGAGGATGCGGAGAAGACCCTGACCGGCTGGGAGTATTACCCTGCCGCCCTGGGGGAGGCCGTGCGCCACACTTGGCAGACCGCCGAGCACACCCCCATCGTGGTCACCGAGAATGGAATTGCCACAGCCGATGACAGTCGGAGGATCGACTACACCTTCGACGCCTTGGCCGGCCTTCATCAGGCTATGGATGAAGGCGTGCATGTGGAGGGCTACCTCCACTGGTCCCTCCTGGACAACTACGAGTGGGGATCCTACGAGCCTACTTTCGGTTTGGTATCCGTGGACCACGAGACTTTCGAGCGTCACCCCAAGCCATCCTTGGCCTGGCTGGGTCAGGTGGCCCGTTCCGGCCTTCTTGCCCATCCCTAAGGCTAATACAGACACGAGCACGAACGTCCGGCCCCGAACCGACTTCATATTAGTCCGGGGCCGGACGCTACCACATACCTCGCTGCGCTTACTGGCTGGTCGGGCGCGATGCCCTTGCCTGCACGGATCCAGATCAAGAAGTCACGGTGGATACAAATCGAGAGATTCAGCCGATGAGCCAGCTGACGGGCGAAGCATGCATGCACGGAATTACTGCTGAAAAGTGGAGCTGAGGGTAGTCGAAACCCCGACCTCTTCGATGCGAACGAAGCGCTCTACCAACTGAGCTACAGCCCCATTCGTTGCCCGACCGTAGCCGAACAACAGACTGTACTGTATCGCAGGGTGGGCACAAACGCAATTTGGACGGTCTGTGCCATGACTCCGTGTTACGACCCATGGTTCGGTTTTTGCAGATGCCGGATGGGTTGTCATATTCAGTCGCTGAGGTTCTCGTCCTGGTCAGCGGCTACCTGAGCGGATTCGGCCCTTTTGCCCCTGCCTGCTCTGGCCTTGATCAGGCCGATAACGGTCGGCATGACGGATATGAGCAGAATAAGGATGATGACCAGTTCGAAATGCTCCTGGACGGCCGGGATACCGCCGAAGAAGTAACCCAGGAGGGTGAAGAGGGTGGACCAGACCAGACCCCCCAGAACACTGAAGGGTGTGAACCGGGTCCACTTCATCCCCGAGATCCCCGAGATGAAAGGCATGAAGGTCCTGATGAAGGGGAAGAAGCGGCCTAGGAAAACAGCCAAGGGGCCCCACTTGTCTATCATTCCCTCTGTTTTGGCCAGCCGCTCTGGGGTCAAGGCCTTCACCCTGCCTGACCTGATGATGGCCCGTCCGAAAAAGTGCCCTATGAAGTAGTTGCTCTGGTCGCCGAGGATCGGAGCCAGGCAGACGACCGGCAGGAGGATGTCCAATGCCATCCCGCTGGTGGGGTCGTGTGCGAAGACGCCGGCCGCGAATAAGAGGGAGTCACCGGGCAGAAAGGGCATGAAGACCACGCCCGTCTCGATGAAGATGATCAGGAAGATGAATGCATATGTGGGCACCAGTCCCATGGCAATCCACCCCGCGATAGCGCTACGCGGATCTTTGAGTAGGTTGATGAGCCAGTGTATGAATCCCATTTGTCAAAGACCGTCCTGTTATGTTGAAACATGAACAGTTTCAAACTGTAACAAGTCTGGTTCACGGCAGGTTGGCCTTCACCAGACCCTTGCGAGGAAGACACAACCGCCAGCCTCCGGCACAGGTCCTGTGCGAGGGAGGTAAATTGTTCCTATGGTGACTTAATTCGAAGGGTAACGGCTGGTGTCCATGGTCAAAGCCGTTATCAATGACTCCAGTCCAGCCAGTCGTCAGGTCCGCCTGACGTGCAGGTGGAAGGCGGTGGCCTGTCATGGGCTCCCGAGGCCTATCTGCGGATGCCGTACCTGACGGACTCTCTGATAGGGATAGCAAGAGGCGTTTCCTATTTGCGATTATTGGGAGTCCCCTGCTAGTCTAATTGACATAAGAGGAATTGTTAATTTAATATCCTATTTATAGGGCTTTGGTAAAACCAAAGCGAAAATACATGGCTGTATTCCATTTGACCATGTACCGCATTCGAAGAAGCGAAGTGGCTGACCGAAGGAGGAAGGGTGCAGGTTAATCATCAAGATGCGAACGTCGTTTTGGACCGGGCCGTCGGGTCTCCCGCGTCCGAAGCGACGCTGTCTCATAGTGCGCGAGCGTCCGCGCCGAAAAGGAAAAGACGGTTTCCAGGGAAGGTAGAATCCTCCAAGCGCCACGGTTTCAATCTTTGGCTCCTCATCGTTCCCCTTCTTATTTTCGTAGTTCTCTTCAGTTATCTCCCTCTGTTCGGGTGGGTTTACGCCTTCTTCGACTACCAGCCCCCTATCCCTCTGTCGAAGAGCAAATTCGTGGGCCTCCAGTGGTTCGAGATGATGATTCAGAACCCCGCTCAGCTCCGCGCGGTCTGGCAAGTGCTCATCAACACTTTCGGCATTAGCGGCCTGGGCATTCTGACCAGCATGTTCCCCCTCTTCTTCGCCATCGCTCTCAACGAGATTAGATCCCGTTGGTTCAAGAACGTCGTCCAGACATTGACCACCCTGCCCAACTTCATCAGCTGGGTCCTGGTCTACGCCGTGGCATTCGCCATGTTCTCCTCCTCCGGAATGGTCAACGAGACCCTGATGGACCTCCATCTGATCACAGACCCCATCAAGTTCCTCGATTCCGACTCGCACACCTGGCTGAAGATGATGGCCTGGGGCTTGTGGAAGGGACTGGGCTGGGGGTCGATCATGTACCTGGCGGGCATCGCCGGCATTGATCCGGAGCTTTATGAGGCCGCTGAGGTGGATGGGGCCAACCGATTCCAGCAGATCATCCATGTGACGATTCCGCAGTTGATGCCCACCTACTTCGTGCTCCTGCTCCTGTCAGTCTCCAACTTCCTGAACAACGGGATGGATCAGTACTTTGTCTTCCAGAACGCCTTCAACCTCAAGCACATCCAGGTGCTTGACCTCTACGTCTACAACGTGGGCATGGGTCAGAACAGCCTCTCTCTTGCGACGGCCATATCCATGCTGAAATCCCTGGTCAGTGTGGTCCTTTTGTTCCTGGTCAATTGGGCCTCCAAGCGGACCCGTGGCGAGTCAATCATCTGAGCATGGGGGGAAAACAATCATGAGCGACAGCATGGCAATCGAATCGAAGGGCGTTTCTCCCCTCCTGCAGCGGACCAAGGGCGAGAAGGTGTTCAATGTCTTCAACATCGTCTTCTTCATCCTCTTCGCCTTTATCTGTACATATCCTTTCTACTATCTGATCATCAACAGCATCTCCGACAACACCCTGAGTGCTGCCGGCAAGATCACCATTCTGCCCAAGGGAATCCACTGGAGCAACTATGTGGAGGTCTTCAAGCTGGAGGGCCTGGGCACAGCAGCCATGGTCTCCCTGGGACGTACCGTGATCGGCGCTGCCCTGACCGTACTGGCCAGCGCCTTCCTGGGCTTCCTCTTCACCCAGGAGGGAATGTGGCATCGCAAGCTCTGGTACCGCTTCATCATCGTGACCATGTACTTCAATGCTGGTCTGATCCCCATGTTCATCACGATGAAGAACCTGGGTCTGACCAATAACTTCTGGGTGTACATTCTGCCGGCCATCGTGCAGCCCTTCAATATTATTCTGGTGAAGACCTACATCGAGTCCATCCCCAAGTCTCTCCAGGAGGCGGCCGAGGTGGACGGCGCCGGCACACTGACGGTCTTCTTCAAGATCGTCCTGCCCATGTGCACGCCAATCTTGGCCACGGTGGCCATCTTCTCGGCCGTGGGGCAGTGGAACTCCTTCCAGGACACCTTGATCTACATGACTGATTCAAAGCTCTACTCTCTGCAGTATCTGCTCTATCAGTACATCAACCAGGCAAGCTCCTTGGCCAGTGCAGTCAAGGCCAGCGCGGGCGGCGCCCTGAATATGGCGGCCCTGGCCACCCAGCAGACCCCGACCTCAATTCGCATGACTGTTGCCGTGATCGTGGTGCTGCCCATCCTCTTTATCTACCCGCTCTTCCAGCGCTACTTCGTCAAGGGCATGATGCTCGGCGCCGTCAAGGGCTGATCGAGAGGAGGTGCAACCTAGCCGCCGTGCGGGCCTGATCCCACGCGGCGGCCAGGAAGCGTTCATGTCGATTCATCAAGGAGGACAAATCGATGGGAGATGCAAGGCCGGTAGTGGCCCCGCCGGTCCGAAGGAGATCAACCACGGGGTTGACCATCACCGCTCACGGAGTCGTCGGCGGTGGGCAGGGGCCTGAGGGCCGGGAGCATGGACCGAGGAGGACCACGCAGGCCGTTGAGACAATCGTAAGAGACAAAGGGATGTAAGCGGAAGTCAGAACCCTCCTGATGACCTGCAGCCCGCCGACTTGCCGAAGGTGACAGGACGGGCCCAGGAGCCGGACGGTGTCTGGAAAGGGGAAACAATGCAAGCCAAGAAGCTGACGGCGGTGGCTGCCGCTGTCATAACCGTGTCCATGGCCCTGGCGGGCTGTGGCGGCGGAGACAATTCCGCCAACGAGAAGGACGACGGGTCGCTCATGCAGGTGGATGTCTTCGATGGTCTGGCCAACTACCAGGGCATCCAGAAGGGCTGGTTCGCCAAGATGGTCAAGGACAAGTTCAACCTCAAGTTGAACATCGTGGCCCCCAATGTGGCGGGCGGGGGTAGCACCCTCTTCGACACCCGTTCAGCAGCCGGGAACCTGGGTGACATCATTATCACCGGCTCCGGCTCCGGCCAGGCGGCCAAGCTGGTCAAGTCCCACCTGATCGAGGACATGACGCCGTACATGAAGAATGCGAAGAACATCAAGAAGTACAAGTCCGCCACCGACGCCCTCAACAAGGTGGCCGGGCAGACAAGCGGGGTCTGGGGGGTGCCCGGGTCGGTCACTTCTCTGCCTCCCACGGAGCCCTCCGAGGGGCTGGAGCCCACCTTCGGCCCCTACGTGCGGTGGGACATCTACAAGGAGGTAGGCTATCCCAGGATCGCCAACATGGATGACCTGGTCAATGTCCTCAAGCAGATGCAGGACAAGGCCCGGGCCGATACCGGCGACAAGAGCATCTACGCCATGTCCCTCTTCAAGGACTGGGACGGCAACATGATGAACAACGCCAAGCAGCCCACCTGCTACTACGGTTATGACGAGATGGGCTTCGTTCTGGCCAAGGCCGATGGCTCTGACTACCAGTCGGTCACACAGAAGGGCGGGATGTACGAGAAGGCCCTCCAGTTCTTCAATAAGGCATCACAGGCTGGCCTGGTCGACCCCGAGTCGACCACCCAGAACTACGACACCATGTACGCCAAGTACCAGCAGGGCAAGATCCTCTTCTCCTTCTGGCCATGGCTGGGGCAGGCCGCCTACAACACCACGGACAACAAAGCACAGGGCAAAGGCTTCATGATCGCCCCGCTGGAGGACATGAAGATCTTCTCCTATGGCGCCACGCCTGATGGGGGCAGCACCTTCATCGCTCTGGGTTCCAAGGCCAAGAACAAGCAACGCTTGGTCAACTTCATCGACTGGCTTTACTCGCCTGAGGGGGTCTACGCCTCCGGTGCCCAAACCGGCGGATCCGCTGGTCCTAAGAACCTGAACTGGACGGTCAAGGACGGCAAGCCGGTTCTGACCGATTTCGGCGAGAAGGTCCTCTTCGGCAACGGTGCCAACGTGCCGGCGGATTGGGGTGGCGGCACTTATAAGGACGGGGTTTCGGCCTTGAACTACCCGACTGTGATCGTCCAGGACAAGGATCCCTCCACGGGCTACCCCTACAACGCCAGTATGTGGCCTTCGCAGCTGGCCAAAAACACGGACCCGCTGAGCACTGACTGGTCCGCCCACATGGGCGGGGCCAAGACTACCATGGAATATTTGAAGAAGAACGACAAGATCATGGTGGCCCCCGGTTCCAGCTACGTGACCCCGGACGAGTCCTCCCAGATCAAGACCCTCCGCGGCCAGGTGAAGACCGAGATCGTCAACGCCTCCTGGAAGGCCTCTTTCGCCAAGGATGACAACGAGTTCAATGCCCTCCTCGATGAGATGCGCTCCAAGGTTGACGGGATGGGCTACAAGCAGGTTCTCGATGTGGACATGAAGGACGCCAAGGACCAGAATACGGCCCGGGTAAACATCAAGAAGCAATTCGAAGACAAGAAGTGAAGCATAGTATGAGCGTCCGGCCCCCGTCGGGAGCCCCGGGGGGTTCGGGCCTCACATGAAGACTTGACCACCTTGCTGGGCCTGTGTCGAGCGACCGGCACGAGCCGACCAAGGGAGTCTGAAAATCAGACTATTGCAGAGAAAGGTAACAAGGAAACCATGAAGAAGAGCAAACTCGCAGTGGTGATGGCAGCGGTGCTGTCAGCCTCGCTGGCCTTGGCCGGCTGTGGCGGCGGAGGAGACAACTCGGCCAACGAGAAGGATGACGGCTCCTTGATGAAGGTGGACGTCTATGACGACCTGGCCAACTACCAGGGCATCCAGAAGGGCTGGTTCGCCAAGTTGATCAAGGACAAGTTCAACCTCAAGTTGAACATGATCTCGCCCAATGTGGCCGGCGGTGGCAGCACTCTCTTCGATACCCGTTCGGCAGCCGGGAACCTGGGCGATCTGGTCATCACCGGAGCTGGCAACGGCAGACTGACCAAGTTGATCAAGGCCCACCTGATCGATGACATGACACCGTACCTGAAGAATGCCAAGAACATTAAGAAGTACAAGTCCGCCACCGATGCCCTCAACAAACTGGCTGGGCAGAGCAGCGGGGTCTGGGGGGTGCCGCAGAGCGTCTCCACCAAGAGCCCGACCGACCCCTCCGAAGGTAACGAGCCTGTTTTCGGCCCTTACATCCGCTGGGACTACTACCGTGAGATTGGCTACCCCAAGTTCAACAACCTGGATGACTTCCTGCAGGTTCTCAAGCAGATGCAGGACAAGGCCCGGGCAGATACCGGCGACAAGAATGTCTATGCCTTCTCCCTCTTCAAGGACTGGGACGGCAACATGATGAACAACGCCAAGCAGCCCACAACCTACTTCGGCTACGACGAGATGGGCTTCGTTCTGGCCAAGGCCGATGGTTCTGACTACCAGTCGGTCACCCAGAAGGGCGGGATGTACGAGAAGGCCCTCCAGTTCTTCAACAAGGCCAACCAGATGGGCTTGGTCGACCCCGAGTCCTCCACCCAGAACTACGACACCATGTCGAACAAGTACAAGCAGGGTAAGATCCTCTTCTCCTTCTGGAGCTATCTTGGTCCTGCCGCTTACAACACCACGGAAAATAAGGCCCAAGGCAAGGGCTATATGCTGGCCCCCATGGGTGACATGAAGATCTTCTCCTACGGAGCCACCCCCAATGGCGGCGCCGCCATTATCGCTGTCGGGTCCAAGGCCAAGAACAAGCAACGCTTGGTGAACTTCATCGACTGGCTCTATTCCAAAGAGGGCGTCTATGCCATGGCCGGCAATGTCAAGGGTATGAACTTCGACATCAAGGACGGCAAGCCCGAGCTGACCGACTTCGGCAAGAAGCTTCAGAGCGACAAGTCCTCCAAGGTCCCCGCCCAGTTCGGCGGCGGCTCTTACGCCGACGGTGTATCTGCCCTGAACTTCACCACTGAGCTGGCCACTGACATCGATCCTGATACCAAGGAGCCCTACGACTCCAGCATGTGGAAGTCCACCATTGACCAGTTCAGCAACTCGGCCCTGGACAAGGATTGGTCCGAGCACATGGACGGGGCCAAGACCTCCATGCAGTATCTGGAGAAGGCGAACAAGCTCATGATCGCCCCCGGCTCCAGCTTCATCCAGCCCGATGAGTCCTCCCAGATCTCTACCCTGCGTGGTCAGGTGAAGACCGAGATCGTCAACACCTCCTGGAAGGCAGTCTTCGCCAAGGATGACAACGAGTTCAACAGCCTAATGGACGAGATGCGTTCCAAGGTCGACGGACTGGGCTTCAAGCAGGTACTGGATGTGGACATGAAGAATGCCAAGGACCAGAACACGGCCCGTGTCAACATCAAGAAGCAGTTCGCCAATCGCGAGAAGTCGGAAAGCAACTGATTCCGCGCCGGACGGTGAGGCAGGGGAGCTCTGGTGACCCTGCCCGCCGTCAGGCATGTACCGGTGGGGAGCGTTAGTCGGGCGGGTGGTCAGCCACCCTCTGCCGCGCTCCCCTTGCCATGCCGGTGTCACAGTGGATGGTTCTACAGTCACCGGTGATGAAGCAGCATCGGTCCCAATCAGGGGCCGTGCTGCGAATGACAGAAAAAGACAGAGAAGGAAAACGAGGTGCGAGAGCTGCATGCTCCCATTTGAAAAAAATTCAAGGATTGTCTTCTGTGGAGACTCGGTCACTGATGTCAACCGTGATTACAAGGCCGTTCCAGCCGGCTGGGGCTCCTTCGGCGACGGCTATGTCAACCTGGTCCACGCCCTTCTTACCGCAGTCTATCCTGATCGGGAACTCATGATCATGAACGAGGGAGTCAGCGGAGACGACATCAAGTTGATGGCAGCCCGGTGGGACAGGGATGTGCTCGATATGAAGCCCGACTACGTCTCCGTTATGATAGGAATCAATGATGTCTGGCGTCACTTCGACGGTCCCTTCCGCCAGGCGGACCTGGTCTCTTTGGATGAATTCGAACAGACCTACGAGGATCTGATGGGCAGGACCGAACCTCGTGTCAAGGGCCTGATTGTCATGAGTCCCTTCATGATGGAGCCCAACAGGGATGATCCGATGAGGGCCATGGTCGACCGTTATGCCGAGGTGGCAAGGCAGGTGGCGGACCGGCATGGAGCCACCTACGTGGATGTCCAGGCCGCCATGGACCACTTCCTCGAGAAACAGAGCAGCTACATACTCAGCATGGACCGTTGCCACCCTGGGGTTGAGGGGCATATGCTGGTGGCTAGGACCTGGCTCCAAGCCGTCGGCTTTGATTGGGAAAGGACCACATTCGATGATGAAAAGTGAACAGGAGCCCCGTCCCCTGCGAGAAGACGTAGTCGGGGCCGACAATCTTTCGCGGGTGGATGACGAGATCAGCCGTGGCGCCTTCAAGGCCGATTGGGCCTCCCTGTGCGCCATGGAGCCCCCCACCTGGTTCGCCGATGCCAAGTTCGGCATCTTCACCCACTGGGGCCTATACAGCGTGCCCGCCTACAATAACGAGTGGTACTCGCGCAACATGTACATCAAGGGGTGCCCGGAGTTCGACCACCACGTGAAGACCTATGGACCCCAGAAGGAGTTCGGCTACAAGGACTTCATCCCCATGTTCAAGGCGGAGCGTTTCGACCCCGACCAGTGGCTGGACCTCTTCCGCCGGGCTGGCGCTCGCTACTACATGCCCGTGGCCGAGCACCACGACGGATTCCAGATGTACCGCAGCGAACTGTCGGAATGGAACGCCTTCGACAAGGGGCCCCACCGCGACCTGATAGGTGAGCTGCGGCGGGCCACTCTGGATCAGGGCCTTCACTTCGCCCTGTCCGACCACCGGGCTGAGCACTGGTGGTTCATGGGCCACGGGCAGGAGTTCGACAGCGACGTGCATCAGCCTATGAAGAGGGGCGACTTCTACTGGCCTGCCATGCCCGAGCCTGACAACCAGGACCTCTTCAGCAAGCCCTATCCCACCAAGGAGTACCTGGACGATTGGCTCCTTCGGGTCTGCGAGGTGATCGACGCCTATCGGCCCGAACTCCTCTATTTTGACTGGTGGGTCCAGCATGAGGCGTTCAAGCCTTATTTGCAGCGCCTTGCCGCTTACTACTACGACCGGTCCGTGGAGTGGGGGGCCCCGACCGCCATCTGTTACAAGATGGACGGCATGGCCTGGGGTTCGGGCATCGTAGACGTGGAGCGCGGCGGCTTCGCCAACCCCACCCCCTTCGTCTGGCAGACGGACACTGCCATCGCCCGCAACTCCTGGTGCCACACGACCACCCTGGATCACAAGTCGGTGGCTGAAATTCTGGCCGCCCTCCTCGACGCGGTCAGCAAGAACGGCAATCTCATGCTCAACATTGGTCCTTGCGCCGACGGATCCATCGACCCCGAGGAGGAGGAGATGTTGGAATCCATCGGTCGTTGGATGGATGTGAACGGGGAAGGAATCTATGGATCCCGCCCCTGGTGGATCGCTCAGGAGGGCCCCACCCACCCGGCAGAGGGGTCCTTCGCGGACCAGACCGAGGCCGTCTTCACCTCCGAGGATTTCCGGTTCACCTCAGCATCAGGCGCTATCTACGCCTACCAGCTCAAGCCGTCCGCTGATGGGCGGGCCCTGATTAAGGCCTTCGCCCCACGCGGCAAGGAGGGGTCGGTCTTTCAGGGGATTGTCCGCCAGGTCAGCCAGTTGGGTGCAGGACCAGTTAACTACCAGCTGACGGACCAGGGACTGGAGGTTCGGGGCCTCAAAGACCCGGTCGGGGCCACAGCCACCGGCCTGCCTCTGGGCATCCGGATCGACGTGGAGTGAGATCCGCGTCCTGCAGGATTTCTGTCACCGGATCTAGGACATAGTGGCCGACAATAACAAGGAAAGATAGGAAAACATGAAGTTTCTCAACGGAGAGTGGCTGGTGCGAGACGGTTTCGACGTCAAATATGCGGCCAACATCTACAGCGCGGACGTCGAAGAGAAGAGGCTGACCCTCTACGCCCCCTTCCAGGTGATCAGGAATCCCGGCATGACCCTGGACGGAGGGTTGCTCACCATCGAGGTGACATCCCCCCGTCCCGACATCATCACCACCCGGATCATCAACTACAGGCAGGACCACAGCCATGACCCCCGGTTCACACTTAACCGGACCGATCCCCCGGTGAAGATTGAGGAGAGTGAGAAGGGATGGACCTTCACCAGTGGCAGGCTGGCCCTGAAGATCGCCAAGGGTGACGCCATCGATTTCGAGTATGAGTATGAGGGCCGTCCGCTGACCAAATCGGCGTGGAGGGGCAAGGCCCTGGTGACCGATGACGATGGCAGGCCACACGTGGTTGAGTCCCTCGACCTGGGCGTGGGAGAGAAGATCTACGGCCTGGGCGAGCGTTTCACCAACTTCGTCAAGAACGGGCAGACGGTCACCATCTGGAATCAGGATGGTGGTACAGGCACGGCCCAGGCCTACAAGAACGTCCCCTTCTACATGAGCAACCGGGGGTATGGGGTCTTCGTGGATTCCACTGATAAGGTGGAGTTCGAGATCGGTTCCGATGAGGTCTCCAAGGTCCAGTTCTCCGTCCCCGGCCAGGAGCTGACATACTCGGTGATCGGCGGCCAGGACCTCAAAGGGGTGCTGAACACCTACACCGATCTGACCGGCAAGCCCCCTCTGGTCCCCGACTGGAGCTTCGGTTTGTGGCTGTCGACCTCCTTCACCACCGACTATGACGAGAAAACCGTCAACGAGTTTGTCGACGGGATGGCGGAGCGGGACATTCCCCTGTCGGTCTTCCACTTCGACTGCCGCTGGATGGACGACCTGGAATGGTGCAATTTCGAGTGGAAACACTCCGCCTTCCCAGACCCCGAAGGGATGCTGGCCCGCCTCCACCAGAAGGGTCTCAAGGTCTGTGCCTGGATCAATCCCTACATCGCCCAGAAGTCCAAGCTCTTCAAGGAAGGGGCCGAGAAGGGGTACTTCATCAAGCGCACTGACGGCCAGGTCTGGCAGTGGGACAAGTGGCAGGCGGGCATGGCCATCGTCGACTTCACCAACCCCGAAGCAACGGCCTGGTACCAGAGCAAGCTCAGGCACCTGCTGGATCAGGGTGTGGACTGCTTCAAGACCGACTTCGGCGAGCGCATCCCCACTGAGGGCGTCGTCTATTACGACGGTTCCGACCCGGTCAAGATGCACAACTACTACACCCTCCTATATAACAAGGCCGTCTATGACCTCCTGGTCGAGGTGAAGGGGGCCGACCAGGCCATTCTCTTCGCCCGCTCCGCGACGGTGGGTGGTCAGTGCTACCCGGTCCACTGGGGTGGGGATTGCACCTCCAACTACCCCTCCATGGCCGAAAGCCTGAGGGCCGGCCTCTCTTTCGGCATGAGCGGATTCGGTTACTGGAGCCACGACATCGCCGGCTTCGAGGACCAGCCCACCCCCGACATCTACAAGCGCTGGACCCAGTTCGGCCTCCTTTCCTCGCACTCCCGCTACCATGGGTCCACCGCATATAAGGTTCCCTGGCTTTATGGAGATGAGGCCGTCGAAGTCACCCGTGAGTTCGCCAAGCTCAAGCAGCGTCTTGTGCCCTATCTGATCAAAATGTCGCATGAGACCCATGAGACGGGCCTGCCCATGATGAGGGCCATGGTCCTGGAATTCCCCAGCGACCCGACTTGCGAGGACATCGACACCCAGTACATGCTGGGTGACGACATCCTGGTGGCCCCAATCTTCAACGAGGACGGGACCGCCCGCTTCTATGTGCCAGATGAGGGCACGGGCCGACCCTGGGCCAACATGCTGACCGGGAAGACCTATGAGCCTGGACGCTGGTACCAGGAGACCTACGACTACCACACCCTGCCGGTCCTGGTCAGGCCCGGCACCGATCCTCTCCACGTGTGAGCCAGATCCTAGTGCTACGTGCTACATGCGAGACCGGGTGCCGCTTTCGGCATCCGGCCCCTGTGCCCGGTGCGGTCCTCCCCGGACCAGTAGGTCAGGGGAGGACCTGGATTGCATAAATGAAAACGCTAATGGATGCATGTGCTCGTAGGCTTCCCCTCCGATTGGAGATCCTGCCGTCAGGGCGGTGCATCCCTTATCGATACAGCCTTATCGGCAGAAAGAAGTGGATGGTTCATGACGACCGCCCTTGAATTCGTCAGACAGTTGGGCCTGGGTTGGAACCTGGGCAACACCTTCGATGCTTTTCCCCTCCAAGGAGAGCATGAGAAGGCCGTGAAAGAGGGTCGGACCTGGACCCCGGAGGATCAGGAGAAGCTCTGGTTCAACCAGCCCTTCACCCCTGAGTGCGCCCGCCTGGTCAAGCAGGCCGGGTTCGACACCATCCGCATCCCGGTGACCTGGGTGGAGTGGATTGACGGGGAGGGCCACGTGGACTCCATCTGGATGAACGCGGTCCGCCGGGCCGTCGACTGGAGCTTGGATGCCGGGCTCAAGGTGATAGTCAATGTCCATCACGATGGTGGTGAGGGTGATCTCCCTTGGATTCGTAAAGCGGACAAGGATCCGGATGGAGTCTGCAGTCGGTTCGCCGGCCTCTGGCGTGAGATCGCCGACACCTTCAAGGATTACGGGCAGGACCTCATTCTGGAGGGTGGCAACGAGATTGGCTTCGATGGCATGGACCGGGACCAGGCCTATGCACTCTTGGAAAGGCTCAACCAGATTTTCGTTGACACGGTCAGGGCCAGTGGATCGCACAACGCCGACCGCTTCCTGCTGATTCCCGGTTACAACACCGACACGGCCATGACCTGTGACTCCCGTTACCACCTGCCTAAAGATAGCGTAGCGGACCGGCTGATCGTATCCATCCACTATTACTCCCCGGCCGACTTCGCCCTGGCAACACACGACACCACTTGGTGCAAACCCAGGCAGGAGTGGGGCAGTGAGGCGGACGTCAAGGCAATGGAGGCCGACTTCGCCGCCCAGCGCCGTCGCTTTGTCGATACCGGCATCCCCGTGATCATCGGAGAGTACGGTCTGCTGACCGAGGCCGTGGACGGGAAGGACCATGCCAGTAACCTCAAGTGGATATCGACCGCTCTAAACTGCTGCCGCGAGAACGGATCCTGCCCGATCCTCTGGGATACCTCCACCAAGGAGATGTGTTTCCTGGACCGGACCACTGGCCGCTTCTTCGACCCCGACATGGCCTCCTTATTCGCCCAGGCCAGGGCGGACCGCCAGTAGGGAGGTGCCGCGATGACCCTGTTCAACTGCAAACCCGCCCGCCGGATCGCCTCAGGATTCCACCCGGATCCGACCATCTGCCGTGCCCCCTCGGGCCGCTACTTCCTGGCCAACAGCTCTTTCGAGTATTTCCCGGGCCTTCCCATATACGAGAGTGGCGACGGGAAGCATTGGGCCCTGGTAGGGAACGCCATGGACCGCCCCTCCCAGTTCCCCTGCGAGGGCATGGGCAACAGCGGGGGCATCTATGCTCCGACCCTGCGCTGGCATGATGGCCTGTTCTACCTGATCGTCACCAACGTCAACAAGGGGACCATGATCATGACCACGCCGGACCCCCACCAGGGATGGTCCGATCCTCTGTGGATCAAGGGGTGGCCCGGTATTGACCCCACCCTTCTCTTCGATGACGATGGAACCGTCTACATCTGCGGCAATGAAAGCGACCAGGTTGACCAGGAAGGTCATAGGGAGGTCCCCGGTATCTACCTGTCCCGTCTGGATGTGGGCACGGGAACCGTCCTGTCTAAGAGGGAGAGAATCTGCGGAGGGACCACCGGGGCAAATCCTGAGGGGCCCCACATGTACAAGCGGGATGGCCTCTACTATCTGATGTGGGCGGAGGGGGGCACCGAGGCTGGTCACATGGAGAACATGGCCCGTTCCGCCTCGCCCACAGGCCCCTACGAGATGTGTCCGGGCAACCCCCTGATCACCAACCGGAGCACCCACCTGACCCTTCAGGCCATCGGCCACTGCGACTGCGCCGGATTCGATGAGGACCGCACCCTGATGGTCTTCCACGGAACCCGGAACAACCATGAGTATCCCGCCCAGGGTTGGCTGGGCAGGGAGTCCTATGCGGTCTGGTTCGCATGGAAGGATGGATGGCCCACCCTGGCCGACCAGTCCTACGATGTCCCCCTTCTGGGCAAGGGGGAGGCCCTTGAGGATCAGGTTGACTGGATCACCCCCTCCCTGGACAGGGCAGGTCGTTTTAGCGTGGCGGATTCGGGCGACCCAACGGCGACCCGCATACTTGTGGAGGCCGCAGGCCATGACTTCGGCCTGGACGACGGGGCGCCCATGATCGGGACCCGGCAGACCGACTTCCGCTGTACCTTCGAGGCCACCCTCCCCGAGCCGGACCAGTTGGCTGATGGCCAGGCCGGATTGGCCGTCTACGCCAATGCCGGCCATTACATGGATCTGTCGGTGGAACCTGCGCGCAATGGTCTGGTGCATGTCCAGGTCCAGGTACACAACGCCGGCCTGGTCAGCCTGGTGGGGTCCGCAGAACTGCCGGCCGGGGCGCCCATAGGCCTTGAGGTCAGGGGGGACGAGATGGGCTACGCTTTTCGCGCTTCGGGGCGGGACGGGGATCACAATCTGGGTCATGCACCGGGCAAGGTCCTCAGCTTCACCAACGCCGGCGGCTTCACCGGAATACTTCTGGGGGTCTACGCCCATGGATCCGGACGGGTCACCTTCGATCCGGTGGCCTATCGGGTCTGAGCAATCCCCATACATTCGCAAAAATCAACAAGAGAAGTCGCCCGCTATGGAGCCATTTGGTGCCTGTCGGACGACCTGAAGGAGATTGATCATGAAACCCACATTCAGCAGCTTCCTGTTCGGGGGCGATTGGAATCCGGAACAGTGGCCGGAGGACACTTGGGAACAGGACATCGAAAAGCTCGAGGACGCCCACATCAACGAGGCCACCATCAACGTCTTCTCCTGGGCCCTTCTGCAACCTTCGGAAGACGGATATGACTTCTCCATGCTGGATAAGATTGTGGCCCTCCTGGTCAAGCACCGGTTCAACATCGTCATGGCTACGGGGACGGCGGCCCTGCCTGCCTGGATGGTCAGGACCCACCCAGAGGTGATTCGGACCGACCAGGAGGGCAGGCATCGCGTTTTCGGTGGCCGACATAACTTCTGCCCCACCAGTGAATACTTCCGACAGGCATCCGGGGCTCTGGCAGACCACCTGGCCGAACGCTACGCCGCCACCCCGGGCCTGGTGGCCTGGCATGTGGGCAACGAGTACGGCGGTGGCGGCGGCCTGTGTTACTGCGAGGGCTGTGCCCGGGCCTTCCGTGTCTGGCTGAAGGAGAAGTACGGCACGGTCCAGGCCCTCAACCAGGCCTGGTGCACCAACTTCTGGAGCCACACCATCTACGACTGGGATGACGTGGTTCCACCCGTGACCTACGGCGACGGGATCGGTGAGAACAAGTGTGTGATCTCCGGGTTGCAGATGGATTACCGCCGCTTCCAGGAGCAGGCACAACTGGCCTGCTTCACCAATGAGCGCGATGCCATCCGCCGTCACGACGGTTCCACGCCGATCACCACCAACCTGATGGGGACCTTCAAGGACCTGGACTACTTCGAGTGGGCCCAGCAGATGGACTTGGTCAGCTGGGACAACTATCCGGGCATGGACACCCCACCCAGTTTCACCGCAATGTCCCACGACCTTATGCGGGGGGTGGGCGGCGGCCGACCCTTCATGCTGATGGAGCAGACGCCCAACCAGCAGAACTGGTTCCCCTTCTGCAAGGTCAAGCGGCCCGGCGAGGTCCGCAAACTCAGTTGGGAGGCCGTGGCCCATGGGGCCGACACGGTGCAGTTCTTCCAGATGAAACAGTCCCGGGGTGGCTGCGAGCGCTTCCACGGGGCTGTCATAGACCACAGCGGCAGTGAGGAATCCCGGGTCTTCAAGGAGACCGCTGCCCTGGGGGCCGAGCTGGATCGGGTGGGGGCCCGTCTCATGGGTAGCCGAGTGGTGGCCAGGGTGGCCATGATGTTCGACTGGCAGAGCTACTGGTCCCTGGAAGGTTGCATAGGACCCACGGCAGGCTTCTCCTACCCCCAGGAGGTCCACCGCTTCTACCGCCCCCTTTACCGCCGCAACCTGGCTGTGGATTTCATCTCCAGCACGTCCCCGGTCGAGACACTGAAGAAGTATGACCTGATCCTGGCCCCGGCTCTGATTTCGCTATTGCCCGGTGTGGCAGACCACCTGGAGTCCTATGTGTCCGACGGTGGCACCTTCGTCACCGGTTATATGGCTGGTATCCACGATGAACGCGACCTGGTGGTTCCAGGCGGGTATCCGGGTGTTCTGAAGGGGCTGACCGGGGTCTGGGTCGAGGAGATCGATGCCCTGGCGCCTGACGAAACCATACCGGTGGAGGGCCTGGCAACTGCTGACGGCCAGCCTGCCGGTCAGATCGTGGCCAGCCTGATTCATTGCGAGGGAGCCAAACCCCTTGCCACCTACGGGGGCGGCGACTTCTACGCCGGCAGCCCGGCCCTGACGGTGAACGATTTCGGCAGGGGGAGGGCCTACTTCGTTGGCACTCCTTTGGACGAGGCCGGCATGGATGCCTTCATGGATCCCATCATTGACAGCCTGGGGCTCCCCGCGGTCGATACTCCCAAGGACGTCAGCCTTTCCATTCGCCAATCGGATGACGGGACACGGTATGCCATTGTGATCAACTCGGCCCACTCGCCAGTCACCACCGACCTTCCCCTCCTGAGGGGCGGTGAGGAACTCTTGGGCGGTGGCCGAGTGTCTGGCCCATTGGACCTGCCTCCCTACGGGGTGGCTCTGGTCGCGCTGGCCTGACTTGTCAACGGTGAACCTGAGTATCCGGGTTCTGTTATGGCTGGCATCAAGGAGTTCTGAACTACGATAGTCAGACGGCCGGCTCCCCCTGCCCCCTGAAGGTCCGCTTGATCCAGGCGGCCGCGAGACGTGGCCAGATCTGTACGCAGGGTTCGATTCCATTGGTTCCCTGCCAGGCGGTCTCTTCGGTCCCCAGGCCCAGACCGTGACCTCCGTGGGGGAAGAGGTGGGCTTCCACGCTGACGCCAGCCTGCTTGCACGCTTCTACTAGCATGAGGGTGTTCTCCGGAGGGACCAGGCCATCCTCCATGGTGTGCCAGACGAATACGGGCGGGGTCTTGCTGTCTATGTGCTTCTCGATGGAAACCGCCTCTAGGGCCTCAGGGTCCTCCTTCTTGTCGCCCAAGAGGTGGTCGATGCTCCCTCGGTGGGCGAGGGGGCCGGAGGTGATGACCGGATAGCCCAGCATAAGACCGTCGGGGCGGACGGCGTCGGGGTCGTAGCCGTGGGGCCTGAGGTCCTGGTCTCCGGCGGTCGTGGCCAGGTTGGCTGCCAGGTGGCCGCCGGCTGAGAAGCCCATGATGCTGATGGCCTTGGGGTCCACGTGCCACTGCTCGGCATGCTCACGGATGCGCTTCATGGCTTCAGCCGCTTCGACCAGGGCTGTCGGGTACACGGAGGGCCAGCAGGAATAGCGCAGGACGAAGGCATTGCAGCCAGCCGCCAGGAACTGTACGGCGATGGGCTCGGCCTCCCTGTCCGAGGTCATCTCATAGCCGCCCCCGGGGATGACCAGGACCGATGGGCGGACCCGGTCCGGCACTACCTCCTCGCTGTTGTCCAGGCTGTAGCCGACGAACTTGGCCCGGCTGCCGTCAATCCCCTCAATCTCCTGCTCGAAATACTGCATCTGCTCTCATCCTCTTTGATACTTAGGGCCCGCAGGCCGTGATTCATTGTAAATCACCAGGTGGCTCGGCGGTCCTTTAGAAGGTCACGGTCACGTCTACGGGATTTTCGCTGGTCTGGGGTGGTACTATCCCGCCACTCAGTTCGTGGCCGTCCAGGCTGACCGAACGCCTTCCAGTCCGCTTCATGGAAATCCGATAGGTGACCCCCCTCCAGGCCCTGCCGATGGTCAATTCGTTGAATTCGGTGGGCAGGTGGGGTTCGATAGCCAGCCCGTCCAAGGTGGGCCTGACCCCCAGCAGGTACTGGGAGACATCCACGAAGGACCAGGCGGCCGTGCCTGTCAGCCAGGAGTTCTTTCCCTCGCCGGGGGTGGGGGACTCGGGACCGGCCATCATCTGGCAGTAGACGTAGGGTTCCACCTTGCGGATGTCGGACTTCTCCTCGAGGTAGGCCGGGCAGGTACGCCTGTAGACTGCAAAGGCCTCCTCGTCATCGCCGACCATGGCGTTGGCTATGGAGATCCAGGGGTTGACGTGGCAGAAGATACCGCCATTCTCTTTGTAACCCTTTGGATAGGAGGAGATTTCGCCCAGTTCGATCCGGTAGGTGGAATAGGCGGGGGCCAGGATGGCGGTACCCCAGGAGGAGGTCAGCCTCTCCTTGACCGAGGTCAAAGCCTGTCGGGCCTTGCCGTCACCAAGACCAATACCGGCCATCACGCACATCCCCTGAGGTTCGATGTAGATCTGCCCCTCAGTGTCAGTGTGGGAACCGACAGGACGGGAGTAAGCATCGTAGGCCCTGAGGAACCACCGGCCGTCCCAGCCGGCACCCTCCACGGCATGGGTCATCTTCTCGATGGCCTGGCGGATCGTGGCAGTCTCCTGGGCCACAGCCTCCCTGCCCATCCCGCAATCCGTTCCGTAATGGTCGAGGATGTCGGCGTAGTGGCCGGCGTAGAGGACGAACATGCCTCCGATCAGAACCGACTCAGCCACGCCTGTGTCATTGTTCTCGACGGTCTGGAAACTCTCTCCCGGCGTATCGGAGAAGCAGTTGAGGTCAAGGCAGTCATTCCAATCGGCCCGTCCGATCAGGGGGAGCTTATGCGGACCCAGGTGGTTCATTGTGAACCCGACCGATCTGCGTAGGTGCTCCAGGAGGGGCTCTTCGGTCTTTTCCACATTGTTGAAGGGGACGGGCTCCTCCAGGATGGAGGAATCCCCGGTCTCGGCCAGGTAGGCGTAGGTACCGGCCACCAGCCAGAGAGGGTCATCGTTGAAGCCGCCGCCAATGTCGGCGTTCCCTCTCTTGGTCAGGGGCTGGTACTGATGCCAGGCCGACCCATCCTCCAGCTGGGTTGAGGCGATGTCGATGATGCGCTGACGGGCGCGGCCGGGGATCAGGTGGACGAAGCCCAGGAGATCCTGGTTGGAGTCGCGGAAGCCCATTCCCCTCCCCGTGCCCGACTCGAAATAGGATGCCGAACGCGAAAGGTTGAAGGTGACCATGCACTGGTACTGATGCCAGATGTTGACCATCCGGTCCAGGCGAGGATCGCCGCTGTCCACGGTGAACCGACCCAGAAGGTCGGCCCAATAGGCCTTGAGGTCGGCGAAAGCCTGGTCGACCTGGTCGTCCCTTCTGAATCGGTCGAAGAGGGCGTGTGCGGGTTTCTTGTTGATGATTCCCACCTTGGCAGGGTCATCCGGGTCCTCCCACTTGTCTTCCTTGGGCAACTGGACATAGCCCAGGATGAATACCAGGCTCTCCTCCTGGCCGGGGTCCAGGGATAGCCTGACCCTGTTGGCGGCTATGGGGAACCAACCGTGCGCAACAGAGTTGTGGGCTCTGCCTTCGGTGATGGCCTGGGGAGTGTCCCAGCCGTTGAACCGACCCAGGAATTCGTCTCTGCTGGTGTCGAACCCGCAGGTATGTCGGTTGACGCTGAAGAAGGCGTAATGGTTCCGGCGTTCCTTGTACTCGGTCTTGTGGTAGAGAAGGGTGGCTTCTGGTCCCTGCTCGACCTCCACTTCGCCTGTAGACAGGTTGCGCTGGAAGTTGCTGGAGTCGTCCACGGCGTTCCACAGGCACCACTCCACGCAGCCGGTCACATCCAGGAGGACGGGAGAGTCGGTGGTGTTCCTGATTCTCAGACGGTTGATTTCGGCATCGGCATCCACGGGAACGAAGGCGGTCATGACCGTGTCGATCCCCTTGTAGGAGGATTCGAAGACGGTATATCCGGTCCCCTGGCGGCAGCTGTACCGGTCAAGGGGGGTCCTGGAGGGCAGGAAGGTGGGGGACCAGGTGGCTAGGGGGGCGGACTCTGGGTTGTCCCGATTCATGAGGCTCAGGTAGTAGTTGCGGCTGCCATTGTCGGCAGGTATCCCGTTGTAGCGGTAGCGGGTTATCCTCTGGAGCTTGGCGTCTTTATAAAAAGAGTAACCGCCGCCTGTGTTGGAGATGAGGGAGAAGAAGTCCTGGTTGCCCAGATAGTTGATCCAGGGCAGCGGGGTGGCGGGTGTGTCGATGACATACTCCCTGGCTGCGTCGTCAAAATGACCGTATTGCATGTTCTCCCTATCCTCGATGCAACCTTGGCTCAGCCCCTTGGGTTTGGGCCGGTTGGGCAGGCCGCAGGCAGCCCTTCCGGTCTGTACCAGGGGTCACGACATCCTGAAGGCAACAGCGTTCGATTGGAATAGCTGCCGGAATCGTACCCCACTCCGGGAAGGACCGCTAGGCTGGCGACCCGCGTTTGTATTATCGTTTGACTAAGATGATAGCATTCATTAATAAACCCATAGATAAGCGTGTGTGGATTTCCTTTAATGGTTGAAATCATGCGGCGACTAACAGTTCGGAACCCCAAGGGTCGGGAATGTTGGAGGCGCTTGCAGTTATGATGGGGACCCACGAGGGCGGGCTGCAACCGCAGGGACGGGGTCCCCGCCCGCAAGGTGCCTGTGTAAAGGAGGTTCATGACCGGCGTAGAGGATTGGAACCAGTACCGGGCCGGCAAGAGGGTCACCGGATCCGGCCCAACGGTCGGATCCACTTTCTCGGAGAACCCTCGTGCTCGTCAGGTGTTTACCGGCAAGGCCTTCACCCGGCGCAAGCGGATGACCGCCGATGAACGCAGGGACCAGATTGTGAAGGCTGCCGTCAAGGTGATTGCCGTCAAAGGCTTTTGGGGGATGTCCCTGCAGGACGTGGCCGATCAGGTAGGCATCACAGAGGCCGCTCTCTACCATTACATCAACTCCAAGAACGACCTGTTCAGCATGGTCATGGAGCAGGCCTATGACTCTCCTGAAGCCGACGAATTCATCTACAAGACCTGTACGGGGACGGATGCGGACGGACACAGCCTCCTCTTCTTCCCCCGATTCTGCGCCAACAACGTTATTTTCAATGCTCGCAGGCCGGAGATGGTCAAGCTCTTCTCCATCCTGAACGGTGAGGCTCTCAGCCCTTCACACCCAGCTCACCGCTATTTCATAGGCCGCAACCAGAAGTTCTGGCAGACCATCAAGTCACTGAACTGGTGCCTGCCCAGAGGGTACGACCTGGACC
The DNA here is from genome assembly GCF_016101585.1 of Bifidobacterium polysaccharolyticum. Taxonomy (GTDB): domain Bacteria; phylum Actinomycetota; class Actinomycetes; order Actinomycetales; family Bifidobacteriaceae; genus Bombiscardovia; species Bombiscardovia polysaccharolytica. Next base: position 58,966 of record NZ_JACFQG010000003.1, read on the forward strand.
GTTTCCACCACATGTGGATGCTGTGCATGTCGGCCATGGATGGCCTGCAATACCGCTGGCTGGCGGACGGGTCAGCCGACCTGGTGGCCGAGTGGCTCGCCTTCTCCGACGAGCTCTTCCCCCAGGAGAAATGGCATGGGTTCATGGACCCCAGTGACATCGACCCGGATTCTGAAGAATGCCTGGCTTCCTACGGCCTTATCACGGGTGGGGGGCAGACAGCTTAGGAACGGCAGCTTCGTTCAGACGGCGTCTGCAGTGGGACGGCGGCCGCCAAGGGTATCCGTCGGCTGAAGGACAGCAAATGATTGCAAGCGGGTAAAGCGCTATGGATATGAAAGAAACGAAAGAGAGGATTGGCATGGGCCAAGAGAGCAAGTTCATCTTCCCGTCCGATTTCACTTGGGGAACGGCCACGGCCGCCTTCCAGGTGGAAGGGGCGGCACATGAGGACGGCAGGACGGATTCCATCTGGGACACATATTGCGCCCGACCGGGCGTAGTCGTCGACGGATCCAACGGTGATGTGGCCTGCGATCAGTATCACCGCTACCCGGAAGACATAGCCCTGATGAAGCAGATGGGTGTCGGCGCCTACCGCATGTCCATATCCTGGTCCCGTATTTTTCCTACAGCCGGCGGTCCGGTGAACCGAGCCGGGCTGGACCACTACCTGAAGGTCCTTGATATGCTGCGTGACAATGGAATCAGGCCCGTCGTCACCCTATACCACTGGGACCTTCCCCAGTACCTACAGGATGCCGGAGGTTGGCCCAGCAGGGACACAGCTCTCCGTTTTGGCGACTACGCCTCCGCCCTGGCCGCTTCCTTCGGCGATCGGGTGGACACCTGGACCACCCTGAACGAGCCTTGGTGCGCGGCTTACCTGGGTTATGGGAACGGGGCCCATGCCCCCGGGATCAAGGACTACGACCAGGCCTTGGCCGCCGTCCACCATCTGAACCTGGCCCATGGACTGGCCTGCCAGGCCATCAGGGCCCAGGTTGGGCAGGATGCCCGACTCTCGGTCACCCTCAACCTTCAGGTGACCCGGGCGGCCTCGGACAGCCCGGAGGACCTCGCCGCCAAGAAGAGGGCCGACCTCTTCGCCAACGAGGTCTTCCTGGCCCCCATGCTGGAGGGGGCTTATCCGGAAGGCGTCAGTCAGGCGGCGAGGGGGGACACCGACTGGCGCTTCGTGCAGGACGGTGACCTGGAAACCATCCACCAGCCCCTTGACGTCCTGGGATTGAACTACTACGCCACCACCTATGTAAAGGCCAGGAGGGCTGATGACGAATCCGCCGATGCCTCGGTCGGTCCCGAGGGCAAGCTGGTCGATCGCCATGCCAACGCTATGCCGGCCCAGGATAGCGTGGAGGGGCAGGCCCCGCAGGGAGAGCTGACGGGAATGGGCTGGAACCAGGAACCCCAGGGTCTGACCGATGTGCTGGTGGAGATGGGCCGACGTTTCCCCGACATGGAACTCATGGTGACCGAGAACGGCTCCGCCTGGGATGACCAGGTCAGTCAGGATCCGGACGCGCCCGGCGGGAAGATCGTCCACGACCCCAAGCGGGTGGCCTATCTGGAAGAGCATGTCAAGGCTGTGGCCAAGGCCATTCAGGCCGGGTGTCGGGTGACCGGCTACTTTGCCTGGTCCCTGCTGGACAACTTTGAGTGGGCCCTGGGCTACACCAAGCGCTTTGGGTTGATCAGGGTCGACTATGACACCCAGGAGCGGATCTGGAAGGATTCCGGTCTGCGTTACGCGCAAATCATCCGTGATCGCGCAGTCTGAGCAAGACGGCATACAAGGCATACAAAGGTTACTGCAAGGCGGTTGGGCATCGCTGTCCGACCGCCTTCTTTGTCTTAGATCCAGCTGGACAGCCACATGTGCATGCGCCAGAAGTCATAGGGGATGGGCATGGCGGTCCACAGCGGGTAGAAGAAGACTGAGGTCAGGCCCAGCAGGGTCAGGCCCATGATCATGGTCTGCCGGTAGAGGACGATGTCCGAGTTCTGCCGCAGCCAGTTGACCACGTAGCAGATGGCCAGGATCATCCAGGGCAGGATGACGATGGAATAGAAAGTGAAGGTGGTCCGGTTCATGTATTGGATCCAGGGTAGCCAGCCGGCCAGCATGCCTGCCAGGACCCCCCAGATCCGCCAATCTCCGTGCTTGATCACGACGGCGATGACGATGGCTAGGATCATGCAGATGCTGCCCAGCCACCAGGTCAGAGGATTGCCCAAGGATGTGACTGCGGCTACGCAGGGAGAGTCCTTGGCCAGTCCGCACAGGCCGGGGAAACCCGTGAGCTTCTGCCAGTAGAAACTGGTGGGCCTGACCTGCAAGGGCCAAGTCAGGGGGTTGGCCATGTATGGGTGGCGGGTATGCAGGGTGGTGTGGAAGCGCCACATCTGCCGGTGGTATTCAGCCAGGGACCGCAGCCCTTCCGGCAGCCAGGTCAGGCCTTGGCCAGGGTGCTGGGCCGCCCAATTGTGCATGAAGGAATCGTCGTGCAGGAACCATCCCGTCCAGGAGGCCAAATAGGTGCCCGCCCAGATGGGGATCATAAGCAAGGCCGCTGGCAGCCCGTCCCTGAACACGGCGCTCTGCAGCCAGGATCCATACCCTGCTTGATGACGCTCCCAGCCATCCCAGAGCACCGAGATCAGGGCGAAGACAGCGAAGAAGTAGGCGCCCGACCACTTGGTCCCCGTGGCTAGGCCCAGTAGCAGGGCGGCTCCGGTCCGCCACCAGGACCAGGCGATGAAGGGGCCGGTGGTGGCCACGGGCAGTTCGACACGGCTTTTCTGCCCTGGCTGTCCCTGTGACTGAATGACCTTCACCCGGTAGTGCAGACGGAAATCAGCCCGGTCCTTGGCCCAGGATTGTCGTAGTCTGGCCCTGGCCCAGTCCCGATGGCCCATCAGACACAGCCAGGCTCCCAGAACGAAGATCATGACGAAGTTGTCCAGCAGGCCGGTGCGGCTCATGACGATGCCCAGACCGTCTATGGCCATGAGGAAGCCGGCCGTCAGGGCGATGGGCAGGTTGTGGAAGAGGCGCAGAGCTACACGGCAGAGCAGCAGGATGGCGATGGTGCCGGCCAGAGCGGTGGCCACTCGCCAGGCGAAGGGATTGCCTGCTCCGCCGAACAGTTTGAGACCCAAGGCGATGCACCACTTGCCTACCGGCGGGTGAACCACGTATTCGGCCTGGGGCAACCAGTCGCTTGTCTGCCCCTGGGCGAAGATCTGGTCGATGGGTAGGTTCAGCGGGCCGGCTTTTTTGGGCCAGTTGCGTGGCTCGCCGGTCATCAGCATGGTCCAGGCGTCTTTGACGTAATATGTCTCGTCGAAGACGATGGCCCGGGGGCTGCCCAGCCGCACAAACCGCAAGAGCCCGCCTAAAAGAGCCATGAGTATGCAGGCCAACCAGCCGCTCTGCCGATGGGAGGGCCTGTGGATCCGGTTGACCCGACCCTTGGTGTGCTGACCCATGGGCGTGCTGAAGATAGATAGCATGACAGGGCGACCAGACCGGTGGGCGGCGTGCCTGCCGTGTCTGGAGGAGCGATGCTGCGAAGAAAGCCCTGCCAAAGATGTCATCACCCCTAGATTAGGCCATACTAAAGGCATGAGCAGCACGAATGGCCGGAGCGATGGACATATGCAGGGCAGAGAAAGTCATGAGAAGCCGATTCCACCTAGTGTTTCACGTGGAACGGTAGTGTTGGCGGCCACGCCTATTGGCAATGTCTCCGATGCCTCGAAACGTTTGGTGGAGCTCCTGCAGTCGGCGGACCTGGTTGCTGCGGAAGACACGCGGCGGCTCTACGACTTAGCCAACCGATTGGGCGTGCGTGTAGGCGGCAGGGTTATGGCCTATCACGATCATAATGAGCGACGGATGGCCGATCCCATTTTGGATCAGGTTCGTGACGGAGCCTGCGTGCTGGTGGTCTCGGATGCGGGTATGCCCACCATCAACGATCCGGGCATGGCCATCGTAAAGCGGGCCATCGAACGAGGCATACCGGTCACCTGCGCTCCCGGCCCCAGTGCTGTGCTGGACGCTCTGGCTCTCTCCGGTCTGCCGACTGACCGCTTCTGTTACGAAGGGTTTCTTCCCCGCCGACATCAGGAGCGGTTGCGGCATCTGCGCACTCTGCGCAGCGAGGAGCGGACCATGGTCTTCTACGAGACACCCCACCGCATTGATCAGGCTATGCAGGACCTTCAGAAGGTCTTCGGCTCCGACCGGCTCATGGCCCTCTGCAGGGAGCTGACCAAGGATCATGAGCAGATCCGGCGAGGTACCGTTGGCGACATTGTGCGCTCCCTCCAGGAGGATCCCCCAAGGGGGGAGATGGTCCTGGTCGTGGCTGGTGCTTCTGCTTTGGAGGCCAGGCGCAACGACCCTGAGGCCATGGATGATCGGCAGTTGGCAGACCTGGCACGCGAACTGGCCAGATCCGAGGGCCTACGGCTCAAGGAGGCTATCGCCCGGGTGGCTGCCGAGCATCCCTTGGCCGATGGCAGCCTGCCTAATCGCAAGCGGATCTATGCCTTGGCCGTTGAAGAGGATAAGGAGGACTGATTCCCGTCCCCTTCATCCAGCAGCACCTCGAGTGCTCTGCGCACACCGGGCCCACCCAGCTGTGAGACGGTTTCCAGCAGTGCCGGCGAAGCGGCGGGATTGGCCACCAGCCACCGGCGCAGCCGGGGCTCTTCTCGGGCGATGGTCCAGAGGATGCTCGGGTCGGTCTCGGGGTCTGTGGCCATCAGTGCCGTTGGCACCAAGGGAGGCTCTGGCGGTGGGGCCCGCCCCTCGGCCATTGGTTCGAGGCTATTGGGTTCGTCTTGACTCCAATCGTCTTCCGTTGAGGGGTGCGACCGGCTGCTGATGGCAGTCATGAGCCGGGTCATGCGTTCAGTAGCGGAAGATTCACGACAGTGTCTGATCCTATCCAGGTGCCGATGATGGCCATGACTACGTCGGCCGTCCCTCATCGCCTTATTCATAGGATCGCCTTGAGCCGTCTTATGGTATCCAGTCCTTGAGCGTGGCCAGGCCATCGGGGGTTGGAGGACAGAAGCGCCTCGCAGGATCCGCAGCTGACATGATACCGCTCCATGAGCTCATGGAGAACCGCCATGATGTCCTCACCGTTGCATTGGCCCGTGGGCTCGCAGGCCAAATCACAGGCCGTCCAGAGCGGCGAAGTCACCCAGAGCCGCCCAAGCTTCATCAGATAACGGGCATCCAGCTGTCGCTGATGGGGGCGAAGGGGCCTGCCGTAAACCGGCGTGCGGAAGTGGGAGTTGGAGATGATGTCCAGAGCATCGGGGAAATGGCCGTTGATCCATACCCAGAGCGCCAGTCCGCCGCATGCTGCTGCACCGTAAGGGACCATGGACATGACGATCGAGGCGCGACCGTAGAGTCCCTCCGCCTGTTCGTTCAGGTAGCAACAGGATCGGTCCAGGCAGGTCACGATTCCCTCGTTCACCAGCAGGCTGAGGCTGAGCGGACCTGGCAGATCTCCGATCTGAATCAGACTGGGCAGCGGTTTGGGCTCAGGAACCGGGGTTCCGAATTCGGTCGTAGGCGGACGGCCACGGGTGCGCGTTGGGCCTGTTCCGTATCGTGGCCCGAAACACTGCTGAGCGGTGTCGACGAGCGGTGCCCGGCCTGGCGGCTTGGTTGTAGCTCTAAGGGTGCGGCTGGCGCCAAGGGTAGTGGCAGGCGCCCACGTCGCTCCCCCGAGGACGTGTTCTCGATTCATGGTTCGACTGTAAAGGGCCGTATCCGGGCTTGCCTGAAGGAGGCCTAAATTTGTGAACTTGTGGATAATCTGCTTGACAGCCGGCAGTCTTGTGGATGAGGCGGGGGATTGTAGGCCTAAGCCGATAATCTTGCTGGTATGAGTCATATCCTTGTTTCCGTCGCCTGGCCCTATGCAAATGGGCCCCGTCACATCGGCCACGTCGCTGGGTTCGGCGTCCCTTCGGATGTCTATGCACGCTACGAACGCATGAAGGGCAATGATGTCCTTATGGTTTCGGGGACCGACGAGCACGGCACTCCCATCCTGGTGGAGGCTGATGCTGAAGGAGTAGGTCCCCAAGAGATTGCCGATCGCTACAACCGGGTCATCGTCAAGGACCTGTGCGATCTGGGACTCAGCTATGACCTCTTCACCAGGACCACGACCGGCAATCACGAGAAGGTGGTGCAGGAGCTTTTCCGTCAGTGCCGGGCCAATGGCTACATCTATGAGGGTCAACAGAAGGTGGCTATCTCGCCTTCCACCGGACGAACCCTGCCGGACCGCTATATTGAGGGGACCTGCCCCATCTGTGGTGCCGATGGCGCTCGCGGCGACCAGTGCGACAACTGCGGCAACGAGCTGGATCCGGACGAGCTGATCAACCCTGTGTCCAAGATCAATGGGGAGACGCCCCGGTTTGAGGAGTCCAAGCACTTCTTCTTGGATCTTCCCGCCCTGGCCGAGGCCAATCTGGCCTGGTTGAAGACCCGCAAGGGCTGGCGCAGCAACGTACTCAACTTCTCCCTGGGGCTCTTCAAGGAGGTCAAGCCACGGGCCATCACCCGCGACATCGACTGGGGCATTCCCGTGCCTGTGGACGGGTGGGTCGACGACCCCAACAAGAAACTCTACGTCTGGTTCGACGCCGTCATCGGCTACCTGTCGGCATCCATCGAATGGGCCCGCCGTCAGGGCGACCCCGAGGCATGGCGCAAGTGGTGGAATGATCCCAAGGCCCTGGGCTACTACTTCATGGGCAAGGACAACATCACCTTCCACTCGCAGATCTGGCCCTCGGAGATTCTGGCTTACAACGGCAAGGGATCCAAGGGAGGAGAGCCGGGGCCCTACGGCGAGCTCAACCTGCCTGAGCAGGTGGTGGCCAGCGAGTTCATGACCATGGAGGGCAAGAAGTTCAGCTCCTCCCGAGGCATCGTCATCTACGTCAAGGACATCCTGGCACGTTACCCGGTCGATGCAGTTCGCTACTACATTTCCATTGCCGGGCCGGAGACTTCGGACTCGGACTTCACCTGGGCGGAGTTCGTCCGGCACAACAACGAGGAGCTGGCCGCCTCCTGGGGCAACCTGGTCAATCGCGTTGCCAACCTGCTCAACAAGGATTTCGGTCAGATCCCTCACATTGAAGAAGGTTGGCTGACTGAAGAGGACCGGACTCTCCTGGAGGAGTCCCGGTCGGCCTTCGACACTGTGGGATCCCTGATCGAGCGCCAGCGCCAGAAGGCTGCTCTGGGTGAGGCTATGGCCCTGGTCAGCGATATCAACAAGTACCTATCGGCACAGGAACCATGGAAAATCAAGGAGGACCAGGACCGCCTGGCCACCGTCCTCCACACCGCCGCCCAGGCTGTCTGCGACGCCAACACCCTTCTGGCCCCCTTCCTGCCACACTCGGCCCAGAAGGTCTACGAAACCATGGGAGGTGAGGGGACCTTCTCCCCTTTGCCCCATCTGGAGGAGGTCCAGGACCTGGACAAGCCCGGCTTCTCTTACCCGATCATCACTGGTACCTACCAGCTGGGCGTCAATGTGCACCCTTGGAGGAGCGAGCCTGTAAAGGAGGGGGCCCTGATCGCCAGACCCGCCCCCATCTTCGCCAAAATCCCCAAGGAGGCCGTGCAGGAGGAACTGGATCGGTTCCAGGCCCAATCGGACGAGCGCAAGGCTAAGGAAAAGGCACGCTTCGAGGCCGAGCAGATCAAATTGAAGACTGCGGAAAACGGATCTGAGGAAGGCTGACCCCCCCCCCCTCCACTGTGCCTTTCTGGATTCCTGGTCGCCTTTACCGGGCCCTGACCGGACCTACGGGAGGAAGACCAGGTACATACAGGGGCACAGGATTCACAGGGAACTTTGAGCTTATCCTACCCGGACTTACAGAAAGCCATGGTTGTATAAATCGTGCCGGTTGAAGTGATGACCGGCGAGGCTCCTCCCTGGGCCTCATAACTGAATCCCTTCTTCTCTCTCAACCCGACGGTTCCTTGCCGTCGGGTTTCTCTTTAACCTGACCTTGCCATTGCGCTCATGGTTGCGAGGTTCCCGGCTGTTCCCGCCCTACCGTAATCCGGTGCGTTTCCAATGAACAGAACAGAGTAAGCGCTTGCAATGACCTATATTTGTACTTATACTGAGAGATGCGCATGGAAGCGTCCGGCCGGGGTCGCGAACCCGTACGGAAATAATGTGCAAAGACGCTGAAGGAACTGTCATACGGATGGTGGGTCCTGAATATAGGAGCTGTCTGTATACGTTCACGAACACAACGTAGTGGGAGAAGTATGAGAAGGACAACGTTAATGAAGGGGCTGGCCCTGGTGGTTAGTTCAGCCACCTTATTCGGCATGGCCGGCTGCGGCTCAGGCAACGGCTCCGGCGATGGTTCGAAGAAGGCCGATTCGGCCAGTTGCACCGCCTACAAGAAGTATGGTGACCTGAGCGGCAAGAAGATCTCCACCTACACCCCCTGGATCGACCAGGAGGGGGATGCTACGGTCAAGGCTTTCAACGAATTCGCCAACTGTACCGGAGCTAAGGTGGAACACGAAGGTTCGCGTGACATGGCCGCACAGCTCCCAGTCCGCGTCAAGGCCGGTTCCGCTCCGGATGTGGCCATCATGCCACAGCTGGGAATGATCAAGAACATGGTGGCCACGGGCAAGGTCAAGGATGTCCCCGCCAAGGCTGCTGCGAATGTGAAGAAGTACTACTCCAAGGATTGGCAGGATTACTCCACCCTGGATGGCAAGCTGGTCTCCATCCCGGTGGATGCCAATGCCAAGTCCTTCATCTGGTACTCGCCCAAGGCCTTCAAGGAAAAGGGCTATAAGGTCCCGACCACCTGGGACGAAATGATGGATCTGACCAAGAAGATCGCCGATGACAACAAGGGGGATACATCGGTCAAGCCCTGGTCCGTGGGTCTGGAGGGCGGAGCCGACTCCGGTTGGCCCGGCACCGATTGGCTGGAGGATGCCGTTTTGCGGTTTACCGATGCCGACACCTACAACAAGTGGGTCGACCACACAATCCCCTTCAACGATCCCAAGATTCTGGCCGCTTTCAAGGAGATCGGCAAGATCCTGAAGGATCCGGCCTACGTCAACGGTGGTTTCGGCGACATCCAGTCCATAGCCTCTACCGCGTGGCAGGATGCCGGCACCCCCTTGGTGGATGGCAAGGGCTACCTCATGCACATGGCTCTTTTCTATCAAAGCAACTACCAGACAGCCAACCCCGATATCAAGATCGCCAAGGACGGGGATGTCTGGGCCTTCCCCATGCCCAGCAAGGATGCCCAGCATAAGAGCATGATTGGCGGGGGTGACTTCGCCATCGCCTTTTCCGACAAGCCCGAGGTGCAGAAGTTCGAAGAGTTCCTCTCATCGCCTGAATACGCCAATGCACGTGCCAAGGCCATGACGGGCTGGATTACGGCCAACACCGGACTGGACGAGAAGAATCTCAAGCCCATCGACAAGCTGGCTTATGAGTCTCTGACTGCCGAGGGAACCACCTTCCGTTTCGACGCCTCAGACATGATGCCTGCCGAGGTGGGTACGGGCTCCTTCTGGAAGCAGATGATAGCCTATTTCGCCCAGAACAAGTCCGAGCAGCAGGTGCTCGACGCAGTCGAGGAATCCTGGCCCAGCGACGTCAAGTGAGTTCGTGTTCCCTCGGGACGCTTCAAGGCCCACAGCTCCATAAGTCATAGTCAGGCCCTGTGCCACCCCGACGCACGGTAAAGAGTGCACACCCCCTCCACCAGCTCCGGCTGTGGAGGGGGTGGCCTGAGAAAGGCTTCTTACAACCATGGATTTCATTCTGCATCCGGACAGCAATCTGTCCAAACTCCTGGCCATGCTTCTGGCCATCCTCATCTTCGTCGGCGTCATGGCGTTGATCCTCTTCCTGACCAACCTGCCCAAGCGGATGCCCTCCTGGGGAGTGGCGGTCATGTTCCTCCTGCCCTCGGTGGCCCTGGTATGTTTCGGCCTGCTCTACCCCACAATCGTCACCTTCCGTGACTCCTTCTACGGGCGTGACGGCAACGAGGCGGTGGGGTTCGCCAATTACGTGAAGATATTCTCCGAGCCTCAGTTCGTCCAGGTCCTGATCAACACGATCCTGTGGACTGTTCTGGTTCCCTTGTGCTCCACGGCCATCGGCCTGCTCTACGCTGTCCTGGTGGACAGGACCCGGTTCGAGAAGCTGGCCAAGTCCCTGATCTTCCTGCCCATGGCCATATCCATGGTAGGGGCCTCCATCATCTGGAAGTTCGTCTATGACCAGCGCGTAGGACTCCTGTCCGCCGCCTATACCGGTCTGGCCCACCTCTTTGGCAACAAGACAGTCTCGGCCCCGCAGTGGCTGATGTCCTCACCGCTGAACACCTTCCTCCTCATATTCGTCATGATCTGGATCGAGGCCGGGTATGCCATGACCGTTCTGTCTGCGGCCATCAAGGCAATCCCTGACGACTTGACCGAGGCAGCCCGTCTGGACGGGGTCGATGCCCGTCAGCAGTTCTTCTATGTGACCGTCCCCATGATCAGGCCCTCCATAGTGGTCGTTCTGACCACCGTGGCCATGGCCGGGCTCAAGGCCTTCGACGTGGTCAGGACCATGACGGCCGGCAACTACGGGACCTCGGTGATAGCCAACGAGTTCTATACACAGTCCTTCCAGTACCAGAACACAGGTCTGGGGGCCGCCCTGGCGGTGATCATGTTCATCGTCGTCATCCCCCTGATAGTGTTCAACGTCCACCAAATGAGAAAGTCGCAGGATGTGAGATGAGCAGGAAACTGACCCGCCATGAAAAGGCGCTGATCCGCACCAGGAACAAGCTGTCCTCTCCCTGGAGCTCGGCCATCTCCATTATCATCGCCGTCTTGTGGACCATCCCCACCGTCGGCCTCCTGGTGACCAGTTTCCGTGACAACAGGATGGCCATATCCACCTCCGGCTGGTGGACCAGCCTGAGCCCCTCCCATTGGAAGGATTTCGGCCTGGGCAACTACAGGTCGGTGCTGGGCGGTGGCTACAACCTGGGCGCCTACTTCGTCAACTCCTTCGTCATCACCATCCCCGGCGTACTTATCCCCATTACCCTGGCGCTTCTGGCGGCCTATGCCTTCGCATGGTGCGAGTTCCCCGGCAAGAACATCCTCTTCGTTGCTGTCTTCGCCCTCCAGGTGGTCCCCATCCAGGTGACCATGATTCCCCTGCTCTCCCAGTATGTGAAGTGGGGGCTCAACAACACCTTCTGGGTCCTGTGGCTGTCGCACACCATGTTCGGACTTCCGCTGGCCATCTTCCTCCTGCACAACTTCATGCTGGATATACCCAAGGAGCTGATCGAGGCGGCCAAGGTCGACGGAGCCAGCCATGTGCAGATCTTCCTGAAGGTGGTCCTGCCCCTCATGGTCCCTGCCATAGCATCCTTCGCCATTTTCCAGTTCCTCTGGGTCTGGAATGACCTGCTGGTGGCGCTGGCCTTCGCTGGAAACACCCCGGCGACAGCCCCGCTGACCTCCCGCCTGTCCGACATGGTCGGTTCCCGCGGGTCGGCCTGGTACCTTCTGGCACCCGGTGCCTTCATAGCCATGGTCGTCCCGGTGGCCGTCTTCCTATTCCTGCAACGCTATTTCGTCCGCGGTATGCTTGCTGGGGCGGTCAAGGGCTGAAAAAACCTGTTCGGAGTCCGGCAGATTCATCTGATCCGCAAGAACAAGTGAGTAGGATGCGCAACCATGAAAATTGTCCAGAGTCTGGCTGTTCTCTTCGATTTGGACGGGGTCCTGGTTCCCACGGTTCGCCTGCACAAGGCCGCCTGGAAAGAGCTGTTCGACCAGGTCCTGCCGGAGGACGTCAGCCCTTATGAGAACCAGGACTATTTTAATTATGTCGATGGCAAGCCCCGCTATGACGGAGTTTCCGCGGTCCTGGCAAGCAGGGGGGTGGACCTGCCGCAGGGGAATCCTGCCGACGGACCTACGGTCCGCAGCATCTGCGGGCTGGGCAACCGCAAGAACGCCATATTCGAGCGTCTTCTGAATGAGGAGGGGATTGAGCCCTACCCCGACACTGTGGATGTCCTGCGTCACCTGATGGGGACAGGCAAGCGCCTGGCGGTGGTATCCAGCTCCCGCAACGCCAATACCGTGCTCAGCGCGGCCGGCATCAGGAACTTCTTCGACGTCATAGTGGACGGGAATGTCAGGGCCAGGGAGGGGCTCAAGGGGAAGCCAGCTCCCGACACCTATGCCTTTGCCGCACACCTCTTGGGGGTTCGGCCGGAGGAGGCCGTGGTGGTCGAGGATGCCCTTTCCGGGGTGGCGGCCGGCCGGGCCGGGGGGTTCGGCATGGTTGTCGGTGTGGACCGGGGGGCCGGTCGGCAGGCCCTCTTGGACTCCGGTGCCGACCATGTGGTCGACCAGCTGATCGAGATGATTCAGGACGGATCCGCCCGCGCCGATCTGGCAAGGCCGGCCGACCTGGATCCGACCACCTACCCTGTGGACCCCTGGGCACTGATTGAGAACAAGGAGGGGGATTCCAACAGTGCGACCCTCTTTTCCGTGTCGAACGGGAACATCGGGGTTAGAGGGGCCGGGGACCCCAGTCGGGACCTGGGCAGCGGGACCTTCATGAGCGGCTTCCATGACACCTTCACCATCAAGCACCCTGAGACCGCCTATGGGTTCGCCCGTGTCGGCCAGGTGATCCAGGGGGTACCCGATGCCTCCGATTTCTCCCTGAGCCTGGATGGCTACCCACTGGGCAGTCCGGTCTCTGCCAGCCAAAAGGTCGATTTCAGACGGGGGATATCATCCTACGTCCGGCGTTACCGTACCGACGATGGGGCCGACCTGTCCGTGACGGTGGAGCGTATGGTCTGCCTCTTCGACCCCCACCTGGCCCTCTATACTCTGATTATCGAATCACCTGACAGGACAATGACGGTGGATGTGGATGCCAGGATCAACGGCAACGCACCCCGTCGACAGGCTTCTAACGATCCACGAAAGTCCAACCTGGTCGACGGCTGCGGCATACACGAGGTCCTGGAGGACGCAGACGGGGATCAGGAGGGCCCTGTCTGCCATGTCTACCGCTGCAACAACTCACAGATGACCGCAGTCCTGGCCGTCCGCCAGTATGCCGAAAGTACAGACGGCGATCCAGGTGTGAGGCCCATGATGACCTCCGCCCTCCCGGAGGATGTCTGGCACCTACGTGTGCCTGCAGGCGGAAGGGTCTCAGTCCGTCGCTACGCCGCCTACCGGAGCCCATCCATCCTCCCGGTCGGGGTCGATTGCGGCTTGGTCGTGCGCACACGGGAGGGGTCGGATGCCAGGAGCATGGTCCTGGCCTGCCTGGAGGATCTCGACAGCGCCTGCCATAAGGGGGCAGGCGGTCTTGAGGGGGCGCAGCGTTCCTGGCTGGAGGACTTCTGGCGAAGGGGGGACGTGCAGGTGGCTGCCGGGGACGGTGGCCGTATCCAGCAGGTGAGCCGGTGGGAGATCTTCCAGCTGGCCCAGGCCACGGCCCAGGTCAGGAACGGAGTGGGGGCCAAGGGATTGAGTGGTTCGGGATATGACGGTCACTACTTCTGGGACACAGAGATTTACATCCTTCCCTTTCTGACCTACACCGACCCCGCACGAGCCAGGGCCATCCTCCACTATCGGCATGAGATGCTCCCGGCTGCGCGCAGGCGCGCTGCCATCATGAATCTGGACGGGGCCCTTTTCCCCTGGAGGACCATCAACGGCGAAGAGGGGTCGGCCTACTTCCCAACCGGCACCGCCCAATACCACATTGATGCCGACATAGCCTACGCCCTCATGCAGTATGTTTTAGTCAGCGGGGATGATGACTACCTGGGCCGAGAGGGGATTGACATACTGGTCGAGACCGCACGTATGTGGGCATCCCTGGGCAGCTACCAGTCGGACGGACGTTTTCATATACACAGTGTGACCGGGCCGGACGAGTACACGGCTTTGGTGGATGACAATCTCTATACCAACCAGATGGCCCGGTTCAACCTCATGGCCGTCATACAGGCCGTCCACAGGCTTGATGAGGCCGACGAGACAGGGGAGATCCTGGCCCAGGCCCGTCAACGCCTGGGATTCGGTGATGAGGACCTGAAGATCTGGAAGGGGATGGCCGAGGCTATGTTCATGCCTTACGCCAATCAGGAGGGGGTCCATGCCCAGGACGCCCAATTCATGAACAGGCCCAAGTGGGACTTCGAACACTGTCCGGCCCGCCCCCTGCTCCTCTACTACCACCCCCTGGCCATCTACGGTCACAAGGTCCTTAAGCAGACGGACGTGGTCCTGGCCCTCTTTCTGCTCAGCTCCTGGTTTACCCCCGAGCAGAAGTTGGCCGACTTCGATTATTACGACCCGCTGACCACTGGAGATTCCACCCTTTCGGCCGCCTCCCAGTCGATTCTCGCTGCCGAGGTGGGGCGTAAGGAGCTGGCCATGGACTACTTCAGGCGGTCCCTCTTCGCCGATGTGTTCAATCTTCATGACAATACCGAGGATGGCATCCACCTAGCGGCCGCTGGTGGTGTCTGGTCGACCTTGGTCTGCGGCTTCGGTGGAATGAGGGATACGGGGGGAACGGCCATAGGGATCGATCCCCGTCTGCCGGACGGGTGGACCTCTTTGGAATACACCCTTCTGATCAGGGGGACCTCGATCAGGGTGACGGTGACGCCGGAAGGTGTGGGCTTGCAGCGCATGTCAGGACCGTCTATGGTCCTCAACGTCAATGGTCATCCCCGTCAGGTGTGAACGAGGGCCTCTGGATACAGCTCTCCAAGGAGGTTCACCGGTCAGCGGATCCTACCGGCGGGCGGGGGGCCGACGGTGGCCCGCTCTATCAGTTTGGTAGGGAAGATGATCGTCTTCAGTGCCAGGTCGCCCTCGATGGCCTTCAGCGCGACCTCGGCCGCTGTCACCCCCTGCTTGCGTACCGGTTGGGCCACCGTAGTCAGTCCGAATGGTCGGCCCAGGTCGTGCCCGTCGATGCCGATGACCGAGATGTCTCGACCCACTGCCAGGCCGCGCTCGCGGATGGCTTGGATGGCCCCCATGGCCATCTCATCCGAGGACGCCATGATGGCAGTGATATCGGGACGCCTGTCCAGGAGGCGTTTGGTGGCCAGGTAGCCGTTGGAGGCCGTCATGATGGTCACGGCTTCGTCCAAGCTGTCGGAGCACTCGAGGTTGAAGCGCGTCAGGGTCTGCTTCCAGCCATCCCGTCTGCGCTGGGAGGGAGCGAATGGGCAGAGGTCATTGGTCTGACCTGACAGGTGGCCTATGGTCTTGTGCCCCAACGTAATCAAGTGACGGCAGGCCTGTGCCGCAGCTTGCCCGTCGTCGATTCCTACATGACTGTAGCCCTTCTGGCGAACGGAAACGAAGACGGCCGGCACACCCAGGGATCGAAGTTCGGCCTCCTCCTGCTTGTCGAAGAAGAGTGAGAGGACCAGGACCGCGTCCACCTTTCCCACCAGATCCCGTGCCTTGAACCGTTGACGTTTGGGGCCAAGGTAGTCGGGCAGGGAGTAGACAAGGGCGTCATAGCCTGCCTTGCGGAAGGTCTGTTCCGCGCATTCGAGGATGGTGCTGAAGAACCACCGCGACATGTCCGGCTGGATCAATCCGATGGAATGGGTCCGCCCGCTGGCCAGAGAGGAGGCGGTGGGGGAGGGGGTGTATCCCAGGGCCTTGGCGGCCTGGAGGACTAGTTCACGGGTTCGCCCGCCCACCCCGGGCAACCCCCGTAGGGCCCGTGAGACCGTGGCCGTTGAGACGCCGGACAAGCGGGCCACGTCTTCGATTCTTACGGTCATACCGTCATTATGCCAGCGTGAAGTCACAAGGGAATCCGCGATCCTCGAGGTGGCTGGATGCCTTTGTTCTGCTGGTCAGGTGATTCTTGCTGATGCAGACACGCCCGGATTATCGGGGTTGCATCTGGTTCTGGCTCCAATAAAATAGGCAACGCTTGACGAATCCAGGGCGGACACGCGCGGCGTTGCATAGGCGAGGAACATAGCCGGGCGTCACCATCGGTCAGTCACTCTCCCGGACGGTCACGGCAATGAGAAGACCAGATCAGAGAAGTTCAACAGGGAACGTGAGGGTGTCCTCCAATGTACGTCGATTCTGCGAAGAATCAGCACAGCAGCAACCTTCGATGGATCCTCCCCTACTGCAGGCCGGACGCCGGTAGAATCGCCGCCGCCTTCCTGCTTTTTGCGGCGGATAAGGTCCTGGTCATGCTTATGCCCATTTTGGCGGGCATGATCGTGGACCAGGTCATTGGCCAGGGACATGAGGACCGGCTGCCCAAGCTTTGTTTCGCCATGATAGCCGTCACCCTTGGGCGCAGCATCTGCCGCTATGGCTACCAGATGTTCATGGAGCGATTCGGACAGAACACCATCTATCGGCTGGTCAGCGACGAGTATGAGAAGCTCCACGACATGGACTTCACCTACTTCAACCACACCCGCAACGGCGACATCATGAGCCGGATGACCTCGGACACCGATGCCATCCGCCACTTCGTCTCTTGGGTCTCCTACAACATCCTGGAGGCTGTCTGTCTCTTCGTTGGGTCGCTGGCCGTCATGTTCACCATCGAATGGCGGCTGGCCCTGGCCCTGCTGGCGGTGACACCATTCCTCTTCTACTTCACCTGGCAGCTCTCGAAGCACGCCCACCCGCTCTTCTACGCCATCCGCAACTCGCTGGCATCCCTCAATTCCATGGTCGAGGAGAACATCGAAGGCAACCGGGTGGTCAAGGCCTTCGTCCGCGAGCCCTATGAGACCGAGAAGTTCGATCGGCACAACGATGACTACATGGAACGCAACATGGACTCCGCCCGCAACAGCCGCACCTATATGCCATGGCTGGACGGCTGCTCCTACATGCTCCAGCTGATCACCCTGATCCTGGGCGGCTGGCTGGTCATCCGCCAGCAGATGACCCTGGGCGCCCTGGTCTCCTTCAACAGTTTCCTGTGGATGATTGATGGCCCGGTGCGCCAGTCCGGCTGGCTGATCAACGATGTGGAGCGATTCAACGCCTCCTGCGTCAAGATCCGTCGGCTGCTGACGGCCGAGCCCAGGATTGTCGAGCGCAAGAACGCCCAGGCCAGCGTGGTCCAGGCAGCCACGGTTCGCGCCAAGGTCAACGGCGAGCAGACTGAGGACCCGGTCAGAATCCGTGGGGACATCCGCTTCGATCACGTCAGTTTCGCCTTCCCTGACGATCCGGAGACCCCCATTCTCAAGGACATCGACTTCCACGTGGCGGCCGGCACCCGACTGGGCATACTGGGGGAGACAGGATCGGGCAAGTCCACCCTGGTCAGCCTGGTGGCCCGCTTCTACGACCCCACCGTGGGCCATGTGCTCATCGACGGGATCGACGCCAGGCAGTGGCCCCTGGACCTGCTGCGGCGGCAGGTCAACATCGTGGCACAGGACACTTTCCTCTTCTCGGACACCATCGGCGACAACATCGCCTTCGGAGCCCACCGCGACGACGAGCAGTATGTCAGGACCATGGCCTCCATGGCCGGAGCGGACTCCTTCATCAACCGGATGCCTGAGGGCTATGACACCGTGGTGGGCGAGCGCGGCGTGGGCCTGTCAGGCGGCCAGAAGCAGCGGCTCAGCCTGGCCCGGGCCCTGGCTGATGACCCGGCCATCCTGATCATGGACGACACCACATCGGCCGTCGACATGGAGACCGAGGCCACCATCCAGCGGCATCTGCAGGAGATGGAGGGCACCAGGACCATGGTTACCATCGCCCACAGGATCTCCTCCATCAAGGATTCCGACCTGATCCTGGTCCTGGACCACGGCAGGATCGTAGAACGCGGGTCCCATGAGGATCTGGTCCACGCCCACGGCCGCTATTACCGGATATACCGCAAGCAGTTGGGGCTGCAATCCGGGCAGTCGGTGGGATTCTGACACATCAGCAGGCATGGCAAGGTGAGACGATGAAGCAGAAAGAGCAACGTTCGGCGGGCACCGCGCGCAGGAACACCTTCCGCGAGGACGAGGACCTGGAGGAGCAGATTGACTTTGGGGACATCAAGCGTATAGGGGCCTATCTGAAGCCCTACCTGCGCCAGGGGGTGATCATCCTGGCGGCGGTCCTGTCCATGAGCGCCATCGCAGTAGCCATCCCCTACATGACCAAGACCATGATCGACACGGTCATCCCCTCCAAGGACCCGGTCCGGCTCTTCGCCCTGGGCGCGGTCTTCCTGCTGGCCATCGTGGTCTACGAGCTTCTTCTGCGCTACCGGACCGTGGCCATCACCCAGGTGGGCCAGCTCATGCTCAAGGACATGCGCCGGGACCTCTTCACCCACATACAGACCCTGCCCTTCTCCTACTTCGATTCCAGGCCCCACGGCAAGATCCTGATCAGGGTGGTCAACTACGTCAACACCCTCTCGGACACCCTGAGCTCGGGTCTGATCAACGTGATCGCAGACATCTTCACCTTCCTGCTGACCCTGGTGGTCATGTTCGTCATCGACTGGAGGCTAACCCTTTGGTCCCTGGTCCTCATGCCTCTGCTAGTGCTCTATGTGTTGGTCCTCCAGCGCTTCCAGCGGCGGGCCTACCAGCGCCTGTCCAACAAGCAGAGCAATCTGAACGCCTACATCCATGAGTCCATCGCAGGGGTCAAGACCACGCAGACCTTCGTCAGGGAGCGCGAGCAGTTCCACACCTTCCAGGAGCAGCAGGGGCAGGTTCGCAGCTCCTGGATGCGGGCCGTGCACATCCAGTACCTGATGTGGCCAGGAGTGCAGAACATCTCCACCATCACCATCGCACTGATCTACTATCTGGGGATCACCGGCCTGGGCGGCGTGCAGGTGACCACGGGTATGCTGATCGCCTTCGTTGGCTATGC
Organism: Bifidobacterium polysaccharolyticum; assembly: GCF_016101585.1. Taxonomy (GTDB): domain Bacteria; phylum Actinomycetota; class Actinomycetes; order Actinomycetales; family Bifidobacteriaceae; genus Bombiscardovia; species Bombiscardovia polysaccharolytica. The sequence goes on from NZ_JACFQG010000003.1 coordinate 78,035, forward strand.
CAACAACTTCTGGAACCCCATCATCAACATCGGCAACTTCTACAACCAGCTGATCACCTGCTCGGCCTACCTGGAACGCATCTTCGAGACCCTGGATGTCCACCCGGAGATCGAGGACCGCCCGGGGGCCATAGAGCTGCCTCCGGTCAAGGGCAGGGTGGACTTCAACGACGTGGTATTCAAGTACGAGCCCGGAGGCCGCAACATCCTCAACCTGGTGGACTTCCATGTGCCGGCAGGCAGCACGGTCGCCCTGGTGGGGCCCACGGGTGCCGGCAAGACCACCATCGTCAACCTTCTTTCGCGTTTCTACGACGTGACCGAGGGCAGCGTTTGCGTGGACGGGCATGACGTGCGCGACGTGACCCTGGCCTCCCTGCGCCGGCAGATGGGGGTCATGCTTCAGGACACCTTCATCTTCACCGGCAACGTGCGCGAGAACATCCGCTACGGACGCCTGGATGCCACCGACCAGCAGATCGAGGAGGCCGCCAAGGCCGTTCATGCCCACGAGTTCATCATGGAGCTGCCCGACGGCTACGATACCAAGGTCGAGGAGCGCGGATCCACCCTCTCCGCAGGTCAGCGGCAGCTGATCGCCTTTGCCAGGGTTCTGCTGGCCGACCCCCGCATCCTGATCCTGGACGAGGCGACCAGCAGCATCGACACCCGCACCGAGGAGGCCCTCCAGGCCGGACTGGCCCACCTGCTCAAGGGGCGGACCTCCTTCGTCATCGCCCACCGGCTGTCCACCATCGAAAATGCGGACCAGATCTTCTACATCGATCACGGGCAGATCGTGGAGCATGGCACCCACCAGGAGCTTCTGGCCAAGAGGGGTGCCTACTACCGGCTGCACGAGTCCCAGTACGCCATGATCCGCACGGCCAACGGCGACCAGGCGCAATCGACACAGCCGGACGATGATGCTGGACAGGGCAGCCATGTTCGGCAGGATTCGGTCGTCTCTGCGCAATAGCAGGCTGGCCTGTGCATCGCAATTGGTTCTCGACTAGCAGGATTACATCGTTGTAAAATAAGCGACGACAAGTCAACAGCCGACAGGTTCGGTAGCCAGGGCAAAGGAGCAGACGTTGAGCAATACGGTTCACAAGGACGCCGAAGGAGCCGACCCCTACGGGTATCTGATGGTGCACTTCATTGAAGACCCCCAGGGGTACGCCGAACGCCTCTACTTTGACCTGTCCCGGGGCGACGACCCTCTGAGCTGGGATCCGCTGTACGGGGGCAGGCCGCTGCTGACCTCGCACCTGGGCACCACCGGTCTGCGGGATCCCTACATGGTGCGTGATCCGCGCAACGGACGGGTCTATGTCATGGCCACCGATCTTCGGGTGTTCGGCGGCGATCAGTCACAGGGCAGCGGCTGGGAGCACTGGTCCCATCACGGCAGCACCAAGCTGATGATCTGGTCCACTGACGACCTGATTCATTGGTCTGGCCCCCGGCCGCTGGATGTGTCCTTGCAGCAGGACGGCAGCAGGGTCCAGTTGGGCATGGCCTGGGCTCCGGAGTGCCTATGGGTACCCGACTATGAGGGGCCGGGGCAGGGGGCCTTCGTCCTCTACTGGTCATCCAAGCTCTTTGACCAGGATGATCCCGACCATGCCGACCCGTCGGTATATGACCGGGTGCTCTGGGGGTCAACCACCGACTTCACCCAGGAACACTTCCGTTATGGGGGAGTCCTTATCGATACCGGTCGCAATGCCATCGACACCACCATGGTCCAGCGCCCCCTGCCTGGCGGCGGCCTGCGCACCTACCGGGCCACCAAGGACAACGGCTTTGGTCGGGGCATCTGGCTGGACAGCACCGACAATCCCCGCTGGTGGCTGCCACAGGCCCGGTGGACCACCATCCAGGAGCGTATTGGCGCCGGCTGGTGCGCTGATGGCAACCCCTCGGGCGTGGAGGGTCCGGCTCTTTATGCCGACCATGCCCGTAACCGCTGGTACCTGCTGGTAGACGTGATCCCTTCAGTGGGCTACAGGCCCATGGTCAGCGATGATCCAGACGCTGGGTTCGACTACGCCCGGGAGCAGGATTTCCACCTGCGCCCCCATACCAAGCACGGCGGGGTCCTGTCCCTGACCCGGCAGGAATACGAACGTCTGCGCCCTTTGGCGCAACGGAACTGAAACAAAAGGACCGAGAAAGGAGCAAGACATGGACAAGGCCTGGAGACCGCCTATGGGGTGGAACAGCTGGGACAGCTACGGGACCACCGTCACCGAGCAGGAGGTTCTGGACAACGCGCAGATTATGCGCGACAGGCTGCTCCCAGTGGGCTGGGACACGGTCGTCATAGACATCGCCTGGTACGACCCGACCGCCAGGGCCCATGGCTACAACGCCAAGGCGCCACTGGTCCTGGATGACTATGGTCGGCAGCTGCCCGACCCGGTCCGGTTTCCGTCGGCGGCCGACAGCCAGGGGTTCGCTCCGCTGGCCGCTCGGATCCACGATCTGGGATTGCGCTTCGGCATCCACGTCATGCGGGGCATCCCTCGGTTGGCGGTTGAGCGGAACCTGCCCGTCCTCGGCACCTCCTACACCGCCGCCCAGGTGGCTGATACCGCCCATGTCTGTGCGTGGAATCCCGACAATTACGGACTGGACCAGTCCCATCCGGGAGCCCAGGCCTGGTATGACGCCCAGGTTGACCAGTTCGCCCGTTGGGGAGTGGATTACCTGAAGGTGGACGACATGCAGGTCCCCTTCATGGATCGTGAGATTGACGCCTACGCCCGGGCCATCCGCAAGGCCGAGCAGGCCTATGGCCATCCCATGACCCTCTCCCTGTCCCCGGGCACCCGGGTGCCGACCACCCATCTTGGCTTCCTGCGGGACCACGCCCAGCTCTGGCGGATTTCGGACGATCTCTGGGATCGTTGGCAGGACCTTTACGCCCAGTTCGCCCGTCTGGCCCGCTGGGCACCTTTGCAGAGCACGGGCCACTGGGCTGATGCGGACATGCTGCCTCTGGGGCATATCGGGCTGCGGGCCGAGCGGGGCGGGGACCGGTCAAGCCTCCTGACAGCCGACGAGCAGCGCACCATGTTGACTCTTTGGGCCATGGGGCGCTCGCCGCTGATGGTGGGCGGCGACCTTCCCAGCAGCGATGAGGCCACTCTGTCGCTTCTGGATAACCCGGCCCTGGAGGAGGTCACCGCCGGATCGGCCGACAATGGCGAGATCATCCGGGAGCCGGTCGAGGGCGGGGATCACCAAAGCAAGGAGATCTCAGGCGAGGAAATCGTCTGGAGGGCCCTGGCCAGCGACTGGGCCGACGGAACCCCCTCGGCCCATGCCAGCGGGGTCTATGCGGCCGTCTTCTGGACCGGGGATCGCCCGCGGCAGGTCAGGACGGCCCTGTCCTCACTGGTGGGCCTGGATAGGGCGGACGGGGCCTGGACCCCGGTCGACCTGTGGCGGGGCCGGACCTCGGAGCCCGCCCAGATCAGCCTGGAAGGACAGGGTGTCGACCGTGAGCTGGTGACTCTTGTGCCTGCACACGGTGTGGTCTGGGTGGCTCTGGATCCCCACTGAGGCTGATCAGCGCTTGGAGCCCCAGATGCAGAGGTTGTTGCCCAGGGCGCTGAAGGTCATGACCATGCGGTGATCCTTGTCCCTGGGCAGCCGAGCGAAGACTCCCTGGTAGGTTACGGTCCCGTCTTCCTCCTTGAGGTCCATGGACAGCCGTCCCTGGTCGTCGACCTGCCAGTGGCCCTGGCGCGCTCCGGTCACCTGGCCGCCGGGCTCCAGACGAATGTCCACGGCCTTGACCACGCCCCGGTATCGGGTGCTGTGAGTGTCGGTCACCTTGCGCGGTCCCTTGAAGAAGATGGTCGGATCATGCTCCACCAGCTCATAGGTGCCGGCCTCGTCCTTGGCGCTGTACGGGCCGCCGGCCTTGGTGCCCAGATACTCATAGGGGGCGGCTACCAGCCACCCGTCTGTTGTGGGCATCAGCTGCCTGACCCGGATCTGATGCTCCTCCTTGCGGTCGGAGAATCTGGTGTGGTAGACCACGTAGTCCCGGCCGTCCTTGTCGTGCAGAGCCGTGTTCCCGCCCTGCGAGACCTCGATGTCGCCCTTCTTGTCCCCGCTCCACTGGTAGGAGCCCATCAGACGGATGCCTGTCTTGCTGGTCCAGTTGTCGGCCTCGCCGCTGGTGGCAATGGCCGGGTTGCCCTGCTGGTCCAGGTAGGGGCCGGTGATGGAGTCCGAGCGGAACATCCGCATTTGGTAGCCTCCGGTCTGCACCAGCTTGCCATAGGAGAGGAAGAGGTACCAGTGGCCGTTGGTGTGCAGCAGTGCCGATCCTTCGCCTGAGTTGCCGAAGCCTCCGGCGAGTTTGTGCCCGTAGTAGGCGTCGGACTGGTTGGCCTGGGTGGGATAGGTGGTGGAGTAGTCACGCAGCCCGGTCTTGGGGTCCAGGCGGATCATCCAGATGCCCCCGAACCAGGAGCCGAAGCTCATCCACAGGCCCCCCTGCCCGTCATCCTTGACACAGGCGTCAATCGCATTGATACCCGTATCCGTGTAGGACTGATAGCGGTCCAGCTTCGGGTCCGAGCCCAGCACCTTGGGAACATCGGTGCTCATGTAATTGGCCCGGGTGAAGCCGGAGTAGACCACCGGTCCCACATAAGTCCAGTCGCCGTCCACCCGGTCGGCAGTCAGCAGGACGATGACCGAACGATGTTCGGCCCCGTTCAGGCTCAGGTACATGCACCACTTCTTCATGGTGGCGTTGTAGTAGACGTCAGGCGCCCACATGTTGCCGGTCACGTCCGGATTGGAGGACTGCTTGGGCCAGTCCTTCCAGATCTGGGCAAAGATCTTCTTGTAATCGCGGCTCAGGTTGTTGGTGAAGGGGGTCCAGTTGACCAGATCCGTGCTGCGGGCATAGGCCCGGTGCGAGCCGAAGACGTAGTAGCTCTTGCCGGAGCGAACCACGGAGGGGTCGTGGACCGAGACACGCTTGGGTTCCTGGGTGGTGGCGGTTTTTGTGCCGTTGGCTGACGGCTGCTGGTTCGAGCAGGCGCCCAGTGCCCCTGTCAGCAGCACCGCCAGACCCGCCGTCAGGGCAGTCAGGGCCTTCATGGCCCGTCCGGTGCGTTTGGGTCTTCTCATGGTTCCTCGCTTTCCGTGAAGACAGCCCGATCGACATCGATGACGACCCGCGGCGCATGACCGGCCTTGTGGCTCGGTTCGGATGAGCGAACAGCCCGGCCTCATTCATGCGGGCATCGGGCGTCGGGGACTGATCTCCATGTATAATTTCTATCGTTAGAAACGATAGTCGTCGGCGTTGAAGCCGGCAAGCCGAACGGAAGGAATCGTCATGGGTGAGGATGCTCTGGACGGTAGACGAGAATCTGGGGATGGGGTTGCACTCATGTGCTACACCCGGCATCCCACTGATCGGCAGGAGGCCAACAACGAGGATGTTGCCCTGAGCATGCACCTGGCCCTGCGTTCGCGGGCGACTGGCCATTGGGAGCCCCTGAACGGCGACTACGGCATCTTCTTCGCTGCAGCTGTGCCCACCAAGGCAGTGCCGGATAGTGCCCGCGGGGCCTGCACGGCCGGGGTTGCCCTACCAGGCGAGGAGGCGCCGCAAGAGGGTGAGCACAACCCTGGACTGGACGCTCACCAGGCATCTCAGGCGGCCCAGGAACTTGCGGTGGTCCCAGGGCAGGATCTGATCCTTAAGAGTCTGATTGACCCCTTCCTGTTGCCGCTGAAGGACGGCACCTTCGTAATTCTGGCCACTAGAGTGGCCAGGGGCGGCCAGCCGGACGGCTCCCAGGCTGACTCCTTCCTAATGGCTCTTTCACCTGATCTGCTGACCTATCGACGGCTGCCGCAGGTCCATATCCTGGGCGCTCATGGTGTCCACCGGCCCAGAGCGCGGCTTCTGGACGATGGCCAGGGCTGCCGGCTCTACTGGGACGACGATCTCGGGCGGCTGTGCACGGCCAGGGTGGACGACCCCATGCGGATGGGCATGGTGGCCGATATGAAGATCCTGGAGGATGGCGATCCCCTGGCCCAGGGTGACCCCCTGCCCCTGGATCGGCGGCGTGCCTTGGAGGAGGACTGCGGCATGAAGGGCATTCTGGCAGGCAATGTGGTGTTTGTCAGCCTCGATTGCGAGCGTGGCCTGCTGGAACGCTTCGGCCGCATCTACAACACCGGCGTGAAGGTGGATCCGGTTCAGGTGTCCCGAGGTGACGGCCTGGAGTCTGTCCGACAAGCCCAGGCACGGCTCCTCTACAGCGACGGGTCCACCGCCCTGCGCGGGGTAGATTGGGACCAGAGTCAATTAGATTGCCTGGCCAATGATCTGGCCCAGGGTCGTCTTAATTCTGGAGAGACCAGGCTGATCGGCGGACGGGTCCGGCAGACGGCTTATCCGGTCCCCTTCGCCCGGCAGCGGGCCGATCCATCCATTTTCCGCTGGTCCTGGAGGGGTCAGCGCCTGTTCATGTTCATCGCCACCGAGGATGCGGATGGCAACTGCATCGACCCCTTGAATGGGCACACACACATGCCCCTGCGGGTGGCCGACACCATCGAGGGCCTGAGCGATCAGGCCGGCGGTCATGAAAATGAGGTGGATCTGCTGCGCAGGGGTGATCGCAACAGCGAAGGCCGAGTCATGACCGGCTGTTTCTGGGCCCCGGAGATTCACCTGATCGGCGGCAGGCTCTCCATCCTCTTCATGCCATGCTTCGATGGTCCGCAGACCAATCCGGATGGGACCGCCAACGATCGAGCCGGAAAGCCGGACATGTGGACGGGCTGCTGCCACATCATGCAGCTGCGCCGCGACGACCAGGGCCGGGATCTGGATCCTCGCCAGCCTGATAACTGGGACAGGCCTCGACCCATCCTGCGTGCTGAAGGCACCCCTCTCAACCCCATCCAGCGCATCAGCCTGGACATGACGGTCCTGCACGATACCGGCCGCTGGTATTACGCCTGGCAGCAGCTGGGTTCGGTCTGGATCGCCTCCTTCGACCCGGCCCGCCCCGACCGTCTGACCAGCACGCCGCGCCAGATCATCGTCCCCGAGTTCGCCTGGGATAACATGATTGCCGAGGGGCCCAACGCCGTGGTCCATGACGGCCGGATCTTTTTGATCTATTCCGGCTCCCTGGTGGGCATCGACTACACCACCGGACTGGTGACTGCACCGGCCGGAGTCGGCGCCGATCTATGCGATCCCGGCGTGTGGAAGAAGCTGGACTACCCATTGCAGAAGTCCGGGAAGTACAATGGCCATTGGCAGCTGGGCACCGGCCACGGCATGTGGTCCCAGGACGAGGACGGCACCATGATCTACGTCTTCCATAATGCCGAGCATGACCAGGACCGCTACCTTGGCCGCGACAGTCAGGTACGGCGGGTACATTGGTCTGCTAAGGGGATGCCCGTATTGGATATGCAAACGGATGAGGAGCTCGACCCCACCCGCGCCACGGTAACCTTGGAGGTCAGGGTCTTATGAGTTTAGCCGCTTCCCCCGGCACAGGACGTGGTTCCACCCCGACTATGAAGGACGTGGCCCAGGCTGCAGGAGTGTCGGTCAAGACGGTCTCCAATGTAGTCAATGACTACGAATTTGTCTCCGAGGCCACCAGAGGCAAGGTCAACAAGGCCATAGAGGAGCTGGGCTACCGGGTCAACGTACCGGCCAGAAATCTGCGGCTGGGCTACACGGGGATGATCTCCCTGGCCATACCTGATTTGACTATGCCCTACTTCGCACAGCTCTCCTCCCTGGTTATCGAAGAGGCCAAGAAACTTGGTATGCGGGTGCTGGTAGAGCCCACCCTCTACTCGCGCGAGGGTGAGATTGAGGCCCTGCACGGCTCCCAGCGATCCATGATCGACGGCCTCATCTACAGCCCGCTGGAGCTGGGCATGGACGACCTGGACCAGTTGCGGGTGGACTATCCCCTGGTGGTTGTGGGCGAGCGCATCTTCAGCGATCAATTTGATCATGTGGCGACGGAGAACGTTGAGGGTGCCAAGCACGCCACCGCTTATCTGATCAACACTGGCTGCCGTCGGGTGGCGGTCATCGGCACCCACCCCGGCGAGAAGCTGGGTTCGGCTGCCCTTCGCTTGGAGGGGTACAGACAGGGTCTGGAGGAGGCCGGCCTGGACTATGACCCCCGGCTGGTGGCCCCATCGCGCATGTGGCACCGTATCGACGGGGTCAACGCTATGAACTCTCTGTTGGACCAGGGCATCGTCCCCGACGGGGTGGTGGCCTTGAACGACATGCTGGCGGCAGGGGTTCTGCATTCCATACAAATGCACGGCATGTCGGTGCCGGACGACATCTCGGTCATCGGCTTCGACAATTCAGACGATTCCCAGTATCTGTCGCCTTCGTTGACCAGCATCTCGCCCGGGCTCAAGGCCGTGGCCAGGCTCTCGGTCCGTGTTCTCAAGGACAGGATCAACGGGGTGCAGCCGCTGAACACCAAAGAAAGCCAGCACGTCTTCCGCAAGGTGTCCTCCTCGCTTGTAGTCCGCAATTCAACCCGTGCCCTGCCCGGAAACGAAATCGCCGTCTGATTGTTGATCTTCTTTTCTTTTCCGGGTGTCCCGGGTTCCTTGATTTCTAACGTTGTAATATACTGAAGACGTTCTCGAATGATTTGAGGCGGTATCGGCGGACCATGGAGGCCGGCCGGTCGGAGCGCGGTCGCTCCGATGCCGATATGGAAAGGTGTGAACATGCGTCATCAATCGTCATCAGACGCAGGACGACGGAGCCGGGGAGGAGTTGCAGCGGCGGCCCTCGTGGGCATGATACTGGCGGGCGGCACAGTCGCTTCTCCAGCCTGGGCGGATCAGACCCAAGCGGGCGGCAGCGCCTCAACCGGGATGTCAGCCAGTCAGCCGCAGCCCCTGCTCGGCTATGATTTTTCAGCCCTTGCTCCAGGAGCCAAGGAGGCAAAAAATACAGTCTCAGGCTCATCCTTTGGCCCGGCCCGCATCATGGACGCCGATGGCCGGCCGGCCGGGGCGGTCAAGACCGACGATGCGCTCTTGTTCGATGGATCCGCCTATGTCAGGCTTCCCGATGACATACTGAGCGGACACGCCAGCGCCACGGTGTCCATCCGCGTGCGCAACGATCGGTTCAACGCCTCAGGTCCCTGGACCTACCTCTGGTCGCTAGGGGGGACCGGCCAGCAGGCCGTCGGCTCCTGGACAGCCTCCACCCACACCTCCCTGTACACCTCCATCACTTCCAAGGCCAACGGCCAGGGCGAGACCTATCTGCCGGCAGCCAAAAACCTGCCCGACGACCGTTTCTGCACGCTGACGGCCACCATCGACGGCAAGGACAACATGGTCCGCCTCTATATCAACGGTCTGCAGGTGGCTGAGGGCAAGACCACGGTCAACCCCGCCGCCTTTGGCGACCACCATCACAACGTAATCGGCCAGTCACGATATCCTGGCATAGGCGACGCACTCTTCCATGGCGCGGTGCAGTCATTCGCCGTCTATCCGCAGGCCCTGAATGCCGATCAGATCGCTGCCACCCTACCCTCGGAAGATCTGGGCGATCTGATCGACCAACAGGCCACATCACTGGCGGTCCCAGCCGCTGTGGACGGTGATTTCAACCTGCCGGTCTCTACCACTGTCGCCTCAGTGAGCTGGACCTCTTCGGCTCCCGAAACAGTCAGTGTCAATGCAGCCACCGGCAGGGCCCATGTGGTCCCTGGCAAGCGAGATGTTCCCATTACGCTGACGGCCCGGTTGCAAGCGACCAAGGCCTCGAAGTCCTCCCTGGACGCTAAAGCCATCCAGCATGACTACCGTCTTATTGTCAGGGGCACCTCCAAAGACGGTCAGGACGCCTACTCGCGCGTCTCTGTGCATGATCCTTCCGTGGTCAAGGCCGGAGGGCGCTACTACATCTTCGGCTCCCACCGGGCCTGGGCCCGCAGCACCGACCTCAAGCATTGGGAGCCCTTCACCAACAATCTGAGCCGGGATTACCAGCGCATCCTGGATCCCATCTGGAAGGCATGGCCCAAGCAGTCCTCCAATCCGGACGTGACCGGCAACATGTGGGCGCCCGAGGTCTACTACAACGCCACCATGAAGAAGTGGTGCATGTACCTGAGCCTGAACGGGGGAGGGTTCCCCTTCCAGAAGTCGGTCATCGTCCTGCTGACCGCCGACGACATCGAGGGGGACTGGAGCCTGGTGGGCCCGGTGGTCTACTCCGGTTTCCAGAAGTCCAACGTGGCGGCCACCGATGTTCCCAAGGTGCTAGGCCCCAATGCGGATTTGTCGCGCTACGCCAGCCTCACGGATACGGGTATCAATGCGATTGATGCTTGTGTCAAGGATGATGGGCAGGGGGGCCTGTGGATGAGCTTCGGCTCCTGGTTCGGGGGCATCTGGATGATCCGCCTGGATCCTAAGACCGGGCTGCGTGACTACTCCACCACCTATCCCACCCAGGCCAACCAGTCCGACGCCTACTACGGGCACAAACTCGCCGGAGGCTTCGGCAACTCAGGCGAAGGCACCGCCTTGGTCCATCAGGGCGACTGGTGGTATCTGATGCTTTCTTACGGCGGACTCGGGCAGACCGGAGGCTACCAGATGCGTGAATTCCGTTCCCGTTCCATCACCGGCCCCTACCTGGATCAGAATGGCAAGCCGGCAGTCTATGGGCGTGCAATGAATGATCTGGATGTCAATCGGGGTCTGCGGATCGACTCCTCCTTCGCCCAGCCCGGACAGGACCAGGTGCTGACCTCCCAGGGAGGCAACGCACTTTTGATTGACGAAGATCGCGTCTTCAACGTCTACCACACTCGCTTCGTGCGCGCTGACGGCAACCTGGAAGAGCACCAGGTCCGGGTCAAGCAGATGGTGCAGACCCCTGACGGCTGGTTGGTCATGACACCCTTCGAATACCGGGATTCGGTAGGTAGGGTCGCCTCCAGCCAAGTGGTCGGCGACTACCAGGTGGTGGTCCATGACCCGGTCCATTACTATGCGGGTTCTGGCTTGTCCAGCCCGGCCATCTATCGGTCGGTGTCAGTGAGCCTGCTGGCCGGCGGTCGGCTGGGCGGCCAGGTGCAGGGTTCCTGGACGGCGACCGGCGGCGACCTGACCGTCAAGGTGGATTCGGCGGATCTGGGCACTTTGTTGCACGGCGTCTATCGGGCTAGGCTGGGCCGACAGCTTGATGAGCAAGGTCATCCGGTCGCCTTCTTCTCAGGGCTGGGCGGCGATGTCTTCACCGATGCAGGCGCCGATGTCTCCAAGGCAGCAGGTGCCGCAGCCGTCTGGGGTACGCGTCCCTTGACCGATGCCAAGGTTCATGAGGATGCCGATGGTGGTAACGGTCATGTGACTGTTCCTGCCGCGGACTTCACTCCTGCACCTGCAGGTCGGTCCGACAGGGAAGGCAAGACCGGTCGTCTGCCCTCTACTGGATCGGCCTTGTCGGCTCCCGTCGCAGCTGCGTCTGCGGCTCTTGTCTTGGGTCTGGGCGCACTGGTGTTCACTGCCATTCGTAAGGCCCGAGGCTGAACCCGAACGAACCCGCTACCGAAACCGCCCTCCGACTTTGACTTGATCGCCCAGCGGAGGGCGAGCAGTCCAATAATATTCAACGTTGTATATTGGTCGTACAGACCAGTACCTTCGTCTTCGTGATAGGAACACATGATGAGCGCATACCACAATCCTCTGGTACTCCAGCGGGCCGATCCTTGGGTCATCAGGCACAGGGACCTCTACTATTTCACTGCATCCTACCCGGCCTATGACAGGATCATCCTGCGTGCCGCCGCCAGGCTGAATGACCTGCAGGCCGCACCTGAGCGCACCATCTGGCGCAAGCACGAGTCCGGTCCCATGAGCAGGTACATCTGGGCGCCTGAACTCCACCAGATCAACGGGGCCTGGTACATCTACTTCGCGGCCGCCGAGGAGGACTTCGGTTCTGCCGATCTGCCCACCCACCGCATGTATGTGCTGGAGAATATCAGCGAAGACCCCATGGATGGCGAGTGGACCGAGAAGGGGCAGATCCACACCCCGATCGATTCCTTCTCCCTGGATGCCACCACAACGGTGATCGGGGGCAGTCAGTACCTGATCTGGGCCCAGAAGGATCCAGCCATCGCGGGCAATTCCAATCTCTACATCGCCCGCATGGCCAACCCTTGGACGCTGGCCACTGATCCTGTCATGCTCTCCAAGCCCGAATACGACTGGGAATGCATTGATTTCAAGGTCAACGAGGGGCCAGCCGTCCTGCTTCACCAGGGCATGATCTACCTGACCTACTCGGCCTCGGGAACCGGGGTCCCTTACGCAGTGGGCATGTTGACCGCTCGTGAGGATGCCGATCTGCTGGACCCGGCCTCCTGGACCAAGAGCGATCGTCCTGTCTTCAAAACGGCAGAGGAGAACCATCAGTATGGCCCCGGCCACAACTGCTTCACGGTCAGCGAGGACGGCAGCCAGGATCTGATTGTCTATCATGCCCGCAACTACACGCATATCGAAGGGGACCCCCTCTTCGATCCCAACCGGCATGCCAGGGTCGGACTGGTCGCTTGGACCGACCACGGCCCGGACTTCGGACGGCCCCTGCCTGACGACCGGTGGACTCCGACAAGCCGTCAGATTCTGCCTCCAGACGGTAGCCATTGAGCGGCATTGCCGGGCCATGCCCGACACGCTTGTACATCGTTGAAGAAGTGAGTAGTATATAATTTGCAACGTTAGAAAGATGTCGGTTTACAAAGGCGTGGGCTACGTTCACGTATCTGGGAGCGTGACCAAGCGATGCAAGCCATTGGACCAGATGGGCAGGACATGGTTGTTCCGGCCGTCATCGGTTCCTTTGTAACCGTTGCTTGATGTCGAAAGGACAGAGACAATGAAGGCAATCAGAAAGGCTGCGGTAGCCGCGATCGCGCTCGCCACGCTCAGCACCGTGGGGCTCTCGGCCTGCGGTTCTGGCAGTGGAGGCAAGGATGCCAAGGGCAAGGACGGCGTTACCAACATCGTCATGTGGCACGGATTCTCCGAGGCCGATGGCAAGACTTTGAAGAAGATCGTCGAGAACTTCAACAAGTCCCAGAAGAAGTACCACATCGACGCTCAGCTGCAGCCCTGGAGCACCATCGGCGAGACCATGGTCACCAAGGTCACCTCGGGCGACGGTCCCGACTTCGTCACCACCGGCGCCGACAATGGCCAGGGCTGGTCCATCGACGGCACCTTCCAGTGCGTGCAGGACTTCTATGACGATCCCTCCAACGAGACCAAGAACTACCTGCCCAACGTGACCAAGCAGACCGAGTTCACCATTGACGGCAAGAAGCAGCAGTGCGCGGTCCCCATGGGCTACGCGCCCACTACCGTCTGGTACAACACCGATATGTGGAAGGCCGCCGGCCTGACCGATCAGGACTATCCCAAGACATGGGACCAGCTCCTGGATGTGGCCAAGAAGCTGACCAAGGGTGACGGTTCCCAGTACGGTATGGCCCTGTCCGACTCCGGATGGGCGGCCTTCATGAAGGGCAACGGCACTGGTCTATACGACACCAAGGGCAAGGTCACTATCAACTCCGAGCAGAACAAGGCCTTCCTGCAGAAGATGCGCGAGTTCTACAAGGGTGGTTACTCCAAGACCGGCATGGATGACACCGCTGCACGCGAGTCCTTCGAGTCCGGCCAGTCGGCCATGGTCATCGTCGGCCCCTGGGAGGATCAGGCAGCCACCGACAAGGGCATCAAGCACGATCTGTTCCCCGTACCCAACGGAGACGGCACCTATGTCTATCCCGATGGCAGGAAGGGCTCCAACACCGGTTCAACCGGTCTGTATTGGTGGGTCACTTCGCAGGTCAAGGACGAGGCCAAGAAGAAGGGTATCTATGCCTTCTTCAAGTACTACAACAACCATGACAATCAGGTCATGTGGTCTCTGGGGTCCGCCTATCCGCCGAACAACAAGACCGTGACCACCGAAGAGCTCTCCAAGCGCCCCCTGATCGCCAAGGTCTCCGAGAATACGGACAACTCCTACATCGGCATTGCCGGCCTCAAGGGCGGCTTCGGTGATATCTCGGCCACCCTGGATTCGGTGACCCAGAACACCGCCCGCACCGACGATGACATTTCCGCCTCGCTGTCCAAAGCCTCCAACAAGATCCAGAAGTATCTGGACGAGTACAAGGCTGAGGACTGATTGACCATCCGCCCCTGAGGAATCGGTCTGGCGGCCAGTAGCGCCGCCGGCCGGTCCCCTCATGGCTGACCGTCGCCTGGGCCCGGCGTCCGGGCGACACTTTGGAGTACCTATGTCCACTACCACTGGGATCCCACCCGCGCAGGGCGCCGACGCGGTCATCAAGGACAACAAGAAAACCCTTTCCAGGCGCAATATTCGAATCGGGTTGAGCTTTATAGCACCGGCCCTGATTGTCCTGTCGGTCTTCGTCTTTTACCCGACCATCAAGACCTTCTTCACCTCGCTGACTACAGACCGCATCAACCGTAAGGGCATCTTTGTCGGTCTGCACAACTACGCCGAGCTTTTCACCAACGCGGACTTCTGGACCGACTTCCGCAACACGGTCATCTATGCGGTCGCCTACGCACCACTGGTGGTCATCGTCGCCCTGGCCTTCGCCCTGTTGCTCAACCGCAAGGACATCAAGGGGGTCGGCTTCTTCCGCACCTGCCTGTTCATGCCCTACATCATTTCGCTGACTGTGGCCTCCATCGCCTGGAGCTTCATCCTCTCGCCCTCCCTGGGTCTTATACCCTACTGGGGCAAGGTGCTCTTCGGCATCCAGCACATGGATCTGCTGGGGACCAAGTCCACGGCCTTGGCCACCATCATCTTCATCACCGTTTGGAAGAACTTCGGCTATTTCATGGTCATCTTCCTGGCCGGTCTACAGGGGATCAACCCGGACCTGTACGAGGCGGCCTCCCTGGATGGGGCCAACGCCTGGCAGCGTTTCCTGCACATCACCCTGCCCGGGCTGATGCCCACCTTCAACTACGTGGTCATCTTCGGACTGATCGGATCCTTCCAGGTCTTCGATCAGGTCTTCATTCTGACTTCCGGAGGCCCCGACCGCGCCACGGAGACCATCGTCTACCGTATCTATACCGAAGCCTTCGGCAACGGCAAGATGGGCTATGCATCGGCCCTGTCCTATGTCCTGCTGATCATGACGCTGATCATCGGCGTTATCCAGCTGGTCTGGAACAACAAGCATGAGAAGGAGGAAATCGGATGAGCCAGTCGACTCCTACCGCAATCGAGCACGATAAGCTGCTCAAGAGGGCCCATGCGCGACACATGGTGGCCAGGGTCCTGACCTACTTCCTGCTGATCCTGATGACGGTAATCATCATCTTCCCGCTGCTGATTGTGCTGATTACCTCCTTCACGCCCAACAAGCTGACCCAGACCTGGCCGCCCAAGGTGATTCCCTCCTCATTCACGCTGGACAACTACACCTCGCTCTTCCAGCGGATGCCCATCGGCAAGCAGCTGATGAACACAGTAATTTTCGCCGGAGCAGTGACGGTCTTCTCGGTCTTCTTCGACTCCCTGGCCGCCTACGGGCTTTCCAGGATCGACTTCAAGGGGCGTGGCTTCCTGCTGGGAATCCTGATCGCCACCATGATGATCCCCGGCATGGCCCTGCTGATCCCGGTCTACAAGCTGCTGGCAAGCATGGGCCTGGTCAACTCCTACTGGGGCATCATCATCCCCAGGCTGGCTGATGTGGGCGGCATCTTCCTGATGCGGCAGTTCTTCATCTCCTTGCCCAAGGATCTGGACAACGCAGCCCGCATTGACGGTGCCGGCGAGTTCCGCATCTTCTGGCAGATCATCCTGCCCAACGCCAAGTCCTCGGTGCTGGTAGTGACCATGTTCAACTTCATGGGCAACTGGAACGATCTGCTCTGGCCCTTGATTATGACCAGCCGCCCGGAGACCAGGACCATCACCGCCGGTCTGGCTATGCTGACCGGGCACGGCTCCTCGGTCACGCCCTATGGCGTGGTCATGGCGGGCGCCCTGATCTCGGCGCTGCCCCTGCTGATTATCTTCTTCTTCATTCAGAAGAGCTTCGTGCAGGGCATCGCTATGACAGGCATTAAGTGACCGACAAGGCCGACATCATCGGCACCAGGTACAGGGCCCGTTGAGGGGTGGGCCGCTGTGCCTGGTGCCCAAGGGGCCGACGGGGGATGACCACCTCCGTCGGCCCCTTGTTCATTCTGGATTTAGACTGGGCTGGTGAGCGTCGCGGATGGGGAGGTCAGGCATGGATGAGCGTCAGGGCGATCGGTATGGGCTTAGCTCCGACCAAAAGGATGCTCTGGGGGTTCTGGCATCGGCGGATCCCCACGCCGGACAGTCCAAATGGACCATCTTCAGGCAATTGCCGCCGGCCAAGCGCTGGCCCTACTTCGCCCAGCACTTCCTTCCTGGTGTTCTGGCCGCTGGTCTGGTACTGGCCCTGCTGATCGGCTTGGTCGTCACCAGACTGACCAGGCCGCCGGACCCGCTTATTTCAGTCCAGGGTTTCAACATGAGCGCTCAGGAGGAAGGGTTCGACCGACTCAAACAGGGGTTCATGCGCGACCGGGGAATCAAGGACGGTCGGCTGGTGGACATGGAGGCGACCCTGACGCTGAATGGCCAGGGCTACGACGATTCGGCCAAGGCCCTGACCCAGGTCACTGCAGGCCAAATCAACATGGTTATTGCCCCGGCGGGCCTCTTTCCGACTCTGTGCAAGCGCGGGCTGGTGGCTAAGCCTTCGCAAGGATTGAAGGGCGGCGACCTGCATCGGTTGGCTAGCCAGGGCGTGCTGGTGGATTCCAAGGGCCGACACGTATCGAATCCGTCACACGCCATGGGTCTGGATCTCTCCCGCTCATCGCGCTGGCGGCAGGTGCCTGGCCTTCCTGATCACGCCATCCTGGGGATGAGCAACGTAGCCGACACCGTATCCTACGTCCGGGCCTTCGTTGACTATATGGATTTCGACTGAGTCTCCGGGTCCCTTTGAACCGTGTTTGTGGGATGGATTCCCAGGGTGGATTCTCGCTCCAGCAGATGGTAGCCCACAATCACTCTGCGAGGGGTTCGGGCTGAATCTTCCTGACCTTCCTGCTGACCGACATGATCCAGCATCATGGAGACGGCCATCCGCGCCATCTCAGTGAAATCCACTGCCACGGTGGTCAGGGTGGGGACGGAGTAGGCTCCCGGTTCAATTCCGTCGAAGCCGGTGACCGCGACATCCTCTGGCACCCGCACTCCGCATTCAGCCAAGCCGCGGATGACCCCAAGGGCTAAGGCGTCATTCATGCAGCAGAGGGCATCGTAGGGCATGCCTTGGCGGACCAGGGCGTGGGCCGTCCGCCGTCCGGCCGGGGTGGACCAGTCACAGGCGACAAGGGCCTGGGAGGTATCCATGCCCAGGTCCTGCATGGTGTCCAGAGCCTGCCGGTAGCGGTTCCGCCGCAAGGTCACGCTCAGGGCATGGCTGGCGCTCAGGGCTCCCTGATGGCCGCCCACCACGCCGATTCTCCGGCGCCCGCAGGCATGCAGATGGCGTATGGCGGCGGTCATCCCGTCCCTGCTGGGAGTCTCGATGGAGTCGTAGCAGGCCTGGTTCTGCACGCTCATATCGTCGAAGAGCAGGACCGGGAGCCCGTTGGCCACCTGCTGGATTTCCCGGGCGCTGTTGTGAGTGGAGCAGACGAAGAGCCCATCGCACATGGAGGAGCGTAGCTCCTGAATCTGGCGGAGTTCCTTGGCCTTGTCATACTGGCTGACCTGGATGATCAGCTTCAGGTTCCTGGCGAAGAGCCGGTTGGACAGGGAATTGGCCAGCCTGGCGTAGTAGCCGTTTTCCAAGTCCGGCACAATCAAGGTAAAGATGCCTGACCTGCCCGAGCGCAGGGCACGGGCGGATACGTTGGTGGAGTAGTGGAGTCGCTGGGCCTGTCTGATGACCTTGCGGCGTGTAAGCGGTTTGACGATGTCCATGCCGCGCAGGGCCGCCGAGGCTGTCGACGGGGATACGCCTGCGGCATCCGCCACATCCTTGAGTGTTACCACCGCTTCGCCTCCTTGCGAATTGACCAGGAACCGATGGGTCAAGTCTGGTCCCATAGGTCGACCCGCCTATCGAATCGTTGCAATAATTCTATGTCCATCACCTGCCGAACGCGCCCACAACAGCGATGATTTGACAAGGACGCAATGGGAATTGCATAATCAAATCGTTACGATTCCTATGGGATGACGACAGGTTTCACCCTCTGCAAGTATGCAAAGACGTATGCGTAGGCAAAGCAGCCGGGGTCCTGTAGACCCGATCCGCTTGCCAGGCCTTTCAAGGGCCGGGAATGGAGAAGGAGACTGATGATGACAACCAAGGCAACCATGATGAAGGGCCTGGCCGCGCTGTCGGCACTGGCCATGGCGGGCACTCTCGCCGCCTGTGGCGGGGGGGGGGGGCTCCTCCACCGATGACAAGGGACGGCCCATAGTCAAGATTCTGGTGGTGAAAAACTCCAACGAAACCAAGATGGCCGACATGACCTGGGCCAAGGAGCTGGCCGCCGACTGCGACTGCTCCATCCAGTGGCACGAAGTCAGCGATGACGCCTGGGGGCAGCAGAAGAATGCCTCGCTGGCTGCTGGCGAGATCGACGATCTGAACATCAGGGCTTTCAATCCGGACGATGCCGTCCGCAATCCTTCAGCCTTCGAGACCTTGGGAGATGACCTGGACAAGCTCCCCAATGTCAAACGCTTCTTCAAGGAGCAGCCCACAGCCCGCAAGTTCGTCACTGTAGACGGGAAGGTCCGTGTCCTGCCATCCAGCCGCACCAAGGGGTTCCTGGCCTCGGGGCAGCATCTGATGATCAACCGCGTCTGGCTGGAGAAGCTGGGGCTCAAGGCCCCCACCACCTGGGACGAGATGCGTACAGTCATGGAGGCCTTCAAAACCCGCGATCCCAACGGCAACGGCAAGGCCGACGAGATCGCCTTCAACCCGCGGGAACTGGTCACCGGAAAGATCGGGGACTGGTGGAGCCCCTTCCTGATGATGAATTCGACCGGCATCGTCACCCATTTCAACTCCGGACCCTCGCAGCAGGGGATCTATCTGCGCGACGGCAAGGTCGGCAACTGGATGCAGACCGACCAGTTCCGTCAGGTCATCGCCTTCTACCGTGAGATGGTCGAGAAGGGATGGGCCCCCTCTGACTGGGTCACAGCCAAGGACGACAAGTACAACGCCCGCAACCAATCTGACGGGCAGACCGCCAAGGTAGGCATGGTCTTCGGCTGGGACGACTCTGCCTTCGGATCCTACGGGTCGGCCATGGCCCAGCAGTATGAGAGCATCCCCGTGCCTGCGGCTGACGGGGTCTCCGCCGACAAGGTGGTCTGGGACGGTTCACGCGAGGCCAACCGCTTCGAGGACTACCACATGGCCATGTCCGCCAATGCGACCAACAAGGATGCCGCGTTGAAGGTCATCAACCTGCTTTATTCCGAAAAGTACTCCGTCCAGCAGCTCTACGGCTCCTTGACAGATAAGTACCTTGAGAAGACCGGTCCGCACGCCTACCGGGTCACCGACAAGTTCCACCAGGCCCAGGACGCGGCCAAGATTCCGGCCCTGGAAGACCGGCTGGCCGGCTGGATTCCTGATGCGGTCACCGTTGAGGGCGACCGGGGCATGGACCATGTGGCTGCCGTGGACAAGGCGTATGAGGAGCAGTATAAGCACTACGACCACGAGCGGGACATGATGCCTATTTATGTGCGTATCAGCGAGGCGGATCAGAACACCGTGGCCAACAACAACACCGCCCTGTTCAACTATGCCGTGCCCGTGGTCTCCAACTGGCTGGCCAAGGGGGGCGTCCAGGATGATGCCGCCTGGAAGGACTTCCAGAGCAATCTGAAGAAGTATCAGATCGAAAAGAACACCGCGATTTGGCAGAAGGCCTACGACAAGGCCATCAAGATCAAATAAGCCGATTGGCGCGGATAGGGGTCCGGCGGTCGGTTCTGCAGGATGGCCGGTCGCCGGCTCCTCTGGCAAGGAGGTTGAAGGTGCGTACGGACAAGGAAACGATTGAGCGCGGTAGCGACGCGCAGGTGGTGGATAACGACAAGGTCCGGAAAACCTGGCCTCTGCGTAGGCGGCTGGCCTGGCATTTCCGACGATACTGGCAGCTCTGGCTCATGGCCCTGCCGGCCCTGGGCTTCACCCTGCTCTTCGCCTACGTGCCCATGTACGGCATCCAGCTGGCATTCAGGGACTTTGTTCCCGCCAAGGGGCTGACCGGTGGCCGATGGGTGGGGCTGCAGTACTTCAGGCAGTTCTTCCAGTCGCCCCTCTTTGCCTCCACCATGATCAACACCTTCAAGATCAGCCTTGGGACGCTGGTCCTGGGGTTCATCACCCCTATCATTCTGGCCCTGCTGATCAACCAGATCGGCTCGCAGCGGATCAAGGGATTCGCGCAGACCATCACCTACATGCCCCATTTCATCTCCACCGTGGTCATCGTGGCCATGCTCAACATCTTCCTGACGCCCAATACCGGGCTGATCGGTCGCTTCCTGGGCAAGGACAACGTCCTGGACAGCCCCGGTGCCGTGGCGCCCATCTACTGGATCAGCGAGGTCTGGCAGCACTGCGGATGGAACGCCATCATCTATCTGGCGGCCCTGAGCTCGGTGGACCTGTCCCTTTACGAGGCTGCCAAGATGGACGGGGCAGGCCGGCTGCAGCTGATCAGGTATGTGGACCTGCCCACCATCATGCCCACCTGCGTGGTCCTGCTGATCATGAACATGGGCTCGGTCCTGTCCGTGGGCTTCGAAAAGGTCTGGCTGATGCAGAACGCCATGAACCTGCCGGGTTCCGAGGTCATATCCACCTATACCTTCAAGATCGGCATCCAATCCTTCCAATTCAGCTACGGAACGGCCATAGGCCTGTTCAACACGGTCATCAACTTCATCTTCCTGGTCGCGGCCAACTGGATATCCAAGCGGGTCACCGACACCAGCATCTTCTGATTGTGCAGGATAAGGAGCGTCATCATGACTAGCGGCAACGTCGCGCAACCGGCACCCAAGGCGGACCCTGGGGCCATCCCGTGGAACAAGCACACCAGACAGCAGTTGAAGCCGGGGGATATGGCCGTCGATATCGTCATCGCCCTGCTCCTGGCCGTCATTCTTCTGGCGGTCATCTACCCGCTCTGGTTCATCGTGGTCGCATCCCTGTCCGACCAGGGGGCGGTCTCCTCGGGGCGGGTCACGCTCTGGCCCGTGGGCTTCACGCTGGCCGGCTACCAGAGGGTTTTCCAGGATGCCCGCATCTGGACCGGCTATGGAAATACGGTCCTGTACGCCGTCTTGGGCACGGCTCTGAACCTGGTGGTCACCATGCCTGCGGCCTTCGCCCTGTCACGCCTGGAGTTCAAGCCCCGCAGGGTGCTGCTCTTCCTGTTCACCTTCACCATGTACTTCGCCGGCGGGCTCATCCCCAACTACCTGCTCTACAAGCAACTGGGCCTGCTCAACAGCATGTGGGTCTTCATCTTGCCTGGCGCCCTGAGCGTCTGGAACCTGATCATCGCCCGTTCGTTCTTTGAGACCTCCATACCCGAGGACCTGCATGATGCGGCGCGGATCGACGGACTGGGCTACTTCGGCTACTTCATGAAGATCGTCATCCCCCTAAGCTCGGCCATCATCGCCGTCATCGGCCTCTACTACTTCGTGGGCCACTGGAACGACTACTTCACCGGTCTGATCTACATCCGCCAGGAGGCCAAGGAGCCTCTGCAGAACGTCCTCCAGTCCATTCTGCTGGCCAACCAGACCAACCAGATGGGCAGCGGCAACGGCGGCCAGAACGTCCTGCAGCAGCAGCAGCTGGCTGACCAGATCAAGTATGGCGTCATCATCGTATCCACCCTGCCCCTGCTGATCATCTACCCCTTCCTGCAAAAATACTTCAACAAGGGGGTCATGATCGGCGCGGTCAAGGGATGAGACCATGAGCCTCATACCGGGTGTGCAGCTGGTCAGGCGGGCGGATGGGTCCGTGGCCCAGTTGCACGCTCTGGGCATGCTGAAGGATGGCGGCCGCTGGCTGGCCTATGGCGAGATCAAGACCGGGGGCAGCCGGTTCGGGGGAATCTGCTGCTATGCCACCGAGGACTTCGTCCACTGGCACGACCTGGGCTGCGCTCTGCCAGTGGGGGCGCCGGGCGGGATGACCTCTCCGGAGCGGATTGTGGAGCGCCCCCGGGTCCTGCGCTGTCCGGCCAATGGTCTCTATGTCATGTACCTGCATGTGGACGGCGAGGGGGATTATCGTTACGCCCATGTGGGCACAGCCGTCAGCGAACGGCCCGAGGGACCCTTCCGGCCTCTTTCAACAATGCGGTTTGGCATGAATGCCAGCCGTGATATCTTCGCCTTTCAGGACTGGGATGGCAGCGGGTATCTGGTCTCCGAGGACCGGGATCAGGGAACACACATCTACCGGCTCTCAAGGGACTACCTGTCTCTGGTGGAGGATCTGGTCTGTCTGCGTGGACAGGACGGCCGCTTCGGCTATGAATCCCCCATCCTCCTGCACCGGGGCGACTGGTACTACTGGTTTGGTTCGCAGTTGACCGGCTGGGATTGCAATGACAACATGGTGTCTGTTTCGCGGGACCTGCGTGGGCCATGGAGCCCGTGGAAGCCTGTGGCGCCTCTGGGGACGCAGACCTACCAGTCGCAGTGCGACGCCATCGTGCCCCTTTCAGAGGATCCGGCCCTGCCCTGCCTGTACATCGGAGATCGGTGGCGGCCGGATCATCTGGGCGAATCCCCGCTGGTGACCCTGCCCATATTGATCGACGAGGGTTGCGTTCGTCTGCTCTGGCGGGAACAATGGAATCCAGAAAAGGGGTGGCGATGAAGCGCTTCGCAGTGGGATACGAGTTCCTATGCCGAATCATCATGATGATATTCGTGGTCCATGTGGCCTTTCTGGCCCACACTCTACTGGGACTTGTTCTGGTTGGATTCTTCCCTTCCATGGCGGCCACCTGCACCACGTACCGGACCTGGCTGCTGGACCTGAAAGACCGCTCATGGACGGTCAAGCAGACCTGGATGACCTTCCACCGGGCTTGGCGCTCAGAGCTGGCTGCGGCCAACCGCTTCGGATGGCCCCAGTTCCTTGTCTGGGCACTCCTGATCTGGGAGTACTGGCTGACCATGACCAATGACATGGGCACCCTGACACCGGTGGTCTCCGGCCTGCTCCTCCTGCTCAACCTGCTGTACGGGCTCTTCGTCCTTCTCAGCTGGCCGGTGCGGTCCAACTTCGACGAGGGCCCCCTCTGGGCGGCCCGGACCGCCCTGTCCATGGTGGTGGGGCGTCCCCTATGCTCCCTGATGGTCCTGGCCCTGCTCATGATTACGGGCTGGGCCTACTACACCTGGCCGGGTCTGGCCGTGACCTTTGGTCTGGCCGTGCCGCTTTTTGCAGACATGGCCGCCGTTTATTCCTGGGGACGGCTGCCGGGCATGGATGTCCATGTGCTCGAACCCGCCAAAAAGCGGGTCAGCGGGTCAGGTTCCGCTTCAAAATCCGATACTCGCTCTCGGTGATGGGCATGATGGACCCGTGGCGTTTGGTCAGCCGGCCGAAGTCCATGTCGTTGACCAAGGTCCAGTCCTGTTGCTGTCTGGACGACAGGTCGGCCGAGCGGAAGGGCAGATAGCCCCGGCCCTCGAGGAATTGGTCGCAGATCAGACCGAAAGGCATGGCTCTGCCGTCGGGTCCGGCAGCATCGGCATCGTTGTAGAGGAAGAGCTCGGGGCCCTCCAGATAACGCGAGGAGTAGCGCCCCTGGCCGAAGATGTCGGTCAGATTGGATAGGTAGGACCAGGCCTGGTCGTCGTCCGTGCGCACCAGCTCATGGGTGACCGCATAGGGGTTGCGTGTGCGCTCCAGGGTGATCTGGTCATCCTTGGAGGCCCGGTACCACCAGCCGTCGGGCGCCTTGAGCATGGTTGTGTCGATGATACCGTTGCTGCGGTCGATCCACTTTACCGGGCGGGAGAAGGTGATCAGGTCAGCGCTGGTGGCGTAGTACATGTTGATGCCGTCACCCAGCTCGTTGGCCAGGTCGGCTGCAGCCGGGTCTTCAGCACTGTCGGCGGCGGCCGTGGCCCAGAAGACTATCCATTGCTCCCTGTCGGCATCCCAGCAGGCCTCCGGAGCCCAGGCCATGCCGGCCTTGGGAATGGCCGAGGCCACATCCACCAGACGGGGCCTGCCCCAGTGGGCCAGATCAGGCGAATCCCAGATGACCAGGCCGGTGGATCCGTTCACGGTGGTCCTGCCCTCCTGCCAGCCGCCCCTGTGGTAGACGGACAGATCGGTCGCGATGATGTGGAAGAGGCCGTCTGGCCCCCGGACGACATAGGGGTCGCGTACGCCACCTTCGCCTTCGCTCCAGGTCAGCACCGGGTCTCCCTGGGCCCGCAGGTCATGCCAGTGCAGGCCGTCGCGGCTGAGGGCGAAGTAGAGCTGCTCATCCGTCTCAGCCTGTTCATGGCCGGTGAAGTGGACGAAGAGGTAGGCGCTGGTCGCCTCGAATGAGGGCTGCCAATCCGTAGACATGTTCCACCTTTCCTGCTTTCGGCAAAGATACTGCGGCGGCGGGGGACTGGCAGGGACAGATGGCGGGCGCTTCTTCGCTCTTCCGTTCCGGTCGTTCCAGGGCCGTCATGGGCGATTCTAGCTGCCGACCTTCCTTTTGACAGAGCCGGCCGTCCGGGCGGGTCGCACATTGGGCCGTATGGGTTCCTAGACTGTGGACCATGAGCAAGCATCATCGCGACCGTAGCTGGGCTCCCGACCCCGAGCCGCTGCCCGCAGGCACTGGAGTCATCGACGATCACACCCACATGGCCTCTGTGGTCCCCTTCGCCCAGGAGATGGACCGGCAGGCCAGGGAGCGCGGGCAGGACCCGGTCCCCGTCCGCACGGTCGACCAGCAGCTGGCAAGGGCTCGGGCCGTGGGCGTGGTCGGAGCCATCGATGTGGGCTGCGAACTGCCCCACCTGCAGACGGCTGTGGATCTGGCCCTGGCCCATCCTGGGGTGGTTCACGCGGCTCTGGCCATCCATCCCAATGAGGCCGTTCTGCACGGCCATCGAGCGGTGCCGGGACCGGATGGACTGCCACTGCAATATCAGCCCTGGCATGAGGTTTCTTTCGAGCAGGCGCTTGAGGATGTCGCCCGCCTGGCTCGCGCATATCCCGACCAGGTGGTGGCCATCGGGGAGACGGGCATGGACCTCTTCCGAACCGGCCAGGGGGCCGAAGAGATCCAGCGGCAGGCCTTCCGGGACCACATCGCCCTAGCTAAGGAACTGGATCTGCCGATGCAGATCCACGACCGCGACGCCCACCGGCAGGTCATTGAGACCCTGCTGGAGGATGGCGCTCCCGAGCGCACGATCTTCCACTCCTATTCAGGGGATGCGCAGATGGCTCAGGTGGCCGCCGAGCACGGTTGGTATCTGAGTTTTTCCGGGACGGTCTCCTACAAGGGCAACGAGGGAATCCGCCAGGCCCTGTCCGTAGTCGGCATGGATCACATCATGGTGGAGACCGATGCGCCCTATCTGAGCCCCATGCCCTACCGGGGGCGTACCAACTCCCCCTACATGATTCCCTACACCCTGCGAGCCATGGCCGATGCCTTGGACTGCCCTCTGGCCCAGGTGGCCAAAGCGACGGCAGCCACCACGCGCCGTGTTTATGGCCTGTGAGGGATGTCCGACGGACGGTGCCAGGCCGGGATTAAGCTTATGGTGTGTCGCGGTCTGAATCGCCCCTGCCGAGTGTGGGGGGAGAGTGCTACGGTTGTCGTCGCACGTGTGCGCAAACAGCAACATACGGCACCCGGAAGTAGATGAGTGAAGGCATTGGCCGATGGAGGGCTCTATGGCGGATGAGCGGCATGAGTTGGCGGCTCAGGATGATGGCAGGGGCGCTGACGAACCACCCCGGTTATCCGGCGAAAAAGCGGCGAAGTCGACGGCGGCCTCTCGTAAGGGTCGGTTGACGAAAGAATCGATACTTCCCCCGGAGAGCTTTACCAAGGCCCCAAAGATCTCGGCCAAATCCCGCACGCGCGAGGAGGAGAACGAGCTCAAGCGGGTCCGGCGCGAGGCCCAGCGGGCAGCCCAGCGTCGTCGCACTCCGCCAAAGGGTCCTCTGGGCCGCTGGTGGCGGCGGGTACAGTCCTCACCTGACAGGATCAGCTTGGGCATGTGCATCGTGGCCCTGGGCGTGGTCTACGGCGACATCGGCACCTCGCCCCTGTACACCATGCAGGCCTTCGTGGCCGGGCAAGGCGGTATGGCCCGTGTGGACAGGGCGGCTGTGCTGGGCATGCTCTCCCTGGTCTTCTGGTCCATCACGCTGATTACCACGGTCAAATACGTCCTGGTGGCCATGCGCATCGACAACAAGGGCGAGGGCGGCATCTTCGCCCTGTACACCCTGGTCCGGCATTACGGCAAATGGCTGGCCATTCCTGCCATGGTCGGCGGCGCCGCCTTCCTGGCTGACTCGGTGCTGACTCCGGCGGTCTCCATATCCTCGGCAGTCGAAGGCCTCAAGACCATCCCCGTCCTGACTCCGATCTTCCGTGAGAACGGGAACCTGACCATGGTCATCACCTTCGTGATCATCCTGATCCTGTTTGCGGTCCAGTCGCGCGGAACCGAGCGGATCGGCAAGGTCTTCGGCAGCGTGGTCATGGTCTGGTTCGCCTTCCTGGCCCTGATCGGCATCTACTGCATTGGCAACGACTGGTCCATCTTCGAGGCGCTGAACCCGGTCTACGGGATTCGCTTCCTCTTCAGTCCGCAGAATCCGGTGGGCCTGACCATCATGGGCACGGTCTTCCTGTCGACCACGGGAGCCGAGGCACTCTATTCCGACATGGGCCACGTGGGCCGCGGCAACATCTACGCCACCTGGCCCTTCATCAATGTCGCCCTGGTCTTCAATTACTTCGGCCAGGGGGCCTGGATCCTGCGCAACAGCGACAATAAGGCCCTGCAGGGCGTAGACGGGCTCAACCCCTTCTTCCAGATGATGCCCACCACCGTGCGCTACGTGGCGGTGCTTCTGTCGGTGACTGCTGGCGTCATCGCCTCGCAGGCCCTGATAACGGGCGCGTTCACCATGGTCTCGGAGGCCACTGGCCTCAACTGGATGCCTCACCTGCAGGTGCGCTACCCGGCGCGGACCCGCGGCCAGCTCTATATCCCCACCATCAACTGGGTCCTGTGCGCGGCCACGCTGACTGTGCTGGCCATCTTCAAGGATTCCGAGCACATCTCGGCCGCCTACGGGCTGGCTCTGACGGTGACCATGATCACCACTACCGTCCTGCTGGCCGACTACATCTGGCACGACGGTAAGCGGGCGCTCTCCCTGCTCTTCGCCCTGGTCTTCCTGGCCATCCAGATCCTCTTCTTCATGGCCTCCATGGCCAAGTTCATGCACGGCGGCTGGTTCACCATGCTGCTGACCGCGGCCATCCTCTACATCATGTACACCTGGGATGTGGGCACCAAGGTGGAGCGCTCGCAACGGCGGCATATGACGGCCAAGGAGTGCCTGCCCGCCCTGGAGATGCTCCATAACGACTTCCGTGTCCCCTACTATGCAGACAACCTGGTCTATTTGACCTCGGACGCGGAGATGCGGCGGCTGGACACCGACATCTTCTTCTCCATCTTCGCCAACCGGCCCAAGCGTGCCCGGGCCTGGTGGGCGGTCTCGGTCCAGACCACGGACGCTCCCTACACGCGCAAGTACTCGGTGGAGAACTTCGGCACCAACTACCTCTTCCGCGTGCGCATGAGGCTGGGCTTCAAGGTGGACCAGAATGTGGCCACCTACCTGCACCAGATCATGCACGAGCTGATCGATAGCGGCGAACTGCCCAAGCAGCCCTCCATCTACCCCAAGGTGGACGAGGATCCGCAGATCGGCACAGTCACCTATGTGCTGGTCCACAAGGCCCTGATGCCCGAGTCCAAGATTGATTCCCGGGGCGCCTTCTCGCTGAAGGTCAAGTACGCCATTCGCAAGGTGGCTGGCTCGCCGATCAAGTGGTTCGGTCTGGCTCCCTACAACCCCATCGTGGAGGTGCAGCCCCTGTTCGTCTCCACCCGGGCGGTTCCCAAGCTGACGCGAGTGGTCCTGCCCTCCCGCAAGATGAAGGGCGGCAAGCACCACAAGGACTGAGTGAGTGGAATCTCACCCTGTGGATCCTGGCCCAAATCGGGTCCGGGCCATAGAATTGACGGCATGGAACCTGGTGCCCGGCCTTTCCGGGCTACCGTCGAAAGGTGATGTGATGACACAAGCTCAAGCCAATATCGGAGTCGTGGGTCTGGCCGCCATGGGCGCCAGCCTGTCCAGGAACCTGGCACGGCACGGCAATACCGTAGCGGTCTATAACCGCCACTATTCGCGCACTGAGACCCTGATTCACGATCATGGCCAGGAGGGCCAGTTTGTCCCGGCAAAGACGCTGCAGGAGTTCGTGGCTTCGCTGACCAAGCCCCGCACGGCCATCATCATGGTCAAGGCCGGGGACCCCACCGACCAGATGATTAATGACCTGGCCGACCTGATGGAGCCGGGGGATATCATCGTGGACGCCGGCAATGCTTACTTCAAGGACACCATTCGCCGGGAGAAGGCCATCCGGGCCCGTGGGCTGCACTTCGTGGGCTGCGGCGTCTCCGGCGGCGAGCAGGGCGCCCTCTTGGGACCCTCCATGATGCCCGGCGGGACCGATGAGTCCTGGAAGACCCTGGGACCCATCCTGGAATCCATCGCAGCCAAGGTCGATGGCGAACCCTGTGTCACCCACATCGGCACCGACGGGGCGGGTCACTTCGTCAAGATGGTCCACAACGGCATCGAGTACTCAGACATGCAGGTGATCGCCGAGTCCTATGACCTGATGCGCAGGGGCCTGGGCATGGAACCCGAGGCCATCGCCCAGGTCTTCGAAGAGTGGAACCAGGGGGATCTGAACTCCTACCTGGTGCAGATCACTGCCGAGGTGCTCCACCACACTGATGCCGCCACCGGCAAGCCCTTCATCGACATCGTCACCGATCAGGCAGGCATGAAGGGCACCGGCACCTGGACCGTGCAGACCGCGCTGGACCTTGCCGTGCCCGTGACCGGCATCGGCGAGGCCGTCTTCGCCCGGGGACTTTCTTCCTCGCCCGAGCTGCGCAGCCAGGCTGCCCAGGAGGGCTTGAAGGGTCCGCAGCCCAAGGCCGTCATGGCTGATCTGGCCGCCGACCCCGAGGCCCGAAAGTCCTTCATTGAGGACATTCGCCAGGCCCTCTATGCTTCCAAGATTGTGGCTTACGCCCAGGGATTCAACGAGATGCAGGAGGGAGCTCGAGTCTATGGCTGGAAGCTGGATATGGGTGCCATCGCCCGCATCTGGCGTGGCGGCTGCATCATCCGTGCCAAGTTCCTGAACCGGATCTCCGATGCCTATGCCTCTGGCCGTGAGCCGGGCTCCCTGCTCTTCGACCCCTTCTTCAAGCAGGCTGTCGAGCAGGCTCAGGATTCATGGCGGCGTGTTGTGGCCCGTGCCACCCAGGCCGGCATCCCCATCCCCGTCTTCGCCAGCTCTCTGTCCTACTACGACGGGCTGCGTTCCGATAGGCTCCCCGCCGCCCTGATCCAGGGCCAGCGTGACCTCTTCGGTGCTCATACCTATGGGCGCGTAGATCAGCCAGGCGTCTTCCACACCCTCTGGGCCGAGGACAAGTCCGAAATCAAGCAGGACTGAGCTTCGCCGGGATCGCAAGGGTCCGCGCAGCCGCTAAGACGGCAGCGCGGACCCTTTTGTCAATCTGTTATCGGATCTTGGCTGTGGATTCCCGGACCACCAGCCGGCAGGCGGCAGTCGTCCGGGTGGCAGGACGATTATCGTCGTCGCCCTGCAGGCGGGCCAGGAGGGCATCAACCGCCTTGCGGGCCAGGTCCTCCTTGTCGGTGCTGATGGTGGTCAGCGAAGGTATATAGGACTCTCCCTCCTGGATGCCGTCGAATCCCATGACGGCCAGGTCCCGGGGGACCTCCACGCCGCATTCGTGCAGTCCTCGGATCAGGCCCAGGGCCAGGGAGTCGGTCATGCAGAAGATGCCGTCAAAGGGCAGGTCGGACGTGTCTGCCAGATGATGACCCAAGTCCCGGGCCAATTCCCCGTCCCAGCGGTCCAAGGTCAGGAAGTCTTTGGAGCGGGCCTTGATTCCGGCATCTTTCAGAGCCTTCAAGCAGCCGGCCACCCTGCGGCCGCGGACCGAGTACTGTTGGACCGGATCGGTGCTGGCCGTCATGTCGGCGCCCACCACACCTATTCTTTGGCATCCGCAGTCCAGTAGGTGCCGCACGGCCATGGCGGCTCCCTCGAATCCGGCCGTCATGACTGAATCAAAGACCGGCTCGGCTGAGGGGTCGTCCAGCAGGACCAGAGGCTTGCCATCGGCCAGCTCCTGCATCTCCTCATTGGTGATGCTGCCCGGGCTGAAGATTGTGCCGTCGCAGAGCTGGCTGGTCACATGCCGCAGGATGGAGACCTCATCCTGTTTGGAGTTGGATGTCTGCTGGATGATGGCCTGCATGCCATGGGCGTTGATCTGCCGGGAGATGGCTGCGCTCATCTGCGCGGGGTAGGGCTTGTCCAGCTCGAAGATGGCCACGCCGATGATGCCGCTCTTGCCTGAGCGCAGGCTTCTGGCCGACAGATTGGCTGAGTAGCGGAGCTTGTGGGCTGCAAGCAGGACCCTGCGCCTGGTGTCATCCGCTATGCGTGTATCGCCTCGAAGGGCATAGGAGGCAGTGGCCCGAGAGACCTGCGCCTCCTTGGCCACGTCGCTCATCGTCACCATTTCGCACCTTTCCCGGGTTCAGCCATTATCTTAGGCACGTGGGTGGCCTTATCGTCATGTAATTGACACGATTCAACCAACGTGCTATACCATATCTTGATAGCAGTTGAATCGTGTCAATTCCCGGGTCTCGACGTTGAACAACCCGGAAGGATGTTCAGAGGATTGATTGCAAGGAGGAGTCATGAAGCTGAAGCGAGCATGGAAGGGCATAGCTGCGGCGCTGGGGGTCGGTATGTTGGTGTCGGCCATGGGAGCCTGTGGAGCCGGTGGCGGTGCCGATGGGTCCAAGACCACGCTGACCTTCCTGTCATGGAACAACGAACAGACGATGAGGCCATACATCGACCAATTCGAGCAACAGAACCCAGGAATCAAGGTGGACTTCAGCTACTCGCCGCCTACCGCTGAGTACGTCCAGACCCTGCAGACCCGACTGGTCGGCAATCAGGCCCCGGATGTGTTCGTCATCACCTCCGAGAACAAGGCTGACCTGATCAAGAACAGCTACGTGCGCGACCTGACCGATGAGCCCTTCATGCGCAACATCTCCCAGGCCAATAAGGACTTCGTCAGTCATCAAGGCAAGGTCTACGGCATGTCCGTGTCCTCCTGGGCTTCCGGAATCGTCTATAACAAGGACCTGCTGGCCAAGGTAGGCGCCAAAAAAGTGCCCGAGACCTGGGACGGCTTCCTGCAGCTGTGCAAGAAGCTCAAGGCCGCCGGGGTCACGCCCTTCCTTGAGGGCATCGCTGACGCTCCCAGTCAGATTCCCGACGCTTTTTTGGGTTCGCAGCTGGCCAGGGACAAGGTGGATGTGAACAGCCTGATTGACCGCCGCCCACAACAGCCAGGCAGCGATCAGCGCGAAGCAGTTGCGGCCTGGATGAAGCTCTATGACCAGGGCCTGTCCACGCGAGACACAGTGGGCATCAGCGGCGACGACAGAAAGACCCAGTTCATCAACGGACAGGTGGCCATGATCTGCACTGGGCCCTGGGACCTGCCCTCCATCAGCCAGTCCGGATTCAAGTGGGGCATGGCCCCCATGCCGCTCATGGAGGAGGGCATGCCCAACTACGCCCAAGGATCACCTTCGCCTGCCTACGCTATCTACTCCCATCTCAAGGGTGCCAAGCTCAAAGCGGCCCGGAAATTCCTGACTTTCATGGACAGTCGCTGGGCCTTGCAGCATTCGGCCGATAACGGGGATGCCATTACCGTTCAGGGGTTCAAAGCCAAGGTCAAGCCCGAGTACGAGGAGGTCTACCGGACCAGTCTGCAGACGGGTCGTTACTTCCTGGTCATGAATTTCTACGCCAAGCCTGATGTGCTGACCACCGTCCGTCAGTCCGAGACCCAGCAGTTGGTGCAAGGGTCCATCAATGTAGATCAGTGGGCCAAGGCCATCGATGACAAGATGGCCTCGGTCAAGTAGGAAGGGCTAGAATATGACTTCCCAATCTGTGGCAGAACGTGCCAACGCCCATCGACGGCGCATGGTCGGTCTGCGGCAGGATCTGACCTCTTTCTGGTTCCTCCTGCCCATACTGGCCGTCTTCGTCATCCTCTTCGCGGTGCCGCTGGTGCAGACCATCATCTACTCGGTGACAGACTTCAACGGCTACAGCCTGAACATGCATTATGTGGGCTGGAAGAACTACCACAGTGTGTTCACCGATTCCTCGACCATGCAAGGCCTGATGTTCACCATTCTGTATGCCGTGGCTCAGACGGTCCTGGTGACCATCTTCGCCATCCCTCTGGCCGTCACCCTGAACCGGAAGTTCTGGGGCCGCAACTTCGCCCGCTCCCTGTTCTTCTTCTTCAGCGTGCCTTCGCTGGCCATCATGGGCATGGTCTGGAAGTACATCTTCTCACCCATGAAGTCAGGCGTCTTCAACACCATCCTGGGTGTCTTCGGCCTGGGACCAGTGCCCTGGCTGTCCAACTCGACCCTGGCCCGGTGCTGCGTCATCTTCATCGCCGTCTGGGCGCAGATCGGCTGGCATGCCACCCTCTACTTGGCCTTTTTGCAGTCCATTCCCGGAGACCTTTATGAGCAGGCCACAGTGGACGGGGCCAGCAGCCGCCAGCAATTCGTCCACATCACCCTGCCCCAGCTGATCCCAGGCATCGTCACCTCCAGCTTCCTGCTCATGTCGGGCGGCCTCAAGGTCTACGACCTGCCCTACACCATGACCAAGGGCGGCCCCGGGTACTCCACCTATACGGTGACCCAGTCCATCATTCAGCAGGGCATCGGCCAGTCCCAGTATGGGCTGGGTTCGGCCCTGGCGGTTTTGTTCACCTTGGCTACGGCCCTCGTGGTCTTCGCTCAGATGGGTGCCGCCAGCCTGATTTCGAGGAGGTTCCAATGAGCAGCAGCAAGAGCTCGACCCTGACCCTGAGTCAGCGGGAACGGCGGCGTTCGGTGGTCAGAAGCGTGGTGGTGCTGATCATTGCCCTGATCTGCGCTGTGCCCCTCTGGTACATCTTGATTAACACTTTCAAGACCATCCCCGACATGGCCACCAATCCGCTGGGCCTGCCAAAGCAGTGGACGCTGCGCAACTACACGCGGGCCTTCGCCACGGTGCCCATCGTCCGCAGCCTAATCAACACCCTGATCGTCACCTTCTTCGGTGTCCTCTTCCAGGTGCTGATCGGAGCTCTGGCTGCCTACGGGATGATTTTGCGCAAGTCGATATTCACTTCGGTCATCGGAGTGATCCTCATGATCGCCTTTGTCATTCCCGCCCAGTCCACTCTGATTCCCCTCTACCGGATGGAGTCCAGCGTGGGGCTGGTCAACACGCTCTTGGGCCTGATTGTCATGTACCTGGGCGGGGCGGTTTTCTGCTACTTCCTGATCGTGGGCTACATGCAGTCCCTGCCCTTTGAGGTCATTGAGGCCGCCAGGATCGACGGGGCCGGACCCTTGAGGATCTTCTGGAGCATCGTCCTGCCGCTGATCAGACCCATACTGACTACGGTGGTGGTCTTCCAGACCATGTCGACCTGGAATGACTTCATGACGGCCAACGTCTTCATCAGCAGTTCCAACCTGCGCACCATCGTTCTGCAGGTTTACAACGCAGTCGGCCAGTTCACGACTGATTGGCCCAGCTTCATGACCATTACGGTCCTGGCCCTGATCCCGGTCTTCATCTTCTTCATCTTCTGTCAGAAGTGGATCGTCTCCGGACTGGTTGCCGGAGCGGTCAAGGGGTAAGGCGGCCAGTCGGAAGGTCATAGTCAATGGCGGCGGTCGGAGGTTCAGGTTCCGGCCGCCGCACTCATGAAGGATCGGAGTCACAGTCCATGGAGGAATTCGCAAGCGCACATCAAGGGTCGAAGGGGACGGGATTGGCAAGCAACCCCCTGCATCGCTACTGCGCGGACCCGGATCTGGTCATGATCGGGGACCGCTGGTACCTCTATTGCACCGAAGACGGGCTGCCTGATTGGTCCTCGCACGCTTTCTACGTCTATGAATCCAGGGACCTGTGCCACTGGACCCGCAGAAAAATCCTGGATCTGGAACAGGTCCCCTGGTGGCATGGGGGACAGGGTGCCTGGGCGCCCTGCCTGCTGGTGCGCCGGGGACGCTGCATCCTGTATTTTGTGGCCGATGGACAGATCGGCCAAGCCGTCGCTCCCGGCCCGACCGGTCCCTTCCGAGCGGCCAGGGAGCCATTCATCGCCCGGGGGGACTACGACTGCCTGCCCATCGATCCCTCAATCTTCGTGGATGACGGCGATGTGCCCTATCTGCTGTGGGGCAATGGCCGTGCCTATATGGCGCGGCTGAGCCCTGATGGCCTGCGTCTGGAGAATGGCTCAGTACGCTCCGCTGTGCCTGACAACTTCCGCGAAGCCATCACTGTTTGTCGGCGGGGAGACATCTACTATGCCTCCTGGTCGGAAAATGACACCAGGGATCCGAACTATCAGATCCGCTGGTCCAGCGCGCCATCGCTGGACGGCCCTTGGACCGCGCCCCAGGTCCTGATCAAGGCTGACCATGCCAAGGGGATTCTGGCCACGGGGCATCACTGCATTACCTGTGTGCCGGGCCGGGACGACTGGATCGTCGCCTATCACAGGTTCGCCAGGGACGGCCAGGGCGACGGCTGTCATCGCGAAATCGTCTTTGCCCCCTTGGATTTCGCTGATGACGGCGCCATGGTCCAGGTCTGTCCGCAGGTGGGATCCTACTGGTACCCGGCCCAGGACCTGGTTACTCCCTGACGATGGGGTGGCCGCCGAAGGCGCTGCGCAGTGCAGAGACCACCTTCATGGTCATGGGGTCCTCGATCTTGGAGGACTGGCGGGCGTAGAGTGCCGAGGTGATGGCCGGTGTGGGCACCCCCAGCTCCAGGGCGTCCGCAATCATCCACTTGGTCTCGCCGGTCTCATCGGCCTTGCCGGCGATTCCACTTAGGTGCGGGTCTTCCTTCAGGGCCTGAGCCAGCAGGTCCAGCAGCCAGGACTGGATGACCGAGCCCTTTCGCCAGGACTCCACCACTTCGCCTGGCTCCTTGATCAGGTTGGAGGCCTCCAGGACTGCGTACCCTTCGGCCAGGGCCTGCATCATCCCGTATTCGATGCCGTTGTGGACCATCTTGGCATAGTGGCCAGCGCCGGTTCCTCCCGCGTGGACCAGACCGTAGTCGCCCTCAGGTTTCAAGGTGTCCAGGATGGGCTGGATCCGGGCCACGTCTTGATCCGATCCTCCGACCATCAAGGCGTAGCCCTTCTCCTTGCCCCAGATGCCGTTGGAGGTGCCCACATCCACCAGGCCTATGCCCTTGGCGGCCAGGGCTTGGGCGTGCTCCTGGTCCTGGGTGAAGCGGGTGTTGCCCCCATCCACGACCAGGTCGCCGCGCTCCATCAGCTCGCCCAGCTGATCGAGAGTGGACTCAATGGGCTTGCCGGCCGGGACCATGACCCAAATCACTCGTGGGGCATCTAGGTCCCGGACCAGGGCTTGCAGGCTGTCCACATCCCTGCCCGAGTCCGGCGCGATGTCGTAGCCGACCACCTGGTGGCCACCGGTACGCAGACGGTCCGCCATGTTCTTGCCCATGCGTCCCAGGCCAATCATGCCGATCTTCATAGTGTCAGTTCCTCTCCCTTGACTGCAACAGTGTGAAGTTGACCGCGATGGTTGGTGGTCGGCCGCGGTCGGGCCGCTTTGCCGGTGCTACTGGCGGGCTGCCTGCCGGGCGCGCTCGGCCTGAACCTGGGCGGTGTGCGCTTTGACATCACACTGCAGACCCAGGGTGTCGATGACCTCTTCGGCCTCGATCTCGGGAGACATGCGCAGACCTACGTCGATGGTCAGGTGAACCTCGTCCGGTCCCAGGGGTTCCAAGTCATCGAACTGGGAGCGGAGCATCTGCGGCTTCATGAAATGCCCCTTCCGCTTGGAGAGCCGTTCCATGATGGAGTCGTAGTCCCCGCTCAGGTGGATGAAGACCACCCCAGGCATTCGCAACCGGTCACGATAGATCCGCTTCAGGGCGGAGCAGGTGACGGTTCCGGGCACTCCTCGCCGCATGTGGTCCTCGATCCAATCATGGATGCTGTCCAGCCAGGGCCAACGGTCCTGGTCGTTCAGGGGGATGCCGCGGGCCATCTTGTCGATGTTGGCCTGGGGGTGGAAGTCGTCGGCCTCGGCCATGTCCCAGCCCAGTTTGCTGCCCAGGTGCTCGTTCATGGTGGTCTTGCCGCAGCCGGCGACTCCCATGATGACCAGAACGGGTGTGCGGCCTTGGAAGTAGTCCGGGGGAACCGTGTTGTCCACTGCCGAGGGGACCTGGGGCTCCGGGTGATCTTCTGCGCTCAGCGCGTCGGAATTCTTCAACGATGTGTCGACCATGTGCAACCTTTCTGAAAAGTAATCTGACAATGACGCTCAGGCGGTGATGGGCACAAAGATGCTGGCGATCATGACCAGGACCAGAACCACTACCGACAGCAGGCATTCCAGAACCGACCAGGTCTTCAGGGTCTCACCAACGCTCAGGCCGAAGTACTCCTTGATCAGCCAGAAGCCCGCGTCGTTGAGGTGGGAGAGGAAGATTGATCCGGCGCCGATGGCGATGACCAGAAGTGTAGTGGCCGTGGAGCCCGCATGCATCATGGTCATGGCGTTGCTGAGAATGCCGGCCGTGGTCAGGATGGAGACGGTGGCCGAGCCTGTGGCGATGCGTACGAAGACGGCGATGACCCAGCCCAGCAGGAAGATGGAGATGTTGGAGTTCTCCACAAAGGTGCCGATGATCTTGCCGATGCCGGTGGAGACCAGGACGCCCTTGAAGCCACCGCCTGCGCCCACAATCAGCAGGATGCCCGCTACAGCGGGAAGCGACGCTCCCAGGGAGTCATTGACGGTCTTCCAGGAGATGCCCGAGGCGGCCTTGAGGACCAGCATGGAAACAATCAGTGCTATGGCCAGGGCCATGACCGGGTTGCCGATGAAGTTGATGGTCTGTGCCAGGCCGTCCTTGCGATCCTTGAACCCGGGAATGGCGATCTCGAAGATGGAGGTCAGCAGCATGAGGACTGCCGGCAGAAGGATGCAGCAGACCGAGAGGGCGAAGGATGGCAGCCGGGTCTCCTCCTTGCCGGCCTGCTCGCTCTTGGCCACAAAGTCGGCCGGGGCTTCGATGGGCACCCAGCGGGAGGCTAGACGGGAAAAGGCCGGGCCCACGACGACCAGGGTAATCAGGGCGAAGGGGATGCCGAACATCATGGTCAGGCCTACGTTTCCGGTCTGCTTGAATTGGCTCAGGGCTGCCAGGGGGCCGGGGTGAGGAGGCACACAGGCGTGCATGATGGACAGGCCTGCCAGGGTGGGGATGGCCACACGCATCAGGGGAAGCTTGGTGCGGCGGGCCACCAGAATGATGACCGGGACCAGAATGACCAGGCCGACTTCGAAGAACATGGGCAGGCCGATCAGGGCGCCGATCAGGGCCATGATCCAGGGGATGGTGGCGGGCTTGGACTTGGCGACCAGGGTGTTGACCACCTGGTCAGTGGCTCCGGTGTCCATGAGGACCTTGCCGATCATGGCTCCCAGGCCGATCAGAATGCCTACGGAGCCCATGGTGGAGCCGAACTCGCCGGTAAAGCTGGTCAGGGTGGCCACGGGTCCGTAGCCAGAACCGATGCCGACCACGAGGGCGGCACCCAGCAGTGAGACAAAGGGATGAAGTTTGACGACAGTGACTAGGAAGATGAGCACCGCCAGGCTGAGCACCAGGCTGATGCCCAATTGGGTGGTGTTCAGGGAAACGGCCTGACTCGCCGCCAGGGTTAGGTACCCGTCGGCTGTCGGCTGCGACGCTAAAAGCATGGCTGCCTCTTCTCTGAGGATGCGAGCCGTTCAGCCTGAACAGCTTCCCGGCTCTTATTTTTGCATTACATAATATCGACAGTGTGATATTACGTATGCCTTAACAGATAGTATTTTACACGAATCTGTGACGGATTGGAAGACGGCATGCTAAGAGGCAGGATTGAGTCTCAAATTATTTACATATCACTCTGGTCCCATTGGGAATGAGCCAGGTTGCTAGAGTGGAATTCGTGAAAAACGCGAGGAAACCTGATGACGAAACGGCTGCAGAAGGCACCCTGCATGATCGGCTGCTGGATCAGTGGGGGGCGGCCATCGTAGATGGCACCATCGCTCCGGGAGACCGGCTGCCCGCCCCCGACCTGGATAGCCAGAGGCCTTCGCGCACGGTCACCCGCGAGGTCACCAGGGTTCTTGAGGCCATGGGTCTGGTCACTGTCAAACGCAAGGTCGGTGCCACAGTCAATCCTCGTCAACTCTGGAATATTTATGATCCACAGGTGATCGAGTGGAGACTGCGCGGACCTGACCGGGGACGGACCTTGCATGAGCTGTCTGAGCTCAGGGCATGCGTGGAGCCCATGGCTGCCCAGCTGGCGGCCGGCAACGCTGATCAGGATCAATGGGCGAAGCTGACGCGGGCCGCCATTGATATGGTGGCCAACGCTGACCGGGCCGACGGGCCGGACTATCTTCGGGCTGACGAAACGTTTCATCGAACCCTGCTTGAGGCATCGGGCAACGCTATGTTCGCGGCCTTGGGCGATGTGATTGCATCAGTGCTGTCTGGGCGGACCCGGCATGAGCTTATGCCCAGGAAGGCCGATGAGAAGGCACTGCGGCTGCATGGCGACGTAGCTGCACTGATACGTCGGGGCGATGCGGAGGGGGCCCGCCACGCCATGGATTGGATCGTTGACGAATCCGATCGGGCTGTCGAACAAATGACAAGAAAGGACTCCGAAGACTCCGCTCCTGCTGCGGATAAGGAATCTTCGGAGTCCTGAGATCTGTAGAGGCTCTTGGTGCAGAAGGCTCAGTTCAGTTTCGAGGCGGCATCAGCGTCCAGGAGCCAGAGGGTCTCCAGAGTGCCCCTGGCATAAGAAGAGGGGACATGGGGATCGTCTGTGGTTCCCAGGGCAGCAGCCACGGCCGAAGCCTTCTCAGCGGTTGAGGTGAACAGCCAGACCTTGGGGGTCCGGCGGATGAATGGCGTGGTCATGGTGACCCTGAGCGGGGGCAGCTTGGGGGAGTTGCTGACACCCGTCACCAGCAGATCGTCGTCCTGCAGCCTGACCTCAGGACGGTCGGGGAAGAGGGAGGCATAGTGGCCGTCAGGGCCCACGCCAAAGACAGCCAGATCCATCCGGCCCTCAGGGCCCAGCTGGTCGATGATCTCCTGCTGATATGTGGCTGCCGCTTGGGTCAGAGCCCGTTCGTTCTCCTCCTGGTCGGCGGCCTCAACCTGAGCTGGGCTGCGAGTATCCACGGGCATGGAATGTACATTGGCCTGCGGCAGCAGCCCCTGGTCGATCAGCGAGCCATACCAGGCCCGCCGTGCCTGTTCGTCGTTGCGGTCCGGATCTTCCAGGCCCACGAACCGCTCATCGCTCCACCAGAGGTGGACCCGGCTCCAGTCCACGCTCTGGCTCAGGGGATCAGCGCCCATCAGGGCATAGACATCCGCCGCATCTCGCCCGCCGGTCAGCGCCAGGTCGGCCCGGTCCTGACGGGCCAGAAGGTCTCCCAGCTCCAGCAGGATGCGGGCTGCTGTAGCTTGGTTGAGCAGCTCGGTTGTGGCATAGGTAACGATACGACGCTCGGTCATCTGATCCTCCTCGCATGCAGGTGATGCTTGCCTCAGCCTACACCCCTGTGTTTGCATATGAATTCAGTCGCTGCCGGGGCCTACTGGTGGTCGACCATTCCCCAGCCGGCGTGGATGACCTCCTGATAGACCTCGTCAGGATCCAACCGACCCAGTTCCTCGCTCATGCAGTCCACAGCGGTGCGCAGGGGCATGGAAATGGTCTGTGAAGCTTGCCCAGGTTGGTTGATTCGGGCCTGGTCGTCATTGTGGCGCTCCATGCTCATGATTCCGTCCGGGCGTTCGAAGTAGACGCCGGTGACGGCCTGGGCCTTCGGATCGCGCTCGACGGTGACCGGCACTTTAAGTTTCAGTGCCAACCAGGAGGCCAAGAGTTCCAATGGCAGGTAGTGGGCCTGGCCGGTCACCCTGACCGAACGGATGGGCAGGTGGGGCGGCTGCTGCACCATTGAGGTCAGCTGTGCCCGCCAGATGGTGATCCTGGTCCAGGACAGGTCCACGTCCTGAGCGCGCGAATGGGCCAGCAGCCCAGCGAAGGCAGCCTGGCGATCGTCGGCCTCCATGGCATCGGTGATTCTGCTTGCGGCCATGGTCCCGATGGAATCCTGCGAGGGATCCAGTGGCGGATTGGTAGGCCACCAAACCACCAGAGGGGCATCCGGCACCAGGAGTGGGATGACCAGAGCATCTGAATGGTTCAGCAGAGCCCCCACTGGTCGCAGGACCACTACCTCGCCGGCACCGGCATCCGAGCCGAAGCGGATCTCGGCATCCAGTGTGCGGTCGCCGTCATGGTCGGTGTTCTTGTAGGAGACGCAGTCTTCAGAGGACTGTGCTGCAGCGAACTTCTGATCCGCTTCCTGCTCGGCCTGATGGTCTTCGGCGTCGGTCACCATGGCGATAACCCGGCAGGGGTGTTCGCGGCTTGCGGCGTTTACGGTTTCCAGGGCCGTCTCCAGATGGGCCTGCTCGGTGACGATGACCAGGGTCAGCACCCGTCCCTGGGCCGCCTCTCCCCGCTCCACGTGGAGCTCGTCAATCTCCCGGGCGATGGCGGAGGTAGTGGTGTTGTTCAGTCTGACGATCATGGCATCCTCCAGTGGTATCCGTCGCGGGCCAGCATCAGATCTGCCTCCCGCGGACCCCATGTGCCGGCGCGGTAGGGCTGGGGCTGGCCCTGTCCGGCCCAGTACTCCTCGATGGGGTCCAGGATCTTCCAGGACAGATTGACCTCCTCGGTGGTGGGGAAG
The DNA here is from genome assembly GCF_016101585.1 of Bifidobacterium polysaccharolyticum. GTDB lineage: Bacteria > Actinomycetota > Actinomycetes > Actinomycetales > Bifidobacteriaceae > Bombiscardovia > Bombiscardovia polysaccharolytica. The sequence continues at coordinate 119,644 of NZ_JACFQG010000003.1, forward strand.
AGGGGCGGGTCTCCCAGGAGCACGTCCAGGATCAGCCGCTCATAGGCCTCCGGGGAGGCCTCGGTGAAGGAACGCCCGTAGGAGAAGTCCATGTTGACGTCACGCACCTCCATGGCCGAGCCAGGGGTCTTGGCCCCGAAACGCAGGGTCACGCCCTCATCAGGCTGTACGCGGATGACCACGGCGTTGGCGCCCAGTTCCCGGGTGGCTGTGGCTTCGAAGGGCAGGTGGGGGGCGCGCTTGAAGACGATGGCGATCTCGCTGACCCGCTTGCCCAGGCGCTTGCCTGTCCGCAGGTAGAAGGGGACGCCGGCCCAGCGGCGGGTGTCCACATCCAGCCTGATGGCCGCGTAGGTTTCGGTGGTGGAGGAGGGATCGATCCCGTCCTCGTCCAGGTAGCCGACCACGTGCTGGGAGCCCTGCCAACCGGCTGTGTACTGGCCTCGAGCGGTGTGGGCCGCCAGGTCCTTGGGAAGGCGGACAGCTGAGAGGATCTTGGTCTTTTCAGCCGTCAGATCTGAAGCCGAGAAGGAGACCGGCTCCTCCATGGCCGTCAGGGCCATCAGCTGCAGGAGGTGGTTCTGGATGACATCCCGGGCTGCTCCGATTCCGTCGTAGTAGCCGGCCCTGCCGCCGATGCCCATGTCCTCGGCCATGGTGATCTGCACGTGGGAAACGTAGTTGGAGTTCCAGACCGGCTCGAACATCATGTTGGCAAAGCGCAAGGCCAGGATGTTCTGCACGGTCTCCTTGCCCAGATAGTGGTCGATGCGGAAGACCGAATCCGGCTCGAAGACCTCGGAGACCACTCGGTCCAGCGCCTTGGCCGAGGCCAGGTCGTGACCGAAGGGTTTCTCGATGATGACGCGGCGCCAGGCCCCTTCCGTGGAGTGGGAGAGCCCCGACTCGGCCAGCTGACGGGCCACCTGGGGGAAGGCCTTGGGCGGCACCGACATGTAGAAGGCATGGTTGCCACGGGTGCCACGGACCCGGTCCAGCTCAGAGACGGTGGCCGACAGGTGGCGGAAGGCCTCGGCATCGTCGAAGCTGCCTTTGACGAAGCGCATGCCCTGGCTCAGATGTCGCCAGGTGGATTCGTTGAAGGGGGTGCGGCAGTGGGCGCGGACGTTCTCTTCCGCAAAGGCGACGAATTGCTGGTCGCTCCAGTCGCGCCGTCCGAATCCGATCAGCCCGAAACTGGCTGGCAGCAGTCCCCGGTTGGCCAGGTCATAGACGGCCGGCAAGAGCTTTTTCTTGGCCAGATCTCCGGTGACGCCGAAGATGACCAATGAGCTGGGTCCTGCGATGCGCGGCATGCGCAGATCGCGCGGGTCCAGCAGGGGGTTGTGCCAGGGCGCCTGTCGGCCGCCGTCCTCGTCGGGGGGAGTGGGCTGGTCGGCGGAGCGCACAAGTGGTGAAGTGTCCATAGTGCTCCTCGTGAAATACCGTGGCTCCCAGTGTACTGTCGGCAGCAGAAGGGCAGGGCTGATTATCCGCTGAAGTGTGCATAAGCGTCGCAAAGGTCACATTTGCGGCAAGGATCCCTAGAATGGTCGGTATGATTCCCAATGTTCCCATGGCTGAGGCCCTGCATCGTCAGTATGCGCCCTCCCAAGCCGCCTATGAACTGATACACACCCACTGCCAGATCATTGCCGCGCTCGCGGTGCGCATGACCGACCAGGTCAACGAGCGCCTGTCGCGTGGCGATGACCCTGACGGGGTCCTGCCCGAGCGGCCGCTTGATCGTGACCTGGTCCGCACGGGCGCCTTGCTGCACGACATCGGCACCTATCGTATCCTGAAGTACGACGGTTCTCAGGGCCGGCCCCTGACCTTCCAGGGTGAGCGGTACATCGAGCACGGGCTGGAGGGCTATCGCCTGCTGCTGGACGCTGGCGTGGACGAGTCGGTGGCCCAGTTCGCCCGCAATCATACCGGGGTTGGGCTGACCCGCCGCCAGGTGGAGGAGGAGCACCTGAACCTGCCGCCGGACGACTACCTGCCGGTCAATCCTGAGCAGGAGGTGGTCATGTATGCGGACAAGTTCCACAGCAAGCACCAGCCGCCTATCTTCGTCTCCGAGCCTACTGCCGCCAAGCGCACGGCCAAATATGGTCCCGACAATCTGGCCCGTTGGAGGCAACTGGTGGCCCGATACGGGGTGCCGGACCTGCAGCCCCTTGCTAAGTACTACGGCATGACCATCGTCTGATCCGGTCGGGTCGACCCCCAGGAACTGCGGAAACGACCAGCGAATTCGCGCGCCATCCACGGGTCTGGTTGATAGGGGTCGACTGGATCGGTCCGGCAGTTCGCGACGGCTTTCAGGAAAGAGATCATGCCCTGTGGCCCGTAAGCGTAAGGGGCTGCGCACCAGACCGGGTTTCCCTCCAAAATCAGCGGCCGATCCGACCCACGGAGGAAGGCCAGGTCCACGCTGATTGGAGCAGAAGATCGACCATTGGCTGCCTGGAGGGCGCAGTCCTCGGCGATTGTTCGGTGTTTGGGATCGAAAACTGCACCGTCAAAAATCGTGGTGATGGCCCTAGAGCCCTCACCTTCATGCAGGCAGTATCCGCTGGATGCTGCAATCCGTCCCTTGTTGATGATGACCCGCCACTCCTCTTGGATATCGGGCAGGTGGGTCTGGATGCGAATCAACGATTGCGCAGGGGCCGTCCGCAGCTTGCTCTGCAGATCTTCAAGGTTTCGCCGGGCTGCAGGCAGGCCCGATACACGACCGACGGCCAGCTGCGACCAGGGGCGCTGCCCCAAGCCCGATGGTAGTCGGCGCCAGGCCAGAATGGTTTCGGCCGTTACAGTCAGAATTCTGCGTCCGGTCAGGGACTGGTCCAGATCATCCAGCCACATGGTCGGTGGGGCTGACAGGGCCCATGAGGGACGGCCGTGGGATACCAGCCAGGCGTTCTGGGCGATCAGCAGCCCTGGGGTGATCCATATGGCTTCCTTGATGCCGACTTCCCGAATGGGTCCGAATCCATGGTGATGGTGCAGGATGATTCCCCGTTGCCGATGTGGGTCCTTGTTGCTCAAATCGATTTGTTCGGCCATGACCCGGGGTATCCACTCCTCATGGGTGATGACCGAACAAATCAGTGCAGTGCCATCCGTCTCCGGTCCGGAAGGCTGAGGCTCAATCGACGATGAATCGGTCGTCGTAGGTGCCCTCGTCTACAGTGTCCGAACCGCCCGAGGTCAGGATGATCACGGTGCAGTCATGACGGCGGGAGACCCGCTTCAGGGTGGCCAGCAGGGTATCCCAATCGCCCGGCTCCAGCCCTTCGGTGGGTTCGTCGGCGATAAGCACATCGCACTCGCAGCACAGGGCTCGGGCCACGGAGGCCAGGCGGAAGTCCAGGTGGCCCAGATCAGCGGTCAGTTTGTCCTGCAGACGCTCCGGGAAGCCGACCTCGTCCAGCAGTTGACGGGCCAGATTGTCCTTGGGGCCCAGGAAGGTGCGCCCGCTGGCATCCATGGTGTAGACAAGATTCTGCACAGCGGTCAGGTCGTGCCTCAGGGCATCAGTGCCAAAGATGGCCCCAATTTGGTGGCCCCGATAGTCGGAGGCCAGCAACTGGCGCAGATCTGTGCCCCGGAAGAGCACACTGCCCTGGGTGGGGGCGCGCAGGCCAGTCATCAAGGCCATCATGGCGGCTCGTACGGAAGGGGAGGTGGTCTCCACCGAGTAGATGCGGCGACGCTGGAATTCCAGATCGACATCGTCCAGAATCTGTTCGGGGCGACCCTGGATCTTGCGCGTATAATCCACGTGCTTCAGGGAAAGCACCGGGTAGCCTCCAGGAACCAGCACCCGTTGGTCATCGGTATCCAACAGCGGGTCCTCTTCCTGATCGTCATCGGAATCTTCGGTATCTTCGTGCTCGATGACCACTTTGAAGGCAGCCAGCGCGGCATCTTCTTCTGAAGAATTATCCTCCTCGGTCTTTTTGTCCGTCTGAGTGGTTGCTTCTTCCTTGGATTCCGTTTCCGTCTCCGACCCTGTGTTGGGTTCGGACATGGGTTCGGCGTTGGTGCTCTCGTCGGCTGTTTGCCCAGCTTCGGCCCTTGTCTGAGCGGCTTGCTTCTGATCGGTCTGTTTCTGATCAGTAGTTGCCTGGGACTCTTCGTCTGGTTGCTGGTCCGATGTCTTTTCGCTCATGCCTCGTCCTCCAGGTCGTTGGTGTATAGCTGGGCGGTTCTGAAGGCCGCTACTCTGGCGGCTGCTGCCAGAGCGATGACCAGGCAGGCGGCCAGGCCAATCAGGATTATCTTCCAGATCAGGCCAGCATGAGGCATGCTGGCCAGGCTCCCCAGATGGAAGAGCGACCGCCCCAGCGGCCGACTGATCGCGGTGCCCAGCGCCAGGCCCAGGGCCAGTCCGGGCAGGGTGAGCAAGAGGGTCTCCAAGGCGAACTGCCAGCCCAGCCGGGCCTTGTGGACACCGATGGTGATGGCCATGCCGATTTCGTTGGTGCGGCCGTGCAGCATGAGGAATAGGCAACCCAGCAGAATCAGCCCGCCCAGCAGGCAGACCAGGATGATGACAGTTCGCGCCTGGTCGGCAGCCTGGTGGACCGGCTCCATCCGCCGCTGATAGTCCTTCAGGCTGGGAGAGTCTATGTCGTACTGCGAGGCCTTGAGCCCGTCCTTGCGGAGCTCCTTGATGAACTTTTGGTAGGTGCTCGGCGAATCCAGAACGAAGGCCACCAGCAGCTCATGGCCAGGGTCACCGGGTTTGCTGGCCGTATCCAACCCCAGCATGGCAAAGGTGGGATAGGCCGTGTAGATGGCCCGGTTGGCTGCCTGGTCGGCGGCCTTGCGGTAGTGATAGATGCCCGAGACGGTCAGCTTGACCTGCTGATCCTGCTGGCGGGGATCCTTGATGGTCAGGGTGTCGCCCACCTTGAGCTTGTTGACCTGTGCCATCTGCTTGGAGATCAGCACGGTCTGGGTGCCGGAGGTATTCTGCGAGGCGTAGTCCAGCCCCTTGCCCTGGTCCAGCACGAAGGGACCATGAGGCAGGGTGGGCTCGGCCTGCTTGTCTGAGACGCCCACCAGGGAGTAAGTGCCTGACTGGGTCAGTCCCTCCGGGTTGATGTCGGCGGTCTCATGGAAGTAGGCCTTGTACTGCATGCCATCCATCTGCAGGCGCTGGGCGTACTTGGAATACTCGTTCCAGCCCAGGGGGGAGGCCTTGGTCCCCTTGCGCGGGCTGATGACGGCATCCACCTGTTGGGATTCGTAGTCTGTGGTACGTGCCTTGGTGTCAGCTTGGAGCACGGTGGCTGCTGCCGTGGCCAGCGCCGCCACGACCAGACAGGCAAGAACCATGACCAGGCTCCGCGCCGCATGCCGCCTGATGGTGAACCAGGCGTTCTTGAGAACGAACATGACACCCTTCCTGATAGCGTTCCAGGGATGACCGGGCGGCCCGCGATGGCGGGCCTCAAGTCCGGTCGCCGTCCTCCAGTCTAGCCAGGGACGTTCCCAAGCTAGCGGTGCGAACTTGGAGCTTGCTGAATGTCTCGATCGGCCTCTGGCTGCTCGGCGTGGGAGAAGTTGCGCACCTTCAGGGAGACGGCCAGAGCAGCCAGGATCAGCACCAGGGTGAATATCAATCCATAGTGGGTCCCCTTGGTGAAGGCCTGGGCTTTATCAACTCCGGCTGCCTGACCCTCGCCCATGGCCAGCAGGGAGGTGGTGATGGCTGTGGACACGGCTCCTACGATCTGCTGCATGGTGTTGATGATGGTGCTCCCGTCGCCGGACTGCGGGCCACTCAGAGAGTTGAGCGCGTAGGTCTGTGCTGGCGACATGGCCAAGGGGCAGCCGATCATGAGGATGATGTGGGCTGCCACCACCAGGGCCACAGGGGTGTGCGGGCCGGTGAACAGGAGGATGATCGTTCCCAACAGTGCGATAAGAAATCCGCAGCGGACGGGCATACGAGCCCCGAAGCCGTCGTAGAGCCGGCCGGCGAAGGCCGAGACCAGGGCGTTGATGGCCCCGCCGGGCAGCATGAGGATGCCGGTCATGGCCACGGGCAGGAGCAGCCCACGCTGCAGGAACTGAGGCAGCAGATACATGGAGGAGAGGATGACTGCGAAGTCCAGCATGACCAGGGTGGCGCCGTAGCGGAAGGCCGGGATGGAGAAGATGCGCAGGTTGAGCACCGGGTGTTCCAGGCCCAACTGACGACGAATATAGAGGACCAGGGCTACTAGGGCCACGACCAGAATGGTCAGGGTGACCGGGGAGAGCCATCCGAACCGGCTGGCCAGGCTGACACCTGCCACCAGTCCGCCGAAGCCGACAATGGATTCCAGTATGGAGGCCAGATCGGGCCGCTGGTGGGTGATGGTGCCAACGTTCTTCAGGAAGCAGACGGCGAAGATCAGGGCCACCACCAGGAAGGGGGTGAAGAACCAGAAGATCCAGTGCCAGGTCAGCTTGCCCAGGATGATCCCGGTCAGGGTCGGGCCGATGGCGGGGGCGAACATGATGACCAAGGCGCACATGCCCATGACCGTGCCCAGTCGCGCCGGCGGGAAGATCAGCATGGCCACGGTGAACATGAGCGGCAGGATCAGGCCCGTGCCGATGCCTTGGATCAGCCGTCCAGCCAACAGGACAGGGAAGGTGGGTGCCATGGCCGAGATCACCGAGCCCGCCAGGAAGGCGACCAGACCGAAGATTACGGTCTGCCTGGTGGTGAACCACTTGGAGATCAGGCTGGAGAAGGGCAGGACGATGCCGATGACCAGCATGTACCCAGTCACCAGCCATTGCACGGTGGCAGCGGGGATTTGGAAGCTCTCCATCAGGTTGGGCAGGGCGATATTGAGCGAGGTTTCGCTCAGCATGCCCACGAAGGCCCCGATCATCAGCGCGGCGATGGCCGGCCAGGGGTGGGGGACGGCCGGTCGTGACCGGTGAACGGAGGCAGAGGTGGACGTGTTTTGCACGATAATGATCTCCTTCTTCAGACAAACAGCACGCCATCTTAGGGAGGCGGCAATTTTTTCGTAAGTCGGCATGTCTACTCGCTTCGCCGAAGGCGTGCCGCGTCGGGATGGAAAAGGTTATGCTCGGGAATGGTCGTCAGAGACCATAAGGAGGGTGCGTGTGGATTGGCATGCAGCGGTCTACGGGTCAAGAGCCGGTGGTTCAGGAGGCCATGGCTTCTATGATCCGGGTGATGAGGAGGAGGGGCGGACCTTTGGTGATCCGGACACCATCTCTGACGCTGCTCTGCGTCGATTGGGCGGCAAGGCCTACTTCCGTGCCCATCAACTGCTGGATGACCGTCGCTTTACAGACTTGCGCCTGCGACACCTGGGGGCTTTGACCGTCCTCAAGGGACGTGTGCCCGCCACCTATCAGCCGGATGGCGACTGCATGGTTCAGGCTCGGCTGGACGAGCAGGCCCATCGGGTCATCGACTCCTCCTGCACTTGCCGGGCCTTTGGGCGCCAGGGTCCTGCATGCAAGCATGTGGTCGCTCTGATCATGGCCTATAACGAGTCCAGCCAGGCCTTTGCAGGATCGGATGATTGGACCGGTGACGAGGGTCGATCCCGGTCCGCCCGCTCGACCTCAGGACCCTTGGCAGCCTACATGCACCGGCAGGAGGGTCGGCGGCGGCAAGCCTTTCGTGACCGCCAGCTGAGCTTGCTCAAGCAGGAGAACGGACCGGTCGGCGGTCGTCACCTGCCCATCGGCTCAGTCGGACTGATCCCAGACCTGACCAGCGAGCGCGGAGGCTGGCTGGTCCGTCTGCACATCACCCTGTCCTCCCACGGGGTCGCCTATTTGGTCAAGGACCTTCCGGCCCTGCTGCGCGCCGTTGACCAGGGCGAATTCATGTCTTACGGACGGCGGCTGGCCTTCATCCATTCTCGTGACACCTTTGATGACCGGGCCCAGGCTCTGCTGACCATCCTGGAGAGGGCTGGCGCCATCCGCCGCAGCCTGGCCGAACAGGAGGGGGGCATGCGCCGCCGTCTTACGCGTGCAGGATTGGCGGGGATCCGGCTCAGCGACGATGAGGTGGCGCAGATCCTCGACCTGTTTGTGGATTCCGGGCTCACCCTGGACTACACGCCTCCTGAGGACTCCTTCCTGCAGACCATGCCTGCCCCCGTGGTCGGCGGAGACCCGGACCCTGGCATCGCAGTCAGCAAGGAGGCGGAAGGCTACCGGATCACTCATGCCCTGGCCGTGGAGCGCTTCATCGTAGGCCAGGCCCATTCCTTCGTTATCGTGCGCCCCTCTCAGCCTGGTTTAGGGCTGGATTCGGGACCAGTCATCCACCGTTGCAGCGCGCGTTTCATGCGTCATCGGGACCTGCTGGAGACCCTTTGCCGCCCTGGCGAGGATCGGGATCTGCATCTGGATGCCGACGACCTGGACTTGTTCGCCCGGACTGTCCTGCCTGACTTGGATCAGGGTGCCCAGGAAGGATCCGGGCTCTCCGCCACACTGCCTGAAGAGCTGGATGCCCGCCGACGGCCGCCCTGCAGGATCGAGCTTTACCTGGACAGGGATCAGCAGGGGGTCAGCTGTGACCTCAAGGCCCGCTATGGAGATCGTCTTGTGTCCGTCGGCGCTGATCCCGGCTCGGAGGATGAACCCGGCAGAGATCGGGAGAGCGAGTCTCTGGCCCGGCAGACGGTCCGCCGCTATTTCCCCCTGATGGATGAGGGATTGGCCCGCATCCCCGAGGAGAACGAGGAAGCCATCCACACCCTGCTGACCCGGGGCCTGCCGGTGCTCAAGAGTCTGGGACGGGTTTTTTCCACCCCGGCCTTCGACGGACTGAGCGTCGTCTCTCATCCGCAGATTCGTGTGGGTGTGCGGGTGCGCTCTGGTCTGGTTGAGATCTCTCCCATCGCCGATGAGGTACGGCCCGAGGAGGCCGCCGCCATTCTGGCTGACCATCGCCGTCGTCGGCGCTTCCATCGTCTGCGCAATGGGGCTTTCGTCGAGTTGGCTGATCTGAATACCGATGCTGTGGACACCTTGGCCCAAGATCTGGGCATCGACCCGGCTGATCTGGCCAAGGGGCCGGTCCGTGTGCCTGAATTCCAGCTCGGCTACCTGGATGCGCTGGTACCCGAGCAGGACCGTGATTCCAGCTTCCGCGACTACCTGAAGGAGCGCAAGCCTGACCCTCAGGAGTTCAAGGTCCCCGACGGGCTGCGCGGGCAACTCAGACCTTATCAGGTAGAAGGGCTGCGTTGGCTATGCACCTTGAGCGACCGCGGATTTGGTGGCATCCTGGCCGATGAGATGGGCCTGGGCAAGACCATACAGATGTTGGCTTACCTGCTCTCCCGTAAGGATCAGGCCAGTGATCGAGGGCCTTCGCTGATTGTCTGTCCAGCCTCCTTGGTCTACAACTGGGAGGCCGAGTGCCGTCGTTTTACGCCGGATTTGCGGGTGGCGGTCCTGGCTGGGGGGCGTAGCCAGCGTCAGGCACTGCTGGATCAGGCCGGGTCCTACGACCTGCTGATCACCTCTTACGACCTGCTCAGGCGTGACCTGGATCGGTATCGGAGCCTACCCTGGTATGCCTTGGTCTTGGATGAGGCCCAGTACATCAAGAACCATGCCACCAAGGCAGCCCGGGCCGTACGCGCTCTGGACAGTCTGCATCGGTTCGCCCTGACCGGCACACCCATCGAGAACCGGCTGTCTGAGCTTTGGAGCATCTTCGACTTCCTGATGCCCGGGATGTTGGGCCCCTACTCCCGGTTCCGGGACCGCTTCGAAATGCCTATACTCAGCGGCGATCAGGACGCCCAGTCCCGGCTCCAGGCCCTGGTGGGACCCTTCATTCTGCGACGGCTCAAGTCACAGGTGCTGACCGATCTGCCAGAGAAGATCGAAAACGTGATCAGCGTGCCCCTGCAGGGTCGTCAGCGCAAGCTCTATGCGGCCCTGGAGCAGGAGCTGAGGGCCACGCTCAACAAGGAAAGGGATCAGGAGTACGAAGTCGGCAAAATCCAGGTCCTGGCCCAGCTGACCAGGCTGCGGGAGGTCTGCTGCGATCCGCGTCTGGTCTACCAGGATCAAGGTCGTGACCGGAGGGGCGATTCGGCCAAACTGGATGCCATCGAGGATCTGGTGGTCTCCTGCCAGGATGCCGGACGCAAGATGCTGATCTTCTCCCAGTTCACCTCCTACCTGGACCTGATAGCCCAACGGCTGCGTCGGCTGGACGTGTCCTACGATCTGATCACCGGGGCCACATCCAAGAAGCGTCGGCTGGAGCTGGTGGAACAGTTCAATAGGGATGCCACGCAGGTTTTTCTGATCTCCCTGAAGGCCGGCAACACCGGGCTCAACCTGACCGGAGCCTGTGTGGTGGTTCATGCGGACCCTTGGTGGAACGCCGCTGCCCAGGAGCAGGCCAACGACCGCGCCCACCGGATCGGCCAGACCCAGGACGTCAACGTCTACCAGATCGTAGCCAAGGACACCATCGAGGAACGCATCCTCAACCTGCAGTACAGCAAGAGCGACCTGGCATCGCGCTTTGTCGATTCGGCCGCCTCCACCGGCGCCTCCAGCGTGGCCAGGCTGAGCAGAAAAGACCTTCTGGCCCTGCTGGGCTGATCCCGTACTGACATGAATCTACTCGAAACTAAGACTCAGCGATTTTGAATGTGCTGCCATCATTGATGGCGAGGTCCTCGGGCCACGGTTCCGGTTATTCTTGATGCGGTAGTCAAATCGAAAGACTATGTGTATGAGCAGATTGACGGTTGTGCCACTGCGGGCTTGTCGATTTGGCAACGGTCGATTATTCGGGTTATGGGAGCCTGGCCATTTTTCAGCTCCTTTGATACAGGAAGCTAAAGGAGAGAGCATGATCAGCGGTGTGCAGATGTTCTGCTCGGAGTTCATGGGCACCGCCCTTATGATGGCCATCGCGGTCATGGTCGCCGCCAGCAGGTCGCTCCCCAAGACAGGGGCTTATCGATCCGACTGGATCAACGCATCGCTGGGCTGGGGTCTTGCTGTCTATGTGGGCGTATATGCGGGGTGGAGAACGGGCGGTCATCTGAATCCGGCCGTGACCCTGGCCAGGGTGGTCGGTCACTGGATTGATCCACAAGCGACCTTGAACGGCCTGGCCATGGGCAAGGGTGGCATTCCGGTCACCTTGGCCAATGTAGCCATCTTCATTTCCGCCCAGTTCCTTGGGGCTTTCTTAGGTTCCTGTCTGGGCTACCTGGGCACTCGCCAGCATTTCGAACTTTCGACCGATACAGATACCAAACTCATGGTTTTCTGCACCAAGCCGGCCATACGTTCGAATTTCTGGAATCTTACATCGGAGGCCATCGGCACGGCCATCCTGGTTTCCTGGGTTTTCCTCAATGGTGGAACTCCTACACAGGTCGGGCCTCTGGGTGTGGCCCTGGTCATCACGGTTCTGGTCATGGCCTTGGGTGGGGTTTCTGGTGCGGCCATGAATCCTGCACGTGACTTTTCCGCCCGATTGGCTTACTGCCTTCTGCCCATGTCCGGCAAGAAGGATGCGGACTGGAGCTACGCATGGATACCCTTTGTCGGGCCGATCATTGGAGCCTGCATCGGTGTGCTGGCTCCTGCCTGGATGGGACTTCTGCCTTGATCGTCGGCATGGAAAAGCCCCTAGCCTTGTCAGGGGGTTATTACGACAGGACCGGGGGTCGAGTTAGTTAGACAGCTCGAACTCAGTAGCTGGCTGAGGTGGGCTCCTGGAAGCGGACTGTCAGTCCGCGGCCGTGGTGAAGGAACATCTCCGCACCGTGGCGGTCGACATCGCGATGGGTGAAGAGCATGCGGATGGCAAACGCCGTCTGGGCATCATCGGGCAGGTCCAGAAAGGCCTTATGGGCATCCCAGCCATCGGCTGCGACAGCCTTATTGGGTACGTATGCATATCCATAGCCGTCCTCGTCCACGTAGCCCAGGAAAGGCAGGTCCCATGCCTGGTGGTAGCTCAACTGATTCTTGTAATCCTCGACCTTCTTAAGGGCTTCGTCGCTGATGCCGTACTTGCGGGCGACCTCGTTGGCCTTGGCGGTCTTCGCCGCGGCATCTTTTCCGAACATGGAAGTATCAACAACAATGACTGTATCGTCTACCATGACTGACCTTTCTGTGTGACGGCCTGCACGTGTGACAATCAACGCCATGACCATGCAGGGCCATGACCTTTCGGGTGACCGTCCATCGTCGACAGCGACCCCTGGATGCAAGATTCCTTCCACTTGCAAGAATACCAAATTCCGCCTGCAAATAGGGGCAAGGAACCGTGAGGTTCGCCATAAGTGCCTGACATTGGCGAAGAGGAGGGAACTATCAGTCCAGCTCGGTCTCCTGAGCCCTGCGATGCCGAAGCAGACACATCAGCGCCAGGCCGAGAACGGCAGTGCCGACAGCCAGGGCTGCAGGAATGACTATGTCTGAGCCGGAGTCGGCTAGGGACGGGGAATTCGTAGAGGACTTCGCTTGGTCATCAGAAGATTGGCTTCCTGGCACTGGTTTTTGGCTATTTCTGGTTTGATCCGGTTTGCTAGGTGCATGATCGGACTCGACCGGCTTGCTCGGTTCCACCGGCGGATTCGGCTTGTCATGCTCTCCGGAGTTGTTGGAGTTGTTGGGGGTGCTGGAGTTGTCAGGGTTGCTGGAGTCGCCGGTGTTGCTGGGGTTGCCGGTGTTGCTGGGGTTGCCGGTGTCGCCAGAGTCAGAGTTGCCAGAGTTGCTGGAGTTGCCAGGGTCGTCGGGCTTGGCCGGCTGGGTCTGGTAGGTGTTGGTGAAGACCGCCGTGTCTAGCTTGATGCCCTTGCTGTCAGTCCATTGCGCCTTGGCGGTACGGTGTAACTGAGCTGAATCGGTTGTCAAAGTGATGGTCAGGATTGCAACGCTCTGATCATACGTCAGGCCAGGAATGGAGCCGGTTTCCTGGTGAATACGATACTTGTAGCTGCCATCGTGGGGCAGAGCATACACGTTGACGGGCACCTGGATATCTTGGTTGTCGGTGTTTATGATGATTTGGCTGGGCAACGCTGCGGAGGGTGCTCCTTCCAGGGGCTCGACGGTTAATGTAAAGGAGTCTGTACTGAGCCAGTTCCTGCCTTGAATCCGTACTTTGACTCCGGCAGACACTTCATCGGTGTCCATTGTTCCCGTCAGACCGCAGTTGTTGTAGTCCAGGGATTGGCTGGCTGCGTCCACCATATCCTCGGCCTGCTGGAACTCAATATCGTTGATGACGGCGCCTTTCATGGTTCCGTCCTCCAGTACGTCGCTGGCTGAGGAGTTTTCGCTCGGGCTGGCTCCGCTGGCCTTTTGGACTGTTGTAGTCAGGTGAGTCCAGTTCGTGTTCGGGGCGGGGGCGAAGCGCAGGTGGAATTTCCCTGCCGGTATATTGGTCAGTTCGTACTTGCCCTGGGAATCAGATTTTGTGCTCAGAACATCATGTGGGGTGACGACCGACTTGGCGGGCTCGTTGGTACCGTCCTTGATCAGGGTCACTTTCACATCTTTAAGCAGAATATCTTCCGAAGAGCGGACACCGTCCCCATTGACGTCGTACCATACGATGCCACTGATGGAACGTTGAACAACCATGGCCTGGGCAGGCATTTGGTTCAGTGCATTGCCCCAGCGATTCCGATAGAGGTCGCCGGAGGAGTTGTTTCCGGGGTTTATATGGAAAGTAATGTCATAGCGGAATTGGTTGGGCTGCCCATCAATGATGAAGGCCCAGGCGACCACGTTTCCAGGCATTTTCACTTCGCCGCTTGTTGGGTCAAAGTCAGCCTTGCTCCAAGAGAGGTAATCCTGGGATTGTATGGAACTCGTGTCATTCACCCGCCATCGAGAATCTGTGGTGTAGCGGATGGTGATTCCGCTCAGACCAGCCCCCGCCGAAGCTTTTATGCTCATATCGGCAAAAGTGGGTTCCCCGTGGAAGTCGGGTTTGCCGCTTGCCTGTTTGTAAGGCATGATGTCGATGGCATAGTGATGCTGCTTGCCACTGCCTGCGGTGCTGCTCAGCATGTTGGTGAAGCCGATTGGTGCACCGGCTTCATTGGTATCCTGTACGGCCGAAGTGGAAAGGCTGGTGGTGTTGGTCCGCCAGGCGTGGATGGTGAAGGAGTCGGCAGTCTTCAAGTATGTGTTGGGCTGGGACATATTCTGTTTTGACTGGACTGTGGCAGAGGTCATTAGGTCGTCGCCGGGACCTATGTCTTTGCTGGGGTCAGTCAGGTCGCCCAGGGAGGTGGAGAAGTGGATGATGCGGTTGCTGCCGTCCACAGGGATGTTGGTCAGTGCCCAGGACAGAGTGGTTATTCCGGTTTCGGAGTCCGTGCTTACCGATGGCTCACAGGCGGTTCCGCCCTCTATGTGGCCCATTTCAGGCGTGGCTTCCGTATATGTGCCGCCCAATCGGGCGCTGCCGGGGATGTAGTGGAGCTTTGCTGGTAGTTTGTCGGTGATGTAGAGTTCGGTTTTGGCGCCCTTGTTGGCTTGGGAAGCTGAAGTGCCGGTGTTGATGGTTAGCCGCCAGTCAACGAACCGTTGATCGCTGTCTATGTCAAAATAGTCTTTGGGTTTGGAATTGGTGCTTGTTTGTGCTACGGCGTTGGAGATGGTGTTGGTTTCGCCGGCTACATAGAGGCTGTCCCCGTGTTCATTGCCGCCGGTGTCTCCGCCCAGGTAACCGTTTATTTGATCATAGTGGGCCTTGGTATAGCCTCCGACGGGAGTGGTTAAGACAGGAGATTTTATTTTGGCCAGATCGTATGGGTTCTGCTTCTCGGCCCAGTTCTCCCATTCCTGATCTCTGGACTTCTCGGGGCTCAGCCCGGCCATAGCTGCTAATTGGCTGCGGGTGAAGGTGCGCGACACTGATGTCAGCTGGGCTACCGAACCTACTTTGGCGTCGGGGAGGACGTTGATCACAAATCCGCCGAAGCCGAATCGGGAATTCTCTTCGGCAAACCTGGAGGGCGCGGCGGTGCGCCCGCCCAGCAGCATGCCTACAACCGTGCCATGCTTCTTTGCTTCCTCCTGTGTGCTGTAGAAGTTCAGATTCTCTATGTCGGCATTGGCTTGCTCAGTGTCGTTTTTCCAGTCCTTTCCGTCGGGTTTGGTGGCATACATGACCAGGTCCCGAAACGGGTTTTGAGCGCTCGTTTGCTCGTATTTATCGTATTTGCCGTTTTGCCAGATGCCATTGACCCAGGGAAGATCCAGGCTGTCGGAGTCCGGCAGTCCAACTACCTTTGGGTCGATTTTGACCAAGGACATTCCCAGCAGAGGCAGATCGGCCTTGCTGGTTTTGAAGTTGAAGCCAGCCGTTACCCGCACTTTGGTCCCTGCGACTGCTGAGTCGGTCCCCCGTAGATTGTCAGGAGCGTTCCACCACCCGCAGTCCACGCCGTTATCAAAAAAGTTGGAAGCCGTCATGCAACTGTACTGAATGATGTTGCTGATGCCTGCCTTTGATGTTTCGGAGCCTAGCGTGAAGATGACGTTGTGCCACATGTCATCGGACTGGTCGGGTTGGTTTGACGTGTCCGTTGCGTCAGAGGCAAGGGGTAAAGACTGGTTTGATAGCGATTTCGCACCCAGGTTGCCGTCATTGACCTTGCTCTGCAGGCTGAGACCGGTCTGTCCATAGTAGTTGGCCACGTCCTTGCCTCCGACAGTGGAGGGGTTGAAGACATATAGGTAGCCAGTGGAGATTTCGGCCACTTCCTGTCGCGTGCAGTCAGTCGAGGCCAGGGCAGGGGTGCAGTTGGTGCCTGGCGCATGGGTATGCCCCAGGTATGGGAAGGGGTCGTTGGTTTTATAATCCTTCAACGTCAGGTCCAGCCTAAGGCCCTGGCTGCTGCGCTGTTCAGCCACGGTGTATTGACCATTGCCTTGGACCCGGTCCTTCCCGGCATCGCCACCCGTGGATCGGGCATAGCCATAGTTGCTGAGAGTGGGTTTCCAGCCCTGATCGCCGGTGTTGCGCCCGCTGTTGTTGAAGTCGCCATCGATGGTGCCGATGTCCCAGAAGTAGGGTTGCAGATCCTCTATTTTCGGGTAGGCATCTCCGCCGGCGGTCTGCCACAAATTGCTAAGCGACAGGGAAAAGGTTATGGGGCCAGTGGGAACCTCCAGACCCTTAAGACCCTTGGTTCGATCGGGCCAACGCATGTCAACGGCCCAGTTGAACTTGCTGATGATCCCCTTGCGCTTGCCCAGCTCATGGTTGGGGTAATTGCTGGCGGCTGGGGTGTTGAAATCGAAGGTTTGGTTGCCGGAGCCTTCATTGGTTCCGCCAGTGATTCTCAGGTTCAGATTGAGCTTGGCCGATACGGTGATCTCATCGGACGTGGCTGAAGCAGGATCGGTCTTGGTGGTGGCATCCGGAGCTCCCCAGGCCTGGATCTCTGGGGCGAATTTGCTGCCATTGGGCATGCTTCGGACCCGGAGGACCAGAGTGACGCTGGAGGATCCCGGAATGACGGTAGACATATTCTGTGTGGAGGCGAGCAGCCTGTAAACGGTAAGCACCTGTGTGGGCTGACCGTTGATGATCTCTGTAGTTTGCTTTGGCTCGTATCCCTGCGTATTGTCCACCCAGCCCATCGAAGCCACATCAAAGGTGACCTGATCCTCAGGCTGGCTCAGTTTGAATTGGAAGCCTATTCGGCCCCGGCGGTAACTGGTTGTCTCGCTGCGGGTATTTACGGCGAAAGAGTAGGTGTAGGACATCTTATCGAAAGTGCGCACTATGGCATTGTCCGCATCGTGGTCGTCGCCTGGGTTGTTGTCGCTGTCGAAAGGAGCCGTGCCAGTGGAGCGGGAGGCCTGGGACAGTGTGGTGACCACGGCGTCGTCGGTGTCCAGCGTGTCCTTGATTACCGATTTGGCGGTCGGCCTCCTGCTGGGTTGTATGGGCGCGGCCTGGTTCGGGGAGGTTGACTTCGATTTATGAGTGGTTGGGGCTGCTCCAGACGTGGCAGCGTCTAACTGTGGAGACGAGGTTTGGGTCGACGTGGATGATGCCTGGTTTGTCACAGTCGTCTGTTGTGCTTGCGTCGTTGCCGATGTTGATGTGGAGGCGGTGGTCTGTGCACCAGCTGTCTGCCCACCATCGGCTATAGCCATGGTGGGTATCAACATGGCCATAGCCATCAGGCCGACCAGGACTTTTCCACTCAAATTACCCTTTGCCACGTTTCTCCTTTTTGAGCGCCGACGACCTCCAGGGGCGTCGGGCCGGGCATCCCCTTCAGATCATCCGGTCGACTGTCTACGATGGTTTTCGAGTCATTCGATATTAGTTCTGTAGAGCTAGTATACAAAGTCTTTGGTTATGATTCCGATTGATACGCGCCTCCGGAGAAAAGGGCCAACCATGGACAGAACAAGGAGGTCCGCATGAGTGAACGGGATCATCATGAGCTCTCGGCTGCCGATTTTCCGGGTCACGGAATGCGCGAGCGGCTGGCCGTCTACGGGTTCTTCATCATCATGGGTATTGGTACATCGGCCTGGATTTCTCGACTGCCAACAGTCAAGGCCAGTCTCGGTCTGCAACCCTCGGGTCTGGCGCTAATGACTATCCTGGGCGGATGCGGCGCTCTGGTCGGCATGCTGGTCTCGGGAGTGTTGACTGATCAGCTGGGTGTGCGCCGGGCCATGTTGCTGGCAGCTTCGATCTGGTGCCTGGGCATGGTGATCGCGGCCCTGGCCGTCACTTTGCAATCAGTGCCGGGGGTGATTTTGGGGCTGCTCTTCAATTCGGCGGGGATCAGCCTCTGGGGAACGGTCAACACTGTTGAGGCCGGCGCAGTGGAGCGATTCTCCTCCCGGTCCATAATGCCGCGCTTTCATGCCTCGTACAGTCTGGGCATGTTTCTTGCCCTGGGGCTGGGCTCGCTCCTGTCTCATCTGGGCGTGCCCATAGGCGCGCATCTGGCGGTCAATGCACTGATCAGCCTGGTCCTGGTGGCCGCTTGCGTTCTGCTCTGCCCGGCTCGGCCTCTAGGGGACTACAAGGGCAGTGCTGACGGCAAACGTTCGGACCGTCATGCTGATTCATGCCGCTCATCCGCCTTCAGCAGGCAGTTAGCGGCTTGGAGTGATGCCTTGGTGCTCATCCTGGCCCTGATCAACGTGGCTCTGGAGGCCAGCGAGGGTGCTGTCAACGACTGGAGCGGGATCGGTCTGGTCGATTCCTTCGGTGTCCCCGAGTCTCAAGCCGGTCTTGCTCCCACGATTTTCGCTGCAGCCATGATCGTCTCAAGGCTGCTGGGTACGCATCTGATCGAGTGGCTGGGGAATATGCGCTCGCTGGTTCTGACTCTGCTGGTCTCGGCTCTGGGCATTCTGGTCTATGCTCTTTCGCCCTCTTTCGTGCTCAGCCTCGTGGGCACTGGAATTTGGGGTGTCGGAGCAGCTCTGGGTGTACCTATCGTCACCACTCTGGCAACCAAGGATCCGGCCATGGCGGCTCAGCGGGCTTCGGTCATCTCCACTGCCTACTACGGGGTCTCCTGGATCATTCCTCCGGCTATCGGATTTTTGGCCGACCATACAGGTGTCAGACCGGCGTTGCTTCCCTTGGCGTTCTTGTTGGCGGCAGTCACCCTCCTGGTGCCCAAGGTGTCCAGGCTCACTCGGGAATAATGCTCTTCGGTTGGCAAACCCCGTCAACCGGTTGTTGGGCGAAGTACAGTCTTTGGGAAGATACTCGGATTCAAACAGCCCTTCCTCAACATTGCCGTACACGTCAGTGAATTTTATGGCCACAGCAGTCAGCCGGCACCGGCCCTGAGGATCGGCCTTAGGACAGATGGATGCCCTTCTCCGCCAGGTTCTCCAAGCACTCCTGCAGGTAGGCTGCATCGTGCTCGGGATAGATGGGGTCCGTCAACGGCACTGCAGACAGATCCTTATAGGGCGGGCAATGTCTGCCGCGGTAAAGCGGATCGTACCAGGCAGGATCAGGATGGTAGCCGCGCTCGCGCATCGTTGCCATGACCAGCAGATGAAATTGAAAGAGCTTGTACGGGGAGTAGTGAAAGACATAGTCAACAGTGGCGTGCCGTCTACCCCAGCCCAGTCCCCGCAACGCGGTGATCTCCCGATGCTGGCCCAACAGCTGCTGTCTGGGGAGCAGTCGAATCAAATCCTGATGCCACAGTCGCATGATGCCCCCTCCTTCAGCCTAGCCGCTTGCATTACTGTAAAGCGGACTGGCAGAAGAAGGGGTTTCAGCAATTCTTTACTGGAATTGCTTACTGGGCGATGAATCCACCGTCCACAACGAATTCGGCACCCAGTGCGAACTTGGATTCGTCGCTGGCCAGATAGACGCAGATCTCGCCGATGTCCTGGGGCTCGCCGATGTGGCCCAGGGGGGTCAGCTTGCTCATCCTGTCCTCAAGGCTCTGGCTGATCAGAGGGGTCTTGATGAATCCGGGATGAACCGAGTTGATGCGAACACCATAGTTGTTGTTGGCGGAATCCAGGGCCGCGGACTTGGTCAGCAGCCTGGTGCCGCCCTTGCTGGCGTTGTAGGCTCCGGCTCCGCTCAGGCCTACGAAGCCCTCAATGGAGGAGATGTTAATAACGGATCCGCCACGGCCCTTCATGACCCGCATGCCGTGCTTGGTGCCAAGGAAGGTTCCGTTCAGATTGATGGCGATGACCTTTTTCCAGTCCTCGTAGCTTTCCTGGTCCATAGTGGCTCCGCTGCCGCCTATGCCGGCATTGTTGACCACGGTGGTCAGCTGACCCAACTCCTTTTCAACGGTGTCGATGGTGGAGACCCACTGGTCCTCATCCGTCACGTCCAGGGTGTGGAAGACGACCTGCCCGGGGTGCTTCTGCATGAAGCTGCGGGAAGCATCGCTTTCCTTGATATCGGTAAGGGCCACCTTGGCTCCCTCGCGGACGAAGCATTCGGCGATGCCTACGCCCATGCCACCGGTTCCTCCGGTGATGATGGCTACCTTACCTTGTAGTCGATCAGTCATATCCACTCCTTTATAGAGATGTGCTGTCATATTCCATCCTATGGGATGGCATGCCCACGGTGGTGACCGACGTACCGATTATCTTGGTTCCGTTATTTCTTTGAAGTTGTCCATGAGGGGCTAAAAGTTCTGCAGGGGTTACAGTAAATTCCCCGCAGAAACAGTGCGCCTGTTCTGCTGACTGGTCTGCGCTTAGACATCAAGCAGAAGGCAGTAGAGCCCATGATCCATAGGTCGGTCAAGACAGAAATTGGTGATGGTGACGAGCATCCGGTCATTGCCGTCCGGCCCTGCTTTTCTTCCCGGCATACGGTGGCCCTATAGCGGTGACGGGGCCTAGGTAGTAGAAGTTGCGGTCTGCCGTATCCTGTCAGCCCATGACGCAAGGTGGAATGTTGCGCAGGCTGCTGGTTGCAAGGTTCGGTCAGTTGGTTTGAGTAGCTGACTTGTGCGTGCCCTTCAGTGGGATAATGCCCAGGAACAAGGCTGCAACCATGATCAGGATGCTCAGACCGAACATGATGATGTAGCCGTGGGGCAGGTCGGCGATGGCTCCCCAGAAGAGAGCGGCGAAGGCCGAAGCCAGGGAGCCCACCATCTGAATGCGGGCGTAAATGTTGGTGTAGTCATGCGAGCCGAAGACTGCCGTAACCAGAATGGGCGTCTGCACTGTAGTGCATGCGTAGACCAGGCCGAAGGCGAAGGCTCCCAGCAGGAGAAGCGCAGGCAATCCGGGGAAGGCGACCATGAGGCAGACGCCGAGAACGCCGCCGCCGATGCCCAGGCAGAGCCCGCCCACGATGCTGCCGTCGTTGACCATGCCCAGGATGACCTTGCCGATGGCCTGGCCGGCCATGCAGGAGGAGGCGATCAGGCCTGTGTAGGCCGCCATGGATGGCAGGGATGCTGCATAGGAGGGCAGGAACTGGTAGATGGTCTGATTCATGGTGATCAGGCCGCAGAAGAGTGCCAGCGCCCAGAAGGCAGGGGAACGCAAGGCCTGGGAAGCGGTCATGCCAACAGTCGACGTGACAGGCTCTGGGCTCTTTACGTCTTTACTTCCGGTGTTTGGGCTGTTGGACGCAGCCTCAGCTGCAGCAGGCTCCTGGCCGGTGGCGCCATAGGGGAGCAAACCTATCTGCTCGGGCGTGCCGCGAATGACGAAAATGGTGAAAGGCAGGGTGATCGCCAGAATGAGAATGGCAAAGACCAGGTATCCCCGCCGCCATCCGTCAGGGGCGGATCTGATGATCATGGTGCCTATCTGGTTGAAGATCACGCCGCCTATGCCGGTGAAGGCCATGCACAGGCCGATGAAGAACCCGACCCGTTTGCGGAACCAGGCGTTGATGAGCGTGGGAACCGACAAATATAGAATGGGCGGCATGCCGATTCCCAGAACCACTCCGCATAGGTAGAACTGCCACATGGCGGATGATCGGGACATGCCAAGGCAGCCCAGTCCGGCCAGGATGGTGCTTGCCGTCAGGACGATGCGCAGATCATAGCGGTGCATCAACCATCCTGCCACCGGCAGGAAGACGACCATGGTGACGCTGAATATGCTGAAATACCCCGTAAATGCAGCCTTGGGAACATGAAAGTAGTTGCTGACAGGAGTGAAGAAGATGCCTGCGCAGCTGCATACCAGCGATACGGGGATGGCCGTGAAGACAATGCCCGACAGCACGATCAGGTACGGATAAACAGCCTGTTTTCGTGATGAGGGCTGTGTCGGTGTGGTCGACATGACTGCGACCTTCCTCTTATGGGATCGTGGCTAGCCAACTGATGTTTGGTTTGTATGCTCCCATCGATCTGTGGCTCGTCTGCTCTGAATGTCCACTATGGGAAATGTAAGGACTAATTGTAGTTCAATATTTGACCCTCACCTATCGTTACAATGCAGATTAAGACGATGCAGATTAAGTAGTTTTGCGACACTGCCGTTTTTATTCCTTGCAATGGAGTGAACAAGCCCCTTTTGGCTAGCAGTTGCCTTTCTTCGTAGATTACTGTGTCGATTCTCCATATGCCCATGCTGATGCCGCCCTGACTGATCTGTCCTTCACAAAAGGTTCAGCCCTGTACCACGCATCTGGTCACAGTTGTCGATGTGTGCCTGATAGTAGTAAAGACTTGCACCTCCAGCGACTCGAGGTTGTACCATCAGGCCGAATGAACATCTAGGAAAGGCGGGACTATGACAGTTGCAGATAAGACAGTGCTGATCACCGGAGCTTCTTCTGGCATCGGAGAGGCTACGGCGAGACTGTTGGCGCAGCGAGGGGCCAAGGTGGTGCTGGGTGCTCGTCGCAAGGATCGGCTGGATACAATCGTCGACGACATTGTTCAGGCTGGTGGCCAGGCGGCTTCCATGGCTCTGGACGTTACTGATAGGCAGGCCAATGAGGACTTCGTGGCCTTCGCCAAGAAGCAGTTCGGCGGAGTGGACGTGGTATTCCTCAATGCCGGGCTCATGCCTAATTCTCCCTTGTCGGCTCTGCATGTGGACGAGTGGGATCGGACTATTGACGTTAACCTCAAAGGCGCACTGTACGGCATTGCTGCGGCCCTGCCGGAGTTCACCGGGCAGCGTCACGGGCAGTTCATCGCCACCTCTTCGGTGGCTGGTCTCAAAGCCTACCCGGGCGGAGCAGTTTACGGGGCAACCAAATGGGGCCTGCGTGATCTGATGGAGGTGCTCAGGATGGAGTCTGCCCAGGAGGGGACTCATATTCGCACCTCTACCATTTACCCGGCAGCCATTCGAACCGAGTTGCTGGACACCATCACAGACAAGCAGACCTTGGCTGATATGAACAAGACCTACGACACCTATCAGATCGATCCCGAACGGGTGGCTCAGGTGGTGGCCTTTGCCATTGATCAGCCTGAGGATACCAATGTATCGGAATTCACCGTGGGCCCCACCATTCAGCCCTGGTGAATTCCTCCGCCGCTGCCCTTAGTCGCCACTGGAGGAAAGAAGACGAATGCCGGCTTGTGCCATGGCCTTTCGAGCCTCGATGCCCTGATCCTCGCTGACCGGGACAGTCAGATCCTCGAAGACCGTGACCTGGTAACCCAGCTTTGCGGCATCCAAGGCCGTCTCCTTGACGCAGTGGGATTCGGCGATGCCGACTACATCCACCTGGTCGACTCCTACTTGCGCCAGTGCGTCGGCCAAGGTGACTCCAGATGACTTGGCGGCAGCGAATTCCTCCCTGCTCTGGATTCGATCGGTGTTGTCTTCGATGCCTTCGAATCCGGAGTAGGCGGCGGAATATTGGCCCTTTTTGAAGTGATGGGTGATGCCCAGCTCCCGAATGCTGGGATGCAGCTCCGCCCCGGGTGATCCGGCCACGCCGTGCTTGGGCCAAGTATCCACAAAATCCGGGTGATCGGACCAATGGGATCCGGGTTCGATGTGCCAATCCTGGGTGGTGGCCATGTAGGCATAGTCCTTGGCGTGGTCGTGGACATAGTCGGCGATTTTGTCGGCTGTGGCGTTGCCTCCCTCGACTCCCAGCTCACCTCCTTCGCAGAAGGTCGGTTGAACATCCACGACGATCAAAGCCTTGGACATAGTGATCACTCCCTTGGTCGATGCTGACGGTAGGCAGAGGGAATACCGGTTGAAGCTCCTCGATCATTTCCTCTTACGCATCAGTCTAATTCCCGCAGATGCGTCGGTCCTTCCGCGTTAGTGCATGTGGACGAATATGGCGGCGAATCAGCACCTTGTGGACAAGATGATAAAGGAGGTAGCAAGGGTGATTAACCGTGGCTGTGTGAGGTGGATCCATACGGTCTTTTGGGGCGTTTGCTTGGTATCATAAGCAGGATTGTACGTAGTTGTGGCCGGTGCTTTTAGGCCTGCCTCTTCCGTGCGATGACGGAGTGAGCATTGTTCCAAGGGAGGAGATGCGGTATGAGGATCAATGAGTTTGGGCAACCTATTGGGGATGCGATTTCGTTTGCCGGGGCCAGGGTGCCAGAGCCTGTCATGTTGACTGGCAAGACCGTTCTGGCAGTACCCTTGGACGAAAACCAAGGTGATGCCTTCTATGAGCGAATCTTCGGTCCAAAATGCGACGAATCCATCATGACATATACCACTCACGACCTCTACCCTGACAGAGCAGCATTCGACTCAGGATTCGCAGCCATGATTGAAAGCCGGGAGCCGCTATTCTTTGCTATCCTTCGCAAGCCATCCGCACCTGACTTTGGTGTCGGTCAGCCTGTGAGTGAGAAGGATGCAGATTTACGGGAGCATGTGAAGCTTCATGATTCGTCGGATCTGTTG
Source organism: Bifidobacterium polysaccharolyticum (assembly GCF_016101585.1). Lineage (GTDB taxonomy): Bacteria > Actinomycetota > Actinomycetes > Actinomycetales > Bifidobacteriaceae > Bombiscardovia > Bombiscardovia polysaccharolytica. The sequence continues at coordinate 144,028 of NZ_JACFQG010000003.1, forward strand.
GGCATGTATGCCTTGCACCGGATAAGGTCCGACATGGGAAGCGTCGAGATGGGCCACGTTATCTATACCAGGGAGTTGCAGAGAAGCAGGCAGGCTACCGAGGCCCAATATCTGATGGCTCGGCATGTCTTCGAGAACTTGGGCTATCGCCGATACGAGTGGAAGTGCGACAGCCTCAACGCGCCCTCACGGTCGGCGGCGCTGAGGCTGGGGTTCAAGGCTGAAGGCCGGTTCAGAAACGACATGGTCTACAAGGGTCGGACTCGGGATACGGATTGGTTTTCCATATTGGATAGTGAATGGCCAACAGTGAAAGAGCGGTTGGAGACCTGGCTGGATGATGACAATTTCGATCAGGATGGCAGGCAGAAGCGCCGTCTGCAGGATTGCTGAACTATTGCTGTTGCACTGCTGCATCCTTGAGAAAGCCAAAATAGGCATTCATGGCTCGGGCTGTGGGAGTGTCATTTCGACGCATCAGTGCAAGTGGAGTCCCTTCAAACAGCACCTTGCCGCCCGCGCTCCCGGCTCCTGGGCCCATATCAATCACCCAGTCGGCCTGACCGATGAAGCGCAGGTTATGTTCTATGGCGACAACAGTCAGGTCTTTATCAGTGATGAGTTTGCGTAAGAGGGCAATCTGCTGCAGGATATTGGATTCGTGCAGGCCGCTGGTAGGTTCATCCAGAATCAGAGTCTCACGAATTCCATCCTTGAGCAGCTTGGCCAGCTTGAGACGTTGCAGCTCACCGCCCGAGAGCGTATCGAGAGCCTGTCCAACGGATAGGTAAGACAGACCGACATCCTCCAGGGCCTTCATAGCTGGCCCCAGCACCGTACGATATTGGTGCATAGCCTCGCTGGCAGTCAGTTTCAGCGCCTGGGCGATGCTGAGACCGCAGTATCTCGCAGATAGAGCCTGTGCTGAATATCTGGTTCCATGGCAGCTTTCGCAGACAGTGCTGGCATCGCCCATGTAGGCAATATCAAGAGTGACAATTCCCTTGCCCTTGCAAACAGGGCAGGCTCCGGCAGCGTTGAATGAGAAGAGTGACGGGGACTCACCTGTGGCCTTGGCGAAGGCCTTGCGCAGTGGGTCGAAGACGCCCAAGTAGGTCAACAGGTTGGAGCGCCCACTGGCCTTGATCGGCTTCTGATCCAGGAGTATGGCATCATGCTGAGCCATGAAGCCTGCCTTGATCAGGGTGCTTTTGCCTGATCCGGCCACACCGGTCACCACTGTCAGCATATGCTTGGGTATCTTGGCGTGGGCTTCTCTGACGTTGTGGGCAGTGACCTTGTCTATCGCGTAGAAGCCATGCGATGGCGCCACTGGTTCGTTCACTACGCCTGGATCTGACAGAGCTCTGCCCGTGGCTGTGCCGCTTTCCAGCAGAGACTGATAGCTCCCTTCGAAGACGATCCGTCCTCCTTCCCTGCCTGCTCCTGGCCCCATGTCGACGATACGGTCTGCAATACCGATGAGCTCGGGGTCATGATCCACGATTACCACCGTATTGCCCTTGTCCCGTAAGCCCTTGAAGATTTTCTTGATCCCGGTCAGGTCATGGGGATGTAGCCCAACGCTTGGCTCGTCAAAGATGTAGAGAACGTCATTCAAGGGGCTGTTCAGGCAGTTGGCGATTTTCAGACGCTGTGCCTCTCCTCCGGAAAGCGTAGAGGTGCCACGCTGTAGACTCAGGTAGCCCAGACCAACCGTTATCAGGTTAGCTATCTTGCGCTTTAGGTCCTGCAGAATGGTCTCGGTCTGATCGTCATGAATCTTCCCCAGCCAGTCCTGCAGGTCAGCAACGCTCATGGCGGAGCAGTCAGCTATGTTCAGTCCGCCAATCTTGGCTGAGCGCACCTTGGCGTTGACCCTGGCCCCTTGGCAGTCGGGGCACTGGGTGATTCGCGTAACCTCCTCCAGCTCGTGCTGGTACTTGTCACCGTTCTGGTTGATGAAGGACTTGGTGATCCGGGGCACCAACCCCTCATACATGGCCGTCTTGTGCCAGTTGGGACCAGGGTGTGCCGGTTTTTGCTTCTTGCCATACAGCAGAAGGTCAAGGTCGCCGCTCGTCCACTCCCGTAGGGGCAGATCGTTGTCAAAGTAGCCTGAATCCGTATACCTGGTCAGTCTCCAGCCGCCCGGCTGGAAGGTGGAAAAGTTGATGGCGCCCTGATTCAGCGAGAGATTCACGTTGAGCAGGCGATCAAGCACCAGACTGCGCACCGTTCCCAGCCCCTGGCAGGTTGGGCACATCCCCGCAGGATTGTTGAAGGAATACGTCATGGAGTACCCGATGAAGGGCTGGGCCATACGGGAGAACAGCAGGCGTAGGGCGGTGTAGATATCGGTGTAGGTACCCACGGTCGAGCGGGCATTTCCCGAGAGCTGCTTCTGGGTGACGACAATGGAGAAGGGCAGGTTATCGATGCGGGCGACTTCCGCGGGCTCATACTTGGGCAGGAGCTGCTGGATGTAGGAGCTATAGCTGCGGTTGATCATGCGCTGTGACTCGGCTGCCAGCGTGGAAAACACGAGGGACGACTTACCTGAACCTGACATGCCGGTGACCACGGTGATGGCCCGTTTGGGTATGGACAGTGAGACCTGCTTGAGGTTGTGCGTAGAGGCCCGATCAATAAGGATGGATTCTGTCCTCATCGGGCGACTCGCTCCTGACGCAGCTTGGCAATGAGTCTATTGGCAAGAGCAGCGAACTCTTCCTGCTCGTCTTCGGACCAGACCTGTCGGGCATCCTCCTCGAGGGTCTTATGCTGTTGATCGATGATGCTGAGCATGTCTCGGCCATCCTGAGTCAGGCTGGTCTCCAGCTCTCGCCGGTCACGAATATCGGGCGTCTGCCTGATGTATCCGAGATCGCGCAGCGTGCTCAGGTTCTTGGAGACCTTGGATCGGCTCATACCAAGTCGCTGACCAATCTGTGAGGGCCTGAAGGCTCCAGTACGCAAAACAGTGAGGATATCGAACTGTTGCCAGGTGATGTCTCCTGGGTTGACCCTATTACGCTCTGCTACGAATTCGCACTGCAGATACATGAGAGCATCATAAAGGGAGGATGGCCTATTTGATTTCATATTGGAAACTATATCATGTTGGAAACTATATATTTCCCGAGCCGTTTGGTAGTGCTCTAGCTTCTGTCTTGTCTGGCTATCGAATCCATGAAGTTAGCCCCCCCCCCCCCAGGATGTCATTGCTTTATATTTGGCCTTGTTTCGTTGAAAAATGGCTGGGCGCTTCATGGATTGCTTAAGTGCTTGGCTGTTTAATCCTGCGCTCTCACAGTCCGTAGCCATGCGGTGAAGCAGGTCGTTATGGATTTCAGGCTGGCAGAGCAGCCTCTGGACATGGTTGATGCCTTGGAAGAAAAGGGCGGGGAGTGATGTGTCCAATATTTCCAGGCAGAGCAGAGCGTGCAGGGAGAGGGATAGTCCCCGTGGCTATGCAGCATCGGTGAGAAATATATGTTTGTGATGGTACTCGATAAATTCATGCGAGGGCCGGCTGATCGATGGCAATGTGATTCTCTGGTCTTCGAAAGCGTAGAGCCATTGATCATTGATCGGCGAATGCCTTACCTTGTCGTGGTTGACCATGATGCGGTAATCGTCGTCGATGGAAATGAGCCCTTGATCAAACGCCCGGTCGTGGAGTGCATTGAGCAGCAGGCCGTTCGATGCAGCGGTTTTCTCGGTTGGGGTTGATGCTTTCCATGGTTTGATATGGCTGGCAATCAGCATCGAAGGTATCTGCATACCTGTGATGCAGCATGTGTACTGGTAGTTCAAGAGCAACGAATTGCGGAAGTAAGACTGGTTGATCCGCTGAATCGTGGTCGCTTCGCGCTCGCGGCCTTTGGGATTGAGTTTGCCAAGCAGCAGTCTTGTTGCGGTTTCGAGCGAGGAATATCGGTCGGAAGCCAAGGGTGCTGGATGGAAGTCTTGTTTGTTCGCTTGCAGGAGTGCATGTCGGAGCAAATTGAGGCATTCTGCCATGAAAGCATCGGGATTTTCCTCGTACCATTGCCAGACTTGGGAATCCATCTTGCTGCCATGCTTCATGCCTGCCTTGCCTTGTGCGCTCCGATTGACGTCACGGGCTGCGATGTTCCAAATTTTCAAGGCGACTGAGGCGGGTGTGCGGTTCAGGAATGATGCCAGACGCTGCACGTCTAGTCCATTGTCATCACACTCTCTAGGTTCAAGTACGATGTACAGGGCAAACGCCATCATCGTTTCTTCGCGCGACCAGTTGCGACGGCGCGACGCGACATTGACGTTCATTGCCATACCTCCAGGATAATCGGCCGTGAAGCTTGCGGGATGTATGTCTGAGGGAATTCTGAAACCTGCAAAGCTGAAGGTGAATTGCCGGCAAGGGGCGTAATGGTTGACTGTTTGCAGGCGTTCCAGTCGCTGTTTTATTCTGGCTACATTGCTTTGTTCCTGTGCGCACTGTGGAAGGAGAGGGACGGATGACAAGGGAGTTGGAGCTTTCGCCACGGCACGGCAGCGAGTTGGTTTCTGTTGAGTATTCGTTGGAGCTTGCGAACGACAAAGGTATAGAGGCTGGAATTAGCCTTGCTAAAGCGACCGAAGATTTTGGTGATGGAATCTATGTGGAATCCATTGAAGAAGATGCTGCAACTGACCATGTGCAAGATGACGCGCAGCTTGATTACAAGATAGCTGCAGCTTGTGGGGTGGTTGCTGGTTTATGCGATTCGATTTTTGTTGGCAAATTCTCTCTGGACAGGGCGAACGAGTGGGGTTCGGAGAAAGTCAATGAATTCGTGGTTTGGGTGGCAAAGCAGCATTCTGGTTTTAGAGGAGAGTCCCTGCGTGATGCCATTCAATTCCTAGAAGATCAATATCCTTTTGTTAGCGATAAGTACACAGCCGAATTTGGCGGTGGTTTGCAGCATCATCTCAGGGACTTTTCTCACCACTTCTCCCTTGAAGGATTGGTATTCTCGATACTTACGCAATTTACCGGAAAGGTATACGGCACCAATCAGTATGGGGATTTCATTGCAGTCCCGGTGGAAGAACAATGGTTCAAGGAAGGACTGATCGGCGATAACTTCTGCGAAAAGCTGTTCTTAGGCGCGGTGCAATGGTTCTTTCACATGGCATCAGACATGGCGGGGTCAAGTTCGAATCCCGGTAAAGGCACGGGGATACCTGGGCCTTTTCTCTCTATTATTAAGGCATTGTCCGTCTTGCCCGTATTTAAAAATGCCATGGATCCTGGCATGGGGGCGCGCAATTTCATTTCCAAGATGTTTAATGGGACCTTATTTGCACAACTGGATGATGAAGGTCGTAAAGTGCCTCGTAGGTTTAACCTGCGAACTGAAATCGGAATTGTGCATGAACTGGGGCGCCAGGCGCTTCCAGTGTTGCTGAATGAATGCTTGACGCGGGGCTGCTATTTTCTTCATCATCTGTATCTGGAGATGAAAGATAATGAGGTCCGCTCTTTGTCCGATTTGAAGCAGCTGGACATGGACCGAATTCTTCCATTCAATAATTCCAGAGTTGTTCGCATGGTATCCATTGCCTCGGCCACTTTTACTGCGGTGGATCTGGCGGATGCTGCTATTCGGGCTGCATTGGTCGGGTTTACGGAAGGCAGGGTACTTGCCGGCAAGGAGTTCTTGCTGAGAGTCAACTACGTAGGTGTGACTCGTCTGGTTTTCGCAATAGGTGTGGATGTCAAAACGGTATGGGAACGAAGAACAAGCCACAGGCAGCGGCAGCAAAACGACGATTCGGCCGATCGGGCGACAATGGAAACGCTCTCGTTGAAGCCGGAGCATCTATCTGTTCTGTTCTCGATAGAGCGACTGGCGCTTTATGAGGACATAGATCGAAGTAAGGCAGTGGATCGAGGCGAAAAAGAAGAATGGTTTGGCAAATGGTCTGAAAGCCTCCCTGCTGACTGCGTTCTTCTTAATCGTGGGCAAGTGAAAGAGAGAATTGAAGAACTTGTTGCACGAGATGGAACTACATGGAAAGCCTTGGTTCTGATTGAACTTGCACGGTTTGTGCCATATGACTCCTATCGTTCTGAAATGGAGTCAGAGGATCCTGACGGAAGGTCAGACTCCTCAATCAAAAGGACTAAACGCCCAAAATTTGATTCAAAAATTCTCGAAGAATTATGGCGTGATGTAAGCGGCGATTCGGACAAATCCCCTGTGCAACAGACCGCTAAGGCGCTGAATAAGAATGCAGGCGTATTGGATGGTAGCCGAACCAAAATAATTGTCGGTGCTGCCGGAACTGCCGCGGTTGCGGTTGCTACGGGAGGTGCAGCGTTTACATTAGCGCCAGTCATAGCGCCGTTGTTTGCCGGATCGGCTGTTGCCGGCCTATCTGGTGCTGCTCTTACCAGTGCGAGCCTTGCAGCGGTTGGCGGTGGTGCATTGGCTGCAGGAGGACTCGGTATGGCAGGTGGCACGGCCATAATCGCTGGTGGCGGCGCAGTCTTGGGTTTGGTTGGTGGTAGTGGGGTAACTGCTGTTACTTCGCTTCTCACTGATTCCAAAGGAGCGTTTGCCCTCGACGAGTGTTCGAAGCTCCTAACATTTTGCCAATCCGACTTTGCTCAAGCTGATATGAAGCCAAAGACGATTGAACGGATGCGACAAGGCTTGCTCGATCAGATTGAACGAATTGAAATTCAGCAGGAGATTCTCTATGGGCGTTCTGGAGACAAGGAATTAGATAAGTCTGAGAAAAAAGAAACGAAGAAGGAGCTTTCCGGTCTTAAGAAGAGCCTGGGTTACATGCGTAATTGCGAAAGGGAATTGTTGAAGCTGATCAATCAAAAAAGTCACTCGTAGGAGATTACGGCAGCCGCCAAGGACGATGTCGGATTGGCCTGATCAAGTACAGCGCTGGAGCGGGAATCATGCCGAGATGTATAAGCATCGGATTCTGCAGATTGTCATCTTGGGGAATGCAGGGGATATCTCTGATTAAAGTCTTGTTCTGCTTTTTAGTATTCCAGGTTACTGATTGCATTGGAAATGTTAAAGGGGGTCCAGTTCTCTCTGCTGCCAGACTGTTTGTTTAAGGGTAGTTTTAACTGAATTCAGTTATCCTTTACCGGAATTCAGTGAAAAAGTATATAATTCAGTTAAGGCCAATAGCTCAGAACAGGTGGTGGACGACGGATGGCGTGTGAGTACGGCAAGGAGACTTTGTCCAAGGAATTCAAAAGTGATCTCAAGGGCTTGCCGGACTCCGAATTGGTAGAAGCAGTTGTTGCCTTGGCCAATACGGATGGCGGATGCTTATACTTGGGCGTTGAGGATGATGGCACGCCTACCGGTGCGCAGCAAAAGCATCAGGATCCGGTTGGAATGGCTGCAATGATTGCCAATAAGACTGTGCCACCGATATCGGTTCGTGCGCAATTGGTTGGCAATGACATCGCGGTTATTCAGGTCGAGGTGCCCAAGACGCAGAGCGTGGTATCAACAAAGTCGGGTAAGATTCTCCGTCGCATGATGAAAGTGGATGGCACGCCTGAAAGTGTACCCATGTATCCGTATGAGTTTGCAACTCGTCTTTCTGATCTGGGAAAGCTCGACTATTCAGCTCAGCCGGTGAGGGGATCAACTCGGGAAGATTTTGATCCGTTGGAGCGTGATCGTCTGCGCAGGATCATCGCCTCTTATCAATCTGGTGACCAGAACCTTCTTGAGCTTTCGGATGAGGATATGGAAAAATCGCTGCGCCTTGTCGTATCGGTCGATGGGGATTTGACACCAACCTTAGCTGGCTTGCTGCTCATTGGCAACGAAGATGCATTGCAACAGTTCGTTCCGACGAATGAAGCGGCTTTCCAAGTTCTTAACGGCACTGACATCAAGGTGAACCAGACGTATCATGGCCCTTTGCTCAAGACCATAGAGCAAATATCCGCTTCGTTTAAGCCGTGGAATCCGGGGACGGAGCTGAATGTGGGCCTGTTTTCTTCGATTGTCCCCGAGTTTGACGAAAGGGCTTTTCGAGAGGCTTTGGTTAACGCATTCGGCCATAGGGACTATTCGGTTCTCGGACGTGTGCGCGTATTGGTGGACGATGCTGGCTTGACCATTGCCAATCCCGGTGGGTTTGTGGAAGGCATAAATGTTCATAACCTGCTTACAGCTGAGCCACATGGGCGTAACCCATGTCTGATGGATGCATTGAAGAGATCTGGCCTCGCCGAACGCACTGGGCGTGGGATCGACCGCATTTTCGAAGGTGCCCTGAACTATGGCCGTCCTCTGCCTGATTATTCGAGATCCAACGGGCGTGGGGTATCAGTGCTGTTGCCGCGCAGTGCGCCCGATAAGGCGTTTGTGGAGCTGCTGGCCGAGGAGCGTGAGCGTAGTGGCAAATCCATGTCTCTCGATGGGTTGCTTATTCTGGACAAGCTCAAGAGAGAGAGGCGCTGCAGCTTTGACGTGTTGTCGAAATCGATGGACATGAGCGACCAGCGTCTACGCACGGTTTTGGGGCAACTGACTGAATCTGGTCTTATCGAAAGCGTTGGCACCGGGGCTCGCCGAACATATATGTTGGGTGCGAAGGTGTATCGGCGTAGCGGCAAGGTAGTGGAATACGTTCGCCAATCGGACATCGATAGAGTTCGGTACTCCGAATTAATCATCAAGCTGATCCATGAACAAAAAACGGTGAGTAGAAACGACGTAATGGAACTGCTGCACCTTAGCGGGAATCAGGCGTATTACCAGTTGCGGAAGCTCGTTGATGAGGGGCGTATCAGAAAAGTTGGTAGTGGAAAACGTAAAGCACGGTACGAGGCGGTGTAGTGGATAAGTCAATTGGGATATCGCTAATCGAGTCTACCTGAATTCAGTTATTTTTAACTGAATTCTGTAAAACCAGTGTCCGTTTTACGTTGTTTCTCAACATACACGGTCGCATACTCGCGAAATGTGATCTTGCTTCCGGTATTGGCCTTGCCCGGAACCTTCGGCGGAGTCCACACATTCAAGTTGATAGGGCACATGCCTTATTAAATCATGTCTTGGCCTGAGTCTCTTTCTCTTCATCGAAGTTCTTGTGGATGCGGACAGGGTTTGTACTTTGCGAAGTGCGTGCCATGGTAATCAACCCCAGCTGCCGCAGACGGATGAACGACGTCGTTTTTGGGCTGAGTGCTTGAGCGCTAAAGCGATACTGCTTAACTTACTCCAGATAACGGGTCAAAAAGAAAGAAGACGGAGCAGGGACAATCTTTGAAATGTTGCCAAAAATGTTACAATCCCGCCCTCTAAGCGAAAAAAGGGATTTTTGGAAAACCAAAAATCCCTGCTGGCGGAGGATACGAGATTCGAACTCTGATCTTTCATAATCCCCGCCGTTGCAAAGGTTATTAAAGAACCAGGAAAAGAGGGAACCACCTAATTCACCACCTAAGTGACGTTTTCAAACGTACCAAGACGGCGCATAATGACGCTCCAATGATAACTCGAACGAGCAAATCCAGCCGCTCCTAGGGGCGGAGAACAGGGCTCGCGAGTGTCTCTATTTCCAGAATTAACTGACGTGATGATGACTCCAACTAGTTGTGGTGAAGATTTGACTAATGGGGCCAGGGGGGACCTAGATTCAATCTCGGGGGCCTCGCTTTCGGCCACCTAGCCCCATGTCCATGATGGACATGACAGAATCTGGGCGGGGATTGGAAACCCCATGTTCTTGGACTATGAGGTGGGATGAGCCAGGCTCATGCCGCTTCAATAGCGTGCATGAACATGCGCAACTGCCTTGCCGACAGGCGTGTAGGATTCACCGCCCCTCTTCAAGCATGTGTATGACACACTCAATTGGCGGACATTTCCACTAGAGGGAGATTCTCCAATAGTGGCTATGATGACCTCAAATGGCCCAACAAAGTCAATTCCTGTGCATCTCGAACCTGTTATTAAGCAGGCTACTGTCCCGCATGCCGCAGGCATGACGCCCATGGCCGCAACGCGGGGAATCGTCCCAACAGATAGGAACTTGCGGATACATCTGCATTGTGGCGGCATATCCTCTAGGGTGCATGTGCTGATCTGTTTGCTCTGACACCAGGAAGTCAGTGAGGGCATTGTTACGACGGTCGCCAATGGCAGAGGTCGGCCGTGACAGGCCGGTGGAAGGGCTTGCCACCATGTTGCTTACCCCTGATCGCTAAGGTGGCTCAGCCTGACTTAGCCCGTCTTGACTAGGGTGGGTTTCACTGGTACTGAACCCATGGACTACGCCCGCGTGCACAACTATGGTCACGACGGGCACGCCCTAAGCCCAGCTTAGATCTAGCATAAAGTTAGAGGCGTTCGTTTGGCAATGGATTGGGAGAAAGACCGGACGTGATAGTTTTGAACCCTCTACACTTCCGAGCCGTCTCGCTGACGGTCTGAGGATCCACCCCGAACGGTACTCCGACCACCTGTGTGCACCCCTGCTTCAGCTTGTGGTGCTTGGTCGGTTCATTGGACCTACGTAGGTATTAATCCTAGTGGTCAAAAGTTGAAATCGCGGCCCAGGAAATTGCTTCGACTACTTTGTGGGGGATTCTTCAAACAAAAACAATAATAGTCCAGTAAAGGACGAAAATAATATGCGTATCACAGACCATAGCCAATCTTGAGAATATGGTTTGGAGGTGGAGACGAGAGATCCATTTCATTAATTTCAATACGGGGGCCAAACTGGACAGAGGCTGTTAAGCCCTCCTCGCCCTTTATCGGATACTCATAGCTATTGCCTGTATCGTCTTTCCATGTGATATGGAGAGTGTATTGAAGTTGAGTAGTTTTTTTCCAAGGTCCCCTATAAGGGAATGGGTAGTTCTCGTTCCCTGTGTTATTAAACCATGTGTGCTCTGTATTTGGTTTCAGAACACTTACTTGCAAATCTGCCTTTGTCGGGCAGTTTCTAGACCTTGGTTTTTCATCATTGCATTCCCAATAAGCTCTGATTTCTAATGCGACACCGCCCCCAACATTGGAGATTGCTAGTTTACAGTTTAGATAGTGGTTAACAAGAAAATCAGTGGAACGGGTTACTTCGATGATGGGAACCAGACGCGGCAACAATTGATGTTGATGGGATTTATACTCCCCAAAAGCGACCATGGCAGCTACAATAGCTACGAGAAAAGTACCGAATTCCCACCATGCAGACCAATCAATATTCCCGGCGAACACGTCTGCGATTGTCGCACGAAACTCATGGTTGTGCTTGAGATATTGCCAAATCAGTGGAGTGATAATAAAAAGCACGACAAGACAAACGAAAACAACAAGTATGATGATTTTTCGAATGACCGGCCGCTGCAGGTGCCAATACTTCTTTACTTTATCTAAACTTAGCTTGCCCATGCCCCAATACTAGCGTCTCGTAAAGTTGATTAGGGATGTCAACAACGGAATTGATGACACCCCTTTGCCTTCTCTTAGCCCCTGTATCAGGCTAAAACAGGATAAAAACAAATTGGAAAACCTGAGATGCTCGAAAAGCAGTTATGGCGGCGCGGGAGAGGTCGGTTCGATTGGCCTTCTTCTGACCCATTACTCCGTATAGGAATCCAACCGCCACCCAGAGTTATTGTGACAACGCTATTTCAGGTCGTTGGCCTGCTGTGCCTATTGGCTTCTCTCAATTATCGTGACGAAGGTAAAACAGGATGGAGGTGGTTGGTTCGCGAGCGCCCATGTCGTCGGTTGGATGCTCCTGGTGGCCTCATGGTGAAGGGTCTGAGCGTCTTGGGTTACTTATGACTCCACTGGGTTGCATCCGAGTAAAAATGACTCTTACGGCGCATGCATGTTTGGTGGTGCTATCCGGCGGTTATATTCACCCGCCCGGGAAGTATCCCCCCACCCACCCCGTTATGAACCCAGCTTGGAGTGAGCTACCTGAGCTTAGAAGAAATTATTTCGACAATGTGACCAACATCACACTATTGTTTTGAGAATATGCCTATAAACGGCTTCTTCATGCCGCTTCTCGGTATCATACAAATAAGTTCTACGACAAGGAGATACCTGACTCGCTGAACAGAAAGGAGCAAGCATGCACAGCAATTTATGGCTCTTGGTGATCGCATTCATCTCGGCAAAGTTGATCAATCGCCTAAGCCCAGTACAAGCAACTGTAGCACTGATTCTGATTTTTGCAATCAGCACCATCGTCTGTATGTGGTGAAATTGTAGAGAACCTGAATCATTGTGGCTTGCCGAGCTATAAAAGTCGGCAAGCCACACCCCATGTCATTTCGTTCCAAGCTGCTGTAGTTCTATCTGACTGTCAGCCGCCCGTTCCTATTTGCTTGATGTTGGTGTTGTTGCGGTGTTGATGGTGAGTCGGGCGAGCCGGTTGGGGCGGAGGACGCCGAAGCCCAGGCGCATGGTGACGCGGATGGCCAGGGAGTCGTTGGCGAAGTATGCCTGGTCGCTGGTGGCGACGGCGGCTTGGCTGGCGGCGCTGAGTACCTGGCTGGCGGCGCTGAGCACCTGGCTGCTGTCGTTGAGCAGGATGGTGTATTCACGCACCCCCCCCCCCCTATGCGGCTGTGGGGAGGGAGGAATAACGATGCGCAGGAGTGTGTCGGCCTTCTTGCTCTGTTGCGATGGGAGTGTGCCCCCTGCGATCATCGCTTGGGGCTGTTATGGGGATCGGGGTCATGGCGATCTTGGTCGGGTGCTTGGTGGGGATGGGCAACCGGTCATTTCCCAGAACCTGGCCTTGCGGCGTTAAGGGTAACGGGAGCCCCGACGGGGTATGCCCAAGCCTGCACGTAAGTCGATCGTCGCACATCTGCGCTCAGGCTGGATGGCAAGCGTGGGTCTTCTGGAACTTTCCCGGTCGCGGGGGGATACAGGCAATATGCCCCTGGGTGCTGGGAGCCGGGGAAGGGGGGCTCGCCCCCGTGGTCAGGGGGAGGCGTCACGCTCATGCGGCCCCTGACAGATAATCAGCGACTCGCCCCCGTGGTCAGGGGGAGGCGAGGAGACTCGAAAAACACCATGAACAAGGAGATTGAGCAATGAACAACATGGCTGATGGGACGGGGCAGGAGCAGCCGGAGGCCAGAAGCGTGGAGAACACTTCATTGACCTACCTGTTCAAGCAGTTGCGGGTCAGAACTGGGCAGAACGGGTCTTTAATGGACCAGGTCTGAAACTGTTGGCCTTGTGCCGGATTGGGGATGCTTTGGGGACTCAGTACACGTTGGATGACATAGACCAGGATGGCATCCAGATTTACGCCCAGTCGTAGGCCAGGGAGAATAGGCGGGGCCTCCGGCCGTCCACACGAGGGGATGGCCGGAGGCCCCGCTGCTCTTCGAGGGGTGTTGGGGATACGGGGAATGTTTTACACATGTTATAGGCGTTATACCGTTATATGTGTTCTCCTGATTGGGTTCCCGTGTTATATAAGTGCGTTATATTCGGTATACAGGCGGGTTTGTTTGTATATCATGTATACCGCTGTATATCAGTCGACTATCACACGTCACCCCCTTATAGGAGTATGCATATAACGGTATAACGCTTTGGGCTGCGGGTCAGTGTCAGTGTGAACATACAGGTAGGGTCCACAGATCGTTCGAGGTTCGTCCTGTGGTCTCACCGACATGCTCTACCAGGCCATCCTCGTACAAACCCTCAAGGACCCGGTAGCATAGGGTGCCGTTCCTGCCGCACCTCTGCCTGAGCACATACCCCTTGATCCCCTCACGGGCATCATCCTCCCCCAGCGAGCGCAGTATGGCGTTCCTTACAGTCTGCTCCTTCCTGCACTCAAGACTCTCGGAGGCCTCATCCTTGATCTGCATGGAGTCCGCTATGCGTGTCCTCTGCGCCTCCCTGCCCAGTTCAAGGCATCTTCTCCTGGTCTCAATGGAATCCGACGTGATGGCCTTGGCGGCCAGCCAGTCATCCATGTCGACCTGTTCGCGGCCGTCGGCCATGGCGAGGATTCCAGCCACTTTGACGCTTACCAGCAATTTGTGGGTGTCCAATGGGTCGATTCCCACTCCGCGTAGCGCATCGAGTCTTTGAGCGTCAACCTCCTTCCATACGGCATCCGGATAATCCAGGATGGTGAGTGGGTAGCGTTCATCGGGGTTGAGCATGTTACTACGGTCACGCTGCTGATAGAGAAAGTCTAGGTCATCCCGATCCGGGTCATATGGAATCAGACCCAAACTGACCGGCAGGCTGCCTTCAGGGCGATCGGGACGCTGGTCGGGTGCCTGGGGATCACCGGTGTTGGCCCACAGGAAGCGCTGTGGCAGGCCGGTGCCGCTCTCGTTGGTTAGGATATCCGCGTTGGCGGGTTGTACACCTGTGACCAAGGCCAGGGAATAGCCATAGCGTGGAGCCATGAGACGGTCCGAATCGTTCTTGTTCCAGGCCCCCAGGGTCTCGCCGCTGAACGCGCTGGTCAGGGTTGGTACGATCGTGCTACCCTGTCTGGACGCGGCCCCTCCCAGGGAACGGATCTCGGGAATGTTCAGCAGGGCGCGGGGGTTGGCGCAGAACAGTTCACTGTCGTGGGCCTTGGGGTCCTCCGGGTTCTCCCGGAACCTTCTGCCCGCGAAGATGGCTACTAGGCCTTCGCCCGATGCCGGCTGGGTCTCGACCGCCCCACGGAGGTTGGGGATGAGGCTTTCGGCCGTGCTGATTGTGCTGCCCTTTCCGGCTCCCGAAGCACCCCAGAGGGCCAGGAACAGGTTCAGGGTGATAGGACTGGACCCCACAAATGCGGGAGCAGTCACCGTGGGCGGGATCAACGCCGAGAGACGGGTCAACACCGTGTCTAGCAGGGCCGTCGGTGCCACCCGGCAGGCTCTGGCGTAAGCTCTCACGTAGGCGAACAGGGGACGGCCCTCCCAGAAGTCCTTGTCAAGCAACTGGCTCACGTCGCTCATGCCGCCACCTTCAGACGGAGGTCTCCAGCGACCTTGGACCATGGGTCTCCCTCCATCAATCCGAGCCTGCACAGGACCCGGGAGGATTCCCTGCCGTCCGCGAGTGCCTCGCTCTCGTACCGTCTGGCGCAGGAGACCAGGCGTTGACGCATGTAGGACACGTCCATGCGAAAACGGTCAGTGAGCATGCCCGACTCCAGCAGGGTGAGTATGCGTTGGTCGCTGCCCACGGTTCTGAGAGGCAGCATGGCCGTTGGAGGGGCGGTGCTGGGTGTGAAGGCCCATGTTCCGTTCTCGCTTAGGAGGCTGGCCGCTTGGACCATGATGCAGGCACCTAGGTCGTGGGTGCTCGCGAACAGAGCTATAGGGATTGGGGTGATGTGGGAGGCCAGGGCCAGGAGCGCCACCGCCTGGGTCCGCGAGCCCAGGTTGTGGGTGAGGGTCAGGGCGTATGGTCCCCATGCGGTTTCCAGCAGGTAGCAGCTGGTGGTGGACAGGGTGTAAAGGATACGGTCGGGGTCAACGCCGACAGGTATCATGGCATTGTCTTCAGAACCCTTCAGGCCGCCAGCTTGGAGGGTTTTCTTTTGCTCGATCATGGTCGGGTTCAGTCCTCGATGAAGGATTTGAGGCTGGAGTAGCTGACCAGGAAGATGCGCCCGACCTTGCGGGCCCTGACCTTTCCCTCGTGTATGAGCTTGTAGGTGGTCTTGGTGTCCTTGAATCCCAGGAGCCTGGTGGCTTCGGGAACAGAGACCGATAAGGGTTCGGTGATGGTTGTTGCGGGAATAGACATGGTTGTCCTAACCGGTGAAGACACGACAGGGTACACTTCACCTAACTCGGTAAGTCTGCTAATTACTTCCCCGTTCGACCTTGGCTGGGTCACTACGTGGCACGAGTTACTAAGCGGATCTTTTATCTCCGATGGAGATGGCTGTACCGCCCATGAGCCTTCCACGTGAGCCACCACATGGAAACAAACACCTGTTCAAGGCATCTACTGATAGGATATCACTACTTAGCGGGCCAACCCCCATTCAACATGTCGGAGTATTTGCTGGTTGGCTCAACCGGGGGAACTCCTTGCTTATATGCTCTCATAAAGGCCGATAGTGCTTCGGATACTGTTGTAGGCCCTTTAACGAAATCGGGATTATTTGTCGGCAGTTTGTTCATTTCTTCATACGTGTTAAAGAAAAGGTCCAACGCCTCATGCGATACTTCAGCGTCGTTAATCTCTCCGTTCTTGTAACGCCACTGTTCAGTGTGCCAGAATGCATATGCATAGCTGGACAGATCTACCAGACCAAGACGAATGTGCTTATCGTCCTCTTCGGCATTGCGCACATGCGTCAATAGCTCGCCCGCTAGTCCAGTGAAATAAGTGCCCAGTTCTGATTCCTCTCCGTCAAGATAATCAGCGAACAGTTCATCGCGTCGTTTCAACATGCCAGGTACGCCATATTCACTCTGTGCTATTTCCCAATTGCACAGAATGGAATATCTGCTGGTATGGATTCGCATTTTCTCGATATGCTGTTCTTCCAGATACCGACTCAGATACTCTTCCACCTGGCCAATGATGAGTTGAACCATTTGCTTACGTCCGTCTGACCAATCGCCATCGCGTTGAATGTTAAAAACGGCATTCAGGCCGGCATGGGCACCGCGAAGAAGCCCCTGCCTATGCTGTTCGAATTCCCAATAACCTTGTTCGACATTAGCCAGTCCGGTACCCCAATACCCTTCCGTCGGAGCCAACTCAGCTTGCAGCTCCCATAAGTCATCGTCAAACATGTAATCCCGGCCATACGCAAGATCCAGGAATTTCCTCAATGTCTTCTTGTGCTCTCTTGTAACTTGCACCATGCTCATACCGCCTTGCTCAATAGAATCGTCATCGTTTCCGCCTGCACCTGGGCAGAGAAGCAGGCCAGGACCCTGTTCCGTCTCTCCTGGGAAAGACCGTTCAACACTTGGACTCGAACCTCTAGGTCCATGGATTCCAAAGCGGCCGCGAGCGCATGCAGCTCCTGTCCGCTCTCCTGGATACCCTCAGGCGGCTGCGCTGGCTTTCCGCCGTGTTCAGCCGCCTCGCCATCGGCCTCTATGCCTGCGAGGATCTTCCCACGCTCGCTCTCGGTGACATGCTGATAGTGCATGGCCGTACTGACCTGGGTGTGACCACCCTGGGCCATGATGGCCTTGATGCTGTTGGTATGCTTGGCGACCTCGGTCAGGGCCCGATGGCGCAAATCATAGAGCCGCAGCTTCCTCTGCTCCAGGCGGGGAACGGCCTTGCGGGCCCGATACCAGGCGTTGCGAACCGACTGGTCGAATACCAGGCCTCTGGTGCGCTCGCCGGTGAACAGCCAGGCGTTGGGTCTGTCCTCCACATAGGTGTCCAGGTGGTGACGGATGTGGGGGATGAGGAAGGGGGGCAGCTCCAGGTCGCGTACGCTGCCCTTGGTCTTGGTGCTGCTCACCTCCATGACTTTGTGTCCGTCCTTCATGATGCCCTTGGCGCTCTTGGTGATGTGCACCACCCCGCCTGAGCCATCCTCGACCAGTTCGATGTCCTTGCGCTGCAGAGCGTATGCCTCCCCTGGCCTGAGGCTGAGCACTCCGACTAGGTAGAGAACCAGGGAGAAGCGTCCGGGCATGGCCTCGACCAAGGCGTTCAGTTCCTCCATGGACACGTCCCCGTAGGCCCGGTTCGAGTTGGGCTTATCCACCCTTAACAGCACAGGGTTGTTCCTGAGCAGGGTGGTGCCCTCCTCATCCAGGGGTTTGGAGCAGGCCTCTTTGAAGATGGCGCTGAGCAGCTCCCACACATGTCGCTTGATACTGGCACCCTCTCCGGCCTTGCCGACCTTCATGGAATCGGCCCAACGCTGGATGTCTTTCGGGCGTATCGCAGCCATGGACATGTCCCCCAGGATGGGTAGCAGGTCGTCCCTGAGGTACTGCTCGTACTTCTGCCGGGTGGTTGGCGCTATGGGCTCTCCGTTCGCCTTGCGATGCTTTTGGAGGTATGCGGCCGAGTATTGGGCGAAGGTGACGGCTCCGGCTTTGCGTGAGTCCTCCTCGATTTGTGGCGGCTCCCAGGTGCCCATGCGTATGGCGGTCTCGGCCTCGTTGAGCCACCGCTCCGCCTCGGTCTCGAAACCTACGGGGAAACGTCTCGTTATCCGCTTGGGGAGTCCCGGCCAACGCGAGTAGGCGCTGACAGGTGGTTGGTAGCGGGCTTCGATGTACTTACGACCGGACCTAGCATCAGTCTTTAACGGCATGGAACCGAACCTTCTGCGCCTCGCCCTCTTCGCCATGGATCGCCGCCTTCCGAACACCCTCGCCTGACACATCTTGCATGGCAATTAGGTGGTGAGTTTGAGCCTCTGGGAATTGCGCCACCTAACTCACCACCTAACTTAGCATGTTCAACGGTCCCAAACGGAACTAAAAGGATAGTCGAAAAACGAGGAGAACAGCTGGAAAACGGCGAAATACCGGCAATAATGGCATGAAAAAAGGGCCTTGAACGATGGTCCAAAACCCTGGCTGGCGGAGGATACGAGATTCGAACTCGTGAGGGCGTGAACCCAACACGCTTTCCAAGCGTGCGCCATAGACCACTAGGCGAATCCTCCAAAGCTGCAGTGAACGGGGCCGTAGCCTACGTGACCCTGATCAAGGCAACTAGAAAATAGTAACACAGGGCAAGGATTGCAGGCCAGTCCAGACGTGTCGCCGACAATCCTCGCCCTGTTTCTGTTTTCTGTGTTACTTGATCTGATCCATGGAAAGGCCAAGGGCCTCGGCCACGCGCTGGCCGTAATCCGGGTCGGCCTGATAGAACTGCCTGGTCTCGAGAACCTGGATCTCCTGGTCATCAACGGATCCCAGATTGTTCTTGATGGTCTGGATCAGACGGTCCTTCTCTTCCGGGCTCATCAGCCTGTAGAGACGGCCGGCTGCGGAATAGTAGTCCTTGTCATAGGGACGGGAGTACTCGGTTTGCCCTTGGACGGCATCGCCATGCATGCGGGCATCGTTGTCTTCCACGGGGCCACCCTTGCTGTTGGGCTCGTAGTTGACTGATCCATCCTGACCTTGGGACATGAACCCATCGCGCTCGTAGTTGTGGACCTCGTTGACCGGGCGGTTGATGGGCAGCTGTTCGTAGTTGGCACCCAGACGGTAACGCTCGGCGTCCTTGTACCCGAACAGGCGGCCCTGCAGCAGCTTGTCGGGCGAGGGCTCGATGCCGGGGACGAAGTTGGCGGGGGAGAAGGCCGCCTCCTCCACGTCATCAAAGTAGTTGGTCGGGTTGGTATCCAGCACGAACTCGCCTATCTCGATGCGCGGATAGTCCTTCTTGGAGACCACCTTGGTCACGTCGAAGATATCGTCCTTGTAGTCCAGGCCCTCCTGGTAGGGCAGGATCTGCACGCAGACCTTCCACTTGGGGTAGTCGCCCCGGTCGATGGCATCGTAAAGATCGTGCAGGAGGAAGTCCGTGTCCTCGGAGGCAACCTTGGCGGCGGTCTCATCGGTCATGTTCTTCACGCCCTGCTCGCTCAGGAAGTGATACTTGACCCAGAACTGCTCGCCCTTGGCATTGACCCACTTGAAGGTGTGGCTTCCGTAGCCGTTCATGTTCCGGTAGCTGGCCGGGTTGCCCCTGTCGCCCATCAGATAAGTCACCTGGTGAACCGACTCGGGGGAGTGGGACCAGAAGTCCCACTGCATCTCCTGGCTGCGCAGATGCGTGGCCGGATCGCGCTTCTGCGAGTGGATGAAGTCGGGGAACTTCAGGGGGTCGTTGACGAAGAATACAGGGGTGTTGTTGCCCACCACGTCGTAGTTGCCCTCCTGCGTGTAGAAGCGCAGGGCGAAGCCGCGCACGTCACGCAGGGTGTCGGGATAGCCTGATTCACCGGCCACCTGGGAGAAGCGCAGCAGGATGGGCGTGGTCTTGCCGGCTCCGTTGAATACGTCGGCCTTGGTGTAGGCGCTCATGTCTTTGGTCAAGGTGAAGGTTCCCTTGGCCCCGGCCCCCTTGGCGTGGACTACGCGCTCCGGGATGCGCTCGCGGTTGAAGTGGGCCAGCTTTTCGAGGAGCTGGTAGTCCTGCATGAGGATGGGTCCGCGGGTGCCCGCCGTCTGGCTATGGTTGTTGTCTGCCCAGGGCTGCCCTTCGTTGGTAGTAAGTTTGTCGTTCATATTTGCTCGATTCCTCTGACATCTTTGATATTTGCGGTCGACGGTCCCATGCGGGCCAGGTCTGTGACCCTGCTTCTGGCCGGCCGTCCGGTCGCTTATAGCAAGACCCTTGATAAAATCCTGCTATCCTCCACAGTATCTGACAGGCAATGGAGTTGGTGGATATGCGCGCTGAGCGAGAGTCAGATATCTCACTAATCAAGCGAGGCGTTTATGGCATCTCAGACAGAACCATAAGAAAGCCGCCGACATTGCCTCATTCATTCGGCAAATGGCGGCGGCTCTCATCAGAGCACTGGCGCTCAGAGCATCTGCATCAGTTCGCCCACATCCTGGATGACCAGCTGGAGGTTGAGCCCGGTCAGGACAGCCACGACAATCCAGGCCAGGAAGGCCATCCATCGGGGGTTGGCGTATTTGCCCATGATCTTCTTCGAGGAGGTGAACCAGACCAGAGGGATCATGGATATGGGCAGGGCCACGCATAGGAAGACCTGGGAGTAGACCAGCAGGCTATCCAGGGCAGACTCCTTGCCTCCGAAGGCGATGGTGCAGATCAGCACGGGGATGATGGAGATCACACGGGTGACCAGCCTGCGCAACCAGAGAGGGATCCTCATGCGGATGAAGCCCTCCATGACGATCTGCCCGGTCAGGGTGCCGGTGATGGTCGAGTTCTGACCTGAGGCCAGCAGGGCCACGGCGAAGAGGGTGGAGAGCAGTCCGGAGGCGACCGGCCCGGCGATGGCCTTGTCGCCAAGGGCGTTGTAGAGGGCGGTGAAGGTGTCCAGCCCTTCGCCGTGTCCGAAGAACATGGCCGCCCCCAGCACCAGCAGCAGGCAGTTGACCACGAAGGCGGCAGACAGTTGGATGTTGGAATCCCAGGTGGCGAAGCGAACAGCGTTGGCAACCTGACGGTCGTCGCTTCGATCGAAGTCGCGGGTCTGAACGATGGATGAGTGCAGGTAGAGGTTGTGGGGCATGACCGTGGCGCCCACAATGCCCAGAGCCATGGTCAGCTGGCCATTGCCCAGAATGGCCTTGTCGGGGATGAAGCCGCGGAAGACCGCAGGCATGTCTGGCCTGGCCAGGCAGACCTCGTATAGAAAGACGGCCATGATGACCAGGATCAGGGTGGCCACGATGGCCTCGATGCGGCGGAAACCGATCTTGGTCAACAACAGGAGGATGAGCACATCCAGGACGGTCAGCGTCACGCCCAGGACCAGCGGAATGCCGAAGAGCAGCTTCAGGGCAATGGCCCCGCCGATCACTTCGGCGATGTCAGTGGCCATCACGGCCAGCTCCGTGCAGATCCAGAGGACGAAGCTGAGCCGGCGGCTGGTGTGCTGGCGTGTGGCCTGTGCCAGGTCCAGACCAGTCACGATCCCCAGCTTGGCAGACATGTACTGCAGCATCATGGCGATCAGGCTGGAGATGAGGATGACGCTCATGAGCAGATACCCGTACTGGGCGCCGCCGCCGATGGAGGTGATCCAGTTGCCAGGATCCATGTAACCGACTGCAACCAGGGCGCCTGGGCCTGAGAAGGCAGCCAGGTTCTTCCAGAAGGAGGATGTCGAGTTGGGCACGGAGACTGTGGCGTTGATCTCCTCCAGGGATCGCCCATTGGCGGTCTCGATGATGGGATGGGATTGGCGCTGCCGACTGGACGGCGGAGTCCCGACTTCGGATCCGGCTGGACTGGCGGACCCTGAGGAGGGTCTGGTCTGACTGTTCGGCATGACACCTTCCTTGATTCTGGTTGCTCAAAGGTCTGGAAAAACTTCGACCCTTCGAAGTCTAATGGTGCCACATGAAAATTGCGAGACCTTGACAATGACATGTCTGTGACATTGCCTACATGCCGGATTCTGCTGATGTTTGACTGAAAAAATCGGGGAAGGGGCTGAGGAATTGTGCTATAGACTGTGCACATGGACGTCATTCAGCTTTCCACCAATGTCCAGGACTACCTCAAAGTCATTTGGGATCTGGAGGAGTGGGACGATGGCCCAGTCCACCCGACGGATATCGCTGAACGGACCGGCATGAAGCAATCGACCATTTCGGGCGCGCTCTCGCGTATGGTCAATGCCGGCTTGGTGGAACATAAGCCTTATGGACGGGTTGGTCTCACTTCGGCAGGTAGGCGTTCGGCCGTTACCATGGTCCGTCGCCACCGCCTTCTGGAGACGTTTCTGGTGGAAGTTCTGGGCTATAGCTGGGATGAAGTGCATGAGGAGGCTGATGCCCTTGAGCATGCCGTCTCTGAAAAGTTGGTTGACAGGATTGATCGCTATCTGGGCCATCCAACCCAGGATCCGCATGGGGATGCCATACCGACTGAATCCGGCAGCATGCCCGTTGTCCCTCTGACGAAGCCTTTGTCTCAGGTGGAAGATGGGCAAACCGTACGCGTATGGCGAGTGAGCGATCAGGATCCAGCATTGCTCAGGTATTTGAGCAGGCACAGGGTGCGCCCAGGGACCTTGCTGAAATTAGTTTCGCATGGGGACGCATCAGAGAGGGCGCAAATCCGCGTTCAGAAGATATCGGCCGGGCAAAGTAGTCCCAATAGGGATGAGAACGAATCGAAGGGGATTGCTGAGCCTGTGGAATTGGATGATGCACAGGCTTCAAGAATCCAGGTAGTAATTCAATAGATTTTTATATACTGCAGATGTCACGGCAGCAACGATGGTTGTGCTGTCCATCAGGGAACACGTCCATCATCTCCGGCTATGAGTTCATGGATTATTTCACCATGCAATGTTTTTCTGTTGGGAGTCATGGTATCCCCTGCATCTGCGGGAAGATCCAGCTAAATTCCCCAAAACGTCCAGACTCTGTCTGGCAGCAAATGAATGGACGTCTCGCTTATCGTCTTCAAGCAAGGTTCCGGACCAATACATACGCCTTTTCTTAGGCTGAGGTGTCCGCTCGGCAGGCCTTGGAGCTTTTAGTGACACTGGAAAGTCTGGTATCTGGTATGTTTCGAAACCAATTCTGCGATCATTGGACGAACTCGGCTTTACCTCCTAAGCTGGTACCAGTGTGGTTGGTGGGTTCATTGTTGCATGACGATTGAAGGGGAGCCGTAACAGTGCTTTGGTCTGTGATTAAAAATATTCTGGTTATTGCTGCCACTGCTGCCATGGCCGGTCCTATGGGATTTCAGCCCAGTGCCCCTGGATCCACGGCTGCTGAATGGAATCCACAGTCAGCAACGCAGGAACAGGTGGCGGAGGAAGGGCACGCAAACCCCTCGACAATAGGCGATCAGGACCAGTCGCAGAGCGCGTCTATGCCGGACAACCCCAATCAACCACTGCCAGAGAAAATCAGCAACGCCATTCCTAAGGACTCGACCGTAGTTGCGAATGATCTGGTTTTGACACCAGACCAGCAGCTTAAGCAATTGGACTCAGGCAAGAAAGTCACCGACCCGAAAATCGTCGGAACATCAACCCATCAGGCAGATCCTTTGGCTAAGACCAATGGGGAATCATTCATCCCTGTTCATGTGGATAAAGTCAGAAAAGCCATAAAAGATTCCAAGACGGATTCCGATCAACAGACCAAGAACAATCAGGGTGAAGAGGCGAGACCGGCAACAGCTGATTCCTCCGTCCGGTCGCGTACATCCTTTGCTTCGTTGCAGAATAATGAATACGGTGCTCACTGGGGCTCTTATCAAGGTTCACAGGCATTTTTTGAGGCTGATGGGACTCTCTTCGCGGACCAGGCCAAGGGGGTCATCGATGTTTCTGTGTGGCAGAACACTATAAATTGGGAGGCTGTAAAGAACTCCGGAGTCGACGGCGCCATCATCCGCCTAGGCTACGGTTGGGGCAACGGCCTGGATAAACAGGCCAAGAGAAACATCAGTGAATGCAAGCGTTTGGGAATACCTTTCGGCGTCTATATCTACTCGTATGCCTATGACGCCAATACGGCCGCCGCTGAGGGCGACAATGCGGTCAACCTGTTGAGGCAGGCCGGTGTCAGCCCTTATGATCTCAGCTACCCCGTTCATTATGACTTGGAAAATTGGACCTGGGCAGGTCACAGTCATCCCACCGATCCTGGAACCTATGATCAAATAGTCAATACCTGGTGGGGCAAGCTGTCATCTGCCGGTTACAACAGGCTGTCCTTGTACTCATACACCAACTATCTTTATTCCGCCTTGAATTCTGACAACATCCATTCCAAGACGCATTGGGTGGCCAGCTATGGTCCGCGTACTGGTTTTCATTTCAGAAGCGCTGATAAGGGTTGGCAATACAGTAGCAGCGGTTCAGTCAGCGGCATCAACGGACACGTGGATTTGAACGCCTTCAGCAACATACGCAGTCAGCCTGATTTCAATGGAACCGACCCCAATTCATTTGCAGCCAAAGTCACGGACGTTCCTGAAGGGCGTTACTATATCGCCAGTCTTTTCGACAATCGTTATGTCGACGTAACAGGAGCCAGTCCTGACAATGGTGTGCCTCTGGATATCTGGCCCTACAACGGGCAGGACAACCAGCAGTTCTATATCAAGCCGGCCGGTGGCGGTAATTACACCATTGCGACTGGCTACAGCAAAGTGGTGGATGCATCAGGACCTTCGGCTGATAACGGGACACCATTGATTCAGTTTTCGGCAAATGGCGGTCGCAACCAGCAGTGGACCCTGTATAGGTGCATCGATGGTTCGTACTACATCGCTTCTGTGTATGCCGGAAGCCGGAACAAGGTTTGGGACATCACCGCCTCGAATGGCGCCCCGGGATCCAGGCTGGAATTATGGGCGGCTAATCAAGGCGAGAATCAAAGATTCAAGCTGGTCAGCGTTAATGGAAGCGGCAACGGCAACTCTTCAGCATCAGGTCAGTTGGTGAGCGCTGATGGTGGAAAGTACTGGTATGAGAACGGAGAGAAAGCCCGTTCCAAGGAAATATATGATTCTTCTGCCGGACTCTGGTACTGGGCAGGTGACGACGGTCAGCTGGCCAAGGGCTGGAAGACGCTGCCTGATGGGCGAAGGGTGTATTACGATCCCCGAACCTTGGGAATGGCCCATGGCGAAAGGCTCATTGATGGGGCTTGGTATTACTTTGCCTATGACGGCAATATGGTCAGAAGCCGGGATCTCTACCTCACTTCAAACGGCGGAAAATATGTAAGATACGCCGCCGATGGAAAAATGGTCAAGGGCGAAAGTAGCAAGGCCGGCAAATGGTATTTCTTCGACCCCGTTACCGGCGCTATGGCTAAGGGGTGGAAGCATGTGTCGTCCAACGGCGGCAAGTGGGTCTACTACGATCCGTCCAATGGCCAGATGCTCCATGGAGAGGCCTATATCAATGAAAATTGGTACTACTTCAACGATTGGAGCGGTGCCACCACTTATGGATGGAAGCACTTGGCATCCAACGGCGGCAAGTGGGTATATTACGATCCGGTTATGGGGTGGATGCTCAAGGGCTGGCAGCGAGTCGAAGGCTCCATGCGCCACTTCGATGAGACGACTGGGGCGGTGCTCAATTGATTGATAGTTTGTCTTTCTAGCAAGCCTTCGCTGGTATCCTGCAAACTTGGTTGAGCATGGGTTTAAAGTTAGAAACCATGAACACTGCTGGGCAATTGAAATCGGATCTGCCTGAAAGCGAGGCAGATGAATCTGCCTCCGGCCACGGCGGGAATGCCGATGACCAGGGTAACGGTAGGGGCGCTCCGCAACTCGCCTTGGTGATTCCTTGCTACAACGAGCAGGATGTTCTGCCCATAACTTTGCCCGTGCTCGATACCAAGCTCTCAGACTTGGAAAAGCGCGGGTTCATTACGGAGAACAGCTACATTCTTCTTGTGGATGATGGCTCTCACGATTCCACATGGTCAATTATCGAGTCGAGTCATTCCCAGTACCCTACGAGGGTGCATGGCCTTAAGTTTTCTCATAATAGGGGACACCAGAACGCCCTGTATGCAGGGCTTATGGAGGCTCTGAGTCGTGGATGCGACGCGGCCATTTCAATGGATGCGGATTTGCAGGATGATCCCGATGCCATTGATGCAATGGTGAAGGAATATGCCAAAGGAAACGACATCGTCTACGGTGTCAGGGACAACAGGGATACCGACACTGTTTTCAAGCGCTCGACAGCGGATCTGTTTTATAGGATGATGTCATGGCTGGGAACTGACACAATACCGAACCATGCTGATTACCGGCTTATGAGCCGTACGGCCTTGGAGGCTCTTTCACACTACACTGAAGTCAATTTGTTTTTGCGAGGCATCGTTCCTTCTCTCGGTTTCCCCCATAGCAAGGTGTACTACAAGCGCGGCTCAAGAGCAGCAGGCGAGTCCAAGTATCCTTTGAAAAAGATGATGTCATTCGCAGTGGAAGGCATTACGTCTTTTTCAATCACCCCGCTCAGAGCCATCACCGGCATCGGTCTCATTTCGGTTGCGGTGGGCATAGTGATCCTTGTTTATGTGCTGGTCTCCTTCTTCTCTGGTCGTACAGTGGCCGGCTGGGGGTCTGTGATGTGTTCGATCTGGATCCTTGGAGGGCTGATTCTGTCAGGCATTGGAGTGGTGGGCGAGTATGTTGGCCGAATCTATTTGGAAGTGAAGCATCGACCCCGCTATATCGTCGAAGAACGCATCTGATATGTACGTCAAACCGCATTTCGACCGGGAAAGTCTCGACAAGATAATTCAAAAGAGGTATTGAACGTGAAATTTGTCCTCTCTCGGCATGCACTGATGCCTATCGAATCGCTGAAGCGTCACGCTGGCATTGCTCTATTGGCTTTCATCCTTAACGCCGTTGCCTTTGCTCCCCTGATTGCCCGTCGACATTACTCGGTGGATTCCTATCATCTGATTGACGACCAGAACGCTCTTTGGTATTTGCAGAATGGCCGATACACATGGTGGCGTTTGACGCTGGTGGCGGACAGCCTCGGTCTGAACCTGGTTTTGCGGCAGCGACTGTTCATGGCAATCTGCATTGTCGGATTCTCCATCTCTTTGATTATTCTCACGGCCTCTTTTGCCAGGCTGGGCGGAATCTCATCCTTTGCTGGGCAGTGCTGTCTGTGTCTGACCTTGTCGGTGGTATGGATCAACGTATTCGTACTTGAATTCCTCTTGTTCCCTGAAAGCGCTGTGTCTGCAGCCGTCGGTTCCATATTCGTCAGCTTGGCTGTTAGCCTCATCCTTGGCAGACGGAATGTTTGGCTGTCGGCTGTATCGTTGATTTGTCTTTTGATTGCCCTGGGGTGCTACCAAAGCTTGGTAGGCGTGTTTTTAGCGCTCGCCTTGCTGGGCGGCTGCCTGACTTCTTTACGGGAAGGGCATGAGCCTTTTACACGGGTGATGCTTCGATGGGCCAAGGTGCTGGGCATGGCTGCCTTCGGCTCTGTTTTCAATGTCATCTGCGTAAGGTATTTGATACATATTCAGTACATAGCCGATCCTGGCCGTGGAGCCGGGCTTTCTTTGCCGACTATTGTCTCCAACGTCAAACAGGTATTGAAATACCAGCTGCCTCTGCTCAATAATGCCGATGGACTCATGCCCAAATTCAGCGTTACCCTGATACTGCTCTTTCTGATTGCTCTGCTGGTGCTGTCCTTCCGTACCAGGCACAATCTGCCCTATGGGCAATTGGCTTGCGCCGCCCTGGTCACCTATATGGCAGTCTTTGCTCCTCACTATATCGAGAAGAATATCCTCTTGACCCCGCGCAGCAATATGGCTTTTTGGGCTTGGATTGCGTCAATGGCCACGGTTTTTGCGGTTTCCCTGCTCGTATCCCGGCATCAGCCGCTCACGGTCAGGACCTCGATCGAGCCCATGCCGGAACCAGAGCGAAAGGCCGAAGGCACAATTGAGGGGACCGAGGCCTTCCCGGGCTCTGGCAACGGTGCTCAGCATGCTGCAAGGCTTATCGCCGTCTCTGGCGTCTTTCTCCTCTTTTCAAGCCTATGCATGGCGGACATAGCTTATGATGCCTATGTCAGTAATACCCATGATCAGGCCTATGCCCTGAGCGTCGCCCAGAAGATCAAAGAGTATGAAGCTTCCACCGGCCAACATGTAACAGCTATCGCCATAGTTCCCGATGCCAGGGTGCATGTCAAATACGACAGTGTGCGTTATCAGAGGTACGAACTGAACCGGCGCATCATGAATACCCCTTATTCAAATTATCAGATGATCAATTATCTGAGTCATTCGAACCTCAGCAAAATTGAGATGCCTCGGTCGGACTATCGCCGCTACTTTGCCGGTCGGGACTGGAACCAGCTCGATTTGGATCAGCAGCTGGTATTCTCTGGCGACAAGGCCTATCTGGCCTTGTACTAGCGGCTTGCTGTCTGCTCAGATACGCGAATTGGTTTCGAGCCAGAATGATGCGTTTGCGCTCCTCGGCTGCCATGATGTCCAGGATGATTCCGGCCACGATGAGCAGCAGGCCCGCGATGACGAGCATCACGGATCCGATAAGCGTGGGGAAGCGTAGAACCACGCCGGTTTTCCAATAGTCAATCATGACGCTCAGAGTCAACAGCAGCCCGACCATGGATATCAACAGTCCGGAAATGCCAAAGAATGGCAAAGGTCTGTACTCGCGTATCATGCGGAAGATGGTTGACATGACTTTAATCCCGTCACCGAAGGTATCCAGTTTACTCACCGATCCATTCGGACGGTCGCGGTACTGGATGGGGATTTCGCAGATGCGCAGGTTGTTGTCCAGGCTATGAATGGTCATTTCGGTTTCTACCTCGAAGCCCGAGGAGGTTACGGGGCAGGTTTTGGCAAAGGCGAAGGATACGGCTCTGAAACCGGTCATGACATCCGTCAGATGGGCTCCGAAGAGCAAGTTGATCGAAGACCTGACCAGTCGGTTGCCAAGACCATGCAAGGGCCGTTTGTTCTCTTGGAAATAGGTGGAGCTGAGACGATCACCGGAGGCCATGTCATATCCTTGGAGGATTTTGGAGACAAGCTCCGGCGCCGCTTCGGCCGGGTAGGTGTCGTCCCCGTCAACCAGCACATAGACATCCGCATCAACCTCCTCGAACATGGCTCTGATGACATTGCCCTTGCCCTGCCGAGGTTCCTGGCAGACGATGGCGTTTCGTTGCCTTGCTATGGAAGCCGTTGCATCAGTGGAATTATTGTCGAAGACATACAGGTCGGCCGTTGGCAAAGCCCGACGGAAATCGTCGATCACCTTGCCTATAGTCATCTCCTCGTTGTAACAGGGAATAAGTACGGCCACACGTGCTTCCTTGTTCTTCCTTATCTCTTCCACAAGGCACAAGCTTACCAATCAGCGCAACAATGAATCAGGGTCGTATTCTGCGGCTTCCTGGTGGTGTTGCAAGGTAGGCGGGAGGTTAAGCTGGCATTATTGACGTATCCATCAGTATGCAAAGGGAATCATGGTCGGACTTCGCAGGACTGGTTCGAATCGAATCGGGCCGATCGCACATGGCAAGAACCGTGACGTGTTGCTGCAAGGCAGAGCAATGGAAGGGTGCGTTTTTCCTTTGCTGCTGGGAGTGCTTTTCTCTCTGTCCTCAGATGCAGGAACCTATGGTGCCATTCAATGGGGTCAGGCGCATCTGTATCTGAATATCGTGCTCTATGGAATGCTCTTCTGGGTCTTGTTCGCTACGATGTACCGATTCTGCTTTCCCGATAGGATCGGCTCTTTTTCGGATGACCGAGCCGGAAAGCAAAAAAACAGCCTGATACGACGGCTGTATTTCAATCATATTGAATCGCCCAAAGGCGTGCTCTGCGATGGCATACGGATTCTCATCTGCTGGCTTCCGTACCTGATACTTCTATACCCGGGTTCGCTTTTTTGGGACACTGGTGATCAACTGGCCCAATACTACGGGATTGCGGCTTTCAGCCAGGCCCCAGGCGTCATATCTGACCGCCATCCCTTTTTTGATACTTTTCTTTACGGTTGGTTTTCCGACCTTGGCCGGTTCCTGACGGGCAGTCCGAATTTCGGCTTTTCCTTGTATGTCATAATTCAGTTCATCTTTTTTGCGCTCTGCATCGCCTGGCTGCTGGCCTATATGTCCACAAGGGCGATGGGGAAAAGAATCATTGCGATTTGCACGGCCTTTTTCTGCCTTTTCCCTCTGGTTCCCATGATGGCCATGATGATTTGCAAGGATACGACTCATGCCTTGTTTTTCCTGCCCTGGGCCATCCTGTTTGTAAAGCTGGTCGAGGGCCGGCTGGAACCCTTGAAGAACCCCCGTTTTCTCAGCGCTTTTATTGTTCTGACCCTCCTAAGCTCGCTGACGAAGAAGATGGGCCTTTACATTATTGTGGTGAGCCTGCTCCTGCTGGTCCTCGGCCATTTCCGAAGGAAAATGAAGGTTCTGGCCGCTTGCCTGACGGCATCGATATGGCTGGTTGTCAACATGCTTATACCTGCCTGTCTTTTTCCTGCGCTGCATGTGGTGCCGGGGGAGAAGGTAGCAGCAATTGTCATGCCTGTACAGGTGCTGTCCAGGACGGCTCATGATCATCCAACAGCAATCGCTGATTCCCAGAAAAAAGCAGTGGATGAGATGATGCCTTTTGGCTGGGAGGGAATGGCTGCAAAGTACATACCTTATATATCTGATCCGGTCACCGGTTATGGGGCGAACGGTCCTCAAGGGTCCCTGCCCGGTTTCGCGCGTTTGTGGGTGAACTTAGGACTTCACCATCCCTTGTCGTATTTGAATGGCTTCTTCTGTTTAGAGGGCGGCTGGACGAGTTTTGTCGGCCCGCAATCCACCAAGGCCCAGAAACCCCCGTATAGGCAAGATCCCATGGTGATGCGCGTGTACACGTGGACCATGACGAATCCTGATACATATGGGCGGCTGCAAAAGGATCCGCACCCCAATGGGCGTCAACGGCTGGCCGATGAAACATACCAGACGCTGACAACCATACCGGTGCTGAATGTCTGCTTCTATGTGGCTGTCTGGTCATCGATCGTACCCTTCTTCATTCTATATGCCGCTTGGAGAAGGCGTGGTAGGGAGCGCTTGATGGTATTGGCCATGCGGCTGGCGCCCTATTTCGTTTCAGTGCTGAGCCTGTTCGCATACCCCATATCGTTTTCCGTCCCGGGACGGATGGATCCCACAAGGTATGTGTTTCATGCAGTGCTGATGGCTCCCCTGGCCCTGGGGGCTCTGTATTCAGCCAATGAAAAGATGTCTGAAGAAGGGGGTTTTGCCGCCGACCCAGCTTATAAAGGCGGCAATCAAAACAATAGCGGCCACCAGCACAAGATTGATGAGCATGGGCGCCTTATAGAATAAATGGAAATGCAGGACCAGATCACGAACCACCAATATCAGCATCAGATGCAAATAATAGATGCCAAGCGTATTGGAGCCGATAGCCGTGACGATTGCACTCAGGCCGGACGGGACTTTCCTGACCTGTATGAATAACTGGAATAGAGCGATGGCCAAGATCAAGGTTACAACGTTCTGGTAACCAGACTCTATATCGAAAGATATACCCTTTGTTCGGGCTTGGAACCGTTGCAGGGTGAAAAGCAAGCCCCAGGCCAATAGGGCCACGAGAGCAAGGCAGATGTTTTTCGCCCTCGCGCTTGCGAAGTGACGAGACAGCCAGGCTGCTATATCGTGCCCGTAACCTCCGGCAACGAAATAGACCAGGGCGTAACCATAGTCTCCCAGCATGTTGTATTGGCTGATCGAAGCGAGCACTTGCGGAACCTGATGCCCGCTGTAGCTCGACAGTATGTCTTTGGCATTGTCTCCTAGCGTTACAACGAATATCAGAGCACCAAGCACAATCGTGACATAGGCCAGGTATCGTTTCCCGTGCGGGTCGTCGTAGACAGTCTTCAGTATGGGGAAAACAATGTAAATGGCCAGAAGCGCATTGATGAACCAGAAGTATCCCAGAGGAACCACGTCGTAAGAGCCGCCCAGAAGATACTGGGGAACCAATTTCCAATCTATGCGTTTGCGCATCAGGGCACTGAGTATCGGCAAGCTGATGATCTTCCATGCCAGCAGGATGAATACCATCCTAAGGATTTTATGAAGATGCTTGTTCGCCGAAAATCGCGAGTTCATCAGAAGATACCCATTGACAGCAAAGAACAAGGGCACTCCGACGACTGAGAAAGTTGACGCGAGGTTGTTCAGTACGGTATCGCTGACAAAACCGGTGTAAAAAATGTAATGTACAAAAATAACAAGAAATATCGCCAGTGATTTTGCCAGATCAAGGCCAGCTATCCGATCCTTATGGACTCTGTGTCTCGCTGCATGTTCAGGAGGAGCAGCTCTTCGCAGGTCGTTCATCTGCAGCCTCTTTCGTGTGAAAACCCCAGAGCTAATCACGCGTGTAATCATGCGCAATCGCCGACGAGAACTGGCTCTGATATCTATTCCATACTCGATTCTGGAATGTCAGCAGAAGCCACAACCAACCACCTCAACCTGTGTACTGACTTTACTCCCCTTGAAACTGTGGCCCACATGGTCATTGGGTGATGTTTGCCTGTTCCCGTCATGATCAGGCTATGCATAAAAAACAATCGGTGCGATTTCCAGGTCGTTCCTCCAGGGCTCTGCTATCGAGCTGTTGGAGAACTGATGAGAGTTGTTGCCTACCGGTAAGGAATATGAGCCCAGCCTGGTACAACTAGACTTTATGGCATGCTGACTGCAAGGAATCCAAGTTCTTAGCGATCCAGACGTGTTTATCTTTATAGGGTTGCCGAAGGTGAGGTGGAGTTTATGTCTACGGGCCTGTCTTTGAGGGAGAAGCGCAACAGGCTGAGGCGTCTCGGTACCCGATGCGGTCGGGCCCTGGTGCCTGGCCGTCCACGAATCATTGCCTCTATGACTTCATACCCTGCCCGCATCGAGACTGTCCACCTGGCCATAAAGTCACTGCTTGCCCAGAAGACCCTGCCAGATTTGATCATTCTTTGGCTCTGCCGATCTGATTTTCCAGGTGGAGAGCGTGACCTGCCTTCCAGCTTGAAAGACCTGCTTTGGATGGATGTCCAGGTGCGTTGGGTCGATGATGATTTGAAGCCGCACAAGAAATATTATTGGGCTCTGCGCGAATTTCCGAACGATTTGGTTGTCACAGTTGATGATGATTTAATCTACCGGAATACCATGATTGGGGATCTTCTGGCGACCCACCGCCGCTATCCGCACACCATAGTGGCTTCCCGCACCCATCTCATCACTTTTAACAGCGACGGCAGTCGTAAAAAATATGAGGACTGGATTTACGAGGCACCGCATTATCATCCCCGATTGGTGGGTGTCCCGTCCATGCGACTTTTTGCCACTACTGGTGCCGGCACACTCTTCCCCCCACATTTGATGCCTGACTCTACCTTTGACAAGAACTTGATCATGTCTCTATGCCCCACCACCGATGACGTGTGGTTGAAAATTATGCAAGTAAGGGCCCATCGACCTATTCCTGTAGTGGCTTCCACAGATGATCAACTTCTGCAATATGTGCCCGGTACTCAAGAAGAGGCACTCTGCCACGTCAATACCGAGAGTGGAGGCAACGATCAGGTTTTCCAACGAATACTCGGCTATCTCAGCGCACATGGATGCCAGCTGGATTTCGACAATGCCGTTCGAGACGATGAATTAAATAAGTTGTTGTAATTCGGTTTCGACTGGATAATGTATGCACGTCTATCAAATACATAGTTCAAATAGAGCAGTGCACTTCACTTTAGACGCAGAAGTTTAATATACGGTTCTTTATGGCAGTAGTCAGTAATACTATATAATATAGTTTCAGGAAGGAGCGGGGCCACAAAATCCAATCGGTTAATCAACAGAGCTATAGATTCTGATTAAAGCAATGATGAGTCAGATTCTATGACACTCGAGATTGCCAACTACTCATGTAGGAGTATAGTGTTGTTGACGAAGGGGCCGGTTGGGTTCTTTCACGATAATAGAAACTGATATGTAGTACAACTTATACGATGAAGGAGAGTAAGTTGTCAAAAGTTAAAACATCCCTACCGTTGAAGCTGGGAGCCGGCCTAATCTGCGGTGCAACACTGATTGCATGCGTAGGTGCTTTGACTGTGCCTGCACGAGCTGCTACGGAATCGAAGTGCGGAGATGACAACACACTCAAAGATTGTGTGATAGATGAGAATCTTCGTAATCCTCTTAAAGATAATTTGACTACCTTTGTGCCAGGCGTTGCAGATAACACATTAGTTAAAACTGTAAAGGAACAACCCATCTCTGTAACAGTTGATGGAGTACGGAATCTGGAATTAGCAGGTTTGGGTACTTTCAAGAACGCTAAGTCTCTCTCTCTTACGAATGATGGACTTCGGGATTTGAATGAGTTGTCTGGGCTAGATCAGTTGGAGAGCTTGGACCTTTCAGGGAATCCAATCGTTTATGGCCTCACACAGCTAGGACAGAAAGATAAATTAAAGACTCTGAAAGTCGACGGCAATCAACACCAATTCATTGATAGTTTGTCGGCTGTTAGCTCGTTCAAGAACTTAACCACACTGTCTCTTCAGAATCAGAAACTCACCGATCTTTCTGCTCTTAGTGGGTTGGAGAAGTTAACATCGCTTAACTTGAAGAACAACAAGATATCAGATGTCACTCCGTTGGGTAATCTGACTGCTTTAACACAACTCAATCTTGATGAAAACAACATTAAAGACATAACACCGCTTCTTGGCACCGTGTCTTTGAACAATGCTGGGGTAGCTGGGTTGTCTGTTAAAGAGCAGAAGATTACGGTGAAGCCTGATCATGAATTCGACAAAAAAGCTGATTGGGTTCTTGATGGGGTGAAGGTCGGCAACGTCTACGCGAATATTGACGACGCATCATCAGAGGGTGTCCATACGGATGACACTAAAGTCACTTGGGCTGCGCCGGCCGAATATGATTCAGTATGGTATCACTTCAAGTCAGCTGTATTTGCTGCGAATGGCACGCAACTTGGTGCTGAAGATGCTTTCAGTGGTAAAGTTCAGCAAAACAGAAGTGTTATTCAGCGCCTGTCTGGCAATGATCGATATGACACAATGGGTGAGATTGTCGAAGAAGCTTATCCGCACGCATCTGACGACGGCACGGTGATTGTAGCTTCTGGAGATAATTTCCCCGATGCGCTTGCATCATCAGGTCTTTCTGGCTTAGCAAATGCTCCTGTCATTTTGACTAACTCGTATAGGCTTTCTGCTCGCGCTGATGGACAGATTTCTCGTTTGAACCCGAAAAAGGTTATAGTTATTGGTGGGGAGTCTGCAGTTTCTGATAGTGTTGTAAACCAAATTGAAAAGCGGGTTGCTCGAGAAGCAAAGATCGTTCGTATCTCAGGTGATACCCGTAGGGATACAGCTAATGAGATCTTTGCACAGGCAAAGAAGCAGGTAGGCGCAAATTGGAACGGTGATACTGCGATCATAGCTACTGGTGAGAACTTCACTGATGCACTGTCAATCTCTGCTTATGCACAAAAGAACGGATATCCTGTATTCCTGAGTGGCAAGACTGGCCTTGATGCGAGTACCGTTAAGGACATTAAAGGGTATGGATTCACCAAGATTGTAATTGCTGGAGGATCTGCTGCTGTGCCTAACAGTGTAATTGCTCAGTTGAAGGGTGCTGGAGTTTCTGAATCTAATGTTGTTCGTCTGGGCGGTGCTACGCGTTACCAGACCTCACTTGAGATTGCTAAGTATGCTGCAAGCAGAGACAACTCGGAAGCTCTTAAACCTACGACTCCAGTATTTGCGACTGGCGAAAACTTCCCGGATGCACTGGCCGGTGGTGTACTAGCTGGAGTAAAGAAAGCACCGCTTGTCTTGGTTAGCCCAGATACTGCCGTCAATCATGATGCACTCAACTGGATCAATTCCACTAACGCGTTTACCAAGACCGCTTATGTACTTGGTGGCCTTGATGCAGTAAGTGGGACGGTTTCAGCTGACATTTCCTCAGTGTTGAATGAAGACTGATTGCTTTAGATTATCATTAGTTTGACACTAAAATAGTTCAGATTGGTGGCTCCTGACATGTGATGTTGTCAGGAGTCACCAATTTTGCTAAGAACAGAAAACTACTCTTATCGTAGGATATAATTTCGGACTCAGAACTACGACTTAGTAAGTATCCTTGTCTGTGTTGATACATACGATTCGATAGTCTCGATGGAGCGAAAGTTAAGCGTTCTCTAAATTTTACAAAATCCTTACTGTAGGCCAACTTGTATGGAAAACGAACCCAAATCTGGCGAATCATTTCTTTTCCAGGACATGTAGCTAATAAAATGAATGGATGAGTAGTAAACATCCCATATCAGGCAACAATTTGATTATCAAAAATGTCTGTATCAGAAAAAACGTCAAGGGGAAAGACGCAAAAGTTAAGGCCGAGGTATTTGCTCCTCGTAAACAGCCAATGCAAATTTGTATCTTGTCATCCACTTGTTTTGGTCTTTTGCTTGCCTTTCTGATTGTTGTAATTTGGTTTCCCAACAATAGGAGTATGTGGAATCTGCCCATCCAGGCTATCGATGCGCCCTCACACTACTACTTCATTCGTAAACTTATGCAGAACGGCTTGTCAGTTGTATGGGAGCTAAACCCTAATGATAGTTTTTATCCACCCCTGTTTCACGTTTTAGTCTATGTCTTGCTTAGTGTATCGAGCCGGTTGGGGATTCAGATCAATATATTTACCGGACTGAATTTGATATGGCTGGTCACCTCGGGTCTTCTTTTCCCGATAGGTATGTTGCTGTGGTGCTCTTATTTCTATTCAGATGCATCAAAGAGATGTCAGATCATCCTTAATATTGCAGTTCCGGTGCTATCCGTGGTATCGGTGGCGCAGCCCTACTGGATGCTGAACGCCGGGCCGCTCATTGCTTATGGACTTGCTACCTCGATTCTGCCTTTGCTGATGTATTCCAGTCTTAGGTTGATGGACGTAGTCACTATACGGGGCAAACGCACAGTTGCTCACGTACTTCGTTGGTCTCTGCTGACGATTGTTCTCGGCTTGCTGATGTTGTTGGCTCACCCTCGAGTGGCTTTTACCTATTTGGTCTTCATAGGTCCTTTTATACTGGTGAAAATGTCCAAAAAAGACATTCTCTGCTTCCTTCTATGCATTTTCCTCGCAGCGGGGCTTTTCTTTGCGTATGTCTCTCACCGTGATCACGGCAAGGATTACCTGCATCCTGGGTCATGGTTCCATACATTTCGCCCTACCAGAAGTCTTGGTAATGCAGTAAAGACTGTGTTAACTGACGCCATTTCTGGCTTTGCAGGCCTATTTATGGCAATTTTGGTCTGTATATGTTTTATTGCAGTCCTGTTGCTTTGCGGAGAGCGTTTTCGTGATGCACTAGCTGTGAACGGAGCATTTCTTCTTACTGCCCTGATCTTTGTTTCCAGTTCTGCACTCACTGGGCCAGTGGCCAACGTGATCACTGCTGCCTGGTACCGTGGCGAGACCCGACCGCTGACCATGATTCCTTTGGCTGTTGTTCCTCTGCTTGCCTTTGGGCTGCGTTGCCTTCTTGAGCCTCATCCTGGCATAAGTCTGAAGACCCATGTTCTATTCCGACCTGTGTCATCCCAGGTTCAACTCTCGCCTGTCGGTGTGGTCACCGTGTTGCTTCTGGTCGTAGTCTTGGTGTTCTGCTCGAGTTTTGAACCAGCAAAAAAACGATTGTCAGTCATTGTCGCTGGCAGCACGGATATCGAGACGCAAACTCCAGGGGAGCAATTGAGCCATGATAAATACTACGCCTTGAAGAAGGTACACGACTTGGTGGAAGACAATGCTGTAGTGGTGTCCGACCCCTTGAATGGTTCCATGTATGGAATGGCTCTCTACGGAATGGATATGTTGTATCCGGTATACAACCCCATGGATACGAAAAATGGCCAGGTGTTCGGAAGGGTGGAGCGTGCATTCGCCTCAGGTGATTCCGCACGCTTGCTGCATACAGTGTGCCCTGTCGTGACCAGCTATAAGGCAAAGAGCGAACCTGAAGAGATAAGCAACAAGTACTTTTTGACCATGGGTCCGCAATCTCCGAGCCTGCGTATGTTCACCTACAAGGCGCAGTACTACCCCTTCCATGATGACCGTTTGATCAATGAATATGAGCAACGGGGAACTCTGGTAAAAATCAGTGCCCTTGATTCTCCCAATGAGCCGGGGAGTCAATGGAATCTATATCGATTCGCATGCAGATGAGCAATCTATGCGTCTTATACTTTAGGGCTTGAGAGGTAGTTGTCGGTTAACGGCTTGGGATAGATAAGAACAGTGGCGTCGCACTGCTGCTGAAGAAATCAGACGTTGCCGGCCTTCCTCACAGAAGGCTGGCAACGTCTAGATTAGGCTAGTGCCGACCTTCCACTGCCCTAGCTACCGTTTTCAAAATCTCGCGACGGGCGCTGCCGATTGGGGCGATAGGGTCTACCAATCTGCGGAGTCCATTGTCCTCAGCAATCACGCGTTCATGCTGTACCACCTGTACCTGGTTATGGGAGGATCCTGACAGGTGTTGTATCAGGCTCTCGTAGAAGGGGGTCTGTCTGGCGTAGGACCAATACACGTCAGCCAGGTCACAGCTGGCATCATTCCAAGGTTTTATGAATCCAGCGTAGTGAATAATCCTTGGCCGGTTACGGGACTGAAGATAGTCGTAGTAGGCATTGGCTGGTGCATGGCTGAATATACGCTCCAACCTGGTGTCGCAGTCATGTATCACGTTCCATGACCAATCCAGGTAAGTCACACGGCCCTGGCATTGAGCGTTGAGAACATCCTGGTCGTTGTAAATAAAGCTGGAATTTGAAGACAGCCTTAGCCATTCCGGCAGGGAGTGCAGCTTTCGCATCTCAGCAGTGTTCAGCAACAGTACGCCTGCCTGGAAGTAGGAATAAGGATCCCGCATGCCTAATACCTGCCTGCTGTAGCGCAGCCGCTTGCCATCCTTGTTGTTCAGGTTGCCCAGGTAATCGATATCGTGGATAGCCGCTAAGAGATCAGTACCCAGATCTGTATTGTAGAGTTCTGCAATATCGTCGTTCACTACCAGATCTGAATCCAGATATAAAACCTTGTCATAAAAAGGTAGGACCCTCTGGATGATAAATCGGTAATAGGTTTCGATGCTGATGTGTTGGTTGGAGGTTGTCAGGTGGCAGCCGGCAATTTCACGTTCCACATTCACGAAGCGCAAGGTGATGTTGGGGGAGGACACAAGGAACTTCCTCATGACCGCCTTATGTTGCTTGCTGATGTCCCTTTCCAGAACGACAATATCGTAGTGATACTTGTCTGATGCGTTTGACAGCAGCGAGTATATGGCTGTAGTCAGCATAGGGACATAGGCGTCGTTTGCCGCGAAGACTACCGGAATGATCTTTTTTGCATTGTCGGCAAGTTCAAGAGGCCTGCAGATCGTCTGTTGTTCGGGGTGGGTAAAATGAACGCATTGCAGTTCTTTGGTACGCAATGTGGGCTTGATCCGGCGCTGGTGAATAAGCCAGATGTTGAAAAGCCGCTCGGCCAGATGGCCTGGCGTGCGCAGACCCTCCTGGCTGTATGCGGACATGTCGGTGCTCTGCTCGAATTCGTCAAGTATTGGGAACAGCCACTGGCAGTAGGCAAAGAAGAGGTCCTTGCGCATAATAAACATATTGCAGAAGCAGGAATAATGCCCGTGCAGATACTGCTTGACGTCGTCGCTATAGTCAGGGTGCGACTTCATGACGATGGCGCATGCCTTTTGCAGATCCTTCAGGTACAGGTCCGGTGCGGCCCTGTACAGAGCCAGCGGGCTGCCCCAATTGTCGATGGTTGTTCGAAGGTCCTTGATGCCGGTGGTGATAACGTCATAGCCTTTGACAGTTGCGGAGATAGTTGCGTCGTCCAGGCCATATCGCTTGATGGCGGCATCGTCGATATAGTCATCCATGATTTCCCCGTAAGGGTTCTCCCTGTGGGTGTCCTTGGAGAAATCGAAGTATCGCCGGTAATGACAGAAGCCGTAATAGTCAGCGTCGACGTTTTTCCATGCCCAATACTGCGTGGTGAGTTCGCAGTATCTGGGGTTCTTCTCTGAGATGTTGATGCCGTCATCATCATGCAGGGTATTCTTCATCCTTGCCTTTGTAAGGCCAGGTCCTACCTGTACGGGTTGCAGGATCTCGGACTTGGGGATGTCGACCTTTTTGTGCGTTGTTACGAAAATCCTGATGCGCTGCCGGTTATAGGCATCAAGCGTCTGTCGGGCCTTCAGATCGGTCAGATGTTCATTGGCCTTGCTGCGCATGCTTTGATAGCGGTCAAGCTGCAGAGGGGGAGCAGAGTTCACAAATATCCTGTCTGCTATAGCCTTCCAACCCCACAGAGGGTCTGTGTCATCAATGGCGGATTGCTGATGGAGAAAGTCATATGCTCTATCTCGAATAAAGCGATAGATCTCCCGGCCGGTGATGGCGGGGCCGAAAACGTCGCTCATACCATGGGCGGCCTCTGCCTTATGCCCATCATCGATGCGCAGCAGCCAGTCATTGGCCAGTATTTCCGTGCCCTTATGCTCGAAGCCCAGGGCGCATTTCTGCAATATGGCCGAGTGCTGGCTGTTGGCGAAATCATAAGCAGCTGCGAAGTTCGATTGGAATTCCCGGCAATATCGTGCATACAACTTGGGGGTGATCTGTGCGGTGCCGCTGATTCCACGGCCATAGTAATAGCGGTATCCCCTGCATTCCTTGATCGGCTGATAAGACTGCGCAAGCGCTGAGGTGACAAAGCACTCGTACCCATCCTGGGAGCGGCCTAGGCGATTGTCGGTCATGGCGGCAAAGGCTTTTTTGAGCAGGGCTGTTTTGTAGAGCCGCTGGGTGAACCGCCAATCCACCTGTTGTCCGCGGTCTTCATCAAAAATGTCGCGAACGATATCGAGGCCCTGGCTCGGCTTGGTGGGCTTGTTATTAAAGCTCTCGAAATCTTGCCGTTCTTTGTCCAGGGTGCCGTTCGCTGCCGTCACAGTGATGCCGAAATGCATGATGTCGGCAGGGTGAAGGTCTATGGCCTCTGACAGCTCGCTGAGCATGGAGGGCGCCAAAGCATCGTCGCCATCCAGGAAGAAGGTATACTCACCCTTGGCTTCCTGCACGCCAGTGCGTCTTGTCAAATGGGTGCCCATATTGCTGGGGTGCTCCACCAATCGAATTCTCTCATCTTTGCCGGCTGCTTCCGCGGCAACGGCCGCCGTGTTGTCCGTGCTTGCGTCATTGATGACCAGAGCTTCGAAGTCCTTGTAATCCTGTGAGCTGATGCTGGCAAGGCATTCCGGAAGGTACCTGCCCACGTTGTAGGCGGGAATTACGACTGAGATCTTTGGCATATAGCTGGCATCTCCTTGTATAGCTAATCGAGGGCGACGAAGTCTTTACGTATCTTACCTGGATGCCGCAATAGGCAGGAGCAAAACCATTGAATATTCAGCTGGATTACACAACTGGTTCCCTGGCACTTCCAGTATGGAATGAACTGTAGACTGTTAGGTATGAAAATAACGATCGTAGGTACTGGCTATGTCGGTCTGTCCCTGGCCTGTCTGTTGTCACAGCACAATGAGGTGCGAGCCTTGGATGTTCTGAAGGACAAGGTCGATGCCATCAACCAAGGGCAATCGCCCATCAAGGATTCTGAGATCAGCGCTTTTCTCGCTTCCGGAAAATGCAACCTGCGGGCTACGCTGGATCCTGACTGGGCTTACGAGGAGCCGGATTACATTGTTCTTGCCACTCCGACCGATTATGACGAGGAGCGCAATTACTTTGACACCTCCTCAATCGAGCATGAGCTCCAGAGGTTGGCTGAACAGCACACCCAGGCCTGCATCGTCATCAAATCGACGGTTCCGGTAGGGTATACCGAGACCGTATGCAAGCGTTATCCGCAATTGCGCATTGTGTTCTCGCCCGAGTTTCTTCGCGAAGGCCACGCGCTTGCCGACAACCTGCATCCATCGAGGATTGTCGTGGGTATACCTGCCGGCCAGATGCAGGACTGGAGGCATTATGGTGAGCAGTTCGCTCAGCTGCTCCAGCAGGGCGCTGAGGATGACGGAATTCCTTGCCTGTTGCTCCGTGCCACTGAGGCGGAGGCCATCAAGCTCTTTTCAAACACCTATTTAGCGCTGAGGATTTCGTACTTCAACGAAATGGACACCTACGCCGACGTTCGTGGCTTGGACACGGCGCAGATCATCAAGGGCGTGTGCTTGGATCCCCGGATAGGTGATTACTACAACAACCCATCATTCGGATATGGCGGGTATTGCCTGCCCAAGGACTCCAAGCAGTTGCTGGCCAACTACAAGGATGTGCCGCAGACCCTGATCAAAGCCGTGGTTGTATCCAACGATACACGCAAGCGGTTCATAGCGGAGCAAATCGCCTCTCGCAAGCCCAAACTGGCTGGAATCTACCGGCTGGTCATGAAGAAGGGTTCGGATAACTTTCGTGCAAGTTCCATCCAGGGCATCATGGATTACCTGGATAGCCTGGGTGTGGATTTCATCATTTACGAGCCCATGGCTGCGGATAGTTTCGCCGGGCATAGGGTGATGCACGATCTTGATGAATTCAAGGCCTCATGTGATCTGATTGTGTGCAACCGGATGACTGAGGAATTGACCGATGTGGCAGACAAGGTCTATACCCGCGATTTGTGGCATCGAGAGTAGAAGCGGTCAATTGCCAATGCTGCTTACGCTTTATGCAGTATGACTCGCAGCAGTGATTTGACGCGGGAGCGCCTCTTGGAGCCAATCGGAAGTATCTTGTCGGCATACTGCCTAAGAGGGCTGTCTTCGGTAATAAGACGCTTATGATGTCCGGTTGAAAGAGACCCGGTCTTGGTCATGATCGCCAGTATCTGGTGGAAAAGCGGGGAGTGCCGGACGTACAGCCAATACCAGGTGGATAGGTCACACCAAGGATCCAGCCAGGGCTTGTCGAAGCCGGCATAATGAACAATATAGGGCTCCTCACGGGCTTGCGCATATTCCTTGAATGCCTGTGCAGGCGCATACCGAAAGACCGTTTCGACGCGGTCGTTGCAATCGTGCAGGACGTTCCACCGGCCGTCAAGGAACCTGACCTTTCCCTGGCATTCCATGTTGAGTATGTCTTGATCGTTGTATATATAGTGAGGGTTTGCTGCCAGCCGCATCCATTCGTTGGTGGTGTGTATTCTTCGGAGAGCCTTCAGGTTCATCACCAGCACCCCGGCCTGGAAGTATGAATACGGATGCTTCAGATGCAACACATTGCGGGCGTATTGCAGACGCTTGCCATCGGAATACCCCAGGTTGCCTAAAAAGTCCAGATCTTTGACTGCTGCCACGGCGTACTGGCTGACGTCGGTATCGTAGAGCTCGGCTATGTCTCGGTTGACAACCAGGTCGGAGTCCAGATACACCACCTTGTCGTATTGAGGCAGCACCTCCTGGATCAGGAATCGGTAATAGGTTTCATTGCTGATAAAGCCGTTATTGGTTGTCAGGGCTCTGCCGGCCATACGCTGCCGTACATTAAGGAAATGCAAAGAACACCAGGGGTATTTTGCGAATATCCCTGCAAGGATCTTTTTATTCTCCTTTGATATATCCTGCTCCAGGACAGTGATGCGGTATCGACGAGTCGCTGATGAATTGCGTAGTATGGACGTCAATGTCGTGGCCAGCATGGGCACATAGGCATTATCGGCCGCCAGCACCACGGGTACAGCCTTGTCCGTT
This sequence comes from Bifidobacterium polysaccharolyticum, assembly GCF_016101585.1. Classification (GTDB taxonomy): domain Bacteria; phylum Actinomycetota; class Actinomycetes; order Actinomycetales; family Bifidobacteriaceae; genus Bombiscardovia; species Bombiscardovia polysaccharolytica. The sequence goes on from NZ_JACFQG010000003.1 coordinate 188,135, forward strand.
GCGTTTGCTGGTTGAGCAGTTTCCTGAGCATCGGGATAGCGGAAGTGCACGCATCCCAGTTGCTTGATTTTCCAATTCCCGCTGGTGCGTTGATGATGGCAAAGGAAGATGTTCAGCAGCCTTTCAGCCAGGTGTCCCGGCGTTCTCAGGCGTTCAATGTCGGCCGTAGATGCATCCCATAAGGCCGTGAACTTCTGCAGGAGCGGAAACAGCCACTGGCAATATTGGCGGAAGATTGCTTTCTTCATTATGAACATGTTGCAGAAAGAACCCTTGTCGCCGTGCAATACGGAGTCTGCATCCTCCCTGTAGTCAGGGTAATTCTTGCAAAGGATCTCATACATGAGGCGGAGGTCGCCGACTCGCAGGTGATCGTTGCCTGCATAATGCTGGATCAGCGAATGATACCCCCCCATGGCTTCAACATTGTTGACGGGAGAGGTAATGACATCCCAGCCGATCACCTGGCGCCTGATGGATTCATCATCCAGGCCGTACCGCCGTGCAGCGGACTCGTCGATGAAGTCGTCCATGATTTCGCCGTAGTCGTTGGCCTGGTGGGGTACGCCGCTGAAATCGAAGTAGCGACGGTAATGGCAGAATCCGTAGTAATCGGCATCGACGTTTTTCCAAGCCCAATATTGCGCAGTGAGCTCGCAATACATGGCGTTGAGCGAAGAGATCGAGTCCCCGCTGTCGTCGTGAAGCATGTGCGGGAGCTTTTCCGGTGCCTGCGCTGTTCCGACTTGCAAGAGACTGATCGCATCGCATTGCGGGGCTGCAACGCGTGTACGGGTGGCTACATAGATTTTTATACGCTGCCCGTTTTGCCTGTCCTCGTTATTCATGCCGAATAAGACTCCTCGCTCGGTGGTTGGTACTTATGTTACTTCCCAATTGTGGGCTTCCTGTTTATATAAGGTAAAACCGCTGCCTGGTAAGAGGTTTCCTGCGAAAATGAGCCTTTGCGCTATTGGACGAGTTCAGTAGAATAGGAGTTTTGTGAAAGCTTCTTTAAAGCGACTACAGCAAAGGTATCGCTACTCGTTTATCGTTTTCAAAGAGTTGGTGAAGACAGATTTTCAACTTCGGTACCAAGGGTCCTTCCTGGGTGTACTGTGGTCGGTTCTCAAGCCACTGATGCTGTTCTGCGTCATGTATGTGGTCTTTGTGAGATTCCTTCACTTCACGGACGGAACGCCCACATTCCCCATTGTTCTGCTTTGCGGCACCTGCCTGTGGAGTTTCTTCTCGGAAGCCACCAGCATGGGGCTGCAGTCGATTGTCAACCGTGGAGACCTGCTGCGTAAGGTTCATTTTCCTACATACATCATCGTAGCGTCAGTCACGATGGGTTCCATGATCAGCCTGGCCATCAATCTGGGCGTGGTCATCGTTTTCGGGCTGTTCACTACGGCTCATTTCACATGGAGGATTCTCCTGGTCCCCCTCAATGTTTTTCAGCTCTATATCCTTGCCCTGGGCATTGCCATGATCCTATCCACGATGTTCGTTTATTATCGTGACATCGCCCATATTTGGGAAGTGGTTCTTCAGGCTATGTTTTATGCTGTTCCCATTATTTACCCATTGTCCATGGTGCAAAAGAACTATCCTTTGATTGCAAAATTCATGCTGTTGGATCCCGCAGCCCAGGTCATCATGGACGTGCGTCATAATCTCATTTCTCCTGAGAACGTGCCCACTGTTTGGACCCTGTACGGCAATAAGCTGTTCGCTTTCATTCCTTTGCTATTGACAGTTCTTATTTTCATGTTCGGCCTGTATGTCTTCCGGTCGCATAGCAGAAAATTCGCGGAGGTTCTGTAATGCAAGATGTTGATCAGTTTGATGATCGGCCAGTCGTGCTCTCTGTTGACCATGTAGCCAAGTCCTTCAGGTTGCCGACTGAGCAGGCCACTGGCCTAAAGCAGGCTTTCATCAACTGGACCAAGGGAATCAAAGGGTACAGAGAGCAGGTTGTTCTTAAAGACATCAACTTTCAAGTGCACCAGGGTGATTTCTTCGGCATCGTGGGAAGAAATGGCTCGGGCAAGTCCACACTGCTGAAAATCATCTCGGGAATCTACGTGCCGGAACACGGCAGTGTGGATATTCAAGGCAAGTTGGTGCCGTTCATCGAGCTTGGCGTGGGCTTCAATCCTGAATTGACCGGCCGGGAGAACGTTTTTTTGAACGGCGCGCTTCTCGGCTTCTCTCATGACCAGGTAGCAGCCATGTACGACGAAATCGTCGATTTTGCCGAGCTGGGCGAATTCATGGATCAGAAGCTGAAAAACTACTCCAGCGGCATGCAGGTCAGACTGGCCTTTTCCGTGGCCATCAAGGCGCAAGGCGATATTCTGGTGCTTGATGAGGTTTTGGCAGTTGGTGATGAGGCCTTCCAACGTAAATGCGACAATTTCTTCACTGAAATCAAGAAAGATCCGACCAAAACGGTCATTCTTGTTACGCATAGCATGGATTCCGTCAAGAAATACTGCAACAAAGCCATCCTGATCCGTGACGGCGAGATCGTGGTTTCTGGCGATAAGAATGATGTTGCCAGCCAGTACACCTTGGAGAATCTCCAGGCTGGGCAGAAAAAAACGGAAAAGAAGGCGGAAAAGGAAAAGCAGACCCATGAGCCGGGACTGAGCGATCAGGTGCCTATCTTTAGGGTCTTGCCAGTGTCGCCTCAGCTGCGTACCTGTGACGACACCTTCGAGTTCGATGTGGAGTATGACTATCGGGGAGACAGCGACTTCTACATACCCATGTCGGTCATGGATACCGGTCGGGGAGGGGTGCCTTTCGATTGCGGAGCCCACTTCCATGTCAATGCCCCAGGGCATCATCTGGTTCATTTTTCCATGCCGCTCAAGCTCTTCAATGATGGGAACTTCCGCATCATCGCCTCTATGCGGATCATCCCTGACGTCACCAACCTTTCCAATTACGAGCAGCTCGCTTTCACCAGCGATGAGAACGCCTGCGATTTTGTGGTGCGCAATCATGGCACTACCAATTTTGCAGGCCTGATCAACGACAGAAGTATGGAGATCGTCCGTACCGGCATGGAGGACATGGATTGACGGATAAGGATGAAGTTGCCAGCCTTCTTGTCACCGGCGGTGCAGGTTTTATAGGCTCCAACTTTGTTCGATATCTTGCCCGAGTGAATCCGCAAGCGAAGGTCGTTGTTCTGGATAAGATGACCTACGCCGCCAATCCGCATAATCTGGATGGTTTGTCGCGCAAGCCCATAGTGATCAGGGGTGATATCTGCGATTCATCTTTGGTTGAGCAAATCGTCAAGCAGCATCATATTAATGGAATCGTCCATTTTGCAGCAGAATCGCACAATGACAATTCTATTAGGGATGCTGCTCCCTTTATTCATACCAACATTTATGGGACCTACGTTCTTTTGGAGGCCGCAAGACGCCATGACCTGCGCTTTCATCATGTATCTACGGATGAGGTCTTTGGCGATACATCCGCTGGGGATGTGACGAAATTTGATGAGAGCAGTCCCTATCGTCCATCGAGTCCGTATTCGGCGACGAAGGCGGCCTCTGATCATCTGGTCAGGGCCTGGTGGAGGACTTACGGCACCAGAGTGACCATAACGAACAGCTCAAATAACTATGGTCCGTTCCAGCACGTGGAAAAGTTCATTCCCCGGCAAATAACCAATATTCTGACGGGTCACAGGCCCAAGCTGTATGGCCAGGGCGAGGATGTTCGGGACTGGCTCAGCGTAGAGGATGATTGCAGAGCCATCTGGGATGTTTACCGTCGGGGTCGTTTGGGGCAGACCTATCTGGTTGGAGCAGATAATCGCCTCAGCAATCTCGCTGTGGTGCGGATGATTCTGACAATGATGAACCGGCCTCTTGACGAAGTGGAGTTTGTAAGGGATAGGCCGGGAGCCGACAGAAGATACGCTATTGATGCCTCAAAAATACGGCGCGAGTTGGGGTGGAAGCCTCTTCAGGACGATTTCGCCAAGAGCCTTGAGGCCACTATTGAATGGTACAAGAGGCACGAATCGTGGTGGATACCTGCAAAGCAAACGACGGAATTGCGGTATCGGCAAGAAGGCCACTGAAATCTCTGATTCAAGGAACTGAACCCGTTGATGCCAGCCTGCCAGGTTGTCTGGCACGATAGATAATATATAGCTTATCTGTCTATGTATAAGTTGCATAGCGGGTTGATGTGCTACACCCTCCTGTCACGGAAGGCCCGTGACCTGTAAGTCCAAAGGAGGTGGGTGATGTCTGCGCATAAGTATGAATTGATGTTCATTGCCGATCCGGCCATGGATGAGCGCTCGCTGAAGAAGCTGACTGACCAGTATCTCGAGGTGGTCACCAAGGAAGGCGGCTCTGTCGACAATATCGATGTCTGGGGCCGTCGCAAGCTAGCCTACGAGATCGACAAGCACAAGGAAGGCAACTACGTGGTGGTCGAGTACACCTGCGAGCCCTCTGCCAGCGCTGAGCTTGATCGTGTGCTGAACCTGAACGAGTCCGTCATCCGTACCAAGATTCTTCGCAAGGACGACAAGTAAGCAAACAGCCAAGGACGTCGAAGCGTCGAAGGTTCAAGGGTGCGGGATTCGCCCCAATAGGCTCATTCCCAAATCCTCATTCCGAGGAAAGGTCGTGACATGGCGGGAGATACATACATCACCGTGGTGGGCAATCTCACTGCGGATCCGGAGGTGCGTACGACCTCCAACGGAGGCACGGTGGCCAATCTGACCATCGCGTCCACGCCCAGACAGTTCAATAGGAACTCAGGGCAGTGGGAGGACGGCGACTCGCTCTTCATGCGTTGCTCGGCCTGGGATTCCACCTACAGTCCCATGGCCTCCAACATTCAGGCCAGCCTGACCAAGGGCATGAGGGTTATCGCCCAGGGTCGTCTGGTGCAGCGCTCCTATCAGGATCGTGAGGGCAATAACCGCACGGTCGTGGAGCTGCGTCTGGACGAGATTGGACCCGCTTTGACACGGAACACCGCCCAGGTCACCAGGAACGCCAACACTGGTGGCGGTGGATCCCGCGGTGGTTTCGCCGGCTCCAACAACGGCGGCTACCAGGGCGGGGCTTCCTACCAGGGCGGTGCCAGCGCGGCATCGGCCCCCATGGGTCGTCAGCAGCCAGCGCAGAGCCAGCAGCCCCCTGTTCAGGATCCCTGGTCATCGACCGGGTCCGGCGATTCCTTCGGATCCTTCGGTTCCACCGGCGAGTTCGGTGGTTCCGGGGACGAACCCGAATTCTGAAGTTTCATAGCGTCATCATTCATTTAAGGAGTACCAATGTCACGTAAAAGGCCGCAACCGCCGGTCAAGCCCTTCAAGAAGAAGCCAAATCCCCTGAGGGCCGCCAAGATTCATACCATCGATTACAAGGACGTGGCTCTGCTGCGCAAGTTCATCTCTGACCGCGGCAAGATTCGTTCCCGCCGCATCACCGGCGTCACCGTCCAGGAGCAGCGCGAGATCTCCAAGGCCATCAAGAACGCCCGCGAGATGGCCCTGCTGCCCTACGCCACCAACGGTCGCTGAAGGAGGTCAGGATTATGGCAAAGGAAACCAAGGTTATTCTGACCGATACTGTGACCGATCTGGGTCACAAGGGCGACGTTGTCGCAGTCAAGCCCGGTTATGCGCGCAACTTCCTGATCCCCCAGGGGCTGGCTTTCGCCTGGTCCAAGGGCGCTGCTGCGCAGATCGAGTCCCTGCAGCGGGCCCGTCGCGCCAAGTCCATGGCCACCCGTGAGGATGCTGTTGCCGCCAAGACCGCCATCGATGGGCAGACCGTCGAGATCGCAGCTAAGGTGTCCGATTCGGGCAAGCTCTTCGGCGGCATCTCCAACGATGCCATCGCCCAGGCTCTTCGCTCACTGGCTGATGTCGATCCCCGCACCATCTCTGTGGAGACCATCAAGACCACTGGTGAGTTCCCGGCAACCGTGGCCCTGCACCCCGAGATCTCGGCTGCTTTCAGGGTCAAGGTCGTCGCTGAGTAGCAATCCGACCCCGATTTATATCCCACCAACGATCCTTTGAAATAGGGATCTGGGCTTAAGCAGGAGGCCTTCCCGCAGCAGATTATGCGCGGGAAGGCCTCCTTATGCGTTACTGGGGATTGCTCAACTTAGAAATTGCCGCCGTTCCAACCCCAGTCAGTAGTAGCCGTGTAGCGGATGTAGGTGCGGTCCTTGGGGATGGACAGCTCCGATTCCAATGTATCCATGATGGTCTTGGTCAGGCTTTCCCAGGCGGACTTGGGCACGTCGCTGCCGAAGACGTTGACTTCCACATATGCGGCGGGCTTGCTGTCGTCACCGGCGAAGTAGATGGGCATGTCCGACTCGAATGGGCACATGAGCCAGCCCTCGGACTTGCCGGGGACGGCGGTGATGGCCTTGCCATAGGCGGTCTTGATCCGCTCGCGCTGTTCGGCGGTGATGGGTGTGCTTACATGAGTATGGATGACAGGCATGGCGCTTCCTTTCCGGTCCGTCTGGCATGACCACTCAGGATGATTCGGTCCGCCTGGCGGATGGCTGACTATTCCTGTCCCATAGTAGCCTCGCCTGGACTGGTTGGCTCAGTGCCAGCCGAAGGGCTGGTGACGCAAGGACCAGGCCCCCAGACGGTGGGCCACCGAACGCGGGTTGACCGGCTTGCCGGGTGCAGGCGCGTCCAGCAGCCACTTGCGGATCAGGAAGTTCCAGATGGCCACCACGACGGTGGCAGTGATCTTGGCTATGTTGGCATGGAGCAGGTAGCGGGCGTGCATGGTGGTGATGGCATCCGGCGGCAGCATGGCAGTGCCCATCCATAGGATCACCTCATTGATCCCCAGGCCTATGACTGAGGAGACCAGGAAGACCGTCATCTCCATCCACCGGGCCATGTCATCCCGGTGTTTGAAAACGTAGCGCATGCTGGCCAGGTAGTTGAAGACCAGGGAGATCAGGAAGGAGATGGCCCCGGCCAGGACATTGTTCAGGTGCGGCCCCATGATCAGCAGGTTCATGATGCCGATGTCGATCAGGAAGGCGATGATGCCCACGATGCCGAACTTGAGCAGCTGTCCGATTAATCTACGCACGGTAGCCCATTCAATCATTCCTCCTGTGCTGACGGAGTGCCGGGAACCGCTTGTGTGCAAAAGCCTTACGTTATGCCCTAGGCGGGTAGCTCGGTCAGAATGGGCTCCTCAGTGCTGTTGCGAATCTGACGGAAGCCTACAAAGGCGATGGCCAGCGAGGCCAGAGCCAGGGTAGTGACCACCCCGAACCCGCCCTGGGATCCGTAACGGTCGATGAACTGCCCGGCCACAGCCGAACCGGCCGAAGATCCGATCGAATTCATGGCGCTCAGCCAGGCCATGCCTTCGGTGAAGCGGATGGGCGGCACCAGGTGGAGCATGAGCTGGTTGCCATTGATCCAGGTGGGTGCCTGGCAGACACCGATGATCAGGTAGATGACCATGATGGTCCACAGATTCCTGGCGAACATGAAGGTCCCGATGCCCAGGTTGACCACCAGCAGGCAGAAGTAGAAACGCTTCCAGAGGGGGATGGTCCAGTTCTTGGCCCCGTAGAGCAGAGCGCCGACCAGGGAGCTGAAGGAGAAGCAGGCGAAGACGAACCCGGTCATCTGTTTCATCCCCTGCTCGGTGGCGAAGGCGATGATGGAGATGGATGCAGCGCTCTGGAAGGCTCCCAGACCGAACCAGGTGGCACAGATGGCGATCATGCCGGCGCTCCAGAAGGCGCCGCTGTGGCCGTTCCCTCCCTCCTGGGCACGCAGACGGGCCACCTGCTGAGCCTGCCGCTCCCGGTACTCCTTGCGGGTGATGCCCTGGGCGCGCGCCATGTCTGTCTGCGAAGGGGGCTCGGTTTCTCGACAGGAGAGGAACATCAAGGCCCCGACCAGCACGCAGATCCCGGTGAAGGAGAAAGCCAACACGCCTGAAATGACCGCCAATATGGAAGCCAATGGGTTGCCGATCACCCACATGGCCTCGTCGAAGACCCCAGATAGGGACAGGGCCTGGTTGGTGGCACGGTGGTCGCCGTGTAGCAGGTGCGTCCACCGGCTACGGCTCATGGCTCCCCAGGGCGGAATGGCAGCCATGAAGGGGGTGACCAAATAGAGCACCCAGGTGGGAGCGTGGGCGGTGATGGCTGTGATCAGGACCGTGGCGGCCACAACCCAGACCAGAACCGTGGGGATGGAGACCTGTCGCTGGCCGAACTTGTCAACCAACTTGCCCAGCATGGGGCTGACCAGGGCCAGGGCCACGGCCTGGATGGCGGTCAGGGCTCCGGCTAGGGAATAACTGCCGTAGTAGTGCTGCACCGAGATGGTGATGGTCATGCCCACCATGGGGAAGGGCATGGAGGCAATGACCGACCCTACTGCGAACCGCGCCGTATGAGGCAGTCGCAGAAGCGCTGAGTATCCTCCGAAGACTCTGTGACCGGCTTCGACCAGAGCCGCCTTCAGTTGCCGTGGCATGGGTTGTTCGTCTCGCTTTCCCTGGGTGTTTTCATGGTCCCGAAGCATGTTTTCCACAAGACCTTCTAGACGCACGAAAGGAGGTGGGGGTGCTGGGGGGACTGCTACAGTGGTAACCATATTGGTGCCTGATCGGTGCCATTCGGATAGTGATAATTCTACCCCCCGCCATGGTCACTCAAGGGGCCCGTCGGGGAGCTTGGGAGGTGGGTCGTGCCTGCGACGACCATTCATTTCGTCCGTCATGGCCAGGTTGATAATCCCGATCATATTCTTTATGAGCGATTGCCGGGATTCCATCTGTCTGACAGGGGCAGGGCCATGGTCAAGGCAACGGCCCGTTTCATGGCAGAAGCTCCCGGTCTGCGCGATCTGGAGGCCGTCTATTCTTCTCCGCTAGACAGGACCAGGGAGACCACGGCCATCCTGCTTGAGCAGATCAACCCTGCTCGTGTCCAACACGGCTTGAAACCGTTGGAGCCCATTTATGACCGTCGCCTGATCGAGGCTGGCAATGAATTCCGCGGCAAGCGCGTCGGCCACGGGCAGGGGGCTCTCTGGCGGCCTTCCAACCTGCGGCTGATCCTGGACTTGCGCCGTCCTAGCTGGGGGGAGTCATATCGGCAGATCGCTCGACGAGTGGGGGATTTCGTTCGTCAGGTGGTTCGCAGCCATCCTGACGCACAGGTTCTGGCTGTTTCGCATGAGTCGCCCATCTGGTCGTATCGTCATCTCTTGGAGACCGGCCACCCCGAGCACAATATGCTCCTCAGAGCCACTGCCCTGGCCTCGGTGACCTCCATCACCCTGGACTGCGAAACCGGCAAAGTGCTGGGAATCGCCTATGCGGACCCGGCGGCAGGCGTGTAAAGACCGCTTGTGCGGCTTAGGATAGCTGGGGATACTGTCGTGGATGACTGTCCGAGAACCCGATGAAGGAGCGTGATGATCATGGTGGATGTACAGGCAAGCGCGGAGGCGATAGCCGGACGGCCAGCCGTGGCCCAGGCGGCTGAGCAGGGGGCCAGGCTGGTAGACCTTTGGCCCTTGACGAATGCCGAGCACCTGGCCAACGATGCCAAGTATGCGGAGGACCTGCAGGTACGTATCAGCATGGTGCTGGCGCAGCTGATGACGGGCGAGGATGTGACCATTCCCGACGCAGAATACGTCTATGAGGGCGCTGAGGACATTCCTGGCCGTCCCCAGGAGCTGGTAGATGCCCTCATGGCTGCCAACGATGCCATCGAGGCGGCTGCACAGGCGAAGGACGACCAGTCCAAGATGCTTGCGGATTTGGCCGAAACCTTGGGCGGCGGCTGGGACCAGGCCCGGCTGCAGGAGGTGGCTGCTGGCGTGGCCAAGGCCGAGCAGTCCGTGGATGATCAGAATGAATCTGCCGAATCCCCTCAGGGCAAGGAGACAGTGGCCCAGGACCTGGCTACGAGCCTGGAGATCTGCCGTGATCTGCTTCAGCGTGCAGGCGCTGACCCTGACCATGCTGCGACTGCCGCGCCAATTCTGGTCTATGTCAATGAACTCAACGAGCGGCTGGGCATCCCCCGGGCATTCCTGTCTGACGAGGATGTCGTCCGTGCCTTGAGATTACTGGATGATCCTGAGGCTTTCGCCGACCTGCTGGCCCCTCTAGTGGGCGCTGAGTGGGACCACCATCGTCAGGAGGTGCTCTGGGACCCCGAGGAGGCCAAGCGCAAGGCCAAGGAGGACGACGAGCGTAAGAGCCGCGAGGCCCTGCAAGCCAAGTTTGCCCATGTGCCAGAGGACCCCAACAAGCCTCCCGTGGAGCTTTAAGACTTTCTGCCCTTCGCCTCGGCATCGGTCAAGGCGAAGGGCAGGGTGAACTCAGCGGTCGAAACGGGCTCCTCGTGGATCACTGGGGCGGGCCAACAGGACGATCCCGGCGACGGCTCCGGCGATCATGATCAAGACGCCCAAGCCAAGCAGGGAGAGCGAGGATCCTGGATTTCCGTCGATGATAGCCGCGAGGGCGAAGACAAGAGGGATGCAGCCCACCAGTTCGCCTACGAAAGGCAGGAGTATCCAGAAGCCGGACATGTTGGTGTCATGAAGTCGCCGTATGCTCACGGCCAGATTGGGTATGAAAAGTCCAAGGGCGACCAGGAAGGACAGGATCCGTCCCACAAAGATGGATCCTGAGGTGATGATCGAGACCGCAAAGTCGATGAGGAAAATCATTAGAAAAGCCCACCAGAATTCCCCACGGGAGGCCCTCCCGGAGAAGACGGAATATTTGACGAAGAAACGCTTGCAGGCGTTTACGAAGTCAATGCCGTACCAGGGTGCGTTCAGTGGCGGCTCACCGTTGAATCCGGCATCCGCATAGGGGTAGGCCGGATACTGTGGGACCTGGGGTCCGGGCTGGTACCCTGCCTGATATCCCGATTGGTAGCCTGCCTGCGACCAACCTTCAGGCGATTGATAAGAGTTGTCCGATGCATAGCCAGACGGCGGGGTCGTACCATTGGGCTGGCCAGTGGCCTGGCCGGGATTCGAATTTTGACCGTAGGGCGTCTGCTGCTGTCCGTAGTACTGCTGTTCATTGGACTGTTGACCATAGGGCTGTTGCTGGTTGTAGCCTGGCTGTTGACCCTGCGGCTGTTGACCGTATGGCTGCCCTTGGTATGACTGTTCCCGCTGGTAATCGACAGCAGGTTTTTGGGCTTCGTTGATCGGATGGTAGACGTCGCTCTGATCCGAAGCTGCCGGCGCATAGCCGGATTGCCCTGGTTGAGGCTGATTCAGGTGGGCTGCGGGTCCTGAGCCGGTTCCGTCTGCGTGATCATTCTGGGACCAGCCGTTGGCCGGACCCTGGTCATTGGGGGTCTGGTTCCCGTTGTTCGTATCATCTGGATGGCTCATGGATATCGTCCCTCTCATCTTCTCTTGATAATCCTGAATCTGACTTTTTCGTACATCCCTATTATGGCAGGCCGGTTCTTCTGGCTGCTAGTCCTGGCTAATGCAGTGGATAGAGGACTTGTCACGCTTACTTGGGCCAGTCTGTCAGATTCGGTAGGTGATTGCTGCTGCGGGACTCTTCACTCGTCGTCCGGATTGACCATGTGATCATCGCCGGCATCGCCAAGCAGTAGCCGCTCGGTCAGGGTGATCAGGCCCAGCAGGAGGGCGGTCAGCAGGATGATGACCAGGGTGGCCGAGAAGATCAGCGGGGTTCTAAAGGAGTTGAAGGCCGACTGCAGCCATATACCCAGGCCGTTCCTGGCGCCCAGATACTCCGAGGTGGCCGCGGTGGCGAATACATAGGCGGCGCTGATGCGCAGGCCGCCGAAGATCTGCCCCGCAGCCACCCTCAGCTTGACGTGCCATAGGGTCCAAGTCCGGGTTGCACCGCAGTTCAGCGCTACATCCTGGTAGAAGCGCGGCACGGACTTGAGCCCCCGGTAGGTCTGGACCACGATGGGGAAGATGGCGAAGACGGCTACGATGACCACCTTGCCCAGAGGCTCGAATCCGAACCAGATCACGAACAAGGGTGCGATGGTGATCAGCGGAATCATCTGAGCGCCGGCGATCAGGGGGTAGAGGGCATCATGCAGGGTGCGCCAGCTGTAGAGGGCCAGGCCGATCACTATTCCCAGGACCGATGCCAGGAGGAAGCCCAGAAGGCCCTCAAGAGCGGTGATGGTGGTGGCGGGCAGCAGGTCCTCCCGGGACTGCACTGTGGCAGCCAGGATTCGGCTGGGCGCCGGCAGAACCTGTTCGCTGACTCCGCCCAAGCGGGCAGCCAGTTCCCAGATGATGAGGAGTGCCAGCAGGGTGATGGTCGGAGGCAGCGCCCGGGTTCTGCTCTGCTTCCGCGACTTCATTTACCGGCTGCTTCCCGAACGTACCGATCGGTCCACAGATCCGTGGCCTGAGGGGCCTTGTTGGGGTCGCCCTTCTTGGCATCCCGGTAGGTGCCCGCCTTGAATTGGAAGTCCAGATAGTCCTGGGCATCCTTGACGTTGATCAGTCCGGTGATGCTTCTTTGATCCGGGCTGTCAACCCAGTAGCCCTCCTTGACGATGCTCTCCATGGAGCGCTTGGCCAGGGTCGGGTCGATGGCCGATCCCTTGGTCTCCTTGACCAGGATGTCCGCCGCCTGGTCGGGATGGCTCAGGGCGTAGTTGTATCCCTTCAGGCAGGCCTTGACGAATGCTGTCAAAGCGCGACGGTGGCCGGCCTGCTGCAACCAGGAATTCTTGACCACGAAGCCCAGCTGATCGGGGTTGCCGGGCACTCCCCAGTCGGCCTGGGTGAAGCAGTGCAGGGCTGGGCCCTTGAGCTCGCTCTCCACACCCTCCCAGTTGGCGTAGAAGCCGGCGAAGTCGCCCTTGCCGCTGGTCAAGGTGGCGAAGGTGTTGGTGCCGCTGGTCACACGTTTGAAATCGCCCTTGCCGCCTGCATAGCGGATCATCTGCTTGACCACGGCCGTCTGTTCGGCCGATCCGAAGCTGACGAAGGTCTTGCCGTCGAAATCCTTGGGAGTCTTAATGTCGGTGCGCGAGGCCAGCGAGCACCAACGTGCCACGGAATGCTGACCTATGTTGAAGACCTGCCGCAGGTCGGATCCCTGGGAGTTGAAGGTGGCCAGGTTGCTCAGCTTGGAGAAGCCTACGTCGGCGACCCCGTTCTGGACGGAGGTCTCGGCTCCCGCCTGGGCCGTCGGCAGGATCGTCAGCTTCAGGCCGGCCTTGTCGAAGTAGCCCAGATGCCGGGCCACGTAGATGCCCACATGATTGGTGTTGGGCGTCCAATCCAGCATGAAGGAGAGCTTGGAGCCATCATCGGCCTTGTCATCTGCCCCCTTGGCCCCACAGGCCGCGCTCGTAGCTGCCATGCAGATCGCCGCTGCCAGGGCGAGCGCCCGTACGATCAGTCTATGGCCGGGAGTTCTCCTGAAGTCACTATTCTCCGGCATGCTCATCACTGTCACCTTGCCTCTCCGGCACCTCTGGTGCCCATCCGCATCGGGGCTGCTACGGGAAGGTGAGGAGCCCGCGCGACGATCCGGTACGGTCTTGACCGATGGAATTCTGCGATGTGTGCCACGGCTGCTGCCACCAGCCGCGCGAACAAGACCACTCTAGTCCAACCCAGCCGGTCCTGCCTCGCCGTGGTGAAAGGTTGCATCATTTGCCCTTATACTGGAAACTCACGAGAGGTCTGTGCGGGCCGACCGCTGTCGGTCTCGTCCGGAGCAAGACATCCGATTTCGGTAGGGTTCGACGGAGGGTTCCCATGTCGGTGACCATCAGTGATGTGGCCAAGCAGGCGGGCATGTCCGTATCCACGGTCTCCCAGGCGCTCAATGACAAGGGGCGCATCTCCCCACCCACCAAGGACAGGGTCCGCAGGGCGGCCATGGAGCTGGGCTACATCCCCGACAGTCGAGCCCGTTCCATGCGATCCTCGCGCTCGCATGCCGTAGGTCTGCTGGTCCCCGATATTCGCAACCCTTATTTCTCCGAGTTGGTCTACGCCGTCCAGGACCAGCTCTACTCGGCAGGCTACGCGCCCCTGATTGGCGTGTCCTCCTGCCAAACCAGCAGGGAGGAGGACTATTACCGCATCCTTCTGTCTCGGCATATGGACGGTGTTCTGGTCGTGCCTGACGGGCCGACGTCGCCTATGCTGCGCACCATGCTGGCAAGGGAATTCCCTGTGGTCTTCGTGGATCGCCCCGACCGGGCCCTGCCCGGTGTCCCTCTGGTAGATTCTGACCCGGTGCCCGGCTTGGAGGCAGCCTTGGACGCTCTGGCAGCCAGGGGATGCAGGCGAGTGGCCTTTGTCCCGGGCCCAGAGAGCCGCTCCTATACCTTCCGCGAGCGTGAGCAGGCTTTTCTGGACGGCGTGGATGCCCGTCAGGGGCTGACAGGATTGGTGGTCCGCCAAGGGTTCGAGGATCGCCCCCGGGCGGCCGCGACCATGCGCCACCTGCTCGGTCAAGGGGTGGACGCCGTTATCTTCGGCTACTCGGCCGATGCCATCAAGGCCGTCGCCATGGAGTGGGACAGCGACCAGCGCTCGCGTGTGCCTTTGGTCTCCTTCGATGACCTGGAGGTCTTTCAGCTGATCAGTCCCCAGGTTTCGGTCATCTCCCAACAGGTGGATCGCATGGGTCGGCAGGGCGTTGACATGCTCCTGTCCATGATCGAGCCGGGGCGGCAGGCTCCGGAGGGCATGAGCGTGGATCGCCGGCTGCGCACCCAAACCCTTTTCGTACCAAGGGGTTTGCTGGCTTAGTAATCCATTGCGTCCATACGTTCTCTTCTCGTCGTTATCGTATGACGTACCGGCCAGGCATGAATATTGACATCCATCACAAAGGAGTATGAGCAATTATGAAATTTGAACATCTAGGGACAGCCGCAGCTGAAAGAATCCCCGGAATTTTCTGCATGTGTGATCTGTGCAAGCAGGCCAGACGCATCGGAGGCAGGGAAATTCGTACTCAGTCCCAGGCTTTGGTCGACGATGCACTCCTGCTTGATTTTCCTGGTGATACCTATTGCCATTTTATTAATAATAAGAACTTTGATCTACCGGCAATCACTCAGCTCTTCATCACTCACTGGCATTCTGATCATTTTTACGGTGAGGATCTGGCTTATCGCATGGATTCGTACGCCGATGACAATCCAACCCATATGGATGTCTATGGCTCTGAAACTGTCCAAGGCTTTTACGAGCGGGCTTTCTTCCTGGAGGAGCATTACGATTATGACAAGTTAACGTATCATGCTCTTCATCCTGGTGACAGTGTCACAGTGACGGCTGGGAATGGCAGGACCTACACGGTATATGCTTTTGAGGCAAAGCATGGCCATCATTTCGGTGATTGTCTCTTCTATGGACTGACAGACGGTCAAGTCGGGCTGCTGTATGCGCATGATACGGCCTGCTTCTATGAATCGACCTGGAAGGATCTAGCCAAAGCTGGGCTAAAATACGACTACGTTTCTTTGGATTGCACCCAAGGGTTGACTGATCTCAGTTCCGACGTCCACATGAACTTTTCTGACAACCTGCGAGTCAGGGACCGCATGGTGAAGATGGGGCTGGCCGATTCGCACACTATGTTCGTGTGCAACCATTTCTCTCATCGTGGCAATGCCAGTTATGAACGTATGCAGGAAGCAGCCGTCAGGGAGGGATTTGTCAGCTCTTACGACGGAATGGTGACGAACATCCAGCCCCCAGCAGTCTAAGCGTTGCGTTTTGCAGGCGGCTATGACCATTTTGGCCAGGGCCGCCTTTCTGTGTCTTCGCATATGAAAGCTGGAGTGGAGGTGACGTATGCGTTGTCGCGAGGTCTAGACAAAAGGAGTACGTGGTACCGGAGTGTCGGGTAGTTGTGTCGTCCCTGTAACTGACCTCTACTGGTCTTTCGGCCATTTGCCGCCCTTGTCCAGACCCCGCTCTTTGTGACTCAGTTCACAAAACACGGGAATAACTAGATGTAGGAAACGAATCATCCTCAGGCACTACATATGGTGGTCACGACGTGATAGAGTGAGTCCTGTCAGCAAAAATGACATCCATGTGATTCGCCGTTCCCAATACGGAATTTGGGAACGCCAAAGCAACTGCACATGAACAACCGTATGAGGAGTGACGATGGATACTGAGGTCATGACCGATAGCGTGAAGGAGCGTGGCATTTCGGATCGCGATGCTGTCGATGGCATTCTGGTCGAGAAGCGCGACGGCCGGATCGTCGATTTTGATCCCGTCAACATCATGAACGCCATCGAAGCCGCCTTCAAGGACGTCAAGCACGAGGTCAGCCCTGAGGATCGCCAGCAGATCCGGGGTATGGCCCTGACCGTCCAGTCCGAGATCACCGACCGCTACACCAACCCGGTCAAGATCGAAGACATCCAGACCCTGGTCGAGCACGCCCTGGTCAATGCCCACCTTTACGAAATCGCGCGCTCCTATACCTCTTACCGACTCGACCGTGACATTCAGCGCGCCAAGGCCACCGATGTCAACGAGGCCGTTCACCGCCTGACCAGCAAGGATGAGACTCTGGTGCGCGAGAACGCCAATAAGGATGCCAACGTCTACGCCACTCAGCGTGATCTGCTGGCCGGCGCGGTCTCCAAGGCCTCGGCCTTCGCCATGCTGCCCAAGGATGTCTCCAATGCCCATATGAAGGGCGACATCCACTTCCATGACGCGGACTACTCGCCCTTTACGGCCGAGACCAACTGCTCCCTGCCTGACTTCGGCGACATGCTGGCCCACGGTTTCGAGCTTGGCAACGCCATGATGGACTCGCCCAAGTCCATCGGCACGGCCGCTACGCAGATTACCCAGATCATCAAGGACATCGCCGGCTCCCAGTACGGCGGCCAGACCGTCAACCGCTGCGACGAGATGCTGGACAAGTACGCGCGTCTGGACTACAAGAAGAACTATTCCATGGCTGAGGCCGTCCTGCCGGACGAGGAGCCCATCGACGTGGCCAAGGATGTCGTCCGAGGCCTCAAGGCCAGGGAGGCCGATTGGCTCCACCTTGACGATCGTGCCCCTATCGGCGAGGATGCCCCCTTCGATCTGGATGCTCCGCAGATTGTTCGGCTGCGTCAGGTCTATGCCAAGATCCTGACCCGCAAGAACATTTACGATGCCATGCAGACCATGGAGTACCAGATCAACTCCAACCGTGTCTCCAACGGGCAGACCCCATTCGTCACCGTGGGCTTCGGCCTGGGCACCTCCTGGTTCGCCCGGGAGATCCAGCGGGCCATCTTCCTGATTCGTATCCGCGGACTGGGCAAGGATCGCCACACCGCCATCTTCCCCAAGCTGGTCTTCACCATCAAGCATGGTCTGAATGCAGACGAGGGCGATCCCAACTACGACATGAAGCAGCTGGCCCTGGAGTGCTCGACCAAGCGGATGTACCCTGACGTGGTCTTCTATGAGAACCTGGTCAAGATCACCGGTTCCTTCAAGGCCCCCATGGGTTGCCGCTCCTTCCTGCAGGCCTGGACCAACCCCGAGACGGGCGAGGATGAGGAAGACGGACGCATGAACCTGGGTGTCGTCACCGTCAACATTCCCCGCATCGCTCTGGAGTCCCGCGGCGATAAGGATCGCTTCTGGAAGATCTTCGACCAGCGCATGGAGGTGGCCCACCATGCCCTGCAGTTCCGCATCATGCGCTGCAAGCAGGCAACACCCATCAACGCCCCCACCCTCTACCAGTACGGCGCCTTCGGCAGGCTGAAGCCGACCGACAGCGTGGACACGCTCTTCCGCAACAGCCGCGCCACCGTTTCACTGGGTTACATCGGCCTCTATGAGGCCACCAGTGTCTTCTACGGCAAGGATTGGATGAAGGACCACAGCTGGGATCCGGAAGGCAAGGAGTTCGCCTTGAGCATCGTGCGCCGGATGAACCAGCTCTGCAAGCAGTGGGAGAAGGCTGAGGGATACCACTATTCGGTCTACTCCACTCCGGCCGAGTCACTGACTGACCGCTTTGCCCGGATGGACAAGGAGAAGTTCGGTGTAGTCGACGGCGTGACAGACCACGACTTCTACACCAACAGCTTCCACTACCCGGTCTGGCTGCGGCCCACGCCCATGGAGAAGCTCAGCTACGAGCGGGACTTCCCCTACCTGGCCTCGGGCGGGTTTATCAACTACTGCGAGTTCCCCTCCATGCAGCAGAACCCCAAGGCCCTTGAGGCGGTCTGGGACTACGCCTACGACATCGGCATCGGTTACCTGGGCACCAACACACCCATCGACCACTGCTTCGTCTGCGGCTACGAGGGCGACTTCGAGCCTACCGAGGATGGCTTCAAGTGCCCCGAATGCGGCAACGACGACCCTGACAAGTGCAACGTGACCAAGCGCACCTGCGGTTACCTGGGCAACCCCGTCCAGCGGCCCATGGTCCATGGCAGGCACGAGGAGATTGCCCACCGCGTCAAACATATGGAGGGCGAGACTGGCCACGTGGTCCTCAAAGACGGATCCACCAAGGAGTGGTTCGACGACAAGGCCGAATAAGCTCTGAAAAGACGCAGTAGATGGCGGGCCGGGTAGTTTGCGGCCCGCCATTGTCATGAGGAGGACCAGATGACGGACGAACAGGGAGCCATGAGAAAGACAGGCAGCCACCGTGACTTCGCTGCTGATGAGCAGGGGCGCGGTCCGGGGGTTCCCTCTGCGCTGACCAACAATCCCAAGGCCGGCCAGTGGGACGGTCGCCGGCTCAGTCGGGGAATCGTGGCGGACTACAAGCGCCTGGTCATGACCGACGGCGAGGGGATCCGTTGCTCCCTCTACGTCAGCGGCTGCCCCTTCCGCTGCCAGGGATGCTACAACGCCTCCATCTGGGACTTCGGCGCCGGGCACCCCTATACCCGGCAGCTTGAGGACCGCATCATCAAGGACCTGTCCCTGTCCTATGTGCAGGGCATTACCTATCTGGGCGGGGAGCCCTTGCTCAACACGCCCATGCTACTCAGCCTTTCAGAGCGCATCCGGCGTGAGTTCGGCCACGAGAAGGATATCTGGTGCTGGACCGGCTACACCTGGGAGGAGCTGAACCGGCCGGGAGAGACCCCGGACAAGGCCCAGCTGATCTCCTACCTTGATGTGCTGGTGGACGGACGCTACTTGGAGAATCGGAAGAACAGCCTGCTGCAGTTCCGAGGCTCGGACAACCAGCGGATTATCGACGTGCCACGGTCCTTGGAGCAGGGCCAGGTCGTCATCTGGCCCAAGCTGCATGACCAGACCAGGTTCATTCCGGAGACCTACAGCAAGGACCGGCAGCAGGAGCAGCAGCGAGGCTGATACCGGCTCCTGCCCTGAATTGGTCTACGTCGCCTTGCCGGGGCACAATGGGTGTCATGACTGATGAGCATGATCACGACGCCAAACCCGACCTGCCTAAGGATCTGAGGGTTCGCTTCTGCCCCTCGCCGACCGGCACCCCGCATGTAGGCATGGTTCGAACCGCACTCTTCAATTGGGCCCAGGCCAGGCACTCGCATGGCACCTTCGTCTTCCGCATCGAAGACACCGATGCCCAGCGTGACAGCGAGGAGAGCTACCAGCAGATCCTGGAGGCCCTCAAGTGGCTGGGGCTGGACTGGGATGAGGGTGTTGAAGTCGGCGGCCCGGACGGCCCCTACCGGCAGTCCGAGCGCGGCGATATTTACCGCGATGTGGCCCGGCAACTGCTGGATGCCGGCTACGCCTACGAGTCCTACTCCACCGCCGATGAGATCAAGGAGCGCAACCTGGCCGCTGGCCGTCCGGCCGCTTTCGGCTATGACGGCTACGACCGCGACCTGAGCGACCAACAGCGCCAGGCCTTCCGCGACGAAGGTCGGCAGCCCGCCCTGCGCATCCGCATGCCCGACGAGGACATCGCCTTCGACGACCTGATTCGCGGGCATATCGAGTTCAAGGCCGGGTCCGTGCCTGATTATGTGATCGTGCGCCCCAACGGCGATCCCCTCTATACTCTGACAAACCCGGTGGATGATGCCCTGATGCGCATCAATGTGGTTCTGCGCGGCGAGGATCTGCTCAGCTCCACCCCCCGGCAGATCGTCCTCTATCGGTACCTGATGAAGCTGGGCATAGCCCGGGCCATGCCCCTGTTCGGACACCTGCCCTACGTCATGGGCCAGGGCAAGAAGAAGCTGTCCAAGCGCGACCCCGAATCCAACCTCTTCCTGCACCGGGAGCACGGCTTCATTCCCGAAGGGCTGCTCAACTATCTGGCCCTGCTGGGCTGGTCCATCGGCCCCGACCGCGATGTCTTCTCCATGGATGAGATGATTGAGCACTTCGACATCCGCGACGTCAAGGCCAATCCGGCCCACTTTGACATCGACAAGGCCGTAGCCATCAACGCCGAGCACATCCGCATGCTGGAACCGCAGGACTTCCTGAACCGGTCACTGCCCTACCTCAAGCGTGACGGACTGGTGAGTGCCGAGCACTGGCAGGACCTGAGTGATCGGGAACAACGGATTCTGACCGCTGCCGCCCCCTTGGTCCAGCCTCGTGTCCGCCTTTTGGGGGAGGTGTCCGGCATGGTGGGCAGCCTGCTCAGCCAGGAGGAGTACCTGGAGCCCGAGCCGGATGCCCGCAAACAGCTCAAGGACTCTGCTGGTCAGGTACTCGACCTGGCTATCGCCGCCCTACAGGATGTGTCAGACCAGGACTGGAAGACCAATCACCTGCACGACCTGCTCACTCAGGCACTCGTGGATGAGGGCGGCTATAAGCCCCGTCTGGCCTTCGGCCCGGTTAGGGTGGCGGTCTCGGGAAGGCGGGTCTCGCCGCCCCTGTTCGAGTCTCTGGAAATCCTGGGCAAAAACACAACACTCCGAAGGATGACCAACTTGCGCCAAAACCTCTGAGCGGGTATATTTCTTTTTTGTTGTGCTACTGACCTGCTGAACCGGGTTCGTACGCGGCGAAAAGTGAAGCCCCCGTCGTCTAGCGGTCTAGGACTACGCCCTCTCACGGCGCCAACACCGGTCCAAATCCGGTCGGGGGTACGACATGTGGCAACCGTCCAAGCGATTGTCGCACAGCCAATTGGGGTATGGTGTAATTGGCAACACAGGTGATTCTGGTTCATCCATTCTTGGTTCGAGTCCAGGTACCCCAGCGATAGAGACATAGAGTCCCAAGGAGCGGAACACCGACACGGTGTTCCGCTCTTCATTATTTACGCATTACCATGGATTCCAGGAATGCTTCTGGTTTGCAAAGCGGCGGCCGGCGGTATCCACGAGAGTTGCTCACGGTGTGAGCAAGCAAACAAAAAGAGGAGGCTCGGCAGACTGCTATGTCAGAGTTTCCGATGATGGAATCTGATACTTTGAGCATAGAAGCTTGAGTGATGAACCCAATCATCGGCTGATCGGGCAACATCACCCGGTATATGAATCATCGTACGATTTTTTCGGTAGAGGTGTGTGATTATGACGACAATCATGGTGTTGGGAGCTGGTTATGCGGGTCTTCGCGTGGTCAAGAAGCTGGATCATGCAAAAACTGATGCCCATATAGTCCTGGTCAATCAGAACGAGTACCACTACGAGTCCACCCAGCTGCACCAGGTTGCGGCTGGAACCAAGGAGCCGGCGGATGTGGTCTTCGACCTGCGCAAGTCCCTGCCTGATTCGGTGGAGCTGATCGTCGACAAGGTGGTCGGCATCGATCAGGACAACCGCCGGGTCAGCCTGGAGCATCACGATCCCCTGTCCTATGATTACCTCGTCAACGCCCTGGGTTTCGAGTCCGAGACCTTCGGCATCAAGGGTGCCGATGAATACGGATGGCCGCTCGTTGACGTGGACACCGCTCTGGCGGCCCGCAAGAAGCTGGAACAGACGCTGGCCCGATACCAGACCAGCCATGATCCGCTGGATCTGAGCATTGTGGTCTGCGGTGCAGGTTTCACCAGCATCGAGTACCTGGGCGAGCTGGTTTACCGGTTGCCTCAGCTCTCAAAGCGTCTGGGCTTCCCCATGGATCAGGTCAAGGTAGACTGCATAGAGGCCTCGCCCAAGATCCTGCCCATGTTCAGCCAGGACCTGGTCGACTGGGCTGTGGATTTCCTGCGCAAGCGCGGAGTCAACTTCCATACCTCGACTCCCATCACCGAGGTCAGGCAGGATGCCGTGATCTCCAATGACCAGGAGTTCAAGGCCCATACGATCATTTGGACAACGGGTGTGCGTGGCAGCCACGTTATTGCCGATTCCGGGTATAATCAGAAGCGTAACCGTGTAGTGGTCAGGGATGACCTATCGGTCGAACAGCATCCAGAGGAATTCCTGGTGGGTGATGTCAGTGCCGTTCCCGACCCCCAATCGGGTCGGCTCTACCCAACCACTGCACAGATTTCGATGGCCCAGGCTGATACCGCGGCCGCGAATGTCCTTGCCAGAATGCGGGGGCAGGAGCCTCAGCGGTTCACTTTCCGAAGCCTAGGGACCGTGTGCTCTCTCGGCCCCCACGACGGGGTTGCCGAAATCGACCGAATGGGAACGCTGAAGCTCAAGGGCAAGGTGGTCTCGGTACTGAAGTGGATCGTCAACGAGCGGTCGGTCCTGGAGCTGGCCGATGTGCGTACCATGTTGGAGAGCAACTGAACCAGCGTCTCGATGGACGCAAGGGGCTAGACGACGAGGAAGAAGAGGACGAACATGATTCAGGTCATGAGAATGCAGCGCATGTTCGTCCCTATTCGACCTCGGATTGGATCGTTCTGGGAGACGACGTCCATCGGCTCTGTGTTCATCGACATCATTGACTACCTCCTGCTCCTCCTCGTTCCGGCGGAAACTGTGGCCGACCTTGGCCTCCGCCAGGATTGCGGAGGCCCCCGTGCCAGTGCGCGGATCGGCAGGAGCGAGAGGAGAGTGGCATTAGCATGAGTTTTCTACAAGGTTTGTGGTTCTTTGTCATCGGCCTGCTTTTTGCGGGATTCCTTCTGCTTGAAGGGTTCGACTTCGGCGTTGGCATGGCTACCAGGTTCGTGGCCCGCGACGGTGATGAGCGCGCCACATTCATGAGGGCCATTGGTCCCCACTGGGATGGCAACGAGGTCTGGCTGATCACTGCCGGCGGCGCTATGTTCGCCGCTTTCCCGCTCTGGTACGCCTCCCTCTTCTCGGGGTATTACATCCTGCTCTTCCTGGTGCTGGTCTCTCTGATTCTGCGTGGCGTTTCATTCGAGTTCGCCTCTCACGCACTGACCAGCCGTGAGCGTGGTGTCTGGCAGTGGGCCAACTTCATCGGCTCGCTCTTCGCGCCATTCTTCCTGGGCATGATGCTGACCAGCCTGATCCAGGGCATCCCCATGGATAAGAACGGCGATGCCTGGCCCGGGTTCTTCGATGTGTTCAACTGGCTGTCCGTGGTCGGCGGCATTGCTGTTGTCTTCTTCAGCTTCGTTCATGGCCTGCACTTCCTGAGCCTGAAGCTGGGTGTCATGGATTCCCGCCGGATGCTCAACGTGAGCGAGAAGGCCTACTGGATCGCCTATCCGGCCCTGGTCGTCTTCGTGCTCCTGGCCATCTTCAACACCGACTTCTACAAGGCACGCCCCCTGTCCACCTGGCTGATTACCGTAATCATCCTGGCATCCGTCATTGGAGGCCACGTCGCCGTCTTCAAGAAGCACGGCGGCTACGCCTTCACTTGCTCGGGCATCACCCTGATGGCCATCATCGCCTTTATCTTCAACGGGCTCTTCCCGCGTGTGATGATCTCTGATGATCCGGCCTACAACCTGCTGATCCAGGATGCCTCGGCTTCACCGCTGACCATGAAGATCATGACCGTGGTGCTTTGCATCTTCCTGCCCATCATGCTGGCCTACTTCATCTGGAGCTACTTCATCCAGCGCAAGCGGCTGGACACCGATGGCGCCCACCTGAACTCGCCTGTGGCCCCTTCGGCCACCGTGGCTGAGACCGTCTGAAAGTTAAAGGAGGCAGGGGGGCAGTGCTGGCAGGACCGGAGCGCATCCGGAGGATAATGCATTGATTGACAAAAATCTCTTCCGTTTCGACGGAGTCCGGTCCACCTTGGGCCTGCTGGCTGCCCTGTCCCTGGTCCAGGGAATAGGTGTGGTGGCCCAGGCCTATGGGTTGACCCTGGCTCTGGTGCGTATTTGGCACCTTCAAAACCTGAATGTACTGGTGGTACCAGTGCTGATTTTTCTGGCCGCCTACACCTGTCGACAGCTCTGCGATGTGGCCAAGGATCGTATCGCCACCGACTGTGCCGATGCCATCGTGGCTGAGCTGCGGCCCCATATTCAGGACAAGGTCTTTTCACTGGGACCATCAGCTCTGGCTCGGCGTGGCACGGGCTCGGCTGTCACCATGCTGGTGGACGGTCTTGATCAGGTGCGCACCTACGTGCTGACGGTCCTGCCGAAGATGATGGATCTCATCTTCATTCCCCTGATCGTCCTGGTGGTGGTCTGGACCCAGGATGCAGGTTCCGGCCTCATCCTGCTGCTCATGCTGCCCCTGCTTATCTTCTTCATGGTCATCCTGGGCCTGGCAGCCAGGGATCGCTCCAGTCGGCAATACGCTCAGTTCCGTAAGCTCAACACCAGGTTCATGGATACGGTCCTGGGCCTGCCAACCCTGAAGATGCTGGGCATTGACAAGGAGTACGAGGACGAGATCTATTCGGTCTCGGACCGCTTCCGCAAGAGGACCATGAGCGTTATCAGGGTTGCGATGACCTCCACCTTTGCTCTGGACTTCTTTGCCACCTTGGCTATCGCCATCATGGCCGTCTTCTTGGGCAACAACCTGATCAATGCCAAGGTGGAACTGTTCCCGGCACTCCTTGCCCTGATTCTGGCCCCTGAGTACTTCATGCCCATTCGCCAGTTCGGAGACGACTTCCACGCCACGCTGAACGGTAAGAACGCCTTGGACGACATCGCGGATATGCTGGACCAGCCAGAGCCCAAGCGCTTGGAGGAACTGGACTGGTCCGGGTGGAAGAAAGACAGCCACTTGCGCCTGGAAGGAATCGACTTCGCCTATCCTGGTCCCAAGCCGGTAGAGAGCAATGCCTCAGCCGGGGCGCAGATGGATGCCATGGCGAAGTCCGAGAGTCAAAAGACCAGCAAGAAGAGCAGCAAGTCCAAGGCATCCAAGGTTCACGACAGTGATGGGAGGCCGTCCTCGGTAAAGTCCGGTTCCACGGCATCGCAGGGAACCGGAGCCGAAGCTGTTGCAGATTCGCAGATCAATGGATCCGCCGGGAGTTCGGAGGAGCAGCCTCTGGCTTTGAGCGGTTTGAACTTCAACCTGCACGGTTTTTCCAAGGTGGCAGTTGTCGGTCGTTCGGGAGCCGGCAAGTCTACGCTGATGAATCTGCTGGCGGGTTTTGACCAGCCCAAGGCAGGCACCATCGACCTGGATGGTCATCAGCTGGAGCACTGCAACGTGGCTGCATGGCAGCGGCACATCAGCTACATTCCCCAGAACCCCTTCATCTTCCACGGCACTGTGGCCGACAACATCCGCTTTTACAACCAAGAGGCGGACGATGCCGCCGTGGCCCGTGCAGCCCATCGGGCTGGACTGACCGCCTGGCTCAAAACATTGCCAGACGGTCTGGGCACCCAAATCGGAGAGGGCAACCGTGGCATCAGCGGCGGTCAGGCCCAGCGAATCGCCTTGGCCAGGGGCATCCTGGATCCCTCACGCGAGATTCTGTTCTTTGACGAGCCCACAGCCCACCTGGACATTGAGACGGAATACGACCTGAAGCAGACTTTGCTGCCCATTATGGACGGGCATCTGGTCGTCCTGGCCACCCACCGGTTGCACTGGCTGGCCAACATGGATTGGGTGATCATGTTGGAGCGTGGGCGAATTGTGGCCCAGGGCGATCCGCATGAGCTGATCGGTCAGGGCGGACCCTTGGATGCGCTGATCGATGAGATGGGAGGGAACCAGATTGCCGACTACCAGCAGGACTGAAACCGCCGGAAGAGACGGCATGGGATCGGCGAAGGCCTCCCGCCGCGGCCGCGGCCTGTCGGGCTATATGCATATCTGGCACCGTGACCATTGGTTCTGGCCCTATCTGCGTCAGAACAAGGGGCTGCTTGCCCTGATCTTCTTCCTGGGAACCATCACCTTCGTGTGCGCGGCTGGACTCATGTTCACCTCGGGCTTCCTGATCAGCAGGTCGGCCCGCCATCCCTTCAATATCTTCGCCGTATACGTGCCGGTGGTTCTGACCAGGGCTTTCGGTATTGGACGGCCCACATTCAAGTATCTGGAACGCATCAAGAGCCATGACTGGGTGCTCCGAGTGGTTTCCAAGTTGCGGGTTCAGCTCTACCGCACCCTTTCGCAGGACGCGGCCTTCCTGAACGAGCATGAGCGCACGGGCACGGTCCTGGGCATGCTTTCGGACGACCTGGACCATCTGGAGAACTTCTACCTGCGCACCATTTTCCCCACGGTCGTGGCTTATATGATGTGGGTGGTGGTCACCATCGCCGTAGGCGTCTTCTCCTGGGTGACCTCGCTTCTGCTTTTTCTGCTTTTTGCCCTGATCCTGATTCTGGTCCCGCTGGTCTCGCTGGCTTATTCAGACGGGCGTTACGACATGGAGAAGGCGCGGCGGCAGGATCAGTACACTGCAGTGACCGAGAGCTATATGGGCCTGGGGGATTGGGTGATCACCCACCGTCGGCGGCGCTTCGTGGATACGGCGTCCGGCGACTTCAATGACATCGCCGCCGGCCGCAGAGAACAGAAGCGGTTCGAACGCTGGCGCAACTGTGGCATCCAGATGATTTTCGCCCTCATGGTGGTGGCTTTGATTGTTGGAGCGGATCTGCGTATGACCAGCTCCACCTCCATTGCAGACTTCGCGGCAGCCGTGGTCCTGGCGGTTTTCCCCCTGGTCGACTGCTTCATCGTGGTCTCCCAGGCTGTGGCTGAGGTTCCTCTCTACACAGACTCACTGGATCACCTGAATGATCTGACCGAGCGGGTCGAGTCCCGGCGGATTGAGCCAAGTGCCCAGACCAGGTTGGAGGGGCCGATCAAGTCCATTGTCTTCGACCATGTCAGCTTCTCCTACGGCCCTGATGACCCCCTGTTGCTGGACGACTTCAGCCTGAGGATTGAAGGTGGGCAGCGGGTGGCCCTGCTCGGTCCCAGCGGCGAAGGCAAGACGACTGTCCTTCAGCTGCTCTTAGGCGACCTGCGCCCCACCAGCGGCCGCATCCTGATCAATGGCATACCGGTCGATGCCTTGCAGGATCAGCGTCCTGAGCTTTTCGGCTACCTGAACCAACAGGCATTCCTCTTCAACACCACCATTGCCTCCAATGTGCGTCTGGGTGCACCTCAGGCCGATGACGATCAGGTTCGCCAAGCCTTGAAGGCTGTACAGCTGGATCAGGTCGTGGCTGACATGCCCCAAGGAATAGACACGCCGGTTGATGAGGCCGGCGGCCGACTCTCAGGCGGGCAGCGCCAGCGTCTGGCCCTGGCCAGGATCGTGCTCAAGCGCACCCCGATCATCCTTTTGGACGAGCCCACCATCGGTCTGGATCCCATAACCGAGCGGCGGCTCATGGCCATGATCTTCAAGGTCAGCCAGGATCGCACACTTCTTTGGGTGACCCACCACCTTCAGGGGCTGGAGGAGGCCGACCAGGTCATCTTTATGCAGGACGGGCACATCGCCATGCAGGGACGTCCGGTCGATCTGTATCGGGAGAACGCCCGTTTCCGTGAACTTTATCGCATGGATGTCTCGGACGTGGACAAGGGTGCCGGTCAAGGGATATACTCAAAGAAGCAGTCAGATTCAGATGGACGGAACCCTGTTGAATGACCATCAGGCTGTTTCCCGAGCAATGAATTTTGCACGGTTGTCGGGTCGCCGATCTTGTCGGATGGCTTCCCGGCCGGTCACCGTGCGCCGTCAGTTCATGGACTGGGCGGTATGGAAACCGGAGCCCGCGGAAGCGACCAGGTCGCGAAGTCGGGGAGAGCTGAAAGGTTCTTGTAGGCACAAGCCCGGTCATATCTGAATCTGTCCGGATTCGACCCGTGTACCCGCGCCCGACGAACCCTGCAGAGATTGGGAGGAACGATGTTCACTGTATTGGGATTGTCAAGATTCCAGTTCGCCATGACGACGATATTCCACTTCTTCTATGTCCCTATGACCATCGGTCTGGCCCTGGCGGTCGCCATCATGGAGACTATCTATGTGGTGACCAAGAAGGATGTCTACAAGAAGATGACCATGTTCTGGTCCAAGATCTTCCTGCTCTCCTTTGCGGTCGGTGTGGTCACCGGTATCATCCAGGAGTTCCAGTTCGGCATGAACTGGTCCAATTACTCCAGGTTCATGGGTGACATCTTCGGAGCGCCCCTGGCAATCGAGGCCCTGGTGGCATTCTTCCTGGAATCAACTTTCATCGGTGTGTGGATGTTCACCTGGAACCGTTTCAAGCCGGCCGTGCATGCGGTCTTCATCTGGCTGACCTTCCTGGGTTCCTCCATGTCGGCCATCTGGATTCTGGCTGCCAATAGCTTCATGCAGCATCCGGTTGGATTTGAGATCAACCAGGCCACCGGCCATGTTCGGTTGCGCAATTTTGGTGACGTCGTATCCAATCCCCAGCTGTGGATTGAGTTCCCCCACGTCTTCTTCGCCGCTGTCTGCACAGGGGCCTTCGTGGTCATGGGCTGCAGCGCTTTCAGCCTGCTGAGGATGCACATGGGGAACAAGGACCAGGCCGTGGCCGCTGTCGAAGCTGACTCCGAGAAGCAGGCCAAGGTCAACCTGTTCACCAAGTCCATTCGTCTGGCCGCTCTGATTGGGCTTATTGGCTCAATCTGCGTGATCACCTACGGCGATCTGCAGGGCAAGTTCATCGTGACCGATCAGCCTATGAAACTGGCCGCCACCGAGGCCATCTACGAGGACACGGGTGATCCCGCCCCTTGGAATGCCGTGGCTCTGATCAATGAAAAGGACCATAAGATCGAGGGATCCGTCGAGATTCCCGGAGCCATGTCACAGCTGGCTTACGGCAAGAAGACGGGCGCCGTCAAGGGCATGAACACTGTCAACAAAGAGCTGCACGAGAAGTACGACGCCAAGTTTGGCAAGGACATGAACTACTATGTGCCTGTCACCACCCTATTCTGGGTCTTCCGCCTGATGGTCGGAATCGGGTTTGCCTTTGCCTTGATATCAGCATTGGTGCTCTGGTTCACACGTAAGAAGAAGAACACCCTGTTCACTTCGCGTTGGAAGCTCTGGATTATGGGCATCTTCACCTTCGCCCCCTTCGCTGCGACGACCAGTGGCTGGCTGGTGACTGAGCTCGGACGTTATCCATGGCTGGTTTACGGTTATCAGACCATCGCCGATGGAGTTTCGCCCACCAGCACGGTGCCGAACCTGCTCTTCACCTGCATTGTCTACTTCCTGCTCTTCCTGGTTCTGGGCGGAGTCATGGTCTTCTACACCAGGAGGACCCTACACCAGGGACCCTTCTACAAGCCGGATGACGGCAATGGGCCGCAGCCTGCCAAGGTGCATGGCGCACCGGCTCGGGTAGCCCTGGCCTGATGCTCGACTGAACTTAAACACTTCCTTCCCCTTCGGTAAATCCCCCGCTTCGGACTGCATGGTTCGGAACGGGGGATTTGCTGTCCTAAGGGTTTTCCATCAGCGGCGGACAGTGGTGAAATTCGGAAAAGAGAGCAATGCCGAGCATGAAGCGACGGATGTAATGCAGGTTCGGCATATGCCTGATACAGGACTGGCCTCACTCGTTCAGGTTCGGTCAGACTTGGGCGGTCAGTTTAACTGTGATTCGCTGCAACAGGTCGCGCACGCCTTTGTCGATGTGGGAATCCTCCAGGCTGTCTGAAGCCCGTTTTAAATAGTCCTTGGCGGTTTGCCGGCTGCTCTCCATCAGCTGTGGGTGGGCTCTGAGATAGTCGACCACACGGTCGGGATCGTCCTGCTGGACCAAGGCTCTGAAGTTTTCGTCCTCCTTGAACCCCAGCAGAACCGGCAGAGTGTAAATCCCGTCGCGAATATCCTCCAGCTTGGGCTTGCCGGTGTCGCGATCCAGATCGAAGTCGTTGATGTCATCGATGATCTGGAAGGCCATGCCTAGATTGCCGCCGAAGTCTCTGGCGGTCTGCTCCAAAGCGGGGTCAGTCGGCTGGTCATCAAGGCGAATCCCAGTCAGGCAGGCAAGGCGGAAGAGGGCTGCGGTCTTGCCGGAGATGGCTCGGTCGTAGTCGTTAATGGTTGTATGGATGTGGTGGCGGTCTGACTCTTGGTAGAGTTCGCCGCCTACGATCTCGCAGACCGTGCCGGCCTGCTCGCGGATAAAGGTTGTGTCAGGGGCGATGGAGGCCATGATCTCCATATAGCGTGAAAGGATCAGATCTCCTAGATAGATTGCGGCCTTGTTGCCCCGGATGGTGTGGATCGTGGGCTTGTTGCGGCGGATGGGGGCATTGTCCAGAACGTCATCGTGGACCAAGGTAGCCAGATGAAGCATCTCGATGGCGGCAGCGCCGGTGATGACGGTGTCGTCCAGACACCCTCCGGTTCGTGCTCCGGCACGGGCAAAGAGGATCACCATGGCAGCACGGATCATCTTGCCATGGTTGTCCAGCAGTCGACGGTAATCCTCTTGATAGGGAGCCACATGGGTACGCTCCTGGTGCAGACGGTCGACAACCCGTTCAAGATCCTTGCGCAACAGGAGCTCTTGTCCTTCTGCCATGGAGGTACGCTCCCTCTATCTCGTTAAGAACCGCAACGTATCCAATATAGCAAGACCGGGGCCACGTCTGAAGATTGTCGGCCTGGTCCTGGCTGTCGCCGTAATCACTGTGGTCAAGCTAACATTAGGCCGTCGCCGTGCTGTGAGGACGCTGTGGTCGGAATCCCATTCGTAATAGGGCTGCACAGAACGACCTGGGAGCGAAACCGGGTGAAGTAGGCTAGATGTATGAGTCAGCATTACCACGCGGATCAGGTCTCCCCACAAGGCGGCGAGGGAGAGCATGATCGACCGCTGTCCGTTTCGGCCCGGCTGGGGCGACTTCAGTTCCATTACTCGGGCAAGTTCAGACTTCTGCAGCTGGCCGACGTCCAGGAGGGCCCCAAGGTCTCTCCGGACACAATCAGGCTCATAGCCGCGGCATGTGATGCGGCAAAGCCTGATCTGGTGGTCTTCTCGGGCAACCAGGTGGCCGGTTACGACACGGCCTACGAGCGCACCTTCCGCAAGAGGCGTTGGAGCACCCCCCTGGACGGCATCTACTCTGCTGGTCTGAGCATGGGCGGCGCCCTGGGGCTCGGAGGAGCCTCCCTGAAGCGCTCATCCAAGACCCAGGATGGCCAAGCTCCTGCGGACCGTCGTGAACCAGACCGTAGGGATGCCGAGCGTGTACGTCGGCAGAACATCAAGCACACCGAGGATCTGGTCCGCAGAACCGTTGGCCTGATCACCGGCCCACTGGTTGAACGCGGGATTCCCTTTGTCGTCACCTATGGCAACCACGACTTCCAGTGCGGCCTGGACACCGATCAGATGGATGCCATCTATCGGGAGGTGCCCGGCTGCCTGAACCCGGAGGCTACGGTCGCCCATCCTGATCGGGTTCATGCGCTGATCGGATCGGCCCTGCCCTCCCAGACCGCATTCGTCTGTGCTCCGGGCACTTTCGCCCTGCCTGTGGCGGATTGCGACGGTCACGGGGTGGTCATGGGTCTGGTTCTGTTGGACTCTGGCGACTATGCCCGTGCAGGCGGCTATGGCCCGCCGTCGGCCCAGGCCCTGGACTTCCTGGCGGCCGTTCCTGATCTTCTGGGCAACCGATCCATGGTCTTCCAACACATGCCCATTCCCCAGTTCTATGATCTGCTCAAGCCGGTGCCGGCCACCACGGCCTATGCGGTCCAGGGCTACCGAAGCTTCGACTCCCGTTGCTACATCCTGGACGAGTCGCGCACCTGCCCGGGCTCCTACCTGGGCGAGGGCGTCTCCTGTCCGGACGAGGACAGCGGCGAGTATGACCTGCTGACCCGGAAACGGGGCTATTTTGCTCTCTTCGCCGGGCATGACCACCGCAATGGTTTCGTCGGACGCAGCGGGGATCTGACTCTGGGGGCCACGCCCACATGCGGATTCGGTTCCTATGGTCCGGTGCCTAGCAAGCGGGCGGCCCGGCTCTTCGAGTTCGACATCCGTCATCCTCACCGTCCTCGCACCCAGCTTCTGGAGTTCGGGCAATTGGTGGGGCGGCCCGGATCCCACAAGGTCTACACCTTCGCCATGAGCCATGTGCCTACCTCTACTGGGGACGCGGTCAACCTCTTGCGTCGGCCTGGGTTTTTGGCGGGCGGCTTGACGGCTCTGGCAGGGCTGATAGCCTCCTGGGGATCCTCCCGGCGGCGATAAGAATCGGGATTACTGCTCAGACCCTGCGACGGGCAGGGGATGAGGCTCGCAACAGGGCTTCGGTCAGATATTTGCCGGCGGCCATGACCAGGGGGGCGTAGCGCCTTCCAGGCGTGGTGGACATGCGGTTGACCGGTCCAGAAATGGATATGGCGGCCATGACCTGCCCCGATCCGTTGCGGATGGGGGCGGAGATGGAACAGACGCCCTCCTCGCGCTCGTTGATGGACTCGGCCCAGCCGCGCTTGCGGACCGTGGCCAGGGTCGCTGCGTTGAACTTGGCGTGTCGCAGGCCTTGGTGGAGGCGCTCAGGTTCCTCCCAGGCCAGCAGAATCTGTGCAGCCGACCCGGCCTCCATGGACAGCAGGGCGCCTACAGGGATGGAGTCACGTAGGCCGGAGGCGCGTTCCACCGCAGCGATGCAGACCCGGACCTCGCCCTGGCGGCGGAAAATCTGGGCCGACTCGCCCGAACGGTTGAGCAGTGTATGCAGGATGGGCCCCGAGGCGGTCAGCAGTCGATCCTCGCCGGCGGCAGCAGCCAGTTCGGCGAAACGGGAGCCCAGGACGAAGCGGCCATGCGCGTCCCGCAGAACGAAGCGGTGGCGCTCCAAGGCGATGGCCAGTCGGTGGGCCGTGGGTCGAGCCAACCCGGTGGCGTTGACCAGCTGGCCCAGGGTCATGGGTCCGGTCTCCAAGGTGTCCAGAATTCGCACCGTCTTGTCCAGAACGCCGACGCCCGAATGAATCTCCTCCTGATGCATGTTCTGATCGTTTACGGAGGGGTATCTGTCGTCGTCGTTCATAGAAGGTGTGTCCATGGTTGAATTATGCCATCTCAGTATATGAAATGCAAAAGTTCATAACGGTTGGGCAGTTCCATACTCGGTGGTAAGAGGCCGGCGGGGTGCCGATGAGGTTGGCGCCCCGGCCGGTCGTAGGTTTTCAGGAGGCGATATGGGACGCACAATGGCGGAAAAGGTCTGGGCCGATCATTTGGTCAGAAAGGGCCAGGGGGGCGAGCCCGATCTGATCTACATCGATCTGCAGCTTATGCACGAGGTAACCAGTCCGCAGGCCTTCGAGGGGCTACGATTGGCAGGCCGGAAGATCCGTCACCTGGACCAGGTCATCGCCACTGAGGACCACAACACCCCCACCATCGACATCGATCGGCCCATCGCCGACAAGGTTTCGGCCCTGCAGATCTCCACCCTGGAACGCAATTGCCGCGAGTTCGGCGTCCGTCTGCATCCATTGGGGGATGCGGACCAGGGCATCGTCCATGCTTTTGCACCCGTCCTGGGACTGACCCAGCCCGGCATGACCATCGTCTGCGGCGATTCGCATACCTCGACCCACGGGGCCTTCGGGGCCCTGGCTTTCGGCATCGGCACCTCCGAGGTGGAGCATGTTCTGGCCACCCAGACCCTGAGTCTGAAGCCTTTCAAGACCATGGCCATCACCGTCCGCGGCCAGCTCAAGCCCGGCGTGGGCGCCAAGGACGTCATTTTGGCCGTCATCGCCAAGATCGGCACTGGCGGCGGCCAGGGGCACGTTCTGGAGTACCGGGGCGATGCCATTCGACGCATGTCCATGGATGCGCGCATGACCATTTGCAACATGTCCATCGAGGCCGGGGCGAGGGCTGGGATGATCGCGCCGGACGAGACCACCTTCGCTTACCTGGAGGGCCGTCCGCACGCTCCTAAGGGGGCCATGTGGGATCAGGCCTTGGAATACTGGCGGACCCTTCCCACCGATCCGGATGCGGTCTTCGACAAGGAGGTCATCCTGGATGCCGACCAGCTGACCCCCTACGTGACCTGGGGCACCAACCCCGGACAGGGCCTGCCCATAGCTGCTGATGTGCCCGTTCCCGACAAGATCGCCGACCCCGCCAAGCGCCAGGCGGCCCAGGAAGCCATCGATTACATGGGTCTGAAGCCTGGGATGCCCATCCGGGACATCGCCGTGGACACCGTCTTCATCGGTTCCTGCACCAATGGGCGCATCGAGGATCTGCGCGCAGCAGCGGCCATCATGAAGGGACACCACAAGGCCAAGAATCTGCATCGCGTCCTGGTGGTGCCGGCCTCTTCGCGAGTTCGTATTCAGGCCGAGAAGGAAGGGCTGGATCGCATCTTCGAGGACTTCGGAGCCGAATGGCGCAACGCAGGCTGCTCCATGTGCCTGGGAATGAATCCCGACCAGCTGGTGCCGGGGGAGCGTTCCATTTCCACATCCAACCGCAACTTCCAGGGTCGTCAGGGCAAGGGTGGCAGGACGCATCTGGCCTCGCCCGAGGTGGCCGCTGCCACCGCCATCAGAGGAACCATCTGCTCGCCGGCCGATCTGTAAGCCCATCAATCATTCGTAATTGCCATCCAGCAGGCAGGAGGTCATCATGGAGCCACTTTCCGTTGTTACTGGGGTCGGGGTGCCCTTGCGCCGCTCCAACGTCGACACCGATCAGATCATCCCCGCCGTATTCCTGAAGCGAGTGAAGAAGACGGGCTTCGAGGATGCGCTCTTCTATGCATGGCGAAGGGATCCGAATTTCGTGCTCAACAGGCCTGAATATTCAGGTGCTCGCATCCTGGTGGCCGGGCCGGACTTCGGCATCGGATCCTCGCGTGAGCATGCGGTCTGGGCTCTGCGGGACTATGGATTCCGCGTGGTCATTTCCCCACGCTTCGCGGACATCTTCTATGGGAACACCGCCAAGAACGGGGTTCTGGCCGCCATCATGCCCCAGGAATCAGTGGAGTTGCTCTGGAAGCTCCTGGAGGAGGATCCTGGCACCGAGATGACTGTGGACCTGGGCGCTCGTACGGTCACTTGCGCGGATGTGACTCTGCCATTCCAAGTGGACGACTACGTGCGATGGCGGCTCATGAACGGCTACGATGACATCGATCTGACCCTGCAGCACGAGGATGACATCCGTGCCTATGAGCGCATGAGGGCTGAGCGCTTCCCCTTCAAGCCGCGTACCCTGCCGGCACAGCATATGCCCGAAGAGCCGGTCACTTCAGCCAGAGAGGGCCAAATCGATTGGCCTGGGCCCCTGGCTGATCGCGGCATCATCTGACCGACGGGCCGTGCGCCCTGATATGAAAGTCCTCCGCCCCTTTTTCGCTTACCATGGAAAGTGACAGTCATTGATCGACTGTGGCCGGTTAGTAAACGAAGAGGGGCGGTTATCATGAGGCACAGCAGCGGCGATGTGCACGACTGGGGCGTTAGACGGGCAGTGAATGCCCTAAGTGCTTTTGCCTTCATCTACGTGGCCATCGAGACCCTGGTAGGCCTTTTGGGAGGCAAGGTTGTTCTGCCTGCTCTCTTCCCGCATGCTTCCAAAACGCAACTCAACGGTCCTTTGTCGGACTGGACAGTGGTTATCTCTGTAGTGTTGGCCCTGCTGTTTGCCTTGATCAGTCAATGGCCGGTCATTGTAGGCCATGAACGGCATGGCCAGGACCAGGTGCGTTGGGTTACCGCCCGCCGATTCAGCCTGTTGGCGCTGATCATCGCCCTGGCCTGCTTCTTCCTCAGTCAACTGGTGGCCAGTGCGGCCGACTCTGGACTGGGCGCTATTCTGTCGGGTACTGGGCTGCATCCGCCGACCGCACCTGATGACGGCGGCATGGAAACGCCGATCATGCTCTTCTATGCCATTCTTTTGGGGCCTTTTGCCGAGGAGCTGGTCTTTCGCGGGGTCATCATGAACGGCTTGCGCCGCTTTGGTCGTGTCTTCGCCATTATTACCTCTTCTTTGCTTTTCGGTTTCATGCATGGCTCCTTGGTCCAGGGTCTGTTCGGTTTCATTTCCGGCCTGGTTCTGGGCTATCTGGCCATGGAGTACGGGCTGGTCTGGTCCCTGCTGGTGCACATGCTCAACAATGCCTTCTCTTCAGGTCTGCTGGCCAAGTACATGCCCCTGGCACCCGAGGTGGTTCGCATCGGCCTGGGCCTGCTCATGATCCTGGTGCTGCTGATCGGTGTCGTCGGGCTGCTGTTCAAGATTAGGACTCTCCGTGATTACTGCCGCAGCAATCGCGCTCCCAAGGGAATCTATGCTTCCTGGAGGGCGCCTTGGTTCCTGCTCTTCTGCCTGGCGTGCCTGCTGATGGCCCTGAGCGAATTCGTACCAGGGCTGGCTTGACCGGACGGCCTATGGCACCGGCTCATTGTTGGGATTCTGTCGAGGAAGGGCGGGGTCGGGCTAGACTCGGTTATGTAGTGTCATGATATGAACGCGGGGAAGGTTCGTGTCGCTGGACGCCCTTGAGGGTCGTACGGTAGTGCATGAAGGGGAAGGATCATCGACGGATGAGGGATGATGAGGATCACGACAGCGGCGGCGAGTCTGCCGATGTCCAAGATGAGCAGGGGCGCTGGAAGGCCTCGCGTTCCTCTCTTGCCCTCGTGACCGCAACCCATACCGCCGGCAAGGACTACGCCCGCCACTGGGACTACCAGGAGGGGTCCATCGATCTGCCGCCGCTCAGCCTGCCGGGCCAGGCCGTGGATGATGGCCTGGCCTACCCGGGACGGATTGCCCATAGAAAGATTGTGCTTCCGGGCGCTGAAGGGGCTGGCCATCGTGGGCACACGGGGACTATGCCTGTCGGTGAACGACCCTCGGTGCTTCCTGGATCCGATGATTTTTTGACATCGGTCACTATGGCCAGTCAACCGGCTGTTCCAGCATTTCCTCCGACGGACCTGTCTGCCGACGAGCACGGAGAGAAGGGGGCCGGCGAGGGGTCTGTACCCCGGCGCGTGGTTATTCG
Source organism: Bifidobacterium polysaccharolyticum (assembly GCF_016101585.1). Classification (GTDB taxonomy): domain Bacteria; phylum Actinomycetota; class Actinomycetes; order Actinomycetales; family Bifidobacteriaceae; genus Bombiscardovia; species Bombiscardovia polysaccharolytica. Next base: position 225,539 of record NZ_JACFQG010000003.1, read on the forward strand.
CCGTGATCTGGAGGCCCCCAAAGCTACGAAGGCCTCGAAGCAGCAGGATCATTCTGCAGCCAAAGTTGTCTGGTCCTGGACCAAGCCGGAGGTCAGCGATGCTCCGGTTTTCTCCTGGAATATGGGCAAAGGCCGCAAGCCGGCAGCAAAAACCCATGCAGGCAAGCCCAAAGCCCCTACCGCCAAGGCTTCGTCTCTTGCCACATCTGTTCCTGCCTCGCCAACCAAGGCTACAGGTTCTGCCGTTTCAACAGCATCTGCCCCCGGTTCTTCGTCCGCCGAACCGGCTGAGTCCAAGCCGACGGCTACGGCTGGGGCGTCTCCGGTTGCCGTTTCGGCGGATTCGCTGTCTGTCAAGCAGAATACAGAGGCTTCCGCACCTGCCAAAGTGTATGTTCAGCAGTCTCCGACCCCAGTGGTGTTCACTGATCGGCCGGTCGTCGTTCGCCGCTCAAATGCCGACTGGGACTCGCTTATCGCTGGTTCATCAGCTTCAGGTCAGAACGTCGCAGCTACACAATCCGTTGCCAGTGGCGCCAAACATCAGAGGCGCCAGGTCTGTTCGACCCCACGGGTAGTTGATCAGCTGGCCGAGGTCGGCGGCATCAGTACAGGCGGCCGGACTGTTTCGTCATCACCGAGGACTCCGGCCGCTCAGGCGGATCATGCCGTTCAGCCTGTGCAGGCCGTCCAGACAGTAGGTGAAGTTCAATCCGTCGGTGCCCAACCCGCTCCGTCTGATTCCGCCAAGGCAGCGAATACATCGGCTCCAGCCGCGCAGCACGTTGGCGTCTCAAGCAAGCTGGACGAGGGCACGCCGAATGCTTCGGCAGCAGCCAAGGCCCAGGTTCAAGCCAAGACGAAACCACAGACGGCCACCAAATCGGCACCCTCTGGCAAGCCCGTCTCCTACAGGGCCAGTTCGGGGGTTCTCCACGCCGTCAACGGCCAGGCCGCCTTCGCCTTTGTCTACCTTGCCATATCCGTGCTGATGCTCATGGTCGGTTCGGGGATGATCCTGCCGGTCATCATGGAGCGGGTCAAGGATCCGAGAGCCATTGTCTTCATGTCCGATGGGAATACTCTCCTGTCGGTCCTGCTGGCGCTGGCCTATGCCTGTATTTCAGAGTGGAGCGTTATTCGAGGTAAGGAGCAGCGAGGACAGGACGCTGTCCATTGGCGAACAGATAGAAGAATGACGCTGGCGGCTCTGCTGGCCCTTGTAGCGGTGCTTCTGCTGGGCCAAGGAATGGTCCATGGACTGAACAAGTTCTTCAACCACATCTGTCTGCTTCTGCACATCCCCTCCCTGGCCTCGCGCAGTCTGCTGGTCACCGGCACTTCCTCGCCGATGATGGCCGTGTATGCCCTCTTGGCGGTTCCTCTGGCTGAGGAGCTGGTTTTCCGTGGCATCATCCTCAACGGGCTGCGCCGGTTCGGGAGAGTCTTTGCCATCCTGACCGCATCCCTGCTCTGCGCACTGTTGCAGTGTGACCCGGTCTCTGGGCTCTGGATCTTCCTGCTGGGGCTGGCACTGGGGTATTGCTCCCTGGAGTATGGCCTTGTCTGGGCCATTGGAGCCCGTGTGGTCGGCAATCTGCTCTTCAGCGGCCTGCCCAACCGTTACCTGATGAGCGCTCCACGAACTGCTCGTATGTCGATTTTGGCAGTGGCATTGGTCTTGGTTCTGGCTGGACTGGTCATGTTCTTCCTGCACCGCGCCAGTCTGTTTGACTACCGGCGGCGCTATCGAGCCCCTAAGGGAACCTACGCTTCCTGGAGGCAGCCCTGGTTCCTGCTCTATTTGCTGCTCTGCCTGCTGCTTACAGTCTTCAAGTTCGTGCCCGGTCTGCTCTAGAGCATGACGTATTGGGGCTGCCAGTGGTGGCGTAGACTTGGACCAGCTGGAGGTCAGTGCCGGATGGCCAAACCTGCAGAGGATCATGAAAGGGCATGGTGACATGGGGCAGACAGCGACGGCAGCCGACGCGTCAGCGACTGGGCAGACTCAAAAGCCCAGACGAGGCATGGCGGATCGCGCATGGATGAGTGCGGCCAGGGGGATGCTTAACCGTCAGGCCGCCCTGCTGCTGGTCTATCTGCTTATCATCAACAGCGTCGGTTTTCTGTTCGGTGTTCTGGCTCAGATGGAGTGGAATGCCGTGTTTGATCCGGTGCCTGCCCACTCGGGATTTATGTATGTGATCGTCCATGCTGACAAGGAGTATGGAGGCATCATCAACCTGATCGCCGCCTGCACAGGTCTCTGCTTCCTGGTCTTCACGCGGCGGCGGCAGATCTGCGATTCAGGCCCTATGGGCATATTCCACACTGATCTGCACCCCATGACCTGGCAGGTTTTGCTGGGATGCTTTGCACTGACGCTGACCGGGCAGACCCTGGCGGACTGGTATCAGTCAGGCATGGACTGGACCACGGCGCGGTTGGGAGTGCAGCAGTCCTGGACCACGACTGAGCAGATCCAGCAGGCCTCGGGTACTATCCCCATGTTCATCTACGTCAGCCTGCTGGCCCCCGTCATCGAGGAGCTGGTCTTCAGAGGGGCTATCCTGCACGCGCTGAAGCCCTACGGCCACGTCTTCGCCATCGTCACCTCCGCTGTTATGTTCGGCTTCTTCCACGGCGATCTGGATCAAGGATTCTTTGCTTTCATTATGGGTCTGCTCTTGGGCTATCTTGCCTGCGAATACTCCATCTTCTGGTCCATAGCCCTGCACGTGTTCAACAACCTGGTCGTCAGCGACGGGCTGGAACTCCTGCTCGGGTTTATGAGCGACAATATGTCTTCTTACGTCAACGTGCTCATGATGTTGGCAGGCATGCTGGCAGCCGTGCTGGTCCTTTACTTGGGCCGCCATAGGATCGTCGCTTTTCTGCGGGAAAACCGCACGTATACGAACGTCTATGGTGCCTGGGCCTGCCCGTTCTTCATCATGCTGCTGCTGATCATGGGCTTCACGATGCTGACCCCCTTCGTTTCGACCGGTGCTTGACCAGTATCTGACTGGGTGGACGCTCTATGCCGGAGGCGACAATTCACGGTGTCCCCACACCCCCTGTGGCAGACTTGCAAATAGGGGCCGATGATGCGCCAAAGCCCGGCTCTGAGCGGATACGAGAAAGAAGCCGATGTATGGCCAAGATGAATACACAGAATGATGTGCTGCATGTGGTGGGCGGCAGGCCCCTGCATGGCACCATACAGGTCCGCGGGGCCAAGAACTTCGTCAGCAAGGCCATGGTGGCTGCCCTGCTGGCTCCCGATGTCTCGGTGCTCAAGAACGTGCCTGAAATCCGTGATGTCCAGGTGGTCTCGGATCTGCTGAGACTGCACGGCGTCAAGGTGGATGTCAGTCCGCAGGAGGGCGTGGTCACCATTGATGCCCGCCATGTAGAGCTGGCTGATGTGGCCGATGTGGACACCCTGTCGGGCTCCTCCCGCATTCCCATTCTCTTCTCTGGGCCGCTTCTGCATCGGATGGGAGAGGCTTTCATCCCCGTTCTGGGCGGCTGCCGCATCGGTAGCAGGCCTATCGACTTCCATCTGGAGACCCTGCGCAAGCTGGGGGCCAATGTCGACAAGGAGCATGAAGCCGGTATCCACATCACGGCGCCCGACGGCCTGCACGGAGCCAAGATTCACCTGCCCTACCCCTCGGTAGGCGCCACGGAGCAGACCCTGCTGGCGGCTGTCCTGGCCGAGGGGCGTACCGAGCTGTCAGGGGCGGCTACTGAGCCCGAGATCATGGATCTGGTGGCGGTCCTGCAGAAGATGGGCGCCCAGATCTCAGTGGACGTGGACCGTACCATCCGCATTGAGGGGGTGCCCTCTCTGAAAGGCTTCACCCATACCTCACTGCCGGACCGGATCGAGGCCGCCTCCTGGGCTTCTGCCGCCCTGGCTACCCATGGCGACATCATGGTCAAGGGCGCCCACCAGCCCGACATGATGACCTATCTGAACGTCTTCCGCAAGATCGGTGGCCAGTTCGATGTGCGCGATGACGGCATCCGCTTCTGGCATCCGGGCGGCGACCTGCGGCCCGTGGCCATCGAGACCGACGTGCACCCCGGGTTCATGACCGATTGGCAGCAGCCTCTGGTAGTCGCTCTGACCCAGGCCAAGGGTCTTTCCATCGTTCACGAGACCGTCTACGAGAACCGCTTCGGCTTCACCAAGCCGCTGATTCAGATGGGCGCCACCATCCAGCTCTACAAGGAGTGCCTGGGATCCCTGCCCTGCCGCTTCCAGCAGCGCAACTTCAACCACTCGGCGGTTATCTTCGGACCCACCCCGCTGACTGGCCAGGACATCGATGTACCCGATTTGCGTGGCGGTTTCAGCCACCTGATTGCGGCACTGACAGCCTCCGGCCCCTCCACCGTCCACGGCATCTCCTTGATCGACCGCGGTTACGAGGACTTCCGCGACAAGCTACTGGCCTTGGACGCGCAGATCGACTGATCCGGCAGGCATAGATGGCTTCCAAAGGCAAACCCTCTCCCCGGTCTGCGGTACCAGCCCTGCCCGACCGGCAGGTGGCCCTGCTGGCCCAGCGGCACAGGTTGGTGGATCCGACCCGCTACTATCCCACTGGTCACCGCGCACCGGCCCTGGACGAGATAGACGGTCAGCACCCCGTGGGGACTACCCGTCTATTGCGGGGGGTCTCCCAGGTGGTGCGTGACTCCTGCCGAGTCTATGCCTGGGGGTTGGAGCGGGTGCCGCAGACCGGGCCTTTTATTACCGCAGCCACCCATGTGACCCAGTTCGACGTTTTCATTCCCATGATGGCTCTCTTCCACCAGGGTCGTCGTCCCCGCTATATGGCCAAGGCCGAGATGGCCCACTGGCCCCTTATCGGCAGCTGGTTTCGCATGGTGGGCATGCAGCCGGTAGAACGCAAGTCCGGCAAGGCCAGGTCGATTGAGGAGGAGTCAATCAGTATCATCACCTCGGGCAGGCCCCTGACCATCTGGCCGGAGGGGACCGTGACCCGTGACCCTCTGAAGTGGCCCATGTCGCTCAAACCCGGGGTCGGATTCATCGCCTTGGAAGCCTCACGGCAGTTGGGTCGCATGGTTCCTCTCTATCCCAGCATCACCTGGGGGGCGGCTTCGATCAACCACAAGTGGCCTTGGCCTCGCAAGAACGTGGTCATGTGCTATGACCGGCTCCTTGACTATTCCGACCTTCTGGAAGACATGGATCAGTGGGGCGCAGAACCCCCCAAGCAGTCCGTGCATGCCCTCTGTGTCCGCCTGCGCAACCGGATGGAAGAGGTCATGGCCGAGATTCGTGGCGAAGAGCCCCCGGCGGCTGGATATTTCGATTATGTGACCATGACCCGTCGGCCCAGAAGCGAGCAATAAGGCCGGAACCCACCTCCAATTCCTCCTGCCTGGCGGTGGTGTCATAGGATGGTAGAGACAAGAATGAGGCTGCTGGTCGGCGTTCCCGTGCGCACGGCATTATGCAAAGGAGAATGATGACGAAGATCGCGGTATTGGGAGCAGGCGCATGGGGAACAGCTTTTGCCCAGGTACTGGCTGATGCTGGCAACCAGGTGGTCATGTGGGACATCGATCCGGAAGTCGTGGACGAAATCAACAGCAAGCATTCGAATGCTCGCCGCCTGCCGACAGTGGAGAGGTTGCCCGACGCCATCATCGCTGAGGGTGACCGGGCCAAGGCCGTCTCGGGGGCTGAAATCGTGGTCGTGGCCATAGCCGCTCAGCACGCCTGTGAGGCCTTGACGGAATTCAAGAGTCTATTGGATCATGATGCCATTGCAGTCTCCCTGATGAAGGGGATTGAACGGGGCACCGACAGGCGGATGGATCAGGTGGTCTGCCAGACGCTGGATCTGGACCCAGTCAGGTTTGCGGCCGTCTCCGGTCCCAACCTGAGCAAGGAGGTGGCCGCCCGCGAGCCAAGCGCCACCGTGGTCGCCAGCGCTGATGCCGATACTGCCATGAGAGTAGCCCGTGCCTGTACGACCGACTACTTCAAGGCCTTCGTTTCGGACGATGTGATCGGCCTGGAAATGTGCGGGTCGCTGAAGAACGTTACTGCGCTGGCCGTCGGGATGTCACGGGGGGCTGGATTCGGGGAGAACACGGCTGCCATGATCCAGGCCAGGGGTCTGGCTGAGCTCACTGCCTTGGGGGAGGCCTGCGGGGCCAAGTCCAAGACCTTCGCCGGTCTTGCTGGGGTCGGCGACCTGGTGGCCACCTGTGGGTCGTCTCTGAGCAGGAACTACACTTTTGGCTTTAATTTGGGACAGGGCAAAAGCATCGAGGAAGCTACTCGCGTCAGCAAGGGTGTCGCCGAAGGCGTACCCACCACCGATGCTGTCGTCGCCTTGGGCGAGCGCTACCAGGTGGCGACCCCGCTGGCTACGGCCATGAGCCATGTGCTGGATCAGGGTCTGAGCTGCCGGGGCATGATCGACGAGCTGTTCGGCGGGCAAATCACTGCAGAGTGAGTCTGGTGGCCGTCAGAAAATTCTGAAGGCTATAGGGGCGTGAGGGCTGCGAAGCCGGTGCTCTCAACCTTGTGTTCGATGATCAACGGTTTTCCAGATCAAGCGCGTGTCTGACTCATCTGGTTCCTGCTTCGGTTCCATCATGCCTGTTCGTGCCAAGCTTGTGGATGAGCGACCCTGACCAGGCCTTGCTGCTCGCCAAGGGGATATTCTGCTGTCTTGAGTGATGTATTTGCTCGGGCAGGCGCCTGAGGTTGGAATTCATGTCCGAGATGAGGAAAGCCGAGGGATGATGGTCAGGAAACGTGTTGTAGTGCTTTATGGCGGGCGTGCCGACGAACATTCCATATCCTGCGTGTCGGCGGCTGGCGTGCTCAACGCCATCGATATCGATCGATACGAGCCCATCCCTATTGGCATCACCAAGGACGGTCGTTGGATCATCGGCGGTCAGGATCCCAGGCAGTGGGGTCTGGGCGATGCCAGTCTGCCAACCGTGCAGATAACCGAAGGCAGCCGTCCGGTCATCCTCGACATGGCTCGCGGCAGGGATGGGTTTCTGATTGGTGACCATGCCGATCTGGTTTCTGGAGCAGAGCCTTCCAGGACCGTTGGTTCCCTGGAGCCTTTGGGGCATGTTGACGTGGTCTTTCCGGTGCTCCACGGCCCATACGGTGAGGACGGCACCCTGCAGGGCCTGCTTGAAATGATGGGCCTGCCCTACGTCGGATGCGGGGTCTTCGCCTCTGCTGCATGCATGGACAAGCACTACACCAAGATTCTGCTCAGCCAAGCCGACATACCTGTGGCGCCTGGCATCACCATTGACTCCCGTGAACAGCGGTCCGGGGCCAACCTGTTGGCTGCTGTGCAGAAGGCGGAGCTGCATTATCCTCTCTTCGTCAAGCCCTCCCGTGCAGGATCCAGCTTCGGCGTGGTCAAGGTGGAAGAGCCTCAAGCCGAAGCCCTGGCTGCCGCAGTCGCCGAGGCTGCCAAGCACGACTGGCGGGTCCTGATAGAGGAGGGCATTGAGGGGCGGGAGATCGAGTGCGCCGTGCTCGCCTCCAGCAAGGACAGACAGCCCCGTACAGCCTGGCCTGGCGAGGTGGTGCTGGACAAGGCTGATCAGGACGAGGCCTTCTACGACTTCGACAGCAAGTATGTGGACTCCTCCGCCTCCCACGTGGAGGTTCCCGCGGATCTGCCAGAGGAGACTCTTCAGAAGGTTCGCGACCTGGCTGCCAAGGCCTTCAGAACCGTGGACGGCGCCGGTCTGAGCCGTGTCGACTGCTTTGTGACGTCCGAAGGCAAGGTCATCGTCAACGAGATCAACACCATGCCTGGTTTCACGCCCATCTCCATGTATGCCAAGGCCTGGGAGGCCACGGGGATTACCTACACCGATCTGATCACCGATCTGATTGAGGGCGTATCGGCCTGACTTTAGCAGTGAGTGCTTCCTATAATGGGAACGTCCGCTCTTGTACTCGCTGGTAAGGCAAGGTTCCCCATGGATGCTGGTCCCGTTAAGCTGCTGAGTCTGATTGCCGATAAGAGCAAGCGTTTTATCGTCCCTGTATATCAGCGCCCCTATTCCTGGGATGAAAAACAATGCGAGCAGCTTTGGAGCGATGTGCTTCACGTTGAGCGTTTACGCAAAAGCACCCATTTCATGGGTTCAGTGGTATGGATTCAAGAGGGTACCATGTGCGCCGATGGGGTGACACCAGCCCTCATTATCGACGGCCAGCAGAGAATCACAACTGTCAATCTCCTCCTAGCAGCTCTTGCTGAATATGCAGACAGCCACCCAAACCAGGCCAAAGGATTGCAGTTTTCCTGCGACGAACTCATAAATGAATTTCTGGTCAATGCTTTTCGTGAAGGCGAAAGACATTATCGTTTATGCCTCTCGCAGGGTGATCGTGACACATACGAGTCCGTCATTCACCATTTGGAGGATTCTAAAGCTCCGATTACAAGTGAGTCTCATAGACTAATCAATAACTTCCAGTGGTTCAGCGATCAATTGAAGGAGATGAAGGATCCGAACAGTGTGTGGGCTGGGCTCAGGCGCTTGGAGGTAGTGTCGATCTCCTTGACACAAGATCAGGATGATCCACAGGCCATCTTCGAGTCCATGAACTCAACCGGCAAGGACCTGTCGACTGCAGATCTGGTTCGTAATTATGTGCTCATGCGGCAGCCCCTGGAGATGCAGGGACGGTTGTATGAAGATCATTGGAGAAGAATTGAAATAGCGCTTGGCGTGGATGTCTATGATGACGTTTTTGATGATTTTCTCTATGACTGGCTTGCCATCATCAACGCCCCCAGGCCTGTGCATACACGAGATGTATACCGGTTCTTTAAAGACTACGTGACCGACAATGGTTACGATAACCATGGTCAAATAGCCGGATTTCTAGATCAGATGAGCAGGTTTGCCGGGTATTATTCACGCATCACTTCGAGCTCGGGGGATGATCCAGAAATAGATCGATTGTTTGGTCGTATTCATGCTCTGAATATGTCCGTCGTCAACCCCCTGCTCATGACCCTTTTGGATGATTACCAGGAGGGGGATGATCTCTTCAGCCGGAGTGATTTTGTATCCATGCTGAAGCTGTTGGAGAGTTATCTCTTCCGCCGTATTGTCTGCCGGATGTCCAACAACGGGCTGAACAGTTTTTCACTTTCGGTCATAGCACGTCTCAGACAGATAAAGGAAGATGGATCACCCGGCTATCGGCAGACTTTTGAAGCAGCCTTGCTGGGCGGTGATGAAACGAGTCATCGGATGCCGGATGACAATGAATTTCGTCAGGCCCTTCTTTCGCGCGACTTCTATCCCTTTTCGCGTTGTTATTACATGTTGACAACACTGGAAAATGCTTATCATCCTAAGAATCCAATCAACTTTTCTTCAGGGAAACTCACCATTGAGCATATTCTGCCCCAGAATGCGCTCGCTCATGAGCAGTGGCGGCAGATGTTGGGTGCTGATTGCGAAAGGGTTTTTGCGGAGCATGTCAACAAGCTGGGTAATTTGACTCTGACCGCTTATAACTCGGAACTCTCGGATGGGTTGTTCAAGCAGAAGAGGGATCGAATTGTCGGTGGATATCAGGATGAATACCTGTCTATTTCGCGTGAGTTGCGTGATGCGGAGACTTGGAATGCCGAGTCCATCGAAGCCAGGACGTGTCGGCTAGCCGATGAGGCTCTGCAAGTCTGGTCTATGCCGAAGATCGATCGTGCGACCATCGACAAGTATCAATCTGATAAGCAGGCGAAGATTCCGGCAAAGATGGTTTCCTTGCACATGTTGGGTGTCAGTGGCCTGCTGAAGCCTGGCGATCAACTGGAAAGCCTTTCCCGCAAGTATGAGGCCAGCGCTCTGATTACTGAAGAGATGATGATTAGGGTCTCGGACGGGCGTGAATTTGAGAGTCCCTCGTCGGCGGCTTCGCATGTTCTCAAATTGGCTGGGGCGAGCAGCAGCTCAATCAATGGCTGGACGTTCTGGGGGCATGGGGGCATCAGCCTTGACGATTTTCGTTCTCGTTACCGGGTTTCGCAAGGTGATATGGAGTCTCTGGACCGCTCGAAGTTGAGGGCCATGTTCTGGGATGGGTTCGTTGACTTCTGCAAAACCAGGAATGACTTCATGGCCGCTTTCGGTTCGGCCTTTACCAGAGCCGACCATACGAGGTACCTGTTGAGTTTTGGCTCGCCCGTGTCTGGCTGCAATCTGGCAGGTCTCATCGGCATCAGGGACGGATACGCCACTGTTGAATTCCTCTTTCATGATCCTGTGCAATACATGGACTTCCTTAAGCACAAGTCTCAGGTCGAGAGCGACCTGTCAGACCAGGAGGGTGATGTGGACTGGGATGATAAGGATGCAGACAAGAAGTCACGCCACCTGACTCTGACTAGGCGTACTGATTACAAACAAGACCAATGGGATGATATCTATCGCTGGCTGGCCGACGCTTTGCTCAAGATGAAAAGCGTCAGCAAATACGTCCGCTAGTGATTTGGGGCCCAAACCTAAAGCAATCAGTTGGCTTGGTCTACATCGTTCTCTGATTGGAGCTCGGCCTCTTGGACCAGATAGTCCTGGCCGGCAAGAGCGCGGGTGGCGGCATCCTGCATATCGGCGGCGATGACGCCCTGCTTGGCGAACATGACCACTTGGCCCTTGATGCCATAAGGGGTGAAGCCCTGGAGCTGGACAATGGGCGGGTTGGATGGCATGGCCATGCCCTTGGTTGCCTGGGCCACCACCTGTGCAATGGAGTGGGAGGACTTGGCTATATCGGCATCTCCTCGCAGGGTGAAGGGAACTGTGGTGGCGGCTTCGCCGGCCTCGGTGATCTTCTCGAGCGCCGTGGTGTTGAGGATGGAGTTGGGGATCAGCAGCTGGTTGCCAGTTCTGTCGATGACGATGGTATGACGCCAGGTCACATCGCGGACGGTTCCGGTGGTGCCCTGGATGGTGATGATATCGCCGGGCTGGACCACCTTGCTGACCATCAGTCCAAAGCCGCCGACGATATTGGCGATCGTATCCTTCAATCCGAAGGAGAGGGCCAGGCCGCTGACGCCCAGGGCGGCGACCACTGTGGATGGGTTGATACCGAAGACGGGTTGCAGGACTGTGGCAGCAGCGAAGATCCAGATCAGGGCGCGGACAATGTTGACGAAGATGGAGGCACTGGGCAGGTTGGTCCGTTCCAGAGCGCGTCGCATGGCCGCCGCCACAATCTTGGAAATCAATGCAGCGCAGACAGCCACGACGATCAGAAGGATGATCTTTCCGAAATTCTGTCGAAACCAGTAAATGACGGCATCGCTGAAGCTGGAGATGGCCTGTTCGGACCTTCCCATGGGATCCTTATTCGGATTCATACCTGTGATGCTTGTGCTGGCTGGAGCTGATATTTCATTGGCAAAATTGGCGGTCAGATTCATGAGGCCTGGTCCTCTGGCTCGTTTCCGGTGCTGCCCGTCAGGGGCTTGTCCATCCACATGTGCGGGCATCCCTCGTCTTGATCGTGTATGCCCATGTCCCCATAGCCTAAAGACTCATAGAAGCCCGCCACCCGTTCCTGGGCGTGAAGCGTGAGCCGGTCGGCCCCGCGGCTCCGAGCGGTCTCCTCAGCCTTGCCTACCAAGTTCGAGCCCAGGTGCTGACCGCGGTAGGGCTTAAGAACGGCCAAACGGCCAAGGGTCCATGTATTGCCACGGTCGGGAAAGATTCGGCATACGCCGGCGGGATCATCCCCATCGTAGGCCACGATGTGAAGACTGACGTCATCGGTCTGGTCGAACTCGTTGTGAAAGCCCTGCTCCTCGACGAATACGGCCTTACGGATGGCCTTGGCATCCTCGGGAATAGCCTCGCTCACCTCATACCGCATGCTTCCTCCTCGCCACGGCCCTCCGCTGTCTCTAATCTACCAAGCCTGACCCTTGGCGTGAACGGATGTCCGCAACAGGATGACGAATGGTACGTATGGCTGCAGGCTGTCTGACCCAGACGATTACATGGACAGGGACTCTGTAAGCAGTGTGAGCTTGCAGAAGTGACAGTGAAGTGACACAGGAACGATGGGATGGCCATGGACAAGGACTCAAAACTGACAAGTGCGACTGGCGGAGCTGGTAAAGGGAATTGGCGCTCGCAGAAGGAGCGGATGCTTGCTGGCGAGCTCTATGACGCATCGGATCCCGACCTGAGCCAGCTGCGAGTCAAGGCCCACGAACTTTGCCGTCTTTTCAACGCGTCTTCCGAGCAGGAGCGGGAGCTGCGCAGTCGGCTTCTGGACGATCTGGTGCCCGAACATGGTCAGGACGTGGACTTTATGGGGCCTATCTACTTCGACTATGGGCGCTTCACCAAGCTTGGCTCGCGCATCTTTGCCAATTTCAACTTCACTGTTCTGGATACTTGCCCTGTGCAGATTGGCGACGATGTGATGATCGGCCCCAACGTCACCCTGGCAACCCCCCTGCATCCCCTGCGGTGGCAGGAGCGGAATCTGAGACGCCATGAGGATGGCACCCTCTACGACTACGAGTTGGGCGCCCCGATCACCATCGGCTCCAACTGCTGGCTGGCATCAAATGTGACTGTGGCCGGGGGAGTGACCATCGGCGATGGGGCGGTCATCGGGGCCGGATCCGTGGTCACCCATGACATCGCACCTGACTCCCTGGCCGTAGGCGTGCCCTGCCGAATAATTCGGGCCATCACCGAGGCTGATCGGATGCAGCTGCCAGTGGAGGGCTGAAGGCTTCCTGGTCTGGAACAGCATCCATGCTGGCCAGCTGCTGGGCTATGGTCTGCGGGTTTCCGCCCGGGCATGCCGCCTGAATGCGCCCGTCTTGGAGAAAAACGACGCGGTGGGCCCGGGCGGCGACGTTGGGGTCGTGGGTCACCATGAGGATGGTCTGGCCGCTGCGGACGGCCAGGTCGAAGAGGTCCATGACCTCCCGCGAGCTATGGGTGTCCAGGGCGCCGGTGGGCTCGTCGGCCATGATGATCTCCGGGCTGGCGGCAAGGGACCTGGCGATGGCCACGCGCTGCTGCTGGCCACCGCTCATGTCGGCCGGATAGGTGTTGGCGTACCCTTCCAACCCGACGTTCGACAGGGCAGACAGTGCTGCTTGGGTGGAGATTTTTCTGCCACCGAAGAGGCTGGACAACATGGTGTTCTGCAGGCAGGTGAAGGCGTTGACCAGGTTGTAGTCCTGGAAGACGAAGCCGATATGGTCGCGCCGAAGCCTGGTCAACTCCCTCTCTTTCATGCGCGTCAGGTCCTCCCCGGCGATGGCCACCCTGCCCTGCCTGACTTGGAGCAGTCCTGCGGCGCAATAGAGGAGGGTCGATTTGCCGGCGCCTGAAGGGCCCATGATGGCCGTCCAAGTCCCCGCCGGACATTCCAGGCTGATTTCGTCCAACACTCTTGTGCCTTGCTTCTGCCGGGTTCCGTAGTCGTAGCAGACCTTGTCCAGAATGAGCGGAATCTGTGCGTATGGATCCTTAGCCGTCCGATGCTGCATCGTTGCCTTCCTTTCGGTTGTCGCCTGCCTGGTTTCTTCTTCTATGAGACCATGGCGAGAGCTCCTGTCAGGGTGTTTTCAGGGTCGAATCGGGGACGGTTCAGGGTGGAATCCACAGGATTCGCATTTGCTTCTGAAGGGTATGTATCGTGAACGTAGAGGGGTCCCATTTCTTGCCGGAAGGGGGATTGATGGGCGGGTCGTCATCAGGATGACAGGACTTCAGTGATCACTTATTTCCTTGGAATTGCAAGGATGCAACCGTCAGTTGACAGCAAATATCGGTGTCTTTGCCGGGTGCAACCCAAAGCTGGTGGCGGTCGGAGCCCTGCACGTTTCATCATGGCCTCGTTGCTGGTTGAATCGGCATTCTGCTGATCGGGAGAAAGAACAATATGAGTTTCAGAACCAACGTGCAGTATCTGCGTTCGCAGCGCAATATGACTCAGGAGCAGCTGGCCATGCTGGTGGGGGTGTCCCGTCAGGCGGTGTCCAAGTGGGAGTCGGAAAAGGCATATCCTGAGATGGACAAGCTCCTGGCCATCTGCGACCTCTTCGGCTGCACCCTTGATGATCTGGTCCTGGGCGATGTTCGGCATCCGGGTTCAGGGCAACGTGCGTCCAAGCCTGACCATCAGGACGCCGCCCAGGCGACTTCGACAACCCATGTGACTGCGCCTGCCCAGTCTGCCATGGAAGACGTAACCGGCTACGCATCCTTCAGCAATGCCTACAGTCTTCGGATGGCTTTTGGCATCGCCCTTATCATGCTGGGACTGGCTTTCGGTGGTCTCTTTGCCGGAGTCAGCCAGCCGACCGACGCACAGAATGGTCTGGCCTTTCTTGCTCTGATGATCGGCATCGTCCTGGGACTGGCCTGTCTGATACCGGCAGTTTCCGCCAGGAGGGATTTCCGCCGCAGACATCCTTATGTGGCGGATTTCTATACCGATGAGGAGCGCTCGCGAGTATACCGGCAGACTACTTGGGAGTTGGTCTGCGGTTTGGCTGTCGTGCTCTTGGATGTGGGGATCAACTCTGCTGGGTTCCTGGTTTGGGGCTGGTCCCATCAGGTCAGAGGGTTTGTCTTCTTCCTTCTTCTGGCTCTGGGGATCTTCCTATTAGTCCATGCGGGAACGAGCCACAGAATGATGAACCTCCGAGCCTACAACAGGCAGATTGATTCCGTCGATGACGGTCGGTGGGACACCTATCGTTACGAACACCGGATAAGCAATGCCATCAGCGGAGTCATTATGGGCCTTTGCACGCTGGTGGCCCTGACCATGCTCTTCTCCGGCAATTACGACAACCTTTTCGGTTGGCGCATCCCATTCTGGGCCATCTGGATCATCGGCGGGGTATTTTGCGGAGTGCTTCAGTCTCTGATCGGCGTCTTCCGCAAGCCTCCTCGTGCCTGAAACTGTTAATTTGCCTTATTTGGCGGAATGTAGTAATCTAACAAAGTTGTGTGTTCAACCGTAGCCTTGTGTTGCGGCCTGGAGCACCTGGGACGACTTGGAAAACAACGTAAAGGAAGTCATCATGGCAGCTCGTTGCGCGGTGTGCGGCAAGGGCCCGCAGACCGGTTACAGTGTTTCTCATTCGCATATCCGGAACAAGCGCATCTTCCGCCCCAACCTGCAGTCGGTGCACACCACCGTTGATGGTCAGAACGTGCGTCTGCGCGTCTGCGTCAAATGCCTCAAGGCCGGCAAGGTGCAGCGCGTCGCCGCCTGAGTGCGGTTCGTCGGTCGTATTGGGACCCCCGGGGGCAAAGCTCCGGGGGTTCTTGTCATCCTAAGGGATGATGGTCGGCGCTTGCGGGAGGTGATCGGGTATGTCGGCAGTGGCTCATGTTGGGCTGCACAGCACCGTGGCCTCGCTGGTGGCCAACAGGCGTCGGGTGAGCGCTCTCAAGGCTCTCGGCGTGGTCACGGTCGGGGATGCGCTGACCTATTATCCTTTCCGCATCACCGATCCCATGCAGGTCACCACTATTGCCGGCATTCGGCTGGGTGAGCCCTGTGCCTTCGCCGCCCGGGTTGATCAGGTGCGTCTGGTGCCGCTGAGCGGTCACCGGGGCTTTCGGCTGGACGTGATGGTGGACGATGCGGCCTTCGTCAGCAGCCAAGGTGGCACTCCGCTGGCGGTCAGGCTGGTCTTCTTCTCTCATAAGAAGCCTTATATGGACTGGATGGTCCGTCGGCTGCAGGTAGGGGCGGATTTGGTCGTGGCCGGTGAGCCCGGCATCTACATGGACCAGCTCCAGTTCACCCACCCTGAGACCCTGGTTGTTGCTAATGCCGATCAGGAGGTTTCTGCGGACGCATCTCGGCCTGATGTGGCCAGCCTTGACGAGGCACTGGAGCGTGTGCGTCGACCGCGGCCGGTTTACCATGCCAGCTCTCGCATCTCCTCGGACCATATTCACGATGTTATTCTGGGGTTTCTGCGTCTGCTGGCGCAGGCTGATAATTCACCTGGCTCAACTCCCGCAGCCAGTGCTGCCGAAGAGGGGCAGCCCAGTGCCGATGTCCGTATCGATCCAGAAGCGCTGGGCTGTGCCATACCTGATGTGCTACCCGAGCAGGTCCGTGCCGACCAAGGGCTGTTGCATCGTGCCCGTGCCCTCTTGGGCATGCATGCGCCCGACAGTCCTGGCGACTTTGCTGCGGCGCGGAAGACCCTGCGCTATGAGGAGGCCTTTGTCTCGCAGACAGCTCTTCTGCAGACCCGTCGCCAGACCCAGCAGCAGCCCACTTATTCATGCATGGATTCGGGCGCTGACCGTCCAGACACCCTGCCTGCCCGTTTCATCGACTCCCTGCCATTCCAGCTGACCGACGGCCAGCGTCAGGTCATCAATGACATCGGCGTCGACATGGCTAAAGATCAGCCCATGCAGCGGCTTCTGCAGGGCGAGGTCGGCTCCGGCAAGACCGTGGTGGCCTTGGCAGCCATGCTCCAGGCGGTCCAGGCTGGCCATCAGGCTGTCTTGGTGGCTCCGACCCAGGTGCTGGCCGAGCAGCACTATGCTTCCATCGGTGGCATGCTCAAGGCTATGGGCACCGATGTGACCGCAACTGCCGTAGAGGGGCGTCACAAGCCTGTGGACAATGTCACCATGATTCGCATGACAGATCAGTTGGTCCTGCCTTTGGTGCTGTTGACCGGGGGTATGAGACTGGCCCAGCGCCGCTCCGCCTTGGCTGTTTCGGCCTCGGGCCGTCCCTGCATTGTCATCGCCACCCATGCGGCCTTCTCCAAGACCTTTCAGGCTCCCAATCTGGCCCTGACCGTCATCGACGAGCAGCATCGTTTCGGGGTTGAGCAACGCGAGGAGCTGCGCCGCAAATCCGAGCGCGTTCCCCATCTGTTGATCATGACTGCCACGCCCATCCCGCGTACAGCCGCCATGACCTGGTTCGGAGATCTTGACATCTCCACCCTGACCGAGCTGCCCAGCAACCGCAAACCGGTCCGCACACACGTCATTGCTGAGTCCGACGGAGCGACCATGGGCGCCATGTTCTTGCACTTACGTCGTCGGATCGAAGCTGGGGAAAGGGCCTACGTGATCTGTGCCCGTATTGACGATGAAGACGATCCTTCGGCCGCTTCAGACCGCTCCGGCCAATCCGGTGGGTCTGACTCCCAGCCTGAACTGCTGCTTGAGGAGGGCCAAGGTGATGGCCAGCGTCCGCCACTGCATTCGGTGGCTGAAATGAGTCAACGACTGGCCGCCCTGCCGCAGTTCCAGGGCATCGCCATGGCCACGCTGACCGGGCGAGACGACGATGCCACCAAGAACGCCGTCATGGCGGACTTTGCCTCGGGTCACACGCCCTTGCTGGTGGCCACCACTGTAGTGGAGGTGGGGGTGGATGTGCCCCAAGCCTCCTGCATTGTCATCTTCGATGCCGATCGGTTTGGGCTCTCCCAGCTTCATCAGCTGCGCGGCAGGGTGGGACGTGGCGGCACTGACTCTTGGGCCTTCATGATCTCGCGCGCCCCAGCGGATTCACCAGCTGCCGAGCGGCTTGAGGTCATTCGCGACACCACTGACGGGGCCAAAATCGCCGAGGAGGACATACGCATCAGGGGAGCCGGCGATGTGCTGGGAGATGCCCAGTCCGGCGGTCATTCTTCTCTGAAGCTTCTGCGGGTGGTCACTGATGCGCCCATGATCGCCCGCGCCCGCGCCCAGGCAGGCCAACTCCTGGAGTCCGACCCCACCCTGGCCGAGCAGCCCGAGCTGGCTGGCGCCGTTCTGGACTTCATGAGGGGCAACGAGGGTTTCCTGGTCTCCAGCTGAAAGGACAACGGACCATATGCACATCATCGCCGGCCGATTCAAGGGATTCCCCATTCCCGCAGCCCTCAGGGGCACCCGGCCCACTACCGAGCGGACCAAGGAGGCCATTTTCTCCCATCTGGAGTCCGAAGACCTGCTGTCCGGTGCTCGGGTCCTGGACCTGTTCGCCGGCACAGGGGCCTTGGGATTCGAAGCCCTATCCCGTGGTGCCCAGAGCTTGGTGGCTGTGGAGTCTTCTGGCCGTGTCGCTGGGCTGCTGTCACGTTCAGCTGCAGGGCTGCGCCATCACCCGGCTTGGGATTCAGCCATGGACATTCGCGTCAGCAGAAACCGTGCCGAGCGCTTTGTCCGTCCCCTCTCCTCAGGTCATGAGGATGCTGGTCTGTCCGAAGCTTGCTTCGACCTGGTCTTCATGGACCCGCCTTATGATTTGTCGACGGATGACTGCCAGAGCATTATGACCGGTCTGACTGCCCGAAAAATGGTGGATGATGGAGGCATGATCGTTCTGGAGCGATCGACACGCACCCCGGCGCCCACGGCTCCTGAAGGATGGGCCATTGATCAGGCTCGCAGCTATGGGGAGACAGCAGTCTACTATCTGACGGCCCGCTGATCAGCCCTGCAAATTTGACGGGCAATCAATTTGACGGCTGGTCCAGAGGTCTCGGATGGGTTTCCCCTGTGCCCCAACCCAGGTCTTCCAAGAGACGGCGGTCGTGCTTATCGAGAGTGGAGCAGTCCAATCGGGCGATCAGGTCGGGACGGATTCGACTGGTTCTCCTGATGGCCTCGTCGCGCCGGAATCTGTCCACCTTTCCGTGGTCGCCGCTGGTCAGTATCTCGGGCACAGCCATGCCACGCCAGGTGGTGGGGCGTGTGTACTGGCGATACTCCAGCAGTGGCTCATCCCCGGTATAGGACTCTTGCACGATGGATTCAGGATTGCCCATGAAGCCAGGCAGGAGCCTGGTGATGGCCTCCAGCATGACCGAGACGGCCACCTCGCCCCCATTAAGCACGTAGTCGCCAATGGAGTACTCACGAACGTCGATTCCCTGATTCCGGTAGTAGTCGGGGATGCGTGCGTCATACCCTTCGTAACGGCCGCAGCCGAATATCAGCCTCTCCGTCCGAGACAGCTCGGTCGCATCGGCCTGGGTAAACAGAGGAGCGGATGGGTTGGGGAAGATCAGGACTGGTCCGGCGAGATCAGCCTCATGGCTGTCTGCAGATAGATCTGCCTCGGATGCTATGCCGTGGCTTTTGTCGCCGGAACTCTTCATTGCCTCTTTTTCTTCTTCGGTATCGGCAGTGTCGGTTGTGTGATCCATGGTGGGTAGTTGCAGAGCCGACCCGTCTGGCATGTCCAGCAGATCGTCCAGGCACTGGCCCCAGACTTCAGGTTTCATGACCATGCCAGCTCCACCGCCCACCGGCGTATCGTCCACGGAGTGGTGCACGTCATGGGTCCAGTTGCGCAGGTTGTGGGCGCGTATGGTCACAAGGCCTTTCTCCTGCGCTTTGCCTAGCAGGCTGAGTCCAGTTACGTCAAAATACTCGGGGAAGACGGAGACGATATCGATTTGCATGTCACCAACTCTACTCAAGCTTGTTTGGGTTGGAATCGAGCGCGGAGTGGCACATTTTAAGTTCGCCTAAAGGTTCACCACGATGGCGAAATTCGTTTCCAACGAGTCTGTCAGATTGATGGCTGCTGTGCAGCAACTGTTCGGAGATGGTCAGCTCAGTGGGCTATATCGTCTCCTGGTATTTGTCGTCATGAAGATTCATGACAACATTGACGGTGAAAAGACAAAGCAAATCTGCATCTATTCTGACTTGATAGATTAATTTTGCGATAGTAAACTCAAACTCAAATAGTAAAATAAAACAATGCTCCAAATATCAAACATGAACGCGCGTTTTAAGGAGACTCCTTGGAAAAACTTGAGCTCATTCGTCAGAACCTCACGCCAATCAATGATGCCCTTCCAACATTGTTGCCGCAGGCCAGGCTTCGCTCACTGTCGGCCATGAACACGCTTGGCACTCCTCGAATTAAGTATCCGAAGCTCTATGCAGACAACTTCAATGCGACGCTCCGCGCAGAAATCGCAGATGAGCCAATCGACGGCTGGCAACTTACGAAGTCCACCTCTTGTCTTCATCTGCGCAATATCGGTTCAGGCCTCAGGCTTCGATTCCTCAAGAAGTTCAAATTCGAGGGAAGTGTTCCTCCAGCTGGTCCTAACTTGCGACGTAGGGAGGCATGGGTGCAACCAGCTATGCTCGACCAGGAGCTTTCAGGCAAGAAGCCGCTGAGCGACTCAGAAATTGTCTTGGTTTGGACCGAAGCAAACGGCATTTTCCATTGTTCTGCCTACCAGCCTACTGGAACCGGCCGGTTTCCTAAGGGCGCTCCCTGCATTGCCCTCATGGTTCTTCAGATGGGTGAAGGTTTCAACGGTATGGCGTTCAACGGTGATGATGAGGGGAATGAGCTGTTGGTCCCTCGCTCAAATACAATTGTCCAAGAAGAAAGGGAAGAGACAATCCGATGAATGAGTTCAATCCCACGCGCATTGAGCTTGCACGGAAGTATCGGGGTTGGACCAAAAAAGAGCTTGCCGAGCGTTCTGGCATGACCCCGACCTACATCGGCATGCTGGTTGGCAATCCGACCACTCATCTTACGGAATCGAGCGTCGAAAAGATAGCCTACGCAACCAGCCTTCCTCTGTCTTTCTTCATGCTGCGCGATCCAGGTCTTGACTGGAATCGCCTCGCTTTTCGTCGCAAGAAAACAATCACCAGGAATCTCAGCAATCGCATCTGCGCGGAGTTTGAGATGTTGGCGGACACGGTCTCCAGGGTCAGTTCGATGTCAAATGTGCCAGATAAGACGGCATCCTGGCTAGATGAGATTGCACCGACCTTGGACCCTCAGGCACAGGGAGTTCGCCGCATTGCGGCAAACGCGCGCGCGATACTGGGGCTGCCTTCCAAGGGAGCAGTGCGTAACATGATACGAAGCGTGGAACGCAAGGGAGTGATCATTGCACCGCTAACGACGAAGGTAGCTGATTCGGTCAGTGATGGAGTTACTTACCCAGACAAGGCCCTTATAGGCTATTTTCCCGAAAACAAGCCTGGTGACCGGCTCAGATTCACTATTGCTCATGAGCTAGGGCATCTGGTTCTGCACCGGTACCGCCGTCCCAAGGATGTGTCCTTGATGGAGAGGGAGGCTAACGAGTTTGCTGGCGAATTCCTTTTTCCTGAGTCCGACGCGCGAGCGATCATCAGCCCGAGCATGATGCTGGAGGACTACCTGTACGTAAAGTCCGGATGGGGAATTTCCATTGGTGCAGCTGTGCGCAGAGCCTTCGATCTGGGTCTGATCGATGGCGACAAATACAAATCCCTGTACGTTCGCATGGCGCAGCGTCATTGGATAAAGCATGAGCCCGTGGAGGTCAAGGCGGAGCATCCGGTACGTCTTGCTCAAACGCTCGGCCGTGCGTTCGGCGGACTGGACGACACTGGTCGTTCCACGGTGCCCAGGGATGGGATTGAGGGATTCCTTGGTGTTCCCTTCGAACTGGCGAACGATTGGTGTGACAACAGGCTGACGGAAAAGGCGGCGAGCTGGACGATCATGAGATAGGCAAAGCGGCTATAGAAGCATCTCCATAAAGGCCATATTCGTCAGCAAGATATTCGGAAATGACTTACATGCCGGTAATGTCAAGTCAAAAAAGAAGCTCAGTGGGTTCTTTGTTGACAGAACAGGAAAGTATGACCGGAACAGCGAGGGCTAGACTTGTCCAGGATCATCGAAGTCGTGGCAAAGTTAAAAAACCAACGGAGGGGTAGCCTGGCCTGATCGATGTTGAACGTGAGTTGCAGGAAACACATCAGCGTTAACAGCAAATCTCAATGTCACCAACTCTACCCAAGCCTGTTCAGGTACAGAGTGAGCGCGGATTGGTACCCCTGCGGGTGCTACACTAGCTGGGTCTTCAAAGGTTATGGAGGTGAACCGGCTCTTCGCAGCATGCGGCTGTCAGTCCGGCGCCACCTTGGAAGATGTCATCAACGCAGCCAGAGAGCTATAACCGTTGCGCAAACTGCAATGAGAGCGACATCGGATGATGCCATGCCGTACGGATCCGTGGAGATGGCTATGCGAACAGTCTGATGCGTGAGGAGCGGACGGTCCATGGTCGACCATGTTGATAAAAGAACAAAACTGCTGATTGCCGGCACTGCCGGGCTCGCCTTCTGCGGGGTCCTTTTGGAGACCTCGCTCAACGTCACTTTTCCGGAGATGACCCAGTACTTCAAAACCGGGCTGGGCACAGTTCAATGGCTGACTACAGGCTATCTGCTGGTGGTAGCCTTGACGGTTCTAGCCGCCGCCTGGCTGGAGCATTCATTCACGACCCGCGCATTGATCCTCGCCAGCGTGGGAATATTCCTGGGTAGCGACCTGATGTGCATCCTTGCCCCATGCTTTCCCGTCCTTATGGCGGGACGCCTCCTGCAGGGCATCAGCACTGGTATTGCTCTTCCCTTGGTGTTCTCTCTGATCATGAAAAAGGTTCCCCTTCACATCCAGGGCCGTTACGTGGGCAGCGCCGGCATGGCGGTGGCACTGGCACCCTCCTTGGGTCCGACCTTTGGCGGAGCCGTTATCCAAGCCTTATCCTGGCGGGCCATCTTCCTGATCGTGCTGCCCATCGAGCTGGTATTCGGGATTATCGCCTTCATCTCAGTAGACAGGGAGACGGCCCATGTCGGTGCTTTCGCCTGGCTCCAGTTCCTTTTTCTGGGTGTCTTTCTGACCGGTCTGACCATGGGACTGAGCACCTTGGATGTGCATGGCCCTGTCACTTGGCTGTCCTTGTTCATTGGGGTTCTGGCACTTGTTGCAGGCATCTGGACCCTTACGCACCAGCGCACCAGGCTGATCAACATTGCGGTCTTCCGGAACCGTACTTTCACCCTTGCCTTGATCCTCTACTTCCTGGTCCAGTTTGTTCAGATCGGCCTGACGTTCATCCTGCCCAACATGGCCCAGTCCGTACTGGGTGAGACCTCTACCGTGTCTGGCCTCCTTCTGCTGCCGGGGAGCCTGCTCTCTGCGCTCTGCCAGCCCGTCACAGGCGGCTATCTGGATGGCCATGGCCTGCGTGGTCTGCTCGCGGTGGGAAGCGCCGCTTTCTTCCTCTCGGCCTTTGGCTTCCTGGTCCTCAGCCGGCACTTGTCCGTTCCGCTGATGATTCTTCTCTACGCCTGCTACATGGTTGGTCAGGCCTGCGTCTTCAACAACCTGCTTACGGTCGGACTGCAGCATATTCCGGCGAGACTGGTGCCTGACGGCAACGCCCTCTTCAATACGCTTCAGCAGTATTCCGGCGCCGCCTCGACCGGCGTCCTGGCAGCCATCATCACTGGCATGCCCAAGGCCAGAGGGATTCATGCCGGCGCTCAGGCCTTCCAGTTCGGAGCCGTTTGGGCTTTCGTTTTCGTCTTTCTCATCGTCCTGGTCATCCTTCTGGTGGCCTGGTTCCTAGAACATAGCCTGGCCAGTCAGGATAAGGGTGGGGTTCAGGTTGTATGACCTCTGATTCCTTCTGGAAGGCAGTGGTTTTAATTCAGCAATGAGATACCGACCCAGACGGCCCAGCCCAGTGCAAGGACCAGGTAGGGCCACCAGTGCATGCGGGTGATGGCCACGAACTCCCGGATGAAGGCGGTCGGCCAGTAGTAGCCCTTGGTGTGTGAGCCGATTCCATCGGCATTCAGTCCGACCTTGCTGGCGTATTCGCTGGCCCGGAAGACGTGGTAGTCGCTGGTGACCAGGGCCACACGGTAATGCTCGGGTCCGGTGCCCATCTCGTAGCGGTCATCCAGGATCTGCTTGGAGTAGCGCAGGTTCTCCAGGGTTGTGGTCGACCTGTCCTCCATGATGATGGCCTCGGCTGGCACCCCGCAGGAGTTGCGCAAATACTGAGCCATGGCCCTGGCCTCGCTGATGACCTCGTCGGGACCCTGCCCTCCGGAGACCACGAAGCGCCCACGCCGTCCCTGCCGCTTCCAGAGGTCTACAGCCTTGTCCAGTCGTCCCCGGAGCAGCGGCGTAGGTTCTTCGCCGCGCAGGCCGGCTCCGTGGATGATGATGTAGTCGTAGTGACGCTTGCGGGGCAGCATCCTGTAAAAGTTGGAATAGAGCAGCAGGGCTAGGAAGGAGAAGAAGAACCAGGTGGCTTCCAGGTCGATCAGCCCGGCCAGCTTCTGCAGCCATGAGGGTGCGCCAAAACCAGCCAAGAGGGGTGAAAGAAGCATGTAGGCCACCACGGCCAGTGCAAGTAGGCCGGGCAGCAGAGTGGTCAGGGAGACCCCCTCGTGTCGGATGACGATGACCGTGTTGGCCAGCAGGAAGCAAATCACCAGCAGGGGAGCGGCGATGAGCAGGATGACCAGGGGCAGGATTAGCCAGCGCATGCCGAATTGCAGAAGAAGCGCTCCGCCCAGGGTCAGCAACAGGAGCAGCAACCAGATGGCATTGCGGAACTGCCGTGGCTCCTTGTGCAGGTCCCAGAGGAAGAGCAGGCCGAAGATGATGGCGGGTGCATAGAGCAGGAGGAGTTGCAGGTGGTTGGACATGCGCCGATTGCCCCTTTCACGAGAATGGCCGCGCAGGGTCTGAATCCACTGTAGCGAATCGACCAGTCACCTCCATCCTTGACATGCCAAAGACTCCTAGACCGCCGTGGTAAGGTATATGTGGTAAATCTCACACGTTCAAAAGCTGAGGGTGGGCGATTTTCGACGGCGCGAATTCCAGGTCGAGACCATGATAATGATGGGTCCTTTTCAAGGATTGCGCATCGATGACCGCATGAGCGTGGTGGTCGCAAGGCAGCGATGTGTTGGAAGGATTAGGGGTTCAGGTGATGTTGGGTTTCTCCGCAATCCAGAGATGGTTCGGACCTGGCGTGCAAGGTTGTAGAGAGGTGCGGTAATGAAAGTAGTTATATTCTCCACCTGCGTGGTGGACCTCATGTTTCCGAACGTGGGGAAGGCCATGGTGGAGGTGCTCGAGCGGTTCGGCTGCGACACCTATCTTCCCAAGGAGCAGATCTGCTGCGCCCAGCCCACTTTCAACAGCGGGTATGTCAAGGAGAGCATGCAGGTCATGCGCAACGAGGTCGATGCCCTGCTGAGCGTGGATGCCGACTATATCGTGGGTCCGGCAGGTTCCTGCGTGAATATGCTCAAGGAGCTGCCCTTCCATTTGCGGGCCGACCCGGTCTATGCAGCCAAGGCCCAGACCATGGCCGATAAGACTTATGAGTTCTCGCAGTTCCTCTACCGGGTGCTGGGTGTGCTGGATGCGGGTGCCGAACTCGATGCTGTGGCCACCTACCATCGCTCCTGCCACATGACCCGGCTGCTGGGGGAACGGACCAGCCCCTTCGTCCTGCTGGACCATGTCAAGGGCCTGACCATGGTCCCCCTGCCCCACATCGAGAACTGCTGCGGGTTCGGCGGCATGTTCTCCATGAAGGAGCCCGAGATCTCCAAGCAGATGGTCGATGAGAAGGTAAACGACGTGCTCAGCACCAAGGCCAGCGTCCTCATCTCCTGCGATCCGGGCTGCCTGATGAACATCGGCGGTCGTTTCAACCGGCGTGGCGAGAAGATCACCATCATGCACCTGGCTGAGGTGCTCAATCACAACGTGGATATGAGTCGCGTCAAGTATGTGGAAGGCCGCTCTGCTGGTGATGGGGCCGCGGGCTCCGTCAGGGCTGCCGAGGAGGAGGGGGCTCTGGTATGAGCAGCATGGTCAATGGCAAGAAGGCCGCGCAATATCTGCGGACCAGCAAGGCTCCCTTCCTGACCAGGGTCAAAGAATCCGAGCAGGACAAATTCGCCCAACAGGCCGTGGCCAAGGCCCAGGATGCGCAGTGGGTCAAGCGGGAGGCCGCCCGTCAGGAACTGGGCAACTGGGAACAGTGGCGCGACCTTGGCGAGCAGATTCGTCAGCATGTCATCCGCTACCTGCCTGACTACCTGGAGGAGTTCGCCGACAACGTGGAGAAGCGCGGCGGCCATGTCTTCTTCGCCCAGACCGACGATGAGGCTGCCCAGTACATCAAGCAGATCGCCATAGAAAAGAAGGCCAAGCACGTCGTCAAGAGCAAGTCCATGGTGACCAGCGAGATCAACCTGGATCCCACGCTGATGACTGTGCCCGGCCTGGAAGTGCTGGAAACCGATCTGGCCGAGTTCATCCTGGAGGAGGATGATTGGGACCAGCCCACGCATCTGGTCTTCCCCGCCCTGCACAAGAACCGCGAACAGGTTCGGCAGGTTTTCGAGAAGAAGCTGGGTTACAAGGGCGACAACGACCCTCAGCACATGGCCCGGTTCTCGCGCAAGGTTCTGCGCAAGCACTTCCTCGAGGCGGACATGGGCATCACCGGTTGCAACTTCGCCGTAGCCGACACGGGCATGATCAACCTGGTGACCAACGAGGGCAACGCCGACCTGGCCATGTGCATCCCCAAGACCCAGGTGGTGGTCATGGGCATGGAGCGCTTGGTGCCGACCATGAAGGAGGCCGAGACCATGGACAACATGCTGGCCCGGTCCGCTGTCGGCCAGAAGCTGACCTCCTACCTGACCTACACCGCGCCACGCACTGGTCAGGAGTCGGACGGACCGGACGATTTCTATGTGGTCATTCTGGACAACGGCCGCTCAAACGCTCTGGGAACGGTCTTCGAGCCCATCCTCCAGTGCATCCGCTGCGCCTCCTGCCTGAACGTCTGCCCCATTTACCGGCACATCGGCGGTCACGGCTACGGATCCATCTATCCGGGCCCTGTGGGCTCGGTGCTTTCGCCGGTGCTGGACGGCGGCTATGACGACTTCGGAGACCTGCCCTACGCCTGCAGCCTGTGCGCGGCATGCACGGCCACCTGTCCGGTCAAGATCCCCCTGCATCAGCTCATGATTGAGCACCGGCGGATCATGATGGATGACCAGTCCCAGGCCAATCTGATCGACGACACGGTCATGAGGGTCATGGGCCTGGGAACCGGCCACTCCTCGCTCTTCCGCACTGCACTGGGTGTGGATCACACCATGCTGACCCCCATATCCAAGAAGCAGCCGGAGACGGCCAAGAACCTCTTCGCCAGTGATCGGCATGTGGAATGGATGCCCTTCGTCTTCGGCGGATGGACCAAGGTACGTGATCTGCCGGATCCGCCCAAGCACGGGGAGAACTTCCGCAGTTGGTTCGCTCATCACAAGAAGGAGCAGCAGGCATGACCGATCGTGAGGTATTCCTGGACTATCTGGCCAAGAAGAGCGGACGGCCCCGTCACCAGCTCAAGGACCACCCTCTGGTGCCGGTCAACGATCTGCCGGAGACCACCCTGTCGGGTCATACCCAGGATGAGCTGCTGGAAATCGCCCGGAAGAGCAGCGAGGCTGTCCATGTGGACTTCCGCACATGCACCAAGGCTGAGCTTCCCACTGCATTGGACGAGTTCATCGATTCACGCAAGGACGACAGCGACCATGTGATGCTGCCCACCTCCGACCTGTTCGCAGACTTCGGGCTGGAGGAGTGGAGGGACAGCCTGAATCCGCCCGCCACTTTCTGGAAGCCGGGGGCCAGCCGTGAGGAGAACATCAAGACCGCCGACGAGTCAGGAACGGCCATCGCCTTTGCGGACTTCCTCCTGGCCGAGTCGGGCACCATTACCGTGGCTACCACTCCTGGTCAGGGTCGTGCCTTCCACTTCCTGCCGGTTCACTATCTGAGCATCATTCGCAAGTCGAAGATTCTGCCCCGAACCCGGCAGGCCATGGACTACTATGATCCCGCCCTGGTCTCAGGTGAGCTCAAGACCTCCAACATCAACTTCATCACTGGCCCCTCCAACACGGGCGACATCGAGATGGTGATTGTGGTGGGCGTGCATGGTCCCCTGGATATGACATATCTGGTGGTTGAAGACATGTAGCTCGATAAAATTTCCTGCTTATGCAGGCGCATTTCCCGCAAGTGGGGAGTCAGTGGCTTGAAGAAAGATGCTGACTCCCCACTTGCGGTTTTTGTTAAAAGACGGATTCAGCCCAGGCCAGGCAGAAGCCCTCCAGGTGGATCGATGGCCACATACCCGTTTTCAATGTCAACCTGGGGTACCAAGGCTTCGACGAAGGGTATCAGCCCCTCCGTTTCCTCGTCGTTTTCTGCGGTGGTCATGTGGACCTGCAGCTGCTGCTGGGCCACACCGTCCAGTACGTCGCTGACTTGGCCGACCACTCGTCCGGACGGTTCACCCAGTGAGTTACCCGGAGCCATGCGAACCTCGAGTCCAATCAGATCCTCGGGATACCAGGCATCCTCCTGCGCCAGCTCCTCGGCTGGATCAGCCTGGACATACAGTTCGATGCCGTTCAGTGCCTCAGAGGCGTTCCTGTCCTCCACCCCTTTGAAGAGGACGATCCAACGCTGTTTGAAGCGGCGGGAGGAGACCACCGTGAAAAACTGGCCGTCCTTGGTTTGCAACCGGGAGCCGGGAGCGAAGCGCCGCTCAGGCTCGTCGGTGTAGGCATAGACGTTGACCTCGCCCTTGAGTCCCTGGGCGCGGCCGATACGGCAGACCCTCAGCAACCTTCGCTGCTGAGGGTCCGGACCCTGCAGGTCGTGATTGGTGGACCGGCTGGGGCTCACCGGCGCACGTCCATGATGTCGACGCGCACCTTGTGGTCGGCCAGAGCCTGGATCACGGTGCGGATGGCGTTGGCGGTCCTGCCGCCCCTGCCGATCACGCGGCCGATGTCCTCGGGGTTGACCCGCACCCGCAACAACTCTCCGCGAGAGTTCTCGTGGGACTTGACCGACACGTCATCGGGAAAGTCCACGATGTTCCTGATCAGGTGCTCAACGGCCTGTGCAAGCATGATAGCCGGTCCTTCCAATCCTTAAGTGAATGTGCCTTACTCAGCTGCCTGCTCGGCCTGGGCTGCATCTGCCGACTCATCGGCCTTGGGGGCTTCCTTCTCTGCCTGAGCCTTGGCCTTGGCATCAGCTTCAGACTTGGCGGCCTTGAGCTTCTGAGCTTCGTTCTGTGCCTGCTCGATGCGGGCCTGGGCGTCGACCTCGGCCTGCGGCACCTTAAGGGTGCCTTCCTTGCCGGGCAGATCCTTGAACTTCTGCCAGTCGCCGGTGATCTTCAGGAGGTTGAAGACAGGGTCGCTGGGCTGAGCGCCCACACCCAGCCAGTACTGGGCGCGCTCGGAGTCGATCTTGATTGAAGAGGGCTGGGTGTTGGGATCGTAGGTGCCGATCTCCTCAATGACCTTGCCATCGCGCTTCTTGCGGGAATCGACCACGACCACGCGGTAGAAGGGATAGAACTTCTTGCCCATTCTCTTCAGACGAATTCTGGTTGCCAAAACGGCTCTCCTTGGTACTTGGTATGCCCGGCGGCGTCTCCATGTGGGGCATGGTGGCGCTCCTGGCGTGTTCCTCACGGCCGTCGGAATGAGAGGGCTCCTCCGGACATGAATAACAGCAAAAGTATACCTCAACCTTGGGATATGGCGGGTGGCGAGGCTGCATGGTGTTCAGAGCTGACGCGGCAGAGTCAGACGGGCCACTAGAGCTCGATGGTCGCTGCCTGGAATTCGGAGGGCACGCATGGATTGTGTGATCAGGTTGCCGTCCGTCAGAATATGGTCGATTTCGATTAACGAGGGCAGCGCGCTTGCGGAGGGGAAAGTCAGGTGGCTGCCGGCTTTCAGGTGCAAAGAAGCGTCATGCAGCCCGGATTCGGCCAGCATGGCCCGGAAGGTCGGATGCTGCAGGGTGGCGTTACAATCGCCCATGACTATGGTGGGCACGGTCGGATGAGTCAGCCTGGCCAGGGCAGCGATGCCCATGCCCCACTGTCTGGCGCCTCGCTGGGGTGATTTGGGATGGACGCTGGCCACTCGGATCGGTCCAGAGCTGGTCTTGAGCTCGACTAGGGGTACTGCCGCCGCCGGAAGGTTCACGGCCGATGGCGAAGCTTTAACGGGTTGGTGAGCCGAGAAGATAGCGTTGTAGCCGCCGTTGTCGCTAGGGCTGGCAGTCCCCTCTGTCAGATAGGGCAGGAGCTGATTCAAGCCCGCAGCCTGAAGTGATTCCAGCAGCTTCCCCTTTACTTCTTGCAGGGCCAGAACCTCTACTCCGTAGGCGCGCACGCAACGTACGATTTCCTCAGGATCGGCCCTGCCGAAGCGGCAGTTCAGAGTCATGACGCTCAGCCCATGGCCAGAAGATGATTGACGGGTCCGGTCTGCTGGAGGTAGTCGGTAGCGCAGGCGCTGGCAGCTGACCAGAGTAAGTTCAATCAGCGCCAGCAGGCATTGGGGCCATGCGCCTGCGACGACCGTCCATATCAGTATGGCCAACAGAGGAGCGGTCAGCAGGTCAATCAGGGCGATTAGCTCTACCAAGGGGCGGTGCCAGTCAGCCCCGGCGGGCAGGAAGCGCAGGGTAATCCATAAGGCGATGAGCCCCAGGAGAATCCAGAGAAGGGTGTTCACGTGCCATTGTCTCCTGCAGGAGGGAGGGGTTTAGCGACCGCCGAAGAGACCGCCCAATCCACCGCCCAGGTTGGGGGGCAGGTCAGGCAGACCCTCGGGCATCTGCGGGGCCTCAGGGTGCTTGGCGAAGGCGGAGCCGCCGGAGGACTTGCCCTTGCCGGAGAGGCGCTCGCGTAAAGCCTTCTCTTCGGCCTCCCGCTTCATGGGATTGCCTGAGCGAGAACCCTTGCGGCCTTTCTTGCCTTTTTTGCCCTTCTTGCCGCTGCCAGCGCCCATGCCGCCCATGCCGGGGATCGAGCGGCTGCCATTGGTCATACGCTTCATCATCTTGGCAGCCTGCTCGAACCGCTGCAGCAGGCCGTTGACAGCTGAGACCGTAGTGCCGGCGCCATAGGCGATCCGGGCCCGTCGTGAGCCGTCGATGATGCTGGGGTCGCGTCGTTCCTGGGGGGTCATCGATTGGATGATGGCCTGGGTCCGGTCCACCTCTTTTTCGTCGAACTGCTCCAGCTCTTTGCGGTGCTGGGCCATGCCCGGGATCATCCCCAGGATGCTCTTGAAGGAACCCAGCTTGCGGACCTGCTGGAGCTGCTCCAAAAAGTCATCCAGGCCGAAGCTGCCCTCGGACATCTTCCCGGCGGCCTTGCGGGCCTCCTCCTCGTCGAACTGGCGCTGGGCCTGCTCGATCAGGGTCAGGATGTCGCCCATGTCCAGAATGCGGGAGGCCATACGATCGGGGTGGAAGACCTCGAAGTCCTTGAGACCCTCGCCGTTGGAGTCGAAGAGGATGGGCTTGCCGGTCACCGAGGCCACCGACAGGGCCGCGCCGCCGCGGGCATCGCCGTCCAGCTTGGACAGCACCACACCGGTGAAGTCCACGCCCTGGTCGAAGGCCTTGGCTGTGGTGACCGCGTCCTGGCCGATCATGGCATCGATGACGAAGAGGATCTCATCGGGGTGGACGGCATCGCGGATATTACGGGCCTGCTCCATCAGCTCCTGATCCACGCCCAGCCGACCGGCCGTATCAATGATGACCACGTCGTAGAGCTTGTCCTTGGCCACCCTGATCGAGTCGGCCGCGACCTTGACGGGATCGCCCGTGACCTGTCCGGGGGCGGCCAGCTCGGATCCGCTGGTCTGTACGCCTGGCTCGGGTGCGTATACCGGCACTTCGGCGCGCTCGCCGACCACCTGGAGCTGGGTGACCGCGTTGGGCCGCTGCAGGTCGGCCGCCACAAGCAGGGGGGTGTGGCCGGCGTCCTTGAGCCAGTAGCCCAGCTTGCCGGCCAGTGTGGTCTTGCCTGCACCCTGCAGGCCGGCCAGCATGATGACTGTGGGTGGATTCTTGGCGAAATTGAGCGGTCGATCCACTCCCGCGCCCAGGATACTGGTCAGTTCGTCGTAGACGATGGAGACCACCTGCTGGGCCGGGTTCAGAGCCTTGGAGACCTCCTCGCCCAAGGCGCGTTCCCGGATGCGTCCGGTGAAGGAGCGCACCACATCCAGGGAGACATCGGCATCCAGAAGGGCGCGGCGGATCTCGCGGATTGTGCCGTCGATGTCGGCCTCGGTCAGCTTCCCCTTGGAGCGCAGATGGGTGAAGGCCTGGGAGAGCCGATCGGTCAAAGATGAAAATGCTGCCATAATGTCCCAAGTCTACCTGTCAGCCGGGAGATTGGCTCTGGTTTCAGCAATGCCTGTGCCCAAGACCTGCCTGGCTGGTTCTGATATGGAACGACGATTTTGTTCAATAGCAGAAGGCGTGTTACCCTGAATTTGCAACGTTGCAAATCAACATGAACCGGTCGGTCCGGCTCGCAGGGTGTTGATGTTTGATGCCCGGGGGCCGACGGGTTCTGAAAAACGATGCAGGGTTGCCGGCATACGGGTGTGCCGGTCCCATCGAGAGGAGCAAGAGGGATAGTGAGTGTCTTCAATGAAGAAAGACACGGGGGAGGTGGAACCCACATGCCCTTATTTGCGCGACGTTGGCTCAGGCTGTTGCTGAGCCTGGCGGCCATATGCGGCATGGTGGTCTCGACCGCAGGCTGTGGCGGCGGCGATCAATCCGCCAAGGAGATCTACTTCTGGAATGGTTTGACCGGCGATGACGGTCCGGCCATGCAGAAAATCATCAAGGCCTTCAATGCACAGAGCCCCGAGTATAAGGTGGTCTTCCAGCCCATGAACGGCGGAGATCTGACCACCAAGATCTACAGCGTCATGCAGACCGGGAAGAACATCCCCGATCTGGTCATCAACGATTCGTTCTCCACTTCGGTTCTGCAGAGCCAGGGGCTGCTCAACCCCTCCTCGGTGTGGACCAAATACCACCCGGAGCTGAAGGAGTCGAGCTTCCTGCCGCAGGCCTGGCAGAACACCGTCGTCAAGGGGAAGTCCTACGGCATCCCCCTGTACATGTTCCAGATGGCCATCTATTACAACAAGGATCTGATCCACAAGTACGGCCTGGACTATATCCTGGACGACCGGCTGGTCACCACCGATGAGATCGCCTCCATGAAGGGCAAGCTGCCCAAGGACGTCTATGGGCTCTGCCTGGGCAACCTGCCCTGGGCCATGATGTCCCTGTTATACAGCACCGGCACCAACATCGAGGATGGCGTCAAGGACATGACCGGTCCGGGCTGGCGCAAGCCGCTCAAGGCACTGCGCGACCTCAACGACCAGGGCATGCTCTCGCCCATCGACAGCGACGGTGAGCAGGTCTTCGCCTCTGGGCATGCGGTCTTCGGCATGCTGGGCACCTGGGCGCAGGGCAACATGTCCTCCACCCTGGGCAAGGACAAGGTTGGCGAGATCAACACCCTCCAGTACGGTACCGAGCATCCTTCCAACTTCCTGTACCAGCAGAACTGGCTCCAGCTCAAGGACAAGAACCGGCCCGAGGCCAAGGTCAAAGCGGCCGCCGACTTTGTGGACTTCGTCTACAGGAATTGGATGATGTGGTCGGACGTGGGATCCATCTCTCCGGCCTACCGTGACCTGAACAACCCGGAATACCAGAAGCTCATCCAGGCCTCCTTCACCAATGACAAGCGTGAACGGCAGTGGATCAAGACATCCAACTACATCTATGGCGGCTATGCAACTGCCGGGTGGGGATCCTTCATGGACATCGTCTATCGGAACATCTCCCTGGAGGAAGGTCTGAAGACGCTTGATCTGATGACCCAGGGCCAGATCCAGATTCAGGAGCAATCATGAGCGCACACGGCACAACCGCAGTCATGGATGGACGGGGCAAGCGCCGTCCGCTGGGACAGAAGTCCTTCTGGCATGCCTTCCCCTACATCGCCCCGCACATGGTGGTCTTCGCCATCTTCGGCGTCATCCCGATCTTCTTCGGCATCTACCTGGCCTTCACCAGGTGGAACCTGGTTGGTTCCCCCACCTGGGTCGGGCTGGACAACTTCAAGCTGATCTTTGACAAGTCCACCTACTTCTATTCCATTTTCTGGAGGGACATGTGGCACACGATCATCTTCGTGCTGATCAGCGTGCCCCTGACCATCATCGTCCCCCTGTTGCTGGCCTGCGCCCTGCAGACCAAGCACCTGAAGGGAGTGGGGCTCTTCCAGGCCATCTTCTATGTGCCCGGTCTGATCTCCGTGGCCGCAGGAGCCCTGGTCTGGCGGCTGGTCTTCAACTCCCAGTTCGGCCTGCTCAACACCACTTTCCGGTGGGACATCAACTGGCTGGGCAAGCAGCCCTGGGCCTGGATCGCCATCTTCGTCCTCAGTCTCTGGGGAGGCATCGGTGGCAACCTGATCATTTATCGGTCGGCCCTGTCCGGGGTAAGCCAGGATCTGTACGAGGCGGCCTCGGTGGATGGCGCCGGACCCATCCGGCAGTTCTTCAGCATCACCCTGCCGGCCATCAAGCTGCCACTCTTCTATACGACCATCATGACCACCGGCGGCGCCTTCAACGTCTGGGGCCAGCCACAAATGCTGACCGGCGGCGGTCCTGCCTACACTTCGCAGGTGCTGCTGATGGACATCAGGAACCTGGCCTTCCCGCAAGGGCCTTCGGCCGCTGGCATGGCCTCCGCAATGGCCCTGCTGCTGGGGATCATCCTCATGCTGATCTCCCTGGTCCAGATATTCTTCATGAACAAGGAGGACTGACATGAGTTCGGCAACCCTTGATATGGCATCCCTGGGCAAGGGGCTCAAGGCTCCTGGCCCCAGCGCAACGGTTCCCGGAGGCGAGAACGTGCCCGAAAACCACCACAAGGTGCTCAAGCCTTCACTGGTGGCCATCTATGCGGTGCTGATCGTCCTGGCTGTGGTCTGGATCATTCCTGTGGTCTATACCATCACGACATCGTTCAAGTCACCCCAGGAGTTCCTGAAGAACGCCTACAACTTCCTGCCTGCGCACTGGGTCACCGTCAACTATCTGACCCTGCTGCAGGCCTCGGCCTCCTACCCTGTCTTCAACTGGCTGGGCAACTCGCTGGTCATCTCGCTGTCCCATGGCATCCTGGCGGTCTGCGTGGTGGCTCTGGCCGGGTACGGCTACTCCCGAATCAACTTCAAGGGCAGGGACACGCTCTTCTTCGTCCTCCTGCTCATCTCGATGTTCCCGGGTGTGGTCAACATGATTCCCTCATACCGCATCGTGGCCACTTTCGGCTGGATCAACTCATACTGGTCCTGCATCATCCCCGGCTTGGGGAACGTGGCGAATATCTTCCTGGTGCGCAACTTCATGAAGGGGATCCCCAAGGAGATCGACGAGGCCGCCGAGATTGACGGCGCCGGCGATTTCCGCATCTTCCGCAGCATCATGCTGCCCTCCATCCGCCCGATCCTGATTGTGATCTTCCTGTTCGCCTTCACTGGAGCATGGAACGACTTCCTCTGGCCCACTTTGGTCTTCAACGACATCAAGAAGACCCCGGTCACGGCCGGCCTGCAGCTGCTGGGCAACCAGATGATGCAGTACAACCAGATGGGCACGCTTTGCGCGGCCACCTGCCTGGCCATCATCCCCACCCTGCTGCTCTTCGTATTCGCCCAGCGCTACTTCCTGCAGTCGCTGAACATCACCTCGGGCCTCAAGGGCTGAATCAGGAAAGGCGGCAACAATGGCAAAGGAAAACCGCAGTGATCATGCGGCGGGTAAGGACGTAGCGAGCAGAAAGACCGAGAAGATCATTCTCCTGGTGGCGGCAGCCATCAACGTGATCATGGCCTCGGTCACCATGTTCATCTACTCGCCCTGGTTCAAGGACGAGGGCTATGCCATCCTCGGCCGGGCCGGACGTCTGGCCGACGATATGGCCACAGTCAACGGCGCGGCCACCGTGGCCCAATCCTACGGTTTTCTGCTGCTTATTCTTGGGGCGGTCTCCTTCATCGTGGCTCTGCGGGCCATGCGGCCCTCGACGATTATTCGGGGGGTGCAGTACTGGATGATCTTCTGCATGGTCTTTTCCTTGGCCACGGCAGATTGGCTTTCGCTGATCGTCTACGGCCTGGCCTTCGTCACCTATGTGGCCAGGAACAAGACCATCCGCCGGATCTCGTCGAGTCGAAGGTGACCAGTCCCGGGGGTACGCGGCGCCCCTGACCGCTGCACTTCCAATCCACTCCCCCTTGTCCGAAACCATCGGGCAAGGGGGAGTGTTTTTGATTTTGGGGTAGTCTTCTTCAGCGCGCCTTGTTGACATGTCCTATGACAGACTCCTATAATGAGTCGAAACGATTCGATATTTCGGTTGCATCGACGAAGATGGTCAGCGCCTGCAGTACACCCGAAGTCGAAACCTTTCGACACATTGAATCGCAGTAGATGGATGCAAGGATGCAAGGAAGTTAGGAGCCATCATGAAGATCAGAAGAGGGATCGGGGCGGCCTTGGCCTTGGCCATGTCGATCCTGCCGCTGGCGGCCTGTGGATCGGGGGGCGATGCTCCCCAGGAAGCCCATCCGTCCAGCATCAAAATCTGGTACTACGAGGAGCCCAGCAGCGGTCAGGCCCGGGGCTGGCTGAAGGCTGCTGATATCTTTACCCGACAGACCGGCATCAAGGTGGATTTCGAGGTCAAGTCTTTCACTCAGATTGCCCAGAATGGCAGCCAGTTCCTTAATTCGGACGACGCCCCGGACGTCATGGAGTCCAATCGCGGCAACGGCTCGGCCGGGGTTCTGTCCACCCTGCAGCTGCTGACCGACCTGAAACCCTATGTACAGAAGTACGGCTGGGACAAAAAGGTACGCGGCCAGGCAGCAGCAGTGGGCAAGTATGACAAGCGCGGAGTCATGGACGGGAACACCTGGTACGGGGTTTCCTCCTATGCGGAGATGCAGCGCGTCTACTACAACAAGGACCTCTTTGCCAAGTACAAGATCCCCATCCCGCAGACCTTTGACCAGTTCGTGGCAGCCCTCAAGGCCTTCAAGAGCCACGGGGTCACGCCCATAGCGGCCGATGCCCAGGAATACGGTGTGCTGTGGCTCTGGTGGCAGCTGGCCATGACCAAGGCCGATGCCCGATTCGTCGATGATTGGCAGCTCTACAAGCATCCGGTCAACTGGCGCAGCAAGCCGCTGACCTTCGCCACCAATACCATCCGTGACTGGATCGACAAGGGATACATCTCCAAGAACGCCACCGGTATGAAGGCCGAGGACACGACCACGGCATTCATCAAGGGGACCTATCCCATCTACCAGACCGGCACCTGGAACCAGACCCGCTTCATGGAGCAGGTGAAGGCCTTCGACTGGACGGCATCCATCTTCCCAGGGGCCAAGATGGTCGAGGGCTGCGCGGGCAACCTGCTGGTCATCCCGCAGAAGTCACGGCGCAAGGATGCCGCAGCCCGCTATATCAATGTGGTCCTGTCCAAAGAGGTTCAGAACTACATCGGCAACAAGGGCGGCGTGCCGGTGGCGGCCGATACGGACGCCATCACCAACCCCAAGAGCCGTGACCTGGTCAACGAATACACCAAAGCCTCGGACGCCAGCCGGATGAGCTACTATCCCGACTACCCCGCGCCCAACCTGACCGACGCCATGCCGGCCGCCTTCCAGGAGCTGGTCAACGGCACCAAGAGCCCCGACCAGGTTCTGGACACCCTGCATAAGAACTACGACGACGGCGTCGCCCAGCTCGATCTGGATGACGACTGAGCTGCGTCAATCCGCCAAGGAGAGTACAAGCATGTCTGACACACATAGCAGGAAAAAGGCGCAGTCCCGAATCCCGGGCAGTGCGCCCTCGCGGTTCGTCCCTTATCTGATTCCCGGTCTGATAGGCATTGTGGCCATCGTCATCGTGCCCATCTTCTGGAACATCTACCTGAGCTTCACCCGCTGGAGAGGGGTGGGGCCAACCAAATGGGTGGGTCTGCGCAACTGGCGACGGCTCATGGGCGACTCGACCTTCTGGGTCTCCTTCGGGCACACCCTCTGGATCATTGTGGCCATCGTCATCATTCCCACGGTTCTGGGCCTGCTGATCTCCTCGGCCCTGACTGATGTGATCCAGAAGAAGTTCGGCCCTCATACCTCCTCGACCCTGCGGGCCCTCTACTACCTGCCCCAGGTTCTGCCTGTGGCCGTGGCCACCATCATCATGGGCTGGATCTTCCGGCCTGAAGACGGTGCGGTCAACGACCTGCTGACCAAGATCGGCCTGGGCGGATTGGCCCACAACTGGCTGGGTTCGACCACCACGGCCCTGCCCATCCTCATGGTCATCCTGATCTGGATCCAGCTGGGCTATCCCATCGTCATCTTCATGTCCGGACTGCAGCGGGTGGATCCCGAGCTCTACGAGGCGGCCAGCCTGGACGGGGCCAACTGGTGGCAGAAGTTCCGCGTCATCACCCTGCCCTCCATCATTCCCGAGCTGCTGGTGGTCATCCTCACCTCCACCATCGGCGCTCTGAAGACCTTCGCTCCGGTCTATCTGCTGACCAAGGGCGGGCCCGGCACCTCCACCATGGTTCCCTCCTACTACTCCTACAACCAGTTCTTCCAGGTGCAGCAGGTAGGCTACGGCGCCGCAATCTCAACATCCCTGACCGTGGTCATCGTCATCTTCTCCATTGTCTTCACCATCGTGCAGAAGCGCGTGCAAAAGAGCATCGCCTGAGGAAGGCTAGGAAGCACATCATGAATAATCAAGCCACACTGCAAGCCGACGCCCGGGTGTCCTCCCGGCACGCCCGTAGAATCCGCACCTGGGGGAACTGGGCCGGTCTGATCCTGCTCATCGCGGGAGCTGTGATCATGCTCTTCCCCCTGCTGATCCTGGTCCTGAACGCATTCAAGACCACGGCTGACTACAACGCCACGGGCCCCCTGTCCGTGCCCGCCCACTTCAGCATGGACGGCATCATCTCCTTCTGGAACAAGAGCAATTTCCCGCTCAAACTGGGCAACTCCCTGCTGATTTCCCTGGTGGTTGCCGTGGTCGGGGTCCTGCTTTCGGTCCTCAACTCCTTCGCCCTGGGCATCGGCAGGGTCAAGGGCAACACGGTCATCCTCCTGTTCATCATGCTGGCCAACATGGTTCCCCAGGAGGCCTTGCTCTACCCGCTCTACGTCATGTTCAAGTGGATGGGCTTCTATAACTCCCAGTGGTCCATCATCATCATCTTCACCATTATTCAGAGCGCCTACGGTACTTATCTGCTTTCCTCGGTCTACGGGACCTTCCCCCAGGCCATACTGGAGGCGGCCACCGTCGACGGGGCCTCGCGCTGGCAGATTCTTCGCAAGATCGTACTGCCGGTGTCCTGGTCGACCATCAGCGTCCTCTTCGTCTTCTTCTTCATCTGGACCTGGAACGAGTACATGATTCCCATGGCCTTCCTGATGAGCGAGAAGACGCAGACCATTCCGCTGGCCTTGGCCACCATGCAAGGGCAGCACACCATGGCCGCCACCGACCTGGCCTCCGCCTCCCTGCTCAGCATCATCCCCACCATCATCTTCTTCATCTTCTTCCAGAGGAAGCTCTCGCAGGGGATAGTGGCTGGCGCTGTCAAGTAATCGCCGCCGTACACGTACACTGAAATGGCCGCCTGCCGCAAGAAGGCAGAGGAGGGGAGCGGGCGGCCCGAATATGAAAGGCAATCACAACCATGGGTATGACCATGCCGAACATCACCAACGGTCTTGAGGCGCTGACCCGCCCATCCACAGACCGCACCCGCTGCATCAACGCCGAGAACCCCCGAGGTGGCAAGGGCAGAGCGGCTATGACGGCCAGTAATCTGGGCCCCTCAAGGAAGGGGACTCCTTGCCTGAAGAACATCCCTCCCGGGAAGGACATGGTTCTGGCTGACCTGTCCGGCGCGGGCGAGATCCGTCATATCTGGATGACGGTGACCGATGCCACCTCGCCCACCGGGCCCAACGTTCTGCGCAATCTGATTCTGGAATGCTACTGGGATGGCGAACAAACGCCGTCCGTCTGCGTGCCCCTGGGTGACTTCTTCTGCTGTGGTCACGCCCAAGCCTGCCGGGTTGAGTCCGTGCCTGTGGCCGTCTATCCGCGCCGGGGCTTCAACTGCTACTGGCCCATGCCCTTCCATGACGGGGCCCGGATCGTCCTGCGCAACCGGCATAACGAGCCCATTGAGGCCTTTTTCTACCAGATCGACTACGTGGAGAAGGACGAGCTGCCCGAGGAGGTCATGACTTTCCATGCCCAGTGGCGCCGTCAGCGGGTCACCGAACTGGGTCAGGACTACGTGATCCTGGACGGGGTGCATGGCCGGGGCTCCTACGTGGGCACCTATTTGGCTCTGACCGCTCTGGAGAGCCGCTGGTGGGGGGAGGGCGAGGTCAAGGTCTACCTGGACGGAGACAAGGACTATCCCACCTGGTGTTCCACGGGCAGCGAGGACTACTTCGGCGGCGCCTGGAGCTTTGCCGGGCAGGGCGCGGATGGCCGTATGCGCGAGGCCACCTACAGCGGGGCCTACATGGGATTTCCCTTCCACTCCAGGCAGTTGGACAACCGCGAATCCCAGTACTGGGATGCCGACACCCCGGTAACCAGGGGGTTCTACCGTTGGCACATCCCCGACCCGATTATTTTCTCCAGCGATATCAAGGTGACCTTGCAGCAGATAGGTGTGGACGAACAAGGCTACTTCGAACGTCAGGATGATCTGGCCAGCGTGGCCTATTGGTACCAGCAGGAGCCCCATAAGCCCTTCCCGCAGAACGTGCTGGAGACGGGGGAGCGGGACCGCCGACCCCGTTGATTGGCTCAGGCGGCCTCCTGCTTCTGTCTGCTGATGGAGGCGCGATCGATCAGCCTGGGGCGCTCCAGTAGGACTCGTCCAGCCAGAGAAGCCCCCTCCTCCACAGCCTGTGTCAGCAGATCCGCAGCCTTGGCGCACAGTGAGCGGGGGGTAAGTGGCATCTCAGAGATACCCTGAAGCTCAAGAGTATGGCTGACCTTGCCTGCAGCGCAGGACAGAACAGCCACGTCATCGGGAATGCTCATGCCGTCTGAGTGCATGCGGACCACCACAGTGTCCAGTAGGGAGGGGCGGATCTGGCCGATCAGACCATCAATGTGGCCGTGATGGATGATGTCCAGCACTCGCTGGGTGTAGGCCAGATCGCTGCCGGTAGGGCCCGGTTCAAGCTGCAGATCCATCCCCAGACGGCAGGCCCAGGTTTTAAGACTGCGTAGCAGGATGAGGCGGAAGCCGGACCCGCGCCGGTATTCGCCCTCCAGATCCTCCAGAAAGAGCAGGCGTTTGCGTCCCGCTCTGGCCATGGCTTCCACCGCCATACGACCCATCAGGTCAAAGTCCAGATCCACACAGGCGCATGCTGTGTGCTGCCGAGGCAACCCCAGTGCCACGCAGGGGCGTCCATACGAGGCGGCCTGGGCGGCGCGGATGTCATCGTCCACCAGATCCATCAGCACCACGCCGTCGGCCAGATTGCTACGGGTGACCCGCCGGATATCTTCAACGCCATTCTCGGCAGTCAGCAACAGGGAGTCATAGCCCCGGGCATGCTCGCAACTGGCCATCTCGATGAAGTAGTCCGCGTATGAGGCCCGGTTCTGACCGGGTCGGAGCGGGGCGCTCAGAGCGACGATCTGATTGCGCTTGGCCCGCAGCATCCTGGCGCCGGCATCCGGGGCGTAGTCCAGTTCGTCGGCGGCCTGCATGATCCGCTGGTAGGTTCCGGGAGAGACGGGACGTTTGCCGGAGAAGGCATAGGAGACTGTGCTGACCGAGACCCCGGCCCTTCTGGCGACGTCGCGTATGTCGGACATGGGTTCAGCGGCTCAGGTCCCAGGTGCTGCCAGCGGGTGTGTCAGCCACGGTCACGCCGGCCGCCGTCAGCTGGTCCCGGATGGCATCGGCACGGGCGAAGTCATGATCTTTTCGTGCTTGATTGCGTTCCTGCAACTGCTGGCCTACCAAGGCATCCAGGGTGTTCATGGCTCGATCGTCATGGTTGTCTGCAGCTCCTGCCCAGTGCGGATCGAGGGGATCAAGTCCAAATACGTCCAGCATGGCTCTGACCTGGAGCAGGGCATTGGCCAGCCACTTCCGGTCCGGGGTCTCAGAATCGGCATCCATAGCCGCGTTGGCTTGACGAATCAGTGCGTAAAGGGCAGCCAGGCCGCCAGAGACGTTGATGTCGTCATTCATGGCCTGCACAAAGTCTTCCGGCAGATCGTCCGCGTCCAGTCCAGTCACGCGGTCACGCTCGGGCTGTGCTCCCAGGATCCGACCGACCCGGTCCACGAAGTTGCTGATGCGCTCGTAGGCGCCTTCGGCCTCCTGCAAGGATTGGTCTGACCATTCCAGCATGGACCGGTACTGCACCGAGACCAGAGCGTAGCGCACCACCCAGGCAGGATGCTGCGACAGTACCTGGTCCACGGACAGCCCGTTGCCCAGGGACTTGCTCATCTTCTCGCCCTTCTGGGTCACCCATGCGGTGTGCATCCATCGATGGGCGAATCCCCAACCAGCCGCGTGCGACTGGGCCATCTCGTTCTCGTGATGGGGGAATCGGAGATCAAGACCGCCTCCGTGGATGTCGAAATCCGCACCCAGATAGCGGTGGCTCATGGCCGAGCATTCCAGATGCCAGCCTGGCCGACCTGTGCCGAAGGGGGTTTGCCAGCGGGCCGTGGGCGGATCGGTGGGCTTGGGTGCCTTCCAAAGTGCGAAGTCACGGGGGTCACGCTTGCCTGGCTCCTCCTCGGTGTCGTTATTCTGCCCATCGGTGTCGATACTGGGTCCCAGCCGGTCGTTGGCGGCGGCCTGCTCGTCAGCGGGCTGGGTGCCGGTCTGCTGGTGGGTCAGGGCGCCATACTCAGGCCAGGAGGCCACGTCGAAGTAGACGTTGCCTGATGGGCGGCCCTGTTCGTCGGGCACCACATAGGCGTGGCCGCGGTCGATGATGCGCTGGATCAGGTCGATCATCTCGGGGATGTGCCCGGTGGCTCTGGGTTCATAAGTGGGTGGCAGGACTCCCATGGTTTCATAGGCGTGGGTGAATTCGCGCTCGTAGATGTAAGCCCGCTCCCACCAGCGCTGGCCGTTGGCCGCCGCCTTGGTCAG
Source organism: Bifidobacterium polysaccharolyticum (assembly GCF_016101585.1). Lineage (GTDB taxonomy): Bacteria > Actinomycetota > Actinomycetes > Actinomycetales > Bifidobacteriaceae > Bombiscardovia > Bombiscardovia polysaccharolytica. Next base: position 268,668 of record NZ_JACFQG010000003.1, read on the forward strand.
GATCTTGTCGTCAATGTCGGTCACGTTCCGGATCAGGGTCACCTGGTATCCCAGTCTGAGCAGCCAGCGTCGGATCACGTCGAAGGCCAGGGTGGTCCTGATGTGGCCAATGTGTGGCGAGCTCTGCACCGTGGCTCCGCACACATAGATGCCGACCTTGCCCGGTTCAATGGGTCTGAAGGGGGTCACCTGGTGATCGGCAGTGTCATACAGACGTAGACCAGCTGCGGCCAGACTGACTGAAGCCTTGGAATCATGCGGTTGCGAACTCGTGTCCATATCCTTGAGCCTACCAAGGCTTGCTGACTGTCCAGGGGGAAATGCCGAGCCCGCAGACTCGGTCCGACGGCATGTGTGCAAGAATGGAATCATGGCGAAACCTAGGGTGCTGGTACTCCAGCATGTGGATTGGGAAAAGCCGGGTCGCATTCTCGACAATCTTCAGGAGTGCGGGCTGGACACCGAGATCACCAATATCGTGGATGAGAAGAAGCCCGAGCTGCCGCACTCGCGTGAATTGGCGGGGCTGGTCATCATGGGCGGGCCTATGTCGGCCGATGACTACGCGCAACACCCCGGACTCAAGGCGGAGACCAAGCTGGCCAAGGCGGCGATGGCTGCCAACAAGCCCATTCTGGGAATCTGCCTGGGACATCAGATTCTGGCGCGGGCCCTGGGAGGCACCCTGATGAAGGACCAGGAGCCCGAATACGGCATGGGGCCCATCCGCTGGGTGGGGCAGGACGACGATGTGGCCATGTGGAGCAAAAACACGGATGTGCTGCACTGGCATGCCGAACAGGTCACTCTGCCGCCGGGGGCCAAGCTGCTGGCCCGCTCCCAGGCTACCAAGGTTCAGGCTTTTCGGCTGGGATCGGCCCTGGGTCTGCAGTTCCATTTGGAGGTGACGGTGCCCATCTTCGAGGAGTGGATGCAGGTGCCGAGCATGGTCGGCACGATGAAGAAGTCCAAGATCGCTAAAATGCGCGACGAATTTATCAAAGGGATGCCGCAGATGCAGCCGTTGGCCGACGCAATCTTCTCTGCTTTTGCGGCACGATGCTCGACCCAGGCCGCCCAGCTGGCCGCCGCCTGAGATTACTCCAGTTCCTCCCCGATGGTCAGCCACTCCTCCTCCAGCTGGTCCGATTGCCCGGTCAGATCTTTGAGCTTGCTGTTGAGCTCGTTGAGACCCTGGTAGTCGCCGGGGTCGTGCTCGGCCATCTGTCGCTCAAGATCCTTGCGCTGATCGGCCAGCTTGGCCAGCTTGCGTTCGATGGCGGAGGCCTGCTTGTTCAGATTTCGTCTGGCAACACGTTCGGCCTTGGCCTGATTGGGATTCCCGGCCTCCTTGGCTGATGTCTGACTTGGAGCATCCGCAGCCTCCTGGTCGGCAGACTCAACCATATCCAGGTAGTCCTGAACACCGCCGGGCAGATGAACCACCTTGCCGTTGATCAGGGCGAACTGCTGGTCGGTCACCCGCTCCAGCAGGTAGCGGTCGTGGGAGACCACGATCAGGGTGCCCGGCCATGAATCCAGCATGTCTTCCATGACGGCCAGCATGTCGGTATCCAGATCGTTGCCAGGCTCGTCCATGATCAGCACGTTGGGCTCGTCCAGTAGGATGAGCAGGAGCTGCATACGGCGCTTCTGCCCGCCAGACAGGTCGCTGATCCTGGTCATCAGCTGGGAGCTTTCAAAGCCCAGGCGCTCCATCAATTGGCTCGGGGACACCTCCTTGCCTTCGACCAGATAGGTGGGCTTGTAGCGGCTGAGGACCTCTTTGATTCGATAGCGGCCGAGCTTTTCAAGCTCATCCAGACGTTGGGTCAGCACCGCAAAGCGGACCGTCTTGCCGACCTTGACGTGTCCTGCCGTGGGAGACACACTGCCGTCAATCAGACCCAGCAGAGTGGACTTGCCTGCCCCGTTGGCGCCTACGATGCCGAATCGGTCGCCAGGGCCGATTAGCCAGGTCACGTCGTCCAGGACCTTGTGTCCGCTGATGGTAAGGGTGTCGGCCGCTGCAGTGCCCGGACGGTCCTGGCCATCTTCGCCATCCTTGTCGGGATCAGCAGCCACTGTTACTGAGCCCATCAGAGGGCGTTCGGCATGAGGGGAGGGGACCCGGTTGTCATTGCCTTCGGCGGCATCGGAGTCGGTCCCCGGATAGATTTTGGTCACGTCGACCAGGTCCACCACCTGTTTGCCCAGGCGAGAGGTGGCCATCCGCTTGAGTTCCAGGCTGTTGCGCATGGGTGGTACATCGGCGATCAGCTCCTGCGCGGCCTTGACATGGAACTTCTGCTTGGTCGATCGGGCCCGGGCGCCTCGGGTCAGCCAGGCCAGTTCCTTGCGGGCCAGGTTCCGGCGCTTGGTCTCGGCCAGATCCGCCTGACGCTCGCGCTCCACCCGCTGGAGCATATAGGCGCTGTAGCCGCCCTCGAAGGGGTCGATGGTTCCGTCATGCACCTCCCACATGGAGGTGCAGACCTCGTCCAGGAACCAGCGGTCGTGGGTGACCAGCAGTAGGGCTCCGGAATTCTTGGCCCAGCGGTTCTTCAGGTGCTCGGCCAGCCAGTGGATAGTGAGCAGGTCCAGATGATTGGTTGGCTCATCCAGGGCCAGGATGTCCCAATCCTGGAGCAGCAGCCGTGCCAAATCCACCCTGCGGCGCTGACCGCCGGACAGGGTGCCCACCTTGGCCTCCAGCTCCATGCCACCCAGAAGGGACTCGACGATTTCGCGGGATCTGGGGTCGGCGGCCCACTCGTAATCTTGTCGGTTCTCCAAGGCCGCCTTGCGGACCGTGTCCTCGTCTTTCAGGGGGTCACGCTGGTCCAGCATGCCGAAGGTGAGTCCATTGCGCATGGTCACCCGGCCCTGATCGGGTTCCTGGGTGCCTTTCAGCAGGTGCAGCAGGGTGGACTTGCCGTCGCCGTTTCGGCCCACGATGCCAATCCGGTCACCCTCGAAGATGCCCTGCGTCACATCCGTGAAGATGGTTTTGGTGGCAAAGGATAGAGCGACGTGTTCCAGACCGAGATCATAGATGGGCATGATTCCTCAATCTACCGCCAGCCTTGGATGGAATGAGCTGTGGGCTTTTCAGGGAAGGGGGATTATTGGTCCTGGTCGTTCTCCTGGTCCCGCTGACGAATTCTGTCCAGATAACCGGTTCTGTCCGCATCGGTGATAGGCCGAAGGACAGTGCAGGGGTTGCCGACCGCAACTACCTGTTCCGGTATGTCATGAGTCACGACAGACCCCGCTCCGATGACGGCTCCACGGCCAATCCGCACTCCTCCCAGGACGACCACGTGACCACCCAGCCAGGCACCCTGGCATATCTCGATGGGTCGGGCCTGGCAGGCACCAGCCTTCCGCTCCTCATAGTCCAGGGCATGGTTGGTGCAGAAGAGCCCTGCACCGGGGCCTATCCATACGTTCCTGCCTATGGTGATCGGGGCGTTGTCCAGCATGACGGCGCCGTAATTGATTAGAGTCTGACTGCCGATCCGTATGTTGCAGCCTACCTCGCATCTGAAGTCCGGGTTGATGACGACATCCTGCCCCACTTGGCCGAGCAGGTCTTCCAGAATCCTTCGGCGTTCCTGCTTCTGTCCGGGGCCGGTCCTGTTGTATTCCATGAAGAGGCTTTCGGCCCGTTCCCTTTGGCGATCGATGTCGGGGTGGGTGTCCTGATAGACCTGGCCGGATACCATCCGCTCCCATTCGATTCGGCCCGTCCTGCTCATTCCCTTCATTGCATCGTCAGTCATGGGCACCACCTTCTAGGATTTCAGAATGAGTCAGCGGCCGGTGATCTGCGAGCCCAGTACCTTCTCGCTCAGGGCCCGGGGTCCCCGAGTGACGGCCACGGCGCCCGACCGGACCAGTTCGATGATGCCGAAGGGCCGCAGCAGCCGCAGCAGGGCTTCCAACTTGCCCTCGGCCCCGGTGGCCTCAATGGTCAGGGACTCGGGGTGGACGTCGACCACGCGCACGCGGAAGAGTTTGACGATCTCCAGCACGTCGGAGCGGTTGCGTTCGTTGGCCTTGACCTTGATCATGACCAGCTCGCGCTCCACGGCCTCGTCGCCCTTGAGTTCGACGATCTTGAGCACATGCAGGAGCTTGTTGAGCTGCTTGATGATCTGCTCCAGCGGGACGGCCTCCACGTCTGCCGTGACCGTAATCCGGGAGATATCGTCCCGCTCAGTGGACGATACAGACAGGGAGTTGATATTGAAGGCGCGCCGGGCGAACAGGCCGGCCACCCTGGCCAGGACGCCAGGACGGTTCTCGACCAGAACGGAAAGGGTGTGCCGTTCGGAACCGGGCTTGGATGCTGGATAATTGGCCATGTGGTGCCCCTTTCCTACTTGTTCATGCGACCGGCGGCGTCGCTGGCCATGGCTGCTCGATCGGCTCCGGTCTGCTCATGCGGCTCGGGCTGCTCCTGCTCCGGACGGATGCCGGCCAGGGGTTGCACGCCAGGCTTATAGATGATGGTGTCATTGGAGGCGCCTGCCGGGACCATGGGCCATACCATGGCATCCTTCCAGACGCGGAAGTCGATCAGGACCGGTCGGTCGGTCACTGCGTTGGCCTTGTCGATGGCCTCAAGGGCCTGCTCCTGGGTAAAGGCCCGCAGTCCCAGGCAGCCATAGGCCTCGGCCAGTTTGACGAAGTCGGGGATGCCGTTGCCGTCCGTGGGCTTTGCGCCGCCGTCCTCCAGGTTGGTCTGGGAATAGTGGCTGCCATAGAAGAGGGTCTGCCACTGACGGACCATGCCGTAGACCGAGTTGTTGAGTATGGCGATGCGGATGGGCAGTCCCGCCTGCCCGGCCGTGGCCAGCTCCTCGGAGGTCATCTGGAAGGAGCCGTCTCCGTCAATCAGCCAGACGGGCCGCGGGTCTTCCTCTTCCCTGGTGCCGATTGCTGTTCCTATTGCAGCGGGCAGGCCGTAACCCATGGTCCCCAGTCCGCAGGAGGAGACCCAGGAGCGGGTGCGTTCGAAGTCGATGAACTGGCTGGCCCACATCTGGTGCTGGCCCACGCCGGATACCCAGATGGTATCCGGATCGGCCTTGTTGCTCAAGGTCTGAACCACCCACTGGGGGGCCAGGGTGCCGTCTGGGCTGGGTTCAAAGGTGGTGGGGTAGTCGTGCCGCCAGCCGTCGATCAGCCGCCACCAGGGCTTGAGGTCGGGCTTGCCCCAGGTGCGTTGGGCCGCCTTGAGCGCCGGAATCAGGTCGTCCAGCACCTGGCCCACGTCCCCGACGATGGGTACGTCTGCCTGCCGGTTCTTGCCGATCTCGGCCGGGTCGATGTCGATGTGGATGACCCGGGCCACCGGAGCGAAGTCCTCCAGGCTGCCGGTCACCCGGTCGTCGAAGCGTGTGCCCACGGCCACCAGCAGGTCGGAGTGTTGGATGGCCCCGTTGGCGGCCACCGTGCCGTGCATGCCGGGCATTCCCAGAACTGCAGGATCGGAGTCGGGCACGATGCCTCGCGCAGGCAGGGTGGTGACCATGGGGGCACCGGTGGCTCGAACGAGCTCCTGGACCTGTCGACGGGCATCTGACCGGACTGCTCCGCCGCCCACATACAGGACCGGCCTGTGTGACTGGACCAGGAGCCGGGCGGCATCATCCAGGACGTGTCCATGGGCCCGCGTCACCGGGTTGTAGCCGGGCAGGATCATCTCCTGGGGCCAGGAGTAGAGCATTTTGCCGTTCTGAGCCGTCTTGCTCAGGTCTACCACTACCGGGCCCGGCCTTCCCGAGCGGGCGATGTGGTAGGCCTCAGTCATGACCCGGGGGATGTCCTGGGCCTTGGTCACCAGATAGGAGTGCTTGGCCACCGGGTAGGTGATGCCCACGATGTCGGCCTCCTGGAAGGCGTCGGTGCCGATGGAGTCCACGCCCACCTGGCCGGTCACCACCACCAGGGGAACCGAGTCCATCATGGCATCGGCTATGGGGGTGACCATATTGGTGGCTCCAGGTCCGGAGGTCACCAGGCAGACCCCCACCTTGCCCGTGGAGACGGCGTAGCCCTCGGCAGCATGCCCTGCGGCCTGCTCGTGGCGGGTCAGTGTGAAGTTGAAGCGCACCTGTTCATCAATGGCGTCATAGGCGGGCAGAATGGCCCCTCCTGGAACGCCGAAGACCTGGGTGACCCCCAGGTCCTCCAGGGACCGAATAAGCGCCTGGGCTCCCGTCATGGGCTCGCCCTGGGCGGGGACATCCTTGTCGTCGTGGTCCCAGTTCCTGGGTACCGAGCTGAACGCTTGCAGAGGTGTCGGCAGACTCATCTTTCCTCTCGACCTCCAGACTGCGCGCCGACCTGCGGCCGTGCATGTCGAAATACGAACCTGTCGGAGCGTCGGCGGGGTGGGCGGACGATTCCCGATCAGGAGGAGGCACCTATGCCGTTCGTGACGGCGTACCTCCGGGTTATGCCCATAGTCTAAACAGGGGTCTGGTCGGGGCGTGGCGGCAGTACCGCATGCCGGAATTCCGGCTCGAACTTCAGGCTGATTGCTCGGCGCGCAGGGCCGCAAGCAGATTCTGATCGTCCAGCCGCTTCCACCCCTGGGCGGCAGCAGCCAGCTGGGCCTTCCGCTTGCTGCTGGCCCGGCCTTTGCCGATCACGGTCCCGCCGTCCTCCAGTCGCAGTTCGGCGGTGAAGACCTGGGCGTATTCCGGCCCGGAGACCGCCATGGCGTACCGGGGCTCGCCCAAGCCCAGCTTGTGGGCCTTGACGGTGATCGAGGTCTTCCAATCCAGTGCTGGCCCCTCGGTGGCCACCTCGGCCAGGGTGTCGTCAAGAAGGGTATGGACGGTGGTCCTGGCCCCCTCGATGCCGTGCTCCACAAATACCGACCCGATCAGTGACTCGACGGTGTCGCAGAGTATGGAGTCCTTGTCGGCCCCGCCGTTTTCGCTCTCTCCCCGGCCCAGAAGAATATACTGCCCCAGATGCAGCTTCTCCCTGGCGATGGCCGACAGGGCTTCCTCGGAGACCGCCTTGGCCCGCATCTTGGCCAGTTGGCCCTCGGTCATGTCCGGATGGACCTTGTACAGGGTCTCGGTGGCCACCAGTTCCAGAACCGCGTCGCCCAGGAACTCCAGCCGTTCGTTGTTGGGCATGCCTGGGTGCTCATGGGCGAAGGAGCGATGGGTCAGGGCGTGCACCAGCAACTCCGGGCTGATCCTGCCACCTAGGGCCTGGAAGAGATCCTCAGCCGCCTGGTTGCCGGAATCCACTTGCTCCTGTTCCTCCTGCTGCATATGGTCTTTCTCGCTTTCCCGGCCTTGCCGTCTGATGATATGGAAAAACCCCTGCCACCCGTCGATGGCCGGGGTTCTCTCATTGCGTGTCGATCGCCGATCGGCTCACTTGCTGAACTGCGAGCGAATGGCGTCGCGGTAGACGCGCCCGCGGTACATGCCGCAGCTGGGGCATGCCATGTGCGGCAGCGCAGGAGCTCCGCAGTTGGGGCAGGTCACCGTAGCGGCGGCCTGGGTCTTCCAGTTGGCGCGCCGGGAATGGGTGTTGGCGCGCGAGGTCTTGTACTTTGGCAGTGCCATATTGTCCTCTGTTTCGATCGAATACTTCGAGCTTAAGCGTAGAGCAGTCTACCGCAACCTCCGGTCATTCGCCAGCCTGGCCGGCGCTGCCGGGGTTCTCCTCATGCTCCAGACGCTGCTTCAGGCCCTCCAGGGCCGCCCAGCGGTCGTCCATTATCTCGTGGTGGTGATCGGGATGGTCATTCAGATCCATGCCGCACTGGGGGCACAGGCCCCGGCAGTCGGGTCGGCACAGGGGCTGCAGGGGAAGGGCCTCCACCAGGGTGTCACGCAGGAGGGCCTCCAAATCCATAAAGGCGCCTCCGCTGACCAGAGGATAGGTCTGGCCGCTGGCCTCGTCCTGTTCGGCCAGAATCTCCTCCTTGCCATGGGTCGGCTCTGGTTCGGGCTCCTTGTAGGGGAAGAAGACCACCGGATCGTCCTGGATGCTGGTATTGACGGGCCTCAGGCAGCGGGTGCATTCGGTGTTCAAAGGCACGCTGATGTGGGCCTGCAACAAAAGGCCGTCCACCAGGGAGTCGATGTCACCCTCCACATGCACGGGCGTTCCTGCAGGGATGCCCACCACCTGGTCGCCGATGCCTTCCGGGGCTGGAAAATCACGGTCCACCCGGGTGCTCTGCCCTGCTCGCGTCGACACCTGAGCCACTGAAACCGCCCAGGGGGAATCCTCCGGTCTGCTCATCCCTGCGTCTCCTCTCCTTGGTCCGGAGCTGACGCGTTCATGCTACGCGCCGCCTCTTGCTCACGCTGGTGGAGAACCTCCAGGCCGGCACGCACATCCTGACCCATCTTGTCCAACTGGGTATCAAGCTCGCCCATGACCTGGGCGGCGTAGCCATTGGCTCCCTGGACCAGACGGTCTGCCTGGGCCTGGGCCGTGTCAATGATGGTCTGGGCATTCTGCCGGGCTATGGCCACCACATTCTCCTGGCCGGCCAGGAAGCGTGCCTGCTCGCCGGCCTCCTTGACGATGCCCGCAGCTCGACTCTGGGCATCGGATATGGTGGCGTTGGCCTGGGTCTGTGCCGTGTTCAGCCGACGCTCCGCCTCCCTCATAAGCGCCGAGGCCCGCTCCAGTTGCACCGGCAGCATTTTCTTGAGCTCGTTGAGGTCGTCGGACAGCTCGTCCCGGTCCACCTTGACCAGTCCCGGGCTGAAAATAGGGGCCTTGGCCTCATCCAGCATGGCCTGGATCCGGTCGATGATGTCATAGACGGTGGTGAATTCCGATCGAGGATTCCCGCTCTCGCTTCTATCCTCCTGCAGGTCGGGCAGGTCCTTCATGTCGACTGCGTGCCTGGGAGCGCTTGCTCTGGTCGAGTCATCGATAGGCTCGTTATCGTCCCTTTCCTGGGTCTGCTCGTTCATCATTGGCTCTTTTCCGTGTGCGGTGTGTCCCTGTGCAATGTGCCTATCAGTGCGTTCACGACGCTGTCGGGGACCATACCGGTGATGTCCCCTCCGTGTCTGGCCACGTCCTTGACGATGGTGCTGGAGATGTGCTCCCGCACCGGATCGGCTGGCAGAAAGAGCGTTTCAACCCCGGACAGCTTGCGATTGACCAAGGCCATACCCAGCTCGGCCTCATAGTCCCCGTTCTGCCTCAGGCCCTTGACGATGACCGAGGCGCCCACCTTACGGCAGTAGTCGGTGATAAGACCATCTGTAGAGGCTACGGTGATGTTCGGATACCCGTCCTCGTCCAGGGCCCGGCGGATCATGGCCACCCGCTCCTGTTCGCTGAACATGGGGGTCTTGGCGGCGTTGACGGCCACAACCACGTGGACCGTCTCGAAGAAGCAGGCGCAACGTTCGATCACATCCATGTGGCCGGAAGTGACCGGATCGTATGAGCCAGGGCATACAGCGATAGTCATGATTCTCAGCGTAGCGCGTCATAGGGAGCGAACGTGCAGCTCGCCGCCGTACCATAGATGTCATGACTGCAAGCAAGAGCATTCGCATGGAGGATCCAGAGCGGGAGCAGAACCCCGACCAGGGCACCGGTACGGCCGTTCTGGACCGTCCGGACACCGAGACCGCCGAGAAAACCCGGCTGAACGACCAGGGCGATGCCGACCGGTTCGCCCACTACGTCTCCCGTGAGCGCATCGCCGAGTCCAAGCTGACCGGCCGGCCTGTCGTGGCTCTCTGCGGCAAGGTCTGGGTGCCCAAGCATGACCCCTCCCAGTATCCGGTTTGCCCGGACTGCAAGCGCATCTACGAACAGATGACCGGCGGCAGCCACTGATCGCTACCGAGCGGTCCAGGCTCCTTCAGGACTGTTTGCCCAGGGCGATCCGATCAATCGTCTCCAGCTCTTCCTGGCTGAAATCGGCCGACTGCACAGCCTTGAGATTGTCCAGAATCTGCTCGGGCTTGGAGGCGCCAATGAGCACCGAGGTGACAGCGGGGTCCCTGAGCAGCCATGCCAGAGCCATCTCTGCCAGACTCTGGCCGCGTTGACGGGCCAGGTCGTTCAGCGCCTGGATCTGCTTCAGCCGCTGTGGGGTCAGGGCGGACTCCTTGAGGAAGCGACCGTCGGCACGAATTCGGCTGTCCTCGGGAATCCCATGCAGGTAGCGGTCGGTCAGTAGTCCCTGGGCCAGCGGGCTGAAGGTGATCAGTCCCTTTCTTTCTTTCAACACCGCCTGTTTGAGACCGTTGTCCTCGATGGTTCTGTCGAAGATGGAATAGCGGTTCTGGTTGATGACGAAGGGAACGTGCATCTCGGTCAGGATGGCTGAGGCCCGCTTCATGGTCGGCCCATCGTAGTTGGACAGTCCCACGTAGAGGGCCTTGCCGCTGGTGATCGCCTGGGCCAAGGCACCCATGGTCTCTTCCAGAGGCGTGTCCGGGTCGGGGCGGTGGTGGTAGAAGATATCCACATAGTCGAGTCCCAGCCGTTTCAGACTCTGGTCCAGTCCGGACAGCAGATGCTTGCGTGAGCCGAGGTCCCCATAAGGGCCGGGCCACATTTCATAACCGGCCTTGGTGGAAATGACCAGCTCCTGGCGGTGGTGGCTGAAGCATCTGTGCAGGATGATTCCCATGTTGCGCTCGGCGGCGCCTGGTCCGGGACCGTAATTGTCGGCCAGGTCGAAGTGGGTGATGCCATGGTCGAAGGCCGTCGTGCACAGCTCCTGCATACGTTCCAGGGGCGTGGTGTCACCGAAGTTGTGCCAGCAGCCCAGGCAGATGGGCGGCAGTTTCAGGCCGCTGTCGCCGCAGCGCCGGTAGGTTGTGGAATCGTATCGGCTCGGGTCGGGCTGGTAGGTTTCGGATTGCACGCTCATCAGATGCTCCTCACTAGGGTGGGCAGGACCGGTTCGCCTTTCATCAGGCTCAGGGCGTTGATGGGCATTTCCTCAAGGGCCTTGGCCCGATGCTCCCGGGCATCCAGAACGGCCTGCCCACCCTGGTACTCTGGCATGCTCTGGCCATGGTCCACATAGGTGACCAGCAGATCCCGCCAGTCCTGCTCAGGCTTATAGGCTGCCAGAGCCTCCTCGGCACCCGAAATGACGTGCTCGGCGTCGGCCACTCCGTTGTGGTAGGAGCGGTAGGCCAGCTTGCGCCCCGGCACCGAAGCCTTGCCCACCGACTTCTTGGCGACGGCCTGCATAACCCCGTCGGAGTTCTCCCGCTCGGTCAGTTTGTAGACCATGGCGCAGGTGGGGGCTCCCGAACCGGTGACCAGCATGGTGCCCACCCCGTAGGAATCAACCGGAGCGTCCTGCAGGGAGGCGATGGCGTACTCGTCCAGATCGTTGGTGACGGTGATGGTGGCCTTGGTGGCTCCCAGTGAGTCCAGCTGGGCGCGGACCTGCTGGGCCAGCGAGCCCAGGTCTCCGGAGTCGATGCGGACCCCTCCCAGCTCTGGTCCGGCTACCTCGACAGCCGTCCTTACGGCCTCCTCGATGGAGTAGGTGTCTGTCAGCAGGGTGGTTCCCTTGCCTAGAGCCTGAATCTGCCCTTGGAAGGCCTCGCGCTCGCTGTCATGCAGGAGGGTGAATGAATGGGCTGCGGTTCCGATGGCCTTGAAACCGTATTCTTTGGCTGCCAGCAGGTTTGAGGTTCCTTGGAATCCGCCGACTATGGCCGCTCTGGCCGCCGCCACGGCCGCATACTCGTTGGCCCGGCGCGCGCCCATGTCCATGCAGGGCCGGCCCTTTGCCGCGGTGACCATGCGGGAGGCAGCCGATGCCACAGCCGAGTCGTAGTTGAGTATGGACAGAATCAGGGTCTCCAGCAGGGTGCACTCGCCGAAACTGCCTTCGACCTGCAGAATGGGGGAGTCGGGGAAGAATATCTCGCCCTCCCGATAGCCGCGTATGGTACCGGTGAAGCGGAAGTGCTCCAACCAGTCGATGGTGGTCTGGCTGACGATGTGACGGTCGGACAAAAAGCGGAGCTCATCCTCGCTGGGGTGGAAATTCGCCAGCGCATCCAGAATCCGCCCAGTGCCTGCTACCACCCCGTAGCGGCGTCCTGCCGGCAGATGTCGGGTGTAGACCTCGAAGACGGATTGGCGTCCGGCCGTGCCGTCCTGCAAGGCGGCGTCCAGCATGGTGTATTCGTACATATCGGTCATCAGAGCCGTGGAGGTTCCGGTGTCCCTACTGTTGTTTTCGGCGTTCATATCTTCCCCTTTGTGGGTGGAAAAGCCCTTGGTTGGCACCCAGTCTAATCCTCTGACCACCTGGCTCGCCCTGCCCTCCCAAGGTCGGGATAAGCTGGTCCGCATGAGATTCGTTGTGGGCATCTACCGATTGCTGATCGCCTTTTTCTGCCTGGGCGGCACCTACGAGGCCTGGCTGCTGGGGATCGGCAATAAGTGGGTCTACTTTACCTTCCAGACCAATATCGCCTTAGGCCTGGTCATGCTCTGGGCCGGAGCGGCCACCCTGCTCAAGGGCATCCAGCCGCCAGCTTGGCTCAAAGGCTGCCTGACACTCTACATCGTCATCACCGGGTTGGTGGCCATTCTGGTTCTGGGGCTGAACAGCACGGATTACAAGCTGGTCCTGGGCATCCGGACCACATGGATGATTCACGTCATCAGCCCCATCCTGGCATCGTTGGATTTCCTCTTGTTCGACCCTCATCGTCGTTTCCACTGGCACAACGTACTTACCTGGCTGATCTATTTCCCCTTCTACGTAGCTTTTGTGCTGATCAGGGCCGCCATTTGGCCTCATTCAGGACCGGAGCCGGGCGGAAACCCCTACCCCTATGCCTTCTTGGACCTCAGACACCTGGGCTGGGCCCAGTTGATGGTTAACCTGGCTGAGTACCTGGTCGTCTTCTTCGCCCTATCGCTGGTCATCTTCCTGATTGATCGCATCCTGCCGGCCAAGACACCGCTGACCATTGATCGGTAGACGGCTGACGGAATAATGGGGACCAGACCAGGGGAGCCTGGGCGGAACGGAAAGGATCATCACTGATGGTTGCTATCAAGGACATGCTCCAGGAGGGTGCCGTGCTGCGGCCTGACGGCAGGGCGGCTGATGAGTTACGACCGGTCGTCATCACCAGGCATTGGACGGAGGCTCCTGAGGGTTCGGTGCTGATCGAGTGTGGCAAGACCCGGGTTATGTGCACCGCCTCCTTTACCCCGACGCTGCCCCGTTGGCGCAAGGACTCCGGCCTGGGTTGGGTTACGGCCGAGTATGCCATGCTTCCCAGGGCCACCAGCGACCGGACTGCACGAGAATCGGTCCGGGGAAAGGTCGGCGGGCGCACCCAGGAGATCAGCCGGCTGATAGGCCGTTGCCTGCGCGGTGTGGTGGATATGAAGGCTCTGGGCGAGAATCAGATTCAGCTTGACTGCGACGTGCTTCAGGCCGACGGCGGCACTCGTACCGCCTCAGTCACCGGCGCCTATGTAGCCATGGTCGATGCCCTCAGATGGGCCCAGGACCACCATCACATTCGTAGCGCCGACAAGGTGACCAAGGATTGCGTCTCGGCCGTCTCGGTGGGCATCATCGATGGCAAGCCCATGCTGGACCTTCCCTATTTGGAAGACAGCCGGGCCATGACCGATATGAACGTGTCAATGACAGGCTCCGGCGATTTCATAGAGATACAGGGAACGGCGGAGCATCGCCCCTTCAGCCGTCAAGAGCTCGGCCTTTTGCTGGACCTTGCATCCAAGGGGAACAAGGAGCTTCAGGCCGCTCAGCGCAAGGCTCTCGCAGCTGACTGACGCCCGGGGCGGGCATTTTAGCGAAAAGGATCGGTATGGGGCAGGTCAAAACAGTGGTTGTGGCCACACACAACGAGGGCAAACTAGGTGAGCTTCGTTGCATACTTGACGGTTTCCTGGCCGATGAGGGTCAGAGGATTGAGTTGGTTTCGGCCGGCCAGTTGGGCCTGCCCGATCCGGTGGAGACCGGCACTACTTTTCAGGAGAACGCCCTTCTCAAGGCTGGGCAGGCTGCCCATGAGTCCGGTCTGCCCGCGCTGGCGGACGACTCGGGGCTGGTCGTTGATGTGATGGGCGCCGCCCCGGGGATCCTTTCGGCAAGATGGAGCGGCCGCCACGGCGACGACCAGGCCAACTTGGAGCTCTTGCTGAACCAGCTGAACGACATTCCTGACGACCACAGGGGAGGGCGGTTTGTCTGTGCTGCCGCCCTGGTCGTTCCGGATGTGCCAGGATATGCCGTCCGTGGGTGCCAGGTGACTAGGCTTGGCGAGATGCCTGGAACCATCATCCACCAGGCACGTGGGGAAAACGGGTTCGGCTACGACCCGATCTTCGTACCGAGGGATCAGCCGCAGGGCACCGGCAAACAGCGACTGCTAACCTCGGCGGAAATGACCTCGGACCAGAAGAATGCCATATCGCACAGGGGCAAAGCATTGGCAGCCATCATGCCGATTCTCGTCAGCTGGGTGCTGGGGGACGGCCATATAAAAGGCTGATAGGCCTGGCGGAGTCAACACCGTGAAAGGCCGTGGAATACCGGCTGTGAAAACACCCTATTTGAATCCCAGATTACGCCTTCAATTTCGGTACCCTTAAAGCAAGTAAGGGGGATAGAAGACACCGTAAATGAAGATGCGGCACTTGTGATCTAAGGTTTCGTGGCCTGCACTGGGGACATATCAAGCGTGCAGTCCATCTGATCCTGGAGATGGTCTCATCGTGGTGTGGGGGGTAGCGTGTTGAAGCATTTGCAAGAACGGGGCACTAAGGGTCCACAGCATGTGGATCGCCCTATCATCGCTGTTTTGATAACTCTTTTGGCGACGCTGGCCATGGTCGTTCCCCTTGGGTTGAGCGCTCTGTCGGCAAACCAGGCCAATGCCACCGATGCGCAAGGCGCAACAGCAAGCGCAAAGCCGTTGCTCTATAAACTTCTGGCTTATAATGACAAAATCGATTCCTACGAGGATGAGCTGCGCATGGACTTCATCCTGCGTGTGAAGCATGGCGCATTCGATCCACAATGCCAAAACGGGGATGATTCCTCTGCGGCTGGAACGCAAACTTGTGCATTGTCTTTCTTCTACGAATTCGAGGGAGAGACCAACAAAACGCACTATCGGCGACTGCGTTATATGCAGACCATACCGTCAGACAGCAGTGATCCCAACAATCCAACTTCTATTGCCAACCCTGGCGCTGGTGCAGTGAAATGGGCATATAACCAGGGCGAATACTTCACGGTCCATAAGGTGATCAACTCCGGCCTTTATGATTTTCTGGTAATCTCCATTGAAGGCGATTTGTCTTATGGAGACAAAAACGATAATCCGCAATATTATCAGGCGGGAGGCTATCCTCAGCCGCTCAACCTCTATGCGGTTGTTGGTCCGCAGAATACTTTGACCTGCGGCTCTTCCCCGTGGGATTATAATGGTGATGATTGCTATGACTTCCATCCTGAATCTTTGGTCGGTTTAGGCGATACGGTCTCCAACATCACTGCAGATGAGGGGAAAAACATAAAGCTGTACATGGGCGATTGCTACGCCAACGATCCGAACCGCTGTAGCGGGCCTGCATCCTTTGTCGGCTGGGACAATTATCCGGTGCTGTGGAGCGGGCATCAGGCCAACTGGGGCCTGGTAACCGATTATGGGCTTTCAGTTGATCTGGGAAACAATCAGAGCAAACCCTATAACCCAGGGGTGGCACCACCAAACTCCTTCTTTGTCTATTGGTTCAATGTCCGAGGCGGGAGCAATATATGCTCCAAGACCGATTCTTACTACTACCAGTGGGTTGGTCTTAAAAACAGCCAGTGGATGCCTGTCGATTCCTTGACCCCCAAACCCGTACTGTTAGGCAATAAACAACAAATCAGTAAGAACAATGCAAAGACAACCTCCTGGGGCATTCAATACGATGTGGGAACCAACAACGCTAATAATTCCGGCGTTCAAGCCTCGAATATGGCGCAGCCGGCGACAGGTCCAGCAAACGAGCTGAACGTGAACGCAGCGAATCCGACTGGTCCGCAGGCAAAAGACGGGTCAATCGATTTCAAACGCATTACGGAACAAGAGGGCTTCGACGGGTACTTCAAGCTGGTCACCTGGCCTGTGACCAGGAATATGGATGACACCGGCACCAGCAACAACTGCACGGTCAACCCAGAAGTATACAACCCAATGCGAGTGGGTCTTGCCGGCATAACGGACGATATGGATGCTACGCAAAAGGATAAGAATCTGGACACGGGATGGACCATTGACACTGCCTTCTATAAGTATGATGTGCCACGTCCCAACGATCCGACCATAACCAACATCCAGAATGATGCCGACGGCTCCTTGAATGCCTCGGGGAGCGTCTATACCGGCACGCTTGATCCGGTGGTCAGCGGTGAGTGCACTCCCTCCAAAGACGACACGCATCCCAACACGGTTACCCTTTATGGCGAGGATCCCAGCAAACCCTTCAAGGAAGGGCAGAGTAAGAGCAGTGACGACTTGGTGAAAAGCTCGGACAACTGGGGGTTCAAACTGGGAGAGACCGTATGTAAGGTCGATCCCAAGAGCAAGCAGGGAGGGTCCTGGCAGATACAGGACACCAACAAGCAGTATCCGTCGCCTGATCCCGGCAATAAGTATAACGGCTACAGGCGCTATCACGCCTGGGTAACTGAGTCAGCCTCCGGGTTTGGTTTGACCTCGCTCTTCTCGAACATAGGAACAGCCTATTTCGTCTCCAACGAGAAGGCTCCCGACGGCAAGCTCTCTGTAACGGTGCCCCATACAAAAAACGGGAATCTGCCGGCAAACTCGGTCGTCACCTTCAAGGGCACGGTTTCACCCATATATACAGCCTGGTCTTCGGGAGGTCTGGGGATGACCGATTCCAAGATGGCCATTTCCATGAAACAGAACACTGCCTCGGACTGGACCAGTCTGGTGACCACACCGGCCAACACCTTCCAGAGGGACTCGGCGGTCAATACTACTGTGCCTTCCTTCACGGACCCCGCGTCAGGATCTGTGCTGAATGTCGTCAAGACGACGGCTTCCACATGGTCCTGGAGCTTGAACATACCAGCTGACAAATTCAAGGCCTACAACGGTGACGACGAGACAGAAAAGTATACCTTCCAGGTCAAGATGATCAACCCGCTGAATGCCCCTTCGGATCCGGTTTCCATCAATCAAAAGGTCGACATCACGCCAACCACTCTGACCTTGGAACGGTATGACGTCTTCCAAGTAGGAGGGAAAGCATACAAGTATGTCAACGGTAATACAAGGATTCCTGAGACCAAAGGCACTCTGGTCCATATAACCTGGCTCGGCAATACAAGCACCGATGTCGCTGTGGGAGACCAGGGTTCATGG
This sequence comes from Bifidobacterium polysaccharolyticum, assembly GCF_016101585.1. Classification (GTDB taxonomy): domain Bacteria; phylum Actinomycetota; class Actinomycetes; order Actinomycetales; family Bifidobacteriaceae; genus Bombiscardovia; species Bombiscardovia polysaccharolytica. Next base: position 286,103 of record NZ_JACFQG010000003.1, read on the forward strand.
CAGGCGAGTACCCCTGAGGGGATAAACAAGGGGGTAATCACTGCCCAGGTTTCTTCCGATGATGCTGAAAGCGCTGATCCTCAAAGCGGCAACTTCAAGGGAGGAAACGAGTCAGCCACAGTGTCGCACGAGCTGGAATTCCGGCCCTCCAATGCCTCCCTGCCCCTTACTGGAGGATGGCCGCTTTCCGTGCTCAAGATACTGTCGATGCTGGCACTGGGTCTGGTCGGCTTTGTCGCCTGTCTAAGGAACAGGCAAGAGAGCCGATACTGATTCCGCGGCATAAGGCAGGGTCTGCGCTCGTATCCATGGAATTTGGGGTATGAGCGCAGGCCCTGCTTGTGTTTCCTGTGCGCGAGATGGGACTCGAACCCACACGTCCGAAGACACAGGAACCTAAATCCTGCGCGGCTACCATTACGCCACTCGCGCGTACGACATACCTCGCCGTTTAAAAAGCAGCTGGTAGAAGAGCCACTTGACAGAATCGAACTGTCGACCTTCTCATTACGAGTGAGACGCTCTGCCAACTGAGCTAAAGTGGCCTTCGCCTCCCCTCCGGACATACCGGAAGAAGACAACATGCTACATCATACTGGATGCGCGCGATAAAAAACGCCTTGGGCCTTGGACCGAGGGTGTACAAGCTTCTTGACACAATGGAGGGCATGGATCTCAATGATTTCTATGCCGTCATTCCGGCCGGTGGCGTGGGTACCCGGCTCTGGCCATTGAGCCGCCAGGACCGGCCCAAGTTCCTCTACGATCTGTTGGGTTCAGGCAGAACAATGATCCAGGGAACTTTTGACCGGCTGGCTGGCATCTGCGGGGCCGATCATGTGGTCGTCTCCACTGGCCAGCGGCATGTGGACCAGGTGCGTCAGCAGCTTCCGGACCTGGCTGAGGACGCGCTCTTCGCCGAGCCTGTTCCTCGCGATTCCACGGCGGCTATAGCCTTGGCGACTGCTGTGCTGGCCCAGCGGCACGGAGGGAAAATCATCGTGGGCTCCTTTGCCGCCGACCACGTCATCCGAGACGACAAAGCGTTCGCAGCTTCAGTGGGGCAGGCGGTGGCGGCGGCGCGAGCCGGTTATGTGACCACCATCGGTATCGCCGCCTCCCGTCCCTCCACCGCTTTCGGCTACATCCACCAAGGCCCCTCCCTGGCCGATCGCATTCCCGGGGCTCCGGATGCCCACCTGGTCAGCGAATTCGTAGAGAAGCCGGATGCCTCTACGGCCCAGGCCTACCTGTCCACAGGGGAGTACCGATGGAACGCCGGCATGTTCGTCATGCAAGCACAGGTGCTCCTTGACTGCCTGCGTCGTTACAAGCCGGAGCTCCACGCCGCAGTCATGGCGATTGCCCGGGTTTGGGACCAGGGCGAGCAGGCGCGCAGCCAGGCCATGGAGGAGCACTGGCCGGGCATCGAGAAGATCGCCTTCGACTATGCCGTAGCCGAGCCATTATCGGCGGCCGGCGGCGTGGCGGTTGTTCCAGGGGGCTTCGATTGGGATGACATTGGCGACTTCAATTCAGTGGCGGGTCTGCTTCCGTCGTCCAACAGGCGCAACATCAAGATTCTTGGTGATGCCGACCGGGTCATGTACTTGGATTCAGCCGGAGACATGGTCGTGCCTGGCTCCGAACGCACGGTCGCTCTTCTGGGCGTGGATGACATGATCGTCGTCGACACTCCCGATGCTCTCCTGGTGGCCCCTCGGGCCCGCAGCCAGGAAGTCAAGGACATGGTGGCCAAGCTGGCCCAGTACGGCTGTGACGACATACTCTGAGAGCGATTTGGTCCAGCTAAGAAGGTTGGCCGATTTTGTTGTCTTCTGTCTGCTTTTGTGAGTAGTTTGGGATACAGAACCGGGTGCTCGGCAGACCGGGCATCACCTCATGAAAGGACCCGAACAACCATGGCCATCAATCCTCCAGTGGACGCTACCAGCACCAAGGCCTGGGCGGCCTTGCACCAGCACTTCGACGACATGCAGCGCCAGGGGATCGATCTGCGCGCATGGTTCGCCAAGGACCCGCAGCGCACCGAAAAGCTCAGCTTCGAGCTGGGCGATCTCTATATCGATCTGTCCAAGAATCTGATTCAGCCCGAGACCTTGTCCCTGCTGGCTCAGCTGGGCCGCGAGGTCGGCCTTGAGGAGCGGATCGAGGCCATGTTCAACGGCGAGCACATCAACAACACCGAGGACAGGGCCGTTTTGCACACAGCCCTGCGCCGTCCCGAGGAAGACCGCGGCAGGCTGATCGTGGACGGCCAGGATGTGGTGGGCGACGTCCGCGATACCCTCAAGCGCATCTATGCCTTTGCCGACCAGGTCCGCTCGGGCAGCTGGACCGGTCTGACCGGCAAGCGGATCACCACGGTGGTCAACATCGGCATCGGCGGCTCCGACCTGGGCCCGGTCATGGCCTACGAGGCCCTGAAGCCTTATGCTGATGCCGGCATCAGCGCCCGCTACATCTCCAACATCGATCCCAACGATCTGGCCGAGAAGACGCGCGATCTGGATCCGGAAACCACGCTCTTCATCATCGTCTCCAAGACTTTCACCACCCTGGAGACCCTGACCAACGCCCGCCAGGCCCGCACTTGGCTCCTGAAGAGCCTTGGGGAACGTGGCCTGCTGTCCAAGGACGGCCAGGACCTCTCGGCCGAGGCCATCCGTCGGCACTTCATCGCCGTCTCGACGGCCCTGGACAAGGTGCGCGACTTCGGCATCGATCCGGACAACGTCTTCGGCTTCTGGAACTGGGTCGGCGGCCGGTACTCAGTGGATTCCGCCGTGGGCACCTCCCTGGCCATCACTATCGGCCCCGAGCGCTTCGAGGAGTTCCTCAAGGGCTTCAACACCGTTGACCGCTACTTCCGCGCCACCCCTCTGGACCGGAATGTAGTGGCCCTGATGGGTCTGCTCAACGTTTGGTATGTCAACTTCTTCGGTGCACACTCGCACGCCGTTCTGCCCTATGACCAGTATCTACACCGCTTCCCGGCCTACCTGCAGCAGCTGACCATGGAATCCAACGGCAAGTCCGTGCGCTGGGACGGCACACCGGTGACCAGTCTGACCGGAGAAATCTTCTGGGGGGAGCCCGGCACCAACGGCCAGCATGCCTTCTACCAGCTGATCCATCAGGGCACCCGTCTGATTCCTGCTGATTTCATCGCCTTCGCCAACACCCCCAACCCGGCCAAGGACGGCGACCAGGACGTGCACGAGCTCTTCCTGGCCAACTTCCTGGCCCAGACCAAGGCATTGGCCTTCGGCAAGACCGCTGATGAGGTCCGTGCCGAGGGCACTCCCGAGGCCATCGTCCCGGCCAGGGTCTTCACCGGCAACAGGCCCACCACCTCCATTTTCGGCGATGCGCTGACCCCGGCAGCCCTGGGCGAGCTGATCGCCCTCTACGAGCACATCACACTGACCGAGGGCACCGTCTGGGGCATTGATTCCTTCGACCAATGGGGAGTTGAGCTGGGCAAGAAGCTGGCCCGCGAGATCACCCCGGCCATCTCCCGGGATGACCAGGCGCTGGCCGAGCAGGATCAGTCCACCAGGTCTTTGATCGCCTTCTACAGGGCCCACCGCCGCTGATGCCTAGCCGGGCCCTTGCAGGTCCGGCTCGTGATATATTATTGGACAGTTGTTTGCCGGAAGGGCAGCTGCCGCATGGGCTCCCTTCCTTTCAGGTCCAGCCGGATGTTCCGGCGGATCGGCACCCCCGACGGCAGACCGTCGGGTTCCGTTCAGGATCGCTTCCTTGTGGATTGCGGTCCATGGCATGGGTCGATGTGCGGCGGCCATGGAGGAACAGCATGAACGCGATTCAGGAATTTGACGCCAGCCACATGAAGCCTGCGGAGCAGATCCCCGACTTCCGCCCCGGCGATACCGTCGAGGTCAACGTCAATATCACCGAGGGCAACAACTCCCGTATCCAGGCTTTCACGGGCGTGGTGATCGCCCGTCAGGGCTCCGGCGTGCGCGAGACCATTCTGGTGCGCAAGGTCAGCTTCGGCGTGGGCGTCGAGCGCCGCTTCCCTCTGCACTCCCCGCAGATTGACTCCATCAAGGTGCTGCGCCACGGCCGTGTCCGCCGTGCCAAGCTTTACTACCTGCGTGGGCTGCACGGCAAGGCCGCCCGTATTGTCGAGCGGCGCGACAACAAGGCTGAGTCCGACAAGTAGGATTTTGCCGGGGCGATTCAGCCCAGACCTTGGCCGTAAACACCCGGGATGCAGTTCTCCCGGGTTTTTTCATGCTTGGGTGTGTACGCTATGAGGCATGCGGGACCTATTCTGTTAGTTAGTGTGTGGTTTTCTGCGGATGACAAGGAGTGAATATGGCCTTTCGGGATGAGGAAACGACCCCGTCAGGACTCTGGTACCCGGACGGCAGGCAGGCCACATCAGCCCCGGTGCCACCCCGTCATGCCCACGGCCACCCTGGTGGACGCGGCTCTGCCAGGGGCAGCCACCCACGTCTTGGCGAGCGTGGCTTTCTGCCCGAGTTCTTGTTCGAGCTGGTTGTCCTGCTGGTAGTGGTCTCCATCCTGCGCATTTTTTTGATCTGCAACTACATCATCCCTTCCGGCTCCATGGAGAACACCTTGGGTATCGGGGACAGAATCCTGACCACTCATAGGCTGACCAGATCCATGGTGGCTCCCCGCCGTGGGGATGTGGTGGTCTTTACTGATCCAGCTGACTGGCTCGGTGATGAATCCTCGCCCAGCTTTCGTGGCAATCACCTGGTCAAACGCCTGATTGGCATGCCCGGCGACACGGTGGCCTGCAAGGGTCATGGCGCCCCGGTCACCGTCAACGGTGTAGCCCTTGACGAAAGCTCCTACCTGCGCCCAGGGGTAGAGCCCAGCTCCTTCCCCTTCAGCATCAAGGTCGACCCTGGACATGTCTTCGTCATGGGCGACAACCGTTCCAACTCTGCAGATTCCCGCCTGCACAAGGACGACGGCCATAATGGCCTGGTTCCCATAGACAACATCAAAGGCACTGCATTGTTGACCTATTATCCGGTGGGCAGCTGGAAGCTGCTCAATAACCAGCACAAGGTCTTCGACGCCGTGCCCGACCCGAAGCAGGACTGAACCGGCTGTGAGGCGGATTCTGCCAACCCTGGCCACCGAGGCTGCCTTGGCAGACCAGGGAGCTGAGTATGTGCTGGGCCTGGATGAGGTCGGTCGGGGAGCCCTGGCGGGCCCGGCCATGGTCGGCGTGGTGGCGGTCAGGTCCTCCGACCTGCCCCATTTGAAAGTCCCTGACGGGGTGGCGGATTCCAAGATGCTGACCCCTGCGCGTCGGCTGGCCATGTACCGTGATCTGGAGGACTGGGCTGCCGGCTGGGCGGTGGGGGCCTGCTCCAACCATGAGATCGACCAGTGGGGCATCGTTCACGCCCTAGGCATCGCCGCCCTGCGTGCGCTGGCCGAATTGGAGCATGGGATGGACCTGGGGCCTGACTGCCGCCTGGCTGCCATCCTTGACGGCCCCCATGACTACATCACCCCGGCCGCCGACAGCTTTGACGCCCCCGACATCCCGGTTCTGCCCAAGGTGTCCACCCAGGTCAAGGGGGACGCCCACTGTGCCAGTGTGGCCTGCGCAGCGATCATAGCCAAGGTCACCCGTGACCAGCTCATGGTCCGGCTGGCCGCCTCGGATCCCGCCCTGGCCCCATACCAGTGGGAGCACAACAAGGGCTATGGGTCGCCTGCACACCTGGATGCCATTCGCCGCCTGGGGCCCAGCCGTCTGCATCGGGTCAGCTGGCATTTGCCTTCATCCGGTCCCGGCAGGGGCTAATATCGGAACGGTCGAAACGGCTATCGGAAGAAGGTCACATGCCCGCAGGCAGCGGCGGCAGGTCACGGTCCAAGCGCCCCTCCATGTTCGAGGTTGCCCGGCTGGCCGGTGTCTCCCACCAGACTGTGTCCAGGGTCATCAACAATTCCAAGGACGTCTCGCCGGCAACCAGGGTCAAGGTGCAGCAGGCCATCAGAAAGCTGGGCTACCGACCCAGCAACTCTGCGCGGGCCTTGGCATCCAGTCGCAGCCGAACCATCGGACTGGTGGCGGGCGGTGTCAGTCTTTTTGGACCTGTCTCATCGATCACAGCCATTGAGACCGTGGCCCGTTCCCATGGCCTGTTCATGTCGGTCATGATGGTGGACGAGTCAACCTGTACGCTTACTGGATTCCAGGAGCTCTGCGGCACCTTCCTGGAGCAGAATGTGGATGCCTTCATCTTTCTGACGCCCACCGACACCATGTTCAAGGCCGCCTGCCAGGTGGAGGTCAGCCAGCCCCGGGTCATCGTCACGTCCACGCATGGCATCACCAGCGTCGAAGAGGCCCTGAGCCGCCGGCGGGGCGATGGCCGGATAGCCCTGACCGGAATTGACCAGTGGGGTGCTGTGCAGCGCCTGGCCCGGCTGCTGGTCTCCCGGGGCCATCGACGGGTGCTGTATATGGCCGGCCCCTCTCAGTGGCGGGATGCCGCCACCCGGCTGGCCTCCTGGAAGGTGGCCTGCGCCCGCTGCCGCATACGAACGGCCGTGGTCCACGCCCGCAGCTGGGAGGCGGGGGAGTCCTACACGCTGATGAATCACCTGATCGATCAGCGGGGCATGAGCGGCACCTCCATGCCCTCAGCCGTGGTTACCGCCAACGACAACCAGGCCGTGGGCGTGGCCCGGTCCCTGCAGGAGCACGGTATCCGTATTCCCAGTGACATCAGTCTGGTGGGCTTTGACGACGTTCCCACGGTAGACAACATGTTTCCGCCGCTGGCCACGGTTCGCCCCCGCTTTGAGGATCTGGGCGTGGCCACCATGCGGCAGGTCCTGGCCCTGCTTCACCAGGGACAGCCGGTAGACTTCCCGGTCACCCACCATGGGGTGGGACTGATCCAGGCGGATGTGATTCAGCGTCGGTCCCTGGGCTACGCCGTCAAGCGCCTCTGACTACCGTCGGCCTGCATCCAGCGGGCTTGCCTGACGCTCTGGTCTCGGTTACAATTGTAACCAGAATATGTGAGCGTTAACATATCAGGCAAAGGAGCGGACATGGTTCTTGGCGAACAAGGCGTCATCGTTAGTGAATTACAGGAGGGCGCGACAAGTCTGGGCATCGAATTCGGCTCCACCCGCATCAAGGCTGTGCTGATCGACCATGACTACCGGACGCTGGCCACCGGGGACGTCGAGTGGGAGAACCGGCTGGAGGACGGCCTCTGGACCTATTCCATGGACCAGATCCATCAGGGTCTGCAGGCGGCCTATGCAGCCATGGCCGAGGACGTCCGCCGCCAGTACGGGGTGACGCTGACCAAGATAGGCGCCATGGGGATTTCAGCCATGATGCACGGCTACCTGGCCTTCGACAAGGATGGTCGGCTGCTGGTGCCCTTCCGCACCTGGCGCAACACCAACACCCGCCAGGCCCATGAGGAGCTTTCGCAGGCCTTCAAGATCAACATCCCTGAGCGCTGGTCCATTGCCCACCTCTACCAGGCCATTTTGAACGGCGAAGAGCATGTGCCCAAGGTGGCCTACATCACCACCCTGGCCGGCTACATGCACTGGAGGCTCTCCGGCCGCAAGGTCATCGGCATTGGCGATGCCTCGGGCATGTTCCCCATCGACTCCTCCCGCAAGGAGTTCGACCAGGGCCTGCTGGACATCTTTTCCCGACTGCCCCAGGTCCAGGCCCAGCCCTGGGACATCCATGACCTGCTGCCTGAGCCATTGACCGCCGGCAGCGATGCCGGCGCGCTGACCGCAGAAGGCGCCGCCCTGCTCGATCCCAGCGGTCAGCTGCAGCCCGGCGTGCCTATGGCCCCGCCCGAGGGCGACGCGGGAACCGGCATGGTGGCGACCAACGCGGTTCGTCCCCGCACCGGCAACGTGTCTGCGGGCACGTCCATCTTCGCCATGGTGGTTCTGGAACATCCCCTGCGTGATTTCCATCCAGAGGTGGATCCGGTCACCACACCGGCTGGGGATCCAGCCGGCATGAGCCATGCCAACAACTTCACCTCGGACCTGAACGCCTGGGTGGGGCTGTTCGGGGAATTCGCCAAGGCCGCCGGTCTGGATCTCAAGGGGGATGCGCTCTACGCCACCCTGTTCAACCAGGCCCTTCTGGGAGACAAGGATGCCGGCGGGCTGATCAACTACTGCTTCTATTCCGGGGAGTTCCTGGCTGGTCTGGAGGAGGGCCGGCCCGTCTTTGCCCGCGGCCCCGAGGGACGGATGACCCTGGCCAACTTCATGCGTGCCCAGCTCTTCTCGGCCTTCTCGCCGGTCACCATCGGCATGGATGTGATGACCCGCCAGGAGCATGTCCAGGTGGACACCATGGTCGGGCACGGCGGCATCTTCGCCACCCCCAAGGTGGCCCAGCGGATCCTGGCCGCCGCCTTCAACGCCCCCATCAAGGTCATGTCCACCGCTGTGGAGGGGGGCGCCTGGGGCATGGCCGTTCTGGCCGACTACCTGGGTCATGCCGACCAGACCCTGGCCGACTACCTGGATGCCAATGTCTTTGCAGGAGTCCAGTCCACAACAGAGCAGCCGGACCCGGCTGATGTGAAGGGCTTCAGAGCCTTCTTCGACCGCTTCACCAAGGGCCTGCCCATCGAGCAGGCGGCCGTGAAGACCATCCCCCTGCAGGGATGAGGCCGGGAGCTGAAAACGTCAAGCGGCCGGATCAGCGTGATCGGGCCGGGAAAAGGAGTTGCTGATGGTGTCCTTGGCTGATTATTCGCCCGAGGTGCGCGACGAGGTGAAACTGGTGCGCGAGCAGGTGGCCACCCTGCATGCGCAGCTGACCAGGTGGAATCTGGTGGTCTGGACGGCGGGCAACGTCTCGCAGCGGCTGCGCTCTGCCGATTTGATGGTCATCAAACCCTCGGGGGTGCGCTATGAGCACCTGACCCCGGGCTCCATGGTGGTCACCGATCTGGATGGCAATGTGGTTGATGGCGCTGAGGCCCCCTCCTCGGACACGCTATCCCACGCTTATATCTACCGACATATGCCCGAGGTCTATGGCGTGGTCCACACCCATTCCACCTATGCCACCGCCTGGGCGGCCACCGGCAGGGACATTCCCTGCGTGCTGACCATGATGGGTGACGAGTTCGGCGGTCCCGTGCCGGTCGGTCCCTTTGAGCTGATCGGCTCCGAGGCCATCGGCAAGGGCGTGGTCGACACCCTCAAGGATCATCCGGGCTGCCCGGCTGTGCTCATGCGCAACCATGGGCCCTTCACCGTGGGAGCCGATGCCGAGGCTGCTGTCAAGGCGGCGGCCATGACCGAAGAGGTGGCCCACACGGTCTGGGCGGCTGAGCAGATCGGCACGCCCAAGCCCATCGATCCGGCCGACATAGCCAAGCTCAACGACCGGTACCAGCACGTCTACGGCCAGCACTGAGCCGGAAAACACAAGCAAAGGAGCAAGTATGAGCATGAAAAATCCCTTCGAGGGCAAGGAGCTTTGGTTCGCCGTTGGTTCGCAGGACCTCTATGGTGAGGAGACCCTGCGTCAAGTGGGCGTCCAGGCGGCGGACATCGCCAAGTCCCTCAACGACTCTGGGCGGATCCCGGTCAAGCTGGTTCTGAAGCCCACTCTGAAGGACTCGGATTCCATCCTGAACTTCATGGTCGATGCCTCGTCGAACCCGGCCTGCATCGGCGTGGTGGCCTGGATGCACACCTTCAGCCCGGCCAAGATGTGGATCAGAGGTCTGGAGAAGCTGCGCAAGCCGCTCCTGCAGCTGAACACCCAGCATCATGTGGAGATCCCCTGGGACACCATTGATATGGACTTCATGAATCTGAACCAATCGGCCCACGGCGACCGTGAGTTCGGCTACATTCTGACCAGGCTGGGAATCCCGCGCAAGATTGTGGTCGGCCACTACACCGATCCCGAGGTTGCCGACAAGATCGGCGTCTGGGCTCGCGCCTGCGCCGGCTGGGACGCCGCCAACAACATGAAGGTCTGCCGCTGGGGCGACAACATGCGTGACGTCGCCGTCACTGAGGGCGACAAGACCGAGGCCGAGCGGGTCTTCGGCGTCTCCGTCAACACCTGGCCGGTCAACGAGCTGGTGGACCATGTCAACGCCGTCACCGACGACCAGGTCAAGGATCTGATCGAGGACTACAAGCGCAGCTATGATGTGGCTCCCGAACTCCTGGACTCCCGGTACGACTCCCTGGTGGTGGCCGCCCGCGAAGAGCTCGGCATGCGTGCCATGATGGAAGAGGTGGGTGCCACCGCTGCCGTGGACAACTTCCAGGATCTGGGAGGCCTGCGTCAGCTTCCCGGCGTGGGGGCCCAGCGGCTGATGGCCGACGGGTACGGATTCTCGGCAGAGGGCGACTGGAAGACCTCGGTTCTGATCCGGATCGGCAACGTCATGGGCTACGGGCTCAAGGGTGGCTGCTCGCTCATGGAGGACTACTCATACAACTTCGTGCCCGGCCATGAGGAGATCATGGGCGCCCACATGCTGGAGGTCTCGCCCACGCTGTTGACCGAGGGACGGCCCCGCCTGGAGATCCATCCCCTGTCTATCGGCGACAGGGAGGATCCCGTGCGCCTGGTCTTCACGGCTACGCCTTGCACCGATGCTGTGGTCGTCTCCCTGGCGGATGTGCGCGAACGCTTCCGCCTGGTCATGAATGTGGTGGATGTGGTCGAGCCCGGCGGGTCCCTGGCCAAGCTGCCTGTGGCACGTGCGCTCTGGAAGCCCCGGCCCTCGCTCAAGGTCTCGGCTGAGTGCTGGCTGCGTGCCGGCGCAGCCCACCATACCTGCATGACCACCACCGTGGGCCGTGAGGCCTGGGAGGACTTCGCGCGCATGGCTGGTGTGGAACTCGCCATCATCGACGAGAACACTGAACCTCGGCGTTTCGAGGCCGACCTGCGTGCAGCCGAGCTCTACCATCGGTTGGATAACCGGCACTGAGCGCCTGTTCCAGGAAGATAGCAAGGCCCCGCCACTGCACATGTGGCGGGGCCTTTACATATTCGGCTTGTCGGTTTGCGTTGTCACAATTTTGTCGGTACAGTGATGATTAGGCAATGGGAACAGTGGCATGTCCCAAAGTTGACATAAAGCCCACCCCCCTGAGTCGGGGAAGTGATCGGTTGGGGAGGCGAAGATGTGCCTGGCCATCCTGTGCCTATTAATACAGAAGGGAAAGCGTGCATGCACATGCAACGAGATAATGAAGGGATAAGGCTCCCTAAGCTTTTAGGCTTGGCGGTCGCCGGAGCGACGCTCCTGGCGGGCATGGTCGTTCTGCCAGCCACCCAAGCTTCAGCTGCTGACGACCAATATGGATTCAGCACAGATGATAACTTCAGACCTGGCGTTTTGGATGACAGCGTCCAGCCAACTCTGACAGTTACCAAGTACTTCTCACTGGTTGATGGGTACGCTTCAACTGGATCTGCTAATGATGCCAATAATTTTAAGGACGACAAAGATCTAGTCCCGGCTAAGGGTATTAGGTTCCGCGTCTATGAGGTTGTGCCAAAAGGCGAAAATAAGCAGATGGGCGATATAGTTGCCTCTGACGAGGAGTCTTGGACGCAAAAACCTGACACCCCGTTATACGTCGCAGATACAGACGGACAAGGTGTCATCAACCAGTGGTACAAGGGGGATAATACCGGAGTTCCTACGACGACCAAGTTGCAGTTCCCCAAAGGTGCTGGCCACTACTTCGTTATGAAGGAAGACCAGGCGGGTTCACCTGCTTTCACTGAAGGCCCGAATAAGCTCGACATGACTAAGTATACTGTTTCAACAAACGCTTTCTTTAGCTTGCCCTACGCAACCACTGGAAGTGATGCTAACAGCACTACTGGATACATCTATAACCTCCACCTCTTCCCCAAGAACAGGCACAACACGGCTTTCGCCAAGACAGTTCAAGGAGTCACAGACTCGACGACTGGTAAGGCGAAGTCCACTCGTTATGCGAAAGCAGGAGATAAGATCTCGTACAAGCTGTCGCAGACGATTTACAATGAGCCTAATAAAGACAATCGGGGCACGCCGGATGGAAAGCTCGATACGCACGAGTTGAAGGGCGCGAATGGCGATCTTCGTATCGTCGATCGTATGTCCAGCTCATTGAGCGCCAATAACGATTTCACTGTGAAGGTGAATTACAAAAATAATACTAAGAATAATACGCCTGGTTCAATAGACTTGACAAAGGATACGGATTATACTCTCTCCACTCCTACCGCGAATCCAGAAAGAATCCTGAAGACCGAAGATTCCCCGAATATGTTCCCGGACAATCCAGATAACGTCAGCTACTACCAGTTTGACTTCTTTGGCGGGTCTGCAACGAGCGGTATCATTCCTCAGCTGCAGAAAGTTCCGGCAACGGTTATGCAGCTTGATATCACCTACACTGCCACCGTTACTGGCAAGGGTGATTCGACCGGTACTGATGGTGTAGCAAACGATGCGTCTTCTGACTTTACAGAGAACACAACTTCAGACGGCAAAGCTACTGACCCGATTCATGAGCACACGAACGTCGTCAATGCGGTTCTTGTTTTTGGTTCAATTAAGAGCGAAAAGGACGGTTATGCCGCCCTTCCGGATACTCAGTATCGCCTGGTGGACGCCACTGATCAGGACAAGTACCTGGCAACTGATGGACAGTTCTATAGCGCGGGAGCTGATTTGCCAACAGGTGTCACGCTTTTTGAGGCTACGGCTAATAAGAAAGGTCTGGTAGTCTTTGCCGGTCTGCCTATCTTTGGTTCTGATACAACTACGCAGAACAAGGCTGCTACCGACACCGTCAAGGAAGGCATCAATTGGCGGGTAGTTGAGACTAAGACTCCTAAAGATTGGCGCAGTCCTGGTTTCCCGTTCAAGCAGGTTTCTTATGATAATCACAAAAATGAGACAGTAGACGATATTGTACAGAAGTATGGTCCTCACGCCACGATTGAACCTGACTATTCTCAGTTGAGCTTTGGAAACTTTGATGCACCAGCTTCAAAGGTCACTCAGAAGATTCAGTTCAACAATTCTGACATTCAAAAGTACCTGATGCATTATGCAACGGATTCTTCTGATTCGCCTCTGGCACTGCCTCTGACTGGTGGTCGCGGCATCCTGCTTCTGCTGGTTGTTGGCGCCCTGCTCATGGGTGGGGCTCTGTACGCTCGTAGTCGGCGCAACAACGCCGCCCGGGCCTGATGATGCGGTCACATTAGAAGTTATGTGAGGTGACCTGATGGCGGACGGTTCCTCCGAGAATCGTCCGCCATTTTCATACGGACCGTCGGATTCTAGATGGTTCGTACATGTCGGGGCCGTTGGTCAGGTTTTTTAGGCCAGCGGATCTGACGCAACCACGTCGTCGAAAGGCGGCCTTGGAAGGGAAGGTTTATGAAGGGAATTGCCTTGCCGAAATGCCTCACCCGCCGGGTCCTGCCCTGTCTGATTGTGGTCTTGGCCTGTTTAGGTCTGACTGCTTTCGATATGACGCCGGCGGCAGAGGCGGCGACGGTCAACCCGACACTGACGGTGCAACTCAAGAGAGGACATTCGGGTCAAGGCGGTCAGAACGACATCCTGCCGAGTGCTCCTGTATCGGCTGGAGCAGGGTATGTCTTTCGCGCCCTTAGGCTGGATGCCAGTACTCTGAAAAGCCGGGTGCAGGCACTTGACCATAACCCTGGGGCTGATAAGGCTCAAGCGGCTATCAGTAGCGAGGTGGCAGCCAACCCAGATGCTTTCAAGGATAAGAAACAACCAGCCGAATACTACGGTGTTTCTGATCAAGACGGCACCATCACCAACGCATCAGAAGCAAAATCTCAGGGAGTCTGGCTCACTGGAGCCCATCTTGATCTAGAAGCGTCCACACTGACAGGAGGAAGCCCAGCTGTTTTTGACGGGGACTACTTCAATGCCTCATATTGGCTGGTTACTTTAGTAGCGCCACCAAAGAGCGAAAAAGTGAAGGTAGATCCTGTAGTTGTGCAGTTGCCGCTCTACCGGGAGCAAGGTGAAGTCCATCCGCTTTACGAGGTAACCATTAGTCCTAAGCTCGTTGACGTGCCTCAGAATGCGTTTCCGAATGGAGATCAAAGTGGGAATGGAGCCAAGACTGTTCCTGTCGTAAGATCAGGTCCACGAAAGCTGGCCGCTACTGGCGTATCTATGGTAGCGCCTGGTATTCTGCTCCTGGTTTTGGCCGCGATGGGCCTTTACTTGGCAGTCGTCGCGCGCTCCTGGAACAAGGATCAGCGCTAGGTATTCTCACAGACATGTCGGTTTGATGTCATCACAGGATATCAGCGGCATCTGTGAGGGTGTATAAAAGACCGGCAGCATCATACAGGTGCCGCCGGTCTTTGTATGTCAAAAGCTATATATAGCTATTAACCGGAATATGCGAAATGCAGCATGAGGAAGGCTGTAGATGGATCATAATATTGACTCGGTTACTATGAGCCCAGCTCATGCCCCCGGCAACAGTGATGTTGCTTATGTGTCCATTCCTGCTGATCAAGCGGATATGCCGCCTACCTTTGCTCCTAGTTCTGAACTGCCGCCTTCCTATCCGCCCTTGAAAGCTCCCAAGGATCGCGGTGCTTCAGACCCGAATGGTTCAGATGCAATAGCAGATCCGGTGCTCGTTTCGGGCCAAGCTAAATCATTGGCCCCGATAATCGTCGTTTCAGGAAATAATCGCAAAGCAGTAGATGAGCAAGTCAATGCTGGGCAGATTGCCGTAACAGCATCCAAACAGGCCAAGAAGGATCGAAGGACAGCCAAGTCCGGCCGAGGATTCGGGCTCCTGGAGACTTTGGCCTTTCTGATTGGTCTGGGAATCTTCCTCTACCCGCTGTTGGCCGCCTATGTGAACTACTCCGAGGATGCCACTGCGGTGGATAACTACGATCAGATCGTGGATGCCCTCTCGCCAGCACAGCGCAGAGCCATGTGGCGCGATGCCAAGAAGTATGACGAGGAGTTGGGCAAGCCCACGCTGAGGGACCCCTTCAAGTACAAGGAAGTCAAGGAGCCACTGGGTCGTTACTACAAAACCCTCAATGTAGACGGCAAGGGCATGATGGCCTATGTGGAGATTCCCAAGATCAACGTCAAGCTGCCTGTGCGGCACGGCACCAGCGACCAGGTGCTTAAGGACGGCACAGGGCACATTGCTACAACCCATGTGCCTACCGACAACCGAACCATCCACTCCGTCATCACCGGGCACACGGGCGAAGTCGGCTACATGCTTTTCGATAACCTGACCCAGTTGCGCAAGGGAGACGTCTTCCAGATACGAGTGCTCAAACGGCATTTGAGCTATAAGGTAGACCAGATAAAAGTCATTTCGCCTACCGATGTCAGCGCACTGCAGCCAGTCCAGAATTCCAACTATGTGACCCTTCTGACCTGCTACCCCTATGGCGTCAACTCGCATCGTCTGATTGTGCGAGGGCACTATATCGGCGATGACGTGCCTCCTACCCAACCTGAGGGTGCGCCCATTTACATGGTCTGGGTGTTCCTGGCTCTGTTTGCAGCCTGCCTGGTGGGCTGGTACCTGCTCTCACGCAGCCGGCGCAACTGCCGTCACGACCTGGAGCAGATGGAACATCTGGAATCTCGGGCGGCAGGACCTGGGACCATGGGCGAGCCGCTGGCCACAATCATGGTCAGCCATGAGCAGGAGACCCGATCCGAAGCCACCCGCCGTCGCCGGTTGATTAAAACACGGCGAATCTGCAGCGTTCTCATGTGGTTGCTGGCTGTGCTCGGCCTCTTCTTCGCCTGGGGTTCGGTCGGGATGATGATGAGAATCGGCTTCCTGCCCGTATTCGACCTTGGCTACCACTGGTTCGATACCCATCTGATCTACTTCTTCGGTATCACCAAATTCTAGGCCTGTGCATGTGCGGACAGGTTTGACCACAGGGTCTGTTCTGTTGTAACCGGACTTTTGCCCGGCTCTAGAATGGAGCGAGCATGGCCCGGCAGACTGCTGGGCCGCGTCTGGGAAGGTTTGGACCATGACAGCAGTTCCTGACATCTTATTGTCTGACGGTAATCGCATTCCGCAGGTAGGCCTGGGCGTACTCAGGATCGACGATGATCAAACCGCTGGAGTAGTGCAATCTGCCTTGGAACTGGGGTATCATCACATCGATACGGCAGCGGGCTACCGCAACGAAGGAGGCGTGGGCCGTGGCCTCAAGGCCTTCGGTTGCCAGAGTGGTCCTGAGCGTGCCAATCTGTGGCTGACCACCAAGCTGCGTGACTCCGAACAGGGCTATGACAGCGCTCTGCGGGCCTTCGACCGCCAGCTGGCCCTGCTGGGCACTGACTATGTCGACATGTACATGATCCACTGGCCAACGCCGTTTAATTGGCGGGCTGATCAGGTTTGGCGCGCTTTCCATAGGCTGCGCGATGAAGGGCGGGTGCGGACCCTGGGCGTCTGCAACTTCCTCCCAGAGCATCTGGAACGGTTGCATGGGGAGACCGGGGAGTACCCAGCGGTGGATCAGATTGAGCTGCACCCCAGTTGGCAGCAGCGCACGGTGACGGCCTTCTGCAAGGAGCACGGCATCGCCGTCCAGGCATACTCGCCATTGGCACGCGGCGCAGACCTGACAGCCGGAGGCGGAAGGCTGGAGAAAATCGCACAGGCCCACGGGGTCACGCCGGCTCAGGTGGTACTGCGCTGGCATATTGAGAACGGGACCATCATCATTCCCAAGTCTGTCCACCGGGAAAGGCAGGCGGAGAACCTGGACCTGTTCGGCTTCAGCCTGACCCGTGAAGAGCACGCCGCCATCGATGCCATGGACTCCCCGGTGCGTGCAGGACACGACCCGATGACCTACGCCTACGCCTGACCGCTATTATGGATGATTCATGCATACAGTCGACATAGGAGGTATCGGCGGTAGATGACCGGTCCGAGACGCAGAAGATATCGGTATCGAGGCCGCAGCCGGTATGGTTCGGCACGGAGGAATCCCGCCCCGGCCCGCTTCCGTCGCGAATCGCTCACGGAACGGGTGCTGATCCTTCTGGTAGTGGCTGTGGTCCTGGGCATCACCATCGGCCTGATATTGCCAAGGGTCAATGGCGGGGTCGGACGGCTGACCGGCCGATATACGGCAACCGGCGATGCGGCCCAGACCCTGCAGGGCCTGATAGTGGACGATCACGCCCGCCCAGGCCGCCAGTATCGGCGTGAGGCTTTCGGCTTCAAGGAGACCGATGAGGACGGCAACGGCTGCAATGTGCGCGAGGATGTGCTGACCCGCGACCTGACTGACCTTCGTACCACCACTCCCGGTGGGTGCAAGGTGGCCAGCGGTCGTCTACAGGATCCCTATACCGGGCGGACCATCGAATTCGTCAGAGGCCCGAAGACCAGCTCGGCCGTACAGATCGACCATGTGGTCGCCCTGGAGAATGCCTGGCGGTCAGGGGCCAGCAAGTGGGACACGGCCCGTCGCTACCGTTTTGGCAACGATCCCTACAATCTGCTTGCCGTGGACGGTCCGGCTAACCAGGCCAAGGGGAGTGCCTCGGCCGACTACTGGTTGCCCGAGAACAAGGGATATCAGTGCTCCTATGTGGCCCGTCAGATAGCGGTCAAGGACAAGTATTCACTGAGCGTCACCAGCTCGGAAAAGCAGGCCATGCTGGCCGTTCTGCATACCTGCCCAGGCCAGCCTATCCCGCCGGACCTCTGAGCGCTGGCCTGTGGAAGGCTGACTGACAACTGGCATTTTCAATTGACATCTTGTATTACCAGCCCGTCTATCTCGCAGCTTGCGATGAATCCACCCAGATCCAGCAGGTGCCGGAGGAAGATTCTCCGGTAATCAGTCCTGGGTTTTGGAGTCGGCGGCGGAGGCTGTGAGGGCAGGGGCGTCGGTGTGAATGATGTGCATGTGGCGCAGGAGCATGCGGGTCATTTGGCGGCCGGAGCCAGCACCGTTTCCACGAACGCCGAAGTAGACCAGCAGGACCATGCCCAGGCAGATCAGTGCTGAAATGCGCAGGGCCCACTGCACGCCGAAGATGTTGGCTGCGATCTGGGTGGAGTGGCCGCCGCCCAAGGCGTTGTGGCGCAGGGTGGTGATGGTCTCCATGAGGATGACCAGGATGGGGGCTCCGACAGCGCCGGCAATCTGCCGGGCCGTGTTGGTGACGGCCGAACCAGCCGAAACGTCCTTGGGAGCCAGGTTGTTCAGGGACCAGGTGGTCAAGGGCATCAGGGTGAAGCCCATGCCGATCTGGCGGATGAACTGGCAGATGGAGACCAGGCCGATCCAGGTATTGGCGCTGATCATGCTCATGGCGATGGTGCCCAGCAGCAGGACCGAGCAACCGGTCATAGCCACGGGTCGTGCACCCCAACGGTCCAGCAGCCGGCCGCCGAAGAACTGGGCGATAGCGGTGCCGATGGCCCCTGGGAGCATGACCAGACCGCTCATGGTGGCTGAAAAGCCGCGATCCGTCTGGATATACATGGGCAGGATGACGGTGACCGAGCTGAAGGCGAAGAAGGACATGGATGCGATGATGGTGCCCACGGTGAAGTTCTTGATCCGCAGCACATGCAGATCCAGCAGGGGCTTGTCGTGGTGGAGCTGGCGAAGCACGAACCAGATGATCCCGATCAGGCCGACCAGCATGAAGGGCCAGGTCATGAAGGAGGTAATGGGGAAGTTCTCGATGTTGGTGAAGCCGAACATGAGCCCGCCGAACCCGAAGATGGACAGGGCCACCGAGAAGAAGTCAGCTTTGACGCTGGTGTCGCGCTGGCCGAAGTTGCGCAGGCCGAAGATGGACAGGAGCAGCGCCACAGCCCCGCAGATGCTCAGCGTCAGGAAGATGGAGCGCCAGCCGTTGGCGTCCGTCTGCCAGCCGCCCAAGGTCGGGCCGATGGCCGGAGCCACGCTCATGGCCAGGCCCACGGTGCCCATGGCCATGCCGCGCTTGGCCAGCGGATAGATGGAGAAGACGGTGATCTGCAGAACGGGCCACATGGTTCCCGTGCCTATGGCCTCAAGAATACGGCCCAGCAGGACCAGGGCGAAGGTCTGCGACTGCCAGCTCAGCAGCGACCCCAGGGTGAAGACGGCCATGGAGGTGATGACGATCTGCCTGGTGGAGAAGCGCTTGGTCAGGAAACCGGTCAACGGCACCATGACGCCCATGACCAGCTGGAATACCGAGGTCAGCCACTGGCCGGTGGTCAGGGTGATGTGGAACTCGTCCACAATGGTGGGCAGGGCCGAAGCCAGCTGCAGCTGGGTGAAGTTGCCCAGGAAGGTGATGACGGTCAGGATGGCCAGTGAAAGGAAGGCTTCATGGGTGAGCCTTCCGTTGACGAAGGCTCCATCCTTGCTGAGGGTCCGCCCTTGCTCGGCGAGCTCCTGCTTCCTCATGCACCACCACTTCCTTCGGGTTAGTCCTCACTGCGCATACCGCTCCCCGCGGTGCCGTCCTAGAAAGCAAATCAGGGCATACCGATACCGGTGACACTAAGAAAAGAACAAGAGAGCTAAGCGTCTGACAATGACCTTATAATATACCCGGCTGTGGATTGTGATTGGGTTTTTCCACATGGCTGACGCGGATGTGGCGACCTTGTCCGGCGGTCAGCGTTTCCAGTATGCTGTGTGAGGCGAGCTTCGGTAATGTGAATACGGAAGGGTCCAACACGGGCTGATGAGGACGGACGTTTGAAATGAAACGGCGGTCAAGGTAGGTAGCATGCACGCACATGGTCATGGTCGTGGCAGATTCCCGGCCCTCCTCATGTCCCTGGCAATGATGATTTCCCTGGCGGCCTGCGGCGACAATGTCCCCGTCGAAGGCAGCGGAACAGGCAATATGGCAGATCAGGCCCTCTTCCAGGGCGAGTTCGCCGGATCTGGCGCATCCTCCCAGCAGAGCGCTGATGAGGCCTGGATAGCCGGCTTCCGCAAGCAGCATCCTGGGGCGCGCATTTCTTACGATCCGGCAGGTTCCGGTGCTGGGGTCAACGCCTTCCTGTCGGGTTCGACCATCTGGGCCGGCACCGATGCGCCGCTGACCAGCGATCAGCTTGAGCGCTCGCGTAAGGTCTGCGGTTCCGGTACGGCCTTTGACCTGCCCGTTTACGCCACCCCGATAGCTGTGGCCTACAATCTGCCTGATTTGTGGCCCAAGGGTTCAGATGCCCATCTGCGGATGGACCCGGCTCTGATCGCCATGATATTCTCCGGAAAGGTCACCAACTGGCGGGATCCGCGCATCGCAGCGCTCAATCCGGGAGCCAATCTGCCCGACCTGGACATCACCGTGATTCATCGTTCGGACAAGTCGGGCACCACGAAAAGCTTCCTGTCCTACCTGCACGACACGGCCGGGTCCGCCTGGCCTTACCCAGCGGGTGAGAATTGGCCCAACGACCTGGGGCAGGGCGCCAAGGGCACTGCCGGAGTGGTCATGACCATGAACCAGGCACAGGGTACCTTTGGCTATGCTGACGCGGCCCAGACCACCGGTTTAGGCACCGTGGCCGTCCAGGTGGGGAAGACCTGGCAGCCGCCTACAGCCAAGACCGTGGCCAATCTGCTGGATGCGGCCCAGCGGGATCCTCAGGCCAGTCAGCCTGGCAGGGTGGTCCTGACCGTGAACCACCGCACCACCCAGGAGCACACCTATCCGATCGTCCTGGTCTCCTACGACGTGGTATGCACCGCCTATCGAGATGATCGGGACGGATCCAAGGCCCGGTTCGCCAAGGCCTGGCTGACCTATCTACTGAGCGAGCAGGGTCAGCGCATGGCCGCGGCCAATGCGGGCAGCGCCGAGCTGGGGCAGGGGCTGCGCGCCCAGGCCATGGCCTCGGTAGAGACCATCGGGGGGAAGTCATGAGCGACAAGCCGGACGAGACCGCAACCCTGAACAAGGCCAAGCGGGTGGATCGGATCTTCAAGGCCTGCGCTACAGGGGCGGGCGTCCTGATCCTACTGGCCCTGGCTGCGGTCACCCTCTTTCTGATTCTGCGCGCTTTTCCGGCCTTCACCGGAGATCCGGATTCCCGCACCCAGGCCATCCTCTCCCTGAGTGGTGGCCGGGCGAGCAGTTTCCTGGGCTATGTGGGCCCGCTGGTTTTCGGCACCATTCTGATTGCCGGCCTGGCCTTGCTCTTGGCTTTCCCTGTCTCCCTGGGCATTGCTCTCTTCATCGGCTACTACGCCCCCAACCGCCTGTCCACGCTGCTCAGCACGGTGATTGACCTGCTGGCCGCCGTGCCCTCAGTGATCTACGGGCTCTGGGGGGCTCTGGTCCTGGTTCCCAATATCACTGGTTTCTGGCGCTGGCTGTCTGTCCATTTGGGATGGATTCCGCTCTTTTCCGGACCCGTTGCTGCCCCGGCCCGGTCCGTGGCCACGGTGGCCCTGGTGCTGGCGGTCATGATCCTGCCCATCATCACCTCGGTCACCCGTGACATCCTGATCCAGGCCCCTCGACTGCAGCAGGAGGCCGCTTTGGCCTTAGGCGCCACCAAGTGGGAGATGATCCGGCTTGCGGTCCTGCCCTTCGGCCGCTCGGGCATCATTTCGGCCTCCATGCTGGGGCTGGGACGCGCCCTGGGCGAGACCATGGCGGTGCTGATGATCCTCTCACCAGGCTTCAGCTACTCCCTGCGGCTGCTGCAGGCTTCGAAAAGCCAGACCATCGCCGCCAACATCGCCGCCCAGTTCCCCGAGGCGGACTCCCAGGGCGTGGCCCTCCTGGTGGCCACCGGTCTGGTCCTCTTCATCATCACCTTCATCGTCAATTATCTGGCGCGCAGGATCACAGCAAAGGCGGGTGCATGATGGCAAGCCGAACTGATCGCGGGCCGGTCATCGATTTTGACCGCTTCAGACCAACCAGGTCCTCCATCCGGGCACGCAAGCGCAAGGACCGGCTGATGACCGTTTTGATCGGGCTCTCCTTCCTAGTCGCCCTGATCCCGCTGGTCTCGGTGCTCTGGGTCAGCCTGTCCAGGGGGGTGCGACGGTTGACACCGGACTTCCTCACCCACAACATGAGCGGGGTGGTGGGCGGCAACCCCACGCCGTCCGGAGGCTACGGCGGTATCCTGCATGCAGTAATCGGCACTCTGGAGATCACCTTTGGATCCATGGTCATATCCATTCCGGTGGGTGTCATGTGCGCGGTTTATCTGGTCGAATACGCCCATGGAGGTCGCCTGGCCAAGGCCATCGGTCTCATGGTGGATGTGATGAGCGGAATTCCTTCCATCGTGGCTGGTCTCTTCGCCTTCTCCATGTTCGCCCTTGTAGTTGGGCCAGGCACCGTAAACGGGCTGGCTGGTTCGGTGGCCCTCTCCCTGCTCATGCTGCCCACGGTGGTCAAGACCTCCGAGGATATGTTGGCCGTGGTTCCCAACGACCTGCGAGAGGCGGCCTATGCCCTGGGGGTTACCAAGCAGCGGACCATCACCAGTATCGTTCTGCGCACGGCCCTGCCTGGCATCGTCTCGGGCACCATCCTGGCTGTGGCACGGGTCATCGGGGAGACGGCGCCTCTGCTGATAGCCTCGGGTTTCATCGCCACTACCAACCCCAACCTCTTCTCCGGGAGGATGACCACCCTGCCGGTCTTCGTCTACAACGAGTATTCCCAGGGACTGGCCGTCTGCGGGCCGGGCGCTGACCCGGGATGCCTGACCGACATTCACATGCAGCGGGCCTGGGCTGCGGCCTTGGTGCTTATCCTTATCGTCCTGCTGCTCAACCTGCTGGGGCGGCTGGTCTCGCGCATCTTTGCTGTTGGGCGGACGCGTTGAGCAGCGCCATTAGAGAAACGGAGGCCGGAACATGGGCCAACGCATAGACATCAACCACCTCAACGTCTACTACGGCGACTTCCTGGCCGTCCAAGACGTAAACATGCGCATCCAGGCCAACAAGGTCACCGCCTTCATCGGTCCCTCCGGCTGCGGCAAGTCTACGGTCCTGCGCACCCTGGACCGCATGCACGAGATCACCCCGGGGGCGCATGTGAGCGGGCAGGTGCTGCTGGAAGGTCGCGACCTCTACGGGCCGGATGTGGATCCGGTCGAGGTGCGGAGGGACGTGGGCATGGTCTTCCAGAGGGCCAATCCCTTCCCGACCATGTCCATCCGGGAGAACGTCCTGGCCGGCATACGGCTCAACAAGAAGCACATCGCCAAATCCGACGCGGACGATCTGGTGGAGTGGGCCCTGCGCGGTGCCAATCTTTGGAACGAGGTCAAGGATCGCCTGGACAAGCCGGGCATCGGGCTCTCAGGCGGTCAACAGCAGAGGCTCTGCATTGCCCGTGCCGTGGCCGTGCACCCCCAGGTCCTGCTCATGGACGAACCCTGCTCGGCCCTGGATCCCATCTCCACCCTGGCTGTGGAGGATCTGATCAACGAGCTAAAACGGGACTACACCATCGTCATCGTCACCCATAACATGCAGCAGGCCGCCAGGGTCTCGGACTATACGGCCTTCTTCAACCTCAAGGCCGTAGGTCAGCCCGGCCACCTGGTGGAGATGGACGACACCACCACCATCTTCTCCAACCCGCACGAGCCGGACACCGAGCGTTACATCTCCGGTCGCTTCGGCTGAGACAGAACCGGTCTGCGCACCCGCCCGTCAGGTATCATGGTTCCGGCATCCATGGAAGGAGCGACGACATGGGAGTATTGCTGGAACCGGCCACCCTCTTGGGCATTATCCTGGTGGGTTACCTGTTCAAGCGTTTTGGCCTCTTTCGTCCGCTGGACTACCGGGTGTTGCAGACCATTGTGTTCGATCTGGTCCTGCCCGGTGCCATCATCTACTCCTTCGCCACCAACCCCCACAATCCGAGCCTGCTTCTGGTCTCGGTCTTCGCCTTCGTGGCCTCGCTGATTCCGCCACTGGCCATCTTTCTGACCAGCAGGCATCGTCCTACAGCTCAGCGGGCTTTTCTTATGCTCAACGGATCGGGTTTCAACATCGGATGCTTCTGCTTCCCTATGCTTCAGTCGCTGCTTGGCACGGCGGCCCTGGTGCCCGCCGCCATGTTCGACATCGGCAACTCGGTCATGGTCTCTGCCGGGACCAACGTCATGACCCAGGGGCTTCTGCATATTCGACCGGGCCAGTCCCTGGATCCCGAAGCAGGCGAGCCGGTCAAGCTGGATGACCCTGATGCCCGCAAACTTCATCGCAAGGCCGCAGCCATCTCCATAGCCAAGGGTTTCCTGAGCTCGCCCTCCTTCGACACCTACATGGTCATGGTGGTCTTCATGCTGACCGGGATCTCGTTGCCGGACTGGTCAGCCCAGATCACCCGTCCATTCTCGACGGCCAACGCCTTCTGCTCCATGCTTATGGTGGGCATGCTCATGGACTTGCCCGGCGGACGGGATGATGTCAAGTCAGTATTGCAGATTCTGGCCTGGCGACTGCCCTTCGGCATCCTGTTCGCGACGGCCGCATGGTATCTGCTGCCCTTCGAACCGTTGATCCGTCAGGCAGTGGCCTTGTGCTGCCTGGCTCCGACAGCGGTTTTCGCCACCATGTTCACTGACAAGGTCCTTGGCAACGCCCGACTGGCGGGATTCACCCTGGCCCTGACTGCGGTGATCGGTGCGGTGCTCATGGTCTTGGCGCATCTGCTGATGGGCGCCCTCTGAGGATTCAGTCCTTCTTGTTGTTTTTCTTATCGTCTTTGCCCTGGTCGCGGCGCTCCTGTTCCTGGCGCAGGGTGCGGCCTTCGCGGGTGCGTTGCTTGTTGACCGTGGCGGCTGCAATCCGTTCGGCGGCGCGCTCATCCTGTCCACGATCGACTTCGCTGTCGTGCACATGCTGATACTGCTTCTGATCGTCCTGGTCCCAATGATTGTTCCTGGCCATATACCCCTCCTTGAAAGTACTGCATCCGTCAGCCCATCCCCGTCTATAAGGTCGGCTTCAGGGCCGTGCAGGTATGCCGATTATAAGTTAGAGAAAAGTGTTGAGGTGGTATTGGAGCCGATAGAAGGTTGGGAACAGGGGGCTTGTAACAGAAAAAGCCGAGTGCTCGTGATATTCTTCTCTTGTCTCATCGCCAAATAAGACAATAAGGAATCGAATATGCATAAGCTATTTCGGCTTTCGGATAATAATACCACAGTCTCTACGGAAGTGGTAGCAGGCATCACCACCTTCTTTGCCATGGCCTACATCATTGTGGTCAATCCTTCGGTGCTTTCCACGGCGGGCATGCCCTGGGGTGCCGTCTTTCTCGCCACTCTGATCGCTGCGATCATCGGCACCCTGATCATGGGACTGGTGGCCAACGTGCCCTACGGCGTGGCGCCAGGAGTCGGGCTGGATGCCTTCTTCACCTTCACCGTGGTCAAGGGGCTGGGCTTCACCTGGCAGCAGACCATGTGCATGGTCTTCCTGTGCGGCCTGATCAACATCCTGGTCACGGCCACCAAGCTGCGCAAGATGATCATCCAGGCCATTCCGCCCCTGCTTCAGCACGCCATCGGCGGCGGCATCGGCGTCTTCATCGCCTATGTGGGTCTGCTCAATGTGGGCATCATCAAGTTCACACCCGACAAGACCTCGGCAGCAGGTGCCAACCCTGGACTGACCACCTTCAACACACCAGGAGTCATCCTCTTCGTCATTGGCTTGTTGCTGACCGTCTTCCTCCTGATCTTCAAGTTCAAGGGTCATTTGGGCTTCATCAACAAAGGTGCCTTTGTCATCGCCATCATCGCGGTCACGCTGCTGGGCATTCCCATGGGGGTCACCAGCATGGCCAAGTCGGTCGATCTGGGCCAGGCCTGGTCACAGCTGCCGCAGACCTTCCTGGCCATTTTCAGTCCGGAGGGCTTCCCTGCTCTCTTCTCTGACCCGGCCAAGCTGCCAGTGGTTCTGGTGACCATCTTCGCCTTCTCCCTGTCGGACACCTTCGACACCATCGGTACCTTTGTGGGCACCGGCCGGCGCTCAGGCATCTTCTCCGCCGAAGACGAGCAGGCTCTGGAAACCGGTCGTGGTTTCAGCTCCAAGATGGACAAGGCCCTGTTCGCCGATGCCACCGCAACCTCCATCGGCGCCCTCTTCGGCACCTCCAACACCACTACCTATGTGGAGTCTGCAGCGGGCATTGCAGCTGGTGGCCGAACCGGACTGACCTCGGTGGTCATCGCCGCCTGCTTTGCGCTCAGTGCCGTCTTCGCCCCCTTGATTTCGGCCGTGCCATCGGCGGCCACCGCACCCGTCCTGGTCATTGTGGGTTGCATGATGATGAGCTCCTTCGCTGAGATCGAGTGGGGCGAGCTGTCTGAGGCCATTCCGGCCTTCTTCACGGCCATCTTCATGGGCTTCGCCTACTCCATCTCCTATGGCGTGGCTGCCGGTTTCATCACCTACTGCCTGACCATGGTCTGCAAGCGCAAGGGCAAGGAGGTCCACCCCATCATCTGGGCGGTCTCGGCCCTCTTCATCCTGGACTTCGTTCTCCAGGCCGTGCTCTAGAACAGAAATTCAGCCTATCGTATCTGTCCCGATTGTGTAGGTTGTGATCTTAGCGATCTGCAGACTGGGAAGGCTGATAGGGAAAGCTAGACATGAGACCGCAGTGAAGCTCCGCCACGTGTGTAGTGGCGGAGCCTCACTTGTTCATGCTCTGATGAGAAGTGATTTTCCAAGAAGGTGTCCCTGTATCTGCTTCTGTGGGTCAGCTCTCGTTTCGATCGACCATCTTTGCTTAGTGTTTCAACGTGCTGTCGACTGGCCATCAGACCGGTGGCTGCATGTGGCGATTCCGACATGAAAGATCAAGCGACGATGCTTAAGTGAATTATGAGTGCAATAGTCTCGTCGCTGGGTTCTAGAGCCTTATCATGCTTCCATGAGATGTCTACAGTCGTGAGGTCCATGAAGTCGTTGTCTTGCTAGTAGAGAGACAGCTGGTTCCAATGGGTCATCGGGCACCGTGGAAAGATGAAATGCTTCGTTTAATCGGGGAGAGACACTGGGTCAGGGGAGCAAACCGTCAATGCACCATACGCTAATCCTTGGTCCTTGTCGACCATCCTCTTGGTCTTAGATTCAGTAAATCTGGAGAAGATGATCAAAACGGCCTGATTATTCTGGATCATTATTGGTTCGTGTAAAAAATCCCCGGCAGACTGGTGGAAGTCTGCCGGGGATTCTTGGTTTAGGCCGTGTGAAAACGGATCAGTACCAGTTGGATGCCTGGGATTGAGCCCAAGCACCACAAGGGGTCCCATAACGGCCCTGGATATAGCCCAGTCCCCAAACAATCTGGGTATGAGCATCAGTCTGCCAGTTGGGACCGGCCGAGGCCATCTTGCTGCCGGGCAATGCCTGAGGAATGCCATAAGCGCCTGATGGGTTGGATGCGTTGGTTCGCCAGCCGGACTCCTTATTCCACAGCTGCACCAGGCAGGTGAACTGGTCTTCTCCCCAGCCGCGGGAGGTGACCAGACCGTGGGCGATGCTTTGGGCTTCGCCCACAGGGACTGTAGTGGTGGTCGAGCCGGCCTGTGCGGGGGTGCCACCGCCGGTGCCCACAAGGACCACCTTGTCGACGGGGACCGTCTTGACGAAAGAGGCGAAGATGTTGCTGGTCAGATGCTTGTTGCCGGCTGCGGTGACCAGGCTAGTGGTCTCCATGACTCCGTTCTGTCCCTCCGTCTTGACCTTGGTGGTCCCCGCCGGGAGGGAGTCGGTCTTCTCTTCAATGGTGTTGAAGGGGATGGGCGACTCGTCCGTTTTGACCTGGGCGCCGGCCCGGTCGATACGGATGACGGTCTTCTCATCGACACGAGTGGTCAGAGAGGGTGTGATCTGGTCTCCAGGCTGCAGAGTGATGTCCCCGGCCTCCAGCACGGATTTGACATCGGTGAAGCCAGTGCCCAGGACCACCTTGTTCTTCCCGTTGATCTGCACACTCACATAGGAGGTGTTCGCGTTAGCGCCGCCCGCACCGTTGCGGATGGCCTGCCTGGTGCTGCCGCGGGACACCGTGTTTACATCTTGAGTGGCTGAATAGGATGTCACGCCTGACTTGGCCGAGTTTTCAGTGGATGTGTAGAAGTCGCGCGAGACGAAGCCTGCGCCAACGACCATGCCGAGAACAGTGACACCGGCAGCCAACCGCAGCCACTGACGCTTGGTCAGAGCCTTGACCGCACTCATCCGTCCTCTACGGTGGTTCGCCATTACTCTCCTCTGTTGGACCGACAGATCCTCAGTGATCAGTCGACTTAACGCTTCCTATCGACCTCATGCTTCCGGTAAGACCGAAAGGGTCACTGGACAAACACATCACTACTTTAGTGCAAATCGGCCGTGGAGCCAACTTGACCGACTCAGGCCTGTGCCGGGGTTGACAGATCGGCCTTGCGTGCCTGGTCGATCAGGTCGTCCAGATCCGAAGACCTGAGCGCACCGGCCTGCTTGAAGATAATCTGGCCCTGCTTGGTGATCATCAGCGTGGGCACCGCTTGGATGTCGGCAGCTGCAGCCAGATCCTGGTTCTGGTCGATGTCCACCTTACCGAAGACGATGTCGGAGTTGGCCTGCGAAGCCTTCTCGAAGATGGGGCCGAAGGCCTTGCAGGGTCCGCACCAGGTGGCCCAGAAGTCAATCAGCACCAGGTCGTTGTCCTTGATGGTTTGTTCGAAGTTTTCCGAAGTAATAGTCGTGGTGGCCATGATAACGCTCCTTGAAGTCGTTTGACTGTCGCGCGGGAAGCTCCCGTGCTTAGCAACCGCTTTCAATCATCAGCATTCCATCAAGGCTGGAGAAAGCGCACGAATAT
This sequence comes from Bifidobacterium polysaccharolyticum, assembly GCF_016101585.1. Classification (GTDB taxonomy): domain Bacteria; phylum Actinomycetota; class Actinomycetes; order Actinomycetales; family Bifidobacteriaceae; genus Bombiscardovia; species Bombiscardovia polysaccharolytica. Next base: position 315,058 of record NZ_JACFQG010000003.1, read on the forward strand.
GCTCTGGGTGGAGATGTCCGCCGGGGTCCCGCGGGCGGTCAAGCCTGGTGCGGATAATGGAGCCATGCCAGTGCTGAACGACGAGATTCCCGATGATGACGACTTCGATGCCGATCGCGACCGTGGCGCCTTCTCACATATCACCCCAGAGGACTTCAATCGGGGTTTTTCGGGCTCGAATCCCCCCGGATGGCTGGATCGTGACTCCATCGACCGTGCTCGGCGCTGCCTGCCCATGCCCTATGTGGAGGTAGTTCCGGTTCGCGTGGACGACATGAGTGCAGTCACCCAGGTGGGTACCCTTCTGCGCGTGGATGATCAGGGCAACATCGAGCGCACCCTGATCACCGGACGGATTCTCTATCACGAGACCATCAGGGAGGCTCTGGCCAGAAACATCGCCAAGGATCTGGGCCAGTTGGCCCTGCCCATGCTGCCTGCCAGCCCGCAGCCTTTCACCGTGGCTGAGTTTTTCCCCACGCCAGGGGTTTCGGAGTACTACGATCCGCGCCAGCATGCCATCGCGCTGTGCTATCTGGTGCCGGTGGCCGGGGACTGCAAGCCCCAGGACGAGACCCTGGATGTGGAGTGGATTGATCCCAAGGGGGACATGCTGGAGCCCTTCATGAGCCAGATGCCCGGCGGGCATGGCAAGGTGCTGATGGGCGCCCTGACCTGGGCTGGTGCACTGTGAATCGCGAATCCTTGGAGGCGGGCATGACCATTGCCAATACCGTATATCGTCATGGGGAGGGGCTGCCGCTGGTCCTGGTCCATGCTTTCCCTGTGGACCACCACATGTGGGATCGGTGCGCGGCCTCGCTGATTGCTCAAGCGGATCGTGCGGGTATGACCCCCTTCTCTGTCTATGCTCCGGATATGCCGGGAGCAGGCGAATCCCCCCTGCCTGGGCCGGCTTCCTGTGGTCCGGAAGATTCCGATGGCGCCCTTCCCGGCGCATTGGATGCCATGGCTCAAGCCTTTGTGGGCATGATCGCCGCCACGGGAGCGCAGAAGGCCATCTGGGTCGGACTTTCCATGGGAGGCTATCTGGTCGAGGCCGTAGCCAGGCTTCATCCGCAGATGGTGGCCGGGCTTGCCCTATGTGACACCACCATGCTGGCTGACCGTCCGGCCTCCCGTGCCAACCGGCTGCGGATCGCCCGAACCTGTGAGGTGGAGGGGACGCTTGATCCGGTCATGCACTTCGCCAGGCCCCAGGAGGGCGATTCCACGGTCAAGCGTTCGCCAGCCTTCGTGCGGACCATGACCGAATGGATACAGTCCCAGGATCCCCGGGGCATCGCCTGGCGGGAGCGGATGGCTGCAGGCCGCCCGGATCAGAGCGATCTGGCCGGCCGCATCACGGTGCCCGTGGCCCTGGTCAGCGGCCGCTGCGATCCTTCCAGCCCTCCAAGCACCATGGAGCCGCTGGCTCAGACTATGCGTCAGGCCGGAACCGACGTTACTTTTACCGCCATTGACGACTGCGGACACTTCAGCGCCGTCGAGCATCCGGATCAGGTGGCCGCCGCCTTGCTGAACCTGGTTCGTCGCGCGGGGAGGCAGTCATGAGCGATTCCGGGACGGTCTTCTCCCCGCTGGCACTTACTGGACCCCTGCCCTTCCTGCCCTTGGCTCAGGGAGATGTGGATTATGACACGGCGTCTCGGCAGCAGCCCGGGCTGCTTGACCACCTGCTGGACCAGGACGGCACTGGGGTCATCCTGGTACGGGGCGACAGGGTGGCTGTGCCCAGGGGCAAGGGGGTTCTGGCCGGCCGAACTGGGGCCAGCATCCGTCTGGCCACCCTGCCCGCTGCATATTTGCGAGGTCCTTTGGCGGGCTCGACGGACCGGTTCGAGCTGCCCTGCTACTACCTGGGGAAGGCCGGCCAGCAGGCCTGGCTGGCCCTGGATCTGAATCTTGTCTGTGCACATCGGGCTGTCCAGGCCCCTCTTCGTGATCTGGCTCAGGCTGCGGATCAGCGCTTTGACTGGCTTGCCCTGCGTGAGTATGCCCCACATGGTCGTCCGCGCCAGGTGGGCCTGGCAACCTGTGCGGTCGCTCTGTCCATATGGCATGAACGCCAGGCCTTCTGCCCTCGATGTGGTGCACCGGTCCATCCTTGTCAGGCCGGATGGGCTCAGATTTGCCAAGGGAATGCATCAGGGGACAAACACACGCTCTTTCCCCGCATTGAGCCTGCAGTGATCATGGCTGTTGTGGACGGTCGCGATCGGCTTCTGCTCCAGCACAACCGGAAGTGGGCTCCTGGCTTTCGCTCGGTCACTGCAGGATTCGTCGAGGCTGGGGAGAATCTGGAGCATGCAGTCCGACGGGAGACCATGGAAGAGGTGGGCCTGAACCTAGGCGAGATGCGGTATCTGGGCTCCCAGCCCTGGCCCTTCCCCTCATCGCTGATGGTGGCTTTCAGAGCCAGATCCCTGAATACGAATATCCGAGTGGACGGTGAGGAGACCGATGAGGCCAACTGGTTCACACGGGAGGAATTCGGGGCTGCTCTGGCCTCGGGCCGGTTGCGCATACCCCAGGCGGCCAGTGTGGCCAGGTACATGATTGAGCAGTGGTACGGCAGCGAGCTCTGATTCATTGGGGTGGTGTTGCACCCCCGGACCTGGTCTTGCCGTAAGATATTTCAAGGACTGTAAGCAGCGAAAGGTGTGTTATGGCTATGGAGGAGCAAGAAGAGTCCCGTATCTCTGATGTCGACCAGGCTGAAACAGTGACCATGCCGCCGACGATGGGCAACGGGCCTGATCCTGTGGACCTCTTTGCCGACGAGGAAGCAGAGCGGGCCTTCGGCGCAGGTGTCAGTCATAAGGCTCCTTCGAGCGGTCATCGGGGACGTACCATCCTGGCTCTGTTGCTTTTGGCTGTGCTGATTCTGGTGGGTTGCTGGTTTGGCGTCCGTGCCTTCTTCCGCGATCGGGTGGCCCCTGGCGTCACCCTGGGAGGGCAGGTCATGATGGGCCGGACCAAGGACCAGGTCAAGCAGATCGTCGATCGACAGGTACGTGACTCCCAGGTGGAGATCAAGGGTGAAGGCACATCCGCCAGGGCGGGGCTGAAAGACCTGGGCGTAAGCGTGGATTCGGATGCAACGGTCACCAAGATCATGGATGCCAAGGGCTCCGCAGGCCTCTCCCGGCTGAACCCTTTCCACGGCGAGGCTGTGCCGCTGGTGGCCGAGCGGGATCAGCTGGCCATGGACAAGTATCTGACTGAACATTTCATCCCCCGCCAGGACCGTTCCGCTCCCTCAACCATCGTTTTCGATCAAGGTGCGCACGCCTTCCGGGCCCAGGAAGGTCGCAGCGGTAAGGCGCCTGAGTTGGGCCGCGTGCAGGATGCCGTCTCCTCCTTGATAGACAAGCCCGGCAGGCGTCTGGCCGTAGGGATGGTCTACAAGGATGTGGCCATGCCCATCAGCCTGGACACTGCCAATAAGGTGGCCTCTCAAGCCAACCAACGACTGGCCAAGGATCTGGTCATCAAGGGTGCTGATAATGACCTCATGACCATTCCTGCCGCCACCGTGGCCACCTGGGTCAAGCCAGTTACCGATCTGGACAAGGGGACCATGGAGCTGGGCTTCGATCGGCAGGCCATCAACCAGTATCTGGACCAGGAGCTGGCCCGGCAACTGAACAGGGATATGGTTACCGCCGTCAATGTCAAGAACACCAAGGGCGATGTGGTGGCCGAGACCACCAAAGGAGTGGACGGTGTCCGGGTCAAGGACGTGTCCGCCACTGCAGACTTGGTTGTCAAGGCATTGGAACAGGGCGATACGAACCCAGTACAGGCGAGCGCCGAGATCACACCCCACAAGGAGCAGACCCGTGTGGCCCGCTACGACGTGCCGGACGGCGACATGTGGATTCAGGTCAACCTCAGTGACCAGACCGCCACCGCCTACCACGGCACCACCCAGGTCAAGACCTTCCCCATATGCTCAGGCAAACCCGCTGACGGGAGATGGTCCGACACCGGCACCTTCTTCATTTATCTGCGCTATCCGGTTCAGACCATGCGCGGGGATGGCTACGTTTTGCCCAATATCACATGGGTCTCCTACTACAACGGCGATGAGGGCTTCCACACGGCCAATTGGAACTCTACCGGCATCGCCAAGGGCGACCCTGCCCTATACGGATCCCACGGCTGCATCAATATGTATGAGCAGGATGCCAAGTGGGTCTTTGACAACGCTCCGATCGGGACCATGGTCAAGGTGGTGGGACAGGCTCCGTCGGGTTCGGCCCGCTAGGAGCACTTGCTGCGGCAGACGGCCGAGTAGGCTGGAACCATGAGTGATGAACACAGTGATGGGACTTCCCGTTTGGACGTGCCCGAACACCTGCGGTATTCCCAGGATCATGTCTGGATCGACCCCAGCCAATCCCCGGCGCCCATGGGCGTGACCGAGTATGCGGCGGACCAGCTGGGAGACCTGGTTTTTCTGGACTTGCCCGAAACCGGCACACACGTCGATGCCGGCGATGAGGTCATTGAGTTGGAGTCCTCCAAGGCTGTTGAGCCGGTGGTCTGTCCAGTGGCGGGTACTATCGCCTACGTCAACAGGGCGGCCTCGGACGATCCGGAGGTCATCAACTCCGACCCCTATGGGGAAGGCTGGATAGCCAAGATCGACCTGGAAGACGATGAGCCCGACTTGATGAGCGCCGAGGAGTACGGTCAGCTGCTGAAGAGCCTGAACTGACGGTTTAGCTATGACCAGGCGATCCGGCCGCAATGGAGGGCCCCTGCGGGTCCGATCGGTCAGCACCACCTTCGATTCAGCCGCGCCCGGGGAGGACATCGAGAGCAGACCAGCTCCGGTGCGTCTGTTGCGTCGCCTGATTACTGGCGCCTTCGACCTCTGGGTGGGGTTGTCCATCAATATGACCGGGCGCCTGGGCTGGTCGGCCGACGTCCAACCCTATGTGGGCTACGGTACCGAGTCATACTCCCGGCTGATATGCCGTACCATTCTGACCGACGGCCGCAGACGCGCAGATCCCGCCATTCGGGGTATCCGCGGCCTGCTGACCGTACCCGCGCCCAGGACCAGGGTCAGGCTGGCCATTGACAGCACGGCCATCGGAAGGGTCCAGGTGGGCGATTCCTCGGTCTACGATGCCGTGGATCCAAGCCGCAGCCTGAGTGCGGATGCCGTCTTCTCCGACCGATCGGGCTACCTGGATCTGGTGGCCGAGCATCGGCTGACCCCGGGCGTGCACCGGGTCTCCTACCAGGTGCGGAGCCGCCGGCCCGTCGACGCGCCTTTATACATCGTGCCCGGTCAGACTCCTGTCGGCGTCATATCCGACGTGGACGACACCATCATGATCAGCCAGGTGCCCAATCATTGCAAGGCTGCCTGGAACCTGCTCCTGTCAGACCCGCACCGCCGGTCCTCGGTGCCGGGCATGGCCGTGCTTTACAACCGCATCCGCGATCTGGACCCCCGGATGCCTTTCTTCTACCTGTCGGCCTCGCCCTGGAATGTGGAGGGATCCATACGCGCTTTCATCCGCGACCACGGCTTTCCGGCTGGCCCCTTGCTGCTGCGAGATCTGGATCCCAGGCCCAAGACCTTCGTACCCTCCATCGTGCAGCACAAGATGGAGTTCATCCGCCAGCTCATGGCCGACTTTCCCAAGATGCGCTTCGTGCTCATGGGCGACGACGGGCAGAGCGACCCCTCCACCTTCGCCCAGGTGGTACGGCAATATCCGGGCCGCGTCCTGGCCATTGGCATCCGTCAGCTGAGTCCTCAGGAAACCGGGCTGGGAACCTTGATCAAACGCACTGCCACCCAGCCGATGCCAGTGACGGAGGTGCCGGTCTTTTACGGGACCACAGGCGCCAATTTGATGCGAACCCTGCTGCCCTATCTGCGTCGTTGTGCCCGAATATAATCGCCCCATGAGTTTTTCGGCCGTCAATCCCGTTCCTCCACGTGCACAACGCCGTCCCTCTGATCGATGCTTCCATGGGGATCACTTCGAAGATCCTTACGAGTGGATGCGCAACCGTGAGGATCCGGCCACCAAGGCCTATGTGCGTGATCAGAACCGATACTGCCAGGAACGGCTTGCCGGTCAGGAGGGTTTGCGGGCCACCCTGCTCAAGGAGTTCACCGACCGGGTGCTGCAGACCGACATGTCGGTGCCCACCCGGATGCACGGCTACTGGTACTTCTCCCGGACGCTCGAGGGCCAGGAGTATGGGGTGCAGTGCCGCCTGCCGGTGCGCGATCAGGATGATTGGGATCCTCCCGCTGTCCAGGCTGATGCGGCGCCTGGATCCATGCCGGGCGAGGAGGTCATCTTCGATGCCAACGCCGAGGCCAAGGGGCATGACTTTTTCTCCCTGGGGTGCCTGGACCTGAGCGCCGACGGCCGGTGGATGCTCTATGGACTGGACACCAAAGGCAATGAGCGCTACGACCTGCGCATCCGGGATTTGGCCGAGAACCGAGACCTGCCTGATCGGATCGACCAGGTCTCCTCCGGGGCAGTGCTGACCCCCGACGGCAGCTGGGTCTTCTACACCGGCCTGGACAAGGCCTGGCGTCCGGACACGGTCTGGAGGCATAAGGTGGGCACCTCGGCCGATAAGGATGTCATGGTTTACCAGGAGGACGATGAGCGCTTCTGGGTGGGGCTGGGCCTGAGCTATGACGAATCCGCCATGCTGATTGCCACCGGGTCCAAGACCACCAGTGAGGTGCTCATGCTGGACCTGAAGGATCCGCAGGGTGAGTTTGTGCCCTTGATCCCCCGCAAGGAGGGGGTCGAGTACGACATCAGCCTGGCCCGGTTCGAAAATGCCGGTCCGGCGGGGGAGGACCTGCCGGTGGCCGTGGTTTACCACAACGTGGACAACCCCAACTTCGAGGTGGACCTGATCGATCTGCGCAGCCACCGTCCGCCCTTCCGCCTGGGAGAGGGGGTGCGGCTGGCACAGGGCAGCCCCTATGGCTGCGAAGGCTCCGGAGATCTGTCCTCTCTGCCGCCCGAGAAGCCTTATCGGGACCCGAGCAATCCCGCCATCCTGCAGGGCGCTCGCGGGCTGGGCATCGAAGGGTTGGGCATCCACCGCAGCTTCGTGGTCCTGACCTACCGGGCCGACAGCCTGCCCCACATGGCCGTCATCGCCAAGGACCAGGCGTTGGAGGACCTGCGGGCGGGTCGGCCCTGGCGCTTCCGTGAGGTCCTGCCCGACCGGGCCAAGAACGGCATTGACCGTCTCTACAGCATCGGCCCCACGGACAACCCCTCCTACCAGGCTCCCGGGCTGCGCTACATCCGGGGCAGCTATGGAACCCCAGCCGAGTTGCGGGAGCTGGATCCGGTCCGGGGTGTGGATCGGCTGCTCAAGCGGGCTCAGGTTCTAGGCGACTTTAAACCCGAGCGCTACGCCGAGCGTCGAATTCTGGTCCGCGTCAGGGATGGGGCCCTAGTGCCGGTCTCGCTGGTCTGGCGGCGGGGCATGCATCCGGCGCTGGACGCCAGCGGGAGGACCGGGCCCGATGACACGGTCATCCAGGCTCCCGACCATCCCGAGCGCCGTTCTTGGCCGGACCAGGATCCGGACAGGTCTGCCCCCATGTTCATCACCGGGTATGGGGCTTACGAAATCAGCCAGGACCCGGGCTTTTCCACCGGTCGGCTCAGCCTGCTGGACCGGGGAGTGCTCTACGCCGTCCCACATGTGCGCGGCGGCGGGGAGATGGGCCGCGCCTGGTACGAGCAGGGCCGCCGGCTACACAAGGTCAATACCTTCTTGGACTTCATCGACGTCACTGCCGCTCTGCAGGCTCAGGGTTGGGCGGATCCCCGTCATACCGTGGCCAACGGCGGGTCGGCCGGCGGGCTTCTAATGGGGGCCGTGGCCAATATGGCCCCTCAGCTCTATGCCGGCATCGAGGCGGATGTGCCTTTTGTGGATGCGCTGACCAGCATCCTGGATCCGAACCTGCCGCTGACCGTGACCGAATGGGACGAGTGGGGAGACCCCCTGCATGATCAACAGGTCTACCGGTATATGCGTTCCTACTCGCCCTACGAGAACGTTCCTGATGCTGATAGTAGACGCCGGCTCTTCGGCGGCGACCACTTCCCTGCCATCCTGGTGACCACATCCATGAACGACACCCGCGTGCTCTACGTGGAGCCGCTCAAGTGGGTGGCCAGGCTGCAGGAGCCGCAGGTGGGGGCCGATGCGCTGATCAGAATCGAGGTCCAGGCAGGCCACGGGGGTATTAGCGGACGTTACCGGCAATGGGAGGAGCTGGCCTTCGAGAATGCCTGGTGCCTGTCCATCATGGTCCCCGAAAGCCGCTGATCCTGGTCTGTCCGGGATTCGGTCGGGGTCATGAAAGGGCCTTGGCTGGCTCGTTATGCTCGGGGTATGACAAATAGCAAGCAGAAAACATATCACATTGCGGTCATTGCCGGTGACGGCATCGGCAAGGAGATCGTACCCCAGGCACAAGCCGTCCTGGAAAAGGTGACCCGGGGCAAGGCTGATATCCGTTATGAGGATTTCGACCTGGGCGCTGAGCGTTACCTGCGCGATGGAGCCGTTTTGCCCGACGAGGATCTGGACAGGCTCAAGCAGCAGGATGCCATCCTCTTGGGGGCCATCGGCGACCCGCGGATCAAGGCCGGCATCCTGGAGCGTGGACTGCTGCTTAAAATGCGTTTCGAACTGGATCAATACGTCAATCTGAGGCCTTCCAAGCTCTACAAGGGCGTGGTGTCGCCCCTGGCCAATCCGGGAGACATCGATTTCGTAGTCGTGCGGGAGGGCACCGAGGGGCTTTACGCCGGGGCCGGCGGTTCCATTCGCCGGGGCACCCCCCAGGAGGTGGCCACCGAGGTCTCCATCAATACGGCTTACGGAGCGGAACGGGTCATCCGCTATGCCTTCCAGCTGGCCATGAAGCGTCGCCGCCGTCTGACCCTGGTCCACAAGAAGAATGTGCTGACCAACGCAGGGGACATGTGGCAGCGGCTGGTGGATCAAGTGGGCCAGGAGTATCCCGACGTGGAGCGTGAGTACCTGCACATCGACGCCTCCACCATATTCATGGTGACCGAGCCCAGCCGCTTTGACGTGATCGTGACCGACAACCTCTTCGGAGACATCCTCACCGACGAGGCGGGGGCTGTGGTGGGGGGCGTTGGTTACTCGGCCTCCGGCTGCATCAACGCCTCGGGCACCTACCCATCAATGTTCGAGCCCATCCACGGGTCCGCCCCTGACATCGCCGGTAAGGGGATTGCCAACCCCACGGCGGCCATTCTCTCGGCGGGTATGCTCCTGGATCATCTGGGCTTTGAGAGCGAGGCGGCCAGCATTGAGCGTGCTGTGGAGGACGATATCGAGCGGTCCGGCTCCACCCAGCGGAGTACGGAGCAGATTGGCAAGGATATTCTGGCCCGGCTGTAATCGGGCCGGATGGCGGCTAGACTGGAGGGCATGACTATGGATGATGCCCCTCAGCCGGGCGACCGGCAGTCCAACGATACGCCGACAGGAAATCCTGGTTTCGGCACCTCCCCATCCCCGCAGGTACCGCCTGAGCATCGGGATCCTGTCGGCGGGGATACCCCTGCCGGTGCAGCGCAGCCGGACCATTCTGGCCCAGGCGCAGCTGACGGTCGGCGGCAGACTGCGGGCTATCCAGCGGGCCATGACGTTGGCGGCGGGAATCAGAATCCGTATCAGGCCGGTCAATATCCCACTAGCCAGTATCCCCATGGCGGGTATCCGACAGGGCAGAGGTACGATGCCGGATACCCGTTTGCCCCTCAGAATGGCGGCCAAAATCCTGGAGCCTATCAGACGGGGCCCTACCGGCCTAATCAGTATCCGACCGCCGGTTATCCAACAGGTCAGCAATATCCTGCTGGGCAGTATTCAGATGGCCGTTATACTGACGGACAGTATCCTGGCGCTCAGAATCCACAAAGGCCCTATCAGCCGGGACCGGGCTATCCCGGCCAGTATCCGGCTGGTCAATACCCCCAGGGCGGGTATCCGGGCAATCAATACCCGATGGGCCAGTATCCCGGCAATCAGTATCCCGGCGGGCAGTATCCTCCCCAGACTTCCATGCCCTGGCCCTACCCGGTCATGCCCCAGGGCGGGTACCCGGGGGCAATGCCCAACGGCAGGGGAGCCTACCCGATATCGCCCACCCCGCACAGCAAGCTGGCAGCCGGGTTACTCAGCATCTTTCTGGGATGCTTCGGCGTGGGCAACTTCTACCTGGGCAGGACCGGCCGGGGCGTGGCTCAGCTCATGCTCACCCTGATCGGCTTCCCCTTCTTCTTCATCGGGCCGACCATCGCCATGATTTGGGGGCTTATCGAAGGCATCCTGATTCTGACATCCTCGGCTGGCTCCTTCTGGCATCGTGACGCTCGCGGATGGGAGCTGACGGATTGAATCCGGCCTGTCTGCGCGGCGTCGGCAAGCAGATGGGCGGCAAACTGGCGGCCGTAACCCTGACCCTGGGCCAGGGATCCGACTCGCGTCCGGTCATTTCCTCATGCAGGATTGACGGCGACTTCTTCGCTGAACCAGCCCCGTCAGCCTCTCAGGAATCCGGAGGGGTTCATGGGCCGGTATCCCGGCTGGAATCCGCAATCTGCGACCTCCCGTTGCCTTTGGACCCTGGTTTGGCTCTGGAAAAGCTGGACAGGGTCATGGCAGAAGGGGACGGTCAACGGGTAGTCGGTGTGTCCCCATGGACCCTGGTGACCGCTCTGGAGCGCGCTCTGCCTGATGGGTTGGTTATCCAAAGACAGGGGAAGTCCGACCAGCTGCCGTCAGCCTCGGACCAGACCTCTTCCAGGCGGTCTCAGACGGACGAGGCCGAATGCCGCCGCCGTTGGTCTGGCCTAAAACTGGACCTGATCAGGGACAGTCCACGTCAGCCGGTCATGCAGATGGCCATGGATCAGGCTCTTAATGATGCCGTGGCTCAGGGCCAGCTGCCACCCACCCTGCGCATCTGGAACTGGTCGGCACCGGCGGTGATCCTGGGGCGCTTCCAGTCCCTGAGCAGAGAGGTCCACGTCGAGCGGGCGCGCAGTCTGGGCTTTACCCTGGTCCGCCGCTGCACCGGCGGTGGCACCATGGTCATTCAGCCCGAGCGGGCCATTACCTATTCCCTCTATCTGCCCTTGGACTTTGTCAAAGGAACCGACCTGATCGACTCCTATCGGATCTGCGACTATTGGCTGGTCCGTGGTCTGCGAATGCAAGGGATTCGGGCTGGTTGGCAGGGCATGAATGACATCGCCTCCCCGCTGGGCAAGATGGGGGGCGCCGCTCAGAGAAGGCTGCCAGCAGGCTCCTACGGACCGGGCGGGTTGCTCCACCACACCACGCTTTCTTATTCGGTGGATGCCGATCTGATGGCCCAGGTGCTTAACGTGGACCCGGAGAAGTTCCATGACAAGGCCGTAACCTCGGTCAGAAGCCGGGTGGATCCCATCGGCAGGCAGACCAGTCTGTCCCGTCAATCCCTGATCGATGCCCTTCTGGATACCCTGCCCTCCCTGGTGGGGAATCTGCGCATCTCTAAGCCTGCGCCCGAGGTCGAGCAGCGAGCCCGCACTTTGGCCCGGCAGCGATACGGCCGTGAGGAGTGGACCGCCCAGATCGCCTGACCGGGCAAGGGGGTTGATGTGTGTGGGTATAATCGTGCTCAGTCGCGTCGAACCTGGCGTGAGGTCACAACCATACGCGAGTCGGTGCAGACCCGCCAGACATGGCAAAAAGGAGTGCGGAGTATGGCGGTTCACAAGCCCAATGAGATTCCCGATGACGGGAACGCCCTCAGGCAGACCGCCTTATTCAAACAAGTGCCCAGGCTGGACGCCGACCAGCTTTTGGGTACCATGCACGAGTCCACATACGCCAAGGGGTCCACGGTCTTTCGACAGGGTGACACCGACCACCGCATGTATCTGCTGGAGGAGGGCCGGGTCAAGCTGGTCCGCCAGTCGCCCGACCGTCGCATCCAGCTGCTCAGCATCCACGGGCGCGGGGAGATCCTGGGCGAAATTCCCGTCTTTGACCCTTCCGGCGGGCCGCGTACAGCCTCCGCCGTGGTCATGGTCAACAAGACCAAGGTGGCGGCACTGGACCACGATACCCTCTTCGACTGGCTCAACCAGCATCCCAAGGTGGCTGTGGACATGCTTCAGGTGCTGGCCCACCGTCTGCGGACCGACAACGAGCGCATCTCCGACCTGGTCTTTCTGGACGTGCCGGCCCGCCTGGCCAAGACCCTGCTGGATCTGGCCACACGCTTTGGCGAGCCCTTCGAGCAGGGGCTGATGGTCCCCTACGATCTGACTCAGGAGGAGCTGGCCCAGCTGGTCGGCGCCTCACGGGAGACCGTCAATAAGGCCCTGATGGACTTCTCCAACCGGGGATGGATCTCTCGCAAGGGCCGTACCATCATCATCTTCCAGCCTGGACCGCTGATTCGACGCTCGCGCATGTAAGCGCCACTGTTCGGTAGAGCCGACGGCCTAGGATGGAGACCATGCCCGAACAAAAGAAATCCATGTCGGTCAGGCGCTTCTTCACGCTGCTGCTGGCTTACCTCATCTTCTGCATCGCAGGTGGCGTGGTCGTCTCTGGTTTCCTGTCTCCCGTTGTCTTCGGCATCAACGCCGCTTCCAGGAATCTGATGCCTGCACTGAAGACGGACAACATCGACTTCAACGTGAACGATCTGCCGCAGCAGTCTCGCCTCTACGCCTCCGACGGGCATACGGTCATCGCCACCTTCTATGCGCAAAACAGGATTGTGGTGCCCATCAAGGACGTTTCCGGGTACATGCAGAAGGCTGTGGTAGCCCGCGAGGACCGTCGTTTCTTCGAGCATGCCGGCGTGGACACCCAGGGCGTGCTCAGGGCCTTCATCCAGACCTACATCAAGCAGGGCGACACCCAGGGCGGCTCCTCCCTGACCCAGCAGTACGTCAAGAACGTGCTCATGAGCCAGGCTGCGGAGAACAACGACCCCATCGCCGAGTACCATGCCCAGGAGGAGACCATAGCCCGCAAGATGAGGGAGATGTTGATTGCGGTGCAGATGGAGAAGAAGTACTCAAAGGCCGAGATTCTTCAAGGGTATTTGAACATCGCTCAGTTCGGCACCAACGTCTACGGGGTTGAGTCGGCGGCCAGGCGCTACTTCAGCAAGTCGGCCAAGGACCTGGATCCGGGCGAGGCCGCGACCATCGCCGCCGTGACCAAGAATCCCGCCCGCTTCGATCCCACCGTCAACGTCAAGGCATCTCAGGAGCAGCGGGACATCGTCCTGGATCTGATGCGCCAGGAGAACTACATCACCCAGCGCCAGTATGACGAGTACAAGGCCAAGCCGCTGGATCAGATGCTGCATGTGCAGTCCGCGGACGCCGGCTGCCAGGCGGCTGGGGACGCGGCCTTCTTCTGCGACTACGTGACCAAGCAAATCCTCAACTCCAAGGAGTTTGGCAAGAGCCAGGAGGAGCGCAACAAGCTCCTCAAGGAGGGCGGTCTGGACATCTACACCACAATGGACGTCAACGCCAACGCTGCAGCCATGAAGGCGGCCCGGGACACCATCCCCGTGGATGATCCGACCGGCTTTGAGGTCACGATGGCGGCCATTCGCCCGGGCACCGGCGAGGTCCTGGGCTTCGGCATCAACCGCATTTACGATGCCACCCAGAACTCCGGCGGCGGCACCCGCACGGCCATCAACTATGCAGTGGACCAGCAGGACGGCGGCGGCTGGGGTTTCCCCGTGGGCTCCTCCTGGAAGCCCATCAACATGGTGGCCTGGATGAAGGCCGGCAAGTCCATCAACCAGCCCCTGCGCACATCCACCAGCTACCCAGAGACCACATTCGCCTGCACTGAGGCTGACGGCACCCCTTACGGGTTCGGCACTGGCAGCTGGCATGTGGAAAATGCAAGCGGCGGCACCACCTCGCCGGAGACCCCCCTGCAGGCCCTGATCCGCTCGCACAACACCACCCAGGCCTCCATGGCCCAGCAGATCGGCCTGTGCAGCATAGCGGATACAGCCAAGGACATGGGCTACCACAATTCGCCCAAGGACCAGATGGACATCCACTCGGCCAACAGCTTCCAGCCGCCTATGGTGATCGGAGCGGTCCAGGCTTCCCCCCTGACCATGGCCAATGTCTTCGCCACCATTGCCGCCAAGGGCGTGGCCTGCAGCCCCATCGCCATGACCAAGGTGGTCGACAAGAACAATCGGTCCATCAAGGTGCCCAAGGCCAATTGCCATCAGGCCATTGACCCGGGCATCGCCGAGACCACCGCCTATGCCATCAACCAGGGCGTGGTCCAGCCCGGAGGTGTGGCGTCCGTGGCCCAGCTGGACGGGGGCCGCAAGACCTTTGCCAAGACGGGCACCCATGAGGACAAGTACATGCTGACCGGCGGATTCGTACCCCAGGTGGCTGCCTTCGTCACTGTGGGCAATGCGGAGGGCCAGGTCTCCTTCAACAACAAGACCATCAACGGACGGTTCTTCCACATCTGGGACGGCGTATCCATCGCCGCCCCGGCCTGGAAGGACTTCATGAACACCTACCTGGCCGCAGCCAATATTCAGCCGGACAACTCCTATGGCAATCCCGATCCTCGCTTCACCGGCGGGGTCCAGCAGTCTCAGCCATCCCAGCAGCTCCAGCAACGGTCCACGGGCAGACAGTGACAGACCTGTCGTCACGGCCAAGGGGAACAACAAGGGAACCAGAGGGGCCAGTCCGGAGCGATCACAGACGGTGGATTCGCCAGAGGACCAGGGCCTGTGCCTACAATAGTGACCATTAGGGATTCGTCAACGGGCGGACCACGAGGGGTGCGGCCGCCCGCCGGGAGAGGCAGGAACTGATGGTCCAGGAATATTCGGAGCTGGATGACAAGGCCCCTCGGGCCGACGGCCGGGTCAAGGAAGATCAGGCAATGCCAGGACCAGTGAGCGGCTCTGGCAGGCTGGATGTGTCCAAACCGATCCGGCCCTTTGAGTCGGGTGTCGCCGACGGCAGCAAGAAGTCTGGCAAGGCGATCAAATCCTTCAAGAAGGGCAAGAAGGATAAGAGAGACAACAAAAAGGCTGGGAAATCAAAGTCAGGCAGAAGGCGGGAGAGGGCCCTGCCCGCGCTCTTCCAGCCCATGGAACTGCGAGATCAGCATATCCGCAACAGGATCTGGATGCCGCCTATGGACACCTATTCGGTCCTGCGGCACGACGGAGTTCCTACCAACTTCCATTATCAGCACTATGTGTCTCGAGCCCTGGGTGGCTTCGGAGTCGTCATCGGGGAGGCCACGGCCGTAGATCCCCAGGGGCGGATCTCGCCCTGCGATGTAGGGCTGTGGAACGACGAGCAGACCAGGGCCTGGCAGGGCATCGTCCGGGATGTCAAGGCCGCTGGAGCGGTTCCTGTCGTTCAGCTCAACCACTCGGGGCGCAAGGGCTCCTCCGGATGCTCTTCCATGGGCTATATCAATGCCACTGTGCCCGTGGCCGAGGGCGGCTGGCAGCCCGTAGGCCCCAGCCCCATCGCCTTTGGGAAGATGGCGGTCCCGGTTCAGCTCTCGCGGGCTCAGATAGCCTCCATTGTGGCTGATTTTCGCTCTGCTGCGGTAAGAGCCGTTCAGGCTGGCTTCCTGGGAGTGGAGCTGCATGCCGCCCACGGCTACCTGCTCTCCCAATTCCTCGACCCCCTGATCAACCGACGCAACGATGAATACGGAGGGGACCTTTCTGGCAGGATGCGCCTGCTGATCCAGGTGACCGATGCCGTGCGCGAGGTCATTCCCTCGGGCATGCCCCTGCTGGTGCGCATGTCCGCCACTGACTGGGCCACTGGCGGATGGGGCCTGGACGAGACCATCCGTACTGCCAAGGTGCTCAAGCTGCACGGGGTGGATCTGATTGACGTTTCCACCGGGGGTCTGGTGCCAGGCGTGGAGATTCCGGCCGCCCCCAACTACCAGGTGCCTTTCTCCTATCAGGTGCGCAGCCAAGTGCTGATTCCCACCACGGCGGTGGGGCTGATCACCAAGCCCAGGCAAGCCGACCGGATTGTACGCAAGGGCTTGGCTGATGCGGTCGAGATTGGTCGAGCCAGCCTGCGTGACCCCTACTGGCCGCTCAGGGCCGCCTATAAACTGGGACTGTCCGCTCAGCAGACCCCTTACCCTGAGCCTTACAGGCGCGGGGCCTACGGCATCGCACGCTGAGAGCAGCCATGGACGCTGTTCGCGGCGGAGTAAGGACCATTGTGGTCATGCCCACCTATCAGGAGGCTGACAACATCGGGGTGACCCTTCCTCAGCTGCTTGCCTGCTGTCCTGAGGTTGATGTCCTGGTCGTAGACGACAGCTCGCCGGACGGCACTGGCGCTATGGCCGAGGATATGGCCAGCCGTGATCCTCGCGTGCATGTCATCCATCGGAATGCCCGTCGTGGGTTGGGTCCAGCCTACATACAGGGGTTCCGCTGGTCGTTGGAGCACGGCTATGACCTGATCTGCGAGATGGACATGGACGGCTCCCATCGGCCCCAGGATCTGGCCAGGATGCTGGCGGTGGCCCGAGGCCATGCACATCCGGGCCTGGTCATCGGCTCGCGCCGGGTGCGCGGAGGCCGCACTCAACATTGGCCCTGGTATCGGGATCTGATCTCGCGTGTGGGATCCTGGTATGCACGCATCGCCCTGGGGTCCTCCGTACGGGACATGACTGCCGGCCTGAGGGTCTATCGAGCGGACGTGCTGAGGCGGATCGATCTGGGAAGGGTTCGATCCAGCGGCTACGTCTTCCAGGTGGATATGCTGCGTCGAGTCCAGGCCATGGGCGTTAGCGTGGTCGAAGTGCCTATAGTCTTCGTGGAGCGGGTTCGCGGCAGCTCGAAGATGGATACGGGGATTGTTCTGGAGGCCATGGCCCAGGTAACCCTGTGGGGACTTGAGCGGTTGACTCGTCGAAACTGACATTGGGTTACATTCGTGTTCGCTTTCTTAAGCGACCCTGCAGGCATCTTTTGGAGATTTGAAGGATCAATTACGCCTTGATGAATAGATTCCTGCAAGAGCTTTGGCTGGCTTCAGGTGTATGGAAGAATGGTTCCAGCGTCGAAGAAATGTCGTTTTTTCGCCCCTGCTTGGTAATGGCGACCGCAGTCCGATTACCAGCTTGCCAATTTGGGCGAATGTGTGCGATAATGTTCGAATGATATCGTCACAACGCCAACACCTGATATTGAACCGGTTGCGTACTCGTGGCGCAGTCCGTATTACCGCCCTCTCCAAGGAGCTGGGCGTCTCAGCCATGACCATTCGCCGGGACATTGCCGACCTGGCAGACAAGGGCCTGCTCAAAAGGGTCCACGGAGGGGCCGTCACCACCAGCTCGCTTCTGGCTGAGCCGCTCTTCTCGGTCAAGTCACAGATGGACATGGGTCTCAAGGACACCATCGCCCGTCGTGCCATCGACTATGTCTCGCCGGGCGACGTCATCGCCATCGGGGGCGGGACCACGGCCTATGTCTTCGCCCAGCACCTCCTGGAGAGTCGTCAGTGCGCCGGGGTGACCCTGCTGACCAATTCCATTCCTGTGGCCGAACTGGTCCAGGCCATGGAGAGCAAGGACGTGGAGGTTATCGTCACCGGCGGCGTCATCACCCGGTCCAACTCTCTGGTAGGCCCCATTGCAGACAAGGTCATCGCCTCCTTGCGGGTAAACACGGTCTTTCTGGGCACCCACTCGGTCTCCATTCCTCGTGGCTTCCTTATGCCCAATTCCCTGGAGGCGGCTACGGATATGGCCTTGATGGACATCGCCGACCGGACCATTATCCTGACCGACCACACCAAGTGGAGCTGCACATCCCTGTCCCTGTTCGCCTCCTTCGACCAGGTGGACACCGTCATCACCGACGACCAGCTGGACCAGGAGTCGGCCGAGGCCACCCGGTCCCTTGTCAAGCGGCTGGTTCTGGTGCCGGTCAACCCCGAGGAGGGACAGGCTCAAGACGGGTCCTCCGACGGGTCCGGGCCTGAGGCCGGGGAAGCGGACCATGCCGGATGAGCGGGCAACCATTCAAAGATGCGCCGGTTGCCATAGCGGGTTGTCATGGATTGTCAATCATCACGGACGATGAAGGAGCAGCATGAAGTCAGAGCAGTATGTCCCCCAGCGGTATGTTCCCGGCGACTATGCCAGAGAGCACATCCGCATCACCCCCACCAGGCTGGCCGACGGGCGTCGGTTTTTCTACTTGGATGATGATCACGAGTATGTCTCCGGCCGCAAGACGAGACGCCTGGATGACCCTCGTCCGCTGACCGACCGGTTCGCTCCCCATCAGGATCAGGAGGGCAGGATGGTGCCCTTCCAACCGCCGCAGATGCGCCGGGATCCTCTGACCGGAGACTGGATCCCCATGGCTACGGCTCGTATGAACCGGCCCATCACCGCCGGTCCCCAGGCCACCGCCAAGGGCAACCCCCTGGCCGCCAGAAAGCCCGGAGACCCCTACCAGGATGGGGAGATTCCCGATGTGGACTACAACGTGGCGGTCTTCGAGAACCGCTTCCCCTCCATGATGCAGGTGCCCAATACGCAGGCGGCCGACCAGTCCTCCCTGGTGGACGGCAACCCCCTATGGCCGGTGCGCGAGGCCAACGGACGCTGCGAGGTGGTCTGCTTTGATCCTGACGAGCACGCGCTGCCTGCCGATCTGCCGGTTTCCCGTCTGCGGACGGTGGTGGAAGCCTGGGCCTTCCGGACTGCAGAGATCTCGGCCATGGAGGGCATCGAACAGATTTTCCCCTTCGAGAATCATGGGCAGGAGATCGGCGTCTCCCTTGCCCACCCTCATGGACAGATCTACTGCTATCCCTTCATCGCCCCCCGGCTGGAGCAGGAGTTGAGGCAGTGCGCCGACTACCGTGAACGCACCGGCGGCAACCTCTTGGCGGACATCCTCAAGGCTGAGCTGGATTCCGGTCGACGTGTCGTCTTCCGCAACGCCACCTGGGTGGCCTACGTGCCCGCCGCTGCCCGCTGGCCCCTGGAAGTCCACATGGCCCCTGTGCGCGACGGGATCCTGAGCCTGGACCAGTTGAACGACCAGGAGCGCTGGGATTTGGCCGTCATGTATTCCACCCTGCTCAAGCGAGGCAACGCCTTCTTCGACAAGGGCGACGGCAAGGGGATGGACCTGCCCTACATCGCCGCCTGGCATCAGGCCCCGCTGCACGATCCGCGGCGGGAGGACTACCGGCTCAACCTGCAGTTCTTCTCCTTCCGTCGTGCCGTGGACAAAATCAAGTATCTTGCCGGGTCTGAGTCGGGCATGGCCGCTTGGGTTTCAGACACCACCCCCGAGCGGATTGCCGACCGTTTCCGCCAGCTGGGGCCCTTGGATCTGGAGAAGGGAGAGAATCAATGACGACCACAGTCGAATTCATACAGCCCTGGACCCAGGGTGCTGACGGCCAAGGAGCCACCAAGGCCCGGGAGCTCTTCCAAAAGGTCTATGGCTTGGATCCCCAGGGCGTCTGGAGCGCCCCCGGGCGGGTTAATCTCATTGGCGAGCACACGGATTACAACGCCGGTCTCTGCCTGCCCATCGCCCTGCCCAATCGTACCTATGTGGCCGCAAGCCCCAGGACGGACAGCCGGGTCCGTCTGGTCTCCAGCATGGATCCGGAGCATCCGGTCCAGGCTGACTTGGATGGTCTTCAGGCCCGGGGAGTGAGCGGCTGGGCAGCCTATCCGGTCGGCGTGGCCTGGGCCCTGCAGCGGGATGGCTTTCCTCAGGTTCGAGGGTTCGACCTGGCCCTGGCCTCCTGCGTGCCGGTGGGATCCGGATTGAGCTCCTCGGCGGCCATGACCTGTGCCGTGGCCCTGGCCCTGGATGACCTGTTCGGTTTGGGACTGGGAGGTAACGAGGCTGGTCGGGTCAGGCTGATCCAGGCCGCCATCACTGCGGAGAACGATATGGCTGGCGCCTCCACAGGTGGCATGGATCAGAGCGCCTCCATGCGGTGTCGATCCGGTTGTGCCCTGCGGCTGGACTGCCGGCCGGAGCTGGATGCCATGAGCAACGTGCGCCAGGTTCCCTTCGATCTGCAGTCTGCGGGCCTGGAGCTGTTGGTCGTCGACACCAGGGCCCAGCACCAGCTCAACGATGGCCAATACGATCAGCGGCGGGCCACCTGTGAGCAGGCTGCGCATCTACTGGGAGTGGCCAACCTGCGCCAGGTGGCAGACCAGGTCAATGGGGCCGCAGATCCCCCGTCCGCCCTGGCTGCCCTGCTGGAGCAGCTGCCCGATGACATCATGCGTCGGCGGGTCCGTCATGTCATCAGCGAGATAGGGCGGGTGGACCGCTTCGTCGAGGCCTTCGGCAGGGGCGATTACGTCTTGGCCGGCCGCCTGTTCAACGCATCCCATGACTCCTTGAGGGACGACTACGAGGTCACCTGCCCGGAGTTGGATGAGGCTGTGGATGCGGCACGTCAGGGCGGGGCCTACGGAGCTCGCATGACCGGCGGCGGGTTCGGGGGATCCATCATCGCCCTTGCTGACGCCGGCAAGGGTTCCGATCTTGCGTGTGACATTGCGGAACGATTCGCCTCCAAGGGATTCAAAGCCCCCAGAGCCCTGATTGCCCTGCCCTCCTCGGCGGCCGCGCGCGAATCCTGAATCCAGACTGTAGACCTCTACGACCCTGCTTCTCCCGGCGCTCCTCTAAGCTGGGGGAGCGGGGTCCCGGTTTTCAGGGGTCTAGTCAAGGGCGAGGTGGATGAGGAGGACGGCCATGGACAAGGCGATCATCACGGTGGTGGGCAAGGATGCCATTGGCATCATCGGCAAGGTCTGCACAGACCTCTCCCAGCAGGGTGTCAATGTGCTGGACATTTCGCAGACCATTCTGGACGGCTTCTTCACCATGATGATGATTGTGGACTGCACCGCCTGCAGGGATGATTTCGATGCACTGAGCCAGCGGATGGAATCTTTGGGCGAGGACATCGGGGTCTCCATACGCTGCCAGCGCGAGGAGATCTTTACCAGGATGCACCGGGTCTGAGGAGGCAGCCATGATCACACGTGACGAGGTCCTGGAGACCAACGACATGATTGACCGGGAGCGCCTGGACGTGCGCACCATCACTATGGGCATCAGCCTGTTGGACTGCGCCAGCCAGGATGTGGACATGCTCTGTCGGAACATTCATCGCAGGATCGTCTCCCTGGCCGGCGACCTGGTGTCCACTGGGGACTCCATCGCCCGCGAATACGGCATTCCCATCGTCAACAAGCGCATCACCGTCACCCCCATCTCTCTGGTGGCCGCCGGAGCCTGCCACACCGTGGAGGATTATGTAACCGTGGCCAAGGCCCTGGATCGCTCGGCCCAGGAGGTCGGGGTCAACTTGATTGGTGGTTACTCGGCCCTGGTCGGCAAGGGCATGACCCCGGCCGAGCGGCTCTTGATCAAGTCCCTGCCCAGGGCGCTGAGCCAGACGGAACGGGTCTGCGCCAGCGTCAACGTGGGCTCCACCAGGACGGGCATCGATATGGATGCCGTAGCCCTTATGGGCCGGGTCGTCAAGGCCACCGCCGAGAGCACCGCCGACTCGGACAGCTCGGGCTGCACCAAGCTGGTGGTCTTCTGCAACGCCCCGGACGACAACCCCTTCATGGCCGGCGGTTTCCACGGGGTCAGCCAGGGGTCGGCCGTCATCAACGTGGGGGTTTCCGGGCCCGGCGTGGTCAAGACCGCCCTGGAATCAGCCAAGGGAGCGGACTTCGGACAGCTCTGCGAGACCATCAAGCGCACGGCTTTCAAGATCACCCGGGTGGGGCAGCTGGTGGCCCAGGAGGCCAGCCGTCGCCTGGACGTGCCTTTCGGGATCATCGATCTGTCCCTGGCGCCCACCCCTGAGGTGGGGGACTCGGTGGGCGAAGTCCTGCAGACCATGGGCCTGGAGCAGGTGGGCGCCCCAGGTACCACTGCGGCCCTGGCCATCCTCAACGATCAGGTCAAGAAGGGCGGCATCATGGCTTCCAGTTCGGTGGGCGGGCTGTCCGGGGCCTTCATTCCCGTGTCCGAGGATGCCGCCATGATCCAGGCTGCGCAAGAGGGGAGCCTGACCCTGGAGAAGCTTGAGGCCATGACCTGCGTCTGCTCGGTGGGGCTGGACATGATCCCCATCCCCGGGGACACCTCTGCGGAGTCCATTGCCGGCCTTATCGCCGACGAGGCGGCCATCGGCATGATCAACCAGAAGACCACCGCAGTCAGGGTCATTCCTGTCATCGGCAAGAAGGTGGGTGAGTGGGCCGAGTTCGGCGGGCTCATGGGCGGCGGCCCGGTCGTGCCCGTCAATACCCGCTCCTGCGCAGACTTCGTCAATCGGGGCGGACACATCCCGGCGCCCATCCACAGTTTCAAGAACTGAGCGTGCACGCATGATTCAGCGGTCGCCGGGTTCGGGTCCGAACAGGAGGATGTCGTCGGGCCGGTAGTTGACCTCGATGTAGAGCTTGCCGGCCTGGTCGACGCCGGCTTGGTTGCACAGGCGGCCCAAGACTTAGCTGATGAGTTTCGCCATAAGTGTTTCAACCAGCCCAGATCCCTGTCCGACGTGGCATCCTCCAGAGCCCGGTCAGAGGTCTGAAAGTGGCTTTGTCCACCTCGGCCGTGCTGGCCATCGCCGATTTTAGCGAAGGAGACAGCACGGCCGAGGTTTTCCTATGCACGAAGGGGCTCACGGAGCCGTGAACCATGGAACCGCAGATGGGATTTATTCAGTGTCCCAGTTTTCCCAGAGGCGTCCGTCGAAGTCCAGACGGCCCAGCTTGTTCGATGCCCAGTTCCCTTTGGACTTGAGGATTGTGACCCCTCCCACGGTGTAATCTTTTATCAGGAGGCCTTCATGGTCCCTTACCTGGTTTCCTATGGTGACTGGCCTGCCTGATGGGTCTGTGAAGGCTGTGAAGTTGTTCATATGACCTTCAGGGCTCATCTTATTCCATGATTCCACATGCAGCCCGTCGATTGTGACCCGCTTCATCCCTTCCAGAGCGTAAATCCGGATGACGCAGTTGACCATGCCTTCCACGTTCGTGTTGACGAAACTGACATCCGTCATTTCCTGCGTGGTGTCAGCCGTAGCTGTCGAATCCACGTCAATGATGGAAGGAGAAGAGTTGAAAATACAATGGTTCTTGGTCCACCGCCACCACATCCTGTTGTGGATGACATCGGTATTGCTCACCTGGATTCTGCTTATCGTCCGGGGTCCCCACCCCCACTGGAAGACCGGTCCGTTCTCCACCTTCCAGATGACATTGTTGTCGACGCTGACATCGGAGTGATAGAGCTTGATAACATCATCATTGGAATGGAGGAAGGAGTTGCGCAGACTGCTGCCCTTATAGAGTTCGAGCCCGTCCGTTTGCCAATACCAACCGCCGACCTGCTGGTAGTTGTTCACCTCCATCTGGAAATCCCCGTCTTCATTGCCATACATGACGAAACTGTGGTATGGGGGTGTCGCCACGGTGATTCCCCGCATGAGCAGGGTCTGTTTGGGGCCGGATTGGGGCGATTGGAACTGAAGCATCTTCACGCAGCTGCTCCAACAGTTCCCCTTGCCTGCAGCAAGGTGCTTGTAACCATCCGTGGTGTCGGCCTCGTAGACGTATTGCTCACCGGACAGTACCCCGTAACCGGTGATTCTGAAGTCAGTATCACTGGTTGACAGGAATTTGAAAGCCCCTTTGACATAGGCTCCGGGGGCCAGGTATATCCATCGGACGTTTGCAAGTTCGCTGCGGTATTGGCCGCCCATGTAATAAGTGCCCGGCGCGAAGTAAAGGGTGTCCACATGATCGGGCAGGCTCTCAAGCTCCTCTCTGGTCAGTTTGCCTGGCTTGGGTAAGTAGACGTTCTCGGCTTCCTTGTCCGGAACCAGGCCGTCTTCCCTGCTTGTGTCCATCTTGGGTTGGGCGAAGACCATCATGGCGTTGCGGGGTTCGGTCTCCACGCGGCTGGCCCCGCCGGCCGGGCTCATGGTCAGGTGGCCGGATCCTGCCGTGTTGTCGTTGTAGACGGTCACCTGCTGGGGCTGGAATTCCACCGAGAACCGGTAACCGGTCCGGGCGTAAGGAACAGTGATCCGTACCGTATGATCGTCCACCAGCTTTTTGTCGAAGCCCAAGCCTGTTGGTCGGATGGTCACCTGGTCGGCAGAATTGATGGTCTGGCCAGTGTCCAGACTTACCTCGATCAAGGCATCGGCTGCATACTCGAAGGTTGACCAGGACATGCTCATGTCGTTGTTGGCGGCGAACTCGGCACCGTCTTCCTCTGTGTAGCCGATTTTGGAGTTGCCTGATCGAGGCAGGCTGAGGTAAGTGAAGGAATCGAACTTATTTGCGGGGGTTTTTGCCGGGGCCACCTTCATGGAGTAGAAGGGGGACTGGCGGACGGCCTGGTCCTTGACGGGGGCGTCCGCCTGCTTTTCGGCATTATCCTGCCACCAGGTGTGGAGGGTTTCCGTATCAGCCGTCTTGGCACCTCGCGAAAAGGGGAGGCGAATGGAACCTGCGGCCGGCCCACTCGGAATCAAGGCCGCTCCTACAATGGCCAGGGCGGCCACCATAGCACCTATCGTCACTGCCAAGAGGATCCATCTATGTCCAGGTCTGTCCTCGTGATCCATCTTCTTATCCTCTTTTCCGTTCTCGGGTTCTTTCTCCATTCTGTTTATTTGTTTATTTGTTGTTGTTGAGGTTGACTCCGATGGTGTCCATGTTCTTTTGGAAGGAGTTGTAGACGTCCTGT
>NZ_JACFQG010000004.1 GCF_016101585.1 Bifidobacterium polysaccharolyticum
GCGCATCCGCCCATGGCATATGGGGCAATGCCTGGCCCTCTTCGATCTGGTTCTCATTCCCCAATCGAACAGGAACGGGCACCCCAGCAAGACCCCTATTAACAACCCGACCTATTAACAACCACCCAACACGCTTACAGCCACAAGGCCAAACCCCCAACATAAACAACACGTTTAGTTCCTATAGCCCGGACATTGCATATACGATGTGCTTGTCTTTAAAAGCAAAAATGGCTCCAAGGCCATCAGCCTTAGAACCATTACCAGCTCGTGCGCCAGACAGGATTCGAACCTGCAACCTGCTGATCCGTAGTCAGCTGCTCTAATCCGTTGGGCTACTGGCGCATGTCATCTTGACGAGGAACTCGTTTTTGACAACTCATTTATACTACCGCAACTGTGGATTCTGTCCAGTCTGGAGTGTCGCGCGGGAAGAGTGAACCACAGGATTCAGGCCGACTGTGACCAAGACAACCAGAGCAAATATTCAACGTTGCCGTGGGCTCCGGTTATGGGCGATGGCATGGTAGCTCGGACAGCAAATCCATGCTCGCGCGCACAGGCCAAGACCCGCTCCAAACCCTCTTGCCTGCTGTCCTCGTCCGTCACAATGCCATGATGACCCAGCAGGCTACGTCCGACCTCAAACTGGGGCTTGACCAGCAGCAGGCAGTTAGCAACAGGCGCCAGCAAGGCAGGCAGGACTGGAATGACATAAGTCAGCGAGATAAAAGACACATCCGAGACCACATAGTCCGGACGATAAGGCAGGTCCCCCGTCCGGACTTCGCGTATGTTGACACCACTCATGTCGATCACCTTAGGATCAGCGGCAATCCTTTTCAGCAGCTGTCCGTGGCCCACATCAAGGGCGATAACTCGCCGTGCGCCATGCCTGAGCAGAACATCGGTGAAACCGCCCGTAGATGCCCCGATATCGAGGCAGAGCCTGTCACGCGGACCACGCATCCCCTGCGCAGCAAAAGCCGTCAGGGCGCCCTCCAGCTTCAACGCTCCCCGTGAGGCATAGTCATCGCCCGGGTCCAGAAGAATCACATCGCCTGGCTGGACGCTCTGAGCAGGTTTTGATACCAGATGATCGTTGACCATAACCCGGTCCTGACGAATCAGCGCCTGGGCTCTGGCTCGTGAATCCGTCAGCCCCTGTGCAGGCAGGATGCGGTCAAGCCGGTCGCGGGTGAGAGCCACGGTTCTTCGCACACCGGCCCAAGCGCTGACGACCATGTCCTCATCGTTCACTTGCCCTCCCGGTTTAGGTCCTGCTGGAGCCCCGTCAGCACCTTGCCGAGCAGCTCAACCTGTTGGGCATCGTCCAGATTGTCCAATTGAACCAAATCAGGAAAACGCTCCAAAAGAGGGGCCATGGCTTGCTTATCCATGGGCTCTTCAGGTGCTGACCCAGTCGTATCCTCATCATCTGCCTGTGAGGACCGTCTAGAAGGCTCATGCTCTACAGGCTGCTCAGTCTGGCCGGACTGCTCATGTAGCACGTAGTGATTTGATTCCTGGGATGATCCACTCGCTCCAAGCTGTCCAGACTTGACCTCTTCCGACATGGCCGCTATGCCCCTACAATGAAGGCGGGCAGATCCAGCGAGTCCATGTCCCCGCCGCAATCCTGGTACTCCCATAGTGCACAGGCGCAGGCTCGAACAGCATCCAGATCAGATAGGGGATCGCCGCCACCCTCAAGAGCGCGCAAGGTGACATGCCCGTTATCATCTACTTTTGCTGTTTGACCGCCGCAGTGCCAGGTCTGGTCTGCCTCCTTACTGGGCTGGGGTTGTGGCATAGTCAGACCACGCAGGTCTTCAGCCAAATAGGTCGGCCGCAACTTGGCAGGTGCAGTCAGAATGGCGGGGGTTCGGGCCACGCCTGTCAGGACGACCATGGAGTCGTACCCGCCCCTGTTAGCTGCCTCGATGTCGGTGTCCAGACGATCACCTACAGGCAGGCATTGGTCAACGTCCAAGTTCTTCTCCTGGCTATCGGCCAACAGCTGTCGAGCCTCGTCGTACATGGCCGATTCCGGCTTGCCGGCCGAGTCCTCCGGCTGCTTGCCAGTAGCCAGAATCACCGGTTGGAGCATGGCTCCATTGCCTGGTGCCATACCACCTTCGCGGGGCAGGGTCTGATCCTTGTTGGTAGTGAAGTAACGTGCACCGTTTTCTATGGCAAAGGCAGCCCGGGCCAGGTCCTGCCAACTCAACTCGGGATACCAAGCCTGGATGACGGCCTCTGGCTGATCTGCAGCCTTGTATACAGGCACCATCCCATTGAGGCGGATCTGATCTCGTAGATGATCGGATCCAATGACCAGTACCCTGGCGCCATCCTGCAGGTGTCGGCGCAGCATTCGTGCCGCAACGACGGCAGAGGTGATGACCTGGCCATCGTCCAAGGTCAAACCGAAACCGCGCAGTTGATCAGCCACCACATGCGGGAACCGGGATGCATTGTTGGTGGTGTAAGCCATGCGCATGCCAAGCATCTGAGCACGGTCAATGCCCTCGGCCGCATACTCTACAGGGTCAGCGCCCCGGTAGACCACCCCGTCCAAGTCCAGTAGAGCCAGACGGTAGGTTTTTGCCGGAGCGTCATCAGTCCCTTTGAGAAAGACGGTCACTATTCAGCCCTGTCTTCATCAGATGTACCGGGCTCCTTGACCTGCTCATCCCTGACCTGCTCATTTTGATCATCGATAGTGTCTGCATCGGATCCTGCATCCTGAACAGTCGCGTCACCGCCATCAGCAGCTTCGCCAGTAACAGTTGTGTCAGCTTCGCTACCGTTCTGGTCGCTTTGAGAACCTTCGTCCGAAGTTTCTGCATCAAGATGAGAAGGCTCTCCCCCGATTTGCTCCACGTCATCTGACGATTTCTGGATTTCGGATTCCGGCATTTCGGCTGAACAGGCTAAGTCAGACGAACCAGTTGAATCAACTTTATCGGATGTATCAGCTGAATTAGATGATTCAGTCGAATCAATTGGATCACCTGTGTCAGTTGAGTCCGCTGAATCGTTCGAAGCTACCGATTCGGGAAATTCCTCACCCTTACTGTCATCAGCACCCTGATCAGACGCATCAGTGGCATCAGACTCGGCATCTTCATTCTCATCCTCATCCGAGTCGTTCTCACCGCCATCCGGGTCAATGGAGAGATCCTCCATCATGGCCGGATCCAGGTGCTCCAGGTCGTAGTCGATCAGGATCTCCTCGGTTTGCACGTCCTTCTGGCCATCCTCGTCCTCATCCTCGTCGGCATACTCCGCTTCCAGTCGATCCAGCAGGGGTTCCAACTCCAGAGCCTCCTGGCTGCGACCAGCCTGTTCAAGGAAGTTCTGCTCTGCCTGCACGGCACGCATCCGGTAGTCGCCGCTGAGCCCGCGGGCCTTGACCAGGGCCTGAACGGTCTCGATAGCCTTGTCCCACAAGCCCAGATCACCCAGCGCTCCGGCATAAACCAGGAACATCTCCGCCTTGGACTCGCCCTGCAGCTGGCTGCCCTCCTCGGAGGTAGCCTCCTCAATGGCCTTGCGGGGATTGCCCAAACCACGTTCGCAGTCTGCGATGAAGGGCAGGTAATCAGAGTAGCCGTTCATACGGTGTGCGGTACGGAACTCCTTCAAGGCCAGCTTGTAGTCGCCTTGACGGTAGGCGACCAAGGCCAGGGTCTCCCGGGCAAGATCAATCCTGGAAGCCTGTCGTGCAGCCCATTTGGCATGTGCCAGGGCCCCCTGGGGATCGGTCTCCTCCAGCGCGTAGGCGGCCAGGATGTGCAGACCGATGTTCTCCGCGTGCTCCTTACTCAGTCCACGCAGGCGCAGGCGGTCATCCTTGGAGAGCATGGACCATTCCAGCCCCTTGGGCATCTTGGGCTCGCCGGGCCGACGGTCCGTATAGGGGTTCTGCGAGGGGTAGGAGATGGTCCCGTCTGAGTTGCGGCGAGCACGGTCATAGCCATTCTGGCGGTCACGCTGATAGGACCCGCGGCGGTCGTCATGGCGATGATCGTTACGACGACGGTCATCACGGCCATGCTGGCCCTGATACCTGTCGCCACGGGAACGGTCGCCCCGATAGCCGCCTTGACGACGGTCATCACGGGAGCGGTCGCCATAGGAGCGGTTGCCGTAGGGACGATCCCCATGTGAACGGTCATGACGTGGACGGTCATCACGGGAGCGGTTGTTCCAGGGGCGATCCCCACCGGACCGCTCATCCTGCCGACGATCAAACCTCCGGTCGTCATCCCGACGGTGGTCCCCGTGGAAGCCCTGGCTACGATCACGGTCACGGTCATGCCGCTGGTAGCCGCGCCCGGAACGACGATCGCCGCCATACCCCGACCGACCGCGATCGTTGTCACGATCACGATGCCCATATCCGCCATTCCCGTTGGCATGGAAGTCGCGACGTGGACGGTCGCCATCCTGCCGACGGCCGTGGCGGTCACGGTCGGAATCCCTGCGGAAGCCGCCGTGACCATCCTGACGGTCATGTCTGTATCCGCGATTGTCGCGGTCGAACCGGTCGTGTCCGCGTCCGCGGAAGGGCCTTTGGCCATTCCTGTTCTCGGAACGACGCTCTTCGCCGCCCTCGCCGTCATGGTTGTGGAAGTTGCCGGAACGGTGACCTCCCGAACGATAGCCTCCGGAGCGGTATCCACCCGAATGCGAACCGCCCTTGTGGAAGCCCGAAGAGCGACGGCCGCCCGGGCGCGAACCGCCCCGGCCCCGTCCGCGATCGCCACGGGAATGATTGTGTTCTTCTGCCATCAGTGTCCTTAATTCCTACGTTCCTACTTGCCGGCCCGACGCTCAAGCGCGCCCAGGGCCTTCTTTCCTCTGCGAACCAGGGCGAAGCGCCCATGCAGAAAGTCTTTGTTCCCCAATACCTGATCCGGATCCTCGACCCGCTGGTTATTCAGATAGAAGCCACCCGATGCCACAGTCTTACGAGCCTCGGAGACTGAACGGAAGAGTCCGGCCGCAACCCCGGCCTCCACCAGACGCTGGCCCTCGCTGGCTGCGGGCAGAGCACGCCCGCCTTGACCATCATCGACCTTGAGCCCGTCCAGAGCAGAATCCAGCACATCCTCGTCCAGCTCCTCCAGGGTCTTGCCACGACCGAAGAGGGCACCAGAGGCATCAATGGCCCCCTGAGCGGCATGCTCGCCGTGCACATAGGAGGTCACCTGCCAGGCCAGGACCTTCTGGGCCTCGCGAGCGCCCGGATCCTGGGCGGTCTTCTCCTCCAGACGCTCAATCTCGGCCTTGGGCAGGAAGGTGAAGGTCTTCAGCAGCTTGACCACCTGGTCGTCAGGCTGGTTGAACCAGAACTGGTAGAAGCGGTAGGGGCTGAACATGGTGGGATCCAGCCAGACTGCATTGCCCTCCGACTTGCCGAACTTTTTGCCCTGGGAGTCGGTGATCAACGGGCTGGTCATGACGTTGACAGAGGCATTGCGCACCTTGCGAATCAGGTCCAGGCCGCTGGTCAGGTTCCCCCACTGGTCGCTGCCGCCCAGCTGCAGACTGCATCCGTAGCGATCGAAGAGCTCCAGGAAATCGTTGCCCTGAAGCACCTGGTAACTGAACTCGGTAAAGGAGATGCCTTCGTCGGAGTCCAGACGGCGGGCCACCGTGTCCTTGGCCAGCATGGTGCCCATGCGGAAGTTCTTGCCCACATCGCGCAGGAAGTCGATGGTGCTCATGGACCCGGTCCACTCGTAGTTGTTGACGAACCGGACGGGGTTGTCCCCCTCGGTATCCAGGAAACGACCGATTTGGCCACGAAGGCGCTCGGTCCACTCGGCCACGGTCTGCTTGGGATTCAGGGTGCGCTCCCCCGACTGACGAGGGTCACCAATCAGCCCGGTGGCCCCGCCCACAACGGCGATGGGATGCAGACCGGCCGCCTGCAGATGGCGCATGTTGAGCAGCTGGACCAGATTGCCCACGTGCAGTGAGGGGGCAGTAGGGTCAAATCCGCAATAATAGGTCACCGAGGGGTCGGCCAGCACCTTCCTGAGCTCGGACTCGTCCGTGCACTGGGCAATGAGACCGCGCCACTTGAGTTCGTCGAAAAGCGAGTCGAAACCCGCCTGCCTGAAATCGGTGACCTGCGACATGAGAGGCTACTCCCTATCGAATATTTGATGAATGTATGCTAAACCCTACTATTCTTGCAACAGATACCGACACGGCAGACCCGCAGACCGCCGCAAACAAGGCCTGACCAAGCCGGACTGATTATTCATTGCCAATCAGCCGCTGTTGATTGACTATTGACCGCTAACCGTCTCGCTAAGGCAGAACGACCAGCGGGAACTTCTCAGAGCAATCGTTGCATTCAAATCAGGAATGCGCATTCACGGACAACTGATCAATTAAGTCTTGGGGAATATGGTCGACCACACAGGCAGCCATGCGCCGGTAACCTTCTATCCCCGGATGGAAGTGATCGATGCCCCAGAAGTCGGGTCGGTCAGTGCCGACATCGTCGCGGGTAGCATCCACGAAGGGCACCGAAGCCTCTTGACAGACCTGACGGCTGGTCTGCGTCTGGCGGGCTATCCGACGCTCCACCTCGGCCCTGAGCGCCCGGCCCAGGGCAGGATCCCGATAGAGCTGACCGGAGCTGAGGACCAGCACCTGGCGGCCCTTATTTTTAGCCAGCTCGATGCTGGCTGCCAGGTCATCCCGCCACTGCTCATCGGTGCGGTTGGCCATGATGTCGTTGGAACCTGCACACAGGACGAGCAGATCAGAATGGTCCTGCAAGGCAGGAAGAAACCGGTAGCGGACCCTGCGGATGGTGGCCCCCAGCCGACCCTGGGTCGACCAGGAGACCGGACGCCCCAGCCGAGTGGCCAGGCATGCGGCTATGTCAGGGACGAAGCCCTGACTCTGGTCCTTTACCCCGCAGCCGACCGCCATGGAGTCGCCCACCACCAGCATGGTCAGCGGCTCCAGGTCACGGCCTTGGTCCGGAGGCGAACACAGCCCGCAGCGTGAGCCAGGCGGCTCTTTTGCCAGAGTGATGTGCTCCTTGGCCCACCAAGCCTGGACCAGTGCCACCGGATTCATGTCCGCCGCCTTTCGCCGTTTGCCGTCCCTCTTGGGGAATTGCCGTTCGGAATTTTAACGCGAACACCGGCCTGGCGGAAACCAGAAAACTCACCTGGGCGGACGGTAGGCAGGCCCATCAGACTGCGAGTCAGCGAAGGTCTTCAGCTCCTCCAACGTATGTGCAGCCTGGTCCATCTGCTCCTTTACCCTCTCCGGCGCAGTGCCCCCCTGGCCCTGGCGAGCACGCACGGCTCCCCCGGCGGTCAGGACTGAACGGACCTTCGGGGCTTGATCGGCAGGTACCCAGTCAGCGAAGACCCTGACGAAATCGTCATCATCCAAGTCAGCCAGCTCGCAACCACGACCCTCGGCCAGCTTGACGCAGGCCCCGGAGAGTTCGTGGGCATGCCGGAAGGGCACCCCCTGTCTGACCAGCCACTCGGCCAAGTCGGTGGCCAGAGCAAATCCTGTGGGGGCTTGCTCCTCCAGGCGATCCTTGTTGAAGGTCAAAGTGGCGACCATGCCGGCAAAGGCGGGCAGCAGGACTTCCAAAGTGTCCACCTGGTCGAAGACCGCCTCCTTGTCCTCCTGCAGGTCGCGCGCATAAGCTGTCGGCAGCCCCTTGAGAGTGGTCAGCAGACCAGCCAAATCCCCGACCAGCCGACCGGCCTTGCCGCGAGCCAGCTCAGCCACGTCCGGATTCTTCTTTTGAGGCATGATGGAGGACCCGGTCGAGTAGCCGTCGTCCAGGCGGACAAAGGCGAACTCCTGGGTGTTCCAGATGATGATCTCCTCGGCCAGCCGGGACAGATCCACGCCGATCATGGCAGCGACAAAGGCGAACTCGGCCACCACATCCCTTGCTGCAGTCCCATCGATGGAGTTGGCACAGACCCGGCTAAAGCCCAAATCCCGTGCCACTGGTAGTGGGTCCAGACCCAGGGTGGTGCCGGCGAGCGCGCCGGATCCATATGGACTGGCATCGGCACGCTGGTCCCAGTCCCTCAGGCGTTCCAGGTCACGGATAAGAGGCCAGACATGGGCCATGAGCTGGTGGGACAGCAGGACAGGCTGAGCGTGCTGCATGTGTGTGCGGCCAGGCATGACCGTAGTTCCCGCCGCACGGGCCTGATCCATTAGAGCCTGTGCCGTGCGCAGCAGATTCTTGGCCAGCACCCGGGCGTGACGGCGCAGCCAGATCCGAATAAGGGTGGCGATCTGATCGTTGCGCGAGCGCCCGGCCCGCAGCTTGCCGCCCAGCTGATCCCCCGCTATGTCAATCAGGCCCCGCTCCAATGCTGTGGCCTCATCCTCATCGCCAGGTTCAGGGGCGAAGGCGCCGGAATCCACCTGGTCCTGGAGCTCATCCAGGGCCTTATCCATGCGTGCCAGTTCGTCATCATCCAGCAACCCAACACGGTTGAGAGCCCGAGCGTGAGCCCGGGAACCGGCCAGGTCGTCATCGGCCAGTCGCCAATCAAACTGGGTGGACCGGCTCAGCTCGACCAGCGCCGGTGAGGGACCTCCGCTGAAGCGCCCGCCCCAGAGAGCCATGGGCTTGTCGCCGGTGCTCACTGCTCTTGTCCGTCCTGCGCGATGCCGTTGCCGAAGCGCATATCACGGGCGGCGGCCACCTTGTCGGCCAGGCCATAGATGGCGATGAACCCGTTGGAGGCGTTCTGGTCGAAGCTGTCGCCGGACTCGTAGGTGGCCAGGCTGTAGTCGTAGAGGGAGCTGTCGGAGTGCCGACCAGTGACCACGGCCCGTCCCCCGTGCATGACCATGCGGATGCGGCCGGAGACATAGCGCTGGGTCTCCTCGATGAAGGCGTTCAGCGAGCGGACGGCCGGCGAATACCACTGGGCATCGTAGACCAGCTCGCCCCAGCGCTTGTCGATGTCGCGCTTGATCCGGTGCTGTTCGCGCTCCAGACAGCAGTTCTCCAGCTCCTGGTGGGCGGTGATCAGGGCCACGGCGCCAGGAGCCTCATAGAGCTCGCGGGACTTGATGCCCACCAACCTGTCCTCGATCAGATCCACGCGTCCGATCCCCTGGGCTCCGGCGCGCCGGTTCATCTCTTCGATGGCCTCCAGAGGGGTGACGGCCCTGCCGTCGATGCGCACGGGGATGCCCTGCTCGAAGTCGATGGTCACCTCATCCTCGACCGGCGGGAAGGCAGGATCGTCGGTGTAGGAGTAGACATCCTTGGTGGGCCCATTCCAGGGATCCTCCAGGTAACCGGTCTCGATGGCCCGCCCCCAGACATTTTGGTCGATGGAATAGGGGCTCTCCTCGGTCTGCTCGATGGGCAGATGGTGCTCCTTGGCGTAGGCGATCTCCACATCCCGCATCAGTCCCAGGTCTCGGATTGGGCTGATGGCCTTCAGCGAAGGGTCGATGGACATGATGGAGACCTCGAAACGGACCTGGTCGTTGCCCTTGCCGGTGCAACCGTGGGCTATGGTGTCGGCACCGTACTGGTGGGCCGCCTGAACCAGATGCTTGGTGATCAGCGGCCTTGAGATGGCTGATACCAGCGGGTAGACGCCCTCGTACATGGCATTGGCCTTGAGCGCCAGCATGCAGTAGTCCCTGGCGAACTCGTCCCGGGCATCCACCACGACGGACTCGACTGCCCCGCAGTCCAAGGCACGCTGGCGGATGGTCTGCAGACGCTCCCCGCCCTGCCCCACATCCAGGGAGACGGCCACCACATCCTTGCCAGTGCGCTCCTTGAGGTAGGGAATGGACACCGAGGTGTCCAGGCCGCCCGAGTAGGCCAGCACGATGCGATTGTTTTCGGTCATGGCGATCCTCTTTCCTTCTAATTTCACACTTTTAGATATTCAGTTCGTACTTTCAGTGATCATCGGGCCTTGGCATCCTCCTGGCCGGAGACGATGGTCATCAGCCAGTCGGCCCGGGATGAAGCCGATTCATCGTCTGCAGCGATGATCAGAATCGTGTCGTCCCCAGCTATGGTGCCTAGGATTCCATTGATGGGCTGGCGGTCCAGTGCGGAAGCTGCATACTGGGCGGCGCCGGCCGGGGTTCTGACCACCAGCAGGTTGCGGGCCCTGGCCACTGAGGTGATCAGCCCGGTCAGAATCTTGGCCAGGTAAGCATCGGTCTTGTTCTCCCCTTCGACCTCAGGCCCCTCGGCGGCAGCGGCCTCCATGGCCTGCTGATCGGTGGTGGCGGGAATCCAGTAGGCCATGCTCCCGTCTGCATACCGGAGCTTGGTGGCATGCAGGTCGTCCAGATCCCGGCTCAGGGTGGCCTGGGTCACTTCGATGCCCTGCTCTGCCAGCAAGGCCGACAGCTGCTGCTGGGAATTGACCCGATGCCGGTTCAGGGCCTGGCGGATGGCATCCAGCCGGGCCACCTTGGTCGTCGGACGCATCAGCACACCCCTTGCAAAAGGGATTCATCACCCCAGGAACGGGCCACCAGCCAGGTCATCAGGGCCTTCTGGGCGTGCAGCCGGTTTTCAGCCTCGTCCCAGACTACGGACTGTGGGCCGTCGATAACCTCGGCCGTAACCTCCCGGCCCCTGTAGGCGGGCAGGCAGTGCTGGAAGAGGGCATCCGGACGGGCATGGGCCATAAGTGCGGCATTGACCTGATAGGGCTGGAAGGGATGGGAGCGAATGGCGTACTGGTCCTCCTCGCCCATGGAGACCCAGGTGTCGGTGAAGACGCAGTCGGCGTCCTCCACAGCCTGAACAGGATCCGTAGTGACCAGAATGGATCCGCCGTTTTCAGCGGCCAAAGTCTGCGCCTGTTCCACCAGGCTCGGATCGGGCAGAAAGCCGTGGGGACCGGCAATCCGCACGTTCATACCGGCTACTGCCCCGCCCAGCAGATAGGAGTTGGCCATGTTGTTGGCTGCGTCTCCCAGATAGGCGATGGTCATGCCAGCCAGGGCGTCGACCCCACCCCGATGCTGTGCCAGGGTTAGGAAGTCGGCCAAAACCTGGCAGGGATGGAAGGAATCGGTCAGCGCGTTGATGACGGGCACGGTGGAATGGGCAGCCATGGTCTCCACCCGATCCTGGCCGAAGGTGCGCCAGACGATGGTGGATGTCATCCGTGTCAGCACGTTGGCGGTGTCCGCCACGGGCTCGCCACGGCCAAGCTGTGAGCCAGAGCTGTCAATGACCATGGGATAGCCGCCCAGCTGGGCCACGCCTACGCAGAAGCTGGTTCTGGTGCGAGTGCTGGGCTTGTCGAAAATGATCGCCACGGCCTGAGGTCCATGGTAAGGCTGGGACAAATAGGGATTGGTCCTGAAGGCCATGCCCAGCCGAAGCACCTCCAGCTGCTCCTCGTGGTTGAGGTCGTCGTCACGCAGCATGTGCCGCAAACCCTTGTTCATCTCTGCCTCCCTATCGCTATGACTACGCACGTCATTGATGGCTGATTTCACTGACCATCCTGCCGCAAGCCCTTCCCGAGACTGACCGGAGCCTTAGACAGGATATCCACGGCCAGGTCGATCTGGTCGGCTTGAATGATCAAAGGCGGAGCCAGACGCAGTGCATCAGGGGCCACTGCATTGACGATCAGCCCATGGCCCAAAGCCCAGGAAGCCAGATCCCCGGCACAGGGAGCACTCAGCTGGACCGCATCCAGCAGCCCCCTGCCTCTGACCTGGTTATAAAGGGGATTCCCGCAATCGGTAAGGCCAGCGCGTAGCCTCTCCCCCATCTGCCGTGCCCGTTCCAGCAGGCCCTCCCGCTGGATGGTCTCCAAGGTGGTCAGTGCCAGGGCCGATCCCAGAGGATTGCCTCCAAAGGTGGATCCGTGCATGCCAGGGGTCAGCAGACCTGATGGCCCAGGACCGAAGGTGATCATCCCGCCCATGGGGAATCCGCCTGCGACCCCCTTGGCGAAGGTGAGCACATCAGGACAGGCTCCCCCGGACAGGCTCTGGTCCTGAAAGGCAAACCAGTGACCGGTCCTGCCCATGCCGGTCTGCACTTCGTCCAAAATCATCAGGGCCCCATGCCGGCTACAGAGCTCACGCACCTGCCGAACGTAGTCAGGATTCAGCGGTAGCACCCCGGCCTCTCCCTGGATGAGCTCCAGGATGACGGCGGCCACCGGCTCTCCTGAGGTCTCCGCCTGTGCAAAGGCCTCCTCTATAGCATCGCCGTCTTCTGCCGGCAGGAAGCCCATACCCGGGACCAGGGGTTGGAAGGGCTCACGGATGGCCGGCTTCCATGTCAGGCTCAAGGAGCCCATGCTACGGCCGTGGAAACTATGGGTCAGAGCCAGGATCCGGCCAGGGTGACCGCCCATGCGAGCACCATGCAGCCGGGCAAGCTTGATGGCCGCCTCATTGGCTTCGGTTCCCGAGTTGGCGAAGAAGACGCGGGATCCCTCCGGGGCCTGAGCCAGGTCCAGCAGCCGTTCGGCCAGCTCGATCTGAGGCTTGGAGGCGAAGAAGTTGCTGATATGGGCCATCTTTCCGGCCTGCTCAGCCAGGGCCTTGTTCCAGGCAGGATGGGCGTAACCCAGGGCGTTGACCGCGATTCCGGCCATCATGTCCAGATAGCGGTTGCCATCCAAATCCCAGATCCAGGCGCCTTGGCCATGGTCCATGACCCTGCCCGGGCGTCCGAAGACCTGCATGTGGACGCGGTCATAGCGGTCTGCCCATTGACTGCTCTGCGGCCCCTGAGGAGTCCTCATTGGCTCAGCAGTTTCGGCAGTGGGCGCATCAGCCTTCATCATGGCTCCTCCTCATGATCATGTCCCGGCCCGGCACGACCACCGTGCCGATGCCGTTGCGGGTGAATATCTCGTTGAGCATGGAATGCGGTCGCCGTCCGTCTATGACGTGTGCCTCGCCCACTCCGGAGCGCACGGCCTGCAGACAGGCCTCCATCTTGGGGCGCATCCCCTCATGCATGTCCTCCAACATATCCTCAAGCCGCTCCACGCCGATGCTGGAGACCAGGGAGTCGGCCTGGGGCCAGTTGGCGTACAGTCCCTCCACATCGGTAAGAATGACCAGTTTCCGGGCCCCCAGAGCTACCGCCAGAGCAGATGCGGCCGCGTCGGCATTCACGTTAAGCACTTGGGTGGGATTCTGCTCATCCGGAGCCACGGAGGAGACAACAGGGATCCGCCCGGCATCAATCAGGTCCTCAACGGCCGAGGCATCCACGCCCACGACCTCGCCTACCAGGCCTAAATCAACCGGTTGGCCGTCCACTATGCCAGTACGGCGGGCCGCACTGAACAGGCCGGCATCCTCCCCTGACAGGCCGACAGCCATGGGACCATGAGCATTGATGGCACCGACCAGATCCCTGCCTACCTGTCCGGTCAGCACCATGCGAACCACCTTCATGGTTTCCGGAGTGGTTACCCGCAGGCCGCCACGAAAGACTGATGGAATCCCCAGGGCCTGAAGCATGTGGGATATCTGCGGACCGCCACCGTGCACCACCACCGGATGCATGCCCACCTGCCTCAGGAAGACCATATCCTGGGCGAAGCACTGGCGCAGATGGTCGTCCACCATGGCATGGCCGCCGTATTTGACTACGATTCGCTGGCCGGCGAACTCCTCCAGCCAGGGCAGGGCCTCGATGAGCACCTGGGCCTTGCGGGCGTCGTCCAAGGCCTTTTCAGCTTCGGCATCCTGCTCGTCATCCGCCATCCTCTTCCCCTTCCTTATGACCATCTTCCGATTGCTGCAGTTCTTGGCACCGCGTCAGATCGGGCTTTCTGTCAGGTGTGGTAGTCGGCATTGATGGTCACGTATTCGTGGGTCAGGTCATCGGTCCATACCGTGGCCCGGCTGTCGCCCTGACCAAGGTCAATATCAATGTGGACCTCGGGCACATGCAGGTCGACCAGCTCCGGGTCCTGTCCGGGACGGCCTCCCTGGCAGACCTTGATGCCGTTGAAACTGACATCCACATGGGCTGGATCATAGGCCGCCGTAGAAACAGGCACAGTACCCAGGGAAGACACCACTCGACCCCAGTTAGGGTCTTCCCCGGCCACAGCGCATTTGAGCAGCGTGGAGCCGGAGACCGCCCGGGCGCAGGCAAGGGCTGCATTCTCGCTCTCGGCACCGTCCACACGGATGCGGATCCGATGCCTGCTGCCCTCGCCGTCGGCCACGATCCGATGAGCTAGATCCGTGCATGCCTGACCGAGCTTTTCCTGGAACTGCTCGGAGTCAGGCCGTACACCAGAGGCCCCGGAGGCCATCAGCAGGACGGTGTCGTTGGTAGACATACACCCGTCCACGTCGATTCGGTTGAAGCTGAGCCGGCAAGCCTCGGATAGGGCTTGACGTGCCTGTTCCGGCTCCAGAATGGCGTCAGTGGTGATTACACAGATCATGGTGGCCAGCTGCGGGGCGATCATCCCGGAACCCTTGACCATGCCCCCCAGCCGCCAGCCAGACCCGTCGACGGCCACTGTCTTGGTGCAGGTGTCGGTGGTCAATATGGCCTTGGCGGCCTCTTCACCAGCCTCCTGACTGGCCGACATCCCCTGGGCAGCTTGGTCAATGCCAGTCAATATGGAATCCAGATGAAGCAGATGACCGATAATCCCGGTGGAGCAGACAGCGACCCGATTGGCCGGCAGGCCCAGTATCTCTCCTGTCCGCTCCGCCATGGCTCTGGCCTGGTCCAGGCCCTCAGGACCAGTACAGGCGTTGGCATTACCAGAGTTGATGACCACGGCTCCGGCACGGCCTTCTTCAAGGATCCTGCTGGTCCAGATAACCGGAGCGGCCCGGAAACGGTTGGGCGTGAAGACCCCCACAGCCGTGTCCATGGGTCCGCTGTTGACGACCAGGGCCAGATTGCGGCGCTGTGAGCCTCCCGGACGGTGGGCGATGGCGGTGCCGGTCCGGAAGCCTGCAGGGTAGGTGATGCTCATGGTGCCACTCCTATAGTTGTCAGTCCGGTCTCCTCAGGTAGGCCCAAGGCCAGATTTACGGCCTGAAGTGCCTGGCCTGCGGTGCCCCGGGTCAGGTTGTCGATGGCTGCAAAAGCGTAGAGGCGGTCAGCGCGCTGGTCCACAGCTACCTGGACCTGGGCCCGGTTGGAGCCGTACACATCGGCCGTGGAGGGAAGCCTGCCCTCGGGGAGCAGATCGACAAACTGCTCCCCGGCATAGACCTCTTTCCAGATTTCGCGAACATCAGACACCCCCATGCTCCGTCCACGCGTGCTCAGCTTGGCTGAGACCACTGCCAGAATCCCCCTCGACATGGGGACCAGTATAGGGGTCAGCCCCATGCGGATGGGTTGTTTCCCAAGACCCCCTATGCTCGGGTTCGCAGCTGCGGCCTTACGCAGATTTTGCAGAATCTCAGGGATATGCCGGTGGGTGCCTCCGACCGAGTAGGGATGGGCTGAATTGATGGCCTGGGCTGCCAGCAGATCCATTCTGCCGCCTGAGCGTCCGGCGCCCGAGTAGCCGACCGCCAGGTCAGCAACCAGATCATCGGTCTGCACCAGTCCGGCGGCTAAAGCAGGTTGGAAGGCCAGAGTGACTGCCGTGACATTGCAGCCAGGACCAGCGATCCGCCGAGTCTGTCCAAGCAGCTGACGCTGGCGACCGCCACCCGGATTGAGCAGCTCAGGCATCCCGTAGGTCCACGGGCTTGAGAAAGGCCCGCCGTAGTAGTCTTGCCAGTCGCCAGGATCCTCCAGCCGGTGATCAGCACCCAGGTCGACCATCAGCGATTGCGGATCCAGCTGCTCTGCCAAGGGACCCGAAGCCCCGTGAGGCAGTGCCAGAACCACCAGATCGTGGCCGGCCAAGATCTTTGGATCGGTATCCTGAATCTGCAGCGAGGCTATCGACTCCGGAAGGTTGGGCGAGAACTCCCCCAGCAACCGGCCAGCGGAGCCATGACCGGTGACCGTGCATACCTGAAAGGCTGGATGGGCCGCCAATAGACGGATCATCTCCGAGCCGGCATACCCCGAAGCTCCCGCTACAGCCACCGTGTATTGCCGCATGAGTGCTCCCTTCATCGGGCACCATCATACATACTCATGCAGTAAAACGCATATTTATGCAATTCGGCGTGTCGCTATATATCTGCTCTAGCTGTGCAACACTTTCAACTATGCGAAGGGGTCATAACCGGAGTCTCTGTTGCGGATATATTCCATTTGCCTGCTGGCCTTTTCCGCAGCCTCGGACCCGCACGCCTCCTCTACAAAGGCCAAGGCCATATCGATGCCGGCCGAGATACCCGAAGATGTACGAAACTTGCCATCGACCACCCAGCGCGCATCCTTGATCCAGTCCACACGCTTCCCTGTGCTGACGACCCAGTCAAAGGCCAAGTCATTTGAGGTCGCACGCCGACCGTCGAGCACACCAGCGGCAGCCAAGAGAGCCGAGCCTGTGCAGACCGTCATTACCTGCGGCGACCTGGCGGCCAAGCTTGCCAGCTGCCCTGTCCATTGGTCGTCCCCAACCAGAGTTCGAGTACCGGACCCGCCGGGTATCAGCAGAACCCCTTGGGAATTGATATCTTCTGGCCCTACAGTTTCGACCCTGACACCGCCCTCACCGACTTTCATGCCGGGCCCGTCAAGAGAGAAAAGCCGCACTCGGGCGCCATCAGTATTGATGAAAACCTCAAAGGGGCCAAAAACATCCAAGGGTTCAAACCCGTCGAATACGACGATATTAATATCCAAACCCATCTGATTGAACATCCCCCTCGTAGATCTCTATATCTCAAGGCTGACAGCATATGCACAAACATGAATTCCGGCTAATGCAAATGCATAATCGCATCCAGAAGGAGCCAGCGCCTTGAGTTTTCAGGCACTGACGCCACCTGAGCCGGATCCGCCGCCGCCCGTCGAGGGCGATGGCATCATCTGCTGGTAGAAATCATTCAGGGAGATGCCGTTGACCAGCAGCCAGATCCAGGCAAGCGTGAAAAGCAGGTTGATGATCAGGGCAGCCATAGCCAATCCATAGCCCTTCATATGCAGTCGGCGGGTCCGATACATGGAAACGCCACCCAGCAGAGCGGGAATCACAGGCATGGGCAAGAAGAGGGCCATAAGGAAGGCGATGATGGCGCAGGGATCCCAGTGACCGTAGACCGGATTTTGGGAGGGGTCGTTCAGATCGGGTAGGCCCTGTGGAGGCCAGACCGGAGCGCCTGGACTGGCCTGAGGATTCCCGGGATTTCCGCCGCGTCCTGGGGCCGGCTGCCCCGCCATGGGCATAGGCCGGTTGGCGGGGTTGCCTTGTGACGAATCGGATTCCTTGGCCTTAGGTTCGGGGTCTGGGCGACCGTATATGTACGGATTCCACCCTGGATAACGATCGGCGCGTGCGCCGTACAAGGGCTGGTCGCCTCCATCATGATCCTGGCGGTCAGGTCCACCGGCTGTGCCCTGTTCTTGAGAATCCGTCATGCCCCTCGGCCCCCTTGTGATGCCCGGTCAAGCGCGCAGTACGGCACCCAGACCCGCAGTCTTGTCAACGATGGCCTGACGCAGGGATTCGCTGTCCTCGGACGTCAAGGTGCGGTCCGGGGCGCGGAAGGTGACTGCGAAGGCCAGTGATTTTGCATGCTCACCGATCTGATCGCCAGTGAAAACGTCGAACAGCTCGATGGATTCAAGACTAGACCCAGCCGCTTCTCTGATGGCGGAAGTCAGATCAGCTGCCGAGACCGTGTCCGGCACAGTGAAGGCCAGATCCTGACGGACCGGCGGGAAGGTAGAGACCGGCTTGGCCTGCAGGGGTGTGTAGTCCAGGTGGTCCAGCACCATGTCCAGGCTCAGCTCGAAAGCGGCAGAATGGGCAGGGAAACCCAGAGCCTGATCAACCCGAGGATGCAGCTCGCCCACCATGCCGACGAGCGTGCCGTCATCCAGGACCAGCCTGGCGGTGCGGCCCGGATGCCACTGGTCAGGCACCTGCTCGGCTGAGGGTTGCTCCAGCCGATAATCGGCACCCAGCCTGTCCAAAACCCGGCGAGCCGATTCGACTGCATCGGTCCAGTCCACATCCCTGCTGTCCTTAAGCCAGCCGTCTTCCTGGGCCCGGCCTGTCAGCAAGGCCGCCACATGCAGCCGTTGCTCTGGCAGACCCTGGTCCAGGCGGGCCAAATCTTCGTCGCTGGGCCGCACGCCGCCCGGAAGTGTAGGCACCGCAGGAGCCTTGGGATCGCGACGGAAGACATAACCGATCTCGAAGAGACGCACATCAGTGTTGCCACGTCGCAGGTTGCGCTCCACGGTGTTGGCCAGCGGCAGCAGCAGGCTCTGCCTCAGATAGGGCCTATCAGCGGCCATGGGGTTGGCCAGCTCCACGCTGTTGATATGGACCTCATCAGGATCCATGCCGAAGGCCTTGAAATCATTGTCACCAACAAATGGATAGTCCAGAACCTCGGTCAGCCCATACTCGGCCAGGGTGTCAGCCACCCAACGGCGACGCTGCTGGCGATCGGTCAGACCAATTGCTCCGGAAACCTTGGGTGATGGCACGGTGACGGGGATACGGTCGTAGCCCACCAGGCGGGCCACCTCTTCGACCAGGTCGCAGCCCTCGCCC
Source organism: Bifidobacterium polysaccharolyticum (assembly GCF_016101585.1). Taxonomy (GTDB): domain Bacteria; phylum Actinomycetota; class Actinomycetes; order Actinomycetales; family Bifidobacteriaceae; genus Bombiscardovia; species Bombiscardovia polysaccharolytica. Next base: position 18,675 of record NZ_JACFQG010000004.1, read on the forward strand.
AGGTCGGGCCTCCAGGTTGGCGGAGTCACGGACAGCCGGTCCTGAGGATCGCCTTGGACCGTGCAGCCTATGTCGCGCAGAATGGCCACAATGCGCTGGGGTTCCACATCCAGTCCAGTCAGCCTGGCCACCTCGCTGACAGCAAAGTCGATGACTGACATGGGCTTGGTCTGGTTCATATCCAGCGGAGCATCCAGGTCCTGGCCACCGGCAAGGCGATGCAGCAGGTCAGCGGCCATAGCCGCGGCAGCCGGCTGCATCTGCGGATCGACCCCGCGCTCAAAGCGCTTGGAAGCCTCGGAGGGCAGCTTGTGGCGACGTGCGGTCCTGGCGATGGTCACCTGGTCGAAGTGGGCGGACTCAATCAGAATATTCCGCGTCTGATCGGTCACCTCTCCATACAGACCGCCCATGACTCCGGCCAGACCCAAGATACGGGATCCCTCTTGCCCCTCGGGCGAGTCGGTAATGAGCAGATCCTCGGTGCTGAGCTCGCGATCCTTGCCATCCAGAGTGGTCAGGTGCTCACCCTGCCTGGCCCTACGGACTACGATGGGCCCACTGAGCTTGTCCAGATCATAGGCGTGCAGGGGCTGGCCCAGATCCAGCATGACATAGTTGGTGATGTCCACCGGCAGACTGATGGAGCGCATGCCGGCACGTACCAACCGCCGACGCATCCAGCTGGGAGTGGCCGCCTTGGGGTCGCAGCCGGTCAAGGCACGCAGGTAGTACCGATCACAGCCTGGCTGACCGTGAATAGGGTTCTCGTCCTGAATGCGCACGGCCAGCGGAGCCTGATCCTCCTGAGCTGCAGAGGCCGGCACTGTCTTGTTCAGCTCAATCACCGGATCCGTGTACTCAGCACCCGTGGAGTGGTGGTATTCCCTGGCAACCCCCCGGTAGGAGAAGGCATAGCCGCGGTCGGGTGTGATGTTGATCTCAAGGACAGGCCTGTTCATATGGAGCAGAGCTATGGCATCGTCACCTGGCTTGAGCTGCTCGTACTGCTCGGGGGTGAACCCGTAATTGCGCAGCAGGATGATGCCCTGATGGTCCGAACCCAGCCCCAGCTCACGCTCGGAGGCGCACATGCCGTCCGAGATGTGGCCGTAGGTCTTGCGCGGTTCGATACGGAAGTCCCCAGGCAGGACGGCCCCCGGCAGGGTCACCACCACCTTCTCGCCCGCAGCCATGTTGGGGGCCCCGCAGACGATGCCCCTAGGCACCTTGTGACCCTGGTCGTCCACAGCGTTGTACTGCTCGCCCACATCAACATGGCACCAGTTGATGGTTTTGCCGTTCTTTTGAGGCTCAGGCTCGGCATCCACCACATAACCGACGACGATGGGGCCGGTCACCGTGGACTGATGAATGTCCTCTTCCTCCAGACCGACCCGGACCAGGTCCTTGGCCAGCTGTTCATAGGTCAGATCCTCAGGGACCTGCACATGCTCCTTGAGCCAGTCGATATCTACCATTGGCATCTGACGGTCACTCCCCCATCTCGAACTGCTGGCTGAATCGCACGTCACCTTCGACCAGGTCGTGCATGTCGTTGATGTCGTGACGCAGGAGCAGGGTGCGCTCCATGCCCACGCCGAAGGCGAAGCCTGAGTAGCGCTGCGGATCCACGCCGGCCGACCTCAGAACGTTGGGATTGACCATGCCGCAGCCTCCCCATTCAATCCATCCAGGGCCGCCCTTCTTGTCGGGGAACCAGAGGTCCATCTCGGCGCTGGGTTCGGTGAAGGGGAAGTATGAGGGACGCAGTCTGGTCCGGGCCTCGGGACCGAACATGGCAACGGCGAGCTTGTCCAGGGTGCCCTTGAGGTCGGCCATGGTCAGGTGCTCGTCGACGGCGATGGCCTCGCACTGGTGAAAGACCGGGGTGTGGGTGGCATCCAGTTCATCGGTGCGGAAGACCCTGCCCGTGCAGGCCACATAGAGCGGCACGCCGCGGGTTATCAGGGAACGGGCCTGGTCGGGCGAAGTATGGGTTCGCATGACCATGTTGGAGCCGACGAAACCGGCGGCGTCCCTGGCCTGGCTGCCCTTGACATAGAAGGTGTCCTGCATCTGGCGGGCAGGATGGTCAGGGCCGAAGTTAAGGGCATCGAAGTTGTACCACTCGGCTTCCAGCTCGGGCCCCTGGGCGATGCTCCAACCCATGGAGACGAAGAAGTCCTCCACGTCCTCCATGAGTTTGGAAAGTGGGTGCCGGGCACCCTGCGGATGGCGGTTGACAGGCAGGGTCATATCCACCTGCTCGGCAGCCAGACGGCGGGATTCCTCCTCCTGGCGCAGCTGCCGCTCCTTGAGCCCGTAGGCGCGGCCAAAGTCAGCCTTGAGCTTGCCAGCTAGGCGGCCGGCGGTCTTCTTCTGATCCGCTGGCAGCGTACCGATAATCCGACCGGATCCGGCCAGGGCTGAACCAGTCCCCGCATACCGGGCCTTGATCGCCTTGAGCTCTTCCAGATCAGAGGCCTCGCGAATTCTGCCGATGCCCTCGTTGACCTCGTCGGTCATCGCCGCGGGGTCGAATTCTTCCTGTGCCACCATGGACCTTTCCACTGTTGCCAATGCCGTATCCGGGCCGCAAATCAGCGGAAATCCCGGTCGTTGACGCCTTCACATTCTTTCAATACGACTCGACATGGCCATGGCGTAGAGCAGCACCGCAGCAGAGGTGGCCAGGTTGAGGGATTCAGCCCGCCCGTATATAGGGATGCGGACGATCTGATCCATGGCCTGCAGCAACTCGTTGGGCAGTCCGCGTGCCTCATTGCCGAAGAGCAGGACCATGGGCCGACCCGCCGAGTCTGGTATGGTCAGGGCTCCGCTCGCCATCAGATCGGCCAGGGAGCGGACGGGTTTGTCCGGTGTTCCATAGACATCGGCCGCCACCATGGTCCGACCCTGCCGTCTGCACAGGGCCAGGAAGTCCTCGGTGCCCATGGTCATCAGGGGTATGTGAAAGGCCGAGCCAGCCGTGGAGCGAATGACCTTAGGATTGGTGGGTTCCACGCACTGGTCCACCAGGATGACTGCCTTGCAGCCAGCGGCATCGGCAGTGCGGATCACAGTGCCAGCATTGCCCGGGTCACGAATCTGCCAGAAAGCTGCCACCAGGTCGGGCCCCTCTTTCTTCAGGCGCTGGGGATCCTCGAAGTCCATCGATTGTGTCAGAAATCCGTCCGTACGCGCCTGGGCCACGATCCCCTGTGCATTGCCGCTGATGGCACGCATGACCCTGGCGGAGACGAAATGTCCGTAGCAGTCAGGCAGCTCCCGAGCCTGCTCCATGATGGCGCCCACAGTCTCGTTGAGCGGCCGCGGATGACCGCCCCGGGCTGCAGGAGAGGATTCGTCCGACTGAATATAGAGGTCAGTCAGCAGGTCAGAACGCCAGCGGACCGCCTCGCGCACACTCTGCGGCCCCTCTATGAGGAAGCGGCCATGACGCTGCCGGGCCCGCCGGTCCTGCAGTTCAGCCAGGCGACGAATTCGTTGGGCACGGGGATTGTCGAGAAGGGAATCATCAAAGGGCATGGGCTCAACTCTAGCCCCGACAGTCGAGAGCTCTGCGATCGGACCCCAATCGGCCTACATCTGTGGGAAAGTTCACTGAAAGAAAGGCCTGCGCCCCTTGTGCTCGCCGGACAAGGGGCTAGGGTAAAAGAACTGGTCGGGTCGACCACGTCCGTCATTGGTATGGCGCAGACCGACCATGGCACATCTGGCTTGGCCAGAATCATTGTGAGGAGACAATATGCCCGTATACACACTTCCCGATCTGCCCTACGACTACTCGGCACTGGAGCCGTACGTGTCCGGCAAGATCATGGAGCTGCACCATGACAAGCACCATCAGGCTTATGTGAACGGGGCCAACAAGGCCCTGGAGCAGATCCATGACGCGGCCGAGTCCGGCAACGTGGCCCAGTCCAACCTGCTGGAGAAGAACCTGGCCTTCAACCTGGCCGGGCACAAGAACCACTCCATCTTCTGGAAGAACATGGCCCCGGCCATCGGCCAGGAGCCCACTGGCGAACTCAAGGCCGCCATCGAGGACCAGTTCGGGTCCTTCCAGGGCTTCCAGACCTACTTCGAGTCCATGTGCGCAGGCATCCAGGGCTCCGGCTGGGCCGTCCTTGCCTGGGATACGCTGGGCGAGCGCCTGGTCACCCTGCAGATGTACGACCACCAGGGCAACCTGCCAGTCACCATCTTCCCGCTGGTCCTGCTGGACCTCTGGGAGCACGCCTACTACCTGGAGTACCTGAACGACCGGGCAAGCTACGTCAAGGCCTGGTGGCACATCGTCAACTGGGAGGACGCCTCCAAGCGGTTCGACGAGGTGCGCAACATCAACACCACTCTGGCCAGGTAAAAGACCGGCGCTTCCAACCACAGGCGGACCCTGGTCCTTTCCCCTCTCTGCGGGAGGTGGAAAGGACCGGGGTCCCTCCATATCTGGAGTCTGCTGCGGAAAACCCTGACAGTCAGTTGCCGAAGAAGGCGATGGAACCGTTCAGCGCAGCCACGGTCAGTGAGATTGCAGGCACAGATAGACATATGAGCAGGAAGCCCACATCACGTGGGCTGACCTGGGAGACCCTAGCATGGGTGCGCGGTGTGCTGCCACCGAAGCCTCGAGCCTCCATGGCCGTGGCCAAGGTCGTCGAACGTCTGATGGACAGGACCAGCAGGGCGAAAGCTTGGGGCATAAAAGCCTTGAAACGGTTCTCATCACCCAGTCCACGGCTACGGCGCGAGGCGGTCAGAGCCGTCCAATCGTCCTTGAGGACAGTAAAAAGCCGCATACCTGCCAGTCCCCCGTAGACGAAGCGGTCAGGCAGATGGAGCACCTGGCTGAAGGCGTCGGCCAGGTCGGTGGCATCGATGCCCAGAACAGTGATGATGGCGGGGATTCCTATGGCGAGGATTCGCAGTGCAGTAGCCAGGGCCAGGTCCAGCGAGCGCTGGGTGATGTGGATCATCCCCCACTGCCAGAAGGTGGCACCGCCGCTCTTGCCATAGAGGATGATCGCCAGGGCCGAACCTGGCGCCCCCAGAAAGATGGGCCAGGTGGATCTGACCACGCGCAGGGGCGTGAAGCCTGCAGTACCCAGCAGCAGGAACTCCAGGATCAGGGCCGTCGTGGCCGAGACCGGGTCCAGGCTGATCAACAGGGGCAGAGCCGCCAGAAAGGCCCCGATCAGACGGAAGGCCGGATTGATGGATGCTATGTATGGCGACCTGCTGGCCGGCTTGATCGGCTCGTCCCGCTGATCCATGGGCGTGACGGTCAGTCTGGCAGCAACAGTCTCCTGATGAGCCTGCAAATCTGACCCGGCTACAGGCCAGACGGCCTTCTGGAATCCCGGAGGCGTCATTTCCACCAGGCGGGCATCCAGGGCCTGGACAAGTTCCCGGTCGTGGGTGACCAGGATGATGCAGGCTCCTTGGTCGCGCAGGTCTGCAATCAGCTGGGCCATGCTGACCCAGGTGTTCCTGTCCTGGCCGAAGGTGGGCTCGTCAAGGATCAGCACCTGGGGTGCAGCGGCCAGAGCTGAGGCCACGGTGAGCCGCCGCTTCTCGCCGCCAGAGAGCGTGTAAGGGTTGGCACGCGCGTACTGCCTCAACCTGAAACGCCCCAACAATCCCAGGGCGCGGGCCTGGGCCTGGTCCTCGGTCATGCCGGTGCGGATGGGGGCCAGCTTGACCTCATCCAGGACCGTGCCTCGGGCGAACTGATGCTCGGGATTCTGAAAGACATAGGCGATGCGCGCCGCCAGCTGGGATGAGGTCCATCGTATGGGCTCGGACTCCGCAGGCGTATGCCCCTGAGGTCCCTGAAGCAGACGATCCTGGGCAAGGACCGAACCAGCCACTGGCTCCAGCAGACCAGCCAGAGTCATAGCCAGCGTGGATTTGCCAGCCCCGTTGGCTCCGACCAGGGCAGTGACCTGCCCAGCCCTGAATTCCAGATTGATGTGTTCGGCAACCGCCCGGCCCTGACGGCCCACCGCCAGATCATTTGCAGCCAGCAAGACGGGATGATCATCCTGACTGGGGCCGGATTGCCCAGCCTGGCCCCGGTCACATCCAAGCTCAGGCAGCGAATCCCGTACACTCCTATAAGCCTCGGGAACCCATATGCCCAAGGCGGCAAGATCCAGGCCAGGATCAGTGAAGACCTCCTCGGGGCTGCCGTCGGCCATGATCACGGTCTTGCGATAGGCCGCAGCGCCCGATCCGCCGGTATTGTCTTCAACCTCACCCAGCCCAAGCACGATGACCCGGTCGATCATGTCCATCCATGGCCCTGCCCGGTGTTCGACCAGAATCATGGTAGAGCCCTGCCGATCCAGGACCTTTCTGACAGCATCGACTATCTGCTCGACACCGACCGGGTCCAGATTGGCCGTGGGCTCGTCCAGCAGGAGCAGCCCAGGCTGCATGGCCAGAGCACCCGCCAGGGCCAGACGCTGCATCTGCCCTCCGCTCAGATGCATGGTGGACCGAGTCAGCTGCAGGTCAGCCAAACCCACCTCGGCCATGGCCTTCCGCACCCTTGGCCAGATCTCTTCAGGAGGCAGCCCCATGTTCTCGGGCCCGAAAGCCACATTGTCGCCCAGTCGCTGAAAGATGGCCTGCGCATCCGGATCCTGCAGGACCAGGCCCACACGCCCCCGGCTGGATACGGCAGGATTGCCGTCAATCAAGACCTGGCCCTGGGTCACTCCGCCTTCATCGTCCTCAACCTGGTCCTGGCCACTCTGCGGGGCATGATCGCCCAGCAACCCGGCCACACCCTCAAGGATGGTCGATTTGCCAATGCCGGAGGCTCCCAGCAGAAGCACCCGCTGACCTGCAGGAATGCTCAGGGACAAATCCCTGACGGCGAAGTGGTTCCTGTAGGCATGCCGATAACCCCAGCCACGCAGTTCCAAGGCTGCGGGTCGATAGGGATTGTCTTGGATGCTCTGATCCACGCCCGAGCCTCTACTTCCCGGCCATACGAATATCACGGCCGGAGGCGAAGCGGTCCAGAGCCCCGGTGGCGGCAATGGCCTTGTAGAGGTACCAAACCAGTACTCCGGCGATCAGAGCGCCCGAAATCAGGGTGGCTATCAGATAGATCACACCATAGGGGCCGGTGAGGTTGATGGCCTGCAAGTGCGTGCAGAAGGAGTACAGCCAGCAGCCGAAACCAGCGGCAGCACCCGACAGTGCCACCGTGGACATGTTCCAACGCCGGTAACGCAGCAGCATAAAGACCAGTTCGGCCATGAAGCCCTGAAGCAGGCCGATCAGTATGGTCTCCACAGGCACCCAAAGGCTGCCCAGCAGCGACTCCAGGATGGCGGCGACCAGCTCGGCATAGACGGCAGCACCCGGTTTGCGCACGATGACCGATGCCAGGGGCCCGGCGAACAGGTAGAGGCCGTTGAGAATGCCGCCCAGACCGGGCACAACCCCGTCCAGGAAGGACCAGGGAATGGTGGTTACCATGGCGACCACCCAGTAGATGACGGCGGAGGCCACCCCGATGACCGAGGCTACGGCGATATCCACCACCCTCCACCGTTTGGAGGGGATTCTGACCTGGGATGGAGTTCCTTCAGACTCCGGCTCTGATCCAGAAGCAGTGTTGTTTATGAAATGACCATCGGTCATGATCTTGTGCCTTTCCTCGGGGCGCTCCCTATGAGCGCCATCCCGTTCAGGCACGGGTCCAGTGACATCCGTGCGCCGGCATTACCCGGTAAACGTTCGTCCGGTTGAGGCTGAGCCTCCTCTCAGCCGCACGCCCTCAGGCATACGGCCCCCGTGTCACCTATTACCTTAGAACACGCCGTGGTCAAAAAAGTCAGTTCTGACCCTCGCCTAGGGAATCCAACAAAAGGGCCTCGGTGATGATGTTGTCGACCAGCCCCTGCAGGGAGATGGACTCATTTGGGCTGTGGGCGTTGGACTGGGGATCCTCGGGGCCGGTCACCAGGACCTGGGCCTCAGGGAATAGCCGCTTGAGCTCGGGAATGAAGGGGATGGATCCGCCCTCGCCCTTGTTGACCGGGTCGCGTCCAAAGGCCTGCCGCATGGCATCCTCAGCCTGCTTGACTACCGGGCTTTCGGCATCCATGGCCCATCCCATGCCCAAGCCGCTAGGGGTGACCTCCACCTTGGCCCCTTGAGGTGCATGGCCGACCAGAAAATCAGTCAGGGCCTGTACGGCCTGTTCGGGCCGCTGGGTGGGCGCGGTGCGCAGGGAAATGCGGAAGCGGGTCTTGTCGGCCAGCACGTTGAAGGAGCCCTCCACCGGGTGGGCATCGAAGCCAATCACCGCCGCTGCCGGCTTGGTCCAGAGACGGGATGCCAGGGAGTCGGTTCCAGCCAGCCGGTAGGAGTCCACCACACCGGCATCTGAACGCAGCTGGGCCTGGTCCAGGTCACGCTGCAGGCCGCCGATAGGCTGGCCGCTCTCCAGGCCGGGCACCGCGAGCTGACCCTGGTCGTCATACATGGAGGCGATCAGCATGGCAGCCAAAGTGTTGGCATCCAAAATAGGCCCGCCGAACTGGCCGGAGTGGACCGGATGCTCCAGGGCTGTGACCGTGACATCCAGGTCCGCATTCCCTCGCAGAGAGGTGGTCAGGCTTGGGGTGTCCGCCGACCAGTTGCCCGAGTCAGCCACAATAATCAGATCCGAGGCGAAGTCGTCCCGATGAGCCTGAAGGAAGGGGATGAAGCTTCGCGAGCCCATCTCCTCCTCCCCCTCGATAAAGACCTTGACGTTGACGCGCAGATCCTTGCCCAAGGCATGCAAGGCACCCGAGTGGATGGCAATGCCGCCTCCGTCGTCGGCCGACCCACGTCCGTAGAGCCGTCCCTCCTTCTCCACACCGGTAAAGGGATCAGTGGACCACTGGGAGGGATCGGGCACCGGCTGCACATCGTGATGAGCATAGAGCAGAACAGTCGGAGCATTGGGATCCACTTGACGGGATCCGATGACCTCGAAGGCACCAGGGGTCCCGTCAGGATTGGTTGCCTGGACCACATGGGCGTCCACACCCACCTGCCGCAGCTGTCCGGCCACATAGTCGGCTGAGCGCCGCATGTGATCCCCGGTGATTCCCTTGGCTGAAACCGAGGCCAGGGAGATCTTGTCCTTGAGCAGATCGACGACCCGGCTCTCATCGTCCTGAACACGTGTGCGGATCGTTTCCAGGCCCAGCTTTGCCATCGCTACCTCCTGTGATTGCTTGTGAATCAATGCTTGCGAGTCTAGGCGTCACCGTAACCTGTTCGCATGACATGGAACCCCTTCTCACGCAAGGATCGACGGGACAAAGAGGCTGAGGCGGACCAGGCCGCCTCTGCTGCAGAGGTACGAGGCAAGGGACGCCCCACACCCAAGCGCAAGCAGGCCGAGGCAAGGAACCTGCGTCCGCTGGTCCCCAAGGACCGCAAGGCCTCACGCAAGGCCGCCAAGGCCCGGATCCGAGCCCGTGAGGATGCCCAGTATGAGGCCATGAGGACCGGCGACATCGACCACATGCCCAAGTCGGAGCGCCTGCCCTGGAGAATCTACATCCGCGACTATGTGGACGCCCGCTTCAATCTGCTGGAATGGATCTTCCCGGCCATCATCCTCATGTTCGTGGCCACCCTGATGGGCATGTTCGTAGGTCCGAAATATTATGCCACATTCACCATGGTGGTGACCATTCTTCTATACGGCTACCTGATCGTGGCCCTGGTCGATACCTGGCTGATGTGGCGCAAACTCAAGCGCCTGTTGATCGACAAATTCGGCGAGCGCTCGGTGGCCAAGGGCTCACGCTCGGCCTCCTATGCCTGGCAGCGGGCCATGATGGTCCGGCGCTGGCGGGTCCCCAAGCCCAACCAGAGCAAGCGTGGGCACTGGCCCAAGTGACAATCGATTATTTTTGATGTCCCTGCCTGCGGTCGGTCACACCGCCCGGTTCCTCTTGAGGTTCCGGGCGGTTTTCGTATTCGCTCCACATTCTGCGAATGGTCTTCATTCTCCCAGCCTGTACGGCTAGCATGGATTGCTATGCAGCAATCGATCAACCAACCCGGTACAGAGTCTCTCGACCCCTGGGATGCCAACAGCCGCCAGTACGACACCATCATCATCGGATCCGGCCCGGGCGGCTATGCCACGGCCCTTCGCACGGCAGAGCTGGGCGGACGGGTGGCCCTGGTCGAACAGGACCCTGTGGTTGGCGGCGTCTGCCTGAACCGAGGATGCATCCCCACCAAGGCCCTGCTGACCGCCACACAGGTTCTCGAACAGGCCGACCTTGGGGCCGCCATGGGCATCAATGTCGAGTCGGCCAATATCGACTACCAGAAGCTCCAGGATTATCAGGACCGGATGGTGGATGCCATGACCGGGGGCCTGTCGAATCTTTTGAAACAACGTGGCATCACTGTGGTGCATGGTCATGGCACCATCGTCGGCGACGGTCTGGTAGAAGTGACTGACGATGACGGCAATCGAACACGCCTGACCACCTGCGACACCATCCTGGCCACCGGTTCTCATGCCAGGGTCCTGGAAGAACTCCCCTTCGATGATCTGGTCATTGACACTGACCGGGCCCTGACCCTCAAGCCCTTCCCCCGACGCGCCTTGATTATTGGATCAGGGGCTGTGGCCCTGGAATTCGCCACCATTTGGAGTCAAGCCGGTTGCCAGGTGACCCTGATGGTCAGACGGGATCGGGTGCTCTCCCACTGGGGTCGCCGGACCGGGCAGATCATGACCCGGGAGCTGGAGCGTCAGGGAATTCAGATTATTACCCATGCCCGCTGCTCGGGCGGTCACCGTCTGCCCGCAAACGGGGGAATTCAGGTCGACTACCAACCGGCTGACGACACGGGCCAGGCGGGAGCAATCGAGGCTGATCTGGTCCTGGTAGCCATCGGCAGGGACCCTAATACTGACCCCGAACACATGAAGGAGCTGGGCATTGACCTGGACGAACATGGCCAGGTCCTAACCGACTCTCAGGGGCGCACCAGCCGTGATCGGGTCTGGGCCCTGGGGGACATCACCCCGGGTCACCATCTGGCCCACAGGGCCTTCCAACAGGGCATCACCCTGGCTGATGCCGCATCCGGTCTGGACCCCGAGCCGGTCAACGAGGCCACCATTCCCCGCGTGGTCTTCTCCTCCCCCCAGGCCGCAGCCGTGGGCTTCAGCCGTCAGGAAGCCGAGGACGATCCATCGCTGAACCAGGTCAGGGAGACCATCTACCCTATGATGTCCAACTCGCGCATGCGCATGAGCGGCATGCAGGGCACCCTCAGCCTGATCACCGCCTGCCAAGCCACCGACATGGAGAAGCAGATAGTGGTCGGTCTAGAGATGGTATCTCCCCAAGCCTCCGAGAATATTGCCGAGGCCCAGCAGCTGGTGGGCAACCAGATTCCCCTGCACCGGGCAGCCGGGCTCATCCACCCCCATCCCACCTTCTCGGAAGCCATTGGAGAGGCCCTGCTCAAGGCTGACGGCAGACCCCTGAATATGCGTTAGGCATGCGGTAGACTGGTCAACCAGTGAACGTTTCCGAGTGAGGATGGCATGGCTACAGAGGACACCAAGGGCAAAAAGGCAAAAAAGAAGAACAGCACGATCAGTCAGATCGTCAAAATCTATCAATTTACTCACGCAGAGGACAAGGCCCTTCCCTGGCTGCTGGCCGCGGCCATCCTGGTGCCCACACTGATAGCAGTCGTGATCTGCCTGCTGGCCCACTTCGGCTGGTTGTCCTGGATCCTGACTGTGCTTCTGGGCATCATGGTCGGCCTGCTCCTGGCCACCATGACCCTGACCAGGCGCTCCGACAGAGTCGGCTACGCCAAGATGGAGGGCCGCCCAGGTGCTGCCGCCGCCGTCCTGAGCAGCATCTCCAAGGCAGGCTTCTCCTTCCCCCAGGAACCCGTCTGGATCGATGCCAAGACCAAGGACGCCGTCTGGAGGGGCACCGGCCGCACCGGGGTCTATCTGATAGCCGAGGGCGATTACAACCGCGTCAACAAGGCCATGAATCGCGAAGAGGAGAAGATCCGCCGCATCACCCGCGGATCGGCCATCCCCATCTACCGCATCAGCGTGGGCCACGGCCCTGACCAGGTCCCGCTCAACAAGCTCCAGCGCACCGTGATCAAGAAGAAGATCAAGCTGACACCCACTGAGCTGGAGACCCTCAACGACCGGCTGGTCACCCTGCAAAAGCGGCAGAGCGCCTTGGGGATGCCCAAGGGCATCGATCCGACCAAGATACACGTCAGCCGCAAGGCCATGCGCGGACGCTGATGTTTTTGAAGGTCCCGGTCTCTCCCCAAGGGAGGCGCCGGGACCTTCGCATGAAACACCCCCGTAACCTCAGCGGCGCATTACCGAAAAAAGCGGTCCCCTAGACTGAGTGACCGTTACGGTTTTCCAGGAAAGGAGCAGTTCAGTGAGAGAACTGAAATCAAAGGCCGATTGCGAAGCTGTGATCAACCAGGAGGGCGTGGAATACGTCTCAGTCAGGTTCACGGATCTGATCGGCGTCCAGCAGCACTTCACCGTACCTGCCAGCGAATTTCTCAAGGACGCCTTCACGGACGGCATGGCCTTCGACGGCTCCTCCGTACAGGGATTCCAAGCCATCAATGAGTCCGACATGAAGCTGATTCCGGACCCTGAAACCGCCTATCTGGATCCCTTCCGCCGTCATCGCACTATGAATGTGGCTTTCTCCATCGTGGACCCGGTGACCGACGAGCCCTACTCGCGTGATCCCCGGCAGATCGCTTCCAAGGCCGAGGCCTACCTGCGCTCCACCGGAATCGCCGACACGGCCTCCTTCGCTCCTGAGGCTGAGTTCTTCATCTTCGACAAGGTCCGTTTCGAGAACAGCATGCAACGCTCTTTCTATGAGGTCGACTCGATCGAGGCCCCATGGAATTCAGGCGTGGATGTCGAGGAGGATGGCTCCGACAACATCGGCTTCAAGAATCGTGTCAAGAGGGGCTACTTCCCCGTACCACCCATCGACCACTACCAAGATCTGCGCGACGACATGGTTGCCAACCTGCAGAAGGTGGGCCTGATTCTGGAGCGTTCCCATCACGAGGTGGGCGGCGCCGGCCAGCAGGAGATCAACTACCGTTTCAACACCCTGCTGCACGCTGGCGACGATCTGATGAAGTATAAGTACGTGGTCCACGAGACCGCTGCCCTGGCCGGCAAGGCGGCCACCTTCATGCCCAAGCCCATCGCTGGGGACAACGGGACCGGCATGCACTGCCACCAGTCCCTCTGGAAGGATGGCAAGCCCCTCTTCTATGACGAGAATGGCTACGGCGGACTCTCCGACATCGCCCGCTGGTATGTCGGCGGCCTGATTGAGCATGCCTCGTCCGTCCTGGCCTTTACCAACCCCTCCACCAACTCCTACAAGCGGCTGGTGCCCGGGTATGAGGCCCCGGTCAACCTGGTCTACTCGGCCCGGAACCGATCGGCAGCCATCCGCATCCCCCTGGCCGGCACTTCACCGGCTGCCAAGAGGATCGAGTTCCGCGCCCCCGACCCCTCCTGCAACCCCTTCCTGGCCTTCTCGGCCCAGCTGATGGCAGGACTGGACGGCATCCTCAACCATACCGAGCCACCGGCCCCCATCGACAAGGACCTCTATGAGCTGCCCCCAGAAGAGCATGCCCAGATCAAGCAGGTACCCGGCTCCCTGGAGGAGGCTCTGAACGCTCTGGAGGAGGATCACGACTTCCTGAGCGAAGGCGATGTCTTCACCGACGACCTGATTCAGACCTGGCTGGACTTGAAGCGCGGCGAGCTGGACCAGACCCGTCTGGCCCCCACCCCCCTGGAGTACGAGCTCTACTTCCACATCTGAGTTCGCATAACGACTGACGCCGACTAGCCGGCCAGGTCACATAAGGCCCGATCCTTCCTGCTGAAGGGTCGGGCCTCTTTGCATTATCACGACCATCGGCATCCGCCCATTGACGGCAACACGCCAGTCCCGGCATCCCGGCTGGCGGTCAGGCCAGAATGAGGAGAGGCATGAAAACAGATTCGATGGAGGTGGAGACCGATGCGCTGGCTACGTGAGTTCATGGAGTTGCCCGTATACCTGCGAGCCATGCTCATCGTGGACCTTATGTGCAACTTCGGCATCGGCCTGGTCATGCCCATCGAGCTGCTCTTCGCCACCCATTCTCTGGGCGCCACCATGAGCGAGGCCGCCCTCCTGGTGACCATCAGCTCGGTAGGATCGCTAATCTCCAACCCCATCATCGGATGGGTCTCGGACCGGCGTTCCTCCTGGCTGGCCATGCATACGGCCATGATCTTCTCGGTCATCGGCCCCCTGATCTTCACTGTGGCCCACGACTACCGGGCAGCAGTGGCGGGAGCCTTCGTCTCGGGCCTGGGGATGGGCATGCAGACCTCCTGGGCCAGCATTCTGACGCAGATCTCCACCAGGGAGCAGCACCGAATCGTCTACGGCATCAACCAGGCCGAGCTCAACCTGGGCATCGGCCTTGGAGCGGCCGTTGGCGGGCTGCTGGCCGCTGGTGGTCAGGACTTCCTCTATCGGCTCGGCTTCGGCGGTAGGGCCCTGGGGTTCGCTCTGCTCAGCCTGTCCCTGCTGGTCATCGAACGACACTGGCAGCTACGCCGCTTGACGGCTGAGCTCAAGGCTCAGGCGGAGCGGGAGGCCGTCCAGGAATCCGCAGGGGCAACCCATGTCCTGCAGAACAAACAGTCAGACGGCAATAAAAGCATGACCATCAACGGTACCTTCGGCGGGCGGACCAGCTCCCTGACCAGGGTGCTGGCCTCCATGGTTCTGCTGACCTTAGGAACCTTCTTCATGGACCTGTTCGGCTACTCCCAGTTCGATGCCGGCCTGGTCACCACCCTGATCTCTGATCCACACATCCCCCGTTGGTCCCTGTCAGTGGTGGATGTAGTCAACACCTTCTCGGTGGTCATCATGAACATCGTGCTGCTGCCACGGCTCAAGGACGCCAACCATGTGCGCCTGTTGCGCACCGTGCCGGTCTTCTGGGCCGCAGCCTGGGTGATCATCGTCCTGGGCCTGCGCCTGGATTCCACCCCCGGCGCCCTGAGCGTGGCCTCTCTGGGCATCACCATCTTCGGACTGGGCGAGGTCATGATGGGCATCTCCCAGCCGGTGGTGGCCGCCGAGCTGGCCGGGCCATCGTTCAGTGGACGCATGTTCGGGCTACTCAACACGGCCGCCTCCCTGGGCTACATCGTGGGACCCATGTTCGCCTCCTACGTCCTGGCCGGGCATGAGGTCATTCCCTTCCTGGCCATGTGCGCCATCGGGCTGGTCGTGCTGGCAGTCCCCTGGTTCCTGGCCATTCCCTCGCGGCAGATCACCAGCCAAAAGAGCCCAGCCGCCATCTAATCTCAGACAAGGTACGGCACCGAATTAAAAACGTAGAGTCAGTCTTCACCGGCGGCCCGACGGGCATCGCCAGGTTCCGAACCTGCCATCAGGGTCTTGGCCAGGTCCACGAATCGTTTGGTCAGCGGCGAATCATCCAGGGAGCCGTCTGATCTGAGCACAGCCGGCCGGCCGGACTCCCCCGATTCGCGCAGGTCAGTCTGCAGGGGTAGCTGCTCCAGCAGGGGTACCTGATACCCCAAGTCACGGGTCAGCTGGTCGGCCACACGCTGGCCGCCTCCCTGACCGAAGATGCGCAGCCGCTCGCCATTGTGCTCGTACCAGGACATGTTTTCAATTACACCCTGGACCTTGGTGGGCAGCTGAAGGGCCACCAGCCCTGAACGCACGGCCACCTGTGAGGCCGACGGCTGGGGGGTGGTGACCACGATCAGACGGCTGTTGGGCAGGGCCTGCGCCACGGACAGGGCCATGTCCCCGGTGCCTGGGGCCAGATCCAGCAGGAGCACATCGGGGTCACCCCACCAGACATCGGATAGGAACTGCTCAAGCGAGCGCTGCAGGCGCGGACCCCTCCAGAGAATGGCCCGGTCCGACCCGGCGAACATGCCGATGGAAATCAGCTTGACCCCCCATGCGGTGACCGGCATCAGCATGCCGTGCAGATTGGTGGGCCGGCTGTGTACACCGAAGAGCCCAGGCAGGGAGAATCCGTAGATGTCCGCGTCGATGGCAGCCGTGTCATAGCCTAGGGCAGCCAGCGTGGCCGCAAGATTGACCGTCACCGAGGACTTGCCCACGCCGCCCTTGCCCGAGGCAATGGCGAAGATGCGGGTGCCCACGCCGGGCTTGGAGAAGGGGTTGCTGCGCCGGGCGGCCTTGAGGTTGGCTACCAGGTTGTCCAGCTTCTCCCGGCTCATGGAGGAAACATCGATATGGGGGCGCAGCCGGGCTCGCGGGTAGGAGGTCACGGTGCCGTTGATCTGGTTGGTGATGGTGGTCGACAACGGGCATCCCTTGATGGTCAGTTCCACCCGCACGGTCACCTCATAGTCGGCCTCGGCATCCCTGGCTGGCTCGACAATGATGTCGGTGATCATGCCCAAATCGGTAATGGACCGTCCCAGCTCTGGATCGATGACCCGACTGAGCCGCTCATAGACCTCCCCCTTGATTCTTCGAGGCAGCTCCTCCAGATCCCGGGTCCCTTCCTTGCGATGCTCTACTTGTTCCATGCCGTCACCATATCGCGCCCAGCCATCGGCTGCTAGGGCGCGGCTGGTCGGATATTGCGAATGTCACAATCAACCTTGGGCTGGGCTGGGATCGCCGGTGTCAAGCAGGCGGTGGAAGGCCGCCTCGTCCAGGATTGGCAGGCCCAGGCTCTCAGCCTTTTCGGCCTTGGAGCCCGGGTTGGCGCCCACCACCACATAGGTGGTCTTTTTACTTACGGATCCTGAGGCCTTGCCGCCGCGCTCCACGATGGCCTCCTTGGCGGAGTCCCTGGAGAAGTCCTCCAGGCTGCCAGTGACCACCACGGTCATGCCCTTTAGAGTCTGTGGCTTAGTGCTGCGCTCGACATGAGCGCCGACGCCAGCTGCCTGCCAGGCATCCAGGATGCGTCCACGCCAGTCGTCGGGCTGCCGAGCACCCTGGAACCAGTCGTGGATGGAGTGCGCGATCTCGGGGCCCACACCGTCCAGCTCGGACAGATCCTCCACGCTGGCTTCCTCCACGGCCTTGAGCGACGGGAAGCGGGTGGCGATGGCCCGGGCCGAGGTCGGTCCCAGGTGTCGGATGGACAGGGCCACCAGGACCCTCCACAGGTCGGCATGCTTGGCCTTGTCGATCTCTTCAAGCATCTGCAGGGTGTTCCTGGAGGGTTGGGCGTCGGCACTGCCCAGGGCGGCCTCCTGGACCTGGGTCTCATGGCTGTTCATAGCCCGCTCGCCCTGGCCAGCCTGGGCGCCCTTGGGCAGGTTGTAGAAGGCAGGCACCCGGTACCAGAGACCGCTGCCGCCAGTCCGGCGCTTGGTTGTGGCACGTCCCTGCCGGCCTTCGACCTCCGCCTGCTCCATCAGGGGAACCTCACGCCAGACATAGACCTGGCGCAAATCCTCCACCTTCAAGTCGAAGAGACCCGCCTCGCTGGTCAGGACAGGTTCCTGACGAGGCGGAAGCTTCAGGTCCGGGTCCGGCTGATACTGGGCTGCCTGGCCGCCTTGGTCGACCAGGACCTCACGCAGGCCGGGAGCGTAGACCTCCACGGAATCGGGCCGGTTCTCATCGGGGTTGGTCAGGGCTATGGCGCTCTGCTCCCCAAGATGCTCGATGTCCAGAGCCTTTCGAGAGGCCATGTGGATGATCCGCTCGGTCAGCTGGGCCGGGCAGGACTCCACATTGGGGCAACGGATGTCCACATCGCCCTCCTTGGCCGGGGCCAGCCGGGCACCGCAGCTGGGGCAGGTCTCGGGCATGATGAAGGGTCTCAGTTCCTTTTCGCGCCCCTTCCTGGCCTCGATAACCGGTCCGACCAGCTCAGGGATCACATCGCCTGCCTTGCGAACCACGACCGTGTCCCCGATCAGAATGCCCTTGCGCTTGACCTCGGAGGCGTTGTGAAGGGTGGTCCTGGAGACCGTGGATCCTGCCACAGTGACCGGAGTGAGAACAGCCACCGGGGTGATTCGCCCGGTCCGGCCCACTTGGACGGTGATGTCCAAAAGCCGGGTATTGACCTCCTCCGGGGGGTATTTGTAGGCCACGGCCCAACGGGGCGCACGTGAAGTAGCACCCAGCCTGCGCTGAAGATCCCGGTCCTGCAGCTTGACCACGATGCCGTCCAAGGCATGTTCGATGTCATTGCGGTGCTGGCCATAATAGTCGATCATGTCCAGAATCTGGTCGAAGGAGGTGACGACCCGGTTGTGGGGGGAGACCGGGATTCCCCACTGCTTATAGAGGTCATAAGCCTGGGACTGGTCGATGACCTCGTCATGAGTCCCCCTGGGATGGGCCGGTCCCCATCTCAATGAACCAAGGCCATGGGCGTAGAAGCTCAGACGGCGGCTGGCCGTGATGCGCGGATCCTTCTGCCTCAGTGACCCCGCGGCGGCGTTTCGGGGGTTGGCGAAGGGCGCCTTGCCCTCCTGCTCCTGCTGCTCGTTCAAGGCATTGAAGTCATCGAACCGCATGAAGACCTCGCCACGGACCTCCACGAACTCGGGAATATCACTGGCAGGCCCAGACAGGTTCTGCGGAATGCTCGAAATGGTCCTGACGTTCAGGGTGATGTCCTCCCCGGTAACGCCGTCCCCCCTTGTCAGGCCCTGCTCCAGGACCCCGTTACGGTAGAGGAGGTTGAGGGCCAGACCGTCTATCTTGACCTCGCTGGTCATGGGCAGGGCCTTGCCCTCTGGCCAGTCGAGCTCGTTACGAAGTCCGTCATACCACTGACGCAGCTCTGCGACGCTGAAGACGTCATCCAGGCTGAGCATCTGGGAGGGGTGACGGACGGAAGCGAAGTCGTTGGAGAAAGTCCCTCCGACCCGGTGCGTCGGCGACTGGGGTGTGTCCAAGCTGGGGAAGCGGGACTCCAGCTCCTGTAGGCAGCGCATCCGGGCATCATAGGCCGCATCAGAGGAGACCGGCGCATCGTCTATGTAGTAGGCGACTTGGTCGGACTCCACCCAGGCAGCCAGTCTGGACCAGAGACGCTGGGCCTGCTGGGCTCCCAGAGAGTCAAAATCCAACTCCCCCAGTCGCATGGCATCAGCATCGTCGGGCTGCAGGGAGGCTATCCATCGGTCAGTGCCCGGCCTGGGCCTGGACTCGGCATTCCCGCCCTCATCACGGGTTTGCTGAATATCTTCCTGAGCTGTTTTGTCATGCATTGAGCGACCTCATGAACTGTGCCTGTACCACATCAACACCTTCATTATCGTCGTCGTTCATCCTTGCGGCCGCCATTGACAGTGTTCGGGCCGGGACGAAGAGCCCACCGTCCACACAGATGCGCGCGGCCTGGCGCACTATCGAAGCCACCTCGGTGTGAGGCCAGACCGGCAGGCCGTGTTCCGCCAGCACCCGGCGGGCCTGCCTGTGGTCTTCGGGCAGGACCACGCACTGGGAGCGGGCCCTGGCCTGCAGCTCGGCAAGCTCGCTCTTGAGGGCTGGTATCCGATCGGGACTGATGTGCTCGCTCATCAGGTAGGCCGCCGCAGCCACGTCAAACTCGTCACGCATCCATGAGGCATAGGCCAGGCGATAGTAGGCGAAGGAGGCGTCGTCCCGATCCAAAGCCACCCGCAGGGCGTTGAGCGTGGCAGCCCGTGCCGAATCCCAGTCCTCCCGGTTAGACAGCATGACCGCCAGCTTCAGGTGGGAAAGCGGATAGGCGGGCGCATAGGCCACCATGGCGTTCAGATGCTTGAGGGCCGCCTGGTCCTCCTTGATCTGGACCAGCAGGTCGGCTATCTCCAGGTGGGCATAGAAGAGGTTGTCAGGAATGAGCAGGGTCCGCTCTCCCGGTGTGGCGAAGAGGCGGTTGTAGACCACCCGCTCGGCATAGGAGTTGAAGTAGCGGGGTACCTGGCCCTCGGCCGCAAAGACGGCATCCAGATGAGCGATAGCGTCTTGTTCAACCTGTATGCCCTGGGCTGCCCCGCCGGAGAAGAGCAGATCACGGGCTTTGACACGCTCCTTGTCCAGCTGGGAGGACAGCGAGAAGTCAAAGTCCGGAACAGGGGTTCCGTCAATCATGGCACTGGCAACCTGGGGGGCCAGCTGTTCCAGCTCCGGGTCGCCAATGCTTTGGATGATGCCTGTGGCCGCCTGGGCCTTGGCCGCTGATGTCATGGTCCGGTCCGAGGCCAGCTGGTGGAAACCGCCTACAGCCCTCTGCAACAGGTCGGCACGCTGGATGGACAGATCCACCGCCTTATGTGCGCCCAGGGCCTTGGCAGACTTGTCAGCAAAGGCCACCTCGGAGAACTCGGGTTCCTCCTGACTGCCATGGGGGCTGAAGCGGTCATCGCGCATGTCGAACTCAGCCTCAGTAGGCTTGAGCCCGCCTTGGGGATCCACCTGCATGGCCGCGTCGAAGAAGCGGTAGATGGCACGTGGATCCTTCAAACCCTGTGAACGGATGCGGGAGAGGAAGAGCTCCCTGCTGAAGACCACCGAGACCAGGGTGCGGATGGTCGGATTGCTCTGCAGGGCGCTGAGCGGATTCTGCGATGCGTCGTCGTCAGTCTTGTCCGCAGAGGCATCATCAGCAGTCGACTCATCCGTATCGGAATCATTGGCTGACGACGGCGGCGTAAAGGCAGCAGAGTCAAGGTCCACGCCCTGCATAAGATCCTTGAACTCACGGTCCACGGATTCCTTTTCACCCTGATCTTCGGCCTTGTCCTCCTCGTTCCCCTCTTGCTGCTCCGGGGCCATCCGGGAGGCAATGGGCTTGGTGGGATCACCGTGCACGTCGCCATCCTTGGGATCGGCCTTGGACCCGGTGGGGGCCACCTCGCCTGAACGCATGCGCTCAAAGGCCTCAAGGGCCTGTCCCATCATGGTCCTGATAGCCGAGTTCTGCTGGTCGACAGCCTCTTCCAGACCGATGGAGTCAATCTGCAGGCTGACCTCGCGCACGGACGGATCCACCCCGAAGGCCAGGGCAGCCATCATCAGCCCGACGCGCAGGTTGTAGTCAGCGCTCATGGCGGATCGCTCGCCGTCGTCCAGATCCCGCCAGGCCCGCGACTGGTCCTCATAGCGGCTGGAGGGCATCATGGTGCGTCCTGCCGCTGTGAAGGCCAGGGCCACCTGTCCTTGGGCGAGGTTGGACCTGAACTCCACATCGAAGCGGAAGGGCAGCCGGAGGGATCGCATCAGCATGGACAGCGTCTGCCGGTAGACCCATTCGGATCGTACCGGCTCCTGACCCTGGCCGTCCGCTCGAACGGGCAAAGCCTGGGGAGCTTGTTGACTCACCATGACGGCGGTCGCCGCCGCCTTGTCGACCATGGCATTGATGGCGGTCCGCCCGTCGTCCTCCAGTGGATCGAAGCGAATCGGATAGTCCCCCGGGCGCATCAAGGCGACAATGGCAGGATCATCCAAAAGTGCCTGGTCCAGTCGGGTTGCCTGGACACGGTTGATCGAGTCCTCGGTGGGCAGCGTTCCCAGGCGCGCATTGCGCTCCAGCCAGGCGCTGACGGCGGCGAACCTGTTGAGATTGCCCTCGATGCGCAGGGCCGCAAGGGCGGCAGTGAACTCCAGTCCATTGTCCCAGCTCAGGAAGTAGGCGCCCGAATAAGAGGAAGCATACAGATGCAGGGGCTCCGCCCCATGAACGGCCTCAAGGCCTGAGACGGGCGATAGGGCCCCAGCCTCGCGCATCAGGTCGGCGAACAGATCCTCCAGACCGGAGACCCGCTGTCCATGGGAGCGTGCCTGGATCATGTCACCAACGCTGCGTCGGATGGCTCCCATGGGCGCCTCCCGGTTGAGCCGGTAGAAGATGTTGCCCGAGCCGAACCCAGTGAAGGTTCCCTGGATGCGCGGCAGCAGGTAAGCAGCGAAGAAGGCAATGGCCACGGCATCCCTATACTCCAGGTCCAGGCGCATCTCAGGAGGCAGGAGCGGACGCAGCTGCTCAAGTGAATAGCGGCCATCGGCTCGCAGCCAGGAGGCCAGCCAACGCATGTGGCCGGCATCGTCACGGCCTGCTACAGCACCCTGCAGGGCGCGGACCGGTCCCGAATCCTGACCCGGATCGCGGCCCAGCCGACGACCGTCGGCCAGGGTCACCTCCTCCTCCCGGCCCAGCAAGAAGGCAGGCTCCATGTTCTGTAGGTCCATTCGGCTCTGTTCGCCGATGAAGACCCGGCCATGGTCGTCGGCCAGAGCAATCTGGGCGAAGTGACGACGATCGGTGAAGATACCCAGCGCGAAGCCGCGGCCTGGTGCATCAGGCCATTGGACCCAGCCAAGCGTCAGACCATCGGGCACACCCTGCAGGCGCGGAAAAAGTCGACGCTTGACGGCGATGCCCAGAACACGGCTGTGGGAGGCCAGAAATTCGCGCATCTGCCGATCATCTGGATGGTGCCCAGTCCGGTTGATCTGATCGACCATGTCAGCCACCGAAGAATCCAGGGGACGATCCCCGCGACTCCCAGTAGCCGGACGAGAGGAGCCGACCAGTCCCTCCAGTGAGGAAAGAATGGAACGGCCCAGGCCGGACAGATCCCCGAACCCCCGGGACTTCTTCGCGTTCTTGGACATACCTTTGATTGTCCCAATCCAGCCCGACATGTCGCCGTTAGAATAAAACCGTGATGACTCTGCCAGCCCTGAGACGCCCCACCCCGGCCAGGGGCGCAGCCATCCGCCTGTTGCTGGCACTTTTTGTTGTGCTCACCCTGGAACTGGGGGTCTTTAATCTGGCCCATTGGCAGTCGCTGGCGGGTTCATCCTCAAACTTTCCGACAAGGACTGCTGGCGATATCGCCTCAGAATCGCACCAGCTGGGACCAGGGCTGTCCCCGTTGCCGGGCGGAGGACTGAAGGTCACCGATCCAGCTGGTGCCTGGATGGACGTCCCTGTCGCCGATGGACGGGCATCCTTCCTTCAGGCCCAGCTGGCAGAGGGCATCAAGGGTTCACCCTTGTCGCAGATTCATGTACGTCTGGACCTGCACCTGGCCGGCGACAAGGGCTGGACCAAAGGCACCCGAGGACTGATCTGCCCCGGTCAGGCCCGTAGCCACTATCTGCGCATCAGAGGCAATCCCAACGGCGGTCGGATCCAGGCCATGCGACTGTGGATACAGGAGCCCGTCGGATCTCAGCTGGAGCTGACCGGAATGACTCCGGCCGATGTGGTACCCCTGGAACTCAACCCGGCGCGGATACTGATGCTGGCCTGTCTGGCGGCGCTGATTCTAGGCTACCTACCCGGCTCGGTCCTCTGGCGGACCCGGCTGGATACGGGTTCGGTAAGCCAGCGCCTGGCACTGGTCCTGATTTTGGCTCCGCTGGCAGTCTGGTCCTGCTGGAGCATCCAGTATGATCTGTCCACCTTTACCCCCGTGGCCTATCATCACCCGCAGGCCTATGTCTACGACTTCAACCAGTACGATCATGTGGCGCAGGCCCTTCTGCATGGACACCCTTGGCTGGATCTGGGCCAGGCGCCGGGTCTGTCCAAGGCAGCCAACCCCTTTGACATAGCCACCCGCAACGCACTGTTGGCCCAGGACCAGCAACCCATATATTGGGACTATGTCTATCACAATGGCCACTGGTACTCCTACTTCGGTGTCCTGCCGGTACTGCTGCTCTTTCTGCCTTACAGGGCGGTGACCAGCCTGGCGCATCCGGGCGGGTATGCCCTGCCCACCAGTTCGGCTGCCGCCCTGCTGGTCACGTCGGCCATCATCATGACCACCCTGGCCACCATCCGCCTGCTGGCACGATGGTTCCCCCGGGTCAGCCTGGCCGTGGTCGGCATGGCTCTTACAACCATGCTGGAAGGATCCGGCATGGTCTACCTCTGGTGCCGCCGCAACTTCTATACGATTCCCTTCGATGCCTCCATATTGGCGGTCATGACTGGACTCTGGCTCTGGATGGGGGCCAGACGGGTCCATCGACAGCCTACAGATGCCGGTGAGCATTCGGATCGTGGATCAACGCGGATGTGGACCGTGGAGGACGGGGACCAACCATGGCAACTGTCTAGACCTCGACTTTTTTTGGGTTCGCTGTCAATAGCTGCCACCCTGGGCTGCCGACCCACTTTCTTGGCTGCCGGACTACTGGCGCTACCCCTGTTTGCCAAGGAAATAAGGGCAGTCATCAACACCCTGTTCGCTCGCAGGAGCCATCCTACCGACCTGTCTCAGAAACGGGCGCTGTCGCTGCTGGTCTGTGGCCTGTTGCCGGTCCTCCTGGTAGCCGCTCCCCTGCTCTGGTACAACCGCTGGCGCTTCGGGTCCCTGCTGGACTTCGGCAATAGGTATCAGATGACAGTCCTGGATCTGACCAACTATCATCCTGGCACCCAGGGCTTGCTTCAGATCTTTGGCTACTACCTTCTGCAGCCGTTGACCACCCTGCCGGTCTTCCCCTACCTGCAATTCTCCCCCGCTCCCATGCGGGTCTGGCACTTCACCGAGCCTGGCCTGGGCGGGCTGTTAGTCACCACACCGGTTCTCGTACTGGCCCTTGCTCTTCTTGCTCTGCCCCGGGTGAGAAAAGAACTGCAGCGCCGAGGATGGATGCCCGCCTTGATCCTGGCCCTGGCCTTAGCGGCTCTGGTTATGGCTGCAGACTCCTATGTTGGCGGGTTCTCGGTGCGCTACACCATCGACTTCGCCTGGCTGATCTGCCTGGCTGCCGTTGTAATCATGGCTGCCGCATCCTCGGCATACGAAGGCGGCCGCTTCAGAGCGGGAGCGGCCGTCATGAGCCTACTGACACTAACCTGTCTGGCTGGCCTGGTCCTGACCTTGATCAACGCCATGGTCCTGCTGGAGCACTTCGACCCCAGTCAGGCCATGAACGTAGCCGTCTGGTTCCTAGCACCCTGAGCCCAGCCGACAGTGATGTCAGGAGTCCAGGCCCTGCTGCTTGAGGACTTGGTGATACCGGTCGATCATGTCAGCCACGATGCCATTGCCATCGCCGCCTGACAAGGTGATGACCGATGCCAGAGGCATGGTATCGAAAAGCTGAGCCGTGTTGGGATCGTCAGGCAGCGGTATGCCATCCTTATCGATACGATCGCGCAAGATGGGCCCGCCAATCGAATTCTCGCGCCACTCGGCCATAGTCGATTCGGCATTCAGCGGAATGAACCTGCCGTCGCCATCCACCTGCAGGTCCTCTTCTGCAACCAGATCTCGGCTAGAAGTACCCACCTGGATGCGGTAAGTGCCCGCCTCCACATGCCAGGCATCCATAGCCGTGGACCAGTAGGCGAAGTCGCGCTCGGTCAGGTCCATGCTCACCCGGCTGGACTGTCCGGCTTTCAGGAAGACCTTGGTGAAGGCCTTGAGCTCATGGCTGGGCCGATTCACCCGGCTGGCGCAGGGGGCCACGTAAACCTGCACGGTCTGAGCGCCGTCCACCTGCGAGGTGTTGGTCACAGTCACCTCCACCCGAGCCGAGTTGGCGCCGGTTTTGGTCACCGTTACCTGATCCAGGTCAAAGTCGGCATAGGACAGCCCGAATCCGAAGGGGAAGGCCACCGGGCGCTGGAAGGTGTCGTAGTATCGGTATCCCACGTAGACACCCTCGCCATAACGGGAGTGACCCTCCTCGCCGGGGAAGGATGTAATGGTGGGGTTGTCCTCCAGCCTAACCGGAATGGTTTCAGGCAGATGGCCCGACGGGTTGGCAGCACCAGTCAGCACGTCCACCACGGCGCGTCCACCCTCCTGGCCCAGCAGCCAGGTCTCCAGCAGGCCCTTGGTCTTGTCCATCCAGTCGGCAACCGTCACTACAGCTCCATTGGAAAGGACGGCGACCACCCGGTCGTTGACCTCGGAGACAGCCTTGAGCAGAGCCACCTGCTTGTCGGGAAGATCCATGCTGGTGCGGTCAAAGCCCTCGGACTCAGCATCTTCAGGCAGCCCCAGGAAGAGCACTACAGTGTCGGCTCCGCGCGCAACTTCAAGCGCCTGCTGGGTCAAGGCGGGATCCTGCTCCTTGTCATCCAGCGTGAAACCGGGCGCAAAGTCCACGCTCATGCCGGCCTCCTTGAAGCCATCCAGCGCTGAGGAGACCTCGGTCGGCGTGATATGCGAGGAGCCTCCACCCTGATAGCGTGGGGTCCTGGCGAACTCGCCGATTACAGCGACCTTCTTCTGCGGGTCAAGAGGAAGAATATGATCCTCGTTGCGCAGCAGCACGATGGACTCCTGGGCAGCGCGACGGGCCACGTTGTTGTGCTCCTGGGCGTCGTAACGATATCCCTGCTGGGACATGGCCGGACGGGCTTTGTCAATCAGGTCCAGGATTCCCTGGGCCATCCGGTCCAGCTGCTCCTTGTTCAGCTTGCCAGCCTGTACGGCCTGTACTACCTGGTCATCAGTGCGGGAGGGCGGCATCTCCAGATTGAGTCCGGCCTGCAGGGCGTTGACCCTGTTGTGGACGGCACCCCAGTCTGACATGACCATGCCTTGGTAGCCCCACTCGCCGCGCAGAACGTCCGTCAGCAGCCAGCGGTTCTCCGAACTGAAGACTCCATTGATCTTGTTGTAGGCGCACATGATGGTCCAGGGCTTGGCATTCCTGACCACATATTCGAAGGCCGGCAGGTAGATCTCGCGCAGAGTCCGCGCGTCCACGTCAGAGCTGACCCTGAGCCGGTCGGTCTCCTGGTTGTTTGCTGCAAAATGCTTCAGAGAGGTTCCCACTCCCTTTGACTGGACCCCCTCGACCAAGCCTGCAGCTTCATGGCCGGCCAGCACAGGATCCTCCGAGTAAAACTCGAAGTTGCGGCCTCCCAAAGGGCTGCGCTTGATGTTGATGCCGGGTCCCAGAATCACCGCCACCTTCTCTTGGATGCACTCCTCCCCCATGGCCTGGCCCACCTGGTAGGTCAGATCGGGGTTCCAGGAGGAGGCCAGACCCGCAGTCGGAGGGAAGCAGGTGGCTGGGACCGATCCGTAGACGTCGGAGCCAGTGGCTTTGCGCAAGCCATATGGACCGTCAGTGATCATATAGCCTTCATAGCCCTTGTCGGGCAGCCCCTGCAGGTGCCAGGAGTCCGACCCCGAGGTCAGTGAGGCCTCCTCTTGCAGGTCCAGATCCTTGGCTTTGGTACGTGTTTGTTCTGTCATGTCTTTTTCCTTTCGGATTCGATCAGCCGGGCCGCTGCTCAGCACAGCTCCGGATTACAGGTTTTCAGACTCACTTGACCTTGCGGATCATCATGATGAATACGGTTCCCACCAGCAGACAAACGATAGCGACCGGGAAGATCATCCTGTAGCCTCCGAAGAGGCCAATGACTAAAGTCGTGCACCCGGGAGCGATCACCTGACCGATCGTATTGGCCAGGTTGAGGATGCCCAGGTCCTTGCCGGCCTCCTTGGCGTTTGGCAGCACATCGACGTTCAGCGCCTGGTCGACTGACATGTAGCAGCCATTGCCGATTCCAGCCAGGGCGGCATAGAAGTACATGCCCGTGGCGGTTGGCATCAGGAAGGGGAAGAGTATGCCGACGGCGAGAATCAGGCAGCTGGTGGCTACGATCACCTTCCGCCTGTGCAGGAAGTCCGAAAGCGGGCCCGATACAACGGAGGCCAAAATGGTGGTCACAACCGAGATCAAGGCCATGATCTTGAGTGTGGATGCGGCCTGGGCATCGCTCAGGTGGCAGTACTTCTGCAGTATGTAAAGCTGGTAGCCCTGAATCATGAAGCAGCCGACGACGAAAGTGAACCTGCCCAGAAGCGCCAGGTAGAAGTCGCGGCAATTCTTAGTGGGAGGTATGAAGGACCGGCCGACATCCGCCCAGGTTCGTTCCACGACCGTGTTGGCAGCCGACTTCTCCCGGGGCCAGATCAGCACGGTGAGAATACCGGAGAAGAGGAAGATGATCATGGCGACTACCAGGCCTGTATGGATGTTGGCTATGAACGAGCTACCAATGATAGTCCCCAACTGCTGGCCGACCACCTGGCTAGCTCCATACAGCGCAGAATAGGTTCCCCTGGTCGACTCAGGAATCCTGTCGGAGAGGACCGCCACGGCCGGGGCTATCAGGCAGTTGATGCCCACCTGCACAATGCACCAGCCGAAGATGATCATGGGAAGTGTATGGGACTGGATGACCAGCAGGAAGCCAAGTGCGCCGATGATACCGCCCAGCACGATCCAAGGAGTGCGTTTGCCGACTCGGAACCTGGACATGTCTGAAAGAGCGCCGAAAACAACGTTGGCCACCAAGGCGAACACACAGCCGATCGAATTCATTGTCCCCAGAGCAGCTTCAGCGCTGACACCATGCAGGGAATTGAAAATCTGAGGCAGGAGAACCCCAGACCCCATGGTAAAGGGCGCAGCCCAAAGCAGGGATACCAGGACGAAGCCAATGGCAAAACGGAACTTCTCCGCGTTGTTGAGCCTTCTACCCGTATCTGGAGCCAGGTTCGCATCCACCCCCTGTCCGGCGACAGCGCTTCCAGTCTCGTCTACAGAGGCCATGGCCTTGATATCTCCCCTGACTCGAGCACCGACCCCCTCAGTTGGATTTCCCCTTCGATCCTTATTTTCGTCTACCATAGTTATCACTCCTTCGTGTGCAGCCTTGCAATCAGTGGCTCATCATTGAGCCGTGCCAATCTCCCCCTTCCATAACCGACAATTGTTCAGAACTTATTATCGGAGCAAACCAGGCAAGAGGAGGGTTATAATCACAATATTTTTTCTACAGCTGAGACGACTGCGTCCACATTTCGGCGGAATCGCAAGGATTCCGGCAGAAGAGACAGGGCCAGATATCCGTTGCCTGGCATGTCGAAAAAGTATCCAGGTTGGCCGGTCAACCCGTAGGACCCAATCAGGAGAAGAATCAGCTCCTCCTCATCGATGACCTCGGGAAAACGCAGCAGAACGTTCCAACCGCCCTCAGGCCTGAGCAGGGAGACGCAGGACCCCTTTTGGTCCAATGTCTGTCTGAGGATTTCGAGATTGCCCCTGACACGCTCCCCCACACGACTGGTCTGGCCGGGAATATCCGAGAGCATGGATTCCATATCCCTAGTGATCAGAAGGCTCATGGGCAGGTAATCGTCGGCTATCATGTCAAGATGGCGTTTGGCCTCGGCAACCTGGTCGGCTGGCCCGGAAACCTGAATCCAGCCCACCTTGGCATGGGGAGCTGCCAGGCTCTTCGAGAACCCGTCCAGGGCGAAGGTCAACATCCTATCCTCCCCAGCCAGTCGTGCGCGGCCCGGCAGAGGATCCAAGGGATAGTCAAAAAAGACCTCATCAGCAATGATGGCCACCCCATGCCGCTGGCAGAGTTCCAGCAGCGACTGGCGTTCTTCTGGATGAATGTAGGACCCCGTGGGATTGTTGGGGTTGATAAGGACCAGGGCGCGGATGCGGTCGCTCTCAGGCCCCTCCAAGCCCTCTCTGACCGTGGCCAGGTCCAAGACCCAGGACCCGTCGTAGGCCAGGCGGTATGGAATTGTTCGGACACATTCCAGACCGGCGATGGATTCGATCAGAGGATATCCGGGCCGGGGCTCCAGAATGGCATCACCCGGGTCGCAGAGGAGCTTCATCAGCCAGGAATAGGCCTGAGATGTGGAAGAGAGCAGGTAGAGGTTATCAGGATCAACCGCAATACCACGATCCTTGCCGTACAAACTCTGACGCCTGGTCAGAAACTCAGCCAGAGCCTGCCGAGCCTTACGAGGCCCCCTCGGTTCGGCCTCGTAGACCTGAGGCAGAAATGCCGGGGCCAGTCCGAAACGGGTGGGATTGGAATCATTCAGCCTGCCCAACTTGAGACCATGGGCTCGTGCTTCTGACTCGGCCAGAGCTATGCGATTGGGGCGGTCAGACCCGGTGCGGTGAGAAAAATGCATGATTTTTCAGCTCCTCATCCGATCCAGCAGCCGCCTAAACGCCCTGCTTCACCCCAGGTGCTTTTGCCGAAGGTCAGCCAGATAGGCGGCTCCCACAATGCCGGCCTGGTTGCGCAGCTTGGCAGCCACAATAGGAGTCTTGATGTCGATGTGGGGCAGGAACTTCTCGCTCATCCTGCTGACTCCACCACCAACAACGAAGAAGTCAGGGTTGAAGTAGTGCTCAAGCAAGCGGTAGTACTTGGTCAGACGATTGGCCCACTTCTTATAACTCAGCTTCTTGCGGTCACGCACCGATGATGCTGCGTACTTCTCTGCGTCCTTGCCGTCCAGCGTCAGATGGCCCAGCTCGCTGTTGGGAATCAGAACGCCGTTGTAAATCAGCGCCGTGCCGATGCCAGTGCCCAGTGTGGTGGCGATGACCAGACCCTTCTGGCCCTTGGCAGCCCCGTACTGCACCTCGGCAAGCCCGGCCGCATCCGCGTCGTTGACAACGCTGACGGGTCTACCGCAGGCCTTGGAAAGAACCTCTTGGACATTAGTACCGACCCAGGCCTGGTCCAGGTTGGCCATGAAATCCAGCGGCTTGTCAGGCTTGACAGGGGCCGGGAAGGCGATGCCCACAGGCACATCCGACGGAACTTCAAAACGGTCCAATAGCTCCTTGACAACAGCCCCCACAGCCTCTGGCGTGGAATGTTCCGGAGTCAGAATTTTTTTGCGAGGCTCTGCAAAATCGCCGATCGTCAAGTCAACAGGGGCAGCTTTAATGCCGGATCCACCAATATCCACTCCGAAAGCCTGCGCTGTTTCAATCATTGCTGCTCCTTAGCTGATCAAAGATGAGGGTCCGAACCGGCACGGTAGCGATTGTACCCCAAGCCATGCCTCTCCAACTCGTAGGAGCGGCATGAGCCGGACCAGGGTCAGGCTGTTCCGCTGGCCTTGTGCTACAAACTGCAGGAAGAAGAATTGAGTGGAATAATAAGGCTATGACCGAACACACACAGCTCATTGATGCAGTCAACGTGCGCATCACCACCAGAGAATACGATCCTAAGCCCATCGATCCCGACCTCGCCAGGCAGCTCGGCAGCACCTTGAACGCGCTGAATACGCTCAGCGGTCTGGACATGCAACTGGTCCTAGGCAAACCGGACGCCTTCGCTGCCGACAATGCCTCCGGCCACCTGGCCAATGCGGCCAACTACCTTGCCCTGGTCGGGCCCAAGGATGATCAGGAGAGCCTGGAAAAAGCCGGCTTTTATGGCGAGCGCATAGTTCTTGCAGCCACACTGTACGGACTGGGGACAGGATGGGTGTCAGGCAGCTGGGACCGTCAGGCAGCCGAGCGCCACTGCCGGATCACGGCTAGCCAATCGCTCTATCTGGTGGTCACCATCGGCTATCCGGCCGACCAGATCGGCTACGGCAACCAGGACTTCGACAAGCTTTGTCAACGTCAGAGCGAGCATCGAACCTCCAAGAGCTATGAGGAGCTGACTTCTTCCATGAGCGCGCAGGACCGCCAGGAGGCTCCGGAATGGTTCAAGGCCGGCGTGGCTGCCGCCGCCAAGGCGCCTTCGGCCATGAACGGACAGCCCGTGGTTTTTGCCTGGGACAAGAACACGGGCGATGCGATCGCCACCCTTGACCCCTCGGTCGACTACGGTTCCGCAGTGGATCTGGGCATAGCCAAAATGAATTTCCAGATCGGATCCGGCGGCGGCACATGGACCTGGGGCGATGGAGGCCGTTTCATCAGGTCCTGACCGGGGCTGTATATCCCGGTGCCCCGGCAAAGGGACCGTGTAGGGTGATGAACTATGAACAATGGAGCATCATCATCTCAGTCCACCGCCGAACCGAGCACTGAAGCAGGTTCGGCAACCCTTTACCTGGCCCGGCACGGCAGAACGACGGCCAATGTCATGCATCTGATGCAGGGCTGGTCAGATTTCCCTCTGACCAGGCAAGGTCGCGAGGACGTGCGCCAGTTCGGTCGGGGCCTGCGGTCCATTCGCTTCCGTGCAGCCTGGAGCGGCAATCTGAGTCGTCAGTATGAAACGGCCCGCCTGGCACTTGACATGTCCGGCAATGGAGACCTGCGCGTGGGCGTGGATCCTGA
Source organism: Bifidobacterium polysaccharolyticum (assembly GCF_016101585.1). Lineage (GTDB taxonomy): Bacteria > Actinomycetota > Actinomycetes > Actinomycetales > Bifidobacteriaceae > Bombiscardovia > Bombiscardovia polysaccharolytica. The sequence goes on from NZ_JACFQG010000004.1 coordinate 50,906, forward strand.
CCTGCGCGAGGACAATTTCGGAAGTTTCGAGGGCCGGGACGAGCGCACTACTCTGGACCAAGTGTGCTCAGCCATGGGGTTCGAGAACTTCGCTGCGGCCAAGGCAACCTATGGCAGGAACATCGCCGCCCATATGCAAGACACCTTCCACCGGCTGGATGCCCAGGACATCCTGTCCGCCGGTCTGGAGGAACAGGATCGGGCTGAGACCACGGCCCAGGTCCGCAGCAGAATGATTGCGGTATTGACGCGCATCGCCCAGTCCGCCATCGAAGAGGGCGGCGGGCCTGTCCTGGTGGTCTCATCAGGCATGTGCTTGCAACAGTTCCTGACAGCCATCGACGACCACTGCACCATCCCTGACATGGACAACACCGCGGTGACCAAGGTCGTCTATGGGGATGATGGCTTCCACCTGGCGGGACCAGTCAGTTCCATGGAGTACTTCCAGGCAGGAAGTCAAGAAAAGTAGCAGGCGAATTTATTCAAGCTCGCTGTGTTCCCCCAGCTGACTGGCCCTTGAGGGGCTCCATGGGCCTCCAGTCGGGATCATGCAATATCTGGCGCGAATCCACCCATCCCTTCAGGATGGCAGGAATACCAGTCATGATGTGACTGCGATCAACAGCCAGAAGGCGAATGACTTCCTTAAGAGCTGTTGCCAGGGTTCCTAGGGCGAAGGCCAGGGGCCGATAGTCCCCATGAACCATGAAATACCTGGCCATAAAGCCCCGGTTGCGCATGATGTGGTAACGATTCATATCCGAGGTGGAATTGAGCTGGCGCACACCAGCGATGTTCCAATTGGCGATGTTACGAGTCCGACGCATGACTACATCGGATACGACCACAGGCTGTGTGACCTTGGATGCCAAATACCCATAGATGGTGTCATCCCAGTAGATGAAGAAGCGCGGATCAGGCAGACCGATTTGCTCCACAACCTGCCGGGAGAAGAATCCTCCTTCAAAGCACATGGTGTTCATGGGACGACAGCCCGATGGGCCGAACTCCCCTGGTGCTATCGGGTCTGGAATGCCCAAGGCGGTAAGAAAATGATACTGCCAATAGAAGGGGCCGCCATCATAATCCAGCCGGGAACCCTGCACCACCTGATAGCGGTCACTCCACTTAGCCAGCAGGTCAAGTCCTTCGGGCTCTACTGCAACGTCATCATCCATGACCCAAAACCATTTGGCACCAAGCTCGTATGCCTTGCGCACACCGGCGGAGAAGCCTCCCGCGCCGCCGCCATTGTGGTCCTGTGGCAGATAAACAACACGATCCTGATTGCCGGATCCGTCGATGATGGTCCTGCCCCAACGTCCTGTCACACGTTCTGAGAACTGCTCGACCATGGTTCGCGTGTCTGCCGAATTCTCGTTATCCACCACCACGATCCGCCAGGGGGCCTGGGTGAGCCGGAGGATGGAGTCGAACAGGCCTGTCAGCAATTCCTGACGCTTATAGGTTACGACGACCATAGCCGCCTTATTCAAGGTCTTTCCCATGCTCTCCATTGTGACACCGCCCCGCAACTTTGCTTACTGAAGCAAAATCCTCCTAGTAGGTTCAGCCTTCTTCCACCTTCCTGGATCGCAGGCTACACACCCAGGATGTGAACACCGCCACCAGCAGCAGAACCACAGTCACCAGAAGGAACCGGCCGACGGGCACAGGGGTCAGAGCCATAGACATGCCAGCCTGGACAAAACTCAAGGCAATACAGCCCTCGACAATGGCGATCCCCAGCAGCGCCATCACTGCACCGCCCGCCACATCGGTCAGTGTCTCTATCGTTCCCGACCAGGCTATTGACCTCCAGGCCACCCCGATCTGATTGAGCCGCTGGTTCTGCCGCTTGCGCTCCCAAGCCGAAATGGCGATGGACTGCATCATGAAAATTAGGGCAAGAATGGTCCCGCCGACGATCATGACCTTCATGGCCGTCTGCCCGGACAAGCCTCGTTGAATGAAGTCATCTATATACTCCTGCCTGGTCTGCACCGCGAAATCGCCCTGGAGGCCACTCTTCAGACGGGAGGTAATCCCGTGCGCATCAGTCGGATTGACAGCCGATATGGGAATGATCGTATGTGCGTCTTCACCCAATTGAGGCAGGTCACCCTCCGCCGTCAGAAGCAGAGGATAGTTATTGCCTGCAGATAGTTCTGGAATGCCCTCAGGCGACTGAACAAGGGCAACGACCCGCACCTCATGCGGTTGATCATGGCGATCAAGAAGACGAACGGTGTCGCCTATGGAATAGGAGGAATCCTGATTCACAGCGACGCGGTCTGAACCGAGATCAGACGAATTCCCTTGGACAAAGGAGAAATGAATGCTCGGCGAACTCTGAACTTTCTGACCCTGCAGTTGCTCGGCAGGTTCCCATACCACCGTTGCCGTCTGGCCCGCTGATCCTTCCATAGCCCATTGCTGAGTCTGGTAGGTAACAAAGTCTCGAACCTCAGGCATCCCACCGATCAGATCGGATGGGTTGCGGTTTTGGGCATCCGAATCAAGGGAAGTAGCCATAACATCGGCCTTCAGCGGATATAGGCTCAGAACCGCCCCTCCGATGGAGCCAGCCTGCATGGCTGCCACAAGGGAAATGACGATGGTCAGGATCATCATGGCGGGGAGGGCTATAGCGGTTGAGCCTGCGCTCTCCTTTCGAGCACGCTGCAGGGCCAGAAGACCTGGCCCCCCGGCCACCTTCGCCGGAATCAGACCAATGACCGACACAGTCAGGACAACCAGGATCGGAGCCGCCAAGTAGACCGTAGTGATGACAAGAATGACCTCGAGCATAATACGCAGGTCCTGGGTCATAGAAGGCAATGGGGCGAACCCGACCACCAAGGTCAGGATCAGGAAGACCAGGGCTGCCGAAGAACGAATCCACCCGATCCGCTTGGTTTTGTCACTGGTCTCCGTCATGAGCTGGAGCGGAGCTGCCCCACCCACCTTGCGCATAGCCATCCATACTCCCAACAGGCAGGCGACCATCATCATGATGAAGGTGACAACTGCAATGGAAGGTCGAATCCGCGGTGTGAAAACCATGCCACTGTCGCTGAACTCGGCAGAGCGCGCGTAAAACCGTCCAACTGGTATGGTCAGGAGAGATCCGACCAGGCAGCCAATGAGATTCGAGAGGGCCAGGGGGATCGAGAATTCCAAGATACCTATGATCAGGATCCTCCTGCGCGAGGCTCCGTTCAACCGCATCATTGCATACTCGCGTCGGCGTTCCTGAATCAGAAAAGTGACCGACGAGAGGACCAAAAAGACCGACACCAGCAGGCAGCAAGCCAGCGCCGGAATAGTGACCATGGAGAGATTTGAATAAGGTACCTTGGCTTGGAGACGCTGATAGGTGTTCAACCTATTCAGATCGCCGATATTGTCAAAGGACTTTCCCGCTTGGTAGACCTGCATGGTCGAAGAGGTCAGCAGGGATGCCAGGAAGGTGGATAGACCCATGACCGCGTACGATGCTCGATGCTTCCCGATCAGGGACAAGACCAAGGAGAACAGGGTCGGTCGACTGATCGAGGAGAATGCATGCAGGGAATCCCGTCCGGGAACTTCTCCTCTTCCTGCTTGGCCTTTACCCGCATGCATCATCGTCCTACCCCCTGGCCGACCTGAGTCATGCTGGTCAGGTGAGTGGACAGCTGCTCGGCCGTATATCCTTGGCATATCGAATGCACTGTGCCGTCCACCAAGAAGACCGTGCGCTGCGCCCAGGCCGCCACATTGGGGTCATGGGTCACCATGAGCACGGTCCGTCCGCTCTCCACCAAGGTCGAAAGGGCATCCAGAACCATTTCCGAGCTGCGCGTATCCAGTGCCCCGGTGGGCTCGTCCGCGAAAATCATATCTGGCTGGGCGACCAGCGCTCTGGCAATGGCCACGCGTTGCCTTTGACCGCCAGATATGTCAGATGGATATTGCTGCGCATACCCATCTAGACCCAAAATCTTCAAGGCCTGCAGCGATTGGGCGACACCAACTTTGGGACCGCCGAAGAGCTGGGGCAGCATGACGTTCTGCAAGCAGGTGAAGGCCTCGACCAGGTTGTAATCCTGAAAAACGAAACCGATATGGTCGCGGCGCATCCTGGTTAGGGCGGACTCCTTCATCCTGGCTATGTTCTGGCCGGCTATCTCGACCGATCCCTGCTGTACTGGCAAGAGCCCTGAGGCGCAATAAAGCAAGGTGGTTTTCCCCGCTCCGGAAGGACCCATAACTGCGGTCCAAGATCCTGTCGAGCATTCCAGGCCGACTTGGTCTATTCCAGCTTCACCAGCCTTGTAATGGAAGGATACCCCCTCCATTTTCAGTGGCAGTTCATTCATTGATCTTCCTTTCATTCAGATCGCCTAGGCAACAAAGCTTTCTGGCCGACCACCAGCAAAGACAAAGGGTCAAAACCAGCAGCCCCAGGATTAGGCAGAGCTCAATGCCGGGCAATGGTACAATCCGAGTCACCACACTGCCAATACAGCATGGATCCACGAGAAGCCAGGCGACAAAGACATGAACGGCCAGCAACACCACCGGGACTGCAAGCAAGACCAAGCGTGTGTAGGTCCTGCAGTGCATGGAAATCCAGAGAACCAAGAGAAAAACAAGAAAGGCGGACCCCAGGCAGAGCAATACGAACACAGCCAGATACTCCCCCAAGGACCAGGTGAACCAAGGCAATGCATGTCCATCAAAAACCGAAAGATCCTGCAAACCCGCGATCTTGGGCACCCACATCAGGAATGATCCCGCTGCCACCATGAGCATCATCAGCAGGCCCGCACAGACCATGGCGAACACCTGCAGCCCAGGCAAGATGCGTCCGGTCCGTGTCGTCAACTGCGTCTGCCGGACCCCATGGACCTGGTCTTTAACAAGGCGTGGGGCCACGACAACCAAGGCTGCCAGAAGCGGGACCAGATAAACTGAAAGTCTGAAGTTGCTCTGAGTGTAGTCCAGTAATTCAGGAGCGGCCAGGCCCATACCCGCTCTGCACTGTCCACTTAAGATGTCAAGCCGCTTCGTCACCGATTCGGGCAGTTCGATGCCATTACTACCGCCCTTACGCAACTGTTTCTCAGCTCTTGCGGTCAGGGCTTCCCGGTTGCATCCACGATAGGCATCCATGACATCATGGCAATGAACAAGCCGACGATAGCTAGGCAAGGCATTGATGCGGCCGGTCAGTTTGCCCCGGTCTGTATTCAGTACTGAAGGATTTGTCCAGCGCGAGCTCTCGACCGAATCGACCAGGTCCCTGGCCGACTGATAATTCTTGACGCCCAGTTGAACAGCCTGAGGACCAAGTGCCATCAGATCTTTGGATACCACCGGTTCAAGTCTGTCAGCCTCACGCTTGAATCCAGTAACGGTGGACTGACTGACATACGGTCCGTAGCTAGCTAGGTCATGATGGGCTTCGTCAGTGGGAATTTGGTCATACATAGCTAGATTCATACAGAAAACGAATCCAAGAGACAGACTGAGCACCACCCAAAAAGAGGTACCCAGAAGGTGCCGCATCTCGTTCCTGATCACCATCCATCTCATTGAAGACATCCCTGGCAAGAAATAAGATCGCGAGCCCGATTCGGCGGGGTATGCTGCATCGCTACTCCTCGTCCCCGTAGATCACCAGGAAGGCATCCTCCAAGTTGGCAGGAACAGCCTGGCCCTGGGACGGCGGCTCAGGTGAGTAAATTCTGAGCCGGGTCGCATCCCCATCCAGCTCGTCCTCAAGGAGCAGCTGCCCCTGCCCTAAGCGATAATCCGCAGGAACCAGGAATATTTTGCCTTCCAGCCAGCGGCTTATCTGCCTTGGGGACTGGTTGCAGCAGATCTGCCCATCCTTGAGCATGATGACCCGGTCGGCGATGGTCTCCAGGTCAGAGACGATATGAGTGGACAGGATAACGATCCGGTCGCGCGAAAGAGCATGGACCAGGTTGCGGAAGCGGACACGTTCCCGTGGATCCAGACCAGCGGTCGGCTCGTCCAAAATCATCAGTTCCGGGTCGTTGATCATGGCCTGTGCCAGCCCCACGCGCTGAATCATGCCCCCAGAGAGCGTCTTCATCTTCTGCTTACCCTGGTCTTTAAGCCCCACGGTCTTCAGGAGATCTTTCGCCAGGGGCTTGGCCCGTTTCCGGCCGATCCCCTGAAGGGCTGCTATGTACATCAAAAAATCTTCAGCGCTGTAGTCTGGGTAATAGCCGAATTTTTGGGGCAGATACCCCAAGAGGCCGCGATAGTCCTCGTCCATAACCATGATGTCCTGCCCGTTCCAAGTGATGTTTCCCGAATCCGGGCGGATCAGGGTGGCGATCATTTGGATCAGCGTGGTCTTGCCTGCTCCGTTGGGTGCCAGGAGCCCATGGACGCCGGTTCCAATAGAAAGGCTCAGATCGTTGATAACCCGCTTGTTCCTGAAGCTCTTTGACACATGGTCCAAGTGCAGCACGAAACTCACCGTCCTTTCACGCTAAACATGTAAGATTCCGCCCTCATGCCGTCGCCAGTCTTTTCATATGCCATACCCACCTTGGCAGAGGTGACCCTACGCAGCGTCCATGCAGAACAAGCAGGAAGATCGTCAGAAGAACAAGGCCCGTCGCCAGGCTCAAGGCCGGCGGAATGGAGACAAGGATGGGGGCAGTGGCGAATCGAGTCAGATAAAGCATCATGCCGAGCACAATCCAGAGTCCGAGAACCAGATAGATGGACAGTTCTCCATGCATATGCTCCTCCACCCAGATCTGTGCCAGGGAAAAGAGAAAGAGGGAGGAGAAGCTGATCCCCAGAAGGGTCATGGTGGACAGCCCCGGATTGGTCGTCCGCGCCAGCAAGACCGTAGCCAAGGATGAAATCATCATGCTGACCATGCCGAACAGAAGCATCCTGACTGCTGCTATCTGACGGAATGACCACCTGCAGGTTCTGATCAGATTCAGGGTATTCAGATTCCGTTCCTTGAGCACTACCAAAAGGTGCACCACCAGGAAAAGAGCAGGCGAGCAGACGAATATTGGGACAACCAGACCGAAGATTCTATCGACTCTGCTGGGCCAAGCAGTCTTCATGAAGGAGCCAAAGACGGTCGCCCAAACCGCCGCCGTCAGAATCAGGCCGATAAAGACGCAGTCCCAGAGGCCAAAGAGCAGGTTTCTCAGGCCTAGGGAACGGACCATGGCTACAAGGGTCCAGATCAGCCCAGGACGTCTTCCCATCCCTTTGCGTACAATTGTTTTTATGGATCGCTCGCGCATCCTGGAACTGCCGATCTGTGATTCAGCAAAATCATCGCGCTCAAGGTCGCTACCCTGAAGAGCCGCCAGAATGGGACGGATATCAGGTTCAGACCGATTCATGACCAAACTCCTTCCTCAAATTGTCCAAAAGTCGGTAATACCGAGCCTTGACCGTGTTTTCAGGCTCTCCGCAGGCCTCGGCAATCTGCGCGAACCCATAGCCGGCATACAGATGGAGACGCAAAACTTCCTGCGCCGGGACCGGGGCTTGTGAGATCTTGTCTTCAATCCGACCAACTAGGTCGTCCTTGAAGGTCTGGTCGGCGGGGTCGTCATGTTGATCGTGGCCGGATGCCACAAATACTTGTGCCTCCTGCCGCTGCCGCCTGCGACGGATCCGCCAGTAGTCAATAACCTTGTAGGTTGCGATGCGGTGGATCCAGGTACGGAAGCTGGACTTGTGCGAATCGTAGCTGCCCAAAGACCGCAGAATGGCAACAAAGGCATCCTGGGCAAGGTTCAGCGACTCCTCCTTATCGCCTACTTGAGCTCGGATGTAGGCCAGGATGTCGTCGTAGTACTTGCGAACTAGGTCATCGGCTGCGCGAAAGGACCTAGTTGACAGTATGTTTCTGATCCATTCCAGGTCCTCTGCCTGGGATTGGCCACCATCAGCGTCTCCGTCACTGGTTTGTCTGACCAAGGCCGGATGTATAGCTTCATCCGCAGGCAGCAGATGGTCACCCATCCTCGCCATGCTCCAGCCTCCTTGCAGCATTGTGAACTTTCGACAACCTCATATTCGTTGTGCAGGCTGCAATAGTTGCATGGAAGGCGGTTTTATTTCCTTCCTGGCGTGTCTAGAAATGCACTATCAGTGAGGAAGAATTGACCATTCCAAGGACCACAGCTATATTGAAATCGTCAGTTTCAGGGAAGGTGAAAGTCCTTACTGGCGGTATCCGGCTGAAAGCCGGGAGCCCGCGACCCGCGCAAGCGGTGGATATCGGTCAAAGTCCGAAGCCAACGGTTACAGTCCGGATGGAAGAAACGAGGCTCTCTATGAGCATGCCCAATTCTCATTCACACACCACTGCAAACAAAGACACGCGCTTCAACGATGTCCACTCCACAGGTGCAGGCGGTTCAGGACGCTGGTCGACAAAGCGAATCGCGGTTTACGCGCTCTTCGTAGCCCTGGCCATGGTTCTGAGCTTCTTCTCCTTCCCGATCTTTCCTGCCGCCCCTTGGCTCAAATACGACCCTTCAGGCATCGTCGTCCTGGTATGCGGCTTCGCCTTCGGTCCGGCGGCTGCAGCAATCATCTCCATACTGGGATTCGTCCCGCACCTGTTCACCAACCCCTTCGGCGCTCTGATCTCGATGATCGTGGCCTTGGCCCTGAGCGTGCCGGCGGCACTTGTCTATCGCAGGATGCACAGCCGTAAGGGAGCGGTCATCGGGATTGTCTCCGGTGCCATTCTGGGCGTGGTTGCAGCCATCCTGTGCAACGTAGTGATCACCCCTTTCTACGCGCACATGTCCATGGCCAAGGTCGTCGCCATGATCGTGCCGATCCTTCTACCCTTCAACCTGATGAAGTTCGCCATCCACGGCGTGGTCACCTTCCTGATTTACAAGCCCATCTCCACGCTGATCAACAAGTAGGCCACGGCGGTTCGGCACGTCATGGCAGCATCCATGACCCAATCCGCAGTCTCGGATTCAGCGGATTCGAAGGCGATAGTCGCCCGTCTCAGCCAGGTCTCCTTCTCCTATGACGGAGGCCAGAACTGGGCCTTGGACCATCTGTCCATGGAAGTGCATGCAGGCGAGCATCTGTGCATCCTGGGAGCGAATGGTTCCGGCAAATCCACGCTGGGAAGCGTCCTCTCAGGTGCGACGGCACCTGACCATGGTCAGGTCGAGCTTATGGGCCAGACGGTCTGTTCAGATACCCCGAATCAAGGCCGACGGATCGACGCTGGAGCCTACCGGCAGGCACGTCGGCGCATCGGCATGGTCTTCCAAAACCCCGAGGACCAGATTGTGACCACAGTCGTCCAGGACGACGTGGCTTTTGGACCCGAGAATCTGAGCATGCCCCGTCAAAAGATGCTTTCCTGCGTGCCAGCAGCACTGAAGCAGGTGGATCTGCAGACGCGGATGAATGATGATCCCACCCGCATGTCTGGCGGACAGCAGCAACGACTGGCCTTGGCCGGCAGCCTGGCCATGAATCCAGGCATGATGGTGCTGGACGAACCTGGCGCCATGCTTGATGCTGCCGGCCGGCAGGAGATTCAATCAATCCTTTGTCAGCTGACAGCCCAGGGCACGGCCGTCGTCCACATCACCCACCTGCTCGAGCAGGCCAGGCAGGCTGATCGAGTCCTCGTGCTTGACCATGGGTGCATCGTCGCATGCGGAAGTCCGAACCAGATTCTGAACAGACAGGATCTGCCTGCCCTTGTTGGCGAACCTGACCCAATTCCGCTAACCCAAAGCGGGGTATCAAATACGGGTCCCAAGACCACGGTCGGCAACCACGCTATTCCCATGGTCAAGTTGTCGGATGTCTCTTACAGTTTCCCGGATGCCGACAGCAAAGCCCTTAGCCATGTGAATCTGGAGCTTGCGGCAGGACAGACCCTGGCCATTATCGGGCGCAACGGATCCGGCAAGTCCACCCTGGCCAGGCTCATCTGTGCCCTGGCCGCTCCCGACAGCGGATCCATACGGGTGGCCGGCCTGCCCTTGGCCGGACCCGATCGGCCCAAGGCCAAGCATCTGCGACGCCAGAATCTGAAGCTTCTGCGCCAAAGGGTCGGCTATGTCATGCAATACCCCGAGCATCAGCTTTTTGCGGATACCGTTGCCCAGGACATCGCCTATGGTCCACACAACCTGGGCTATGGGCCTGAGCAGGTGCAACATCGGGTGGATGATGCCATGAAACTTCTGGGCATCAGTGATCTGGCCGACCGTTCTCCCTTCGACCTCTCAGGGGGTCAGCGGCGCCTAGTAGCAATTGCCGGAGTTGTAGCTTGCAGCCCGCAATTGCTGGTTTTGGACGAGGCCACCGCCAGTCTCGACCCCCAGGCCTGCGCACGCATCATGACGCTGCTTCGAGTGCTCCACCAACGTGGAGTCACCATCGTCATGAACACCCACACAGATCAGGAGGCCCTGGACCTGGCCGACCAGACCCTGCTCCTGGAGCATGGAAAAACGCTAGCCTATGGGCCCACTGCCGAAGTCGTGGAGCGCTACCATCAGCTGCTCGCCACAGATGCAGCGGAGAAGGAGGCTGCTGGCAAAGAAACTTCAGGCGGGAAAGCGGATCGCACCCAAGCCGACCAGAAACCCTTATCCTTGCTGGCGAGGCTGGACCCGCGAGCCAAGCTGGTGACCTTCCTCCTAGCCATGTTCACCGCCTTCGCCATTTCCACGCCGGCGCAGCTTGTTCTGGCGCTGGTGGTCACTGTAGGGCTCTTTGCCGCCGCCCGGGCACCACTGCATTCCATCATGAAATCAGTCAAGGGCTTTCTGGTCCTCATGCTTCTGCTGGCCCTGTTCAATCTCTTGGTCACTCAGACCGGCCGCAGACTGGCTGCCTGGGGTCCATTCGTGCTGACCACCGGCGGCATTTGGGTGGCTGTACTCTATGCCTGCCGCTTCATGCTGATCATTTTTCTGGGAGCGCTCCTGGTGGAGACCACCACCCCGACACAGATGACCGACGCTTGTGAATCCCTGCTGAGCCCACTGTCCAGGCTGGGCATCCACACCAATGAAATCGCCCTGGTCCTTTCACTGGCTCTGCGTTTCATCCCTACCCTAGGACGCGAGGTTCAGGCCATCGTGGAAGCCCAGGCAGCCCGTGGCGGATCCATCGAGTCCGGCTCGCTTTCGCAACGTCTTCATGCGGCCATGGCTATCACGGTTCCCGTCTTCGCCGGAGCCCTGCGCCACGCTGACAACCTGAGCCGGGCCTTGGATGCCAGATGCTATGAGGGCAGCCGTCAAGAGCGCACCCACTACCGCCTGCTGCGATTGGGCAGGATGGACTTCTTCTTTATCGCTCTCATGGCCGTCTATCTGCTGGCCCTGCTGCTGCATCCCCTGTTCTGAGCAGTCCGGCCTCGTGAGCAGAAGCACATGCCATGGTTCCTGACTCTGCCAACCGGACAAATTATGCCACTGAACAGGTTGGGTCCCCGCTGATCAGCCATCCATGCGATCAGCGGGGACCCAACCTGTTATCAGTAGGCCCAAAGGCCAAGTATTGATTGCATCTACCCTATTCCTGTATGATCCTCCTGTCCTGGCTGGAAAGCATGGCCTGATCCAGGAGTTCCAGAACATGGACACTCTCAGCCAGGGGAACCGGGTTGTCGGCCTTGCCTCGGAGGAAGTCACGCCAACCTTCGTAGAATGCCGGCTGCCAGCCCCGAACGGCCGGGAGTATATGCTCCTCACCCTCCCTGTCGATATAACAGGCAGTGGGGTCGGACATGACACCGAAGTGCGGATCATCAATCCGCATGCCTGCCTTGAGCTGGTCTTCCTCAGGGTCCTGATCGTTGATCTGCAAGGATCCCAGTGTTCCCTGAATAGTCAGTCGGGGTTGCCGTGTGGATTGTACAAGACCACCGACAATATGCGAGATGATGCCCTGCTGATGGGTAGCAGCGATGAAGAAATCATCAGGCACAACTGCATCCTCTCTCTGGGTGGACACTTCACCATAGATCGAGGTGACGGGACCAAAGAGCTGCACGACCTGATCAAGGGTGTGGGCGCCAAGATCAAAGAGCGCTCCTCTGGGTTGGTCATGCGTCTTCTGCTCGCGCCAGCCGGTTTCCACATTGGGGCGGAAAGAACCGTACCTGGATTCGACACGTATAATACGGCCCAGGTCCAATTCCTTCAGGTACTTGCTGGCTGTCAGAATTTCTGCATCATGGCGTCGGTTCTGGAAGGCCGCCGCAGGTGTACCGGTAGCCTGAGCCACATCAAGGATCTTGTTCGCCTCCTGACTGGAGCCGGCCACCGGCTTGTCAATGACCACAGGCTTGCCGGCCTGCATGACCCGGGTGGCAAACTCCAGGTGGGTATTGTCGGGGGTGCCTATGCTGACAGCATCGTAACGATCGATATCCTTGAAAAAATCATCGTTATTGTCATAGACCCGGGCCCGAGGATAAAGCTGGTGAACCTGGGCTGTAGCTCGCTCGTTATGAGTCACTACAGCCGACAGTTCCAGTCCTTCAGTCTGATCGATCATGTTGGCATGAAAGACCCGCCCTACAAAGCCAAAGCCTATGAGGGCAATCTTGAGATTGTGATTTTGCTCTTGTCCCATTATTTACTCCTTCCACACCCTCCCATGATTGCCATGAGACAGAAGGGACTTATACACCGAGATGCTCTCTTAAGTACCGACGTGCAGTAAGGGCGCTCTTCAACGGGTCAGCCTTGGCTGGGTCCTGCTCGGCCTCTACCATGAACCAACCGTGGTAACCCCCATCAAGCAGGGGTTGAAGAACCTTCTTAAAGTCGGTGACCCCATCCCCTGGCACGGTGAACACACCCTCCAAGATGGCCTGGAGGAAGCTCAGCTTCTCGTCCTTGACGCGCTGAAGGACATCAGGCCGAATATCCTTCAGGTGGACGTGTCCGACCCTCGAAGCGTAGCGCTTCACGATGTCAACCGGATCCTCCCCCGAAAAGAGCAAATGGCCCACATCGACCAAGAGCTTTACCTTGTCAGGGTCAGTCCCTTCCATCAGGCGGTCAATCTCGCTGGTGGTCTGCACACCCGTACCCATGTGGTGGTGGTAGGAGATTTCCATACCGACGTCATGGGCCAGATCTCCGAAACGGTCAAGGCCACGGGTCAGTTGATCCCATTGTTGACTGGTATATTCAGGCTTGCCATCGAAGATCGGCGTATGCATTTGGCCCTGAATGGTATTACCCTGTTCAGCTACATTGATCATCTTGGCACCCAAAGCGTGGAGATAGTCGCGGAAGGCGATGAAACTCCGCTCGTTCTCCTCCCAGGTTTGCGTAGTCAGATAGGCGCTGAACCAGGCACTGGCAATGCTGATCCCCCGCATCTGAAGCTGCTCCTTCAAAACCTTGGGATCCTTGGGGTACTTGTTGCCAATTTCAGTGCCTTCAAACCCGGCCAGAGCGACTTCGCTCAAGATCTGCTGATAGGGAGTTTCGCCACCCAGCTCGGGCATGTCGTCATTGGTCCAACTGATCGGAGCCATGCCCACGCGAATTGCCGTATTCTTGTTTGTCATCATTTCACCCAATCATTCGTCTGCCTGAAGCTACTTGATCATGATGGTCAGCAGGTTTTTCATGGTCTGGGCCACCATGCCCATTTCGTGCTCGTTGGCCCTGTCGGAAAACATCTCGGAGCAATACCAGCCGTCATAGCCTGTGGCCTTGATCGCATCAATCCACTCCTGCAGAGGGATGCACCCGCCACCATTGACCACATTGCGGTGCACATCCTGGTTGGGGACCTCTCGGCCCCTGTCGATTTCCAACCCGTCAGAGACGTGGACGGCAGTGATGATCTCCGGCGGTATCTTGGCTACGTCCTCCAGGGTGTCACCGGCGGTCCAGAAGTGCCAGGTATCCACGGTGATACCGAAGTTGTCCCGGTTGACCTTATCGACAATCTGCAGCAACTGAGAACACCGGCTGATCGGCGCCCAGCAGAGAGGCTCCAGGTAGATGCCCAGCCCGTACTGCTTGGCGATGTCGCAGGCCAGCTGAACATTATGCGCTGTTACATCAATGGCTTCCTGCTCGCTTAAACCGAGGGGGCCCCGCCAACGCGGATCATCTGCAGCCAATTTGCCGGCATTGTAATCCATGACCACGTTCCAATCCACTGGATCCGTGCACATTTGAACGGCTGGAGCACCGATGACCTGGGCTATCTGGCACATCCTTTCAACCTCTTTAAGGTACTCTGCCCGGTCTTCTTCAGTCCTCCTGGTGATCCCCTGAATAGCCCCCAGTCCGCTGACCGGAAAACCATCCAGAATTTCAGCTGCATCCTGGGCGGTATAGCCCTGATCGAGAAAACGGTAGAGCTTGGGGCTCTGCATCTCTATGCCGTCGAAGCCGGCCTCCTTGGCAAAGCGTACGTCATCATAGACATTGCCGTAGAAGGTGGTAGTTACGTTCATTGATAATCGTGCCATCATTGACTCCTTTGTTGTGGTGGCTCGGCGCAGGCTTGTCCTGCAACCGTGAGGCTTCCATTGAGGTTCTGGAAACCTACGCTTCCTTGATTAATTGTTCGATGGTCTGACGTTGATACACGGAAGTATCATGGGCGGTCTCGTCCTCGGCGAAGACGTTGGAGACGATCAGGGAATCCTCCCTGTCCAGGAAACCGTTGGTCTTGAGTGCCTGGAAGAGATCCTTGAAATCCACATCCCCGTCACCCACCTTCAGATGCTGGTGGACCCGTGCGTTGGTCCCTGGAGGATTGGAGATATAGCGCAAGCCGTGTGAACGGTTGTGGTCATAAGCATCGGAAATGTAGACCGAACGCAACTTGGTAGATTCCGCCTGGGTGATCTCGTGCACTGCATTCCCGTAGTGGAAGGTGTGCGAGGACACGTAGACGGAACCGACCAGGTCTGAGTTGAGGCCGCGCAGTACGCGATGCGCATCCATGCCATTTTCCACAAAATCATACGGATGGGGGTCAAAGTTGATCACAATCCCCTCCCGCTCAAGCAAGGGTAGTATCTCCTCCATGGTCGAGTAGAAGCCGGCCTCCGACTCCTCATAGCGCTCGGGGATGCCGCTGAACTCACTGTTGATGATATGGATCCCCAAGATGGCCGCAATCTCGATTGCCCGCTTCCAATTCCGCACAGCCCACTGACGTTCCCGCTCGTCCGGCCATGAGGTCCGGTAGACGGGCAGCAGGGAGACCAGTTCGACGCCGGCGTTCTTGCAGGCCTTAGCCAGATCGTGGACCAGTTCGTCATCAGCCTTAGGGTGAGTGTAGAAGGGCAGGAAGTCATCATGCGGGGCCAACTGCATGTACCGGTAGCCTGCATCAGCCACAGCTTGCGGCAGTTCCAGCAGTTTGTAGTCGTAATAGAAGGGGGTGGGGTCAAGTGCAATCTTCATAAGTATCAGCTTCTTCCTTTTGCCCGCTTACAGGCGGGCGATAATATCCTGAGCAACTTCTTGCGTGGACCTTGACCTGCTTGCATTGGCAGCAACGTCTTCTTCCACGGCCCGCTGGATGCGTTCAGCAGCCTGGTCATACCCGAAGTGCTCCAGCAGCATGGCTCCAGACAGGATCGAGGCTGTCGGATTGGCGATCCCCTTGCCAGCGATGTCAGGCGCTGAACCGTGAATGGGCTCGAACATCGAGGGGTGTTCGTCAGTGACGTTGATATTGGCTGAGGCTGAGTATCCAATGCCGCCAACCACGGCCCCCGCCTCATCGGTGAGCACGTCGCCAAAGAGGTTGTCGGTGACGATGACGTCGAATCGCGAAGGATCCGTCACCAGAAAGATTGTGCAGGCGTCCGCATGCAGATAGTCCCAGGTCACATCGGGGTAATCCTGCGCCACCTTATCCATGATGTCGAGCCAGAGGGCACCGGCATGGGGCAGGACATTGGTCTTGTTGACCATGGTCACATTGCGCTTGCCCCCACGCTTACGCGCTAAATCAAAGGCATAACGTACCGCCCGCTCGACGCCGAAAGCCGTGTTGAGGGAGGTCTCGGTAGCAATGGCCTGGTCAGTGCCCCGACGAACGTACCCTCCCATTCCCGAGTAAAGGCCTTCAGTCCCTTCCCTGACCACGGCGAAGTCGATCTGTCCTGGATTCTTCAGCGGCGAGCTTACACCTGGATAAAGTTTGGTCGGTCTTAGATTGACAGCCTGGTCAAAACTGAACCTGAGTTTGAGCAAGAGGCCGCGCTCCAGAATCCCGGAACGGACTCGAGGGTCGCCCACAGCCCCTAGAAGGATGGCATCCTGCTGCCCGATGGATTCCAGATCCTCATCATTGAGCAGGGTGCCGTCACGCAGATATCGCTCAGCCCCCAGGTCGTAGTCCACGTAGTTCAGCCTTACCTGGTCGCCGACGGCTTTGCCCATGACCGCCTGGGTCTGCGGAGTAACCTCCCTGCCGATGCCATCTCCCGGGATAACCGCTATATTGATTATCTTCCCTACGTCACTGTCTGCCATATGTTTAACCTACCATTATCATTTTCTAATGTATATAATCAATATTTATGAGTAAACTGTGAGAATTCCTAATAATTCTACGATGGTATTCCGAATATCGGATTTATATTCTCAGAATTTACTTTTGTCCCTCCATTGGGAGACGAGGGTCAAGCGGGACTGCTTCTACGGCTTGGTAGATCCAGTTCTGTCCGGGGTCAATGGTGACCTTCCAGTCACGCTCTCCACCTCCCGCCATGACATTGAGATAGTAGAGGTCGAAGCCAGGGGCTGCAATGGAGGGGCCGTGCCAGCCGTACGGTATCAAGACCGTGTCACCCGGCTGTATCTGAGTGAGGATATCAAGTGGCCTGTCGTCCGAGGCAGACGCACCCTGATAGCCAAAGGGCCTCACCCCCTCTGGAGCCCCCGGCAGGGGCTGCATGTCGAAGTAGTATATTTCCTCCAAAGCAGTCTCATCCGGACCGGCCTGATCATGCTTATGCACCGGGTAGGAGGACCAGGACCCGCTTGGGGTGATGACTTCACAGACCAGAAGGCGTTCGGCCTGGATATTATCCATCATTCCAAAGTTCCTGGCTTCGCGGGAGATAGGCCCATTGCCGCGCAGGGCGACGTCAACATCCTGCGCTGGAACAAGCTGGTCCGGGAAATGGGTTGTGGCAGGCGCCGAGGCAACCGCCACCCGGCCAGCCTGGACTGCTCGAATGGTCAAGGGGCTGTCACAGCCGATATAGACCGTATCTGTGGGGGTGCTAAACACGTCATGACGACCACGAAGGTGATAGGTACCCCTGGGAGAGGTCACATCATAGGAACCGCTCAAGGGCACCACCATACGTTCCCAGGCTCCGGCAGGCAGACTCACCTGCTCCCCCTGGTTCAGCCTAGCAACCTGCAGACCCGCATATTGCCAGCCCGATACCGCCTGGCTGTCCTGAGCACCCAGAGAAACTTCCCAGTCTCCCTGTGATGCACTTCCCTTGGGGTATACCCATCGTGTCATATTCATCCCTCCATTGTCTTTTCGCCTATATCGGCTGCGTGCTTGACTTTTGCCTGACCTGCCCGGTTCTATTGGGCTGAGACGAACTCCTTCAAGGTAGCTGTGACCAGAGAGTGGTCATAGATCGAGGGCAGCCCGGAGACGGCTGTAACCCCAAACACCAGGCCACTGGGCAAAAGAAGCGGGAAAGCTCCGCCATGCGCCGCAAAGTCGTGTGCATTCCTTCGTGAGCTCACGTCAAAATCCTCCTCCTTCTGCTGAAAGTCGGTGCCTACATAGAGTGAGGCATGGCCATAGGCAAGCACCACATTCCCCTTGCGCTCAGCCCAGGCGTCATTGTCTTCTGCAGCCCCGGGAATGGCCGCATGGAAAGCCCTCTGCAAACCCAGGCGTATATCGATGGCGACCGGCAACTGCAGGCGGTGGGCTGCAGCGTAGATGGCGCTGCCTACCTCCCAGGCATCATCCACGCTAAAGTCGCTGAATCGCAGTTCCTTCTCCTGAGACTCGATAAACTGTTTACGCTCGGCAAGCTTGCCCTCGTTGGCATCGAATATTGCCTTGTACTCGTTATACCTTTTCACTACGGCATCAACTGAAATCTGTTTCATCATGACTCCTTTGTATTCATCTGAGTTATATTCCAATCCTTATTGGAATTACGAAAATTCTTATCGTGCAGTGCGAGACCTACTACTTATGAGGTCTCATCCCCTGCACTGGGCGAAGGCCTGCCCAAAGGCTTGGAGGGCCTTATCGCTGTCGCCTGATGCATACCCCTCCATCCCGATTGGGCCAGTGAAATCAGTCTCATTGACGGCTGCCGCCACCTGTTCCCAGCGCACCTCCCCGGTGCCCGGCTCGCACCGGCCAGGGACATCGGCCGCCTGGAGCTCACCGATATAGGTGTTGGCCTCCTTGACGGTCTCGATGAGATGGCCATCATCCTCCTGGGCATGGTAGAGGTCCAGCATCAGTTTGAGGTTGGGGCTGTCGACACGCTTGACCAGGGTCAGCGTTTCATAGCTATGGCAGAAGGGGACATGCGGATGGTCAACCCTCGAGTTGAGATTTTCCAGCAGGTAGGTCACCTGATTCTCCTGGCCCAGCTCGGCGAACCTCGACAGGGTGTCATAGGCGTTGAGCCACATATCGGGAGTGACCCGGTCAATCCACTTGGCTGCCTTGCCATCGACCAACTCAGCACCGTGGATTACAAGCTTGTCGATGCCAAGATCCTTCAATTCCGGCAGGATCTCTTTGGCGGTCCGCAGCATCTCTTCGCTGTCATCGGGATAGGCAAGGTTGCCATGCACGTAGCCCTGAGCACAGTTGATGGGCACCCCGGTAGCCTTCAGCTTGTTCAGATCATGACTGTAGTGGGTCCAGATATCCACTCCGAAGCCCATCTGGTCAATCCGCTTGATTCTCTCCTCGATAGGAAGATCCAGATAGACCATTTCAGCGCAAATCGTCAATTGATTGTGTGCCATCGTACTATTTCCTTTCCTTATGACCGCCCACCTGCCGGCAGGCAGTCCTGTTCATTCAGAGTTCCTGTTCAAGCTTCCGCTTTTGCAGTGCGGGCCCTCGCCTCCTGTTCAATCTGCTCCAGGCTCTTCCCCCTGGTCTCCGGAATGAAGGCCTTGGTAAAGAAGACGGCTCCTACATTGATGAGTGCGAAAATGAAGAAGGTGACCGCTCCCCCGACCGCGTTGAGCAGGGGAAGGAAGAGGAGGGAGATGATAAAGTTTGCCGCATTCATGGCCACATTGGCATATCCCACGCCCTTGCCGCGGACCTTTGCCGGGAATACCTCAGCAATGAGCAGCCAGGTCACCGGCGAGACCATGCCCTGGGCGAAGGCGAGATCAAACATGACCAGACCGATGAGGAGCCAGGACATGCTGGTGGATGGATGGTTGGGGTCGATAAAGAGATAGCAGACCCCTACCAGGGCCAGGAAGACAGAGACCCCGCCCAGGCCGACCATCAGTGCAGTGCGGCGGTTTATCTTGTCGATAAAGCCGAGGCCACCGATGACGGCAGCAACAGACGAAACAATCATGACCGGAACCATGGCGATAATCGAGTTATCAGGGTCGATGCCCAATGTGGAAGAGAACATGGTAGGAGCGAAGAAGTTGATGGCGTTGGAGCCGACCAGCTGGTTTATCAGGGCTGCACCAACTCCTGCGATCAAGACCCTACGCAGCCAGGGGGTAGAGAAATTCTCCTTGGCCCCCTTCGTCTCATTCTTTTCCGCCGCCTGGAAGGAGGTGAAAGTCTCCTCCGCCTCGGACTTTGGACGAGTTTCCAGCAGGAGCTTGACTGCCTCGGTTTCCATACCATGCCTGGCAAGGAAGCTTGGCGTTTCATGGACAAAAATTGCCGTTATGACCAGTAGGACGGCTGGAACCACAGCCGCCCAAACCATGGCATGCCAATCTGCCTTGACTGCCAGGACAGCGTTGACCAGTGAGGCGAGCAGCTGGGAAATATTGATCATGACCGAATTGACCGAAACCAGTCGGCCACGCTGCGCGGATGGCGCCATCTCACCAAGATATATGGGGATCACACAGGAGGTCGTCCCCACTGCAAAGCCTACGATCATCCGGGAGAAGGCAAAGAAGGCGATGTTGGTTGCCAGAGCGCACATTAGCGCCCCGACCAGAGCGAGAAGAGCCCCATAAAGGATCAGTCGCTTGCGCCCCAAGCGGTCTGCCAAGTTGCCGCCACAGAAGGAACCAACAGCACACCCCAGGAGCATGACCGCAGTGATGATGCTCTGATTCCAAGCGCTGAGCTGATTATTGGACCCGTCAAAATTCATCGTTACGAGCGCCCCAGACAGGAAGGTTAGCGTATAGCCATACAGTCCCCCGCCGAAAATTCCCACCACAACCATTATGGTGACATAACGTTTGCGGTTGCGGGCCAAGGCTTCGACATCCATGTCTTGGGAGGCCTCTTGAAATGTTCCCATGTTTATTCCTGCTTCCCATTAACACCAAATTTGACACCGTTATCAAATTTCGGTCAACATGTTCAGTATACGAAATAAAATGCAAAAAAGGAAATCAAAAAGGCAAAAAACTTATGTTTTTTCAGAAAACCATCCAAGAAATAGGAATATGGCCTAGACAGTGGGCTTGTTGGGACGTTTTTAACGGCAAAATTACCCGCAGACAGCCTGAGCCAGCCTTCGAACGCCACTGCCTCCTTCAGGGCTGGGCATCAAGCCTGAGAATGGGACGAGTTTCCCAAAAGCTGACTTGATCCCAGCCGGTCTACATAGGCCGTGAGCTGTCCTGCCAGTTCTTCACAGCGCGGCATCATCGCGTCCGCGAATCCTCCGGTTGATAGGGCTCCGACCACCATGCCATCCTGTTTAGAAAAGATAGGGACACCAATCGAGGCCACACCGATGGTGATGTCCTCATTGGAAATAGCGAATCCTCTCTCCCGAATCTGCTTGATATCGGTACGCAGAGCGCTGGCAGTGACCAATGAGTTCTCATTATAGCCCGCAAAGGGGGCCTGTTTCAGGTAGTCATTCTGGATCTGCTCATCGGAATAGGCCAGGCAAACCCGGCCAGCAGCACCGGCGAAGAAGGGCAAGGTACCACCCGGCCGCAGGATCAGCGCGTCAATGCTGGGCCCCTGTGCGCATTCCACGCAGACGGTTTCGAAGCCACTGATGACGGTCAGGAAAGTCGTCTGCCCGGTAAGAGTCGTCAACTCAGCCAAGAGTTCATAGGCATTGGGCCATTCAGTCAAGGAGCTGCGCGCCACATCAGAGAGATTGAGCCAGCTTAAACTCAGTGAATACGTATCGTCCTGGTTGGCCTTGACCAGACCGACTTGGACCAATCCATCCAGAATCCTATAGGCGGACGAGCGGGGAATGCCAGAGGCAGCCGCCACTTCTGCAGGCCCGATACCGTTGTTGTCAGCCAGGACGTCGATGATCTTCCCAGCCTTGGAAAGGGCTCCGGTCGGCTCCTGATTGCTGGCCTTACTGCTCGCTCTTACCATCGAACCTTCCCTCTTCGCCATCAACCACATAGCCCAGTCCCTGCGATATCTCCCCGGCAGCTTGGAGCAGGCTGGTCACCTCACGCAAATCGGCACCTGATTCAACCAAAGCCCTACTGGATCGAGACAGCCCGCTATAACAGGCCGCAGCCCTGATGTGACCAGCATGATCGAAGATCGGGGCTGCCAGGGTTAGCGCCCCTGGTACTGTTTGGTCAACATCGTAGGCATACCCTCGTTGGACCACCTTTTCAGCCATCTGCATCGAGCGCTCCCGGAAGGTGGACAACAGCCCACCGAGGTCAGCGTTGTAGCGATAGTGCTCGATCAGGCGCTCAAAACGCGCTTGATCCAAAAAGGCCAGAAGCACGTCTGAAGGTGCACCCAGACTAATCGGCAACGAATAGCCGATCTGAGGCGAGCGCAATCGACTCTGCCCCAGGAAAGTCATCTGCACGCAGACCGAGCGCACATAGTGGCGGACAAAAAGGCTCCAGCTGCCGTTCGAGCCCTCCTGCCTTTTAAAGACATGTCTTGCGATGCTTTGCACATCCAGCCTCGCCTCGATACGGCCGCCAATGCGCACACAGGCGATGCCCAATCGGTATTCGCCGCGATGCAGGCCATGATCCACCCAGCCCAAGGTCACGAGATTGGAGAGCAGGCGATAGGTGGAGCTGGCAGGTTCGTGCACATAGGCGCTGATTTCATGGATGCTGGAGGGGCCAAGTTGTTCCAGAGCGTCAAGCACTGCCTTGGCCTTAGTCAGGGTGCCAACGCTGTGTCCCGAGTCAGATTCGGTACCTTGCCTCAAGGCACCCTCCTTCTTGTCCTAAGTAAACTATCCATGCCCAGTGCACATTATATGGTGTCAGCAGGCTATCTTCCTCACAACAGGGCCCACTCCCGATTGGCACTGAGCCGTGCCAACCTGCACCCATCCTCCCGGGTTTGCAAATCGAAAGGCTCAGAGAATCAGGGCACCAGCAGGGTGTACTTGGTGGTCATATATTCAAAGATGCCTTCGGCTCCTCCCTCTCTGCCGACACCCGATTGCTTGACTCCGCCAAAGGGAACCGTGGCATCGGAGAGCACGCCGGAATTGATGGCCAGAACACCGGACTCACTACGGCGCTGCATGAGTTCACTGCGCTTGATCGAACTGGTATAGGCATATGCCGCCAGCCCGTACGGCGTGTCGTTAGCAGCCTGGATGCCTTCCTCGTCGCTGCCAAAACGGCTCACCGCCAGGACAGGCCCGAAGATTTCCTCGGCATATACCCGAGCCTTGCGGGGGACCCGGTCCAGGAGCGTCGGCTGGAAGTAGCGTTCTCCATGCTCATCCCTGTGACCGCCGACAATCAGCTCCGCTCCCTGACTGACTGCCTCATCGACTAGGCCGCCAATGCGCTCTACGGCCTTGACGTCAATCAGGGGGCCGATATCGGTTGCCTCATCCATACCGTCACCCACGACCAGGGCCTCGATGCGATCCTTCACCTTGGCCACAAACTCATCGGCAACCCCATCCTGGACCAGAATCCTGTTGGCTGAGGTGCAGGCCTCCCCATAGTTGCGGAATTTGGCCAGCATGACCCCGTCAACAGCCGCGTCAATGTCGGCATCATCAAAGACCACAAAGGGGGCGTTGCCGCCCAACTCCATGGAAGTGCGCAGCACATTGTCGGCCGCCTGCTTCATCAGCTTGACACCCACAGGGGTGGAACCTGTAAAGCTCACCTTACGCAACCGCTGGTCGGCAAAGAGGGCATCTGAAATGTGGGAGGAATGGGAGGTTGTGATGACATTGACCACACCCTTAGGCACCCCTGCCTGTCGAAGAATCTCCACCAGCGCCAAGGTGGTAAGAGGGGTCAGCTCGGCAGGCTTGACCACCACGGTATCGCCGGCAGCCAGGGCTGGGCCAATCTTCCTGGTTCCCATGGCCAGCGGGAAGTTCCAGGGGGTAATCAGGTAGCAGGGGCCCACCGGATCGTGGGTGACCAGACCCTTGCGGCCGTCTGGCAGGTGGAAAGTCCTGCCATATTCACGCATGGCCTCCTCTGAGAACCACTTGAGGAAGCCGCCACCGTAGTCCACCTCCCCCAGCGCCTGCTTGAAACTCTTGCCCATTTCCCGGGTCATCAGCTCTGCAAAAATCTCCTTGTTGTCCATCAGGGCCTCATAGGCTGTTTGCAGAATGTTCCTTCGTTCTTCGGGCGTTGACTGACCCCAGGACTCTTGCGCCCGGTCAGCACTGTCCAGAGCCGCCAACGCCTCCTGCTTGTCCCCGTCTGATGCCTGGTAGAGCGTAGAGCCATCGGCAGGGTTTTCCACTGTAAATACCTTGCCACTATCGGCAGCCCCCCACTGTCCATCGATAAACAAACTCTTTCCCGACTGGGGAAGCACTGACTCGACCTTGTATTTCCACATACCGTCTACTCCTCACTTTCGCCGCTTCTTTGCAGCAATTACATTCTTCTGCGCGGATAAGCAACTACAACATACTAAATTTTAGACATTTTGTCCATTTAATGATATTTTTTGCATATGTAGTCAGTAGTATTTGATTCGACAGCCATGACCCAATCCGGTCCCAGACAGGAGGCAGGCAGGGCAAGGACGCCTGCAGGCATGAGCCGGTGGCTATTTGAGGGTATGTATACAAGAAAGCGAAGGATAAAGCGAAATGGTATCAACGATACGATTGACAGTCGGACAGGCCATTGTGCGGTTCTTGGAGGCGCAGCAAGTCACCCGCGACGGGCAGACCAACACCTTCTTCGGAGGTGCCCTGGGCATCATGGGACATGGCAATGTCGGTGGCGTTGGGCAGGCCTTTTTAGAAGAGAAAGAACGAATGCGCTTCATCCAAGGGCGCAATGAACAAGGCATGGGCCACATAGCCGTCGGCTACGCACGGCTCAAAAACCGCATGGGAGCCATGGTCGTGACCACCTCCATCGGTCCAGGAGCCGCCAACCTAGTAACTGCTGCTGGCACGGCAACGGTCAACCATCTTCCCGTCCTCCTGCTGCCCAGCGATATCTTCTCCACCCGTCGTGCCGGTTCAGTCCTGCAGCAGATAGAGGATGAACGCTCCTATGATGTTTCCGGCAACGACTCCCTGCGCCCCGTCAGTCGCTACTGGGATAGGATCAACCGCCCTGAACAGCTCCCGACAGCGCTCTTGGCAGCCATGGAAACGCTGACGAACCCAGCCAAGACGGGGGCGGTAACCCTCTGCCTGCCCCAGGATGTTCAGGCCGAAGCCTACGACTTCCCCACTTCCCTCTTCAAGGAACGCATCTGGAGAATCGGCCGGCCCCGAGCGGATGCGGACGCTTTGGCTGCAGCCGCCGAAGCCATACGTGCCAGTAAACGGCCCTTCATTATTGCCGGCGGCGGTACAGTCTACTCTTCAGCCAGCCAGGACTTGACCAACTTCATTGAACATACAGGCATCCCCGTTGGCAGCACTCAGGCCGCCAAGGGGGCTGTAGCCTATGAGCATCCATTGAACGTCGGACCCCTCGGCTCCATCGGACTCAAATATGCCAATCAGCTAGCACGCCAAGCCGACCTGATCATCGGCATCGGAACCAGGTACACCGACTTTACTTCAGCATCGAATACCATGTTCCAGGACCCCTCGGTACGCTTTGTCAATATCAACGTAGCCTCCTTCGATGCCAACAAGGAAGCAGCCATCGCGGTCGTCGGGGATGCCAGGGAGGCTATTCGTGAACTGGGCCGAGCCCTGAAAGACTGGCAAGTACCTTCTGACTACCGCAGGCAGGCGGAGGAGGCTGCAGATGAAGCAAGGGCGGAAGTCGTTCGGCAGACCCAGCATATTCCTGGAGACAACAAGCTCGGTCAAAAGGAGGTGATTGGCATTGTCAACAGTTTCGCCAAGCCTCAGGATGTGGTGGTCAACGCCGCCGGATCCATGCCTAGTGACCTGCAGAAGCTCTGGAGACCAGGATCCCCTCTAGGCTATTCAGTCGAATACGGATACTCCTGCATGGGCTACGAAATACCAGCTGGCCTAGGGATGCGTATGGCTGCACCAGATCGGGAGATCTTCACCTTCATCGGAGACGCGTCCTTCCTCATGTACCACCAGGATGTCCTCACCGCCATTCAGGAACATGAAAAAATCATCATTATTCTGGTCGACAATCACGGGTTCGGTTCCATCAACACCCTCTCCCATCAGGTCGGATCACAGGGGTTTGAAACCCGATTCTATATGAAGAATGAGCAGGGACTGGAGGACAAGGACCACTACCTGCCCATCGATTTCCCGAAGATATTGGAGGGGTATGGCGTACCCACCTATTGCCCCACTGACGCCGAGGAGCTCAAGGACGCAGTCAAGAAGGCCGTCGATGGCGAGACCATAGCTGCCATCTACGTGACGGTAGACCCTGTTGTCCGCGACGACTCATCCCAGGCCTGGTGGGATGTAGCGACACCCCAGGTGGCCCATATAGATTCCAGCAAGCAGGCCCACCAGGCCTATGAAGAGGTACGCACCAAGGAGCAGAAGCTTTACCTGTAAGTTTCACCCTCTCCAGGTCCAACCTATTGCTGGGCAGAAACCTGGAAATATCAATGATGGGGTGGGGAACACCTTTCGCGTTCCCCACCCCATCATTGTGCTTTACACCTTGGGTCCTCTGCTAAACAACCAGAGAGTACATCCTTGGCCTTTTTATTTATTCAGCTGAACCTTCTGCCGGTTCATCACCCAAGGGACGCTCTGCCCGCTCTACCTGGGAGGCGTCCTCAGAGAGATCGGCATCTGGGGTGGCAGACACTGGGGCTCCAACCAGTTCAGGCTCCTGGTTCTGTCCATCGGTAGAGTTAGCCGCATGACGGGGTCCCTCGAAGGGCTTGCCCGTGAAGGTGAACTCGCCTAAGATGCCCTCACCTTCTGCGTCGACCTGAACGGACTCATTGTCCGTAAGGTCGCCCATGAGGATCTTCTCGGAGACCGCATCCTCGATGTCCCGCTGGATGACGCGGCGCAGAGGCCGGGCACCCAGGAGCGGATCGAAGCCCTTCTCGGCCAGCAGATCCTTGGCCTTGTCGGTCAGATCCAAGGACATGTGGCGTTCGAAGAGACGATCATTGAGCTGAGCGATGTCCAGATCGACGATCTGACGGACCTGGGGCTCGGTCAGCTGCTGGAAGACAATGATGTCATCCAGTCGGTTCAGGAACTCGGGCCTGAACTGCTGCTTGAGCTCACTGGTCACCTGGTCCTTCATCCTCTGATAGGAGGTCTCGGTGTTGCCACTCACGTTGAAGCCGGTGTTTGCAGCCTTGGCGATGTCGCGGGTTCCCAGGTTGGTGGTCAGGATGATAATGGTGTTCTTGAAGTCCACCATGCGACCCTGCCCATCAGTCAGATGGCCGTCGTCCAGCACCTGCAGCAGGGTGTTGAAGATGTCCGGATGGGCCTTCTCGATCTCGTCGAAGAGGACCACGGAGAATGGCTTGCGCCTGACCTTCTCGGTCAGCTCGCCGCCCTCTTCGTATCCCACGTACCCCGGAGGGGCACCGAAGAGACGAGAAGTGGAGTACTTCTCCGAGAACTCGGACATATCCACCCGGATCAGGGCATCCTCATCATCAAAGAGGAACTGGGCCAGAGCCTTGGCCAGCTCGGTCTTGCCCACACCGGTGGGTCCAGCGAAGATGAAGGAACCTGCAGGACGCTTGGGATCCTTGAGGCCCACACGGGTACGGCGGATGGAGCGGGACAGGGCGGAGACGGCCTCATCCTGGCCGATGATCCGCTTGTGCAGCTCCTTCTCCATACCCAGGAGCTTCTTGGACTCGGCCTGGGTCAGCTTGAAGACCGGGATGCCGGTGGTCGAAGATACCACTTCGGCGATCACATCCTCGTCGACGACCATCTTCACGTCGGACTCGCCCTCGTGCCAGGCCTGCTCCTTCTCCTTGCGCTCGGCCTCCAGCTTCTCCTGGCTGTCACGCAGCTGAGCGGCCTTCTCGAAGTCCTGGTCCTTGATGGCCTGGTCCTTCTGGGCGGAGATACGATCCACCTTGGCATCCAGCTCTTTGAGCTCTGGCGGGGCAGTCAGCCGCTTGATGCGCAGACGTGCACCAGCCTCATCGATCAGGTCTATAGCCTTGTCAGGCAGGTTCCTGTCCTGAATGTAGCGTGCAGAGAGCTCAGCCGCCGATTGCAGGGCCTTGTCGGTGATGGTGACGTGGTGATGATGCTCGTAGCGACCGCGCAGACCCTTAAGGATCTCGATGGTCTGGGCGATTGTGGGCTCGGAGACCTGAATAGGCTGGAAGCGCCTCTCAAGTGCTGCGTCCTTCTCGATGTACTTGCGATACTCATCGGTAGTGGTGGCACCGATGGTCTGCAGCTCGCCGCGGGCCAGCAGGGGCTTAAGCATGTCAGAAGCGCCCAGGGCCCCGTCGGCCGAACCCGCGCCAACGATGGTGTGAATCTCATCGATGAAGAGAATGATGTCGCCCCGGGTCTTGATCTCCTTGAGCACCTTCTTCAGACGCTCCTCGAAATCGCCACGATATCGTGAACCGGCCACCATGGAACCCAGATCCAGCGAGTAGACCTGCTTGCCCTTGAGCGTCTCCGGAACATCGCCCTCATGAATCTTCTGCGCCAGGCCCTCGACCACGGCAGTCTTGCCCACGCCAGGCTCGCCGATCAGCACCGGGTTGTTCTTGGTCCTCCTGGACAGAACGACCATAACCCGCTCAATCTCGTTGGCTCGCCCGATGACCGGGTCCAGCTTGCCTTCAGCGGCTTCCTGGGTCAGGTTCCTGCCGAACTGGTCCAGGATGGCCGAACCGGTTTGCCCGCCCTTGTTGGCAACGCCGCCAGCATTTGCCAGATCGCCCTTGCCAGCGTCGCCACCTTCATGGTTGCCGCGAATCATGTCAATAGTGGCGGTCCGCAGATCGCCCAGATCCACACCCATCTTGATCAACACCTGGGTGCCGACGCCCTCACCCTCACGAATGAGGCCGAGGAGGATGTGCTCAGTGCCAATGTATGAGTGACCCAATTGAAGAGCTTCGCGCAGCGACAGCTCCAAGACCTGACGGGCGTGCGGCGTGAATGGGATGTGCCCATTGGGGACCGCATTGCCCTTACCGATCATCTCCTCAACCTGCTTGCGTGTGGCATCCAGTTCCACGCCCTTGGAGGCCAGGGCCTTGGCGGCAACACCGTCACCTTCCCTGATCAGGCCCAGGAGGAGGTGCTCGGTGCCGATGTAATTGTGCTGCAGGGTGCGGGCCTCTTCCTGCGCCAGCACAATCACCCGCCGCGCACGGTCGGTAAACCGTTCGAACATACTTGTCCTTCCCTTTGATCCGTAATTCACTCTACAGATTTACGGTGACGTTTATTCTCGGCCCGCCGGTGATTGCGCTCTGAACGCAACGAGGCCTTGGAATCAGTCCTCTGAGCCGTCTTCTGACTCCATCTGCTCCATAAGTTCCACCTCAGGGCGCTCCTCGCGTGGCTTCTGCCTGACCACATCAATATGAAGATCGTCATAGGCCGGCTGGGACTGAACCCAAAGATGGGACTCCTCCTGGGGCTCGATCTCAGAATGCTCACCGCAGCCATGATCCAGGGAGACCACACGCCCGTCGTCCGGGCTCCAACGATTCGCGCACACGCCGAACATAGTCCCCAGATCGCCAGCCAGGGGAATCATGAAACCGCAGGTCTCGCATGCCTTGCCCTTGGCCGTCCGGGTCGATAGGGACTTGGGACCGTGCTGACCCTCGTACCAGCGCTTGGCGGTGGCCGTCCTAGCCTCGGCAGTCATCACGTGCCGGCGGCTCAGAGCGAAGCGATCGACAGCCTCATCCAGGTCGGCGGCAGAGGTCTGTGCATCGAAGGAAACCTGATCATTCGGTTCTTGCTTGTGAACGTCTTTTTCGCCACCTGAGCGGTCTACCAGGCGGAAGACCGCACCGTCAGTCCCCTGACCGGCACCATCAGCATCAACCGAGGCTGATGCTTTCTGACCTTCTTTATTGTCCTCTGAGGTCTGCTCTACTTCAGAATTCTGAGGCACTGCCTGCGCAGGTTTGTATCCGACTGTCAGCCTGGAATCGTCGGGATCTGTTCCCATAACGTCGGTTACGCTCAGATCCGAGGGCAACAGGCGATCCTTCCAGGGAACCCATGCCGGAGGCTGCAAGGCCGCATCGGTAGGCACCAGCGACGATTCATCCACAGTCCAGGTATCGGCATCCTCATCGCGGTAAAGGGTGACCGACCACTGCCAGCCCTCGTATCCCTTGATGGCCGAGGCGAACCGGTAGTCCCAGACTCCATCCCCAATCGGGGTACGGCCGACCAGTTCACCGACCTCATCGCTGTCGGCAGCCACGCTAAGGGCCACTCGCCTGGCCAGTTCCTCAGGATCCAGGTCCTCTTGAACCATCTATCACACCTTCATCATCAGTGGGACCGGACAAGACCGATCCACATCGGATTCTTCTCGCCGTCCACTCAGTCCGGCACATCAAAGTCATCGGCCACAGCCCTCAGAAGGGTGGCCAGCTTGGCGGATTCGGCCCGACCTGGATAGTGGTGCCGACGCAGGCCATTGCCAGCCGAGTCGAGCAGCTTGATCAAATCCTCCACGATGGCGGCCATATCGTCCGGATCGGGTCGTTTGGCGCGCAGGATGGAGGGGGTCGGCCCCACCAGCTTCAGATCCAGGGCCTGGGGGCCCTTGCGGCCCTCAGCCACCGAGAACTCTACCCGGGATCCCTTGCGTATAGTGGATACTCCAGCAGGTAGTGCTGATGAGGGCAGGAAGACATCCCCACCTTGTTCATCCGTGATGAACCCGAACCCCCGCTTGGCGTCGTACCACCGTACTCTCCCGCTGGGCATGCTCTGCCACTTCCTTACGTTGCTTCTTGAACAGCTATATCCGCAATCAGTCTACCTGAATGGAGAGGGCAGGACGACCCATCTTGTCATAGGCGTACGGGACGGCTGACAGCAGGATTGGCTTGATCCTCGGCGCCCTCCTGATCCCGCCTGACACCCTGGGGTATGACGATGGTGAAAGTCAAGCCGCCCCCCGGGGTCTGCGACGCGCAGATGAATCCCTGATGGGCCTTGACAATGGACTGGACAATGGCCAGTCCAAGCCCCGTGCCGCCTTTCTCCCGAGCTCTGGACGGGTCAGCCGTGTAGAAGCGCTCGAAGAGCCTGGACCTAGATTCCTTCGGGACACCAGGTCCATGGTCAACCACGCGGATGATGGCATAGTCGGTGCCCACATGGCTGTTTTCTGCCACCTGGATCGCCTCGGTCAGGTGTCCCAGCGAGGACTCAGTGGCATCCAACCTGGTCAGATCCGCTGGAGCGATGGTCGCCTTGACCAGCCCCAATCCCACCTGGACCGGCGAATCAGACGGAGTGTAGCGGTGGATATTGCCCACGATGTTGGTAATCACCTGACGAAGGCGGCTGGGGTCGCCTGTCACCTGTACCGAGGGCAAGGGTCCTTCCTGGATATCCAAGCTGACCGATGGACCCAGGTGCCCGCCCACGGTGATTTTCTCCTTGCTGCGTCCCTTGAGGCCTGACAGTCCCTTACTGGCTGTGGCTGGCATCTCCTGGGGAGCAGGCTGATCCTCGGTATGCAGGCAAACCCTTCCGGTAGCCACCTCTCTTCCCAGATCCAGGGCATGCAGGTCGTCCACCCCGTCTCGAACCAGTCCGGTCAAATCGACCGCCAGGGTCGGGTCAATGCCCCTGCCCTCATCCAGGCGAGCAAGCGAAAGCAAATCCGTGACCAGGACTGTCATCCTGGTGGAAGAATCCTCGATATGCTGGATGGATTTGTCGGCACGCTCCAAAGCCCCTGGATAATCACGCTGCATCCTGTAGAGCTCTGCATAGCCGTGGATGGCGGCCAGAGGAGTGCGCAGCTCGTGACTGGCGTCCGAAACGAACTGCTTCATCTTTTCAGTGGTCTGGCGCTGTTCGTCGAAGGAATGCTCGATTCGCGCCAGCATGGCATTGAGGGATGCCGCCAGGGAGCCCACTTCGGTATTCTCCGGGAAGCTGGGAATGCGTTGGGAAAGGTCGCCGGCCGCTATCTTTGCAGCAGTCTTCTCGATGCGCTTGAGGGGAACCAGAGTGGACTGAATCAGCAGGACCGAGATGACTCCTCCCAGAAGGACCACTACGACGGAAATGATCATGCAGAAAGCCGTCAAATCATGCACGGCCTCATCCTGGTCGCTCATGGACAGACCGATGAAGAGCACACCACTGATTTCGGAACCGTCCAGATCATTGCGCAGCTTCCACTGCATGGCCACCACACGCCATGAGGCCCGGGCTCGCTTCATGGTGTCGCGGTCGGGCGAGGCTTGTTTGGAGACCCGCACATATGCAGGTACCGTGGTCGGCTGGCCAAGGGGTATCGAACCCAGGCTGCCGTCGGCGGGCAGACGCGGGCGGGAGATGACCCCGTTGACCTGCATGGGATTGAGGTCGTCCGAAATGATGTGCAGGTCGTCGTCACGAATCTGCAGGAAGTAGTCGGTGGGACCCAGGCCGTTCTTGCTCAGATCCTCCTGGCGCAAAAGCGTGGCGTTGCGGATGCCCAGATTGGCCTGGCGAATCAGCTGGGAGTCCGTACGTTTCATCAGATAGTCGTCAGCCATCTGGCAGATGGCTACAGAGACGCCCACCGTACCCACGATGAGCAGGATGAGCATGCTGGCCACAAGTTTGGTACTTAGGGGAATCGCAGCCAGAGGCGACCTGGGCATGGACCTGCCCCTCGGCTTGCCGGAATCGGCTCCCCTGCCGGAGTCCGAACCCTTGAACGACCTGGACCTGTCGGCCGACCTCGAATCGGGAACAGCCGATTGTCCTGTCTCAGGGGTCGGACTCTGGGGACTAGTCACCATCGCCGCCATCCGACGCGTTCTGCCTAGGGGCCCGAATCATGTAACCGATTCCTCGCTTGGTCTCGATCAGCGGGGTGACCTTGCGCTCACCGCCGTGCCCATCGCTGACAGTGATGCCATCCACCTTCTTGCGCAGGTAGGAGATATAAGATTCCACGATGGCCGCATCACCGCCCCAGTCGTATTGCCAGACATGGTCCAGAATCTGGGCCTTGCTGAGCACGCGACCCTCATTATCCATCAGGTAGCGCAGCAGCTTGTATTCGGTCGGGCTCAGGTCAATCGGTCGGCCAGCCCTGGTGACATCGTGGGAATCCTCGTTGATCTCCAGATCACCCACGCGGATGATCGGGTCATCCTCCTGGTGCTCGCGGGTTCTGCGCAGTATAGCCTTGATTCTGGCCACAACCTCCTCCAGGCTGAAGGGTTTGGTCACATAATCGTCGCCACCCACAGTCAGCCCCATGACCTTGTCCTGGGTGTCATCCCTGGCGGTCAGAAAGAGCACCGGCGCTTCGATTCCCTCCTGGCGGAT
This sequence comes from Bifidobacterium polysaccharolyticum, assembly GCF_016101585.1. Lineage (GTDB taxonomy): Bacteria > Actinomycetota > Actinomycetes > Actinomycetales > Bifidobacteriaceae > Bombiscardovia > Bombiscardovia polysaccharolytica. The sequence continues at coordinate 84,006 of NZ_JACFQG010000004.1, forward strand.
ACGGGAGGTGACTGTGAACCCATCGATGTCAGGCAGCATGACATCCAGGACAATCAAATCGGGCTGGATGCGCTCAATGACCTGAATGGCCTCAGAGCCGGACGCCGCGGTCTCAACCGCAAAGCCCGCAAAATGTAGGGAAGCCACCAGCAGATCCCTGATGGACGGTTCGTCGTCGACCACGACCAGTTGTGCTTGCGTCGGTTTGCTCATGGCTTCAGCTTGCCGCCTCTTTCTGGGTATTGTCTGAAAGTTCGCTGACTGTCTCGGTCGGACCTGGTTTCTTCTTCACTGAACTGGACCTGCGATGATGAGCCCCGCTTCGGCTGCTACGACGCCACCAAATCGTAACGGCCACGCCCAGAATGACCAGGACCACAACCGTTACCGAAAGAGCGATGATCATGATCCGGTGATGCCGGTGGTTCTGCTCAAGAGTCTCCACTTGGGTCATCATGGCTTTAGCCGAGCCCACCCAGTCAGGATTGCGGCTTTTAGTGACCGGCTCCAGGGCAGCCTGCGAGAGCTGATCCACGCTGGATTGGTCCTTGAGCCAGGCCTGCGAGTTGCTGGAGACCGCCACGACCAATTTGCCGTCCTGAGAAGCCACGGCCAGCATAACCGTGTCCTGGGCAGGCTTCATCGATTCGAGCGCCCGGGATGCCCAGATCTCCGGTTTGACACCCTCATAGAAATGCGGCAAGTAGAGCAGTCGGACCGATACTCCTGTTTGTTCTGCGGTCTCCTTGATCGCATCCTTGACGGATCCCACATCAGAACCCAGCAGATTCTGTGGATCAGTGATCGTGTCGGTCATGGTTCCGGCCCCGGTCTGAGGCTCATCGGCAAAGACCCTGGTCGGTCCAAGGGCGCCTGTCATCAAAACCGTCAAGAGCAGGAAAGCCAGAACCCGCCTCATGGCCAGAGCGCAGCCCGGGCTCGCCTTGTGGAGGAAGACTCGTTCGACCACATGGGTCCGTGGACGGGGCAACCGAGTGAACAGTGTCATAGTGTCCACAGTAGCGGCTGACGGCATCGGACTCCCCCACCATCACCGCCATTCACGGAAAGGACAACCATGACACGGTTCCAAGTTGATTCAGATCAGATACAGACAGCCTCCGGCGCAGTCAGCGGCTCAATAGGGGCCATCAGAGATGCCGTGGCGGGAATGTACACCAACCTGGGCAATCTTCAAAGCGTCTGGCAGGGCTCGGCGGCCAACCAATTCGCCACAGTGGCCCAGCAGTGGCGCGCCTCGCAAGCCCAGATGGAACAGGCACTTGAAGGCATCCAGGCGGCATTAACCCAAGCTTCGGCTCTTTATGCAGATACCGAAGCCCAGGCTACACGCCTCTTCGCCGGAGCCTGAGCATCGGGCCTATGTGCTGGCAGCTCAGAGCTATTTGACCATTTGACCATGGCGCATCGGGTCCAGACCTGCAGGCATAGGGAAATACAGAACAGGCGATAAAGGAAAGCAGACCATAAAACAGAAAGGGGCCTGCGCACCATATCCCGATGCGCAGGTCCCTGTTCTTGGCGATCACTGGGTTCAGCCGAAAAGCCCGGCCGAACCTCAGGGGATCAGTAGCCCATATCGCCCTGAGGCTGAGCGGCGGCAGGTGCCGGAGGCTCAGGCTTGTTGGCCACGACAGCCTCGGTGGTCAGGAAGAGCCCGGCGATTGAGGCTGCATTCTGCAGCGCGGAACGGGTCACCTTGACGGGGTCGGCCACGCCGGCCTCCAGCAGGTCCTGATACTCGTTGTTGGCTGCGTTGAAGCCCTGGCCAGCAGGCAGCGAACGGACCTTGTTGATGACCACGTCACCGGAGACTCCGCTGTTCTCAGCGATCTGCTTGATGGGGGCCTCGATGGCGCGGAAGACGATGGATGCGCCGGTGGATTCATCACCATCCAGCTTGACATCCTTCTCAGCCTTGGCAGCGGCCTGAACCAGAGCCACGCCGCCTCCGGGCAGCAGGCCCTCTTCGATGGCGGCCTTGGCGTTACGGACAGCGTCCTCGATGCGGTGCTTACGCTCCTTGGCCTCGACCTCGGTAGCTGCGCCGACCTTGATGACGGCAACGCCGCCGGCCAGCTTGGCCAGCCGCTCCTGCAGCTTCTCGCGATCATAGTCGGAATCGGTGTTCTCGATCTCGGTGCGGATCTGACCCACGCGGGCGGAGACCTCGTCCTTGGAACCGCCACCGGAAACGATGGTGGTCTCATCCTTGGAGACGATGACCTTCTTGGCGGTGCCCAGCACGCTCATGTCGATGGAGTCCAGCTTGAGACCAAGCTCATCGGAAACCACCTGTGCGCCGGTCAGGATAGCCATATCCTGCAGCATGGCCTTGCGACGGTCGCCGAAGCCAGGAGCCTTGACAGCGCAGGAGTTGAAGGTGCCGCGGATCTTGTTGAGGATCAGGGTGGGCAGCGCCTCGCCATCCACATCCTCAGCGACGATCAGCAAGGGCTTGCCGGTCTTCATGACCAGCTCGGCGATGTGGACCACGTCCTGCTGGCTGGAGACCTTGCCCGAGGTCAGCAGAATGTAAGGATCATCCAGAACGGCGGTCTGGTCATCGTTGTTGGTGACGAAATAGGGAGCGATGTAGCCCTTGTCGAAGCGCATGCCCTCGGTGAACTCCAGGTCCAGGCCGAAGCGGTTGTTGTCCTCGACGGTGACCACGCCGTCCTGGCCGACCTTGTCCAGAGCCTCGGCGATCTCATTGCCGATCTCGGGGTCGCCTGCAGAAATGGTGGCAGTGGCAGCAATCTGGTCTTTGGTCTCGACTTCCTTGGACTGGGCCACGAGTTCCTTGACGATGGCGTCAGCAGCCTTCTCGATGCCGCGGCGCAGGGCAATGGGGTTGGATCCGGCGGCCACGTTCTTCAGACCCTCATGCACCAGGGACTGGGCCAGCACGGTAGCGGTGGTGGTGCCGTCTCCGGCGACGTCGTCAGTCTTCTTGGCGACTTCCTTGACCAGCTCGGCGCCGATGCGCTCGTAAGGATCCTCCAGGTCGATCTCCTTGGCGATGGAGACGCCATCGTTGGTGATGGTCGGTGCGCCGTAGGACTTGTCCAGCACCACATTGCGGCCCTTGGGGCCCAGCGTGACCTTAACCGTGTCGGCCAGCTTGTCCAGGCCGGCAAGCATGCCCTGACGAGCTTCCTCGTCATACTCGATGATTTTTGCCATTGTTGCTTCCTCCGTCATGGCTTGAGGTTTCATGACCCACCGTCGGCGTGGAACGGAACCCGACCGTCAGCTGTCGTGTTATCACTCCCGCACCTCGAGTGCTAATTCAGCAGATTAGCACTCGTCTGGGCCGAGTGCCAACCCGAAGGGAAAATACGCTACAGGCTGTATGTCATATCAGACTTAACGTACCGGCCACGCCTGCAGACAATCCGCACCCCGCGTAATCCTGGTCCAACGTCTGGATATGGGCTAAGGAGCTATAAAAAAGAACCCCGGAATAATCCGGGGTTCCATGACGAATACAGAAGAGACAATCAGAGCTTGGTGACCTTGGTTGCCTGCAGGCCCTTGGGGCCCTGCTCCACCTGATATTCGACCTTATCTCCCTCATCAAGGGTCTTGAAACCATCGGACTGAATGGCTGAGTAGTGCACGAACACGTCCTCGCCGCCATCGTCAGGATTGATGAATCCGTAACCCTTGCCAGCGCTGAAGAATTTCACAGTGCCTTGTGCCATAACTAACTTCCTTAACATAGGTGCCGCGTCACAACAGATACGAGACTGACCGCATCTGCCTGGTCGGCAAGGTCAGTTTAGGCCTATTTATGAGGCAATTGCAAAACGCCGAGCCGAAATTCTGAATGTTTTGCCGTCATATTTCCTCCGCTGTACGGCTGACCGGACTCACTGCATGAGGATGGCTTCCACCGGAGTGGAAGCTACAGAGGACTGTTCCACCTGAGTGATACCCAGCAGATTGGCCACCTCTTGGGCAGTGGCCTTGTCGGCCTCGTCACGGTAGCGGACCGTGCTTACGCCAGGCAGTGCATCCTGCGGGTTGGATGCCGTCACCGCAGTGTAACCGGCATTGACCAGAACCTGGCGCTTCTTGCCGGCATACCCGTTGACCCTGGTTCCATTGATGACGGTGACCTGCGTGCCCCGGTTGACCACGGGAGCCGGGCTGCTGCTGGAAGCGCTCGCTGACGGCGACTGGGATGAAGGCTCAGAAGTTTGTTCTTGGGAGGCTTGATCAGTAGCGGTCGCACTGCTTGAAGCAGAAGAAGATGCTGAACGCTTCGGCAGATGGCTGCTGATGACCCGGGATGCTTCGGTATGCGTCTGCTGCCAGGGCAGGGAACCGCTGACCGCAGCCCATACGCCCAGGCCGCACAGCACCGCCAAGACAACCACCAGCAGGTAGGGCAAAGCCCTCACCGACAGGGAACGAGGCCCGCGATGCACGCCGACTGGCCCCTTGGGAGGGTTGTCGAACGCATCATGAACCTGAGGGCGCGCCTGCGTCCCATTGTCGCGCGTGCTAGCCATGAACTCTCCTCTGCTCCACCGGATCCTGAACCATTATAAGTAATGCGTCGTCGGGTCAACATTCAACTGACCATTCGACGTCCTCCGCCAACCCTGAAATGGCCGAAGCAGTCATGACCGGCCCATATCGCCAAGCGATATAGTGACCTTATGAACAGCAGCCAGCCTATTGCCGCAACCTCCCCTGAGCCGACGAACCGAACCGGTACCAACCCTTCGACCATAGCAGGAGGCCAGGGCCGGCCCCACCGCAAACCTCTGAGCGCCCTGGTGGATCCCGGCTGGGCCCGTGCTCTGGCACCTGTCGAACCCAACATTCACCGAATGGGTGACTTCCTCAGATCCGAGCTGGCCCAGGGTCACCGCTATCTGCCTGCCAGCAAGAACATCCTGCGCGCCTTTACCATCCCCTTCGACTCCATCAAGGTCCTCATCGTGGGCCAGGACCCATATCCGACCCCCGGGCATCCGGTGGGACTGAGTTTCTGCGTGGACCCTGCGGTCAGCCCCATCCCCGGCTCCCTGCGCAATATCTACGCCGAGCTGAGCTCCGACCTGGGCCTGCCCACGCCTTCCAATGGCGATCTGACGCCTTGGACCAGGCGAGGGGTCATGCTGCTCAACCGCTGCCTGACTGTACGGGTTGGCAAGCCGGCCAGCCACCGGAACAAGGGCTGGGAGGAGATCACCGACGCAGCCATCCGTGCCCTGAACGACAGACGCGACCAGGAGGGCAAGGTCCGGCCCCTGGTGGCCATTCTTTGGGGACGGCAGGCCCAGAGCCTAGAGCCTCTGCTGACCAACGCAGCCATCATCAAATCCCCGCATCCCAGCCCCCTTTCGGCCCGGTACGGCTTCTTTGGATCCCGCCCATTCTCCAAGGCCAACCAAGCGCTGGAGGCCATGGGCGCCCAGCCGGTGGACTGGTCCCTGACCTGAGTCCTGCTGGCTGAGTCGTCAGGAAATGCCGTTACCATGTCTGCTATGCCATTATTCCCACCTCGACCCAGTCAGTCCCCATCTGTTCAGCCCGGTAAAGACCGGCAGGTTCCGCCAATCAGCCAGGACGACCTGCAACGTTGCCGTCAGTTGGCCGACCGGATCCGGACCCGCTTTTCAAGGACTCTGGTAGGTCAGGAGAACCTGCGCGAGGCTCTGATCCTGACGCTGGTGGCCTCTGGACACATCCTGATAGAATCCGTGCCCGGCCTGGCCAAGACCACTGCCGCCCAGACCCTGGCCACCTCGGTCTCCGGCAGCTTCAAACGGATCCAGTGCACACCCGACCTGATGCCCTCGGATCTGGTAGGCACCCAGGTCTACGACTTCTCCACACAGCGCTTCTCCACACAGCTGGGACCAATTCACGCCAACTTCGTCCTTTTGGACGAGATCAACCGCTCCAACGCCAAGACCCAGTCGGCCATGCTGGAAGCCATGGCCGAGGGCGCGACCACCATCGGCGGCGAACGCATGGCCCTGCCCCAGCCCTTCATGGTGATCGCCACCCAGAACCCCATCGAAGAAGAGGGCACATACAACCTGCCCGAAGCCCAGATGGACCGGTTCATGCTCAAGGCAGTCATGACCTATCCCGATGCCGACCAGGAAACCCGAATGCTGCAGATGCTGACCACCCGCGGCACCGACATGCCCGGCAAGGACGATCGGGATGCACTGACCATCGCCGATGTGGACTTCCTGAGGCAGAAGGCCCGGCAGGTTCACGTGGCACAGCCCATCATGCGATATGCAGTCGATCTGGCAGCCACCAGCCGGGGTGCTGGTTCGCGGCCCATCCAAGGGCTGGCCGAGCAGGTGAGACTGGGAGCCAGTCCACGCGCATCCATCGCCCTGGTGCGCATCGGCCAGGCCAGAGCCCTTCTGACGGGCAGGGATTACGTCATTCCCGAGGATCTGAAAGACTGGGCCCATTCGGTGCTCCGCCACCGGATCCTCTTGACTTTCGAAGCCCAGGCCGACGGCATCAGCAGCGACGATATCATCGACCAGATCGTCGACAGGGTGCCAGTGCCATGAGCCGTCGACACCCGTATCGCGACCCGGTCCGCAGACGGATCGAGTCCATGGACACCAGTCTGCGGCTTCCCACGGTACGCAGGGCCTTGGGCCTGTTAGAAGGCGAGCACTCCTCTGGCCGTCGCGGCGGCGGAGATGAGCGTGCCGACTTACGCGCCTATGAGTTCGGAGACGAGACCCGCATGATCGACTGGCACGCCAGCGCACGTGTGGGTCGGCCCATGATAGTGGAGCGCGAACGCCTGGTCACCAGCAAGGTCTGGCTGCTGCTGGATGTCGGCCGAGAGATGTCCGGAACATGCCCTGACGGGGAGCAGGCCATCCAGGTGGCCGCCAATGCCCTGTGCATGTTCGCCTCCCTCTGCCTGCGCCGCAGCGATGAGGTGGACCTGGTCCTGGTCGATTCATCCGCTATCCGCCGCATACCCTGCCAGGGCGGCTTCGCTCGATTCGAGCAGACCCTGGACCGAGCTCTGGAATCGCCGCTGGATCAGTCGCGCAACCTTGAAGCCCTGCTGGGCTACGCCGCTGGCATCCAGGACCGGCAGGCCATGCTGGTCATCGCCACCGACCAGTCGGCATTGAACGTTGACCTGATGCCGACCATCCGCCAGTTGGCCACCACACACCCCTTAAATCTCATCGGAGTCGAGACCATGAATCCTCTGCGCCAGCAGCCCGCTATGGACTCGGTAACGGATGCACCCAGCGGAAGGCAGATTCCGGCCTTCCTGCGCACTGCGAACGGGACACGGGCTGTGGACCTGCACAGGCGCTACCAGATCGAGGCCTTTGGGAGGGAATTGTCCAGAATCGGAGCCTCGCTGATCCGGGCCGACTCCAGTACAACCATGTTCAACAGGTTCATCCACCTGCTTTCAGCCGGCCGGCCGGGCATCCCCATGCGGCGGACGGTGATGGCGGCATGAATGCTGTCGTCCTGATCCCTCTTACGTCCAGTCATGTCCGAATCAGGGTCATGCCTACCATGACCCAGCCCACCTGGCTGCTGGCTCTGACGGCGACCGCCGTCATACTGGCCTTGGCCCTGATCGCAACGGCCCTTCTCCTGCCCAAGTACCGTCGTCAGCAGGGGGAACATACGGTCCAAGCGAACTTCGACTCCCGCAATGCGTGGCGTCAGCGGATCGATCAAGTGGTGGCCCAGTACGACAGCGGCCGTCTGGACCGCGACCAAGCCATGACGGCACTGGCCACCATCGCTCGTGGATTCGCCTCCCGCTCCTGGAACAACGATATGAAAACCAAGACTCTAGCTGAAATCAAGGCTCAGCCCCGCACGCCGAGTACCCGGCAGGGCCTTGACCTGCTTCGGCAGACCATAGATGCCCTTTACCCGCCTGAATTTGCCCTCCCCCGGGACAGCGCGGGAACCGACGCCACGGTGAATCAGGCAGCCGACTGGGTACGGGATCTGATCGAACGGTGGCCTCGATGAGCATAGGCAATCTGTCTTGGAGGTGGCCCTGGCTGCCGGTTCTGGCCTTGATCCTGGCCCTGGCGTTCAGCCTGCTGGCTTACCGTATGGCGCGTCATGGCAAGCCAGATCAGGAACCGGAAGCTCGGGTCTGGACCTTGAACAGCGACCTGGACACCGAGGAGGGCCATGAGGCCCTTCGGCGCTGGCGGCGATTGAACCGTTGCGCTGCGGTCCTGCTCTCTTTGGCCCTGCTGATGGCTCTGAGCCTTGCCGCAAGGCCCGCCCGGGTCGATCGAACCTTGGAGCAAGGCCATAACCGCGATATTGTGCTATGCCTGGACGTGTCCGGGTCCACCCTGCCCTACGACCGGCAGGTTATCGCCTCCTACCTTGATTTGGTCCGCAACTTCCAGGGCGAACGCATGGCTCTGAGCATATTCAACTCCACCTCACGCACCGTCTTCCCTCTGACCGACGACTATGACATGATCACAGCCGAATTGAGCAAGGCGCGGCGGATCCTGGATGGGGTGCAGTCCCAGGACCGCATCGATGCCATGAGCGGACGACAGTACCAGGACATCAGCGACTGGCTGGAGGGTACGCAGAACCGCCGGGACACCACATCCCTGATTGGTGACGGACTGGTGGGCTGCGCCGCGCTCCTGCCGCAATTCGCACCCAGGGACCAGATCAGACCGGCAAAGGCCGACCAACGGTCGAGCTCCCTGGTACTGGCCACCGATAACGTGGTCTCCGGCAAACCCACATACACCCTAGAGGAGGCGCTCAAGCTGACCTCGGCCGCAGGAATCGCGGTGGACGGTCTCTATTCGGGACCGGACCAGGGCACCAAGGATGAAAGCACCCGGCAGATGCAGCGGCTGATCGAAGCGCAGGGCGGCATCTTCCTGCGACAGCAGGATGGCAACTCAATCAACGCGCTTGTCCGCCAGATTGAGCACCGACACGGAGCCGACCCACGTCAACAAGAGCAGTCCAGCCTGGTGGATGCACCCGGCTGGTGGACCTTGGTCCTGGCCCTAGCACTATCGGGATATCTGCTCCTGGCCTGGAGGCTGAAGCGATGAATATACTCAAGTCCCTGACCTTTGAGCCTGCCTTGGGCTGGGTGGCCGGCGGCCTTCTGGCGGGCCTACTGTTGCTCCTGGCCATCGCGCTGGTCATCCATGGACTGCGCAAGGGTCAGGATACTGACGCCGATCGCTGGGCCCTGACCCGGCGCACCGCCATGGTCCTGATCCTGGCCCTCATGGTCCTGACCCCCAGCACGGTCAGCAAGACCACTAATAAAGCCATCAACGCCACTGATGTTTTCATCGCGGTTGACGTAACCGGATCCATGGCGGTCAAGGATGCTGGATATGGCAACCAGGGAGGAATGAGCCGACTGGATGCGGCCCGGGCAGCTGTCCACGAACTGACACGCGCCTACCCCGATGCCTCTTTCTCGGCCCTAAGCTTCGGCGCTTCGGCCAGCGTTGATCTGCCCCTGACACCCGACGTGCGAGCTGTGGACAACTGGGCCAGGGGGCTGGTTACAGAACCCACATCCCGATCCTCCGGCTCCAGCCTCGATGCTCCGCTGGATCGCCTGAGCCTGGTCTTGAAACAGACCAAGGACCGGCATCCGGACGACCGAATCCTGCTCTACCTGATCAGCGACGGCGAACAGACCGGATCTGATGAACGACGATCCTTCAGCGTCCTCAGGGAAGGTCTGGACGATGCCTTTGTGCTGGGAACCGGCTCGACCAGGGGTGGCATGGTGCCCTTGAGCTCCGATGTCGGCGGAAGCGATGCCGACGGCTGGGTGACGGACCCAAAGACCGGCCAGCCGGGCATCTCCGTCATGGATCCGAAAACCCTCAAGGCCATGGCCGACGAGATGAGCGGCCACTATCAGGCCTTGACCAAGGGGACGACCTTGCGTGAGGGGAGTACGGCTGCAGCTTCCAAGCGCTACCGGGTGACCAAGGTCGACCAGGTCCGCCAGCATGTCACCCCGCTGGTCTGGCCGCTGGCACTGGTGGAGTTGGCCCTGATCCTGATTGAGACGGGGCTCTGGATCCGCACTTCGAGGAGACTGTTATGAGCAGGAAGTCCCAGCAAGACGCAAGGAGCGGCCGTCGCCTGCGAGTGCGCCTGATTTTGACTGGCTTGGCCTTGGTTGCAGCCCTGGCCGGAGCCTGGGGCCTGATCAACGTCAAAGCCATCGCCACCTATAACGAGGGCACGCGCGCGCTGAGCACCAACGTTCGACAGGTCCAAAACCCCCAGGCCGATCCAGCATCCATCAAGGCTCTGCAGGACCAGGCCGAGCATCTCTTCGCCCAGGTCGAACGGCCGGGACCCCTGATTCTGCCGCAGACCAGACAGGCTGCCCAGGCCAACCGAGCTGCCAACGCTGCGCTGACCAGCCGCACGGAGCGTCTGCTCAAAAATCAGAAGGCCAATAAGGCCCAGGACGGACAGAGGGGATCAGGCAAGGGCTCCTCCTCGGGACTAACCAAGCAGCAGGAGGCCGAGGTGGAGGATCTGCTCAGGCGCAACCAGCAGCAGAACGAATCGTCTTCCTCTCCCACGCCCTCAGGCCAGGCGAGCGACAATAAGGGTCAGGGGAAGAACATCAAACCCTGGTGACCGGCTGCACACAGCCTTTCAGGTGAGTCATTCCAACGCCTCCTTTCCAGCAAATCGATCCTCATGCAGACGAACATCTCCAAGCAATCTGAGCGACAGAATCAAGAATCAGCGGTAAATCCGTCCACAGCCAGATGAATCGGACCTCATTCGACCACATGGCCCTACGGGGATCGTTTCAGAATGATTGCCATGCTGTAGTAGAGGCATGTATAGGACATCCTCTTCACTGCCCGCCCTGAGCCCCTTCCTGGAGCAACCCTCCTACCTGGCTGATCCGGACTCAGCTGGATCCTGCCCCTGTCATGCACGGGCAGCCCGTTGTCGGACCATCCTGTCCGACATGGTACGACAGTCGCGAGCCACTCTGGTCCATCTGAGTGAATTAGCCGACCAGGCTCTGAGGGTCGACTGGCAAGGGCGGGCCGCTGAAGCCTATCGGACCCAGGTGCGGGCCATGGATGCCCTCTGCCAGGATCAGCGTGTCCAGGCAGGGCGCACCTTGGGCCTGATCGATCAAGAGAGCCGGCCATGAAGCGGACGATCACTGCCGCCCCCGACAACCACGGCTATACACGCACCGAGCTGGACCATCTGACCGGCATGGCGGATCGGCTCAACCAGGCAGGTGGTGCCCTGGCCACCATGCAATCCCAATGGGTTCTGACCAATCAGGCCATCCGCAGAACCATGCCGGAGCTGCCAGCCCTTCCTTGCGCACAGGCTTCAGTGCCGCCGCCGGGTCACGCCCATCTGCCCCTGGATCTGATGGTGTCCTTCTGCAATGACCAGGCCCAAGCCTGCGAAGATCTGCGCACCCGGCTCCAATTTGTGGCCGACCGGCTGATCAAGGCCTACGGACTGTATTCGCAGGCTGAATCATTCATGGACAGGCTGATGAATTCCCTGATGTCCAAAGCCTTGACCGTCTTTCGGCCTATTGCCCCATTCATGCTTGGATCTATCGGTTTGGGCCTGGGAGTAGCCAAACTGACCGATCACCTGGATGCATCGCAATTCCAGGAATTCCTGGAAACTACGGCCAGCATCCAACAGCCCCTGCTGACCGCCGTCGCATCCGGCCCGTCCTCGGACCATCATGATCCCATTGGCGGATTGGTTACCGGCCCCGGCCTACTGATGCCTTTGATACTTGCTCATTTCCAGGGTGACCGAGTCGCGATGGATCCTGTTCATCCGCAAGGCAAAGGATTGGTCGAGGCCCATGACATCGCAGGTGCTCTGCACAATCTGGAAACCCTGGGATCCTGCCGGGACGGCATTCCTTACGCCACAGTCGCGGTACAGCGCTATCGAGAGGCCGACGGCAAAGACCACTGGCTGGTCTACATACCCGGCACCAGCTCCCATCTGGACTCCCCCATCGGCTGGGCCCAGAACATCCAGCTCATGAGCGATAAAGCTTCAGTGCGCGACAGGGCGGCCTCCCTGCGTCTGGTGGACCAGGCCATGCAGGATGCAGGGGTGCGCCCGCACGATCTGGTCAGCCTGGTGGGCCATTCCCAGGGTGGCATCGTGGCCGCCACCATGGCCTCAGATCTTTCGGACCGCTACCACTTCGATCACATCGTGACCGTCGGATCACCCATCGCCCATCGCCAGATAGGGTCAGAGACCTGGGTCACCAGCGTGGAGATGCGTGAAGAGCTGGTCTCCAACCTTGATGGAGCCGACAACCCCTCCCGACCCAACCAGCTGACAGTCAGGGGAAGAGCGGGCGGACCTCCCCCTCCAGGCAGCCATCAGACTGGCCGGACAGTGACCACTGCCGGACCCGGCAAGGAATCCACCCACGGCATGGCCTACCAGCAGGCGGCCTGGGCCGATGCCCTGGATCAGAATTCACCAGCAGTACAACGTCAGGACGACCATTTCGCCCATGCCATCGAGGGCGATCTGCAGGAGACTCGCTACTACCGAGGCAGGCTGCGGCAATGAGCGGGACACGCGCGCCACCAGGAGTACCCATGCCGGTTCCTGCTGGTTGACCCGGTCGTCTAGGCTGGAGGCATGAACCTGAGCCGAATCACTCCAGTCATCCCCCTCAATCCCTTGGATGGACGTTACCGCAGACAAACCGTCGATCTGGTGGAATATCTGAGCGAACCTGCCTTGAACCGCGAGCGCATGCGGGTCGAGGTCGAATGGATGATCATGCTGGCCAACGGCTACCAGGGCAACGGCCAGCACCCGGTCCTGCCGGGCGTAGAGCCTCTGACAGAGGCGGAACAGGCCTATCTGCGAGCCATACCCGAGGATTTCGATGCCGACGGCATTAACGAACTGGCAGGCATCGAAGCCCAGACCCACCACGATGTCAAAGCTGTGGAATATTACATCGATCGCCGTCTGGAGGCTGCAGACACAGCACTTGGCTCCGAGACCCAACTTCCGAGGCTGACACCCCTTGTCCACTTCGCCTGCACCAGCGAGGACATCAACAACCTGGCCTATGCCCGCTGCATCCGAGGCGGGGTCGAACAAGTCTGGCTCCCCAAGGCCACCCGGATCGAGGACCATCTGGCGGCCATGGCTGAGAAATACCGGGATTTGCCCATGCTCGCCCTGACCCACGGCCAGCCGGCCACACCCACCACCCTGGGCAAGGAGATGGCGGTCTACGTCCACCGGCTTCACCGGCAGTTGGACCGGATCCGCAATCAGGACTACATGGGCAAGATGAATGGCGCCACTGGAACCTTTGGCGCCCATCTGGCCGCCCTGCCGCAGGTGGATTGGATCGATCTGACCCGAACCTTCATCGTGGAGCGGATGGGCCTGGTCTGGAACCCGCTGACCACCCAGATCGAGTCCCACGACTGGCAGGCCGAACTCTTCAGCAACATTGCTCACCTGGGCCGGATCCTGCACAACCTGGCCGTGGATGTCTGGATGTACATCTCCCGCGGCGTCTTCACCCAGGAACCCGTCAAAGGCGCGACAGGGTCCAGCACCATGCCCCACAAGGTCAACCCCATACGCTTCGAGAACGCCGAAGCCAATCTGGAGATTTCAGGAGCCCTGCTGGACACCCTGGCTACCACCCTGACCGAAACCCGCTGGCAGCGGGACCTGACCGACTCCACCACCCAGCGCAACATCGGTTCGGCCTTGGGCTATAGCCTGCTGGCTCTGGACAACCTGGACGGCGGCCTGCAGACCATCCACCCGGACAAGGCCCTGATGGCCCGCGAGCTGGACGGCAACTGGGAAGTCCTGGGCGAGCCCATACAGACGGCTATGCGGGCCGCTGGACTGGCTGGACGCTCGGGCATGGATCACCCCTATGAGCAGGTCAAGGAGCTGATGCGTGGCAAGAAAATCGGCCGGGAGGATGTCGAGCACTTCATCGATGGCTTGGACCTCGATCAGGACACGGCCAGTCGGCTCAAGGCCCTGACTCCGGCAACCTACACCGGCGTAGCCGGAACCTTGGTGGACTTCGATCGCGACTGACCATGACCCCGTCCCAGTCGACCATCACTCCCGAGGACACCGATCCCACTGACCCTGTTCAGGCAGATCAGGTCGTCATCCGGGATACCCCGCCCCAACGGGTCCATGACGCCGAGGACCTGCTTCGAGCTCTGGCGGCTCTGATCCTGGGGATTCTGATCACCCTGGCAGCTGTCTACTTGAAAGGTATAGCGGCCGGGGTCGAGTCGGACATGCGCCAGGCCGGCAATGCCATGGACTGGCTCATGGACGTACCCACTGCCTTCCTGCAGCAGGCAGTAACTGTGACCGTGGTCCTGGCCGTGCTTGTCCACCTGCTGGTCAACAGGGAGTGGGTCCAGGCCATCACTGCCCCCCTGGCCATGTTCCTAGGGTTCGGGCTGGTTATGCTGACCTCTAACCTGATCCTGAAAGCGGGCAACCCGGCCCTGATTGCCTCATTCAGTTCCCAGAACGCCATAGGATCGCCCGTTCTGCTGCCTGACTTCTATGCCGGTCTGGCAGCCTTCCTGAGTGCAGCAGGACCCCGTCGCCTGCGCAGCTCGGTCAAATGGGGATGGAACGCTCTATACGTCGTGGCCGTCATCATGGTCGCCATATCCTCCAATTCGGCCAGCGGAGTCCTGGTCTCGCTGGTTCTGGGACGGATCATGGGCATGGTCATCCGATACCTGGCGGGCACGCAGAACAAGGGCGCCTGGGGGCAGGGAGTGGTACAGGCCATAGCCTCCATCGGCATCCACGCCGCCAGCCTGGAACGTCAGGATCCCAGTCTGGACTCTGATGGCCAGCCCTTGCCCGCCCTCGACGACGACCTTATCGAAGCCTCCCGCATCTACAGGGCCCAAGACAGGGATGGCCGCAACTACACGGTGTCGGTCATGGACGGCCAGCTGCACACCATGGGTTATCTAATGCAGCTTTGGCAGTGGATCAAGCTGTCCGGAGTCTCTATGCGCCGGGACCGGTCGGTCAGAAACTCCATGCAACACCACATGTCTATGCTGGTTGAATTGCGGGACCTGGGTCTGACGACACTGCATCCCTATGGCCTGGCTGAGAGCGCGGAATCCTCAATCCTGGTCCTGGAGGATGATGTCCACCTTCGGCCCTTGGAACCCGGGAGCTTGGACACAGACGGGGCCGAGCAGCTGATGGACTACCTTCGCCGGGCCAACGAGCGCGGCTTTACACACCGCCGCATACGGCCCGAGACTTTGGCCATGGACCAGTCAGGCTCCATGGTCATCGCCGGCTGGGAGAACGGCGACAGCGCCAGCTCACAGGCCAACATCGCCCTGGACCGGATCCAGCTTCTGACCTTGATTGCCACGCTGATCGGCGTAGATCAAGCCATCGAGGCGGCCCGTGCTTCCTGGGGGGTCAAGACCCTGGTGAGCCTGTCGCCCTTCTGTCAGATGGTGGCCATTCCCTCACAGACCCAGGCCCTGCCCGGCTGGGATCGACAGATTCTGACTGACCTGCGCAAACAGTTGCAGGCCCTGGCTCCTCCTGAGTCGGTGGCGGAGACCGGTCAGGTGACCCTCTCGCGTTTCAGCCTGCGCAGCTTCGTAGCCCTGGCCCTGTTGGTAGTAGCGGTGGCGGTCATCGTCACCCAGTTCAACCTGCCCCAGGTCATCAGTGCCGTCCGCAACGCCAACCCTTGGATGGCCGGGCTGTCCTTCCTGCTGGGGTCGCTGTCCTGGGTGGGCTGTGCCATCACTCTGGGAGTCTTCATCGACCCTGCCAAGCGCGACTTCAGAGGCATCTTCCTGTCCCAGGTCGCCTCCTCGTTCACCTCGGTCTCCATGCCCGCCGGGGTAGGACCGGCCTTCGTCAATTTGCAGTTCCTGCGGCGGGACGGTTATGACAACACCATGGCCACAGCCATCATGAGCGCTGTGGTGGCCGTCCAGTTCGCAACGACTTTCTGCCTGCTGATCGTCATCGGCCTCTTTACCGGCCGCAACACCCTATCCGGTATGATCCCCACCAACACCCTGGTCATCGTCATCGGAACGGTAGCCATCATCGCGGCCCTGATCATGGCCGTGCCTTACACGAGGCGGCTGGTCATGGAGCGGCTGATGCCCATCGTGGCCTCCTATGCCCGCCACCTTGTAGAGATTCTGACTCAGCCCAGGCAGCTTGTGGTGGCCGTGCTTGGGGCCGTGCTGCAGTCAGCCGCCCTGGGCATGAGTTTCTGGGCCGCCCTGATGGCCTTCGGTTGCAGGACCAACGTTTTCGAGACCACCTTCGTCTTCCTCCTGGCCAACACGCTAGGCTCGGCTGTCCCCACCCCTGGTGGCCTGGGAGCCATAGAGGCGGTGCTGTTCTCGGCCTTCCGTCTGGCCGGCGTTCCCTCGGGCGTGGCCATCTCGGCCACTCTGGTCTTCCGAGTGGTCACCTACTGGCTGCGCATCCCCCTTGGAGCCCTGGCCATGCGCTGGCTGAGCAGCCATAATCGCATCTGAAGAGCCCTTCGGACAGCCCTAATCTCTCGGACCTCAAAAATCGCTTGATGAAATGTCGGAAACCCCCGGAAAATGCGGTGTTTGGGCCTAATCTGCGGTAATATCAGTCATTGACCGTTGGGCTTTCCCCAAATCAAGCAATGGGAGGCCCCCGAAAGAAGGATGTTCTATGGCATACAACAAGTCTGATCTCGTTTCGAAGATTGCGCAGAAGTCCAACCTGACCAAGGCTCAGGCAGAAGCTGCTGTCAACGCCTTCCAGGATGTCTTCGTCGAGGCCATGAAGTCCGGCGAGGGTCTGAAGCTGACCGGTCTGTTCTCGGCTGAGCGTGTCAAGCGCGCCGCCCGCACCGGCCGCAACCCCCGCACCGGTGAGACCATCAAGATTCCGGCCAGCTATGGCGTGCGTATCTCTGCCGGCTCGCTGCTGAAGAAGGCCGTCACCAACAAGAAGTGAAATCAGCCTTTCTGCAAGGGCCTTGGTATCCATCCACGGATACCGGGGCCCTTCTTGTTATATCAGGCCTGACGAAGCCTCTCACTGCAGACAAAACCTTAGGCACGCGGTTCTGAGGCACTCTTCAGGAAATCCATCAGGGAGCGGTATCGGGACGGGCCCAGATGGTCGAAGGGGTCGGGCAGGTCCACCTCGACTCGGCGAGAACCACCCAGGACCAGGTGGCTCCAGTCGCATGACCATGTGCGTGTCCCCCGGTCTGCGGCGCGGACGAAGTCGCCACGCAGACGGGCCCGGGTATCCTCTGGAGGTTGATCCATGGCGCGCTCTACCTCGGAGTCGTCGACCGGTGAGCGCATGAGCCCATGCCCGACCAGGCCAGGGTAGGATCTTCCCGCGCTCAAATCGTGATAGTCCAAGTCCAAAGCCTGGGCCAGATCGCGCCCGGCGCCACGTCGACTCAGCCCCTGGAGCAGCCGCAGTTTGGCGGCCCAGTCCACCCAGTCGGCCAGGTCCTGCCAACGCCCCGCGTCCAACGCATCCAAGGCAATCCTCCAAAGTTGCAGGGCATGCAGAGCCTGGGACCGGTCGATGCCTATATCCTCCTGTTGGTCCACCAAGGCCTTGCAGGCTGACCAATAGGCCTCTTGCAGACCCAGAGCACTGATGCCGGCGGTCTTCGTCGAAGCCTCCAGCTCCAGGTTGACCCGGCCGGTCCGATCCCGGCTGACGGCTCGGACGGCTGCGCCAGGATCGGCCAGGGCCCAGTCGGCCAGGTCTGGCCTGCGGCCTTGACGGCAGGCTTGCTCAACCAGGTTGAGGACCAGGTGAGTGCTGGCCATCTTGAACCAGGTAGCCAGCGGCGACCGGTTGGTATCCCCGACGATCACATGTAGACGCCGCCATCGTTCGGGATCGGCCAAAGGCTCGTCGCGGGTGTTGACCATGGGACGGGCACGGGTGGTGGCCGAGGAGACCGCTTCGTCAAGAAAGTCGGCCCGCTGGCTGAGCTGGAACCCATCGGGGCTCAGACGACCCGCCCCGGTGATCAGCTGCCGTGTGACAAGAAAGGGAACCAGGCAGGCTCCAATCATGTCCAAGGGGACCCTCCGGTCCAGCAGGTAATTCTCATGGCAACCAAAGGCATGGCCCTGGGCATCCACATTGTTGCCAAATACATGAACCTCTACAGGCCTGCCCAGGTTCTCCGACAGGTACCTCGCGGCATGCTCCGCAAGGTCGGTCATGATTCGTTCCCCGGCCAGCACCTGAGTCAGGGCTGTCAGTGGATCACGGGCCTCTGCCGTGGCATACTCCGGGTGGGATCCCACGTCCAGATAGAGTCGGGCACCATTGGGCAGATAGATGTTGGTTGACCCGTGCTTCTCAATCAGAGGGCGGAACATGGCCATGGCCACCCTGCCGGCGGCATATGGGCCACCAGCGCCGGTCAGGCTCAGTCCATACTCGGTCTCGATGCCGAATATCCTGCGAAAGTCCGAGTCAGTCCCCTGCCCGTCCGCCATGGATCACTGGCCGCCCTTCTGGACGAAGCCCTCCACATACTCCTTGGCGTTGGTCTCCAGAGTGGTCTCGATGTCATCCAGGACGGCATCCAGGTCGGACTCAGCTGCCTGGTCCTGTTCATGTGCAGCAGTCTGCGGCAGATTCTCTTCCTGTTCCTGCTGCTGACCGGCTGCGATGCGCCGTCCTTGTTGGGATGCCTCAGCCATGGTTGCTCTCCTTCCCTGCGCGAATCAGCGCCCGCTCAGATACGTATTCAAATCCTCCGCGATGAGCCCGTTGGTGGCTACCACGTCGTTGCTGCCCTCCCAGCGCACATGCCCGCCGTCCCAGCGCCAGAGGGTACCCTTGGCCTCTCGGACCACAACAGCCGCCGCAGAGACAGCAGGGATGTCCCAGGAGTGCAGGGCCGGCTCAAAATAAGCATCGTAGCTGCCGTCCGCCACCCGGCACAGGTCCAGCGAGACCGGACCGACGCGCTTGATGTCGGCAGGCTTGCCGGCCATGCGCGAGACAATCTGCAGGACCTTTTCAGACTCGTTGGGGAAGTATGACATACCGAAGCTGATTACTGATCCGGTCAGGGTGGTCATAGTGGAAGGGATGATTTTCTCCCGTTTGTCACCCACAATGGTCCGCCGGATCCTAATGGCGCCCTGGCCCTTGGCCGCCAGATAGGTCAGGCCCAGTACCGGCGCATGCACGATGCCCAGAACCGGTGAAGCATGGCCCTTCTCGTCCACGGCGAACAGGGAGATGGTAAGCGTCCATTCGGCCATGTTGCGCACATAGTTGACCGGACCGTCGATGTGGCCCAGGCACCAGTAGCGGCCGCCCGGACGGCGATTGCCGGCCTCCTCCTCCCAGAAGCCGTCCATGGGGTCCAGGGCGGCGATCTTGGTTCGGCAGTAGCGAATCAGGCGCGTATCGATGCCTGGCGAGAACTGGGTGCCCTGGCCGATGGCCGAGGTGGAGCGGGGATCGTGGGGGTTGATCTGGTCCTGAAGGGCATGACGACCGGCCTCCACGGCAATGGTGGCGGCCTGCATGGCCAAATCGCGCAATTCCATACTTCTCTTCTCTTTCAAACGGGTGGTCGAGGCATTGCCGACCGTGGTCCACCGGTGGTCGTCCGGTCGGATATCGGACTATTGTCTGCGCTACGAGCAGTATATGTCGCGGTCGTCCCGGCAGGAAGACCGTGTGTGGCTCAGAGGATCGGATAGATCCACAACCCTGGTCCTAGGCTCTCCCTCCGGTCCCTGCTCCTCAAGAATGACACGACTCCAGGAGATGCCCCTGACCACATCAGGGCAGCGGTGGAGCAACTGGGAACGGCACCAGGCCCGGGTCTGCTCCGGCCCCTGGTCCATGGCCTTGGTGATCTGGCCGGGATCTGCCAGTCGCAGGATGGATCCTCTGAGTCGCCAGGGCAGATCACGGCCGGGATCCACCCGTGCCCAGGCCAAATCCAGGGCCGCCAGACGGGGATCCGACCAGTCCGGTATGGCCCGGCGACGGCGCAGGCGCTCCAAAAGCTGCCATTTGAGCAACCATTCCAATCTTCCCGCCTGATCGGTCATAGCAAGACGGGCCTCGTCGTCGCCCGAACACACCACAGCCAGATCCTTGAGCACCTGGTCCCAAAGGTTCAAAACCCGGTCGTCGGCACAACCTGGCTGGTCGGCATCCCGTCTGGCCTGGCGGGCCGCATCCAGGAGTGCCCTTTGGATGGCCAGCGCATCGGCGCGTCCTCCGTTTGCCAGAGCAAGCGGCTTGGCCAAAGTGACATCACGGGAAACCGTGTGCAGTGCAGACACCGGATCATCCAGGGTCCAGCGATCCAACAGCTCATCGATTTGACGGGTCGAATCGCCCTCGGTTTCCAAGAGTCCCAGCAGCAGATCGGTTGTCCCCAGCTTGAGAACCAGGGGGACATCCAACCGGTTGGCATCGCCCACAATCACATGGAGACGGCGACTGTCCGGCCCTGCATGCGACTCGTCCCTGGTATTGATGATTGGCCGCCCGAAGGTGGTCTGCAGTCCAATGCGGCTGGTCAGATAGTCGGCGCGCTGACTGAGCTGGAAGCCGGCCTCCTGGCTCCTGGGTCCCAGGCCCACTCTGCCCGAACCGGTATAAATCTGCCGGGTGACGAAATGAATGGTCATTAGGGCCGCTACTCTGGCAAAGGGCACCGCCCTGTCCATCAAATAGTTCTCATGGGATCCCCAGGCAGCACCCTTGCCGTCCACGTTGTTCTTGTAGAGCGCCAGGCCCCCTGCCCTTTCTGCTGCCTGGGCCATCATCCGATCACCCGCACGGTCCTGGACCAGCGCATCGAAAGCATTCACCGTTTCGGCCGAAGCATACTCGGGATGGGCATGATCCACGTAAATGCGAGCGCCATTGGGGGCTGCCACATCGATCAGCCGTGCACCGGGCGCATCCGTGAGCATGCTCGGAGCGGCAGCGGAACGCGGCAACCGACCTCCCCTGGCATCATTGACCGGATCCTCACCCCCGTAGTCCCAGCGAATGTGGGCCAGGTCCGGATGGGCGGCGGCCCTTACCAGACGCAGGGCCAGAGCACGTGGATCAGCGCCAGGATCCTGGGGGTCGGCAATGGCGTACTCCGTCTCGGTACCCATAACCCGCCCGGCACTCATGACCGCTCCCCTGGCCCATCGACGGGACGAACCTCTTGGACCTGCCCTGGGCGCAGTCCGGCCAGATCGGCCCAACGGTCCGGGTCCTGGCCGCGAAGCTCTTCCATAGTGTCCTCATACTGCCCATGGACCGCCCTCAAGCAGAGCCCACGGTCGAGACCCACCTGTCGACCCTGTTCGATGGAGGCCTTGACCGCCATGGTCTTGACCCGGTCAATCAGGTTATGCAGCATGGCGCCGGAGACCACGGACTCCAGATAGAGGGGCTGCCATCGGCCCGTGACATCCATGATATTGCCCAGCAGATGGTCATCATCCCGGGCGAAGAGCCCGTCGACCAGCACCTGGATCAGCTCCTCCGGCCCGGCATCATCCTCCATGGGCATGTCTGAGCCCAGATACTTGCCCAGGATGGCGGCTGACCTGGTTCTGTCGGGCCGATCGATGCGGATCTTGACATCCAGCCGTCCCGGGCGCAGAACCGCCGGGTCGATCATGTCGATGCGGTTGGAGGCGCCGATGACCATGACCTGGTCCAAGGACTCGACACCGTCCAGCTCGGTCAGGAACTGGGGGACGATGGTGGTCTCCACATCCGATGAAATGCCTGACCCCCGAGTGCGTAACAGAGCATCCATCTCGTCGATGAAGACCACCACTGGTCCACCCTCGCCTGCCAGGCTGCGGGCCCGGGCGAAGAGACGGCGGATCAGCCGTTCGGACTCGCCCACGAACTTGTTGAGCACCTCGGGGCCCTTGACCGACAGAAAGACCCCGTGGCCATCGCTCTCCTGAGCCAGGGCGCGGGCCAGGGCCTTGGCAATCAGGGTCTTGCCATTGCCGGGCGGCCCATAGAGCAGAACACCCTTGGGGGCCTGAAGCCCGTAACGACGCATCAGATCGGCATGCTGGAAGGGCAACTGGACAGCATCACGGATACGCTCAATCTGCCTGTCCAAGCCGCCAATATCAGAGAAGTCCACGTCAGGAGTCTCCTCCAGCAGCATGTCGGATTGGTCCGACTCAGGCAGAACAGCCAGGGCCATTGAACAGCTTTCGTCCATGAGCAAGGCACTGCCCGCCTCGATAGGCTGGTCCTGCAGAGATCCTGCACGTGCTGCGACACGGATCTGCCCGGAGGGGTCTTCCACCAACAAGGCACCGGATTCCAAGGTCTCACGCAGCGTGCGGACCTGCCCAGTCACCGGCTGATCGCCCACACGCACCACTACCATATCGGCGTTGAGAAGAACCTCCTGGCCAGCCCTGATCCGCTCGGCGCGGATATCAGGCGCCAGGGGCACCACCATCCGCCTGGAACCGTTCAGAATCAGCAGGCGGGCCTGTTGTACCCCCTGGCTGTCATAGGCGACAGAATCAACTCCCAAGGCCAGGGCAACCGTCAAGGGCGGTTGACCCAGCTGGGCCAACTGGCTCTTGGCCTTGGCCAGCTCCTTGGCAGCCCTGGTAAGCGCCGCAGCCAGGGCACGGTTGCGCCGATCGCCAGCCTGATCCTGGTCATTTGCATCGTCGGCCTGGTCAACATCATCGGACTGCATGGCTTCTCTCCTTCGTCCGTCCCTGGAATTCCCGCTCGGCCTGGACAGCCAGCCTGGCGGGAGGGCTCAGCTGCAGCGGGCTCCCTCTTCCAAACGAGCTCCACGGGCCCAGTCCATAGCCTTCATGGCACGCTTGCCGGCAGCCTTAACCATCTGCAACTCCAGAGGCAGGGTCTTGGTGCCCACCCAGAGGTGGCGACGGTCCATGGCAAGCCGCCCAGGCTCCAGATGCTCAGGAAAACCGGGCTCGTCCCCTCGGGCCGGTGCCGCCCTGAGCACGGTCAGCCCTATCTGCTTGTCCTGCGGGTCATCGCCTTGCCGATACAGACACCAAGCTCCTGGTTCTGGGCTGCATGCTCGAACCTGCCGATCCAGGGCAAAGACGGGCACGTCGAAGCGCATGCGAGCATCCTGGTGGGTGATTTTGGCGGCCACCTGATAGGCGCCCTGCGTCTGCTCCTTGGGTTGAATCCGACCTTCAGCAAGGGCCTCCAGGCTGGCAGCCAGCAGGTGGGATCCATCCTCGGCCAGCCGATCCAGCAGCTCGCCCGAGGTCTCGTGCGGCCCAATCTCAACCGTGGACTGAGCCAGGATAGGCCCTTCATCCATGCCGGCCGTCAGCCTGAAGACCGTGGCCCCAGTGATGGTATCCCCGGCCCAAATGGCCCGCTGGACCGGCGCTGCCCCCCGCCACTGCGGCAGCAGGGAAAAGTGCAGGTTATACCAACCACCTTCAAAGGCATCCAGGACCGGCTGACGCAGGATCCGTCCGTAAGCCACGACGGCCGCACAGCTGGCACCCGTTTCCTGCAACCGCGCCGGAAAATCCGGATCGGATGGGTTGTTCTCGAGAACGGGGATCCCCAGCTTCAGGGCTTCAGCCTTGACCGGACTGGGATGCAGATGCCTTCCACGCCCCTGGGGAGCGTCGGGTCTGGTAAGCACGGCAGCAACCCGGAAATGCTCCTGGTCGGCCGCCAGCAATCTCAGAGATGGCAAGGCGACCTGGGGCGTGCCCGCAAACAGCAATGTCATGACCATATCGGCAATCTCCTTTTCGTCTGACGGCTTTGGACCACTACACTTTCACTGCACCTGAGGAATGTTCACTCCTGCCTCGATCAGGGCGGTGCGCAGCCCGTAGGGGTCACTGAATCTTAGGCTGCGGATGCCGGCCTTGTTTGCACCGACTACATTCATACCCTTGTCATCCACGAAGAGGGCCCTGTCAGCTTGGATTCCGAACTGATCCAGGGCATACCGGTAGATGGCCGGGTCGGGCTTGAGCATGTGGATGGGCCCGGAGACCACCACCCCATCCAGCCCATGCAGAAAGGAGTCGCCGTCCCAGGCATGGTGGAAGAGCTCGGCGCTCCAGTTGGTCAACCCCCAGACGCCCAGGCCTGCCGCCTTCAGATCCTCGACCAGCATGCGGGCCCCGGGCACAGGGCCGGTCAGCGAATCGACAAAGTGGTCACAATAGTAGGCGAACATGTCATCCCAAGGGGCTCCGCAGTTGGCGGCTACCCAGTCAAGGGCCTGGGCGCAGGTGGCTCCGCCGTCCATCATGTTGTTGGCCCGGTAGAAGCCGGAACGGCTGTCATCCAGCATGGCCTCGATACTCTTGTGCCCGTATCGGGCCACCATGGCCATCTCGGGCTGCCAACGAATCAGAACGTTGCCGAAGTCAAAGATGACCTGTTCAATGGGTTGACCTTGGGCCTGAGCCGCTTCCTGCTCAGCCTTGATCACATCTGCCTCAACCCGGATCTCGCCCGGCCATCCCTTCATGACTCTCCGCCTTTCTTGAATTCGTCCATATGCGCCTCTGCCTGCGCCCCCTCATGAAACCACGCCGCATAGACCCTGTACATATCCGCCTAAAGCGACAATCAGGTCAGATCCTTGGGATCCATCCGGAAGCGCAGCTCTCCTCGCCCGCGACCGGCCACGTATTTGGCCTGAGCCTGCTTGAGATCCTCAGCCAACTTGTCCCGGCGGCTGGTGGGTACCCGAACCAAGGCTCGGACCCTGTCCTGGGTTCCCTCCAGATAGCCGGCTTTCAGCGTGGAGGGCGCAGGTATGGGCACAGGCCCAAGCAGGGCAGGAACAGGTTCAGTGCCGGCATCTGTGACAGCCTCCTGACCCGGCGCGATACCGACTGCGTCAAGCATCCAGACGACGGCCTCCCTTTCACCCCAGATCGCAGCCATGCCGACCGCAGGGGGCATGGCAGTCAGCCGACGGTCCTCCAAATCGGCGGCGGCGAGCACCGGTCCCTGCCAGGTCATCAGCGCCTGGGCCAGCTGGGGATCGCACTCCCCCAGCAGGAGCACCTGACCTCCCTGGGCACGGGAGCGACAGAAGGAGGCCACGCGCATCCAGGCTCCCAGGGTGTCCATGCGCGCATCGATGCCAGGGGCATACAGGCTGGTCCAGGCGTCCAGAATGGCTACGGCCCGGTATCCTCGTGACAGCCGGGGCAGATCAGGATCGTCTGTATCTGCTTTGTTGCCATCGCCGCCCGAGCCGACCACCCTGGGCTCGGCGCCTGGAGTGGCAATGACCAGACTGGGACGATCCCGCACGCTCTCTACCACCCCGCGGGGCTGGCTGGGCGAAGAGATGACGATTGGCACATTTCTGAAGAGCATGCGCAGCTCCTGCGCCGTCCCAGCGGCGCCTACCCTGACCACCCGAAGCCGTGAACCCCCGCAATCCGGACAGGACCAGTCCGTAGCCGCAGCACCGCACCAGGCGCATCGGGGCGCACCAGGCCGCCGTGCCCGCAGGGGTCCGGTACAGCGCGGGCAACGAGCCTGATGATGGCAGCGAGCGCAACTCAGGCTTTCGAATATGCCGTCCTGAGGGATGGACAGCAGAACCGGTCCACGCTCCAAGGCTTTGTTTATAACGGCGACGGCGGTATGCGGAACCCGGGCGCCCACGGTCGGGTCGGCCATATGGCTCAGTTCCTCCCGATTCAGCCAGCGAATCCAAGGAAGCAGGGTCGTCACAGCAGACCGATCAAGCGTCAAGGCGGTGCCTGGACCAGTCACACCAGAGTCCGCCTCGGTGGCCTCGGGCAGACTCTCCCAGTGGGAACGCACGCTTCTGGCACGGGCCATGGCCAGGAAGACACCGCCGTGGGCACGCGCCCGGAGCCTCAGCACCCCGCGGGCATTGGCATATGGCATCATCCCATCGGCGTACTGGTAGCTGGCATCGTCCATAAGAGCGAAGAGGGCAGGGCCCTCCACCGGGGCGTACATGGCGGCCCGCAGCCCGATGGCGCAGCGGACCTGACCGGAAGCCAGAGCAAGATAGGCCCTGTAGCGTTCGGCGGGAGCCATGCCGCTGTCCAGAATGGCGAAATCACCCGACCAGCCGCGTGCCTTCTGTTGGCCCGGACCTGCTGAGACAGAAGGTCCAAAGGGACGCAGTCCCAGCTGCTGGAGAACTGCAGACAGGTGAGCCACCTGACGGGTGCCCGGCAGCACCATAACCGCCGCTCGGCCGGCAAGCAGTGCGCCAATCAATACCCTGGCAGCCAACAGGGCGGCCTGGTCCATGCCGGGCAGAATGTCAGTCAGAAAAGCAGCGAAGGCATCCTCTTCCAGCGACTGATCCAATTTCTCCAGCCCCTGATAGCCCGGATCAAGTCTTTGTTTCAGGTCCTTCTGTCGCTGGGCCAGCCCGGCCACCCAGCTGGGGTCGGATGCCAACCGGGGTTGACCGGGAACCAGCTGCTGCTCCTTGTCGATCCGGGCGACGCGAGGGGGCAGGGCCAGACGCAGAATGTTGGCTTCAGTACCCCCATAGGCTCTGGCGATAGCAGTGATGTCCGCGCGCAAAGAAGGTGAGATCAGACTGCGATCCAACACCACCCTCTCCAGATAGCGTAAGGATGCGCGGGGAACCTGGCTGTCTGATACGCGTTCCCAGATGATGCCATTGACCCTGCGCGCCCCGAATCGAACGCGAACCAGACATCCCGGCTGTGCATGATCGGCCTGGTCAGCGTCCACCAGATAATCGAAGGTCCCGCCCAGATGAGTAGCCTGGACATCCAACACCACCCGTGCCACGGGGAGTTCATCGGCTGGTCGGCGCGGGGGCCTCTTTCGACTGCTGCTCGTACGACGACGCGGGGCAAGACCATCCAGGGCGGGCTGACTGACGGCTTGCGAATCCATGGCTGATCCTCTCGCTTTCACGATAAAGAGAGCCACGGCGGATTCCCCAGTTGATGACCCGGGAACCCGCCGTGGCTCTTGATGAACAGCTGCTACCTGGTCATGCCGATGGCAGCCTTGAGCTCGCCAACCTTGTCCACCTGCTCCCAGGTGAAGTCGGGGTCCTCCCGGCCGAAGTGCCCGTAGGCTGCAGTCTTGGCGTAAATGGGCCTCAACAAATCCAGCTCATCGATGATGGCTGCAGGCCGCAGGTCGAAGACCTTGCGCACGGCCTCCTGGATCTGCTCCCGAGTGACCCCCTGCTCGGTGCCGTAGGTCTCAACGTTGACGCTGACCGGATCGGCCACGCCAATGGCATATGCCACCTGGACCTCGACCTTGTGCGCCAGTCCAGCGGCCACGATGTTCTTAGCCACCCAACGCGCTGCGTAGGCCGCGGACCGGTCTACCTTGCTAGGATCCTTGCCGGAGAAGGCACCGCCTCCATGATGGGCCGCACCACCATAGGTGTCCACGATGATCTTACGTCCGGTCAGTCCTGCGTCAGCCGCAGGACCACCCAGAATAAAGGAACCGGTCGGATTGACCAGCACCCGATAGCCCTGGTGCTCGACGGCCTTGCCGCAGACGCGATCCAGCACGGGCGTAATGACGTGCTCCATCAACTGCTCCTGCAGCCAGTCACGCCCAACCTCAGGATCGTGCTGGGTGGAGATGAGGACCGTGTCCACCCGACGAGGACGGTCATCCTCATCATATTCGATGGTGACCTGAGTTTTGCCGTCAGGGCGCAGGTGGGGAATGATCCCCTCCTTGCGCACCTGTGCCAGCCGGAAGGCCAGCTGATGGGCTAGGTATATGGGAAGAGGCATGAGTGTGTCGGTTTCATCGCATGCGTACCCAAACATGACTCCCTGGTCGCCGGCCCCCTGGGACTGGTAACGCTCCTCACGGGTGGCGGCGCTCTCCTGGCTGGCCGACAACCGCTCCACACCCTGGTTGATTTCCTTGCTCTGCTCGCTCAGAGCCACGGTAACGCCACAGGAATCCGCATCCAGACCAATATCGGAAGAGGTGTAGCCGATCCTACGCAGCACGGACCGTACCTGGGACTGGATATCCGTGTAGCCCTGAGACGATACCTCTCCGAAAACGAAGAAGAGGCCGGTGGCCGCCGAGGTCTCCACAGCCACATGCGAGTGCGGATCCTGGGCGATCAGATCGTCCAGAATGGCATCGGAAATCTGGTCGCAGACCTTGTCTGGATGGCCCTCGGTCACTGATTCAGCCGAAATCAGCCGTCGCTCTGTCATTTCATTCACCTTTGTCTAGAAACCGTCACCGCCCGAGGACCCTGTACCAAGAGTCGAAAGGCTCAGTTGCCTTCGCTCAGATCGTCCTCGCCCAGGGTCTCCTCAAGCAGGCCCTCGTTGATCTCGCGGAAGGCGATGGACAAAGGCTTCTCCTGGTTCTGGTATTCGACCAGGGGACCAACGTTCTGCAGCAGGCCCTCATTGAGCTGCGTAAAATAGGAATTGATCTGACGGGCCCGCTTGGCCGCGAAAATGGACAGTGCATACTTCGAATCGGCGTGCTTCATGAGGTCGTCGATGGGTGGATTCGCAAATCCCTGCGGATGGGGCTCGGTACCGAATGCCATAAGATGTTTCTCCAATTCAACTGGATGAACCATTCATTCAATCTGTATGATTTTACCGCCCGGGCTCGATTTTAGCCCTGAAGGCTTCTCTGCCGGGAAAAGCAGTGTGAACACGCCGGAAATTCCAACATGTGGTCATGTTCGAGCCGTCACCGTCCACGTTCACTTGAATGAAACTATGCAGATGCGATCAGCCAAATTAATGAAGGAACGAGAGTTCGCGGGCGCCCGTGCTCTCTATCGTGCCGCTGGCGTCAAGGGCGAGGACTTCGGCAAGCCCATCGTGGCCATCGCTAATTCCTTCTCCGAGTTCGTGCCTGGTCACGTTCACCTGAACAAGGTGGGGCGTCTGGTCTCCAAGGCCGTCAAGGAAGCGGGTGGCATCCCCCGCGAGTTCAACACCATTGCTGTGGACGACGGCATCGCCATGGGCCATACCGGCATGCTTTATTCTCTGCCCAGCCGTGACCTGATTGCTGACGCTGTGGAATACTCGGTCAACGCCCACTGCGCCGACGCCCTGATCTGCATTTCCAACTGTGACAAGATCACCCCCGGCATGCTCATGGCCGCTCTGCGTCTGAACATTCCTACAGTCTTCGTCTCCGGTGGCCCCATGGAAGCCGGACGTACCGTCATGCCCGACGGGACGGTCCAGGAGAGCACGGACCTGATTGACGTCATGTATGCCTCGGCGGATGACAGCATTGACGATGCGGGCCTGCTGGCCTTGGAGAAGACGGTCTGCCCCACCTGCGGGTCCTGCGCCGGCATGTTCACCGCCAACTCCATGAACTGCCTGACCGAAGCCATGGGTCTGGCCCTGCCCGGCAACGGCACCACCCTGGCCTCACACACAGCCCGGAAGATGCTCTTCGAGCGTGCCGGCAAGCTGGTCGTCGAAATTGCCAACCGGTACTACCAGGATGACGACGACTCGGTCCTGCCGCGTTCCATCGCTACCAAGAAAGCCTTCGAAAATGCCATGACCATGGATGTGGCCATGGGCGGATCCACCAACACCGTCCTGCACATCCTGGCTGCCGCGCAGTCGGCGGATGTGGACTTCACCCTGGACGATATTGAACGTATCTCCCACACGGTCCCCTGCATCTGCAAGGCCTCTCCCTCCGGAGACTGGGAGATATCAGACGTTCACCGCGCCGGCGGCATCTGCGGCATCCTGGGCGAGCTGGACCGTGGCGGTGTCCTTCACCAGGACACGCATTCCATCGACTACCCTGATCTGGAGTCCAAGCTGAACGACTGGGACATCATGCGTCCTACCTGCCTGGATCAGGCCAAGGAGCTCTACCACGCAGCGCCCGGGCACATCACCTCCCCCGAACCTTTCAACCAGTCCAAGGAGTGGGAGGACCTGGACACCGACCGCGTCAACGGCGCCATTCACGACCTGGATCACCCGGCCGTCTCTGAAGGCGGCCTGGCTATACTGCGCGGCAACCTGGCCCCCGATGGCTGCGTGGTCAAGACCGCAGGCGTGCCCAAGGAAATCTGGAACTTCCGCGGACCGGCCCTGGTGGTCGAATCACAGGAGCAGGCCGTTGAGGTCATACTGAACGGCACCCTGCACAAGGGTCAGGCCCTGGTCATCCGTTACGAAGGACCCAAGGGCGGCCCGGGCATGCAGGAGATGCTCTATCCGACCTCATTCGTCAAAGGCAAGGGAATCGGCAAGGACGTGGCCCTGCTGACCGACGGCCGCTACTCCGGCGGCTCATCAGGCCTGGCCATTGGCCATATCGCTCCTGAAGCAGCCAACAAGGGCCCCATCGCCCTGATCCGCAACGGCGACATGATCCGCATCGACATCCCCAACCGGCGCGTAGATGTCGAGCTGAGCGATGAGGAACTTGAGCAGCGCCGCGCAGAACTTGAGGCCGGCGAAGGCTATGTGGCCCACAGGGATCGCAAGGTCTCACTGGCGCTGAAGGCCTACGCCGCCTTCGCCCGCTCTGCAGACAAGGGCGCCACACGCGACCCGGATCTGATCAACCGGTTGTCCGGTCTGGACTGATAGATCAAAATCCCCCAATCGGGCTCTTACCGATTGGGGGATTTTTGACTCTTCTTGAGTAAGGCCAAGTAAAGGCCTGATGCTCAGAGATCGTATTCCTTGGCGATTACCGCCCAGAGAGCCTGGGCGGCTTTATCCACGTTGTCGTTGACTATGACCTGGTCGAACTGATCCTCAGAGGCCAACTCCACCTTGGCGGTCTCCAGCCTTCGGGCCCGCTGCTCCTCATTTTCGGTTCCCCGCATGTTCAGCCTGGTGACCAGATCCTGGAATGATGGCGGCGCTAGGAACACATAGAAGACTTCCAGGCCCAGCTCCTTGGCACGTTCGCGAACTCGGTGCGCCCCCTGCAGGTCAATCTCCAGAATTGTGGGCACCCCTGCCGCCAGATGGTCCAGGACAGGCTGCAGAGGGGTGCCATAGTGGGACATGCCATGGACCAGGGCGGTCTCCAGAAAGTCTCCGGCGGCTTCCCTGCGGGCAAACTCCTGCTCGTCCATGAACCAGTAGGTGATGCCGTCCTTCTCGCCCGGACGCGGCGCCCGGGTGGTGGCCGAGACGGAGACCCAAACCTCCGGGTGGGCATGACGCAGGGCTGCTTCCACTGTGCCCTTGCCTACGGCCGTGGGCCCTGTCAACACGATCAGCCGGCCGCCCGTCTTCCCTGGCCCCCCGGTCCGTCCTCCCGAAGGGTCCTGACTCGACATATCGGCACCGCTGATCGCTGACACGGCCACTTCCTTTCCTAAAGGTCACCCTCCGGCATATCTGGACCGGAACATGGGTCAATCATATAGCCAGAACCTACCTGGCCTTCTCCAGCTCAAGCAACCGGGCCGCGTGTTCCTGGATGCTCATGACCTCGTAGTCGTCCTTTTTGACCACGTCAATGGCCATCAAGGCAGCCGAGAATTCGGTGATGGTGGTGAATTGCGGCAGATCGGCGGCTATGGCGGCCACCCGGATCAGATAGCCGTCAGAGCGCGAACCCCTGGAGCTGGGCGTGTTGAGGATCATATCGATGGCCCCATCCTCAATTAACTGGACCGGATTGCGGCCCATGTGCCTGACCCCATCGGCATCAGTGAAGGGCCGACCTTGCTCCTCCTCGTCGCTGATCTTGTCGACAACAGCCACGTCAAAGCCGTACCGGCGCAGGACGGAGGCCGTGCCACTGGTGGCGCAGATGCTGAAGCCCTGCTCCAGCAGACGAGCGGCCAGCATGGGCAACTGACGCTTGTCCGCATCATTGACCGACAGGAAGGCGACCCCGCCGGAGGGCAATCCGCCCTGGTAGGCGGCCAGCTGGCTCTTGGCGAAGGCGTGGGGGAAGTCCCGATCGAAGCCCATGACCTCTCCGGTGGAACGCATCTCCGGGCCCAGCAGAATGTCCACGGTCCGACCAACCGGAGTGCGGAAGCGCTTGAAGGGCAATACCGACTCCTTGACCGCCACAGGCTGACCTACACGGACCATGCCGCCGTCGCCGACAGGCAGGAGCAGGCCATTGGCTCGTTGCTGCTCGATAGTCTCCCCCACCATGATTCGCGCCGCAGCCTTGGCCAGTGCCGTACCTGTGGCTTTGGAAGCGAAAGGAACCGTCCGGGAGGCGCGGGGATTGGCCTCAATCACATAAAGGGTGTTGGCCATGAAGGCATACTGAACATTGATCAGCCCCTGAACCCCGCAACCTTGGGCTATAGACAGGGTGGCCTGCCGCAGCCGGTTGATCTGGTCGTCAGAGAGTGTCGATGGTGGCAGGGTGCAGGCTGCATCACCGGAATGAACACCAGCCTCCTCAACATGCTCCATGATTCCGCCGATGTAGAGTTCCTGCCCGTCATAAAGGGCATCCACATCGATCTCGATGGCATCCTGAAGGAACTTGTCAATCAACAGGGGCGAGGGCAGCCGGCCGGAGACCACTGTATCGGCCTTGGCTTCCTCCAGGGCTCTATCCACGTAGGTGCCCAGCTGCTGGTCGTCATAGACGATCTCCATGCCTCGTCCGCCCAGTACGTAAGAGGGCCTGACCAGAACCGGATAGCCGATGGCATGTGCCGCATCCCTGGCCTCATCCAGGGAAAGAGCGGTGCCGTACCGGGGGGCGTTCAGATGCTCCTTGCTGAGCACCTGGCCGAAGAGCTCACGGTTCTCGGCCAGGTCGATGGACTCGGGGCTGGTCCCCAGGATGGGCACCCCGGCTGCCTTGAGCCTGGCCGCCAGAGACAGGGGTGTCTGACCGCCCAGCTGGACGATGACGCCCTTGACAGGTCCCATGGCCTTCTCGGCCCGGTAGATCTCCAGAACGTCCTCGAAGGTCAGCGGCTCGAAATAGAGCCTGTCCGACATGTCATAGTCAGTGGAGACCGTCTCGGGATTGCAGTTGACCATGATGGTGTCATAGTCCTTGCCCAGCTCCTGGACGGCGTGCACGCAGGTGTAGTCGAACTCGACCCCTTGGCCGATCCGGTTGGGCCCCGAACCCAGGATGATGACCGCTTCGCGTTCACGGGGTCGCAGCTCGGACTCGTCGGCGTAGCAGGAGTAGTAGTAGGGCGTGACGGCATCGAACTCGGCTGCGCAGGTATCCACAGTCTTGTAGACAGGATGAAGGCCGAAGGCCCAGCGAAGCTCCCTGACGACCGCCTCGCCCTGGTCGCCCATACCGCGCAGGTGGGCGATCTGCAGGTCGCTCAGTCCTGATTGCTTGGCCCGGCGCAGCAGGTCATCGTCCAGGACCTCGGATTCGCGCACCTGAAGAGCCAGGTCATTGATCATGCTGATCTGCTCCAGGAACCAGGGATCGATCCTGGTAGCCTGGTGGACCTGCTCCACAGTGGCTCCGCCCCAGAAGGCCCGCTGGATCTGCAGGTAACGGTGCTCGGTGGGGGTGTGCATGGCCTCCAGCAGCTGGTCAGTCTCGGCCTGGTCGGGCCGTGGGCCGTCCCAGGAGAAGGTCATGTGCCGTTTGTCGATGGAGCGCATGGCCTTGCCCAAGGATTCGCGGAAGTTTCCGCCCAGTGCCATGGCCTCTCCCACGGACTTCATCGAAGTGGTCAGAGTCGTGTCCGCCCCGGGGAACTTCTCGAAGGTGAAACGCGGGATCTTGGTGACCACATAGTCGATGGTCGGTTCGAAGGAGGCAGGCGTTGAGCGGGTGATGTCGTTCTCGATCTCATCCAAGGTATACCCAAGGGCCAGCTTGACCGCGATCTTAGCGATGGGGAAGCCGGTGGCCTTGGATGCCAGAGCCGAGGAGCGCGAAACACGCGGATTCATTTCTATGACGATGATCCGGCCGTTCTTCGGGTTGACGGCGAATTGGATGTTGCAGCCACCCGTATCCACCCCCACGCCACGGATGATGGCGATGCCGATGTCACGCATGCGCTGATACTCACGGTCGGTCAGGGTGAAGACCGGGGCCACAGTGATGGAGTCACCGGTGTGCACGCCGACCGGGTCCACGTTCTCGATGGGGCAGACCACAACCACATTATCCAGGCGATCGCGCATGAGCTCCAGCTCATACTCCTTCCACCCCTCGATGCCCTCCTCCAGAAGGATCTCATCGGTGGGCGAATAATGGATGCCGGCGCCGGCGATCCGCCTCAGCTCCTCACGATCATGGGCGATTCCAGAGCCCAGGCCGCCCATGGTGAAAGAGGGACGAACCACGAGAGGGTAGCCCAGCTCGGCAGCTACCGCTTCGGCCTCATCCAGGCTGTGGGCGATGCGGGACTTGGCCGACTCGGCGCCGGCCTGGTCCACCACCTGCTTGAAGAGCTCGCGGTCCTCTCCCCTGTCGATGGCCTCCAGCGAAGCGCCGATCAGCTCAACCCCGTAGCGCTCCAGCACGCCAGCCTTGCCCAGCTCCACGGCAGCGTTCAGAGCGGTCTGGCCGCCCAGGGTGGGCAGCAGCGCATCAGGCCGCTCCTTGGCGATGATCCGCTCCAGGAAGGGCAGGGCGATGGGCTCAATGTAGGTGGCATCGGCCATCTCGGGGTCCGTCATGATGGTGGCGGGATTGGAATTGACCAGGATGACACGAATCCCCTCTTCGCGCAGCACCCGGCAGGCCTGGGTCCCCGAATAGTCGAACTCGGCCGCCTGCCCGATGACGATGGGCCCCGAGCCGATAACCATGACTGAATGGATGTCCTGCCGCTTAGGCATGTGCCTTCCCTTCCCTGGCGTCCTGCATCAAAGTGACGAACCTGTCAAACAGATAGGAGGCATCGTGCGGACCAGCCGCAGCCTCCGGATGGTACTGAACGGAGAAGGCCGGAATGTCCAGACACTCCAGACCCTCGACCACGCCGTCGTTGAGATCGACATGAGACACCCGGACACGGCCATATCGGCCTTCACCATACGGTGAGGGCACTGGGTCCCCCTTGGGTGCCTTGACTGCGAATCCGTGATTATGGGCGGTGATCTCAACCTTGCCGGTGCTGAGATCCATTACCGGCTGATTGATGCCACGATGTCCGAATTTCAGCTTGTAGGTCTCGAAACCCAGGGCACGGCCCAGAAGCTGGTTGCCCAGGCAGATGCCGAAGAATGGCAGTCCGGCATCCAAAACCTGCCTGAGGAGCGACACCTCCTCGTCCGCGGTCGATGGGTCGCCTGGACCGTTGGAGAAGAAAACCCCGTCAGGCCGCAGGGCCTTTATCTGCTCGATGGTGGTGTCGACGGGGAGTACGTGGACCCTGCACCCGCGCTCAGCCAGCCTGTGAGGGGTCATGGACTTGATTCCCAAATCCACCGCTGCCACCGTGCAGACAGGCTCTTTCGTCTGACGGTCTCCGACTGGTTCGACGATATAGGACCTGTGCGTGCTGACCTCGCCGGTCAGATGGGACCCGCTCATCTTGGGGGCCGAACGGACCTGGTCAAGGAGTTCCTGCATGGTCCTGGGCCCGCCGCCGTCGTTGAGCATTGGGTCCGGGCCTGAAAAAATACCGGCCCGCATGACACCTGCAGAACGCAAGTGTCGCACGAGCCGGCGGGTGTCTATGTGACTGATACCGACGATGCCCTGATCGACCAGCTGGTCATGGAGACTGCCTCGGGCCCGCCAGTTGCTGACGTTGGGGCTGGGTTCCCGGACTACATATCCTGCCACCCAGAACCTGTCTGACTCCCCGTCTTGGTCATTGACACCGGTATTACCGATGTGGGGGAAGGTCTGCACAACGATCTGCCGAGCATAGCTGGGATCCGTCAGGGTTTCCTGATACCCAGTCATTCCGGTCGAGAAAACAATTTCACCTATGGTAGTGCCCACCGCTCCGAAGGCTCTCCCCACATACACTTCCCCATCCTCAAGGATGAGCAAGGCACGATTGGAGAAACGGCTATCGGAGGTGATGGTGTTGGTGTCTTTCAGGTTCACCGAACCCCCTTGATTACCGCGTATATTCGCACCCATATTAATGACCCCCATGGATTATGCCGGCAGACCCAGCCAAAAAATGGTTGGTCAAATCTTGCAAAATAGACTGCTGGCCAACCTGTCTGAACATGGCAAAAGGCCGACCTGATGCCCTGATAGCTAACGGACATCGGTCGGCCTTTATCCGAATCATTGCTCAGTTGCCTGAAGGACGATCCACATCGGAGGTCAGTTCCTCCGGCAGGGTCAGTTTCAGCTGGTCCAAGCTGGGGGCCGACTGATCAACAGTATGGTCAGGAACCTGACCGGATTCCCCTCCTTCGGATCCACTCGCTGCCGATTCCGACTCGCTGCCAACATGGGCATCCTCGGAGGAAATGGGCTCGGAGACTGCGACCGCCGCTTTTGCCTTATCGGATTCATCATCTGAAACGTCCGCATCGGCCTCGGCATCAGCCAGGGCAGCGATTCGATCGGCTTGCTCACGACGAGCCTGATGCTCATCCTTCTCCTGCTCCAGAGCGCTGAGAACGCCGTGAATGAAGGAGGGAGCATCGGCATCCGAAAGTGTCTTGGCCAAGGACAGGGCCTCATCGATGGCCACCTTGTCAGGAACCTCAGGGTTGTAGAGCATCTCCCAGGCGGCGATACGCAGAATGTTGCGGTCAATGGCATGCATCCGGCTCAGCGGCCATCGGGTGGAATGGGTTTGCAAAGCCTCATCGATATCTCGACGGTGCTCTGCCACACCCTCGACGATGGTCACCGCATAAGCAGGCAGAGGCGTCTGAGCCCCTGGCCGGACCTTACGCTCCTCCAGCAGGGAGAGGAAATCCTGGCTCTTCTCATCGGCCTCATACAGGGTATTCAAGGCCCGCTTTCGGGCTGTGGAACGTGCCATGGATGTGTGGTTTCTGCCTGACTCAGTTCTCGCGGCCCAGGTAGGAGCCGTCGCGGGTGTCCACCTTGACCTTCTCGCCCTCGCCCACGAAGAGGGGCACCTGAATCTCGGCCCCGGTCTCCACAGTAGCGGGCTTGGTGCCGGCATTGGAGCGGTTGCCCTGCACGCCGGGCTCGGTTGCCGTCACGGTCAGCACCACGGATGCAGGCAGTTCCACGGACAGAGGGTTGCCGTCATGGAAGCTGATGATGCAGTCGGTGCCCTCAAGCAGGAAGCGCTCCTGATCGCCAACCAGGGCCTCGGGGATGTTGACCTGCTCGTAGGTGTTCATGTCCATGAAGACGAAGGAGTCGCCGTCGCGGTAGGAGTACTGCATGGTCCGGTTGTCCACGGTCTCGAAGTCCATCTTCATACCCGCGTTAAAAGTGCGGTCCACAATCTTACCTGTGAGGACGTCCTTGATGGTCGTGCGCACAAAGGCCGGTCCCTTGCCGGGCTTGACGTGCTGGAACTTGATGACGGTCCAAAGCTTGCCGTCCAGGTTGATGACCGATCCGTTCTTGATGTCATTGGAAGTCTGTGCCACCTTGATACCACCTCATTCTGATGAACGTTCCTTCGGAGGGCTCCTGGCCATCTGCCGAAAGCACCGGGCCTTACAGGATCCGGCCCGCTCGCGATAAATCCTCGCCTATTATGCCACGGCGCATGAACACCGCGGCTGGTCCGGCGGCGAGGCCTGCCGGAAATGGGCGGGGCCCGGAATCACAGGAAGGATTCCGGGCCCCGTCATTGGATTGTGTCAATAAGCGACAGGCAATCCTACTCGATGATCTTGGTGACTCGACCTGAGCCGACCGTGTGGCCGCCTTCACGAACAGCGAAGGTCAGGCCCTCCTCCATGGCGACGGGCTGAATCAGCTCGACGGAGAAGGTGGCGTGATCGCCGGGCTGAACCATCTCCACGCCCTCGGGCAGGGTGATGACACCGGTGACGTCGGTGGTCCGGAAGTAGAACTGCGGACGGTAGTTGGAGAAGAACGGCGAGTGGCGTCCACCCTCGTCCTTGGTCAGCACGTAGACCTCGCCCTCGAACTTGTGGTGAGGGGTCACGGTGCCGGGAGCAGCAACAACCTGACCGCGCTCGACGTCCTCACGACCGATGCCGCGCAGCAGCAGACCGGTGTTGTCGCCGGCCTCAGCCTCGTCCATCTGCTTGTGGAAGGTCTCGATGGAGGTGACGGTGGTGGACTGGGTGTCCCGCAGACCGACAATCTCCACGTTGGTGTTCACGGGCAGCTTGCCGCGCTCGACACGGCCGGTCACCACAGTGCCGCGGCCGGAGATGGTGAAGACATCCTCGATGGGCATCAGGAAGGGCTTGTCCAGGTCGTGGACCGGGGTGGGGATGTAGTCGTCGACAGCATCCATGAGGTCCTTGATGGTCTGAACCCACTTGTCGTGGTCAGGGGCATCGTCATGCAGGGCGCCGTAGGCGGAGGTGCGGATGACGGGGCAATCACGGTCGAAGCCGTTCTCGTCCAGCAGATCGCGGACTTCCTCCTCGACCAGCTCGATCAGCTCTTCGTCGTCGACCATGTCGCACTTGTTCAGGGCGACCAGGATCTTCGGCACGCCGACCTGGCGGGCCAGCAACACGTGCTCACGAGTCTGGGCCATGGGGCCGTCGGTGGCGGCGACCACCAGGATGGCGCCATCCATCTGAGCAGCGCCGGTGATCATGTTCTTGACGAAGTCGGCGTGTCCGGGGCAGTCCACGTGTGCGTAATGGCGCTTGGCGGTCTGGTACTCGATGTGCGCGATGTTGATGGTGATGCCGCGCTCCTTCTCCTCAGGAGCAGCGTCGATCTGAGCGAAATCGTACTCGGGGTTGACGTCCGGGTACTCCTCATGCAGCACCTTGGAGATGGCCGCGGTCAGGGTGGTCTTGCCGTGATCGACGTGGCCGATGGTGCCAATGTTAACGTGCGGCTTGGTCCGCTCGTACTTTTCCTTTGCCATTGTGTTTTGTCCTCCTGGACGTCTCGTAGGTTGCCTGCGCGAACCACGCACAGAGCACTCGCTACATATTACTGGGTTATCGGGTTCTTTGCCACTTCTGCCCTCCGCCCAGTCAGCGCTACAAGAGTGTAACGCCGACTTGTGACAGAAGAGCATTTTGGCGGCGGTCCGCCGTGACGGCGGACCGGACCGGCATTACTCGCCTCGCTGGGCCTTGATG
Organism: Bifidobacterium polysaccharolyticum; assembly: GCF_016101585.1. Taxonomy (GTDB): domain Bacteria; phylum Actinomycetota; class Actinomycetes; order Actinomycetales; family Bifidobacteriaceae; genus Bombiscardovia; species Bombiscardovia polysaccharolytica. Next base: position 123,290 of record NZ_JACFQG010000004.1, read on the forward strand.
ATCTCGTCGCTGACGGTCTTGGGAACCTCAGCATAGGAGTCCATCTGCATGGTGAACATGGCGCGTCCCTGGGTCTTGGACCTGAGGTCGCCAATGTAACCGAACATCTCCGACAGGGGCACCTTGGCATCGATGACCTTGACGCCGGTGGCGTCGGTCATGGACTGAATGGAACCACGACGGGAGTTGATGTCTCCCATGACGTCGCCCATGTACTCCTCGGGAGTACGGACCTCGACAGCCATTATGGGCTCGAGGATAACGGGCTTGGCCTTGGGAGCGGCCTCCTTGAAGCACATGGAACCAGCGATCTTGAAGGCCATCTCCGAGGAGTCGACCTCGTGGATCTGGCCATCGGTCAGGGTCGCCTTGACGCCCACGACCGGGAAACCTGCCAGCACGCCGGACTCCATGGCCTCCTGCACACCCGCATCGACCGAAGGGATGAACTCCTTGGTAATGTGGCCGCCGGTGACCTTGTTTTCGAAGATGTAGGACTCGCCCTCGGAAGTGTCCAGGGGCTCGAAGTTCATGAGCACCTTGGCGAACTGGCCGGAACCGCCGGTCTGCTTCTTGTGGGTGTACTCCTGGTTCATGACGGGCTTGCGGATGGTCTCGCGGTAAGCCACCTGGGGCTTGCCCACGTTGCACTCCACGTGGAACTCGCGGCGCATACGATCCACCAGGATGTCCAGCTGGAGCTCGCCCATGCCGGAGATCAGGGTCTGGCCGGACTCTTCATCCGTCTTGACCTGGAAGGTGGGATCCTCCTCGGAAAGCTTCTGCAGGGCGATGCCCATCTTCTCCTGGTCGGCCTTGGTCTTGGGCTCCACGGCCACCTCGATCACAGGATCGGGGAAGGTCATGGATTCCAGCACCACCGGTTCCTTTTCGTCACACAGGGTGTCACCGGTGGTGACGCTCTTGAGCCCGACGAAGGCGTAGATGTTGCCGGCAATGGCCTCGTCGACCGGATTCTCCTTGTTGGAGTGCATCTGGAAGAGCTTGCCGACGCGCTCCTTCTTGTCCTTGGTGGAGTCCAGGACGGTATCGCCCTGGGCCACCTTGCCGGAATAGACGCGCACGTAGATCAGCTTGCCGTAGAAGGGGTGAGTGGCCACCTTGAAGGCCAGGGCCGAGAAGGGCTCGTCCACAGTGGGCTTGCGGTCAATCTCGACGGACTCGTCGCCGATCTTATAACCCTTGATGGCCGGCACATCCTCGGGACTGGGCAGGTAGTCCACGACCGCGTCCAGCATGGGCTGCACGCCCTTGTCCTTGAATGCGGATCCGCAGAAGACCGGGAAGGCCGACTGCTCGATGGTCATCTTGCGCACAGCGGTGCGAATCTCCTGCTGGGAGATCTCCTCGCCGCCCAGGTACTTCTCCAGCAGGTCCTCGTCCGACTCGGCCACAGCCTCGAGCAGCTCGGTGTGGTACTGCTCGGCCTTGTCCTTGAGATCGTCGGGGATGTCGATGGTGTCGTACTTGGCGCCCAGGTCGGCCTCGTCCTTCCAGTAGTAGGCCACCATGCGCACCAGGTCGACCACGCCGTGGAAGTCGCTCTCAGCGCCGATAGGCAGCTGCATGACCAGCGGCTTGACGCCCAGCTTGTCCTTGATGGTGTCCACCGAATAGTAGAAGTCGGCACCCAGCTTGTCCATTTTGTTGATGAAGCAGATGCGGGGCACGCCATACTTGTCGGCCTGACGCCAGACGGTCTCGGACTGGGGCTCCACGCCCTCCTTGCCGTCGAACACCGCCACAGCGCCATCGAGCACACGCAGGGAGCGCTCCACCTCGGCGGTGAAGTCCACGTGGCCTGGGGTGTCGATGATGTTGATCTGGTAGCGATCCTCAGGATCGTGGGACTGACGGTTCCAGAAGGCCGTGATGGCGGCGGAGGTGATCGTGATGCCACGTTCCTTCTCCTGGTCCATCCAGTCCATGGTGGAGGCGCCGTCGTGAGTCTCGCCAATCTTGTAGTTGACGCCGGTGTAGTAGAGGATACGCTCGGTCGTCGTTGTCTTGCCGGCATCGATGTGGGCCATGATGCCGATGTTGCGGACCTTGGTCAGGTCCGTGAGCACGTCTTGTGCCATAATTCCTTGTTCTCGCTCTCTTGGGATTACCAGCGATAGTGGGCGAACGCCTTGTTGGCCTCGGCCATCTTGTGGGTGTCCTCGCGGCGCTTGACCGCAGCACCCAGGCCGTTGGAGGCATCAAGGATCTCGTTGGCCAGTCGCTCCGACATGGTCTTCTCACGACGGGCGCGGCTGTAATCGGTCAGCCACCGCAACGAGAGCGTATTGGCGCGGTTCGGCTTGACCTCGACGGGGACCTGATAGGTGGCGCCGCCGACACGACGGCTGCGGACCTCCAGGCTGGGACGAATGTTGTCCAGGGCGCGCTTGAGCACGGCCACAGGCTCCTGGTCGGTCTTCTCCTTGACCTGCTCCAGGGCGGTGTAGACGATGTTCTCGGCGATGGACTTCTTGCCGTCCAGCAGGATCTTGTTGATCAGCTGGGCCACCACGGTGGAACCGTAGATGGGATCGGGCAGGAGCTGGTGCTTTTTGGCTGGTCCTTTGCGTGACATGTGTTACTTGGCCTTCTTTGCTCCGTACAGGGAACGGCCCTGCTTGCGATCCTTGACTCCCTGGGTATCCAGCGCACCGCGCACGATGTGGTAGCGCACGCCGGGCAGGTCCTTGACACGTCCGCCGCGCACCAGCACGATGGAATGCTCCTGCAGGTTGTGGCCCTCGCCGGGGATGTAGGCGGAAACCTCGATGCCGGAGCTCAGACGGACACGGGCAACCTTACGCAGAGCCGAATTCGGCTTCTTGGGGGTGGTGGTGTAAACACGGGTGCACACGCCGCGACGCAGCGGGCTGCCCTTGAGTGCCAAAGTCTTCGACTTGCGAGGCTTGGCCTTGCGCCCTTTGCGGACGAGCTGTTCAATTGTTGGCAACTGACTCTCTCCGATTCCTTCGATGAACTTGTCTTCGTTTTGCACTGCGAGACCGCCGCACCGCAGCCGCAGTCGCTCCTAGGAGGAGAGATCAGCCACTGTCCACCGGCCCGATGGCCCCTGATCCTCCTGCAGGGCATTGCTGCCTGCATTCTTCGGATTCGGGGATATCCCGACAAGCTCACCTGTGACATAAGGCGTGCTGCCGGCACACACGTTGAAAAGTATATCACCGGCGCAGACATGACCACGTCTAGCACTTGGAAGTATGCTCTAGGCTTCGCCTACTGCGATAGCGCACCGGTTCCGTTAATGGGAAGGCCCTTGCGCATACCTTATATTTCATACCTTATATTTACAGACACCTACAATGCGGTACCCACCTATAACGGATTCCTACATATACACATATAGAGGTATCAGAAATACATATCCCGACCCGTAAATATTAACGCCAGAAACATCAAAGCCAGCGTCTACTTGTCTTCTTTCTCAAGAGCCTGGCGAATGTAGTCGCGCAGGATCAGGGCATGGTTGACGGCTGGATCCTTGGCCGCATAGACCAGTGTCGTCCGATCATGTTCGCGCACGATGCTCAGCAGATCCCCCAAGGCGGGGTTGTCGTCCAGCTCAGTGCGGTAGCGGCGTGCGAAGTCATCAAAGCGGTCCGGATCATGGTGCCACCAGCGCCGCAGGTCCGGACTGGGTGCCACGTCCTTGAGCCACCCGGACAATGCTGCCCGCTCCTTGCTGACGCCGCGTGGCCAGAGTCTGTCGACCAGGATGCGGACCCCGTCCCCGTCAGCGGCCTGCTCGTATACGCGTTTGATATCCACCTGACCCATCATCTGCCTCCTGAAACCAGGGACCCGTATGATTCACCACCCCTTCAACCATGATATTGACCGAATCGGCATTACGGAAGAGGCAGTGACAGCCATACAGGGGCGTAGGCTGATGAACATGCATACAGACGCAGACAGGGGCAAGGCCGCCGAATCAAAGGGCAGCAAACCGGCAAAATCGACTGGACCAGGGTCCAAGGGACGACAGTGGCGACGCTTATGGATACCCGACCAGATTGGCGGCTGGGCCATGGCCTTGATGCCGGGCCTGGCCGGTCTGCTGATTGGAGGCCCGACCTGGAGAAGCCTGCTGCTCATGGTCGCCTGGGCCTTCTGCTACTGCTTTGAGTTCACCGGCTCGCGGTGGATGGTTTCGCACCGAGCTGCCAGATTCGCGCCACCAGCTCTGGGATATGCCCTGCTCATGGCTGTGACTGGGCTGATCCTATTGGTCGGCACCCCTGGGCTCCTGCGATGGGCCCCGCTCTACCTGGTGCTGGGCGCGCTGAACTTTGCTGCCGCGTGGATGCGCACGGAGCGCTCATGGTGGAACGATACGGTAGTCGTGATCGCGGCCTGCACGCTCTGTTTGGTCGCCGTCTCGCTAGGGTCACGATTCCAGAAGCCGGAACCGGGTCTGGAAAGCTCCAGCGCCGGCTACTTCGGATGCCAGCCGAATCCTGCTGTGGACTGCTTCGCCAGCGGATTTTTCCCAAGCGCCGCCCTGCCATCGATCGGAGTGGTCAGCGCGGCTGTCTTCGCTGTGACCCAGTTCGGGTCGGTCATCTTCGTCAAAACCATGATCCGCGAGCGCGGCAAGACCTGGTGCTACCTGCTTTCGCTGGCATGGAACCTGGCCCTCTGCCTGATGGGAGTCGCCATGGTACGCACCGCAGGATGGTGGCCTCTGTTGACGGCCCTGGTTCTGCTGGTGCGTGCGGCCCTGCTGCCTGCCATCTCTCATCGGCGCCGCATTCCCATTCTGTATGTGGGCCTGGTTGAATGCGCAACCAGCCTGTTGGTTTTCATTCTGGTGATTGCGCAGGCTGACGTGATGACTGCGTCTCTGACTAGCCTGCTCGGCGCATGACTGCAGCTTCGACCACACATGTCACCCACGGATTCGGGCCTGTCTGGAATGACCGATCCCGTGTGTTAATCCTTGGATCCATTCCCAGCCCGAGTTCGCGCGAGGCTGGCTTCTACTACATGTTTCCGCGCAACCGCTTCTGGCCCGTACTGGCCGCGCTGTTCGACCAGCCTGTTCCGGACAATCTGGCTGACCGCGCCGAGTTCGCGCTCAAACACCGCATAGCACTCTGGGATGTCATCCAGGAATGCGACATCCACGGTGCATCCGACGCTTCAATCACCAATGTAGTGCCTACCGACATCGCCAGTTTGCTGGACCGTGCGCCCATCGGCACCATATTCACTACAGGACGCAAGGCCGGCCAGCTTTACCGTCGCTACTGCCTGCCGAACCTGCAGGAGAAGGGGCATCGACTGACGATGATCAATCTACCGTCCACCAGCCCCGCCAATGCCGCCATGAGTCTGGCTGATCTGGTCAAGGCCTACCAGCCCATCAGAAAAGCGCTCGACGAAGCAGAACCAAGAAAACCAAACAATCACATCGATTATGGCAAATAGACAAATACCGACAGTCAAAGCCCGAGATGTTGGGAATCTTCCCAAGGATGAATTCGCCTTCCCTGGTCCAGAACGCGACCGCCTGGTGGAAGCAATTCTGGATGGGCGCAAAACTACCACGACCAGCCTTATGGAAGAGTTCATCCACGATCATGAACCACTCCCCTCCTCCGGCCGACGAACGATTCTGGTGAACTCAGATAACCAGCCAGTTGCCGTTCTTAGATATGCGTCGGTGAGCGTAACCCGACTGGGCGTGGTCGCATGGCAGCATGTTCTGAACGAAAGAGAGGGCTATAAAAGTCTTGCGGAGTGGCGCGAGGCTCATGAGTCCTTCTGGACCTCAGAGAACATGCGACAGGCGCTGGATGATCCGGACTTCACCGGCGATGACCGGACTCTGGTGGTGCTGGAAACCTTTCATGTAGAGACCATAGTCATAAACTAAGGGCTCAAAGGCAAAGCAGGGCCCTTATGGTTAACACTTCACCGGCGTGCCATGTCATACCATCGTGTATAGTTTCATCTGTTGCACTGATCCGTGATGCGGGTCGGTTCACCATGGTGGCTATAGCTCAGTCGGTAGAGCACCTGATTGTGGTTCAGGAGGTCGCGCGTTCGAGCCGCGTTAGCCACCCCACCTCAAACCCCTATTTCCAATTCGGAAGCAGGGGTTTATTAAATTCCGGAAAACACCATCGACACCAGGATGTGTGACCCATATGTGACCCAAAATCACCAAAACGAGATTGGCGACTCGCCCGGTACCTGCGCTCGATCTGCCTTGCTGTCCTCTTCGTAACCCCGTAGCGTATTGCGGCGAGACCGGCTCTGATCTGCTGGCAAATGGCTCTTAGGCGCTCGCGGCCCTGTCGGCTTAGTCCGGCTTGTTGCCCCGGGTCGCAGTATTCGTAATCGTTATCGGCTACTAATTCTCCTAAAAACTTATAAGAATACGCTCATCTCAGGCCTGCAGTTTATCGGAACCAAGTATGTGGTCATGCTTGTGTGGTCATGCTTGTTGACCTCTTCGCTCTCGTTCTGGTTTACTACCTCGCGTCAGCGGTGGCCAGTCTGATCGCAGGGCGCGGCCTAGACGAGAGGGCAGGTAAGCTCGTCTACAATGCCTTAGTGGTGACGGCGGCTATTGCTTTCTTTATCTCTGTTATTTTCATCTTGGGCATTATCGTGTAAGTGGCTATTAATTCGACCATTATTCCTGCCATCTTCATCACCTGACCCTTAGCGATATCCATGCCGACCATATTCACTCACTGGACTTGGCTCAAATACGTGGATTCCGTCACCGTTGCCGAGAGCATCACCCTCTCCACAATGAGCATCGACCAAATCTGGCCTTACATCGGCGTATCCCTTATTGTCCTGGCGCTCACCACGCCAGGCTCCGCCCTCCTCATCAGCCGCAAGGAGTTGCAATAATTCGCCAATCGCCGCTCTATTGAGGGCCCGGTTCACCTGCGCTGGTCTGGGCCCTCACCTACTCCAAGCAAGCCTATTCTTGCAAGGCTTGAACGAACCATGAGGTGATCGTCTGCGGGTGAGTGATGGCCGTGCCCACTACTACTGCCCACACGCCTAAGCTCTTAACACGCTGAGCCTGCTCGGGCGTATGCACCCTCCCCTCACAGATCACAGGGATATCGCTAATATTGGAGACCATCTCCTCAATAAGCTCATAGTCTGGCCCATCGGTCTTTTGCCGCGCCGCGGTGTACCCAGCGAGCGTAGGAGATACGATATCGAAACCCAGATCCCTCGCCCGTCGAGCATCGTCCAAACAGCTGCAGTCAGCCATCAGCACCGCACCTTCTGAATGCAGTATTTGCACTGTTTCCGCCAGGCTCAGCCCATCCGGTCGTGGCCTATCTGTGGCATCGAGAGCCACAATATCGGCTCCCGCAGCCATGCAGCACCTCGCGTGCCGCAACGTGGGCGTGATATATACGCCGGTATCTCCCTCCTTCCACAGACCTATCACGGGCACACTGACCGTTCCTTTGATTGCGGAAATATCCGAAAGTCCCTGACAGCGAATACCGCCAGCTCCCCCAGCTTGAGCAGAAAACGCGATTTGAGCCATAGTCTCCGGGTGTCGCATAGCTTCACCTGGATACGCTTGGCAGCTCACAATAAGTTGATCGTGCAATCGTTCTACTACTTTTTTCATGGGATTCTCCTGTCATCGTCAGCGTCAATCCACACGCCGCGTGCCCTGCCGCACATACCGAAGCCTTCCAAAAAGGCTTCTGCCGCCCCTATCAGCGGTGCGTCATCACCGAGATCTCCAAGCACGAGCTGGGTTGAGGCAACCGGCACTATCGCTTGCTCGGCATAACCTTTTCGCACGGCTTTCAGCCAAAGTGTTCCCGCTTGAGCGACCGATCCAGATAACACAATGACAGCCGGGTCGAGCACATTCGCGAGATTGCCTAAAGCACTGCCTAAGCATTGCCCGACTTGTTCAAGGGCTTGGCGAGCCAGAGGGTCACCTTGCCGAGCTCGAGCCGCAATCTGTGCTCCGTCACAAGGATTTTCTGCCGGAGCACCGCCCAGCTGAACATATACGTGTTCAAGACCTGGCCCTGAGGCAAGAGGCTCAATGTGGCCGTGGTGTCCGCAAGAGCACACTACATCAGCAGCTGCCGGGTGACCGATGTGACCCACGTGGCCTCCCGCAGAGTGAGAGCCGTGTAGCAATTTGCCATCAATGCTGACACCACCGCCAATACCCGTCCCGATAGCTACAAGCAAAGCCGAGTCATACCCTTGCGCGGCCCCCCATCGCACTTCTCCAAACGTGTGCGCAAGAGCATCACCCAAGGCATAGACGCGTAGCCCGCTCAACTGCTCCAGCCGAGACCTCAGTGCCAGGCCTGTCCAGCCTGGTAGGATATCGGTCGCCGACACGATGCGCCCAGAGAAATCCACACAGCCGGGGCTCGCCACAGCCAAACCCACTACTGCCAATTCACCATTAGGCCAGCTATGAGCTCTGTCACATAAAGTTCGCACCTCCTGGGCTACCCGATTGAGTACATGCTCACCACCCTGAGCGGCTTGCGTAGGTATGGAGTGCTGGGTGTCAGGCAGTATCACTGGTTTCGACTCATTGACTTCGACAAGAGCCGAAGCAATTTTAGTACCTCCAATATCGACCGCAACTACTACTCGATGAAGTTCGTCCATGTCTGCGGTGACTCCTTTGCTCACAACAGCTTGAACCACGCTTGCCTTCCTATCGACTACGTCCAAACCAGCAATAAGACTCACTGATCCAATGCACGGTGCTCACCGTGCAAATACTCCTGGTAACGGTCGAACAGATGTCTTGCCGACGGCCACATGGAGTGAGGCGACAAGAAGTGGGAGAATTCAAACGTAATTGCTTTGTCGACTATTCCCTCTGCCGAAGTTAACTTGTGCACCAGCTTGCGCCACTCAATCGGAGGGAATTTGATAGGCATATCGCGATCGAACGTCTCCACATTCGACCACAGGGAGAGACCGTATTTATCCGTCAGCTCCCGCATGGCACTCAGTGTCTCAGGCAGCTCAAGCTCGTATACCGTACCGTCCTGGAAAGCGGCTACATCAATCAGGCCCGAGTATGCCTTGAAAATCTCATCCCACTGGGTCACGATTTCCTTGAGCGACCGTGGCGAGGGCGCAGGCAGAGAGTATCCTAAGCTCATGTCATACCTGCCCAGCCAATACGGCGACGAGAGAATAGGCAGGTCCTGCGTCTGCCGGCAGAGTTTAGCAAGCGATGTATTGAGCTCAATAATGCGCTGACCCGAGTCGTAGGTCTCATGAGGTAGATACCAGCCAGCAAATGACTTGTGGGAACCATAGCGATGCCACACTTCGGGAATATAGTCGCGATTGACCTCTACTTCACCCTTCCAATCGTTGCGATTCCAGTACACTCCAGAGTCGTACAGGCCGAAGTAAAACTTGATGTTGCGCTCGTCGGCCAAGCTCAAAAAGAGCTCGGGCATATCCATATACACCGGTATGGTCTTCACTTGAGCCGAGATAACCTTCGAGGGGTGCGAGAGCCGAGGACCCCAACCCGAGCGGATGAGAATAACCGTGTCGATACCCGCTTCGACATAGGTGTCAAACTCCTGCGTCCACTCTTTGACTCCCCAGTTGTGACCGGCAATGTCTGCCGTCACCTCATCTAGGAATGTTCCGGTGATACGTAGCGGTTCTGTCATGAGAAACTCCAATATAAATAGAATTATTAATTACTGTGCTTTATTTGGGTAAAAAGATCCGGCAAGTATAATGTCTAACCTATTTGAGACCTCCCAACGAAGCGCCTTCAACAAAGTAACGCTGGCCAATGAGGAAGATAATGAACGTCGGAATAGTGAACATTGTGCAGGCCGCCATGAGCGGAGCCCAGTCGGTACCGTGCGAGGAGAAGAACGAATACATACCCATGGAAATGGTGTAGAGGTCTTGATCGCGCAGGTAGATGAGCGGCCCCATAAAGTCGGTCCAAGTGCCCACGAATTGGAAGAGCCCTACCGTAATCAGTGCCGGCTTCGCCATCGGCATGACGATACGGAAAAGAATCCTAAACTCCCCTGCCCCATCCACACGGGCCGCCTCGATATATTCCATAGGAATGCCGAGGAAGAACTGGCGAAGCATGTAAATATAGAAGGAGGAGCCGAAGAACTGCGGGATAATGAGCGGCCAGAAGGTACCCACTAAGTTGAGCTGATCCCACATAATATAGACCGGTACCAGCGTGACCTGCGAGGGCAGCATCATCGTGGAAAGCACCAGCAGGAGCACTAGATTGCGCCCTCTCCAACGCAACTTCGAAAGCGAATAGGCCACAATCGGGCAGGTGAGCAACGTCGCGCCCACATTGAAAGCCACCAAAATAAGCGTATTGCCGAAGTATTTCAGCAAGGGAGCCTGAGCGAAGGCAGCGCCATAGTTAGAAAAATCGAGCGTCTTGGGAAAGACCGACGCCCCTACTTCACGTGCTGGGGTCAACGAAGTCGCCACCATGACCACCAGTGGAATACCGAAGAGCAGAAGCACGCCGACGATCCCCACCAAACTGAGGAACCGTGTGCGGTAGGAGCGCAGGCTCCGACTGTTCCAATCCTTGTGGTGCACGCCGGGCAGCTCTACCCGTTGTTTGCTGGTCTTGCTCGAGGGCGTTGAGCGGAACAACACTGTCCGAGGAACAGCCATGCTTGATTTAGTGTGCAGCATCTTCATCTACACCTTTCGACAGTCGGAGAATAACGGCGGTGAGAATCAAAGCAATAATGAAGAGGATCCACGCCAGCGCCGAAGCATACCCCATCTTGAAGTAGGAGAACGCGTTCTGATACAGGTAGACCGCGTACGTGAGCCAGGTTTCATCTGGCCCTCCGGTAGACATGTTGAAACCACCCGAACCCAGTAAATATGGGATTGTGAAGTTCTGCAGACCTCCCAGCAAGCCCGCAATCAGCTGAAAGACCGTGACGGGAGCTATAGCCGGTAGCGTGACGTAACGAAAACGACGCAGTACGCCGCAGCCATCTAACGCCGCGGCCTCCATCAGCTCACGAGGCACATCACGCAGGGCAGCCAGATAAATCACCGTGGTGCCACCTACGGTCCACAAGGAGATCAAAATAACAGCGGGCCGTGTCCAAGCCGGATCGAGCAGCCAGTTGGGTGCCGGTATGCCTAGTTTGGTCAACACCACATTGATCAGGCCATACTTGCCATTGAACATCCAGCGCCACAGGTAGGCCACTACGGCGGAAGGAATGATGGCCGGGATGTACGAGAGAGCACGGGCGAGTCCTCGGGCCGGCGCCTCCTTCAGGTTCAGGATCAGGGCCACACCCAGTGCAAATGCGAGGCCCAGGGGCACGCCGATGAACGTCAGGTAAGCCGTGTTTTCCAGGGACTTATAAAAACGAGGGTCGGCAAAAACCGATTGGTAGTTGTGCATACCCACCCATTTGGGCGCCGTCATAATATTGAAATCGGTAAACGAGTAGTACAACGACGCAATCATCGGTCCGATAGTAAACAGCACTAAACCGATGAGGAAAGGCATAGCGAAGCCCAAACCGTAGCGCCTCTCATTCTTGCTGCTCCCTTTTGGTTTGCCGGCCTTGCCTTGTCGGCCTCCCCGGGTAATCGCACTGGAGTTGCGCTGCGCCTGAGCGTTGTGGGCTACACCCGCTGAAATCTGTGCGTCTGACACGAATATCACACCTCCTCGTGTGAGACTCCGCAGGCTGCAAGATCACTGTTTGAACAGCTTGCGGAGTCGATCTAGAGCAAAATAGTTTATGGGACCATTCCACCCGTCTGTTTCCTATTGCTTGTAGGCTTTGGCCTTTTCCGCCACCGACTGCATAGCCTGCTCTGGGCTCGCCTGTCCAGCCTGAATCTGTGTAAAGGCCGCAGAGAGATCCTGCCCATATTGAGTGCTGAACTTAGTGGAATAACTCGGCACGGCTAACTTTGACTTAGCAGCCGCCAGGAACACGTCGAAGTTCGGCAAATCAGAATATGTTGTGTCGCTGAGTAACGAAGTACGTCCAGGCAAGTTAGCCAACGTATGTGTAAACTCAAGCATCGGCTTTTTGCCTAGGAAATACTTCATGAACTCCCAAGCTTCCTTGGGGTGAGCGGAGTTCTTCGGGATGAACAAGTTGGACAGGTCCAAACGTGTAGTGCCCTTGAGCTCTGGCTTATCTGCAGGATATGGCAGAGCTGCGGCCCCCCAGTTGAGCTTCGGTGCCAGGCGACGGATGAACGCCGACTGCCAGTTGCCGTCAATCAGAGTCGCAATTTGCCCGGTGTAGAAGGGGTATTGAGCCGTGCCGTACTCACCGAAACCCGACTGGAAGTCTTGCAGGTTTTTAGCGCCGAACTTCTTGATTACATGCTCAACCCACCAGTTCAACGCCTCTATATTGCGTGGGTTGGTTGGCGAAGCCTTGCCGTCCTCGGTGTACCAACTGCCCCCATAGGCCTGGACGAGCAGCTGCAGGTCCACCGAAGAGTTGGTGCCCAACCGCTCGACCTTGTCTCCGTTGAGCTTACTAACTGTGTCGATGACTTTAGCAAAATCGTCGAACGTCTCGGGAGGGTTGGTAATGCCAGCCTCTTTGAGCTCGTCCTTGTTGTACAGCAACTGATAGATATTCGCTGCCACGGGTAGAGCGTAGAGCTTGGAATCAAAGGAATTATTTTTGATTGCGGCTGGAAGGAAGTCGGAAGTATCGTACTTGTCAGCTTTAATATAGTCGTCCAGCCCCAAGAGCACGCCGCTGTTCGCCCAATCGACAATCTGCGAATTGCCTGTGTTGGAAATATCAAACTGAGGGTTTTTGCCCTGCATCGACAGCACCTGTGCCTGCTGATCTGCAGACGAAGTTCCTTTGACTGATATCTTGCTCTGAGAAGCGTTGAAATCCTTGATGATCTTCTCAACGGCTTTCGCTTCGTCGCCCGTCCACAAGTACGAGAATCGTACGGTGACCTTCCCCTCCTTGTCTGTGCCGGTCGTGTTGGTAGGCCCAAAGCCAGCGCATCCTGCTAGGGAGACACTCGCCAGGGTAGCCACAGCGACCACTGCTAGCTTCCTTGCTATACGGTGTACGTGTTTCATTGGTATATACCTTTCTTCGCTTTTTCAACATCATCGTTGGAGTCAACGTGTATCGTTTACTGACATTGCCGCCTTCGACCAGACGGAAGATTCATCAATCCTCTCTGACTACTACTTTGGCACCCTTGCCGGTTATACCCTATAAAAGACCGGTCAGACGGCCTGAAAACACAGCAACCTTAACCCTGCGATACACAGAGCAAGCACCGCACTTTCAAGCAACTGACTTTCCGTAACCATCAGTTTTTATGCTAGAAGGCTCGTCTATGGAATGCAATATTGGTATCTACCAATTATTTGTCTACAACAATTTCGCTACGGAGTCGCTTCAGTCTCGCTTGACCGCATAATGAAGCATGTATTTATCTCCCCTGTAGAGAGATGTAGTCGTCTCGATGCGTCTTCCCTTGGCATCAAAGGTTACGCGGACGATTTTCAAAGCCGGCGAGTAGGGCGCTACTTGCAACAGCTTAACGTCACCCGGCTCAAGCACCACAGGAGAAACTACCTGATCTGCCCATACCGGCAACAACCCATATTTGTGTTGCAACACATCATAAAAGGAACCAGTGATATTCTGCTTCTCAATATCCGGTACATATTCAAGCGGGACGGTCACCTCTTCCAGGCACATGGGCTCGCCATCAGCCAAGCGCAGGCGTCGTAAGATGTACACGTCAGCCCCAGGCGATACTTTGAGACGCCAAGAAGCTTCCCGATCTGCTTGCGCACGCTCATGCAAAAGCACCCGGGAAGATGGAACCATGCCCCTCGCTCGAATATCTTCAGAAAACGAAGTGAGCTTTAGCGACTTTACAATTCCTGGCTCGACAGTATATGTACCGCCGCCTTGCACCTTGTAGACAACGTTGTCTGCTTCGAGTTTTCCTATGGCCTTGCGAATCGTAACGCGACTAGCCTTGAACTCTTCGGCCAACTTGCGTTCAGGAGGAATCACCGAGTTTGAAGGGCGGCCCGCTATATATTTGCGATAAATAGCATCGCGTATCTTCATATACTTGGGCCGCGTATCTTCCTGATCACGCCGGTCTTCATCGTCGCTGAACGTTTGGTCATCCATAGGCCGATCAGAACCATACAAACCGCTCTTGCCCAAAAACAGCTCCTCAGCAGTTACCTGCATCTGTTCGCCCTCTTTCCCAGAACGGCGCCACACCGCCCACAGCCATGCGAAATAGTTTGGCGCTTATAACGCAGTTATAAAGGGATTGAGCTTTACAAGCATGAGACACTTATTCCACCTTAACTTCAGAGATCATCGTCCAAGCCCAGCCAGCCCTGTCACCTGGTAAAAGAATCCGTACAGCAGTAACTTGATGGTAGCGCAAATCGGCAATGTCAAGACGGACTCCACCAGAACCGAATGACGTTTGTTCCCGGCGCCCCTGCACGTCCACCCACTGACCCGCAATTTTTACCTGAGCCGCGAACGTAGTGGGTGCCACAATCCCGTAGGACCCAGCATTGAGAGTATAGACAGAAATGGTATTAACATCTATCGGTTCAGCGGCATCAAATCGAAGTGCAACAGCTTCGTTTGCCGGCCAACCCGAGATCTCTTTCCAAGCAAAGTCATCAGTGTATCTTCCGTCCGTAAGACGTAGCCCATCGTCCGAATAATTGTCTAAATCACCTGGAGCTCGTGCTAACCGGTAGCTAAAATCGATGGGATTGCCAGCGCTATCAACAACTTGCAGTTCAGAGAGCATAGCCCAAGAATTCGTAGAGAACCCGATATTGATATAACGTGCCTCGACTGGGGTACCAGTGGCTTCGATATATCCATCTTGGTTTGTACATGTAATCTCGGTAGCTGTTAAACAAGAGATGCCAGGCACTGTTGGCAACGATTCTCCTCCGACTGGCGCGTGCTTTGCGATGACATGCGGAGTCGAAAAAGGCCAGCTCGCCAATAATGGAGACTTGCCCGTACCGCTATCCATCAGCGTAGGAGTATTTGAGAAAGTAGCTACAGGATTTAGCGGCCAATTGACAGCAGCATCACTTCCACCCTGTGTATAGACTTTTACAGCTCCTACCCGATGTACACTACCTAAATCGATATTGATTACTGCTTTTCCCGGATTAGAGTTCCAGCCCACATTTCGCCCAGAAGACCAGCCTGCGGTCGATATTTCGCCATCGTGAAGCATATGAGAAGTCTTATCTGGATACGATGCAGGCTTAGGCTTACCTGACTCCACCACCGTATACGCGTTGGCTAGCCCGTTCTGAGTCACAGGATCGAGCGAACGATCTCCTACCATTCTCACAATCGGAGGCTTACTCAGCGGGGAGCGTTGGGCCGTGGTCAGTATTAGCCTGATCGTCTGCTTGCCGGGGTTGACTCGGGTATTATCAAAACTCACAACCACACCTTGGATGTTGTCTGCCAAGCTGTCACCCCTTGGCCTTGTGGCCCATGCCAGCTGTTTCCATCCACCGTTGGCAGTCTGAACTTGGAGTTGTACCTCGCCCTGCCAATACTGCTGGTGTTCAGCAAAGTCAATGCGTATGCTATTGAACTTTTTCAGATCCACTTCGCGCGCAACGTACATTCTTTGATTGTCGCTCTGCCCGACTGATTGTTTCGCTTCCACAGCTTTGATGTCTACATCTGGAGAAGGGATGCGCTTGCCAGAGATGTAGTCAGCCAATGCATCGTAGACTGAACGCTGCGATGGATTGCTGCTGGTCGTGATGCCACAAGAGCCAAAGCCCTCTCCCAAAAAAGCAGCAGATACCCCATCCTGGTAACCGTAGGTAGAACCGCTTGCTAGATACTGCATAGCCATAACTTGTTCAGTTGCTAACCGGCTGCACCCGCGGAATTCAAGTTCAACCCCTAAATCGTATTTTTGAGCAGCCACTGCTGTTTCTTGCAACCTCGATGCGTTGACTTCACCACCATCCAGCGGTGAGCGGAAGGCATAGGAGGGCTGCATGATAGCAACGTCGAAACCATACTCTTTCCACGACTGCCAGCCCAATCCTTTGTAATAGGGGATAAACAAATATTTAAGACCGCTGTTATGGACCCCTTGCGCATCGCTGGCAATTATGTGCTGCTCATAAGGAGGAACATCTTCACGCATCCTGTATAAGCCCCACAGAGCAAGATGTGCATAGCGCTTTTGGCTAAATCGTTGACTCACTGTATTGGCAAACCACTGGGCCACAGCCTGCCGATCTTGGGCCCTCGACAAATCGCGGTCAGAGCCGTTTACTTGGCCGAAAGAGTTGACGCTGGGATTCATCCACGGCATCATAACTATAATCGAGCGTCGAGATTGCTGAAGAGCTCCAGCATTTTGTGCAGCCAAGTCTGCTTGTTCGGCAGCTTTTTCGAAGGTATCAATAGGGCCACCTGTGCTAAACCACTGGTTGATAAGCGTCTGCCAATCCGACAATGTTGTTGCACCATAATCAGTTTGTTTCCCATTGATCGTAAAACGCAATAAAACTGCCGCATCGAACATGGACGCTCTGGGAATGAGCTTACCTGTGTTATCAACACGATTAAATAAAGGCAGGACTGCTCGCTCGTCCAACTGGTCATCAGCATATACCAGCGCCGCATGATGAAAGCCAACCGCCTCTGGCTTGGGGTACCCTGTCGATTGCTCGCTGGACATGCTTTGAGCCCTAGCGGGAGATATCGCAACAAGTAGACAGAAAGCAACAGATATAAGGGCCACAGTGGAAAAAACAAATGTTCGATAAGCTTTTCCCGACATAGTTACTCCTCAATGACGGTTTCGCGCTGTTTTGTTACTCACATCAGGGACATCATAGTTTCTGCTGCTCGCTTGGTGGTGTAACGACATTTGCACCAAAAGAGCAATATTCCTTATACAAATCAACACTCAAAGCATATACTGCAAAGAAAACAGAGCTCAATATTGGTCTATACCAATATTGAGCTCTACTCATTAACTTATCTATTACAAAGCAATATATAGCACTCGTCTATGCTGCCAACACACGGCAGCAAAACTACTGCTGAGAACGGCGACGTTGGATGTACTCGCCCAACGTTTATGGGGTCACGCCTCGGTAGGAATCGAGTGAAGCGAACTTGGGGCCGGATGACGTGTCATTGGGGTTAGGACCAGTGGAAGATAGGGTGATGGCACCAGAGGCGGTCGCAGAAGTGATGCGGGTCATCGTATCTTCCAGAGCCACACACACGCAGCCGTTGGATCGGGTTCAATGCCTACAATAGTGGTTCAGGAGATCACGCATTCGAGCCGGGTTCGCCACCCCACCTTAAAGCTATGCCCCTGATTAAAAAGCCGGAGTTTTGTTATATGCAATCAAACGTCCTCAGCGTCCTAATACGTGACCGTTGTGACCGTGTGCGACTCAAAATTGGCAAATGACTTCACTCCCCAAAAAACGAGCGCTAGTAACACAAATGACAGAATGAACTACAAGCCTATAGGGTCAGAGCCGTATACGAAGCCAAAGGCAATAACCAAACCGAACAAAACCGTAATCAGCAATAGCATAGTTGACACGTATTCATATTTAGTGGAACCGCCTTCCTTATAGGCCGCATCAGGCCGGTCGGTTCAATGAATATTTTTACAATATTCAAAAAGATAAAAAGAGCGAAACATATTACTTACATTCGAGTTGGCCCACAAATATGCAGGTGATAGCATGGTTTTATCTGCCGGGGCTGTTCCCGGTACGTAGTTCATTGGAAACGAGGGGAATTTCGTCATTGAACTACATGTTTTCGGGAAGGGATTATGCATATTTCGCTTCGGCATAAGTCCGCACGCGGCCGGTCGACAACCATGGTCGGTGTCCTGCTGGCTATCATCCTGCCCGCCAGCCTGATCATGGGCGGCCTGGCCACAGCCGACACAACCAACAGCGAATCCAGTGTGCCCGAGCCGACCATGCTGGGGCAGACGGCTGCAGGCCAACAGGCCGACCCATCAGCCAATCCACCAACCCTGCCAGCCAGTCCGGCCGGCCCCCAGTCGCCGCTGCCCTCGCCCTCACCCCTGAACACCGCATCCCCCCTCACCAGCACCCAGGCCACGCCCAAGAAGCCCGGCGGCACCGGCATCCAAAGCAAGACCACCGACAGCCAGCCCCAGACACGCGCAGCCTACACCGTCGCCTTCAACGACACCGAAGGCAAAACCAGCACACCCTCCCAGAGCGTCCCCAGCGGCGGACAGGCCTCCAGGCCCAAGGACCCGGCCAGGGACGGCTACCTGTTCAACGGATGGTTCACCGGCAACACCGCCGTCGCTTATGACTTCAGCCAGCCCGTCACCGGCAACATCACCCTGACCGCCAAATGGACCAGGATAACCAGCTCATGGAGCCTGTCCCCCACCTCCGGCCCAGCAGAAGGAGGCACCAGGATCACCCTGACCATGCCCACCACATCCGACATACGCTTCAACCACATCAGCGCAGGAACCGAAGCTTCCCAGGCTATAGGCTCAGACGGCAACGTCTACGGATGGGGACGACTCAGCTTTACGCCGCCATCCGACCGGCCGGGCATCGTCACCCCGCCGACAGGCGTCAGCTTCACCCAGATCAGCGGAGGATTAGGCTTTGCCCTGGCCCTGGGCTCGGACGGCAACCTCTACAGCTGGGGAAGCGATCTGTACGGCGAAATGGGACGCGGCGACGTAACATACTCACCTCAACTAGGCAAAGTGATCATGCCGACAGAC
The DNA here is from genome assembly GCF_016101585.1 of Bifidobacterium polysaccharolyticum. Lineage (GTDB taxonomy): Bacteria > Actinomycetota > Actinomycetes > Actinomycetales > Bifidobacteriaceae > Bombiscardovia > Bombiscardovia polysaccharolytica. Next base: position 142,163 of record NZ_JACFQG010000004.1, read on the forward strand.
GGCACGAAATTTACCCAGTTCAGCGCAGGTTATGTACATTCCTTGGCCATCGGCTCGGATGGCAATCTCTACAGCTGGGGAAGCAACAACAACGGGGAACTGGGCAACGGCACTAAGGATAAATTCTCTGACAATTATATTCGTCATGGCATGCCGAGTAAAGTGAACCTGCCAACAGGGGTCACAAAATTCACCCAGGTCAGCGCAGGCACTAATCACTCCCTGGCCCTGGACGCGGACGGCAACCTCTACAGCTGGGGAAGCAACAGCAAAGGGCAACTTGGCATGGGCAATAGCAATTTTGTTATAGAACAGCTCACGCCGAGCAAAGGGATCATGCCGGCAGACGGCACGAAATTCACCCAGATCAGCGCAGGATACACCCACTCCCTGGCCCTGGGAACGGACGGCAACATCTACAGCTGGGGCAACAACTCCTTAAACCAACTGGGACGCACCCCCACCAGCGGGACGCAAGATAACACGCCGGGCAAAGTGAACCTGCCTGCAGGCGTCAGACGATTCACCCAGGTCATCGCAGGCGGCAATCATTCCCTGGCCATGGGATCGGACGGCAACCTCTACAGCTGGGGAGACAACACCCAAGGCCAGCTGGGACGCGACACCAGCAGCACGCCAGCAAACCGGCCGGGCAAAGTGACCATGCCGGCAGGCGTCACAATCACCCAAGCCAGCGCGGAAGGCGGCTATTTAGGGGACTTTTCCCTGGCCCTGGGATCGGACGGCAACCTCTACAGCTGGGGAAGCAACAGCAAAGGCCAGCTGGGACGCACCCCCACCAGCGCCACGCCAGCCAGCCGGCCAGGCATGGTCGCCTTCCCCGAGTCTCCCAGGCCGACCGGCGTCAAGTTCGGCGCGACAGCGGGCACGAGCCTGACGGACAACAAGGACGGCACCTGGAGCGTGACCACGCCCCAGCATGCAGGAGGCAAGACCGACGTGACCGTCTCCTGGAGCAGGAACGGTCCGCAGCCCGACGCGCACCTGGACTACACCTACATCAACCCGCACACGGTCACCTTCGACAGCGCCGGCGGCAATCCGGTCCCAGACCCGCAGCGGATCACCATAGGCAAGCAGGCCACACGCCCAATCACAGACCCGGCCAAGGACGGCTTCCTGTTTGATGGTTGGTTTCTCAAGGATGCCGAGGGCAAATCCGATGTGGCGTATGATTTCAGCCAGCCGGTCACCGCGGACATCACCCTGGTCGCGCATTGGAGCCCCGCGGACACCGGCGGCTGGTCGATCAGCCCAGACAAGGGCAACGTGCTGGGCGGCCAGCAGGCGACCATCACCCCGCCCAAGCTCAGCCGCGGCATCCGCTTCAACCAGATAAGCGCCAGCAGCTCAATAAGTGGCTTCTCCATAGGGGTGGCCAGCGACGGGAACGCCTACGCCTGGGGCGACAATAAGTACGGCCAGCTAGGCCAGGATCCAGACAAGACGCCTATGCAGAAGACACCGGTCAGGGTCCCCCTGCCCGACGGCGTGGCCTCCGGTTTCACCTACACGCAGGCCGCGGCAGGCGGGAACTACATGCTGGCCATCGGCAGCGACGGCATCGTCTACAGCTGGGGCATCAACGATCGCGGGCAGCTCGGCAACGGCAGTAAGGACATACAACACCATTCCAAGCCGCAGCCCGTCAAGGACGCGGACGGCCAGCCCTTCAAAGCCGTCCAGGTGAGCGCCGGCTACGCCGACTCGGCGGCCATCAGCCCGGATGGGCGCGTCTACACCTGGGGCAGCGAATACAACGCCGACGGCTCATACAGCACATCCAAATTGGCGCCGGCCCTGGCCAAGGATCCCAACGGCTCCGGCCAGGGGCTGCACGCGGTCCAGGTCAGCGTCTACTCGAGCTTCATCATGGCCCTGGACGCGGACAGCAACGTATACACGTGGGGATACAACAACTACGGACAGCTCGGCAACGGCACAGCCACGGGAGAGCACAGCACCATATACGCCGCCGACCCGGCACGCGTGCCCGACCCCGAGGACACAAGCAAAACCTTCAAAGCCACCCAGGTCAGCGCAGGAGCCAAATACGCCATGGCCATCAGCCAGGACGGTACCCTCTGGACATGGGGGTACAACTACCGCGGGCAGCTGGGCGACGGCACGAAAACCAACCGGCCCTCGCCCAAACAGATCCAGGATCCCGCAAACCCAACCCAAGCATTCCAAGCTGTGCAGATCAGCGCAGGCGTGGATCACTCTTTGGCCATCGACAGAAGCGGCGCAGTCTGGGCCTGGGGCAGCAACTATTTAGGCCCGCTCGGCAACAACACCTCCAGCGACCAGCCCGCGCCCACACGCGTATCGCCGCCCGCAGGCCAAGGCAGCGCCGGTAACGGGCTCATAGCCGCACGAATCAGCGCAGGATGGGACAACTCCATGGCCATTGCCCAGGACGGCAATGCCTACAGCATGGGAAGCAATTGGTTCGGCCAGCTCGGCAACACCAGCATCCCCACAGGAGAATACGTAGACGCTGCTAAAAGCCTCGTACCAGTACCAGTAGCACTCGATTCACAACTGCTGATCACCGGCGTCAAGTTCGATAAGACGGCCGTGGACCACCTGCAGCAGAATGCCGACGGGTCCGTCACCCTGGCTACGCCTGTCCATAATCCTGGACTGGCCGATGTGGTCGTGGACTGGAAGCTGGGCGATGTCAGCCAGCCCCAGGCGCACCTGGCCTACACCTACGAAGGCGTCCTGCCCCTGACGGGCGGCAATGGCAGCATGATCCTCCTGCTCGCCGCCGGGCTGCTCGCCGCAGCCGGCGCCGTCGCAGCCGGACGCCACCGACGGGAAACCCGCGCCCTGCACGTCTAGGATCTTCACCCGAGTAAGCAGCCGGGCCGCATCCCAAGACGGCCCGGCCAACCAGGGTGGCCCCGCCAATCCCCCAACACAACGGAGCCACCCTACAATCCTATGAGCAGCAGGCCCTGAAACAATAGAACTGGCCAACTCACTAGCTCCAGACTCTTTTCTAAGACCCTTTCGGTGAATGAGGAAGGGAAAGACGGCAAGACATGAGATAGCTGAATTCGATACCGTGGCCGGTTGCCCTGATGATAAGGTGATGCCCTTTGACCAAACAGATCTCAGAGCCTAATATCACGAAACTCAACGTCACACCTCTCCATTATCGATTCCATCTCCATAATCAAACATGTTTTGCCAATACAACATTCAACGAATCCTGAAAAGATAATTGCATAGACGTAGAGCTAAACCCGACCGTGTGTAAATTATTACGAGACCATATTAAATAAGGCCTTGTGACTGTAATAAACTCAATTATCGGTATCTGACTAGGATGCTTTTACAATCTGTCACTTATCGCTTCCCCAAAGACTGTGTTCGCATTCGTGTTATCGCCTACTGATATGACTGGTTCTTATTCGGTTTCAGTCCTAGTCGTATCTGGAAAGCTCGATCAGATTCCTGTCAGGATCCCTGACGTATACCGAGGTAATAGCCCCAAGCGCGCCAGTCCGGCTAATCGGGCCAAGATAGTCGACATGACGCTTACGAAGCGCGGCAACCACATCATCCAACGAATCCTGAACAAGCAGACACAAGTCAGCCGAGCCGGGCGTAGGCCTGTCCGTCTTGAGGTCAATCTTCATGGCCGGCCTTACGGATGTTGATCTTTGCCCGCAAGTCGCATCGATCAGTCGGTTGATAGCATCGAGGGCCGATGCAGCAATTCATTCAAATCTTCTATCTGACAGACCCCGTTAACGGCCGCCGGCACCAACCAGGCAGAGACAGCATCCATAGTTGGATATGTCGCAATGAACCCAGCTCTTTTTGCAGGACATTCCTCTCGTTAAGCTATTTGTGCTTCACCCATAAAAGATCAATATCGGAATGGTATGGATCTGGTGCCGGTCAATGCCACTTTTACGAGAAAACACACATACACTGGCCTCAACGGATGTTGCTTCCTGAAAACGGGCAGGCTGCCAGATGACCTGCCACAAGCAATGGGGAAGAACAAGCCTGGAGGGTCAGATGAGCAACAATCGAAACGAACGTGCGAATAAGAACCAAGGCAGGCATGAAAGTCCCGAACAATCACCAATGAATGACAAGGACCGCATGCCAAGGCCAGTGGAGAACGCGAACGACAGAAGAGAAAGCCAAGCGGAAAATGCCCCCATGCCGAAGAAGGAAGGCAGGGATTCATCCAGCAAGGACGTTGCTCACGGCAGACCTGGAGCACAAAATAAGCAGGACCAGGCCCTAACCGCCGACCGCTCGCAGGCCGGCCAGGTAGGCGAAGAGCATGATGGCTCCTCACATGACGACAAGCCAAGCCGACCCGGTAAGCCTGCTGCAAAGGATACGCCCGGACCTGTCGATAAACCGTCTCAACCAACCAAGGAAGGCAAGCCCGCCAAACCGCGCAAGGCCAAAAACCACGATTCCTTCTATCTGGGCCTTGCCTCGGCAGTACTGGTCGCAGCTCTGGGCCTTAGCCTGAGCACCATGCCGATCTTCTTCTCCCTGCCTCTTGCCGCCGTTCTCTTCGGAATCGGCATCTGGCTCCTTTCCTATGCCAGCTTCAAGTCTCCCGGCAGACCAGAGGGAGAGGGAACAGATACGGACAGGCACACCAGGACGGTAGTTGTGGCGACGGTTCTTCTTGTTCTGCAGACCTTCATCATGGATGTGTTCATCTTCACCCGAATGGGAACCGTCGGCAAACATCAGAATGCCATCGTCATCGCCTGGATCCTCGCCAGCATGATCGAGACCCTGGCCGCTTTCGCCCTCATCTACCATCACAATCCCATGCAGTCCAAGTCCAAAGACCCTGCTGCGAACGAAAAACACGAGGGGAATGAATAAAGCACTGCAGCGAGCAAGGATCTGAAACGGTACAGCAGCCCAGAAAGGCCGGCTGGCTGACCGTGGATGTGAAATTGCCTGCCCACAGCGTTCCGTCGCCAAGGCCTTCCACCTCAGGGTGCCACTCATCATTCTTGAAGATGTGTGGCACCCTTTAAGACACCATGCAAGATACCTTGAATTCTGTCTCTTCTCAGCTGTTACTTAGTCACTTACAAATTGTGTTGACCTGCCAACAGTAAAGACCAGCAACTAGAATCATTGATGAAATTACTCACACACAGTTGTGTTTGGAAAAGGAAAGACATGAGTGGACCAGAACAAACCCACGTAGCCTTCGGGGTCCTCAAAGAGACTGACGATGAGGAGTCCCGAGTGGCCCTGACGCCTGACATCGTGACCCGGCTGACCAGGCAGGGCATTACCTGCCTATTGGAGTCCGGAGCCGGGGCTCGAGCCGGCTTCCAAGATGAGGACTACCAACAGACCGGAGCCACAGTCACCGACAGGAATACCGTCTTATCCAAGTCACAAGTTCTGGGCTTCGTCAACAGACCCGATGAATCCTTGCTGAAAGGGATCCCAACCGGAACATGGATCATCGGCATGCTGGGGTCCTTGAGCGACAAGGACTACATCAAATCCTTGGAAGCGTCCGGGCTTACAGGGATCGCTATGGAGCGACTCCCCCGACAGCTCAGCTCGGCCCAGTCCATGGACGAGATGACCTCGCAGAACTCGGTCATGGGATACAAGGCGGCTCTGGTGGCTGCCGATGCCTATGGATCCTTCTTCCCCATGATGACCACTGCCGCAGGAACCATCCGACCAGCCAAGGTGCTGGTCCTGGGTGCCGGCATCGCAGGCCTGCAGGCCATCGGAACCGCAAAACGCCTAGGAGCCGTGGTCACCGCCTATGATGTCAGACCCGCTTCCAGACAGGAGGTGGAATCTTTGGGAGCCAAGTTCCTCGACCTGGGACTGGACTTCTCCAAGGGGCAGGGCCAGGGCGGCTATGCGCGCCAGCTGACCGATCAGGAGCAGGCCCAGCAGCAGGCTGCGGTGGATGCCAAAGCCGCAGGCTTCGATGTGGTCATCACCACAGCCAAGGTTCCAGGCGGAAAACCTCCTCGCCTCCTCAGCGCCGAGGGTGTGGCCAACCTGCATCCCGGAGCTGTGGTCGTGGACTGCGCTGCCAGCGACCTGGGCGGCAATGTCGAGGGATCACAAGTGGGAACCAGGACCACCAACAAGGGAGTCATCATGATCGGGGCTCCATACCTGGCCAGCGGTGTAGCCACGACGGCATCGAATCTTCTGTCCAGAAACGTGGCGGACGTGCTGGTGCATTTTCTTCGTGATGGTGTGCTCAGCATCAAAACGGACGACGAGATCGATCAAGCACTTGTTGTGTCAGGAGCAACCAAATCCAGCGCGCATGGAAGCGCAGATGCTCCGAATGTTGAAAAGACCGAAGAGAAAGGTCAGGAGCAATGAATTCTTTGGTCATAGCAATTACGCTCTTCATTCTGGCCCTGCTGATCGGCGTGGAGGTGATCGGCAAGGTTCCGGCCACGCTTCACACACCGCTCATGTCTGGCGCCAACTCCATTCATGGCATTGTGATCGTCGGTGTGATCATCATCGCGGCGGAGGCTCACTCCCCGCTTTCCTACATACTTATATTCCTGGCTGCCGTCCTTGGCGCCATGAATGTGGTGGGCGGCTATGTAGTGACCGACAGGATGCTGGAGATGTTCAAGTCCTCCAAACCTGACAGGGGGAAAGATAAGACCCGCCAGGACGAACAGGCTTCGACCGTCACGACCGAGACCGCTAAGAATGAGGGAGCCGACAAGTGAACACCCTCGACATAATCACCTGGTTCGTCTATCTCCTTTCCTCAGTCATGTTCGTCATGGGCCTGCACTACATGAACTCCCCCAAAACCGCCCGTACAGGCAATAGGATTTCTGCAGTGGGCATGGTCATCGCCGTTGCCATGGCATTCATTCACCTGTTCGCCAAGGGTTTCACCTCCTCCCTGGCTATCATTCTGCTCGTGCTCGGCATTCTGATCGGAGCCGCTGCAGGGGTCTACTCGGCCAAGAAGGTGAAAATGACGGACATGCCTCAGCTGGTTTCCGTCTTCAACACGGTCGGCGGCGGCGCTGCAGCCCTGGTCGCTCTGAACGACATACTGACTTCCGAGGGCACCCCGACTCTGGTGGTGCTGATCACCGCCGGCCTGGGCGTGGTCATCGGTTCCATCACCTTCACCGGCTCCTTGGTCGCTGCCGGCAAACTCCAGGGCATCGGCCTGATCAAAAACCTGAAGCTGCCGGCCAAGGCTGTCTGGAATGTGCTCTTCGCTCTGTTGACGGTCCTCAGCCTGGTCCTGCTCTGCCTGAATCCGGACAATCGGACCCTATGGGCCCTCCTCACGGCCATATTCGCCCTAGGTTACGGACTTGTCTTCGTTATTCCCATCGGCGGCGCCGACATGCCCGTGGTCATCTCCGTCTTGAATGCCTGCACTGGTACAGCTGTGGCCATGAATGGCCTGGCCATTAATAACGTGGCTTTGATCGTTGCAGGCGCTTTGGTCGGCGCAGCAGGTGCAACCCTATCCGTCCTGATGGCCCAGGCCATGAACAGGCCGCTCCTGAGCGTGCTGGCCGGCGGGTTCGGCGGTTCCTCTGTCAGCACCAACCAGGATCAGGGCACCCAGGGGACCATGAAGGAGACCACGCCCGACGATGTGGCTGTCCAGCTGGTCTATGCCGACAAGGTCATCTTCGTCCCCGGCTTTGGTCTGGCTCAGGCACAGGCCCAACGCGAACTGGCCGACCTGGGCGAACTGCTCAAGGGCCGTGGCGTGGATGTATCCTATGCCATTCACCCTGTGGCCGGCCGTATGCCCGGGCATATGAACGTCCTCCTGGCCGAGGCCAACGTTCCCTATGAGGAATTGATCGACCTTGATGACATCAATCCTCAGTTCCCCTCAGCCAATGTCGCCTTGGTGGTCGGCGCCAATGACGTGACCAACCCGGCTGCACGCCGGCCGGGGACTGCAGTCTCGGGCATGCCCATCCTGGACGTTGACAAGGCTCAGCATGTTGTCGTCCTTAAACGAGGTCGTGGCAAGGGGTACGCCGGCATCGAGAACGAGCTCTACTTCAACCCAAATACGCAGATGCTCTTCAATGACGCCAAGGTCAGCCTTCAGGCGATCATTGCATCCGTCAAGGAACTCATCGCCTGAGCATATGCTGTAGTGAGAACCATGGCTCCGGATCGGCTTGACTGGTCCGGAGCCAATTATCATCGAACAGGAAGGACCCACATGCTGTCATTCGTCAACGACTATTCCGAGGGCGCACATCCCGCAGTCCTGCAGCGGCTGATCGACACCAACATGGAGCACCTTCCCGGGTACGGCAAAGATCGGTACTGCTCCTCCGCTGCTCAGAAAATCGCCCAAGCTTGTGGCTGCCCCCAGGCCCAGGTCTATTTCATGGCCGGAGGAACCCAGACCAACCAGGTCGTCACTTCCTGCCTGCTGAAGTCATATCAAGGAGTGGTCGCTGCGGATACTGGCCATGTCAATGTCCATGAGGCCGGCGCCATCGAAGCCGTAGGCCACAAGGTTCTGACAATTCGCGGCGAACAGGGCAAGATTCGCGCAGAGGACCTTGACGCTTTTCTGGAAGGCTTCTATGCCGACGGAAACCATGAGCAGATGGTCTTCCCCGGCATGGTCTACATCTCACATCCCACCGAGTATGGGACCCTCTACACTCGACAGGAGCTGGAAGACCTCTCGCAGACCTGTCGGGAATACAAGATTCCCCTCTATCTGGACGGGGCCAGGCTGGGATACGGACTGGTGGCTCCCGGAACCGACGTCGATCTGACGGACATAGCCCGTCTCTGCGACGTTTTCTACATCGGCGGAACCAAGGTCGGCGCACTCTGCGGTGAAGCGGTGGTCTTCCCCAGAGGGAATGCCCCCGAGCATTTCAGCACCATGATCAAAAGAAGAGGTGCCCTTCTTGCCAAGGGAAGACTCCTGGGAGTGCAGTTCGATGCCCTCTTTACCGATGACCTCTATTCACGAATCAGCCGCAACGCCATCCAGACGGCAGCGATGATCAAAAAGGCCCTGCGGGAGAAGGGGTATCAGATTGTCATGGACTCCCCCACCAACCAGACCTTCGTCCGCCTGGACAATGAACGCATGGAGGAGCTGTCCAAGCAGGTCGCCTTCGACTTCTGGGAACGCAGCGATGCCACCCACACCGTGATCCGGCTGGCCACCTCCTGGGCGACGACAGTCGAGGACACCCAAGCCCTGATTAATCTGCTGTAAAAGCCGCTCACGCTGAACCAAGACAAGACCAGAATCATCCTGCCGCCCCTCCCCTACCGGTCATCCTTGGGGGAGGGGCGTTTATGCATATGAACATTGCCAATCCCACTTTGTCGGACATATCACACCCTTTCAAGGTGAGTACATAGTTATCTTTCGTTAAGATTTTTATTGCATCGATGTAGATGCGCACACCCCGTCCTGAGCATAGGGGCGCGAATGATTCAACGATGAAAGGAAGCTTATGAAAGCTGTTGTTTTCGAAAAATTCAATACATTCCCCACCCTCAAGGAAGTGCCGGAGCCGACACCCGGGAGCGGCGAGGTTCTGCTCAAGGTGGCCGGGGCAGGTTGCTGCCATTCCGACGTCTCCGTCTTCCAGGACTATACCCCCGAAACCGGCAGTCACACCAAGCCGCCATTCATTCTTGGACATGAGACCACTGGTTGGGTCGAAGAGGTAGGACCCGATGTCACGGGCTTCAAGAAAGGCGATGCCTACATTGTCTATGGGCCCACCGGATGCGGCCACTGCCCTCACTGCGTGGCCGGCCAGGAGAACTACTGCTCAAGCGCCGCAACCAATAAATCCCTGGCCCTGGGACTGGGGCGTGACGGCGGCATGGCTGAATACATGACCGTTCCGGCCCGCAACCTGGTACCGCTGGGCGATGCAGATCCAATCGGCGCTGCACCCTTGGCTGACGCTGCCCTGACTCCCTACCACGCCATCCGGGCTGCCATGCCCCATCTGAACGGCGGCGGAAAGTACGCTCTGGTCATTGGCCTGGGTGGACTGGGCCAGATCGCCATTCAGATTCTTCACGCCCTGACCGGCGCCACCGTGATTGCCACGGACACCAAGCCGGAGGCCCTGGCCAAGGCTGAGGCCAAGGGTGCCATCCCCGTGGTCAGCGACGAGCACCAGGTGGAGAACATCAGGAAGATAACCCATGGTGAGGGCGTGGATGCCGCCTTCGATTTCGTGGGTGTGGCCCCAACCATTGCTGCCGCACAGGCTTCGGGCGGCCCAGGATCCCGGGTGACTGTGGTCGGCATCGCCGGCGGCAAGGCGGAATACGACTGGTACTCCAAGCCCTGGGAGCAGGAGCTGCTTGGCGTTTACTGGGGTTCCATCCCTGAGCTCTACGATGTGGCCAACATGTATCGCAACGGCCAGATCGAGACCGAGATCGAAACCTACTCACTGGACAATGCCCTGGATGCCTACCACAAGCTGGTCGACAACAAGCTGTCGGCCAGGGCTGTTATAGTGCCCCACACCAAGGCCTGATTTTCCCTTAAATGTAGACGAAGAAGCGACTCATCTGTCGGCCGGATTTAAGCACAATCAGATTTAGGTGCTGTCAGATTCATGTGCTGACCCCATTCTCCGCCTACATGCGCTGATGGCCGGTCACGGTCTTGTCGTGAAGACCGTGACCGGCCACAGCATCTTACCAAGCTCCCTCAAGCCTACGTTATTTACAGTTCCTTCGATTGCGGAGCATCACCCAACAACAAGTGGACCAGGAAAATACCGTCGGCAGATTCCAGCCTCATGGAGCCGCTGAGCGAATCCACCAGGGAATCAACGATGCTCAGACCCAGACCTGTGCTTCTGATCTTGGTACGTGACTGGTCATCGGTCTGGAACCGTTCCATGAGCCTGTCCACATCGACTGCTTCGCCCGTAGTTTTGTTGCCGAAGTCCAAATGAATTCGTCCATCTTCACTCTTGTGCAGGTCCACCCAGGCTGATTCCTCCGCATACTTGAGCCAGTTGCCGATCAGGTTCTGAATTATTCGACTCATCATGATCTGATCCGTCGTAATTTCCACACCAGTTTGAATTCTGGGCTCCACCGTGACGGACCGCGCGGTCAGAGAATCGAAGGCATTGAAGAGCTCCTGCTGAACCAATGCCGATAGGTTCACCCTGGTCAGATCCAGGCTCACGCTCTTCTCCTGTATCAGATTGAAATCCATCAGGTAATGCAGATAGTGATCCACCGATTGCAGGTTGTTGAGGATCTTACCCAATTGCTCCTGATCAGCCGATCCCTCCTTGAGCAGCTGGGCGTATCCCCTGGCCACGGTCAGCGGAGTCTTGATGTCATGGGTTAGGTTGGTCAGCATCTGCCGGACTTGCTTGTTCTGCTCAGCCTGGGTGATCTGCAGCCGCCTGGTCTTGTTCAGAACGGCATTGATCCTATCCGCCAGAGTGCGGATGAGCCCGATATTGGACCCAGTGGTTACCAAGGCGTTAGTGTCGGCATGGTTGATGAAGTCCAGATCGTCACTGATCCGTTTGAGGTCGACAATCAGCATTATCAGGCCAATCGCCAGGGCGAGGGCGACAAGACCCAAAACAAGTGCGGCCACCTTCACGGATTCACCTCCGACGACCCTTATTCATCGTTCTTTCTTCCATCCGAATTCAGACCAGGCGAACGCCGATGCCCCAGACTGACACGATGTAGCGCTGACTGCCGGCGTATCTGTTCAGACTGGTCCGCAAGGTGCTCAGGTGCACATTGAGAGTATTCTCGGCATTGATGTATGGCTGGTTCCAAACCTGCCTGTAGAGGTCCTCCTTCTCGAAGACCCGATGTGGATGGTCCATCAGAAGCTCAAGGATGGCGAATTCCTTGCGTGCCAGTTCGACCCTGTGCCCATCAACGCTGACCGTGTGCTCCATCCGGTCCAGCTCGATCCCCTGAAAACAAATCTTGGCGTCGGATTCACCTGCTGCATCCGCATCGGATTTCAGTGCCCCGGATTGGCGCAGCTGGACCTGGACACGAGCGCGGAGCTCGTCAATGTCGAAAGGCTTGGTCACATAATCATTGGCGCCCTGCTCCAGGAGGCTGACGGTTCTGGTCTTATCCTGAATGGCCGTGAGGATGATGACCGGCACCGACGACATATGCCGAATGGCCTTGAGGACGCTGTCCCCGGTAACTACAGGGAGCATCAGATCCAGAAGGATCAGGTCGGGTTCCTCCTGCTGAAAGCGGGCCAAGGCCTGGGCGCCCGTCGTCGCCTGGATAATCCTGTAGGTCTCGCCCAGCACATCCTTGAGCAGGGACTGGATGTCCTCCTGATCCTCCACGACCAGAATCGTCGGCATACTGTCTTCCTTTCGCAGGTCACTCTCATGTTACTGAAGCCACCTAACGAGGCCGGTCTCGCCCCAAACGGATTTATGCAATTCTTAATGATTTCTTAGCCATGCAATTAAGAAAGGCACTTTAGATTCTCTGATAGCGACATAGAGAAAGGAACCCCATGGACGATACCATTCTGGATATCAGCCATGCCAGCAAACGGTTCGGACGCTTTCAGGCACTGGACGATGTCAGCCTTTCCATAAACAAGGGCGAGGTCTACGGGCTGATTGGTGAGAACGGCGCCGGCAAAACCACTCTTATGCGTCTGATCACCGGGCTCTCCCCCATCCAGGAGGGAACCATAAGGCTGATGGGGCACACAATTGGCAAGGACAGCCGGATACTAAGCAGAATAGGCTCGATCATTGAGGCTCCGGCCGCCTTCAAAAAACTGACCGTCAGCCAGAATATGAAGCTGACAGCCATCCAGCACGGGCTGGCCGACGACAAGGCCATCGATCAGACCATCGACTTCGTTGGTCTGCGCGAGAAGGCCAAGACTCGGGCCGGTCACCTCTCTCTTGGCCAGCGTCAGCGCCTGGGGTTGGCCATGGCCATCCTCACACGGCCTGATTTCCTGATTCTGGACGAGCCCATCAACGGCCTGGACCCGGCAGGAATTATGGAATTCAGAACACTCCTGGACAGGCTCAACAAGGAACGCCAGACGACCATTCTCATCTCCAGTCACATTCTGAGCGAACTCTATCTGGTCTCCTCCCGGTTCGGATTCATCAGCCACGGCCGCCTAATCAAGGAGGTCAACAAGGATGAACTGGACCGGATCAATCAAAATGTACTTTTGATCGACGTGGACCAGAGCTCCAGGGCCGCCATGCTCCTGGATCGCCAGGGAATCGGCCCCTTCCAAGTCCTTGACGACCATCAGATTCTGATCAGGCAGGAGAACCTGGAGCCGGGCCCCATCAACAGACTTCTGGTTCAGGAAGGCATCCTGGTCAATCAAATCAGCCAGCAGAAGGGATCGTTGGAGGAATATTTCACAGATCTGCTCAACAAGGATTCTCAAGAGTCGAGGAAACAATGATTAACCAGATCAGGGCCGACTTTTACAGGCAGCGACGTTCCATCGGCATGCTGATTCTGCTCATTGCCACTATGGCACTCGGCATAGTGACCACATGGCGCAAGAGCACTATGGGAATCACCACCGGAGGCGAAGAATACGCTCATAAACTGTCGGAAATCGCAGGGCAAAGCTGGACCATTAGGACAGGCCTGCAAGCAGGTGTCGCCTCCGCCTCGTCTCTAATCTACTTTTACATCGCGGTCTTCGTCATTGTCATTGGTGCGGAATACAGCCAGCACACTCTGAAGAACACGCTGACATCGGGCATCTCGCGCATACAGTTCATCCTCGGCAAGTACGCGACTATCCTGATCGACATCATCCTCCTAACCCTGTGCTACTTCATCACCATCCTGATCACCGGACTGGCCCTAGGGAGGAAGCCTGGAGCCGGTTGGGGCATCCTATGCAAGGATGTGGCCGTCATGACCCTATCGGTCAGCTTCTGCATCTCCGTCATCATCAGCCTAGGCATTATCCTCTTGATCCTTACCAAATCCCTGGTCATCCCAGCGGTGGTGATCGTGATATGGCCCATGCTGATCGGCCTCGTGGAGTATGCCTTTAAATTGAACTGGCTGAAATACCTCGACTTCGTCGGGTTCGGCGAACAGATCATCCTTAACACTCTGAAGGCCGATCAGGCCTGGATCTACGCCGGAGTATCCGCAGGCGTGGTCCTGGTGGCCATCTTCGGATCGGCTCTGATCATATCCAGGCAGGAGATCTAAGCCAGGTCAAGCCTATACCCGGCCCGGCTCCTGATCGCTGACGGCCTGCACGGCCATATGGGCAAAGGCCCTGACGGAGGCATCCAGTGAGTAATGTTCCTTGGTATGTTCGGCATAGCGACTAGACCAGACTGCAAGGGCATCAGGATGGTCTACCCACCAGTCGATTTGCGAAGCTAGCGCCTGAGCCTTGCCGACCGGGAAGAGCGAATGCTGCGTCAAGGCGAAATGACCGGCGGCGCTCAGGATGGATCGGGCGATAACCGGGACTGCGCCGCAGGCCATCCCCTCCAGGACGCTGACCGATTCCAGATCCGCTATTGATGGATGAACCAGCAGGTCGGCCTGCCTGAGCAGATCGGGCATGGTCGCGTTCTGATGGAATCCAATAGAGACCTGCATGCCGTCCAGCTGCCGGGCGGCTTCTGCCTTCAGTCGGTGCTCCATGGGTCCTGTACCAGCTATGGTCAGACGGATCCTGCGTCTGTTTTTGCAAAGAGCCAAGGCACGGATCAAAGTCAGATGGTCCTTTTCCCGGGCCAGCCTGCCAGAGGCCACAACCTGGATCAGCCGACCGGATCGCTGCCGTTCGTATCGGTCCCGCTCATATCGGTCACCAGGGTTGAACCTGGGCTGGTACCCGTTGGATATGACGTGCAGGCAGGCCTTGTATCCATGCGAGCGCAGCAGGTCGGCCGTCAGCTGGGTGGGAACGTGGATGTGCCTGACATGGTCGTAGAGCCAGAACCGAAACAGCCTGTAAATGGCCGCATCCACCCCGGGCAGGTAGCGCAATGGGCCAGAGGAATAGGTGATGTTCTCAGGCTGAATGTGAAAGCCGGCTGTCACCGGTATGCCCATGGATCTAGCTTGGGACAGGGCGGCGCGGCCGAAGGCGAAAGGTTCGTAAATATGAACCAGATCCACACCGGCAAAGGCTCTTCGGAAGAGATCCGGATCAGCACGAGCGAAGCTCATCTGCTGCCTGGCCGCCACACTGGAGACCAGAGGAATGCGATGCACCCGTGCCGGATAGTCGGTCGATCCCACCCCCACCAGACGGACCCGATGTCCCAGCGCCTCCAGGCCCTGGGCGTATTGGATGGCGGAGTTGGATGTCCCGTTGCCCCTGTTGCCAAAGGAGTCCAGGACCAGGGCCAGCGTCAGGCGATCATGATCCCTCATCAGCGTTCCCTTCGCTGTTCATCAGTAGCAGCCTTGGGCCGGACCAAGACAGGGCGACGACCCGATTGCACCCACTAATTGCAGTCACTATTAGTAGGAGAAGGCCGGGACGGCTGCCCCACGGTAGTAGCGGTTGATGGCGTCAGCCACATATCGGCTGTGGTAGGCGGAGACCAGAGCCTTGTATGCGGGGTCGTTTTTGTCGGCCTGCCTGGCCACGATGATGTTGACATAGGGGTGATTGGCTGGCGATTTGAGATCGCCGGGCACCTGGTAAATGGCATCCTGGATCTTCATGCCGGCATCCAGGATGAAATTGGTGTTGGTGATGCCGGCCGCATAGTCGGGCAGGACCTTGACGATTCCCGGTGGGTCGACCTGGTCCAGGACCAGCCCACGCGGGTTGTCGACAATGTCTTCGGGAACCGGCGTGGTGGCCTTGGGGTCTCGCAGGCCGATCAGCCCGGCGCTGGCAAGCACCTTCAGGGAGCGGCCCAGGTCGATGGGATCGCTGGGAATGGCCAGCCGCTCGCCATGCCCTATCTGGTCAACGCTCCGGTACTTCTTTGAGTAAAGGTTGAGCGGTGAAATGTAGGTGTCGCCGATGGCGGCAAACCGATACCCGTGCTGCTTGGACTCCTGCTCCAGAAAGGCGTAGTGCTGGAAGGCGTTCAGGTCGATCTCCCCATTGGCCAGCGCCTGATTGGCGTAACGCCCGTATTGGAAGGACCGGAGCTTGATTTTTATGCCTGCCCGGCGCTGGTCCAGTTCGTGCTGAACGGCCTTCCAGATTTCCTCATCGGCATCACCCACCAGGCCGATGCTGATCTCCCGCTGGCCACGTTCGGGCTGGTTGACCTTGACATAGGCCACGCCCATCAGGACGGCGACCACCAGGATGACGACCGAGACAGCCGCCAGCTCTCGCTTGGCCCTGGTTCTTCTGGTGCTCATATCCGTCCTCCTTCATTGCTGGAACCTATCGCATCAGGAAACCTTGAACGCCGGCAGGCAGGCGCCCTTGTAGACACGGACGATGGTGTCGGCTACGGGCTTGGAATGATAGGCGCGCACCACTGCGGCGTAAGTAGGATTGTCCCGCTGATCCTTGGTGGTGACGATGATGTTGATGTAAGGCTTGTTGGCCGGGTTCTGCAAATCGTAGGGAACCTCGTGGATGGCATCGTGCACGCTGCGACCTGCATCGACCACAAAGTTGGCATTGGTGACACCACCTGCGTAGTCGGGCAGCAGGTTGAGGATACCGGCCGGGTCCACCTGCTCGATGTGCAGATGCTTGGGATTGTCCACCACATCCTCGGGCAGCGGGTTGGTGGCCTTGGGGTCGCGCAGACCTATCAGCTTGGCATCGGCCAGGACCTTCAGTGCCCGGCCCATGTTGGTGGCATTGTTGGGGATGGCCACCCGGTCGCCGTCCTCGAACTGCGAGGGCTTGGCATAACGCTGCGAGTAGAGGTTCATGGGCGAGATATAGGTATTGCCAAGCACGGCCAGTTGATAGTGGTTGGTTTTCACATCGTCCTGCAGATAGGCGTAATGCTGGGCGGCGTTGAAGTCCACCTCGCGGTTGGCTGTGGCCTGGTTGACATAGATGGCGTCCTGGAAAGGCTTGAGTTCGATTCTGATGTGTTCGCCACGCCGATCCAGCTCCGCCTGGACAGCCTTCCAGATCTGATCGTCCGAACTGCCGATGACGCCGACCTTGACGACCTTGACATCGGCACCCACCTGGTTCAGACGGACATCGGTACCGACCACCAGCGCCAGCAGGAGGACGATGACCAGGCTGAGCGCCGCCAGCTGGATCTTGGCTCTGTTCTTTTTGCCGACGCGACTACGACCGACCACGATAATCTGACCTTTCCCCAGTTGCTCAGTGTTCGACGACCTCGGCCAGAAGCCGGCCGAACAGTTCGATCAGGGCTATGAAGATGACCAGCACGATGATGGTGGCGATGGTCACGTCGTTCATGGATCGCTGGTAGCCCAGACGGATGGCAAAGTCACCTAGACCGCCGCCGCCCACGATGCCCACGGTGGCGGTCTCGCCCACCAAGCTGACGATGGTGATGGTGGTCACCCGGATGATTGAGGGGATGCCCTCACGCAGGTAGACGTGCCAGATGATCTGCCAGGTGGTCATGCCCATGGATTCCGCCGCCTCAACATACCCGGGGTCCAGACCAGCAAGGGCCGACTCGATCTGCCGGGAGAAGAAGGGAGTGATGCCTACAACCAGCGGGAAAATCGCCCCCTTGGGCCCGATGGCTGTGCCCATGAGCATCCTGGTCACCGGCACCAGGGCCGCAGCCAGAATGATGAAGGGGATGGAGCGGAAGAGGTCGATCAGTTTGTCCAGGATGGTGAAGACCAGGCCGTTGTGGCGGATGCCGTCACGTCGGCTGATGATCAGCCCCACCCCGATGACCAGAGCAAACAGGAAGGAAATCACCCCGGAGACGCCGACCATGACCAGGGTCTGAACCATGCTGCTGAAGAACTCCGGCAGCCGGCTCATGACATTGGGGAACCAGGTGGTAAGCAGGGACGTCATGACTTGAGAACCTCGATTCCGATGTTGCGAGAGCGCAGGTATTCCATGGCCTGGCGGATGTTTTCAGGGTCGCCGCCCATCCTGACCACCAGTCCGCCCAGGGGCGCTCCCTCCACCACATCGATGTCGCCGAAGATGATGTTGACGTCCAGGTTGTAGCGACGGCTGATGGTGGAGACCAGGGCCTCGGAGACCTCCTTGGAGACATAGGACATGCGCATGAGGATCTGCCCGGGTTCAAGGGCCACCAGAGGCGAATCGGCGGCCATCAGATCCTTGACCTTGTCCAGGTTGGAGGTGGTGGCAACGAAGGACTTGGTCAGCTGGGCCTTGGGGTCTGCAAAGACGTCGAAGACCCTGCCCTGCTCCACGATGACGCCCTTATCGATGACCGCCACCCGGTTGCAGATCTGCCTGATGACCGACATCTCGTGGGTGATCATGACCACAGTGATGCCCAGCTGGTCATGCAGATCATGCAGCAGCTGAAGGATGGAGCGTGTGGTGGTCGGGTCCAGTGCGCTGGTGGCCTCATCGCTGAGCAGGATATCCGGCTCATTGGCCAGGGCTCGGGCGATGGCCACCCGCTGCTGCTGGCCGCCGGAGAGCTCGGCGGGATAATGGTCAGCCAGCTCGGTCAGTCCCACCAATTCCAGAAGCTCAGACACCCGGGCCCGTCGAGACGCACGGTCACGGCCACTCCCCCGCAGAGGGAGGCCAACATTGTCAGCCACCGTCCTGGAGGGCATCAGGTTGAAGTGCTGGAAGATCATGCCCGTACGACGCCTCAAGTCCCTCAACTCGGCCGGAGCCAGATCCTTGACCTCGCGGCCACGGACTTTGACACTGCCCGAGTCATAATCCTCCAGCCCGTTGATGCAACGGACCAGGGTGGACTTGCCCGCCCCGCTCAGTCCGATGATGCCAAAAATGTCCCCAGTCTCGACGGTCAGATCGATATCGGCCAGTGCCGTCTTGTCTTCGTCGTCGTCGCTGTGATAGGTCTTGGTCAGGTGCTCCATCCGCACCGCCGGTGTCCGCTCGCTCACGTTCCCGCCTTCCCTGGTCGACTGGATGACATGGTAATCGTCCCGGCGGCCAGTGGACAAGCAGGCCTCCATAGATGTCGTTTATAGGCATGTATCGATAATTCACCTGCTTGGTCTACGGGTCGGTGGCAGAATATGGGTATGAGCGCATCCGGTCAGCAGCGGATTATCAACACTATCAATCCTGGGGAGCGACCGTTCGGCTCTCCTCTGGGTCCAAGACCCACACGAGTCCTTCTCTTAGGGGCCGGCGAACTCGGCCGTGAGATTGCCATCAGCCTTATGCGGCTGGGAGCTTGGGTGGGTGCGGCGGACTCATATCCCGGCGCACCGGCCACCCAGGTGGCTCATGCCGGCTATCAGGTGAAGATGAGCGATCCGCAGGCCCTGGAGGACCTGATCGACAAGGTCCAGCCCGATTTGATCGTGCCTGAAGTGGAGGCCATTGCCACAGACCGCCTGGTCGGTGCCGCGGCCCGGGGCATCCAGGTGGTGCCTGCCGCCCCCCTGGCGGCCATGTGCATGGACCGCCGGGCTCTGCGCGTCTTCGCCCACGAGCAGGTGGGCCTGCCTACTACCCCCTACCGATTCGCCGACTCCCCCGAAGAACTGGCCAGCGCGGCGGACCAGGTGGGCTACCCATGCATGGTCAAACCCCTGATGAGCTCCTCCGGCCACGGACAGACCCTGGTACGGAGCAAGGAGGGCTTGCCGCAAGCCTGGAATTCGGCATTGACCCAGGGCCGGGCAGCCACCAAGCATCAGGGCAAAGCCGAGGTCATCGTGGAGGCTCTGGCCCCCCTGGCCCATGAGCTGACCGTTCTGACCGTGGCTTCCTCTGCCGGCGTTGCCACCTGCACGCCCATAGGCCAACGGCAGGAGGACGGGGACTACCGGCTCTCCTGGCAACCGGCGGAGCTCAATCCCGAGATCTTGCAGCAGGCCCGGAACATGGCCACCCGGCTGGTTGAGGCCATGACCTCCCTGGCCCGCCAGAGTGGCGAGACCGGATGGGGTATTTACGGAGTGGAGATCTTTGTTCTGCGCGACGGTTCGCTGCTCTTCAACGAGGTAGCGCCGCGCCCCCACGACACCGGCATGGTGACCATGATCTCCCAGCGGCTGACCGAGTTCGATCTTCACGCCAGGGCCATTCTGGGCGTTCCAGTCCACCAGGAGGATCTGTCCCTAAGTCTGCCGGAGGGGACATGCGCGGTCAGCCGTCCCATCCTGGTCAAGGGCCAGGGACCGGTCAGCTTCCAAGGTTTGCCGCAGGCCCTGGATCACCCAGGCACTGATCTGCGCATCTTCTCCAAGCCGGAAGTGCATGGTCAGCGTCGCATGGGCGTAGTCCTGGCCCTGGGTCCTGACCTGCAGACCGCCACCGAACGTGCCGAAGCTGTGGTCAACGATCTGAAACCCCGGGTGGGCGCGGGGATGTAACCCGGGCTTGCTATGGTGGTCGTGTCCCAAGCAGTGCAGAAGTTTCCAATTCGCAACAAACTCGAGGAAGGCGAACAGTGGAAAAGTTGGGAATGCGCTATCAAGGCAAAGCCAAGAAACTGTACGAGACGGATGATCCAGACATACTCTGGGTTGAGTACACTGACCAGGCCACCGCGGGGAACGGGGCCAAGAAGGCCAATATCGAAGGCAAGGCCAGACTGAACAACAGGATCACCACGGTGATATTCTCCCTGTTGGCCCGCCGGGGCATACCCAGCCACTTCGTACGCAGCATCTCCGACACCGAACAGCTCAACCGTCGGCTGGACATGTTCCCCCTGGAGATTGTCATGCGCAACCGGGCTGCAGGGTCCTTCGCCCAACGGTACGGGGTTGCGGAAGGCACCGCCTTGAAGCAGCCTGTGCTGGAATTCTTCTACAAGTCCGATCCTCTGGATGATCCATTTATCAACAGGGACGACATTCTGGCCCTGGGATTGGCCACTGAGCAGGATCTGGACATCATCGCCGCTAAGACCCGGGAGATCAACGGGGCGCTGACCGGCATCTTCCGCGCCATCAACGTGGAGCTGGTGGACTTCAAGATCGAAATGGGCAAGACCAGTTCGGGCATCATCCTTCTCGGCGACGAGATCACCCCCGACACCTGCAGGCTCTGGGCGATTGGCAACAATCATGACGGCCATGTCACCCACTTGGACAAGGACATCTTCCGTAGGGACCTGGGCAGCATCATTCCGGCTTATCAAACCATTCTGGATGGGCTTACCGAATTGGAGGAGCGCGAAAGCCAATCGAACAGCTGAATCGGTCGACCCGGAAGCGAGCATATCGCCTCCGGGTTTTTCATTGGTCCCCAACCAGTCCATCGCGAAAGGATCCATTGTGCTCTTCCGTGTCTATACCGAGAAAAAGCGGGGCTTTGACCAGGCCGCCGATAGGCTTGCCGAACAGCTTCGCACCCTGCCGGGCGTGCAAGGGCTGACCGGCCTGCGCATAATCAATCGTTACGATCTGGAGGGAATCGACGAAGACCTCTTCAAACGTTGCCTGCCCACGGTCTTCGCCCAGCCCCAGACCGACCTGGTGGCCACCCGACTGGAGCAGGCCCTGCGCATGAAGGGTGACGAGGACCTGCCGCCACTGGACTCCCCCATGCTCTTCGCCGTGGCCCCCCTGCCTGGTCAGTTCGATCAGCGAGCCGATTCCGCAGCCCAATGTGTTCAGCTGGTCGGCCAGGGCGCCCGCCCCCTGGTTGCCACGGCCACCGTCTACCTGCTACAAGGCGATTTGGATGCCGAGCAGATCAAAGCCGTCCGCAATTACCTGGTCAATCCGGTCGACTCACGGGTGGTGGGGCTGGAGCAGCCCAAGACCCTGGCCATGCCTGACGAGGATCCTGATCCAGTGCCCGTGTTGGACGGATTTCGCGATTTGGCCGATCCTGAACTCAAAGCGCTGATCGACAAGCTGGATCTGGCCATGGATCTGCCGGATGTCCGCTTCTGCCAGGACCACTACCGTCAGGAAAAGCGAGACCCCACGCTGACCGAGCTCAAAGTGATCGACACCTACTGGTCCGACCACTGCCGGCACACCACCTTCAATACCAAGCTGGAGCGAATTAAGGCGGACAATCCCCGAGCCCGCGCCACACTGGAACGTTACCGGGCAATCCGCGAAGAGCTGGGCCGCCAGGACCGGCCGGAATGCCTGATGGACATGGCCACCATCGGAGCCAAGTACCTGCAGAAGCGAGGCATCCTGAACGACGTGGACCAGTCCGAAGAGGTCAACGCCTGCACTATCCGGACCAAGGTCGACGTGGACGGCCAGGATCAGGACTGGCTCTTCCTCTTCAAAAATGAAACGCATAATCACCCCACCGAGATCGAGCCTTTCGGCGGTGCCGCCACCTGCATCGGCGGAGCCATCCGCGATCCTCTTTCCGGAAGAGGTTACGTCTACCAGGCCATGAGGGTCAGCGGGGCAGCGGATCCCCGTCAGCCCCTGGATCAGACTCTGCCGGGCAAGCTGCCCCAGAGCCGAATCGTCCGTCAGGCGGCCGATGGCTACTCCTCCTATGGCAACCAGATCGGGCTGGCCACCGGACAGGTTCGGGAGATCTACCACCCCGGCTATGCAGCCAAGCGGATGGAGGTGGGCGCAGTGGTGGCAGCCACCCCGGCCGACCATGTGATCCGCCGTCGGCCTGCACCCGGCGATCTGATCATCCTGGTGGGCGGAAGAACCGGCCGTGATGGTATCGGCGGTGCCACCGGAGCATCCAAGTCCCAGAACGAAGAGAGCCTGGAACGTTGCGGGGCCGAGGTGCAGAAGGGCGATGCCCCTGAAGAGCGCAAGCTTCAGCGCCTCTTCCGCCGCCCGGAGGCAGCCAGGCTGATTGAACGCTGCAACGACTTCGGAGCCGGCGGCGTCGCCGTGGCCGTAGGCGAGCTTGCCGACGGACTGAACGTGGACCTGGACCGGGTGCCGCTCAAGTACAAGGGGCTGGATGGAACCGAAATCGCCATCTCCGAGAGCCAGGAGCGCATGGCCGTGGCCCTGGCTGCCGAAGACGCGCCCGCCTTCATCGACTACGCCCGGCAGGAGGACCTCGAGGCCACCGTCATCGCCGAGGTCACCGAAGAACCCCGACTGCGGATGACTTGGCGATCAGAGACCATCGTGGACATCCCCCGATCCTTCCTGGCTTCCAACGGCGCCCCTCACGAGGCCGATGCCCAGGTAACGGTTCCTGCTCCCTACCATGCCCCATTCGAGGTCCAAGGCAGCCTGGACGCGCGCATGAGGGCCCTACTTGCTGACATCAACGTCTGCTCCCAGCAGGGTCTGGCCGAGCAGTTCGACTCCACCATCGGCGCAGGCACTGTCCTCATGCCCTTCGGCGGAGCCCGACAGCTGACTCCGGCCCAGGCCATGGTGGCCAAGCTGCCGGTGGATGGACACACCACCACCGCCTCGGCAATGGCCTGGGGATTCAACCCCTGGATCAGCAGCAAGGATCCCTACACCGGCGCCTACCTGGCCGTGGTCGAGAGCCTGGCCAAGCTGGTGGCCAGCGGCTTCAGCCGTTCCCGGGCCCACCTGAGCCTGCAGGAGTACTACCCCAAGCCCGGCGCCGACCCCCGGCGCTGGGGTCTGCCGGTGGCTGGCGTCCTGGGAGCCCTCCAGGCCCAGCTGGATCTTTCCGTGGGTGCCATAGGCGGCAAGGACTCCATGTCCGGCAGCTTCGAGGACCTGGACGTGCCTCCCACCCTGATCAGCTTTGCCGTGGCACTGGGGCGAGCCAAGGATGCGGTCTCTCCCGAGTTCAAGGCCCCGAACCGGCAGGTCTACCTTTTGACGCCCGAATATCAGGAGGACGGATTGCTGCCCGATCCGGAGAGTCTGAGGGCCGTCATGGACCAGGTGGAGGCGCTGATCAGCCAGGGCCTGGTGGATGCTGCAGCCACTCCGGGCTACGGATGCATCGCCCAGTCATTGATGGAGATGTGCCTGGGCAACAGAATCGGGCTGAATCTGGCATCAAACACTGCCATATCTGCGCTCTTCCGTCCTGCCTATGGGAGCTTCATCCTGGAGACCTCAGGCCCAGAGCCCCTGTTCATTCAGGATTCCGGTCTGCATTTGCAGCTGCTGGGGCGCACACGGGAGGATTACCGCCTCCGCTGTGGCAGTGAGGGTCTGGACCTGGCTGAGCTTGAGGAAATCCGTGCCAGGGGTCTGGAATCCATCTTCCCATACCGAGGTCAAGGCGACCCGGTGCCGACCATCGGCCGCACCGACCGTGAGCATGGCAGGCCAGTAACGCGTAGAACCAAAGGGACTGCCAAGACCGCCCGACCCAAGGTGGTTATGCCCGTCTTCCCCGGCACCAACTGCGAGTTCGACTCTGCACGGGCCTTCCGGGACGCTGGAGCCCAGGTGGAGACCGTGGTCATCCGCAACCTGAACGCCGAGGACGTAACCGAAAGTTCCCGCCGCCTGGCCCAGGCCATCCGCAGCAGCCAGATACTGATGCTACCCGGAGGCTTCTCCGGTGGCGACGAGCCCGATGGTTCGGCCAAACTGGTGGCATCCTTCCTGCGTTCGGACCAGGTCGCCGATGCCCTCCAAGAGCTTTTGCAGGACCGGGACGGGCTGGTTCTGGGCGTCTGCAACGGCTTCCAGGCGCTGATCAAGCTGGGTCTGGTCCCTTATGGCAAAATCGTCACTGGGTCGCCCGAAGATCCCACCCTGACCGCCAACACCATCGGCCGCCATCAGAGCCGTCTTGTCCATACTCGGATCAGCTCCACACGCTCCCCTTGGCTGAGCGCCTGCCGGGTGGGCGACATCCACACCATGCCCATCAGCCATGGCGAAGGGCGGTTCGTGGCCGAGCCTGGCCTCCTGCGTACCCTGATCGACCGGGGGCAGGTGGCCGCCCAGTATGTAGACGAGCAGGGCCGTCCCTCCATGGACCCGCTGGTCAACCCCAATGGATCCGACATGGCCGTCGAGGCCATCACCAGTCCGGACGGCCGGGTGCTGGGCAAGATGGGCCACACGGAACGCAGCGGCCCCGACCTGTATCTCAACGTGCCCGGAGGCCACCCGCAGCCGCTCTTCCAGTCGGGAGTGGACTACTTTGCCGCCTAGGGGAAAGGACATAGACCATGTCGTTGGAGCTTGAAGGCATTCACGAGGAGTGCGGTATCTTCGGAGTCTGGGGCCACCCCGATGCCGCCCGGCTGACCTACTTCGGCCTGCATGCCCTGCAGCACCGCGGCCAGGAGGGTGCCGGCATCGTTTCCAACGACCAGGGGCATCTGATCGGACGGCGGGGCCTGGGCCTGCTGACTCAGGTCTTCCCGGACGAGTCCAGCCTGACGCCGCTGACCGGAGACCGGGCCATCGGCCATGTCCGCTACGCCACGACCGGCTCAGGGTCCATCGAGAACATCCAGCCCTTCGTCTTCCGCTTTCATGACGGGGACATAGCCCTGGCACACAACGGCAACCTGACCAACTGCGACAGCCTCAAGGCGGAGTTGGAGAATCAAGGGGCCATCTTCCACTCCAACTCCGACACCGAGGTGCTCATGCACCTGATCCGGCGAAGTCCTGAAAAGGACTTCATGGCAGCGCTCAAACAGGCCTTGCGCCAGGTCCATGGCGGCTTCGCCTACCTGCTCATGACCGAGGATGCCATGATCGGAGCCATGGATCCCAACGGGTTCCGTCCTCTCTCGTTGGGCCAGTTGCCAGGAGGAGCCTACGTCCTGGCCTCGGAAACCTGCGCACTGGATTTGGTCGGCGCCACGCTGGTGCGTGACATCGGCCCCGGCGAAATCGTCCGAGTGGACGACTCGGGTTACAGCATCGAGCGCTATACCGATCAGACCTGCCTGTCCATCTGTTCCATGGAATTCATCTACTTCGCCAGACCCGACTCCAATATTTATGGGGTCAACGTCCACTCGGCCCGCAAGCGGATGGGTGCCAGGCTGGCCCGCGAAGCCCCGGTGGACGCCGATATGGTCATCGGAGTGCCCAATTCCTCCTTGTCCGCAGCCTCAGGTTATGCCGAGGCGGCCGGACTGCCCAACGAGATGGGGCTGATCAAGAACCAGTATGTGGCACGCACCTTCATCCAGCCCAGCCAGGCCATGCGCGAACAGGGTGTCAGGATGAAACTGGCCGCTGTACGAGGCGTCGTATCCGGCAAGCGGGTGGTGGTCATCGACGATTCCATAGTTCGGGGCACCACCTCGCGCAGAATCGTCCGTCTGCTCCGGGAGGCCGGGGCGAGCGAGGTGCACATGCGCATCGCCTCCCCGCCCCTGCGGTATCCCTGCTACTACGGCATCGACATCCAACGGACCTCCGAACTGATCGCCGCCAAGAAGTCCGTGGTGCAAATCAGGGAAGCCATCGGGGCCGACTCCCTGGCCTATCTGAGTCTGGACGGTCTGGTGGATTCCATCGGTCTGGGCCGTGACGCACCCTACCAGGGCCTTTGCGTAGCCTACTTCAACGGTGATTATCCCACGCGACTTGACGACTATGAGCAGGGTTTCCTGGCCTCGTTGACCCCAGAGGACCGGGCCCGGCTGGAGGCCTCCAAGGGATCCTACGGACTTGACATGCCTGCAGGGTCGGGGCAGAAAACAGACCAATGAGCATTAGCGAAGAGCAGAACAGGCAGCGCAGAGAAAGGGGCATCCATGCCGAAGGCATATGAACAGGCCGGGGTATCGGTGGAGGCCGGATATGAACTGATCGACAGAATCCGTTCCCACACGGCCAGAACCCATAGGCCGGGCGCCGGAGACATTGGCGGCTTCGGCGGCGACTTCGACCTGTCTGCGCTCAATTACCGCCATCCGGTTCTGGTTTCGGGCACTGACGGCGTGGGTACCAAGCTGATGGTGGCCCGGGAAGCCGGCCGCCATGACACCATCGGTCAGGACTGCGTGGCCATGTGCGTCAATGACATCATCGCCCAGGGGGCCGAACCGCTGATCTTCCTGGACTACATCGCCTGCGGACACAACGACCCGGCTCTGCTGGAGCAGGTGGTCAAGGGCGTGGCCGACGGCTGTGTCCAGGCAGGGGCCGCTCTGGTAGGCGGGGAGACCGCAGAGATGCCTGACATGTACCAGCCTGACGAGTACGACCTGGCCGGATTCACCGTGGGTGTGGTCGAACGGGAATCCCTGGTGGACGGTTCGGCCATCAAAGAAGGCGACCAGCTGATCGGCCTGCCCTCCTCAGGAGTCCACTCCAACGGATTCTCCCTGATTCGCCAGGCCCTGCTGGACCAGGGAGGCATGAAGCTGGAGGATCGGCCCTACCAGCTTGGCGGACGGACCCTGGGAGAGGAACTGCTGACACCCACCCGCATCTATGTCAAGGCCCTGCGTCCGCTCTTCGCCTCCGGCCTGCTCAGGGGCGCTGCACACATCACCGGAGGCGGCTTCGTGGAGAAGGTGCCCCGGATTCTGCCCGAGGGGCTGGCAGCCAGCTTCAACCTGAATACCTGGAAGGTGCCGCCCATCTTTACGATGATCGAGGAGATGGGCAGGGTCGACCATCTGGAGATGTACAACATCTTCAACATGGGCATTGGAATGGTTCTGGTCGTTTCCCCTGACCAGCTGGACCAGGCACGCGCAGTCCTGGATGGGGAGCAGGAGTCCTACACCCTGATCGGACAGGTGACGCGTGCTCAAAACGGCCAGCGGGTCATCCTTAACGAAGACGGTCGTCAGTAATAGCGAGAGGAGCCCATCATGGCGGACAAGGTACTGGTCATCGGTTCGGGAGCCAGGGAGCACGTTATCGCCACCACCCTGCTGTCCGGACCAGGAGTGGATCGGGTCTGGTGTGCCCCGGGCAACCCGGGCATGGAGCCGGACGGCATCAGCCTGCTGCAAGAGGATTCCTCTCAGCCTGAAAAACTGATCGCCGCAATACGCGAACTGGGAATCGACTGGGTCTTCGTCGGACCTGAGGCTCCTTTGACGGCTGGATTGGTCGACGAACTGCAAGCTGCCGGCATCCCCGCCTTTGGACCCACCAAGGCTGCGGCCCGCATCGAGGGATCCAAGGGCTTTGCCAAGGACCTGATGCGCAGGCATGGGATCCCCACCGCCGACTATGCGGTCTTCCATGACCTGGAAACAGCCAAGGCCTATGTGCGCTCGCACGGCGCACCGGTGGTCATCAAAGCTGACGGGCTGGCAGCCGGCAAGGGCGTGACGGTGGCCGCCGACCTTGACCAGGCCATGCAGGCCCTGGATGCCATCTTCATCGATCATAAGTTCGGGCAGGCCGGAGCCCAGGTGGTCATCGAGGATCAGCTGGTGGGTCAGGAGTGCTCGCTCATGTGCTTCGTCCGGGGCGAGCAGTTCTGGCCCATGCCACTGTCACAAGACCACAAGCCCGCCTATGACGGGGATCGGGGCCCTAACACAGGCGGCATGGGAGCCTACTCCCCTCTGCCCCAGTTCGGACCGGAACTGACCCAAAAGGCTTTGGATGCCATCGTCGCCCCCACCGTCCGCGCCCTGGCCCAGGAAGGCAGTCCTTTCACCGGGGTTCTCTACACGGGATTGATGGTCACCGACAAGGGCCCTGAAGTCATCGAATTCAACGCGCGATTGGGCGACCCGGAAACTGAGGTGGTCCTGCCCGCCCTGACCAGCGACCTGGGCACGGCCATCCGCACGCTGATGGAGGGCGGAGAGCCTCAATTCACCTGGGACAGCTCCCACAGCCGCCTGGGTGTTGTCCTGGCAGCCCAGGGCTATCCCGGCAGTCCCAAGACCGGGGTGCCCGTGCCCTTGATTGCTCCGGAGCCTGACCTCAGAGCCTACTATGCCGGAGTGTCCGGCTCGGCTTCAACTGGTCTGACATCCTCTTCGGGAAGGACCGCCCTGGTTGTGGCCCAAGGCGACGACCTGGCCCAGGCAGCCCGCCGAGTCTATGACCGGCTGGATGGATTGTCGATGCCCGGCCTCTTCTATCGGCACGACATCGGCCACCACGGCCTGGAAGCCTAGTTGGCCGAGCTGGTTGAGCCCTCGCTGTCCTTATCCTGGTTCTGCTCCTCCTGGCGAGCTTGCTCTTTTGTCCGTTCCCTGACCTTCTGCCGGGCGGCATCCGAACGGCGGGTGGGCGTGGCGGTGAAGCCGGTTCCCTGCAGGTAGTGCTTGCCTGCCATGATGTCGTACTGGATCAGCTTGTAGTCATTCAGGAGCTGTCGGGTGGCCCGGTCGAAGTCACGGGCGTTCATGGGCTGGCCCTGGGCATCCAGATAGTTGGTCTGCCCTGCAGGAATCCTGTTCCAGTCCTGGATCTGGTTGGCAACCGGAGGCTCTATGGCGCTGATCTTTTCGTGCAGCTCGGTCAGGAAGGCTGTGAAAGGCGAGACCTTGGCACCCATGTGCTCGGCCGCCTGGGCCTGGAAGAAGTTGGGCGAGGAGTAGGCGCTGTTGCTGACCTGTGCTCCCGAGGAATCCGAGGCCTTGTTGGACCAGATGAAGTAGTCGGTCAGATGCAGGGCCAGGGAGTTGCGCTCGTCCCAGCTGGCCGTGCCATAGATGCCTGGCAGGTGATCCCCGTAGAAGACCACAGTGACCGGCTTGCTCTGGGAGTCCAGACTGTTCAGGAAATCGGCAGTGGCCTGATCGGTCAGACTGACCCCCTTGGCGTAGGTGCGGATGGATTGCATCTCATCGTCGCCTAGAGGCCTGTCGGGGTCGGAGGAGTCGACCGAGAAGTTGTTGTCGTCATACCAGTCGTTGTAGGGCATGTGGTTCTGCATGGTGATGACCTCGACGAACTGGTTGCCCTTGTCGTCACCCATCTGCTCCAGGGCGGAATCGTAGGCGGATCGATCCCCCACATACTGGCTGCGGTCGATGCGGTCCTGGTGGGCTATCTGGTCAGGGCCGGTCAGCGAGTAGAAGTGCGAGAAGCCGAACTTCTTGTAGTTTTCGGCCCTGGAATACATGGAGGACTCGTAAGGGTGGAAGGCCAGGGACCTGGATGGCGACCCCCAGGCCTGATTGACCGTGGGTATCCAATTCAGGTGAGGGATGACCTGCTGATAGGGGGATGTCAACGAGGGATCGAAGTTGGCCATGGACAAGCCAGTCATGGCCTGGAACTCCAGATTGGCCGTGCCGCCGCCGTAGCCGGAGGAGAGCATGAGCCCGCTGGTGGTTCCCTCCTTGATGGATCTGATATGAGGCATGGGGTCCTGGTTGAGTGCGACGCCCGGCACACGCGTGGGATCCGAGAACGACTCGGAGAGGATGTAGACCAAACTCGACTCATTCATATAGGACTTGCGGTCACGGTTGATGCGGTCCGCAGAACGCTGGTAGCGGTGGGCCAGAGACTGCATGGTGGCACGGCTGTATCCGGCGGGCTGGTCCATGACCTTGGGCCGCAGCTGCCGAGAGAAGGACACGAAGACCCCGTTGCGCTGGGCATCATAGACCGAGTCCCACATGGAGGGTATATCGCCCATGAACTGCGAGAAGCGATAGGCGGGGCTGCCATAGGTGCCCACGGTGGACATGAACAGTGCCACCACCAGGACCGGGACCAGCACCCCTACCGTACGCAGTCCCGCGCCCAGGGGCTTGTTGCCGGTGGCCACCGGACGGCCGCGACGGGCATCCATCCGTGTCACCAACCAGCAGAGCACTCCGAGAATGACCAGGGCCAGGACTCCCAACCCGATCATAAGCAGGGACCGTGCCGGCAGGAAGGTGAGCAGGTTGGCCGCATCGGCATGGAGAAAATCCAAATCCGAGGGCAGAACGGCCTCATACCGTGCACGCACCTTGAAACGTTCGATGACTGCAATGACCGCGCAGATGGCCAGGATCAGCCCTGATGCCGCCCAGAATCGATTGGTCAGGTAGGCCAGAGCCAGGTAGACCAGGCCCACAGCCAGCATGTTGAGCACCAGGACGAACCGACGCTGGGTCCACATGGCCGAGATGAAGCCCCAGAAGCCGATCAGCGGGTTGGAAAGCTCCACCCGGGAGCTGTTCAGGGAGACCCCCCACTGCAGAATGCCCACTGACAGGAAGTCAATCAGGATGAAGGCGAGCAGGTAGATCCACCCACGCACCCGAAGACGTCCGGTCATGTTCTGCACCCAGGATGTCCACCGGCCGGGCTGACGCTTACGATCCTTCACCGCTTACTCCTGACTTTGGCGACTAGGCCCCATAGGCCTTTACCGATACCTGTGCCATTGTTCCCATCAAGGACGACAAGCCCCGTAAGAACACCCTTCAGCGAACACGAAGAGAAAGTGGCCTATCAAGCCTTGGCGCCCGGCACCTGCTGGATCAGGGCGCTGATCCAATCCTCCAGGTTCCGGTACTTATCGGGGCGCTGCTCGCTGACTTCGAACACCGGCACATGGGCTTTACGGGCCTCAATGGCCAGGTCCTTGGATGTTCGGTTGACTTCCTGGGTGTTGAGCACCAACATATCCAACTGGCTGGATGCCAGCAAATGGCGGAAGGCCACCAGGTCCTCCGGCGAGGGTTCGCTTTCGTTGGCGGCCGCCCGCAGGTACCCCTCGGGGGTCAAATCCTCCATGCCAAGATCATGGCAAAGATAGTAGGCAGCCGATTCCGTTGCCGCATAGTGCCGGCCTTGGGTCTGCTTGCGCGCTTTGGCAATCAGATCGTCCAACCGGGCCTGTCGACCCTGCCAGTCCTGGTAGGCCTTGTCAAAGTCGGTCCCGCGACCTGGGCGCAGCTGCCGGTAGGCCTCATGCACAGCCTTGGCAGCCGCTCTCCTGCTCTGGGAGGAAAACCAGAGATGGGGGTTGTCTCCGGCTTTGTGCCCTGATGCCTTGGATATATCCACCAGCCGGGCCTGCCCGGTTTCAGCGGCCTTGGCTGCCCAGTCGTCAATTCCGGCCCCGTTGACTATGACCAGATCTGCGCGGCTGATCCGGGCGATATCGGCCGTTGTCGGCTCATAGTCATGGGCATCAGTGGAGGTGTTGCTCAGAATAGTATCCACCCGAGCCTGGTCGCCTCCCAGGTCCACGGCCAGGGACTGCCACTGATTGATGCTGGTCACCACTTGCAGAGTGCTGGACTTTGCAGCTGACGAGGATGATTCGCTCTTCCCGCAGCCAGTCAGACATGTCAGCAGGGTCAGTCCGGCCAGCAGGCCTGCGGCCAAGGCTTGGGTCCGACGGAAGCGTGTACTGCTGGAGTGCATGGATGGGGATTCCTTCCTGGCGGCGGCGCTATATGGGCCTGTTGCCGTACCTGCCGAACGTTACTGAGATTGATTATCAATAAATTTACCATAGAAGAACCCGTGACCGGGATCCGGGGATTCGGGCCTGTCAAGAATGAATGCCTGCCTAAATAGTCTCCGTGAGCCCGAACACTCCTTATACTGAACTGCGGATGTATTTTCCTTGGAAGGAATGGCATGGGTGCATGGCTGGCAAAGGTCCATCTGACCCAGGGGTGGCTGCCTGCGTCACTGTTTGCATTGACGGCCTTGGCCCTGATCGTGCTGACGCTGACCGGACTGACACACGGACGCTGGCGGACCCTGCTGCGGCAGGCGGCCATTGCCCTGGGCATAGGAGCCTTGGGACTGCTGGCCACCTGGCTGGTCTCCGATGTCTTCATGCTCTTCGGTGTCTCCCTGGGTTGGATGGTTATCATCAGCGTGGCCTTGGGCTTTCTTGCCGTGGGGTTCGCCGTCTGCATCCTGATCACCGCCCGGGGGTGGCGCCGGATCCTGGCCGCACTGACCGTCCTGCTTTGTCTGCTTTCCACCGGGCTTCGCGTGGATATGATCTACGGCGAATTCACCACCCTGGGGTCCCTGTTCAGCGTCTCCCTCTACCCTGATTACCGAGACCACAAGGCAGCCAGACCGGCCATGAGCGTGGCCCAGTGGCGATCCCTGGCATCTAAGGGCGAACTGCCCTCGTATCCGAGTGCCGGCCGCTCCTACAGCATGCTCATCCCCAACGGGCGCTCCCGGTTCGCGGCCCGGCCAGCTGATGTCTACCTGCCGCCCGCCGCCTTGAGCGACAGACCGCCTGCACTGCCTGTATTCGTTCTTCTGGCCGGCCAGCCCGGCAGCCCCGACCGGCTCTTCACGGCTGGAGCCATTCCGGCCATGATGGATGCCTATGCTGCCCGGCACGAGGGCCTGGCGCCAGTGGTGGTTTCCCCCGACCAGAACGGGTCCTCCTCCCACAACAGCCTGTGCGTAGACTCCCCGGTCTACGGGAAGGCGGAAACCTACCTAAGCAAGGACGTACCTGCCTGGATCCGCACAAAGCTGCCCGTCGCCGACCAGCCCCAACAATGGGCCATAGGCGGATTCTCCCAGGGCGGGACCTGCTCTACCCAGCTTGGGGCACGGCATCCCGACGTCTACGGGAACATGCTCCCGGCCGACGGAGAGCTGGAACCGACCCAGGGTCGGCAAGAGCAAATGATCCGCGACTACTTCGGCGGCGACAAAAGACGCTTCCTGGCCCAGGTCCCAGCCAGGGCCATGCTGGAGCGGGCACCCTCACGCCAGCGCCTGTTCACAGCAGCCGGATCCAACGATAAGGAGTCCCAGCACAATATGATGGTCATTGCCAAGGCCGCCACCCAGGCAGGCATGAAGGTGCAGGCCGTCGTCACCCAGGGGTCGGGCCATGACTGGCACACAGTCAAGACCGCCTGGGAACCCGGGCTGGAGTGGATGGGCGAAGCCATGGGACTAGGGCCAATGTCCCGGCCAATTGCAGATTTTCCGAACATCATCGAAACCAGCATCGACTGAACCGCCGACAGGCCAAAGCGTTCAAGCATATAAGCAGAAAGAGCCACCGCAATCATGGAGACAACGAATAAGGGATCCGGACTGATGGAGCCTTCGGCTAAGACCGTACTTTTGCGGGACCTGACCCGATGGATCAGACGTCACGCCTTTGCGCTGGCTTTTAGCGTCGGACTGGTCCTGCTCAACCTGATCAGCTGGCTGCTGATCTGGCTGTTGCGCATCCCCGGCAGGACACGGCTGGGCCTGCCCTTGTCCGACCTGATCATTCACCAGGCGCCACATCCCGTTCATGGCCAGGGGCGTCCCTCGCTCCTGGTCCAGTTCGCACGGCTGCTGGTATCCCTAGTCATCACCCCCGGTCCTCTGCAACTGGTCATAGATGTGGCCCTAGTCCTGGTTATGCTATGCATCGCCGAGACCCGACTGGGTCGCAGGCGCACCGTGCTCGCCTCAGTCATCAGCGCGGTAGGCGGCGCGGCTATCGGGCTGGTCATCTGCACCCTGATCAATGCCCTTCAGGACCATTGGGCCTGGTTCATCCGGGTACCCATGACACTCAGCCCCATCATCCTGGTGGTCGGATCCCTGATGGCATCCATCCCCTTCAGCGACTTCCTCTGGCGGCGCAGGATCGCCACCATAGGCTACACGGCCTTGATCCTGATGGTTTTATATACCGGCAACCCCGGCTACTACTGCGCCCTGGCGGCAGCGCTCATCGGCCACCTGACCGGCCACCTCTGGCACGGACCGGTCAAGGACGCCAATCCGCACGGCCATAGCGGCTCATACGAGACCCGCCACCTGCTGGGAGCCGTCTCCACGGTTCTGGCTCTTGGCCCACTGGTCACCGTCTCCTCCAAAATCCGTGCAGGATTCTTCACCCCGCTGGGTATGTTCCTGGGTTCGGACCCTGGCGGCAGCGCCGCCCTGTCCCGCTGCCTGGCCAAGAACAACCAGGCCAGCTGCTATGCCCAGTATGGCCTGGTCGCCGGCCGAGCACCCACCAGCGTCTCGTCCTTGATCATGCCCACCCTGGTCCTGCTGGTGGTGGCCTGGGGCATCTACCATGGCCGCCGGGTTGCCGCTGTCACCAGTCTGGTCCTGAACGGCCTGACCATCGTCCTGGCCGTGCTCTATTACCTGGTTTTCCCGCTGACCATCGGCGACGGCCTGCCCCAGGCCATCCGTCACGGTGCTATTCCCTCTCTGCTGATCATCACTCTTCCTCCGCTGATTCTCAACTGTTTCTTGGCGCGCAACCTGCGCATCTTCCTGGTACGGACCAAGGCCTCACGCCTACAGGCAGGCTGGGCAGCCATCGGTCTGGCCTTCCTGGCCACAGCCGTGGGCTATCTGGCCTTCACCGCAGTCAGTCCCGGCTCCTTCCATCCCTGGCCCACCACCAGCAGAGCGCTCTCCCAACTGCCCGAGCTTTACCTGCCCAATGGTGTGGCCTCGCGCTTCCGGCCGGCTCTGGCACCACGTACTCCGACGGGGATAATCGTTAGCCACGGAGTCGGGCTGATCTTCTGGCTGGTGGTCCTGGTAGTCCTGCTCTCTTGGATGCGCAGCTCGGTCATCCAGAACGGCAGCGAACGCCAGGAGGCCGATCGACTGGTCGAGTACGGAGGCGAGAGCATGTCCTTCATGACCACTTGGGAGGGCAACAGCTACTGGTTCTCCCAGAGCGGCCGTTCAGCCATCGCCTACCGGCTCCTGCACAGCATAGCCCTGACCACCACTGGTCCCTTCGGCGATCCTGAGGAGTATGCGGATGATCTGGACGAATTCACCCGTTTCTGCAACGCCCATTCCTGGTCACCGGTCTTCTACAGCGTCCACAAGCCCCAGCGTGATCTGCTGGCAGCCAGGGGCTGGTCCACCCTGACAGTCGGCTCGGAGATGGTGGTCACCCCCAGCCTTTGGCAGACCAAGGGCAAGAAATGGCAGGACATTCGCACAGCCATCAACAAGGCCAAGCGCGACAAGATCACCGACGTGCTGACCACATTCAACGACGCCTCCTGGGACGTCCAGTCGCAGATTGTGGACATCTCGGAGCAGTGGGCCGAGCTCAAGGCGCTTCCTGAGATGAAGTTCACCCTGGGTGGCCTGGATGAGCTGAGGGACCCGCGCATGGCCATCCTCTACGCCGTGGACGACCAAGGCAAAGTACTGGCCGTGACCAGCTGGATGCCTACCTATCGCCAGGGCCAGGTGATCGGCTGGACCCTGGACTTCATGAGGCACAGAACCGACAGCCCCAATGGAATCATGGAGTTCCTGATCGCACGGATGGCCGAACGGCTACGCGACCAGGGCACGGCGGAATTCATGAGCCTGTCGGCCGCTCCCCTGGCCGGCATGGACAGCAGCGAAGATCAGACCGCCTTCCTGCAACATGCCCTGCATATGGTGGCCGACCTGATGGAACCGGCCTATGGCTTCCGTTCGCTCTTCTTCTTCAAGAAGAAGTTCCAGCCCAGCGAGCACCCGGTCTATATCTGCTATCCCGACCCGGCTCAGCTGGCCCAGATCGGACTGGCTGTAGTCCAGGCCTACCTGCCCAATCTCAAGGCTTCGCAGGCCTGGGATGCCATCAAGACCATCATGCCCAAGGGCCGGGAGGATCACTGACGTCCGCCTGACCAGAGTGGCCCTGACAGCTGCTGCACAGGCCATAGACCTCCAAGGTGTGCGAGGAGACCGTAAAGCCATGCTCAGCTGCCACGGCCTTCAGCCAACCATTGTCCGGCGGGCTGATCTCCACGGTCCTGCCGCAGCGTTCACAAACCAGATGGTGATGGTGTTTCCGTTGGGCCAGGCAGACCCGGTAAAGGCGAATGCCCCCATGCTCAATGCAGTCCAGGCTGCCGGACATATGCAGAGAGCCCAGCTGCCGATAAACAGTGGCCAAGCCGATTCGCTGGCCCGAATCGCGAAGAAGCTTGTGCAGCTCCTTGGCTGAGACGAAGTCGTTCTGGGACTGAAGAATCCTCCAGATAGCGTTCTTCTGCCGCGTCCGGCGGCCGACGGATGAGCCAGCGTTCATGATTAGACACACTCCTTGGGCTCCACCAAGCCTACATCCGGATTGCCAGGACAGATGTGAGGATTCAGTTCAGTCCAGGTCGGACCAGCAGCCTGTGGCCTCCAGATCCTTGGCCGTCTTCTCCAGATCGTCGGTCAGCACCGTCAGATGCCCCATCTTGCGGTCGGTGCGCACTTCGGCCTTGCCATAATCATGCAGGTACCATTCGGGGTGCTCACCAAGCAACCTCCTGACTGGGGCCACATGCTGGCCCAGAACGTTGACCATGACCGCCGGGCTGAGCAGACGAGGATTGGGCAGGGGCCACCCGGCGATGCCCCGGACATGGGCATCGAACTGGTCCATGGAGCAGGCCTCAATGGTGTAATGACCGGAGTTATGGGGGCGCGGGGCCAACTCGTTGACTACCAGACCGCCATCGAGCATGACAAAAAGCTCAAGGGCCAAGGTGCCGGCCAGCTTGAAGCCGTCAGCCAAAGTCAGAGCCATGTCACGCGCACGGTCGGCCATTTCAGGCTCGACCTGTGCCGGTGCCAGAGTCATGTGCAGGATGTTGTGACGATGCTCGTTGCGCACCATGGGGAAAGTGACATAGTCCTTCCCGTTGCCTGAGACCAGTATGGAGGCCTCGAAAGCAAAGTCCACGAACCCCTCCAGCACGGAGGGCGGGAAGTCCCGGCCCTTCATCCGCGCCTGCAAGGCCTGAAGATCCTCCTTGGTGCGCAGGACCGCCTGGCCGTGGCCGTCATAGCCACCGGTTCGCGTCTTGAGCACAGCGGGCATTCCCAACTCCTCCAAGGCTGAATCCAGCTGGTCAAGACTGTCAACCTGCCTCCAGGGGGCGGTATCAATGCCATGGCGGTTTATGAAGGTCTTCTCGTGAACCCGGTCCTGGGTGACCCTGAGCAAATCAGTCCCCTGAGGGATGGCCACACGATCCCTCACCTGGTCCAGCGCATCGGCATCCACATTCTCGAACTCGTAGGTGAGCACATCGCTGCGTTCAGCAAGCCGCTTGAGGGCATCGAGGTCGCCATAGTCGGCTGTCTCCTGGAAGTCAGCAACCTGAGCCGCGGGAGCATCAGGCGTGGGATCCAACACACCGATGCGGAATCCGTGGTAGCGGGCGCTCAGGGCCATCATCCGCCCCAGCTGGCCGCCACCCACGATCCCGATGACGGACCCCGGCTCCAGGTGATCAATCCTCCCCTTGGTCTCTTCAGACAAGCTGGGCATTGGACGCCTCCACGGATCGGGCCAGCTCGGCACGGTAGTCATCCAGGGCCTGGGCCAGTCTTGAATCATTAATGGAGAGAATTGAAGCCGCCAGCAGGCCGGCATTGGTAGCCCCGGATGCCCCTATGGCCGTGGTCGCCACAGGAATTCCGGCAGGCATCTGCACGATGGACAGGAGCGAATCAACCCCGCTCAAAGCGTGGGACTTCACTGGCACCCCGATGACCGGCAACGTGGTCTGGGCCGCCACCATACCAGGCAGATGGGCTGCTCCTCCGGCCCCGGCGATGATGACCCCTATGCCCTGGCCTCGGGCCTGATGCGCGAACTCCGCCATGCGCCCAGGTGTGCGATGGGCGGAGATTACCTCCTTGGTGTAGACGATAGCGAACCGGTCCAGCATCCGGCAGGCTTCCTTCATCGTCTCCCAGTCGCTCGATGATCCCATGATCACTGCGACGCGTGCCCCTTCATGTGTATTGTCAGCCATCGGCCCTCCAATGTTCATGCATATTTGATACTACGCAAGGCAGGGGAGAAGCCAGCCAATCGTGACGGTCCTATGGATGTAAAGGCCGGGCCTGGTGAACATCGTGTTCTCAGCGTCTCCAAACCGCCGCTCCAGACCTAGAATCATTGGATTGCATGACAGAAACAGACAGGAGGGTTATGGGCAAGCTTCTGGACAGCATCGACTCCCCAAAGGATCTGAAGGTTCTCTCCTTGGAAGAGCTGAATCGACTGGCCGACGAGATCCGTCAGCTGCTGATCCGCTTCTGTCGACGTCACGGCGGTCACCTGGGCTCCAACCTGGCCACCATCGAGCCCATCATCGCTTTGCACTACGTCTTTGATATGCCTCATGATCATCTGATCTTCGATGTCTCTCACCAGGCCTATACCCACAAGATCCTGACCGGTCGGCGCCGGGCCTACACGGACCCTGAGTCTCACGAGGATTTGTCCGGATTCACCTCGCCCAAGGAGAGCCCCTACGACGACTTCATACTGGGGCACACAGGCACCTCCATCGGCCTGGCCTGCGGGATGGCCGCCCAGCGGGATGCGACCGGCGGCAAGGCCAACATCATCGCCTTCATCGGGGATGGCTCCCTGAGCAGCGGGCCGGCCTTCGAAGGGCTGGACTGGGCTGCTGAACAGGGCGGCAACCTGATTATCGTGGTCAATGACAACGAAATGTCCATCGCCGAGAACCACGGAGGACTCTACAAGAGCCTGGCGGCCCTCCGTGCCAGCGAGGGACACAGCTCAGACAATCCCTTCCGTGCCCTTGGGCTGGACTACTGCTACGTGGAGGAAGGCAACCGTATTGAGGACCTAATCGAGGCCTTCCGTCGGGTCAAGGACATCAATCATCCGGTGGTGGTCCATATTCACACCCGCAAGGGCTTGGGACTGGGACAGGGCAGTCAGGGGCAGATTGGCCCGACTTCCGTGGCACAGGGCGATAGGAACACAGCTCATATGACTTCCCTGCCCGATTTGCCCGCCGAAGGCCCGGTGGAGGCCAACCACTGGCAGGACGGCTTGGACTCCTTGGACCGCCTGCCCAATTCACGAAAGACTTACGGAAGAATGGCCATGCAGGCTTTGGAGTCCAGGTTCCCACAAGAGCCAGGCCTAACGGTCATCTCCCCTGCCACGCCGCTGTCCAATGGCATCGATCCTGACTTCCGCCAGCGGGCTGGAAACCACTACCGGGACGTGGGTATCGCCGAATCCCACGCGATAGCCTATGCTGCGGGCATCGCCAAGGCCGGAGGCACTCCCGTTGTCGCCACCTCGGCCACCTTCTTCCAGAGGGCCTACGACCAGATCGAACAGGAGATGGCCTTGAACGGCAGCGCTGTGACCCTGCTGGTTTTCTCCACCGGCATTGCCAAAACCGATGCCACGCATTCAGGCACGGCCGACATGGTCATGATGCGGGGCATCCCCGGACTGACCTGCCTGGCTCCGACCAGCGGGGCCGAGTTTCTGGACATGCTGGCCTGGGCCACTGGCCCGGCTCGGCAGCCGGTGGTAATCAGGGTGCCCGGCGAGCGCACACTGGCTACAGAACGGGCCAGGAAGCCGACAGCGCCGGCTCCAGATCCCTCGAAGACCGATACTGAATGCGGGTCGGACCCTGCTCCGTGGGATCGCTATCGCATCCTGCAAGAGGGTAAGACCGTAGCCGTGCTGGCTCTCGGCGATGCGCTGCCACTAGGCCGCGACCTTGCAGATTACTTGGGAAAGTCCATGGGGCTAAAGCCCACACTGGTGGACCCACATCGCTATGACCGCTTGGATGAGCAGACCCTAAATAAACTGGCCAGCACCCACTCCCTTGTGGCCACCATCGAGGACGGTCAGCTGGACGGCGGCTGGGGACAAGCAGTGGCTGCATATTACGGACCTGCTCACGTTCGCACCCTGGCCTTCGGAGCGACCAAGGAGTTCAACGACCGGGTTCCCCAAGCCACCCTGATGGAAAGGTATGGCATGACCGTTCCTGCTATGGCTCAGACCATCTCGGATGCCCTCGCCGACCAGGCTTCATAGATTTGACCCGCCGGTGGATCAAAGCGGGTACAATGAAAGGGTTTGGCCCCGTAGCTCAGCTGGATAGAGCAACTGACTTCTAATCTGTAGGTCGAGAGTTCGAATCTCTCCGGGGTCACCACTAGTCCTCCCTGCTTCTACCTAAGGAGCAAGGGTTCTTCGTGTTCATGTCCATCTTGCCATAGCAGCATGTGCTGCCCATGTACGGCTCTCAACGATCGCAATTGCAGAAGCAAAATGGACAAGAAAGACAACCATGAACAATCGGCATCAACCAATAGATCAGCAACCAAGCGACAATCAAGACCCAGCTCAGGCGAGCCAGAATTACTCCAACTACAAGGGATAGGGCCAAGAGCCTTCCAGTCAAAGCTACGAGACTGCTTCCCCGCAGGGGAAACATTCAACAGCTGCCAACGTGTACCCGAATGCGGATCAATCTTGGCTGGCTTCGAGCACTCAGTGAGGACCACAAAATTCCTACGGGCAAACCGCATATATACCTCAACCCACCGGCACCCACGGACCGACCCAAATTCAGCCTTGGCAACTTCAGACCCAATATGTCAACGGACCGGGTATGTCGAACAAGCTGAAGGTCACAGCAGCCATCTTTACTTTCTTCTTGGGTGGCATCGGCATACACAACTTACCAGATGGACGGCAAGGTACTACAGCTGCAGGATTGATCGCTCGGACCCAGTCCACAACTTTCTTATCCGCCTGCGATTCCATGGATGCTTTTGCGTCTCAACCTTCCTGCTTGGAGACGGCAGACAATCAGAAAGGCACAGCACAGGCGACCAGGCAGGAACTACCTCTCCAATTAGTCCAAGGATCGGATCAGTTCCGAAACTTGGCAAC
Source organism: Bifidobacterium polysaccharolyticum (assembly GCF_016101585.1). Lineage (GTDB taxonomy): Bacteria > Actinomycetota > Actinomycetes > Actinomycetales > Bifidobacteriaceae > Bombiscardovia > Bombiscardovia polysaccharolytica. The sequence continues at coordinate 183,786 of NZ_JACFQG010000004.1, forward strand.
GATCTGGCTAAAAGCAATGCACGTCGCTTGATCGCTTCACGACACCCGCAGAATGCCATGGGCGCCCTTCTCGGCCAGACTCATGATGTGGTTGACTATGGAATAGTCGCCAGGCTGATCGACCTTGAGCTCTACGAAGCCGCCTTGGGCCGGCAGCAAGGGCAGGACCTGTGCTCCGGCTGATGAGTCAGCGGAATTCCCTCCTGAACCTCCGCCTATCAGATAGCGGCCTTCAGTCCAGACCGTATCGAACTGGGTTCCCACGATATGGAAGGACAGCGGCTGGTTGGGGCCGGCATCCAGAACCCAGATGCGGACCCTTTGCCCCTTCTCCAGCTTGAGAGGGTGTACATCATATTGAAAGGCCCGTCCGTTGAAGGTCATGATATCCGGGGTCATGGCCGCCACTTTTTCAGCATCGGCAGTCCCTCCATTGGACCCCACATAAATCTCGGACTGGACCAGAACATATTCCGCAGCCACTGGTGGCAGGATGCCATCATCCACGACCACAGCCCCGTACATACCGTTGGCTATATGGTTTGACATGGGGCCGCTGCTGCAGTGGTACATCCATATGCCGGCCCGATCAGCGGTAAAGGTGTACAGGAGCTCCTTGCCAGGTTCTATGTTGCGCATCATGGTCTGGGGAACAGCCGGGCCTGCATGAAAGTCAATAGAATGGCTCATGCTTCCCTTGTTTCTGATGGTTACTTCAAAGGTGTCTCCCACCCGGCCTCTGAGCACCGGACCCTGAGCCAAGGGCCTCGATCCCTTATCCCGCGGATCGCCCGCGTCATCGAAGCTCCAGACCGTGCGCTCAAGCCCAGCTGCAACCTGCTCCTTACGTTCCTTGACATTCAAAGTGTATTTTCTTGTTCCAGCCCTCCCCTGGTCATCCAAGGGTGGAAGAGTAGCCTTGGCAGGTTTGCTCTTCTCAGCCTGCGCCTTGAGTTTGGCTGCTGAGGGGGCCTGGTTGCTGGTCATCTTCCGAGCGGAGGACTGCATTTGCTCGGTAGTCGTTCCACCCTTGGTCTTGATCTTGAGCTCCATGCCCATCTGACGGTGTCCTGCCAGCGAGCACCATCCTAATGTGTCGCCGCCCAGGACTCCCACATCGATCGAGACGCTCTGGCCTACAGGCACGGATCCTGTGCTCTTGCCATTGGCGAAAACCAAGTCGTGCCGCTGATCTCCGGTGTTCCGAAAATCTACAACCAGCCGGTCGCCTGCATCGATGGCGATGGTATCCGGCACAAAGGCCATCCCCTTTACCCTGATTGAAGCTCTTCTAGTATGTCCCGTCGGCTGGATGCTCTTCGACGATGTGTCCTGAACCCCTCCAGTATTGGGCGTTGCCCCGACGGAGACAGCCAGCGCCGGCCGCAGAGCCATCAAGACCACCGCTGCCACCAAGATCAGCACAGTAGCCGAGGTGGCAACAAGGTCCGCCCGCAGGGCCAAGGTCCCAACAAGTTCGGTATGCGAATCCTTGGGCTGGCGACGACGGTAGCGTTTGGAAGCCAGGACCTGCTTGCCACGAGCAGCCAGGTAAACCACGGTCAGCATCATGGAGAGGATTCCCAAGACATTCAGCAGGTTCCCCGCCTTCCATAAGGGCGTGTAGAGCCGGATGGCTCCAAGGAGCCTGATTAGCAAGCCAACCTGCATGAGCGCCCAAGCACCCCAGAGGAGGGGATGAAAAGGCAGAGGCCTGCGAATGACCGAGGGGACGATCATGCAGACATGAGCGATGACCATGGTCATGATGAATCCCACAGCCAAAGCATGCAGCGCCATATCGCCCCAGTAGGTGCTGGAATCCAGAGGTGCCACCATCCAGATGAGGGCAGCCAGAAGTCCCCAGGCGTAGGCCGACAGCATGCAGGTGCCCATGAATCCTGGCAGACCGCCGTGACGGAAGGTACCCTTGGCTACGTCGTGACTGGCCATGACCAGGAGGAGCAGGCCCAAGGACAATCCCAGAAGCGGATAACCGACCGAAGGTGCCATGGCTTGAACAGGCAGCATCAGGACGGTCAGGAGGCTCAGACCCAGAATTCCCGATTCGAGGCGGACATCCGAGAAGACCGCCCTGGCCAGCTCCACCCGCTCCCCGACGATGGTCAGAATCAGAAAAAAGAGCCAGGCTGGAGCCAGAACCGAAGCATCCAATCCTGCAACCCATCCAAAAGCTCCGACCAGACCCACCAGGGATCCAAGGATCTGTATGAGCACCTCTGCAGAAGGTTGCCGCCGCCAGATAGCCAGATACATGGCTGTCAGAACCAACATGGACAAAGTCCACGGAATACCGCCAAAAAGCTCCACTCTGACCCATGCCGGGGCAGCAGCGCTGCTTGAAACCATCAGCGAAAGCAGGCAGAGCAGGGACCCCAGCAAGCCCAAGGCGGGAGCGAGAAATCCCCAGGAGGGTTTCTTGGATCCGCCACTGCGATAAGCCACTGCCCTCTCAAGACCGATGGCAGCGCCCAAAAACCCATAGACCATGAACCCACCATGCAGATCAGCCAAGGGCACCCTGTCTGAAGGGTGGATCAGATCCGCACGAATCAGCGCCGCTATAAGGCCAAGCAGCGCAGCCAGACCTGCACCTATGAGAAGAGCCATCCTGGACCTGGGCAAGGCTGTTTTGCCTCCGGACTTGCGCATCTTCTGATCATTCTGCATGGGTCTGTCCGCCTTGCCCTGGGTTGATAATTGATTTGATAGTTATACAATTTAATCGATGAGTCAGGAAATTCAAGCCCGCAAGCGACGGGACCAAACCCCCTCCAGGCGAAGAAGCGGGGAAGAGATTCGCTCCGCAATCTTGGATTACCTGCATACGTCAGCCGAACGGACCGGTACAGGTCTAACCGCCCAGCAAATCGGAGCAGCCTTCGGCATCCATCCGACGACTGCTCGTTTCCATCTTGAGCATCTGGTCAAACAGGGCGAGGCAGTCCGCCAAACAAGAGACGGTGATGGTCAATCAGTCGGTCGAGGCAGACCGGCTGTCATCTACTCCCCCACATCCATGAACCACGCCAGGGAGGATATGATCTCCTCGCTTTGCACTGCTCTCGAGACTGCCTGCCCCGATACTCGGAGCAGGAATGCGGCTGCTCTGAAAGCAGGTCTGGCCTGGGGTCGGACCCTCGCCCAGCAGAGGCGGGGGCATGCAGAAAAGAGTGCGCCGTCGAGCATGACTCAGACGCTGTTGGATGTTCTGAATACCTTGGGTTTTGCACCGGTAAGGACGGGGTCGGATTCAGCAAGTCTGTATCTGACCTCATGCCCCTTCCTGGACAGCGTCAGCAGCCATCCAATTATCTGCACAATCCATCGGGGCATGGTCCAGGGATTCGTGGAGAGCAGCAACAGCGCGACCAGGGATAGAAAGGCCCGTGTACTGCTGAAACCTCTGACCTCGCCAAAAGGATGCTTCCTGAAAGTATCGAAAGCGGACAACCAATCAAGAAAGAGAGTCAAGCAATGACCTACGTAATTGCCCAGCCTTGTGTGGACGTCAAGGACAAGGCCTGCGTGGACGAGTGCCCGGTGGACTGCATCTACGAGGGCCCCAGGAACCTGTACATCAACCCCAACGAATGCATCGACTGTGGTGCCTGCGAGCCTGTCTGCCCTGTGGAGGCGATCTTCTATGAGGAGGATCTGCCGGAGGAGTGGACCTGGTTCAAGGATGCCTCCGAAGATTTCTTTGCCCAGGTCGGTGATGCCGGCGGCGCCCAGGCTCAGGGGCCCTACGATCACGACCATCCACAGGTCGCCGCCCTGCCCCACCAGGACAATTTCGTCTGCATTCAGCCAGAATCACGCGGTCAGCGCGCGGTCTGGGTCCGCAAGGACCAGGCAAAATGAAGGCCGGCTCAAGCCGTGATGATCACCTGGTCTTCCCTGGCTTTCTGGACCACCCTGTAGAGGAGGCAGCCCGGATGCTTCTGGGTTGCCTGATCATCCGGGACTATGAGTCGGAGGGGAAACAGGCCTGGGTTCGGATCGTGGAAACCGAAGCCTACGATCAAAACGATCCGGCCAGCCATGCCTACCATGGACGATCGGTTCGCAACGATGCCCTTTTCGGTCCCAGCGGACACATGTATGTCTACTTCACTTATGGAATGCACTACTGCATGAACATCTCCTGCCAGGAGGACGGATTCGGTGCCGGCGTGCTGATTCGAGCCTGCCAGCCAGTGCAGGGTCTGGACCTTCTGCGCAGCCACAGGCACGGCCATCACCCGGACCGGGAACTGACCAACGGTCCCGCCAAGCTCTGTCAGGCCTTGGACATCGACAAGCGAAACTACGGCCATGACCTCAGAAAACCGCCCATCCGCCTGGCAGCCGCCAGTCTGGACCAGGACGAGACCATCACGGCAACCCCCCGGATTGGCATATCCCACGCCAAGGAGACCCTACGGAGGTTCATCATCACCGGCAACCCCTACCTGTCGCGATGATCAGGCGAAGAGCCTGCACTTCTGACTTGTACAGCTTACGGGGTGACTTATTGCTCAATGAAGCGGGATTCGACGCAGCTCTGGAAGCGAACGAGCGAGAGAATGACAGCGGCCAGCAGAGCGATGATCAGCATGCCCATGAAACTGCCGGTTACCGGATCCAGTCCAAACGCTGTTGAGAAAGCCTTGAAAGCCCAGGTGGATGCCGTAAAACCAAGGCTGGTGGTGGCCGAGAAAACCCCCATGACCAAGGGATAGCGTCTGTGTGGAGTCAGGTTGGACAGGAGGAAGGGGCAGGTGGCCATATTGATGGCACTGCCCGAACCAACCAAGAAGGCCGATAGGCAGACCAGCGTGAAGGAGCGGGTGGTCAGGAAGAGCAGGGCGCCCAGGGCCATCAGCAGGAAGGCGACCGGAATCGTCCATTGCCGGCAGACCCGCTTGATGCCGTTGATACTAAGCCCGATCACGACCGAGGAACCCGTGTTGAACATCAAGGCCACCCCTGCTGCACTGGTGCCACCCAAACCGTACTTGGCTATGTACACTGCGAGCTTGTTGTACAGGACCGCGACCAGGAAAATGCTCAGAAAACCGATGAGAATGCAAGAAATGGTAGCCCACCAGCATTGTCTGCCCTTCTGCAAGGGGGATGTTTGAGGCTCTGCGGCCTTTTCCGACTCCTCCTCGACGGCACCGACTCCGGGGACCATGAAGACGACCAAAACCAAGGCAGGCAAGGCCAGGAAATAGAGCCAATAGTTGTGCAGCCACCCTCCCTTGGCCAGGACACCGCCCAGGGCAAGGACCAGCATGGAAGAGCCGTCCTGAACAGCCAGGACCAGCCCCATCAGCGCCGCCAACTGCTTCCCGCGGAAGAACCTGGCCGACAGGCTGGGGAGAACTGTAGTGGCGATGCCCACGCCGAATCCGACAACCAAGGCAAACAAGAGCAGCTGGCTTACACTGCTATGCGCCAAAAGGGGCATCAAGCCGCCCAGGGCGACACACAGACAACTGATGCAGGCAGCGGTTCTGAAACTCATTCTGGTCAAGAGCTGACCGAATAAAAGGGCTGAAACTATGGCCGCCGAAGAGCCAATGGAAACCACCGACTCAACGGTGGAAGGATCAGCACGAGGAAAGGATGCCTGAATGGCCGCCACGGAAGGAGAGATGATGGAGTCAAACCGCGACATGATAGCCAAGGCCATGATCCCGACCAGAATCCCAAGGTTCCGTCTGGTCAATATCCCTGTGTCCTTGGACTTAGACGCGCACGGATCCGGTTCCACCGTTGCTGCCTCCCTCTCAATGTCAGCGGCACCATTCCTGGTTGATGGTGGGTAGTCTACTCCAGCAGCAGGGCCATGCCAACCAAAACAACCAGGAAAAGCAGATTAAGTGATGTATAGATCTTCAGGTAATCGCCTTTCTTGTCAGGGTACTGCTTGACCACAGCTTTGTAGGAGATCAGCGAGGCCATTGAAGCGACCAGGGTTCCGAGCCCGCCCAGGTTGGTGCCCAGAATGATTGAGCGCCAGGCTGTCGAAAAACCTGAGACTAGGAGTGCTGTGGGCACATTGCTGATGACCTGGCTGCACAGGACCGAGGTAATCAAAGGGTGGATATTGACCAGGCCGCTGACCAGGTTATAAAACTGGGGAATTCTCCTGGCATTGCCGATGAAAATGAAGAAAGCCACGAAGGTCAGCAGCAGTCCCCAGTCCACATGCAGAAAGACCCGCCTGTCGCAGATCAGAAAGGTCACAACCACCACCAGGACCATGGTCCACTGGGGAATCAGCTTGGCCACACCAAGCAGGCAGACAAGAAAGAGAAGAAGGTAGATGGCGATGCGCCATCCGCTGGACCGCTGCATCTCCTTGACCTGAGGCTGTATCCCCTCCTCCCTGGGCGCTAGTATGCTGTGACGAATCTCTTGTGCATCCATGCCCTCGAACTTGTCCAAATGCTGATTCCTGAAAGCGAACCAGCAGCACACGAAGAGCATCAGGGCCGCCACCAGAGCGTAGGGCGCCATAAGGAGGAGAAACTCCCCAGTGGGCATCTCGGAGCGGGCCTTGAGGTATAAGTTGTGAGCATTGCCAATCGGCGTCAGCATGCTACCCACATTGGCGCCCAGGGTCATCAGGGTGACGATCAGCAGGGCATGGCTTTCCAGACCGGCCATGATGAGCACAGCAACGGCGAAGGGCACGAAAGTAACCAGGGCTACATCGTTCGTGATGAACATACTGGAGAAGAAAGGCAGGGAAACCAGGACCAAGGCCAGGCCCCGCACCGAGCGGACGCGACTCAGCAGGCCGGCACCAATGGCATGGAAGACCCCAATCCGCTGAAATCCGCAGACCACCATCATCAGGGAACCCAGCTGGGTAAGGGTATTGACGTGGATGTAGCCCAGATACTGTCGGTCGGGAGGAATGAGAATGCAGGATACGAGAGCGATGACTGCCGCGACGACCAGGACGGTCTCGTTTTTCAGCAGTCCGATCACCCGATGTTGCATGGTCACCTCCGGCGAACGAATTCCTCACTTAGTTTACGCGCCCGCCCTTGGCTTACAGGGCCTCTCCTGACGCTATTTTCCGCCCCTGAGCCCGGGGTCGGGACACTGGGCGCTACTGACGGCTAGTCTGTCTGGCCCCGACTTTTGACCCTTGTCGGATAGTCACAGAGTCGGATACCCATTGAACATGAACAGGGGTCCTGCGAATAGGTTGCACCCGCAGGACCCCTGTCAGATGGCAATATTACTTGTCATCCATTCGTTCCGGATCGGGAATCAGGTAGGACAGGGCCAGGGCGATCAGCACCAGCACTCCGCCTCCGATCATGGCGGCAACATATCCAGCGCGGGCTCCCCCGGACGCCGCCAGGCCGCTCATGAATGCGTAGAGGACCGCATAGCTCAGGCCTGAGCCCAGGTTGAAGGCTCCGGCGTTGAGTCCCGGCAGGTACCCGGTATTGTCCGCAGGAGACAGGACCACGCCCAGCCCGTTGAGCATGATGTTGGCCGTCCCTGCATAGGAGACGCCCAGGATCAGGGAGAGGGCCACCAGGCTCCAGATACTGGGAACCAGGCAGACGTAGATGCCGAAGACCAGTCCCAGCACGCTGACTAGCTGACCGACTCTCAGAACCTTGATGTAGCCAAAGCGCGAGGCCAGCATCCCGGCAACCGGACCAAAGACCAGACCGACCAGGGCGTAGGGGGTCAGCGTCGCAAAGGAGACGATGCTGGCTTTCAAGCCGACACCGACCTCGCCATCCTGGGCAAGGGCCGGAACGATCCCGTTCATGATGGCGAAGACACCGACCATGGTGGTGAGAGTTGTCAGCAGAAGGCCCCAGGTGCGCCGCTGTCTGAGATAGGTGGTGGTGACCATGGGTGCTGACGTTGTGCTTTCAACTTTCCAGAAGATCGCGAAGAAGACCGCAGCCACCAGGATCTCGACAACCACCAGTAGCCAGCGCGCCTGGGCAAGCTTCTCGACCTCATTGATAGCCAGGTATGCGGCCAGGAAGGCGATGCAGAGGAAGACCACACCTGCCCAGTCCATGCGGGGGCGATCGTCTGCATAGCTCTCGCGGGCGAAGAATGCCACCAGGAGTACGGCGATCACAGCAATGGCCACCATGAACCAGAAGACCGAGCGGAAACCGAAAGTGCCAGCCAGCCAACCGCCTAAGATGGCATCCACGCCACCGATGCCGCCGTTGACCGCCGTCAAAACGGCCATGAGCCTGGCGTATCGGGCCTCATCAGTCACCTCGGCATGCAGCATGATCAGGGTCATAGGCACGACCGGACCGGCCACTCCCTGAATGACACGACCAATCATGAGCACCGTCACATTCGGCGCCAGAGCGGAGACCACGCATCCCAGCGCCGTCAGGCTCAGCATGCCCAACAGCACCTTCTTGCGGCCGGCAAGATCGCCCAGCCGAGGCAGGAAGAGGGAGAAGACCGCACAGGAGGTGAAGAACACCGTCTGGGTCAGACCGATGCTGGAGCTGCTGGCGTTGAGCTCGTTCCCCATAGTCGTCAGAGCCGGCGAAAGCATGGAGGCGTTGAGCTGGAAGGCGAAGACGGCGGCCATCAGGGCAGTCATCAAGGCGACGATGGAAGAGCCTGAACCGCCAGCGGTTGTGGTGGTGGGCTTGTCAGTCTTGGGTGCGGCTGTGTTCGAAGTCTTCATTGATTTCATCCAATCGCTGTGATGGCCTTGACCACCAGGTCCCAGAATCCCTGGAAGTCCAGCTTGACGGCCACCTGGGTGTGGCAGTCCTCAGCTGAGGGCTCAGGGCCGCGCAGATCGGCCACGGTCATCCCGCAGGTCAGGTCCCCGCGCAACTCCACATCAACCGGGCAACGACGGGTGCTCACAATAGAGGGGTCGATCAGATAGGCCACAGTGCAGGGATCATGCACAGGCGGGTCCACGAAGTCCTGGTTATCCTGGTAGGACTTGCGGAAGAAGTCCATCAGCCCGCTTACAAAGTGGGCCAGATCGGTGCCGATGCCCTCTATGCGCTGCTGAACCTCGGGGGTGCACAGGGCCTGATGAGTCAGATCCAGCCCTACCATGGTGACCGGCCAGGACTCGTTGAAGACGATGTGCGCGGCCTCGGGATCCACTTTGATGTTGAATTCAGCGACAGCGCTCCAGTTGCCCACATGGTAGCCGCCACCCATGAGCACGACCTCCCGGACTCGGTCGACAATGCAGGGTTCCTTGCGGACGGCCATGGCGATGTTGGTCAGGGGTCCGGTGGGGACCAGGGTCACTGTGCCCGGCTCCTCGCGCATGATGGTCTCGATGATCCAATCGACGGCGTGGCCAGGATCCAGGGGCCTGGTAGGTTCAGGCAGCTCGACACCGTCCAGACCAGTCTGGCCATGGATGGAGGCGGCCACCTCCTGAGGACGCACCAGCGGCCTATCACATCCGGCGTGGACCGGCACCTGGCACGCATGAGCCTTCTCCAGCACAGCCCTCGCATTATAGGTAACCTTGTCCAGACTCTGGTTGCCGCCAACCGTAGTCACTCCGATCAGGTCGATCCGCGGATCACCTACTGCCAGAAGGATAGCCACCGCATCGTCATGACCTGGATCGCAGTCCAGGATGATCTTGCGCGTCGTCATATACTCGCCTACGCCTTTCTCATGGATATGTCCTGGGCCATGGACCATGGCCCAGGACATGATACCCCTGATTGGCCTTGAAACGATGTAGGCGCGTTAGGCTGGGTCGGGACCGGAGGTGGCGAATCCACCCACTGCCCAGGCCAGTCGATCCCGAAGCTCGGGGTCCACCGCGAATAACCCCAATCCGTGCACCCCTCGTTTGAGCAACACGTTGAACTCGTGCCGAAGATTATCCACAGGGTCCATCTCCTGCTCCGACCGCCGATTGGTCGCCAGTGTGTTGCAACTGAGCTTCGGTTCGAATTCGACCTTTCCATTCCTGTAGGTGACCGAGGGCCCGATGATGACTCCCGCATAGTTGAGGTCAAAACCTTGGATGGTGAAGATGGAGCCGACCTCATCAATGGTGAAGGGCAGCTCGGCCCAGGCGATCCGGTGATTTGCAGCAGAGTTTCCCTGTTCCTCATACAGTTCGTAATTCCAAGGCATGGCGAATTCACCATCCCCGTCCTGACCCTCTTCGGCCCACACCCACTGGCCTGAATCCCCTTGGCGCAGTACAACCTGCCAGTGATGGGAGGGATCCTGTGGGTCCGGGTGATTCTGGCTGCTGTAAGGCCAGTCATAGGTGGCCAGGAGTCGGCAAAGGCCCAAGGAGCCCTCTCCCCTTTGCTCTTGGTCCTTTTGGCGAATGAACTTTCTCAAAGCCTTAGGCGAATCGAAAACCTTGATCTCATAAGGATGCTCCCAGGGATCCGGATGCAGTTGGCCAATGGTGCCATCCTTGGCTGTCATCCGATCCAGCCAGGCGCAGGTTGCAGGATCAGCTTGGATACGCATCTGTTGATCCAAATGAACATGACTGACCTGGAAGATATCCTTGCGTACATGCTGACCGTCCCTTGACTTTTCGCGGATAACCATGGGTTGCGAGAAGGTCTTGTCATGCTCAGAACCCGTCAATCCCAGAAGCCGACTTTCCTGAGCATCTACGAACTGGGATCCGCGCAAGACCTGTTCCGGGTCGAAGACCACGATGGCTACTTTTGCCCGCCGCAGAATGTCGTAAAGCTGGTTGCTTCCGGAGTAGCTCTGCGACCCTTGCGTCAGCAGCAGGTGCGCCTCGTCAACCAGCACCACATCCGCCTTCGCCTCGACGCTATTCATGGGGTCTGCCGCCCTGCCTGTGGACCGGCCATTTCTATGGGTGTGCTTGCTGAACCGGTTGATGAACTGGACAGCGCCAACAACGCACTGGCCGCGCTTCTTCTGCAGTCCCAGCTTCAGAGCCATTTGGTTGTAGACATTGGCCTGCTCGGCCTGGTTGACAATGATGTAGGAACGCTGTCTGGCATTTGCCGAACGGTTATCGTCCTTGCCGTCCAAGTTCCCATAGATGCCATATCTGGCACATATCTGATAGAAGAGATGGCTAAGCAAAACGGTCTTGCCAGTTCCTGACATGCCCTGAACGACTATGACTCGAGTATGGGCTTTATCGTCGATCCGAACCGGGCCTATCGATTCTGTCATCGAGTGGAAACCCTCGCCGGGTTTTTGAATAATGACCGACTCCAGCACATGCAGAACAGTTTCTTCGGCTCGCCGTTGTTCGTCGGTGAGTTTGCGGAAGGGCGAGGCCTTGAACAGGGCGGAGTCCAGGATGGCCTTCTCTTCCGGAAACAGATCAGGCTCCATTTCATGCAGGGTCTGCCAAGCCTTGGAAAAGATGCTGTCGAATTCATCGCTGGTGTAATACATGTCCTGAGCGTTAGTTCTACGGTTCATAACCAGCTTGACTGCATCGACACTCTGCATATACCCCATCAACCGATTTTCCATATCCAGGGTCAGGGACTTGTTGAAGTGGCGATCACCGATGATGTACTGGCAGACCCTGTCTTGGTGATTGCGCATGAATCGCACCAGGCGTTCCCAATCCGTGCGGGTTCGTGGATCCAGCTCGATGTGCTGCCTGGTCCGAGAACGAATGTCATTGGTTTCCCCGACGTAAACCACGTAAGGGGGTCCACCGCCATGCTTTTTGCTGCTGTCCCTTTCATCAGCAGAGACAATATATACAGTGGGATAGCGTAGGAACAGCTCCTCAAGCAGCCTCTCCTCCAAATGACTGCCCTGACTGCCAACAGCTTTCGCCTGCTTGTACTCTGCAATGGCCTTGGAAAAATCCTCATCTCTGAAATCGCCATAGGGCAGAGTCATCACAACAGGCTGCGGCGCGCTTGATGAATCCATGTTTTTCACTATGCCACGAACCCATACCAATCTGATGGCAGGAGGGCCGGCTGATAGGCTCGAAATCATGATCAGCAAGGAAACAGAAACAGCGGTGATGAATTTTGTACACGAGCGCGACTGGGATCAATTCCACACGCCCGCCAACCTGGCCAAATCAATTTGCATCGAAGCTGCCGAGCTCTTGGAATGCTATCAGTGGGGGGACGATCCCAGGGACGGAGATGAAGGCCACGTAACCGACGAGCTGGCTGATGTGCTCACCTATTGCATCCAGCTGGCGGATCGGCTGAATCTGGACATGAATCGAATCATCATGGACAAACTGCAAAGGACAGCCGACAGGTATCCGGTGGCCACTTCACGCGGCTCCAGCCGAAAATACCGGCCCCTGCAGTAGGCAGATCGATTCAGCGAGTCTGCGCAGCCGACAACCCCAATCGTCCGAGTCGCTTGGCGATTAGTGCAGACAGATCATCCAGGGTGACTCCAACATAGCTCTTCATGGAAGCGAACTGAGGGCCTGATGAGGTGTCGACCGGGTTGGTGCCGGTATAGGCCACAGTGGTGGCTCCTGATGCCACAGCCGAAGTGATGCCGGTCAAGGTATCCTCGAAAGCCAAGCAGGAGGTCATCAAATCAGGGCTGTTGATGCCAACCAGACTGGCCGCATGCAGATAGGGCGCAGGGTCGGGCTTCTGCGCCAGCCCATCGTCCCCGCAAACATAGTCGGCAAAAGCCCCCTCGGGCGCCTTGGCAACCACTGCCTGGGCCATACGGCGTGGCGAAGTAGTGACCAGAATCGAGGGAATGCCGGCCCCAACCAGGTCTGTCAGGATAGTGCGAACACCTTCAATCCAAGGCAAGTGACGCTCCTCCATGGCAATGACCCCATCAATCAACAAATCTGGAATCTGATCCTCAGGAAGGTCAAGACCACGCTCCCGCATCAACCTTGCCACGGTGGGCAGATGTTTGCCGGAAACCTGCCAACCCATGTCGGCATTCCAGTCTCCTCCATGCTCGTGCGCTAAATCGAGCTCCGCCTGATGCCAGTAGGGCTCTGAATCGATCAGAGTTCCGTCCATGTCCCAGAAGACTGCAAGCGGACGACGACCCACAGCGGACCGGGCTTTGTCAGTCGACCCGGCACGACTTTCTTCCTTTTGATGCTCCATGTTCATGCATTCACCCTATCGGCAGGGCTTGTCTTGAAAATGGCGTCACCCCACACTACTTGGCGTGAAGATCCGGCCACGGATCAGGCAGCAGCTCATCCAGGCTCACATTAAGTACTTGGGCAACTGCCATGATATTGATCAAACTGGGATTGGCTGGACTCCCGGGTCGCGACTGGCCATGCTCCAACTGTTGGTATGCGAACCGGGAAAGGTTGGCATTATAAGCAACGAACTCTTGGCTGTAATGCAAAGCCGTCCTTCGACGTTGTATATTCAAGCCTAATACTACGGCGTATTCCGCCCATCCACTCGGTACTTGAGAATGTGCCACAGAGCCAAGGTAAATACAAGAAACACATTGTCATGCCTTACCAGTAATACTATATCAGTAGGGCATTACCGGTTATTTGAACGGGAGACGTTTTCCTAGCTCTGCCTCACGCCAAAAATGAGTTCGTCATAGTTCTAGCTACTGCCATTCTTCCTTGTAGCTTACGGAACCACATCGGTCTTCATCAATAGTCTGAATTACTCCACCTCGTTCGGGAGGAACTCAGCAGCCAACATGGGTCTACTGGCGTTCTTCAACATGCTGCCAGCACTACTGATAGCAGTAGTTGGATATGGGTATTTCTTCATCACTGGGGTCAATGGTCTTTTTGGCAACAACACGCAGATACCCGACTGGATGCTGACACCCTTGGTTCCACTAGCCGTCATGCCTCTGGTGACACGGGCGATCTACCGACACACCAGAAATCCATATCTGGGTGGCATCATTACCGCGATCATTGTCACTGTGATGACCTGCATCAACTCCCAGATCTCCTTCCCCGCCTAACAGGGAGCCACACCTACCCCAAGTCCTCCTCATCCCTGTCTACAACTGAAACTTCGACAAGGACATGGAGGACCAACTTATCTGACCACCAGTTCACTCGGCGTTGCCGAAGACCTGGGTGCGCAATTCGCTGCGCTGGGTCTCGTACTGGGTGAGCTGACCAAGAAGGTCGAACTTCTCCTGACCGTCTGGCAACTGATTCATCCGGTGCCTGGTCGAGGCAATCAGTCGCATGTAAGTGGCATCCAGCAACCTTGCCAGCAGCTCGGAGGCGTACTGACGTTCCTCCGGGCTGGGTTGCTTCAGCTGAACATTCGCGTCATCGGAGTCTGCGCCCTGATCGCCTTCCTTATTGCCCGGTCCTGTGCCCCTCTGCCTATCCTCCTGCTTATCCAAATTCAGTGGCAAAGGCATAACAGCCAGCTCGTTGATGGCCGACTCCAGCATGGGCCCGCCCGCCTTGGTCAAGTTATGCATCCACAATCCTTGGGGTGTCTTCATGTCAGGCAGTCCTCCGGCGGCCTGCACAGCCCGATAGAGCGAGCGGAAAATCGGAACCTCGAAACTGTCCGGGCTCAGCTGAGCAAAGGCATCTGAACCGATTGCTCTGGGAATCTGGATAAGCACGCCCATGAACTGCTGCTCGCAAATGAAAACAGAATCATCGATGGGGTGATAACCCTGCCGGAGAGCATCCTCACGCTGTATCCTACGACGTTGCATGGCATCGTCACTGCCATGGCCCGCGCGACCCTCCGATTCACCCGCACCGCGGTGAGGAGTGCGGACCGCATAGGCATCTTGGTCCTTCACATGCAGCTTGCGGCGGGCCCTGTTGACCTCCTGGCGCAGCAGATCCAGATCCACGCCGATTTTTCTGGCGGTCTTGCGGGTATAGGCCCCTACCAGGGAGCGATCCCTGATCTGGGCCAGGATGGGCGCCACAGCCTTGACCGCGCCCATCTGCCCGGTGGTGTACTGGGTATCGAACATGGCTACGGCCGTGTCGATGACGAAATCGTACAGCGGCCGGGCATGCTCGACCAGAGAACGCACAGCCTCATCACCATACTGGATGCGCAGATCACAGGGATCCAAATTCTCCCGGGCCACCGCCACGAAGGTCTGCGTCAGAAAGCTCCCGTCAAGGCCGAAAGCATGCAGGGCGGCCTTCTGCCCGGCTGCATCCCCGTCGAAAGTGAAGACCACCCGGGAGCCTTGGACCGGTCCTACCAGCTGGATAGCCCCTAAGGCATCGTCGGAGATGAGCCGACGGACGATCTTGGCATGGTCCTCGCCGAAAGCAGTTCCGCAGGTGGCTACAGCCGTATCGACACCGGCAAGGTGGCAGGCCATGACGTCGGTATAGCCCTCCACAATGACCACCTGCCGCTTTTTGACGATGGCGTCCTTGGCCAGGTCGATGCCGTAGAGCACCTGGTTCTTGCGGTAGAGCTGAGTGTCCGGTGTGTTGATGTACTTGGCGTTGATGCCGTCGTCCTCGTAGAGCTTGCGAGCGCCGAAGCCCAGGGTACGGCCAGTGGAATCCCTGATGGGCCAGGTGACCCTGCCCCGGAAGTAGTCGTATACTCCCCTCTGCCCCTGCCTGGCCAGTCCGGCATCCAGCATCTCCTGCTGGGTGAAACCCTTGGTGGACAGGTGACGAACCAGGTTGTCCCATCCTCGTGGGGCGTATCCGCAGCCGAAATGCGCGCTGTCAGCCTGGGAGAAGGTCCTGCCTGCCAAGAGCTTGCGCGCCGCCAGCGCCTCCTTGCTCATGATCTGCGAAACGAAGAAACGCTGGGCCTCCTCGTTGGCCTCCAGCAAGCGGGAACGTTTGGACCCGCGACGCTTGTCCTGGCGGGAGTTCTCGTAATGCAGCTCGATCTGATACTTGTCTGCCAGAATCTCGACGGCATCGCCGAACTCGACGTTCTCCTCCTGCTCCACGTAGGTGAAGACGTCGCCACCCAGTCCGCAGCCGAAGCAGTGCCAGACCCCCATGGAGGGACGCACTGAAAAAGAAGGAGACTTCTCGTCGTGGAAGGGGCACAGACCCATGTAAGTGCCGGAACCTGAAGGCTTCAGAGTCACGCTTTCAGATACGATCTCATACAGATCGGCCTTGGCTCTGACCTTCTCGATGTCTTCCTTCTTGATCATTCCGGACATGACACCCAGCCTACCGGGCCAGGCCGATGTGTTGCGCCCGGCATAAACGCCGCAGGGCTACGGGCAGACCAAGGAATGCAGGGCCAACGCCGAGCCGTCGGTCAGGGAAGCCACCTGGTCGATAGCCACCCGCAGGCGCTCCCCATCCGAACCCGCTTGGCGCCAATCCTCCAGGAAGACATCCTCCAAGGCATCAGAGGGGGCTGGCGAGTCGGCCATCATCACCTCAACCAGGTCGGTCACGATTTTCAGCTGCTCTGCATGGAAGGGCTCCTTCTCACGGGGAGCCATGACGAAGTAGACGGCAATCCCCTTCAAGGCCACAATCTCATAGGAGGTCCGAGGAGGAATGACCAGCCCAGCCGAGTACCTGGTCAGCGGACCCTGGCCGTGGCGGCTTCGGGTAGCCGCCTCCACGGAGTCGGCAAAGCGGCCGATCAGGTAACTGGTGGTGTTCTTCAAAGTAGCCAAGGCCCGGCGTGAACCATCAAAGCCCGTCGGCAACATGCCACGGACGGTCTCCAAAGCTCGGACCAGCTGGTCAGCATCCCAGCGGTCGCCATACCAGGATCGGGCGGCTCGGACCACGCCATCGATGATCCTGGGCTCAGCCAGCCGCTCAGGCACGAAGGAGCCGACCACGATGGCATCCTCCACGTCGTGAACGCTGTAGGCGATGTCATCAGCCAGGTCCATAACCTGGCACTCCATAGGCGTGCTGGCCTGTGGTGCTCCCTGCTTGAGCCAGCGAAAGACTTCCTGGTCGTCCGGGTAGACGCAGAACTTGGCAGTCCTCTCCCCCTTGGGATGAGCCGAGGCCTCAGCCAAGGTCCAAGGATATTTGACCGCAGCGTCCAGGGCGGCCCTGGTCAGGTTGACCCCTGCCGAACGTCCGTCCGGATGGAAAACCTTGGGCTCCAGCCTGGTCAGCAGTCGAAGGGTCTGCGCATTACCCTCGAATCCCCCTATGTCTGAGGCCAGCGAGGACAGGGCACGTTCACCGTTGTGGCCGAAGGGCGGATGACCCAGGTCATGGGCCAGACAGGCACAGTCCACCACGTCGGGGTCGCAACCCAACATGGTACCGATCTGCCGGCCGATCTGGGCCACCTCCAAGGTGTGGGTCAGGCGCGTACGGGCAAAGTCGTCAGTGCCGGCCACCAGAATCTGCGTCTTGGCCCCCAGTCGACGCAACGCCGAAGAATGGACCAGACGCGCCCGGTCACGTTCAAAGGCGGTCCTGCTGCTGGTCTTTGGAGGCTCTGGCGCCCACCGTTCCTGATCCCGGGCGGAGTAGCCCTCGGCCAGCAGGCGGGATCCGCCCTCCTCATCAGTGCCCATCAGGCGCGCCCGCTCCGTTCAGTCCAGATTATCCACGACCACCACTTCAGTGGGCACATTGCCCGCTGTGGCCTTGGAATAGGGGCAAAGCTCCTGGGTCCGCTCCACCAGACGGGTGGCCAGATCACGATCGACGCCGGGCAGGCAGACCTCGATCAGAGCCTTGATGCCAAAGGACTCGCCCTGGTCGCCAAGGGAGATGTGAGTGCGCACCTTGCTCTGGGCCAGCTTGGTGGCTGGCACGCGCAGCTCCTTTCCGGCCAGTCCCATGGCTCCCTGGAAGCAGGCACCCCAGCCGATGGCGAAGAGTTGCTCGGGGTTGGTGCCCTGGCCCTTGCCTCCCATAGCCTTGGGTGTATCCAAGTCCAGGGAAAGATCGGGCTCCTGGCTGTCCGCATGGCCCTCGCGGCCTCCGGTGATGTCAGCTACGGCTGTGTATGAGATATTGCTGGGTTCATTTCCTGTATATGTAGTCATAACCTCATCTCACCACTTATATTGCCCCTTGACAAGGCCCCAAGCCCAGGTTCTACCTGTGATAGTGGTCTCAAAGAATGGATTCAGGGGCAATCAGGTGCAGGTCGGAGGGTTCGACCACCTCATGCACACCCAGGTAGAGCCGTGGAATCCTACTACGCAGGCAGGTGAAGATCTCATAGCTGATGGTGTCAGCGGCCCGTGCCCAGTCATCAGCGGTTGGCTCAGCCTGGTCCTCCCCCTGGCCTGGCCCAAAGAGAACAACGGTATCGCCCTCGTCCACTCCCAAGTCGGAAGCCATCCCTTCTAGATCCAGTACACACTGGTCCATGCAGACCCTTCCAGCGACACGAACCAACCTGGGCCCTTGACGAGTCATCAGACGGACGGGACCTCCCAGATGCTCTCGGCCCATAGCGCCCTCGCAGTCAAAGCCCGAGGCTGACCGATGGATCCCGTCGGCGTATCCCAAGGGCATGATGGCCGTGCTTGTGGGCTTCTCCGTCAAATAGGTGCGCCCGTAGGAGATGCCGTGACCGGCCGGCATATCCTTGACAGTGCCCAGCTGGGCCTGAAGGGTCATTGCCGGACGCAGACCATAATCGGCCGAGACCCCCATGGAGGGATCGGGCTCGTACCCGTACAGGCCGATGCCAGGACGAGTCAGGTCATAACGTATCCCAGGACGGGTGAGCGTGGCGGCGGTGTTGGCCAGATGCCGAATTGCGGGATTCATGCCGGCGGCCGCCATCCTGTCAGAGAATTCCTCGAAAAGGGCGATTTGCTCGTCAGTGGACGACACGAACTCGTCAACGACGGGCATGTCGGCTACCGCCAGGTGGCTGAAAAGCCCCACAGGCTCCAACAGGCCCTGGGATGCCAGGCGGGAAAGCTCACGCAAGGCATCCCCAAAGGTCTCAGGTGTGAAGCCGTTGCGTCCGAAGCCGGTGTCCACCTTGACATGGACGCGGGCAGGTTTGCCGACCTGGCCTGCCGCCTGAGCCGCCATGTTCATGGTCTTCAGGGAACCGACGCCCAGGTCGATGTCAGCCTGAATCAGCTGGTCGAAGGGCGCGCGGTCCCCGTTGAACATCCAGGACAGTATCCTGCAACGGTCGGGGCCAATGCCTGCCCGACGCAGACGCAGGGCTTCGCTGGACTGGGCCGTTCCCAGCCAGGTCGCCCCGCCGGACAAGGCCGCCAGAGCGGCGGGGATGAGCCCGTGGCCGTAAGCATCGGCCTTGACCACACCCATGACTGCAGCACCAGGGTTCGTGGAATGGACCAAATCCACCAGGGTGGCCATATTGGCCTTCAAGGTCCTCAAGTCCACGATGATCTGGCCGGGATAGGCCCGAAGAGCTTGTTCGTAATGCTTTTGGCCCTCGGGCCCGGAGAACTGCCATGCAGGTGCTGCACTCAATGTCATGGCTCCATTGTGCGACGGCGCTGCGACGGTCGGAACCCGTCCTCAGACGGCAACCAAGCGCTTAGCGGCCCTTTCGCGCTCAGCCAGGTCAAGGGGACGATTGTGCAGCTGATAGGCCACCCGCACGTTCTCGATCTCCTTGTTTTCAGGCATGATGATGTTGCCGCAGCGGGTGAAGCCATGGGTCTCCAGGATGTGCTGCATGGCGTAGTTCTTCAGTCCCGTATCGGCGCGGATGTTCTCGTACCGGCGCATGCTCCAATCGAGCAGATCCCCGGCCGCGTGACGCCCCAGTCCCGAGGCGGCCACCCGATGGATGGTGGTATAGGGCCGGTCGTCCAGCCAGCTGCCATCAATGACCTTATAATCTGGTTCCGGGTCATGGAAGAGAGCAAAAACGCCGATGATGCGCTCATGGTTGCCCTTGTGCTCGTCCAACTCCGGTTCAGGGTAGACAGGATCCTCAGGAATCTGATCCATACCAGCTGCATCATCGACCAAGAGCATGGTGTGGCCCCCGGCGATGTCCTCGCGTATGCGTTCAGGCAGAGGGTACTTGTCCCCCCACTGACGGGGGTTGCCGGTCTCGGCCATCCGCTTTCTGGCGTAGGCGTAGACAGGCATGATCGCCTCAAAGTCGTCCATGGTGGCATGACGGATCCAACGTGCAGTTTCCATCGCGTACCTGCTCACTGTGGCTACCTCTTTCTCGACCGGTGCGGCAGGGACGAAACCCGCCCCTGCGATTGCCGAAGTACGAGTGTATCCATCAGCAGGCAGTCATGAAGTGAGTACGCATTGAGCGAATCGGGGAATAGTTTGGGCTATTGTGCGGCCTCTTGAACCCGACTTTCCGATTGCAAATGACTGGCATGGGTCAGATTGACCACACTGTGTCGGCTGACCAGACGGGTCGGCATGACCACATGCCGCTGGAACTCCTTGCCCTGTCGTGCATCGAGAATCATTCCCACGGCCATCCTGGCCATCAGATCAAATGGCTGATCCACCGTGGTAAGGGCAGGCATCAGGTAGGAGGATGGATAGACGTTGTCGAATCCGACCACAGACAGGTCCTGACCGGGCTCCAGTCCACGTTCACGCGCCGCTCTGTAGATATTGACGGCTGTCAAGTCGTTGCAGGCCAGGATCGCGGTCGGAGGATGAGCACGGTCCAGCAGATCACAGGCGGCTTGGTACCCTCTGTCGGGCAAATAGTCTCCCTGCAGAACCATGCTCGACGGCAGGCTGGCACCAATGGCTGCCAATGCTGCTCGGTATCCAGCCAGTCTGGCCTGCGCGGATTGCACATTCGCCGGTCCGGCTATAACGCCAATGCGCCGGTGCCCGGCATCAAGAAGGCATTTTGCGGCCTGGTATCCTCCAGTCCAATTGTCAAGCGTTATGCTCATGTCCTCATCGTTGACCAGATCCACTGGATCGACCGCCACCAAGGGAATGCCTCTTGCTTTGAGCACATTCTTGCCCTTCTGGTCTATGGAGGACATCTGGGTAATCACACCCAGCGGGTTGCGATCAATGATCCCCCTCAGACATTCTTCGGCACGCCGCTGGTGATCGGTCTGCGTCACAGTCAGAGCCAGACCGGCATCCAAAGCCCACTTCGAGGCATAACGTATCATCTCGATGGTGCCATTGTTGGCGATATAATCCACCACCAGTTCAATGGTCTGGGCGATTTTGGTACTGACGAGCGGATGTGCATAGCCCTGATCAGCCAAGGCCTTTTCGACCCTCCGACGGGTTTTTGCCGCCACGCCCGGTCGACCGTTGATCACCTTGGAAACGGTCGAAGCCGAGATGCCGAGCTGCTCGGCTATAGCGCCAACGTGCGGATTGCCGGGTTCCTGTCTGGCCATGTGCATCCTTTCCAGTACCCAACAATCGTAACCAATGAAGCGGCGATAACATTCATGTCGAGTTTAGAATTTTTACATTTTTAATTTTCAAATTTCTATTTCTGCGCCTATACTGACGTCTATGTTCACTAGATTGGCAAAGGAGCCACGATGAGTACTATCACTGCGGTGAAAACGTATGACTTTCGTTTTCCCACTTCTCTGACCTTGTCAGGATCGGATGCCATGAACAAGGACCCGGACTATTCGGCCGCCTATGTGGAAATACACACCTCGGCTGACGATGGCATCAAAGGGTGCGGTCTGGTCTTCACCATCGGACGAGGCAATGATGTTGTATGCAGAGCCATAGATTCCATAGGAGAGACTCTGTGTGGCCTGGAGGTTGAACGTCTGCTGGACAGCATGGGCCTAGCCTGGGACCTACTGGTCCATGACTCGCAGCTGCGCTGGCTGGGACCCGAAAAGGGAGTCGAGCATATGGCCATCGGCGCACTGCTGAGCGCCCTTTGGGACATGAAGGCCAAAAGAGCGAGGAAACCTTTGTGGTTGCTGCTGGCTGAAATGGACCCTGAAGACCTGGTCAGCACCCTGGACTTCAGATACCTCTCCGATGCCCTGCGTCCCGAGGAGGCCATAGACATTCTCAAGGATGGGCAATCCGGCAAGCAGGAGCGCATCGAGGACATTCGCCAGCACGGATATCCCGGTTATTCGACAGCACCAGGCTGGCTCGGCTACAGCGACGAAAAGATGGTGGAAATTGCCAAACGAGAGACAAGGGAAAAGGGCTTTAAGCAAATCAAGCTCAAGGTAGGCCAGAACCTCGATGATGACATACGCCGTCTGGGATTGGCCAGGGATGCCATCGGCCCCGACGTGCGTCTGGCCGTCGACGCCAACCAGGTCTGGGACGTCCCGCAAGCCATTGATTGGATCAACCATTTCCATGACTTCGACCTGGCATGGGTCGAAGAGCCCACCAGCCCCGACGACATCATCGGCCACGCAACCATTGCCAGGGCCATCAATCCTATCCCCGTGGCAACCGGCGAACAGATGCAGAACCGCATCATGTTCAAGCAATTCCTACAGGCCAATGCCTTCGGTATCATGCAGATCGACGCCACCAGAGTGGCGGGCCCCCAGGAGATAGTTCTGGAATACCTGCTGGCTCGCAAGTTCCACAAGATAGTCTGCCCCCACGCCGGCGGGGTCGGACTGTGCGAGATGGTCTGTCACTTCGCCATGTTCGACTACGCAGCCGTCTCCTGCACCACGCAGGGCCGAATGATCGAATACGTGGACAACCAGCACGAATATTTCGTAAACCCCGTGCGTATCAGCCAGGGCATGTATCAAGCACCAACCGCTCCCGGCAACGGGGCTGAAATGACCGTTGAGACTGCGCAGCGCTACCTCCACCAGGAGTGACTTCGGGTCATCTCAATCAAAACCAGGCCCAATCGCTGGAGCCCTAGCAAATCATCCATTCATACAGACAAAGAAGCTTTCATGGATCTGCATCTCAAGAACAAGGTATTCATCATCACCGGTGGCTTCAAGGGCATCGGCAGGGGCATCGCCCTACAACTGGCCCAGGAGGGCGCCATAACCGCAGTCATAGACCGTGACGAGTCAGCCAGGGACCAGTTCTGCAAAGACATCGAGGCCTATACCGATACCTATCGGACCTTCATTCTGGATCTGAATGACACCGACGGCATAGCCCCCATTGTGGAGCAGGTGCACAAGGAATTCGGCCATATCGATGGCATAGTCAACAACGCTGGAGTCAACGACAACAAGGCCTTGGAAACTACTGACTGGCGGGAGTTCGAGCGTTCCGTACACGGTAATCTCACCCACTACTACGAACTCATGCACGCCTCTTGTGCCTATCTGAAGAAAAGCCACGGATCCGTCATCAACATCACCTCCAAAACCGCCGTGACCGGTCAGGGCAAGACCAGCGCCTATGCGGCGGCCAAGGGCGCAGTTCTGGGCCTGACCAGAGAATGGGCCGCAGCCTTGGTCCACGATGACGTACGAGTGAACGCCATCGTGGTCTCGGAATGCTGGACCCCCCTCTACGCCGACTGGATCAAGACGTTTGGCGATGAAAAGGCCCAGCAAGCCCGTCTTTCAGCCATCACCGACAAGATCCCCCTGGAACATCGCATGACCACACCCGAGGAGATCGGGAACACCGCCACCTTCCTGCTCTCTGATCGCGCATCACACACCACCGGCCAATGGGTGTTTGTCGATGGCGGATACGTCCACCTGGACCGGGCACTGAATTGAGCTCTGCCATGAAAAATCCAAATACGCAAAGCAAAGGCGGTTCCCAGGCCACCGTCGCCATGCTGGTAACCGCTCCCAGATTCCTCTACATCGCCTTATATGCCTTTCGTGGGTGCCACATATGCCTTGAGCAGGGAGCCTGAGATGACGCGACAATTGCAGGTCATCGATGCTCACTTCCACATGTGGAATCTTGAACGGCAACATCTGCCTTGGCTGGAAGGAATGCCATCACTGAACCGGAGCTTTCCCCTCCATGAGCTGGAAGACGAGTACGGGCAGTTGGGACTGGAATTTTTGGGCGGAGTCTATGTGGAAGTTGACTCGGATGACCCCCTATTAGAGGACCGCTTGGTCTATGAGAACGATGACCCGAAAATTCTCGCCCGAATGCTAAGGGCACAGGTAGGGCCCTATATGAGGGTACCTATCAATGCTACGGGCATCAGAGAGCCCTTGCATACTGACTCTGCCCCGCGCGGCCGTTGCCTTGAACCCTCCTTCATCGCCGGGCTCCACGCCATGGCTGATAAGGGGATGCCCTTCGAGCTATGCAACAGGGGCGCAGAACTGCCGGACATGGCCCAGGCATTCTCTCAGGTTCCTTCCCTGACTGTCATCATGGATCATATGGGCAATATGCCCAACCTGTCACCGGCCTGCAAAAAAGCCATGCGGGCTATGGCGGCCCTGCCGCACTGCTATATCAAGGTGTCAGGCGACCAGCCGGTCGATCGCGACATCGTCGCCTTCGTCAGGGACACCTTTCCCCCGAACAGGATCCTCTACGCCTCCAATTGGCCGGTAGTCACCGTACACTCCTCGCTCAGGGAACACTGGCAACTGATGCTGGATACCTTTGGCCCGGATGAGGACTTCTTCAAGCACAATGCCATGAGGGCCTATGGAATCGATACCGATACGCTTACTTCGGAAGGGTGAACATGAGCACATTATCAGCCAAATTTGAGGGAATTTTCTGCCCGTCGATAACCGTCAGCGACGATCAAGGAGTCATCGACACCGACCTGTGGGGACGACATCTGGACCATCTAATCCGGGCTGGCATCAACGGGGTGCTCCTGTTCGGAAGCATCGGCGAGTTTTATGCCTATGATCTCCAAGAGAAGCGCTCGGCCCTGCAATTCGCCGTCGACCATATACAGGGACGCATGAAGGTATTCGTCGGAGTTGGCGACACGAATATGGACCGGGTCATGGATCTGACCAAGTTTGCCGGACAAATCGGCGCCGATGCCGTGGTGGCTGTCAGCCCCTATTATTTCGGCCCTTCGGAACCAACCGCTTATAGGTATTTCACCAGCATCGCCCATGCCTCGACTGTGCCGGTGATCCTCTACAACTTCCCTGCCCGTACAGGCAACGACTGCTCCCCGGAGCTGGTCGCAAGACTTGCCCAGGAATGCCCGAATATCGTTGGCATCAAAGACACCGTGGACACAATCAGCCACACACGTCGAGTCGTTGCGGCAGTCCGGCATGTCAGCCCTGAGTTTTCTGTGTTCTCAGGATTCGACGAATACTATATGGTCAACCGCATCTGTGGAGGCAACGGTGTTTTATCAGGCCTGACCAACGTGGAGCCAGAAACCTTCGTTGCCATGCATAAGGCCTATCAAGATGGCGATTACCAAACCGCACTAGACAAGGCCCGACGCATCAACCACTTGATGGCTATTTACGACACTGCGGATTTGTTCGTGTCGGCCATCAAGGGAGCTGTGCGACTGCAGGGTCTGCCCATCAGCACACGCATCCGCGAACCGGCTATGCAGATTGATGACGACCAGATGAAACAGATCGAGACCATACTGCGTAGTTGAGCTTTCACCTGTTTCATCGAACAGGGCCTGAGAAGAGGAACCTACCCCCTCCTCAGGCCCTATTGTTTGCCTGTCCGCGCTCAGACCAGCTTGCGCTCGTAAGGATCGGAGCTGATGCCGGCAGCGACAATATCACGGCTCCACTGCTTGGCCGAGAAGAGCGAATGGTCGCGGTAGTTGCCGCAGGAGGTGATCTCGGTGCCTGGCACGTCGTCCCAGGTGGCCTTTTCGGCAATGAACTCCAGCGACTCCTTCAGAGCCTTGGCCACATCTTCGGTCGAATGACGGCCCCAGGCAAGCAGGTGGAAGCCCGTCCGGCAGCCAAAAGGCGAGCAGTCGATATAGCCAGGGATGCGCTCGCGCAGGAGCACGGCAATCGTATGCTCTATGGTGTGCAGCCCGGCAGTTGGAATGGCGTTCTGATTGGGCTGAACCAGGCGTAGATCATAGTTGGAGATGATGTCTCCCTGAGGGCCCTTCTCCTCGTCGATCAGGCGAACGTAGGGCGCCTTGACCTTGGTGTGATCCAGCTGGAAGCTCTCTACGATTGGTTTGTCAGCCATTGTTGTTTCCTTTCCTCTCGGGCGCCTAATCTGAAAGGCAGCCGCGATGAAGTCATGTATACCTCATGGTAGGCGGACCTACCTATCAGATCCGGCAGCACCTAAGACCACATTCGCTCCTTTTCCCGCCGAGAATTCGGAGATGACCCCCATGAACCGGGGCCCATATTGTTCCAGCTTGTGCTGTCCCACCCCGTTGACGGCCAGGAAGGTCACATCATCAACTGGACGCAGACGACACATATCGCGCAGCGCCTTGTCGGAGAAGACAATATAGGGAGGTTTGCCGATCTCGCGGGCTATGCTGGTCCGCAAATCTCGCAGCTTCTGGAAAAGTTCCTCGTCCTCTGGGCTGGCATCGCTTGCGCCGGCGTGCTCGAGACCGTCATCATCGACGGTCGAAGAAGACCCGCCGCCGAAGACCTTGCCTGAAGTACTCGGGCGTTCCGTCCGTTTGATCTCATAATGAAAGTCCGGACTGACCGTCTGCGCAGCCTTGGGTCCGAAATGGACCATGGGCAGCCGTCCTTCGGTGATATACAGATATCCGTCCGAGGCCATTTGGTTGAGCACGTCGCGAATGCGCGCCTCCGGAATCTGGGCCAGAACGCCATAGCTGGGGCACCGATCCAGCCCTCGCCGAAGAAGGTCCTGCGAGCGCGAGCCCCGGAGGATCTGGGCGATCTTGCCGGAGCCGAACCCCTGATTCACGTCATGCACGCACCTGCTTATGGCACGGGCCACATCGCTGACATCGATGGTTTTGAAGGTGCTCAGACAGTTGGAACAGTTCTGGCAGCCGGTGCTGACGGTGTCGGGATGCCCGACTGGGACGGGTTTGCCTTTGTCGGCCTCCGCAGGCGAAAGACCCGCGGCAGCCTGGTCCACCTCTTCGCCAAAGTACCGCAGCATGTACCGGTGAAGGCAACCGGTGGTCCGACAGTAACCGATCATGACGTTGAGCAGACGCCGGTGTTCGGCCCTGACCGCTTCAGCCTGCTCACCGGTCAGTCTGTCATTGCCATTGTCCATGTCCAGAAGGCGCCTGCGAGTGACGATATCGCTCTCGTTCCACAGCAGGGAGCATCGGGCGGGCTCACCGTCACGTCCTGCCCTGCCAGCTTCCTGGTAGTAGGCCTCGATGCTCTCGGGCATGTTGTGATGGATGACATAGCGCACGTTGGACTTGTCAATGCCCATGCCGAAGGCATTGGTGGCCACGACCACCTGCACCTTGTCGTTGACGAAGTCCCGCTGCGCTTGCTCTCTGTCCTGGGCATCCATACCAGCGTGGTAGCTGACAGCGCTTACACCAGCCTTGGTCAGATCATCGGCCAGAGCTTCGGTCTCCTTGCGGGTGGCGCAGTAGACGATGCCCGAATCGCCTCCATGCTTCAGGGCGTATTGGACCACCCAGCGATTCTTGTATCTGCTCTCCAGTTTGATCACGTCAAAGAAGAGGTTGGGCCTGTCGAATCCCGTCACCGCCACGTAGGGGTCGTCCAAGCCCAACATGTATACGATGTCGCGCCGGACCTTCTCGGTCGCCGTAGCAGTGAAGGCTGCCACCGTGGGCCGGTTAGGCAGGGATCTTATGAAGTCCCCGATACCCAAGTAGGCAGGGCGGAAGTCCTGACCCCACTGGGATACGCAATGGGCTTCGTCCACAGCGAGCAGGGAGATCCTCGTATGCTGGGCGAATTCCCTGAATCTGGGGGCATCCAGCCGCTCGGGGGCCACGTAGAGGATTTTGCTGCGTCCCTGGGCAGCCTGAGCCAGGGCCAGGGACTGCTCATCCATGTCCTGGGTGGAATTGACGAATGAGGCCTGGATGCCGGCATCCTCCAGCCCATCCACCTGGTCCTTCATCAGGGAGACCAAGGGAGAGATGACGATGGTCAAACCGTCCAGAAGGGTGGCAGGAATCTGATAGCAGATGGACTTGCCGGCACCGGTCGGCATAACACCCAAGCAATCCTGCCCGTTCAGGATGGCCTTGACCAGATCCTCCTGACCCGGGCGAAAAGACTCATATCCGAAATACCGCTTCAGCGCCTGCCCTGCATCCTGGATGTCCACCATGATTCCCCAGTCTATTGCCCCGGCAGGAGTCAAGCAGTGGGCGAACGACCATGTGGTCAATCGTCGCTGGAATTCTTAGCTATCCTGCCACTAACCCAGAATGCTGATCCCCTGGATAGCTGGTAGCTGCCGACGGCTGGTGAGCCAGTAGCTGAACAGGATGCATATGGCGGAGAAGACTAATGTGAAGACCACTTGGGGCCAGAGTAAATACACGGTGACGTATCCCCATAAGTCAACATTCATGAAGGGGCTTAAGGTCTTGTACATCCAATGGCCGCGCATAAGGTTGATCATCTGAACCGCCGTTTGCTGCCACCCCCAGAAATTCCAGCCGGAAATCGAATACCAGAGACCAACACAGATCAACAGCCCTGCCAGCAACAGGCATCTGCCTTTTCGATCAAGACGGGCAGCTAGGTCACCCAGCACCTGGCCAAGAAGAACGAAGGCTACCTGCACCATGAAGACATGCAACGCCAGAGCCAGCCAACGGGACGGCTGCTGGTCATACGACCGGTTAAAGCATGAAACACTCCAGGGATCAAGAGTGAGCCTCCAAGGTGAGCAGCCCTGCACGAGAAACCTTTGGTAACTTTCCGTAAAGGGCATCCATCCGATTTGGCCCAGGCTACTGATAATGGCGACCCCAATCATGAAAGTAGCTGTCGCTAGGGCCATGAACACATTGGAGATGATCTGGGTCCAAGCGATCGTGGACCGGGTCACGGCGTTGGAGATCAGGGGCCGGAAAGTCGTCAGTGAGCAGACAAGGGCGGTGGCCATGAACACCATCTCGGTGAACAGACCGGTGAAGCCGGAGCTTAGGGGAATG
This sequence comes from Bifidobacterium polysaccharolyticum, assembly GCF_016101585.1. Classification (GTDB taxonomy): domain Bacteria; phylum Actinomycetota; class Actinomycetes; order Actinomycetales; family Bifidobacteriaceae; genus Bombiscardovia; species Bombiscardovia polysaccharolytica. The sequence goes on from NZ_JACFQG010000004.1 coordinate 212,660, forward strand.
AACCCCACAACTCCCAGAGCGAGGACGAGAGCCCAAATCAAAAAGACGATCAGCCTCGGCATCACCTGTACGCGCAGGGCCATCCGGGTCTGCACCGCAGGCGACAGGAAGCGCTTGATTCGGGCCCATCCTTCAGCCGGTCCCGCACCGATGTCGGGCCTGTCTGGCCCTGACTTGGTCTTCGTCCGCACTGCCTCTGCAACTTGCATGTTATTCATTGTGTCGCACCTTCCGTAATCTGGACGAAGTAGGTCTGCAGATCCATGGGGGCGACAATAAGCCCCTTGGGCTGCTCGTCGGGCACCGGCCCCTCGAAGCTGACGCGCAGCAGGTCGCCGATGCGCTGCCTGCTCAGCAGCTGCGGGTCGCCCTGGGCAAGGTAGCCCTCTACATCACGCGGACGTCCAGTGACAGTGTTCCCCAGGGCTGACAGATCATCCACGCTGATAGATCGCAGGACCCGCCCCTGGTGGATGATTGTGGCGCGGGAGATGAGCTGGCTGACCTCGTTGATGATATGTGTAGCGATGATCATGGTCGGTCCACGGCGCTGATAGGCCTCCAGAAGGAAGGAGTAGATCCTCTCCCTGGCTGCCGCATCCATTCCTGTCGTGGGTTCATCCAGAATGAGGTATTCCACAGGCAGGCAGAGTCCGATGATGTCCTTGACCACCTGACGCTGCCCTGTGGAAAGGGAGGCAAAAGTGTCAGTCAGCCTCAATGCGAAGCTTTTAAGAATACTCTCAGCCAAGTGCCAGTCAAAATCACCGTAAAACCCCTCGGCCATGGCAAATGCCTGCCTAATGTGCCGTCGGGATGGATACGGCCAGGTTTCGTTGACCAAGGCCACGCGGCGAACAATTCTTGAGTCGCTGACCAGCCCGCTTCCGTCCAAGTGGACCAGCCCATGGTCAGGAAGTATCCTGCCTGTCATCAGATTGCACAGGGTGGACTTGCCGGCCCCGTTCCGCCCGAAGAGTCCGTATATATTGCCGGGCTCAAAGCAGAGCGAGATCTCATCCAGGGCCTTCAGCTTTCCGTACGATTTGTCCACCTTGGAAACTGTCAGACTCATTGGTAGACCCTTTCTATGATGGCGTCCAGGTCCTCACGGGATACGTCCAGAGACTTGGCTTCTTCGACCAGATCCTGAAACCTTCCGTTCAGGAGTTCACTCCTGCGACGCTCACGAACGCTTCGGCCCGCACCGGCAGTGACAAACATGCCCAGCCCCCGCCGTTTCTCCAGAAGACCCCGGTCGACCAGCAGGTTCATCCCCTTGAGGACGGTTGCCGGGTTGATCTGGTAAGCGGTCGAGATTTCCGTGGTGCTGGGAATCCTTTCACCATCGGCAACCAAACCCTCGGCTATGGCTTCGGCCAACCTGTCCGCCACCTTCACGAAAACGGGCCGACCATCCGGTATTTCGATCGCCATCGTTTGACCGCCTTGTCTGCCTTGAATCAGGGCGTCGAGTTAGGACCCTTACTACTGTTTATTACTTAGTTACTTGAGTAACTAACCAACAGTCTACAATTTGCTTTCCCAACCGTCAAATCATGTGCAGCTTTAATCTGCCCGCTTGCTCAGCACGTATGCTTTTGCCGCCCTCTTTCGTTCCGGCAAGGACGGGCATGTCCTCATGTAATTCTGCCTGGCCGGGATGCCGGACGAGCCCCATTACCTAGAGGGTTGCAGCTGCCAGTAGCTGACGGGTATAGGGCTGATTTGGGTGATCGAGGATGGTCCTCACAGGCCCCTCCTCCACCACCTTCCCCTGGCTGAGCACCATGACCCTGTCCGCGATGTGCTGGACCACGCCCAAATCATGGGAGATGATGATCATGGACATCCCGCTTGACGAATCGCTTTGCTGTCTTGACTGGGCCATGATGGATTGAAGGGTATGGAGAATCCCCACGCGTGCTGAGACGTCGATGGCGCTCATAGGCTCATCGGCCAAGAGTATCCGGGGCTTGACGACCAGGGCCCGGGCTATGGCCGCCCGCTGGGCCTGGCCACCTGATAGATCAGAAGGATAAGCCGTCATGATCCTGTCCGGATCAAGTTGAACCTCTGACAGCGCCTCGGCCACCTGATCAGCAAGGTCTCGCTCCTTCTGATATCGATACCATACGCGCCCACTCTCCCTGCGCTTGGCAGCCAAAAGAGGCTCGGCGACCGACCGGCCGATGGTCCACCGAGGGTCCAAGGAGACAAAAGGGTTCTGGAAGACCAGAGCAGAGTCCCGGGCAAGCGCCTTGGCGGCCGGAGAACCATGCAGAACTGGCCTGCCCTGATATGTCACCTGTCCGGCATCAGGCCTCAACTGACCCAAAAGCAGACGGGAAAGTGTGGTTTTCCCCGAACCAGACTCCCCTATAATCGCCAAGCACTCCCCCGGCTGGAGGGAGACATCGATTCCGTCAACCGCAGCCTTTCGAGCCATGCCGCTGCCGTTGGAGGCATAGACCTTGATCAGGCCCTTCCCGGTCAGGATCGGATCGGCATGCGCATCGTCAGTCGTCCTCATGCTTGCCTCCATCTGCGCTCAGCGTCAACTCCTTGGCCGCTGTCACTAAAGTCCTGCCCTGTGGACTGGATGGATTGCGCAGAATGCTCTGCGTTTGTCCGCTTTCCACCACTCGGCCCGCGTCAAGGATGTAACAGTAATCAGCAACCCGGGCCAGGACGGAGAAATCATGGGTGATGAACAGCAGGGAGGCCCCACTCTGATCAACCAGCGAGACCAACAGGTCCACAATCTGCCGCTGGGTGATGGCATCCAGGGCCGTGGTCGGCTCGTCCGCCAGGATCAGTCTGGGCTTGGTGACCAGGGCTGTAGCTATGGCCGCCCGCTGCTGTTGACCCCCGGACAGCTCATGTGGATAGGAGCCGGCCAGTTCCGCATCCAACCCGACCTGGGACAATATCTCCATGACTCGTCTGCGCCTTTCCTGGGCGCTCAGACGGTAGTGGCGACGGAGAGGCAGCTCGACCTGACTGTAAATTTTCTTGACCGGGTTCAGGGCCGTGGAAGGATTCTGAAAGATCATGCCCATCCGGGAACCGCGAAGGTCCGCCAGGGACCGGTCATCCGAACCGAGAATCTGAAACCCGTCCACCAGAATGGATCCCGACAGGGAGGCCGTCAGCGGTGCGGTGCCCAGAACGCTGCGGGCTATCATCGACTTTCCGGAGCCAGAGGAGCCGATCAGGCCGACCCTTTGGCCGTCTGCCACCTTGAGGTCCACCTGGTCAAGAATGGTGCGTCCATTGATGGACAGGCTCAGGCCGTCAATACTCAGGGACATCATCGACCTCCCTCGCCTGCATGGATTGCATTCTCGACATGACGACCGGAGTCATCTAATTGTGCAGACATCTCCTGGCGCTCCTCAGACGGGAGAGCGGATCGTCCAGCGGCAGCCACGGCTGCTCTGAGAGTGGGGTTAGTAACCGGATCGATGGCATCACGCAGGGCATCACCGAACAGGTTCAGCGCCACCACAACCATGGTGACCACCAAGCCGGGCCAGAGCACGGTCAACGGAAAGACGTTGATGAACTTGACCGAGGTAGTCAGCGAATGACCCCAGGAGGGCAGGCCAGAGGGAACGCCCACCCCCAGGTAGGTCAACCCTGCCTCAGCCAGAACGGAGGTACCCGCCGACATGGAAAGCTGCACGCACAGGACAGGAACGACATTGGACACCAGGTGGGTGCAGAATATTCTGAAGGACCCGACCCCGCTGTTCCGGGCAGCTTGAACGTAGTCCGACTCTGCCGCCAGGAGCGCCTGAGGCCGTACGATCCGGGCCAGGTTGAGTCCGTAACCGAATCCGCAGGCTACGACGACCACGGCAATGCTGGGACCCAGGGGGACAGCCAGGATCAGGGCCAGCAGAACTGTGGGCAGGGAAATCAGAGCGTCGACCAGGACTACGACCGTCTGCGATACTCCTGAACGGCGCGAGACCATAGCCATGACCAGAAGGAGTCCCAATACGCCTGACAGGACGACCGCCAGAAGACTGATGACGAGGTTGGTGGCTGACCCGGCCATCAGCCAGGAGAGAATGTCTGCCCCGGTGCCGTCCGTACCCAGAAGGTGGACGCGGCTGGGTGCCTGCCAGATCCGGTACCCGTCGGTGGTCCAAATAGGGACCGGGGTCCAGAACCTGGAGACCAGGGAGACCAAGATCCAAATGGCCAGAACAATCAGCGAGTATCGCCCTGACGCCTTGCGCCACATGCTGGCCAGCACCACCCGCATCCGTCCGAAAAATCCCAGTCGGCCGGGAAAGGCTGCTCTCGATCCCAAACGAGGCCTGTCTGCATGCTCCCAGCTCATCAGTCAGCCGCCTCCTGCCTGGCCGCACCTCGAAAACGCGGATCGATCAGCCTATGGATAACGTCCACCAGCAGTCCCAGGAAGAGGAAGAAAGCTGCCAGAAGAAGCAGCTCGGACTGAACGGCCGGAAGATCCCGGTTGCCCACATCGGTGATCAGCATGGAGCCCAGTCCCGGAAGGGCGAACAGGTTCTCGCTGACCATGACACCCGTAATCATCTCAGCCATGGTCAGCCCGACCACCGAAACCAGCTGAGGAGAGGCCAGCCGCAGACCGATCCGTAGAGCAGCCTGGGTCCGAGTCATCCCGCAGGCCATGCCCATGTCCACATACCCCGAAGAGAGCATGTCGCCTAACAAAGAGCGGGTATATCGCATGATGCCGGCGCCTACGATGATGCCGGTGGACAGAGCAGGCAGAATCAAGCACGCCAGGGCCTGCCCCGGCCGAGCCCAGCCGAGAGCAGGGAAGCCCTGGGAGGGCAGCAGGCCAACCAGACCACTCCCCTTGGCGAAGAGCATGATCAGAAGCAGTCCTGACCAGAGGGCCGGCACGGATCCACCTACGATGGCTACCATGTGGCTGAAGGACTGCATCCGTGGCGAGCGCGCCAGAGCCGCCGCACAGCCCAGGGGAATGCCCAGCAGCAGAGCCACACACAGGCCCAAAAGAATCAGCGGGAAGGTGATCTGGGCCCGGATGCCCACCTGGGAGGCGATGGAACGGTTGGTCAGAATGGACCTGCCCAGGTCCCCTTTCAGAAAGTCGCTGATCCAATCCAGATACTGCCTTGGGTAGGAGCGGTCCAGACCCATCTGCCGACGGAGCCGGTCGACACGCTCGGGCGGGGCATCCAGTCCGGCCATGACGGCGGCCACATCCCCGGGCAAGATGCGCAGGGCCAGGAAGATCAGCAGGGAGATGCCCATCAACGCCAAAACGAAGAGCACCAGACGCCGCATCAGGAATCTGACCATGGTCATCCCCGCCTATAAGTCACGTCGGACAGGGGCATGAGGGACTGGTTCAGATCGACCGGGAAGCCCTCCAACCCTGTCCGCCAGGCCGTGGTCACCCGGTAGTTGAAGAGCCAGTCCGCCGCCGCATCGCTGCTGACAATACGGGCGGCCTGAGCTAGGAGCCTGTTGGAATCATCGGCGGAGGTCGTGACCATGGCCTTCTGGTAGAGCTCTTGGACCTGACGATTGTCATAGTTGTAGTAGTAGCCAGGATTGGCCCACTGATGGAAATCGTGACTCTCGCCATGATCCACCAGAGACAGGTCATAGTCCTTGTTGGCATGTACGTCCTGCAGCCATACCGAAAACTCCACCACCCTCACATCCAGGTCAATGCCCACCTGGCGCAGCTGCGAGCGCAGCTGATCACCCAACTCGCTGCCGTAGGTGTTGGCGTAGGTCAACCGCAGCCTGAGACGGTGGTCGGGACCATACCCAGCCTGGGCCAGGAGCCTCCGTGCCTGCTCCGGATCGTGGGGGTAAAGACCGGTCAAATCCTGATAGCCGGGATCCAGAGAGGGTATGGGTCCGCCCAAGGCCCTGTCCGATCCGCCTCGGGAGGCAATCAGCTGCCGATGGTCAATGGCATGGCGGATGGCCTGACGTACCCGCGGGTCGGATGTAGCGGCACCCTTGCCATTCATGGCTAGGACGTACTTGTCGGTGTCGTCGCCCGCCTTGACCTGGAAGTCGGGGCTGTTGCGGAATGGGCTGGCCAGGTTCTCGGTGACAGGAGCCAGCACCTGCACATCCCCGCTGCGCAGGGCGTTGACGGCGGCGTTGTCGTCATTGAGGTAGCGGATGACGATGGTTGGCGTCTTAGGCTTGTCGCTGCCCCAATAGTGAGGATCGGCCTTGAGCGTGACCGAATCGTTTGGTCGGAAGCTTTCCAGCAGGTATGGGCCGGATCCCACGGCCTGGGTCTTCATGTCATAATCGGCCCGCCGGTCAAAGACCAGACCAGCCCGGCCGCTCAGCTGCCAGAGCAGATCCTGGTATGGTCTGGACAGCGCCAGGCGCACCGTCAGCGGATCTGTGGCCTGAACGCCCTGGAAGCCCTCCAGCATCTCGCTGCCCTGATAATGGCCTGCCATGAGCCCACGAATGGAGTCGACCACGTCCTGCGCCTGAAGAGCATGGCCGTTGGAGAAGCGGATGCCCTCATGCAGGTGGAAGGTGTAGACCAGGCCGTCCTCGGAGACATTCCAGCTCCTGGCCAGCCCCGGACGCACCCGATTCCGGGAATCCCGCGACACCAGGCCCTGATAGACGTTGCCGATCAAAAGCTGATCCAACGCCGTGCCTGACTGGTTGCGAATGTCCAGATTGGTGGGAGCCAGCTTGAGCCCCACCGTGACTGTATCGGCCACGGTTCCGCCTCCAGCCTGACCGGAGGCTCCACGATGCCCGGTCCACAGGGAGAAAGCCAAGGCCAGGGCCAACAGGAGACTGAGCAGCTTCCAGGGCAAGGTGTTGCCGCCCGACCTCATGGGCCTGATCCTGGCATTGAGTTCGGGGTCAGTGCTGGGGCCTGGCTCCTGAGCCGTATCCGTATCTGTTGCGGTCACGCTGCCATGAGCATGCGTGCCGTGTCGATCTGCATTCATTGACGAATCCTTATGATGCGGTTGACCGCCATTCTGGTCGATCACCGCCCACCAGCATACTCCCCGAAGCCATCACCTCGGCTTATGCGCTTAGGATGGATTCGGAAAGCGTCACGCGCCCGGACGACGGCAGGGAGGAAGAGACATGCTGCTGGCCATCGACATCGGCAACACCAACATCGAGGTCGGATTCATGGAGGGCGACCAGGTCGCCGCCTCCTATAGGCTGACCACAAGAATCGACCACACGGCCGACGAGTTCGGGCTTCTGCTGGGGCAGCTCATGGCCTTGGCCGGCTACAAGACTGCGGATGTTCAGGATGTCATCATCTCCTCGGTGGCTCCTGCGGTCATGCATGCCGTCAGGTCCTGCCTGATCCGTTTCTTTTCCATCGACCCCATGGTGGTAGGCCCCGGCGTGAAGACAGGCATGAACATCCGTTTGGACGACCCGCGTTCCCTGGGCGCCGACTGCTTGGCCGACTGCGTAGGCGCATTCAACCGTTACGGAGGGCCGGTTTTGGTCATCGATTTCGGCACAGCCACAACATTCAACTATGTGGATGACAAGGGCGCCATTCGCTCAGGCCTGATCGTGCCTGGCATCCGCTCGGGGGCCCAGGCCCTTGCCGGTCAGACCGCCCAGCTGCCCCAGGTGGAGATCACCCGCCCTCAGACCATCAGGGCGACGGGCACCAGGACCGCCATGCAGGCCGGACTCTACTACAACTTCCTCGGTGGCTTGGAGCGAATCATCCGCCAATACCGTAGCGAGATAGGCCGGGACTTTCACGTGGTGGCCACGGGCGGCATGGGCCGTACATTCTCACAGGACACTGACCTGATCGAGGTCTACGATCCCGAGCTGATATTCGCCGGCATGTACAGGATTCACCAGCTCAATGCCGATGGCCGACCACACGCTGCACCAAAGCGCCATTGACCTGCAGACTGGCCTGCTGACCATCCCCGTCGATGCTGGCCAGTGAGCCCACCAGAACCTGGCCCTCCAGCTGAACCTGCACCGGATGCCTGGTCCGGTTGAACAGAAAGACGAAGCGCGTCCGATCATCCTGGCTGACTCGCTCAACTCTCAACAGATCGGAATCGCCCTGGGCCGACCTCATTTCGGCGACATCCAGGGCCTCCAGCAGGGCAGGAATAACCTTGGCCAGACCTTGGGCATCCATACGGCAACCCAGGTAGGCGGCCTTGCCATGACCCCAGTTATGAACGGTCATGGCCGGCATGCCGTCCATCCCCGTCCAGGGATCCGCCCGGTAGCTTGCCAGGACCTTGGTACCCTTGTCCAGGTAACCGATGACATCGGCCCAGTCGTGGGCCGTAACCCCGTTGGTCAGGTCCAGATGGTCCAACAGACCAGGCGTGCCGGGAGCCATGGGTGCGAACTCCTCAACCGACAGACCCAGCAGGTCCCGAAGGGGCCCCGGATACCCGCCGGTCCAAACGCGGTCCTGCTCGTCGGCGATACCGCTGCCCCAGGTGACGATCAGCCGCCCTCCACTGTGTACATACTTGTGCAACCGCTTGGAGAGATCGGCATCAATCAGGTAGAGGGCCGGCAGGACCACAAGCGGATACTCCTCCCAGGTAGCCCTGACGGGCAGGACATCAGGACGGATGGCGTTGTCCAGAAAGGCCCGGTACCAGACCGGCGGCTCCTGGCCATGCCCGACCCTGTCGCTGGGTGAGGCTGTATGAGAGCTGGCCCACTGGCTTGCATAGTCGAAGACCAGAGCCACCGGAGCATTGGCCAGCGTGCTGCCGGCCAGACCAGCCTGCGAGAGCCCCTGCAGGTCCCCTCCCAGCTGACAGACATCCCGGAAGACCGCCGTGTCCTCACCAGCATGAGGCAGCATGGCCGAGTGGAACTTTTCCGCGCCAGCCCGGGACTGCCTCCACTGGAAGTAACAGATGGCATCAGCACCGAACGCGAGATGAGCCAGGGAATCACGCTCCAGCTGTCCAGGCTCCTTGCGGGGGTTGACCGGCCGCCAGTTGACCGCCGATGTGGACTGCTCCATAAGCCACCAGGGACGCCGACGGGCAATCGCATCCACCAGGCTGGAAGAATAGGCCAGCTCCTCCAGATGATCCCTGCCCGGCATCGCATAGTGGTCATTGGCCACAAAGTCCACCTGGTCGCCCCAGTCGTCGTAGTCCAGGGTGAATCCGCCGGCGCTGACCATGAAGTTGGTGGTCAAAGGTATATCCGGGGTGATCTCAGCCAGGGTGTCACGCTCGGCCATATAAAAATCCTTGAGGGCATCGGAGCTGAACCGCTCAAAGTCCAGCATGCGTCCCGGATTCTGGAAATTCCCCTGGCCGATGAAACGCGGTGGCAGAATCTGCGAGAAATCACTCAGCCTCTGCGACCAGAAATCCGTCCCCCAGGCTTGGTTGACGGCGTCGATATCCTTGTAGCGGCGACGGCACCACCGCTGGAAGGCCCTCATGGCATCGTCGGAATAGTCGAAGCGATTGTGGCAGCCATATTCGTTGCCCACATGCCAGGCCACCAAATAGGGGTTGTCCCGGTAGTGCTCGGCCATGGCCCGGCAGAGCTTCAAAGCGTAGGAGCGGAAGATCGGCGAGGTGGGCCGCCAGTGCTGCCGGGCACCGGGCCAAACCGTGTCGCCACGCTCGTCCCTGAGCAGGACTTCGGGATGGGCCTGGGTCAGCCAGAGCGGCGGCGAGGCCGTGGCCGAGGCCAGGTTGACCCCGATGCCCGCCCGACCGAGCTTGTCGATGATCCGGTCCAACCAATCGAAGTCGAAAACACCCTCGCTGGGCTCAATGCGCGACCAAGAGAAGACCGCCAGGGCCACCACGTTGACCCCTGCCTTGGTCATCAGCATGATATCCTCATCCCAAACATCCTCGGGCCACTGGTCGGGGTTGTAATCACAGCCGTACCAGAGGGACTGCTGACCCTTGAGATGCTTGGGCCATCGATAGGCCCGCCGTGTCGGTTTGCTCATGGGTAGAACCTCCTGGTCCGTCTCAATTTTCGGACGGGGATGCCTGCCGCGTCCACGTCGTCCCACGGCTCCGGGATCCCCAGACCATTATGTCCCACCAGGCTGACTATTCAGGCCTCTCCCTGAGGTTCCAAGGGAACGGAGGAGGTGAAGATGCGCTCAACCCCGGTGAACGGGTCGGTGAACTCCAGGCGACGGGCTACCAATTGCAGTGGTCGGGAGAAGTCGTCATAGGCCCGGGTCTGGATTCTGGGGTAAAGATCGTCGCCCACTATGGGCAGGCCTAGGGCGTTCATGTGCACGCGAAGCTGATGGGTCTTACCTGTCTGCGGGTAGAGCGTGTAGGTGGCAAGACATCCCTGGCCCGCTGTCAGCTCGACCCTGGTAATGGCATTGACAGGTCCGCGTTCCTCCCAGGCCTGGAGAATCCCTCGGCGTTTGATCACCCTGGAGCGGCGCTCTAGCGGGAAGACCCTGGGCGGATCCAGGTGTTGCACCGTACCGGTCCGCGGATGAAGTATGGGTCGTACCGGCGCCAGGCACTGGTAGACCTTGCGCACGCGATGCTCCTGGAAGAGCATCTGATAGGCCCGTCTGGCAGCCGGGTCGCGCACCAGGACCAGCACACCTGCGGTGGCTCTGTCCAGCCTGTGGGCAGGTATGATGTCGGGCTCCCCGTACTGCTGGCGCATTCGAATAAGCACGGTACCCTCGTACCACATCCCCCTAGGCATGGTAGCTAGGAAGTGGGGCTTGTCGACCACAATGATGCGGCGATCTTCGTAGATGACTTTAGGCTCAAAAGGGATTTGCGGCTCCTCCAGAACGATCCGATGCCCCCGCTCCTCGGACCCGACGACCATGGACAACCTCTATTCCACAGTGACCGACTTGGCCAGGTTGCGGGGCTTGTCCACATCCAGGCCCTTGAGCCGGGCCATGTCCAGAGCGAACAGCTGCAGGGGAACCACATCCACCAGAGGGCTGAGCAGGGTCGGGCATGGCGGACGCCAAAAGACCACATCAGCATAGCGGTCGGCATCCGGATCGCCCTCCTCGGCTACGACGATGGTGAAGGCACCGCGTGCCTTGACCTCCTCGATGGCCGAGATGACCTTGTCGTGCAGCACATTGCGGCCCCGGGCGCTGGGGACGATGACCACCACAGGCTCCCCCGGCTCCACCAGGGCGATGGGCCCATGCTTGAGCTCGCCGGCGGCGAACCCCTCGGTAAAGATGTAGGCGATCTCTTTGAGCTTGAGCGCCCCCTCCAGAGCTACCGGATAACCCACATGCCGCCCCAGAAAGAGGAAGGAACGGGCCTTGGACATGCGCTGGGCCGTCTGGTTGATGACATCGGCCTGACTGTCCAGCACCTTCTGGATCTTGGCAGGCATGGCCTTGAGATTGTCGATGGTCTGGTGGATCTCGTCCCGATACATGGTTCCCTTGACCTGGGCCAGGTAGAGCCCAAGCAGGTAGGCCGCCACAATCTGAGCCAGGAAAGCCTTGGTGGAGGCCACAGCCACCTCGGGACCGGCGTGCGTGTAGAGCACAGCATCGGACTCCCTGGGGATGGTGGATCCCTGGGTGTTGCAGATGGCCAGGACCCGTGAACCCTGCTCTCGTGCGTGCCGAAGCGCCATCAGCGTGTCCATGGTCTCCCCGGACTGGGAAATGGCCACGACCAAGGTGCGCTGGGTCAGAATGGGATCACGGTAGCGGAACTCATGGGCCAGTTCGACCTCCACCGGAATGCGAACCCAGTGCTCGATGGCGTACTTGGCCACCAGCCCTGCGTAGGAGGCTGTTCCGCAGGCCACAACGATGATCTTGTCGATCTGGCGGAAGACATCCTCGTCGATGTGGACCTCATCCAGGTCCAGGTCGCCCGACTCGTCGTACCGGCCCAGCAGGGTGTTGGAAACCGCCGCCGGATCCTCGTGGATCTCCTTGTCCATGAAGGAGTCCCACCCGCCCTTTTCGGCGGCCGATGCATCCCAGTCGATGGTATAGCAGCGGGGATGCTCCACCGGATGCCCCTGGAAGTCGGTGACCAAGACCCGGTCCGCACTGATGCAGACAGCCTGGTCCTGCCCCAACTCCATAGCCTGACGGGTATAGGCCACGAAGGCCGCTACATCGGAGCCCAGGTAGTTCTCTCCGTCCCCAAGACCGACCACCAGCGGTGAATCGTGTCGGATGCCCACCACCAGATCAGGCTGCCGTGAATCCACAGCCAGGATGGTGAAAGCCCCTTTGAGCATGCGGGCCAGCCGCCTGATGGCCTCGAAGATGTCTGGCTGGCCAGTGGCGTCGATAATCTCCTGGGCGATCTTGCCCAGAAGCTTGGCAGCCACCTCGGTGTCCGTGGAGGACACGAAAGTATAACCTTCGGTCTCCAAGTCCAGCCGCAGCCTGGAGGCGTTCTCGATGATCCCGTTGTGGATCAGCGCGACCTTGCCATCACGGCTGATGTGGGGATGGGCGTTGACGTCAGTGGGTTCGCCATTGGTGGCCCAACGGGTGTGGCCGATGCCCACGGTGGCCTCGGGCATGGGCTTGGCCTTCAGATCTGCAACCAGATTGCCCAGGCGCCCGGCCTTCTTGCGCACGGCCACCCGCGCCATCCCAGGGGCAGCCAGGGCCACTCCGGCCGAGTCATAACCACGGTACTCCAAGCGTTCCAGACCCTTGAGGCAGACCTCCAAGGGCCTGCCACAGGCCGTCCGTACTGATCCCGCATAACCGACGATTCCGCACATGGGCCCCAGTCTAGCCATGGGAGCTCGGCCGCCGACCATCCAGAAGGCTTCTTGCCGGAATTTCTACAACCTGAACAGTGGCTGCTTCTAGAGCACGGTATGCAGGAACTCAGTGAACCGCTCGGTGCGAGGATGGTCGATGATGTCAGGGCCTCCCTGTTCCACCACGACACCCTGGTCCATGAAAACGATCTGCTCGGCCACCTCGCGGGCGAAGCCCATCTCATGGGTGACCACCACCATGGTCATACCCTGTTGAGCAACCTGCCGCATGACCCCTAGAACCTCCCCCACCAGCTCTGGATCCAGGGCTGAGGTGGGCTCGTCAAAGAGCATGATGTCAGGGTGCATGGCCAAGGCTCGTGCGATGGCCACACGCTGCTGCTGGCCGCCGGAGAGCTGAGCGGGATAGTAGTCCATCCTGTCCTCGAGCCCTACACGTTCCAGCTGGGCCTGAGCCTCCTTGCGGGCATCGGTCTTGGGAACCCTACCCACATGGACCGGCGCCTCCATGACGTTCTCCAAGGCAGTCATGTGGGGGAAGAGGTTGAAACGCTGGAAGACCATGCCGATCTTGGAGCGCTGCCTGGCAATGGCCTTATCATCCAGGGTCTGCAGCACTGGACCCTTGCCGGTGTCGACCTTCCGGTAACCGGTCAGTTCGCCGTCCACGTAGATTTCGCCGGCTGTACGGGTCTCCAACTGGTTGATCAGCCGCAACAAGGTTGACTTGCCTGAGCCGGAAGGTCCTAGAACAGCCGTTACCGTGCCGGGCATGACCTCCAGGTTGATTCCCCGCAGCACATGCTGGTCGCCGAATACCTTGTGCACATTCCTGATGACGATGGCCGGATCCTTACCGCTTTGACCGTCTTTCCTGGTCTGCCTGTCCTCGTCCATGATTCTCCTTCTGCCCTCAGGCGTTCAGTCCGGCCATCATGACCTTGTTGACCTTGTCGGTCTCCTGACGGGTCTGCGGGTCATCGCCATCCTTGCCGCCCTTGGCCTCTGACCCAGCCAGGGGACGCGAGTCGAAACCCTTGCCGAAGTGTTTCTCCAGCTGAGCCTGGATGACCATCAGAACGGAGGTGATGACCAGGTACCAGATGCAGGCCACAATCAACAGCGGGATGGTCTTGTAGATACGGTTGGCAATGGCGTTGGTGGCGAACTGGAGCTCCAGGGTGAAGGGCACGGCAAGAGCCAAGGATGTGGTCTTAAGCATGCCAATGGTCTCATTGCCGGTAGGCGGCACAATGATGCGCATGGCCTGAGGCAGGACGATCCGCCGCATGATCATGGACGGGGGCATGCCCAGAGCCTTGGCTGCCTCCTCCTGGCCGGGATCCACAGCCTCGATGCCGGCACGGACAATCTCGGAAAGATAGGCGGCCTCGTTGAGCCCCAAGCCCAGAACCGTAGCCACGGTGGCGTTCAGCACGGTCTTGGTGTCGATGCTCCAGAATTCAGGCCCGAAGGGGATGCCGACGGCCAGCTTAGGAATCAATACGGAAAGCAGGCCCCAGAAGACCAGCTGGGTGTACACAGGAGTGCCGCGGAAGAACCAGATGAAGAACCAGCTGACCCAGCGCAGCACCGGATTGGATGATTTGCGCATGACCGCCAGGATGATGGCCAGGATTGTAGCCAGGACCATGGCGTAGACGGTCAGCAGAAGGGTCCACTTGATGCCGTCAAGGACGTGCTCGTTGAAAAGATACTTCCAGACCGTGGGCCAATCAAAATTGGGATTGGTCACCATGCCGTGGATCAGCATGGCCACGAAAATGGCTACGATGACCGCAGCCACGATAGGCCCTGGCTTGCGCACCGGCCTGGCATGTATTCTCCCGGGGATCTGAATCTGGTCCGTCCCCTTCTTGGTATGCATCTCCTGCTTCCTTCCGCACCGATGAACCTATTCAGGCCTAGCCTAGCCGAACCACCTGGCCTTGCCTCAATCAGAGACCGCAGGGTTGATCTCAGCCTTCTCGACTGCGCCGCTCTGAACGCCCCAATTCTTGAGGATCTTGACATAGATGCCGTCGTCGATCAGCTTCTGAAGAGCCGCCTGGGTGGCCTCGGCCATGCCGCTGCCCTTCTTCAGTGCGGCGCCTTGAAGGACGATGTCGGTATCCTTGCCCAGCTTCTCCAGCTGTCCATCGGTCTGCTTGATGGCATACCCGGTCACCTGGGAGTCGGCGTAGAAAACGTCGATCTTGCCGTTGACCACTGCCGTGGCGGCATCAGTCTGCTGCTTGTAAGACTGAACATCCACCGGCTTCTTGCCCTTGGCCTTGCACTCGGCCGAGATCTTGTCGGCAGCCTGCTGCTCTTCGATGGTCCCAGTCTGTACTCCGACCTTGACGCCGCAGATGCCGTCGGGATTGATCTTTGAGGGGTTGCCCTTCTTGACGGCAAAGGCCGTACCCGCCTTGAAAGTGGTGACGAAGTCGACCGACTGCATCCGCTCCTTGGTGATGGTGAAGCTGGAGATGCCAGCATCATACTTGCTGCCGATGGCTGGGATGATGGTATCGAAGGAGGCGCTGACCATCTCCCCCTTGAGCCCCATGACCTTCGCAATGGCGTTCGATAGGTCCACGTCATAGCCAATGGGGGTCTTTCCGTCCTCATTCATGAACTCGCCAGGCGCATATGAGGTCTCCATGCCCACGGTCAGCTTACCGTCCTTGGAAACCGACTCAGGCACCTTGGCCGCAATGGCAGGATCCTTCTTGATGCCGCTGACGTCAAAAGCCGCTGGATGTGAGCTGGTGGTGGCCTTGCCCGATGCACTACTGGTGTCCGCCTCGTCGGTGGTTCCGCAGGCCCCGATGGAGGCCAGCAGGGTGACACTCAGAGCCGCCGCCAACACCGCCTTGATCTTGCCCATGTCTTCTCCTCTTCCGGACCGCCCCGAAGCGACCCCTCATTGCCCTTGATTGACACGCACTATTATGCACACATTTGTATTTTTATGCATACAGATGAAGACTTGCTCCGTTTTTGAAAACTACATACTCTGATGTTTTGGCTCTGTAACAAGCCAAAGGCGCCATCGAGGGCTGCTTATCGACATCGGCCCCGGGCGTGTCGGATCTGCATAGAACGGGAAGCTCTCAGCAGACGACTGTCGGTTGTTATGAGACCGGGAAAATTCAGTAGATTTATCTGAAAATCAAGAAGAGACTAAACCTGAAGCTCAGCCTCGCCGGTTGCGGTAGCGCATGGCCCGTTGAGCCTCGCGGCGGTCCTGCTCCTCCCGCAGAGACTGGCGCTTGTCATACTCGCGCTTGCCTCGTGCCACGGCAATCTCCACCTTGACTCTGCCATCCTTGAAGTACATGCTCAAGGGGACGATCGTGTAGCCCTTGGCCTGAATCTGCCGCTCCAGGCGAAAGATCTGCTTGGCATGGAGGAGCAGCTTGCGTTTGCGCTTGGGTGCGTGGTTGTTCCATGTGCCATTGAGGTATTCAGGGATATTGGCGTTCTCCAACCAGACCTCGTGCCGCCTGTCAATGCTGACGAAAGACTCGGCCAGGGAGGCACGCCCCTCGCGCAGGGACTTGACCTCAGTCCCGGTCAGCGCGATGCCGGCCTCGTACCGGTCCTCGATCTGGTAGTCATGACGGGCCCTGCGGTTCTGGGCGATCATGGATGTACCGGTTTCCTTAGCCATAATATCCTCCTCTTGATCGCGCCAAGGAGGCTACCTGGCACTCCGGACAGCGATAGTAACGTCCCAAGCGGCGGACCTGGCCCGCAACGACATCAGTAATGAATGTATTGGTAGTTGCCGGCCCCATAGACCGTCTCATAAGCGGGGAAGGATGCGAAGCCGGTACCTCCTTGGGAGATGAGCACCGATCCATCTGCATTGACCCGCTCGACCACAGCCACGTGACCATAGGTCCAGTCCGCATTCCAGGAACCGACCCGCTGGCCACGGGCGAAGACCATGGCGGCGCCCACATGCGGAGTGTTGTTGACCAGGTAGCCCAGACTACGTGCCGTATTAGCCCAATCAGCCCCGTTTCCCATATAGGATCCCACAGGCAGGGACAGCTGCGAGCGACGGATGTATGCCCAGAGCGTGCACTGACGAGCAGGATAGGCACTGCCGCCCACCGAGTTGCCGGTGGGATGGCCATAGCAGAACCCCGAGCCCTCAGGGCAATTACCGGGTACCCCATAGTTCATGCCGGAAGCACCTCCACCGCCCCCGTTGCTCGGCTGAGAAGGCCGCGGAGCCGGCGATGGTGCGGATCCGCCTCCGCCGATCTGCTGGGCGCCGCCGGCATGGGGATCAGCACCGCCGCCAGCATTGCCCGTGTTCAAGGAATCAATCATAGACTCGGTGGCCACAATATCAGCGGCCTCACGGGCCGACTGCGTGGTCAGGGCAGCCTTTTGACCCTCCAGCCGCTTGCGTGCTGCGGTTCCTTGGTCGCGCAAGGCCTGCAGGCTGTCCTGCTTGGCCTGTGCCTCGGCTGCAGCCTGCTGGGCTGCCGCCTGCTGCTGGTCGGCCTTGGCCTTCAAGGTGCTGATCTGCTCCTCAATGGCTTCCAGGCGCTGCTTACGGTTCATAGAGGAATTGAGTGTGTTGGCGGCATCATTGGCGGCGTTGGCCTCGGACCGGGTCACGGCCGCATCAGCCTGCATCTTGTCCACAAAGTCCTTGGTACTGGAAGACTTAGTCACCACGTCCATGACCTGGGAGACCTCAGAGCCGCGGAAGCTCTTTCTTGCCATCTGCGCCACACCAGCCTTGGCGTCGTCATAGTCAATGCCAGTCTGACGGATCTTGGTCTCCAAGTCGGCTCGATCCTTCCGGGCCGCCTGCAGACGATCGTTGGTGGCCTGAACCAGGCTGTCTGCTTGCTCGGCCTGCTGCTGGGCTTCGACAGCCTTCTGCTGCGCAGCCGGAATCTGGTTGGCGGTCAAATCGTTGAGACTCAAAATTTGGTTAGCCAGTTCGTTGCTGACACCCGCCAGCTTGCTCTTCAGGGCCTCATGGTTCTGTACCTTTTGTTGATAGCTGCTCCAATCAGCCTGCGCCGGTGCGGGGGCCACTGTCAATCCCAGTATTCCTCCCCCAAACATCATGGCCAACGACCCCACCAGGCCACAGATGGCTTCCAAATGTTTCGTGCGATTCATGGTCAAGTCCTCACTATCACTCATCCATGCTAGTCATCATTATGGCAGAGCTCGTGCCCATAAGGTCGGTCGGCCCGTCGCTGCGGATCAGGTTCGCAGGTACCTCCGCAGGGAGATGGAAGAGGCCAATGCGGACAACAGCATGGCCCCTAGGATCAGCACCGGAGCCATGAGCAGGACTGTGGACTGGTCCACGTAGGGCATCCACTGGACCGTCTGGGCCAGCCAATCCGTGATGAAAAGTTTGACGATGGCGCTCAAAGCGCCGACAGCCAGAAGAGAACCCAGCAAGGATGCCACCACCCCCTCCAGGATGAAAGGCAACCTGATGGTCCAGTTGGATGCTCCCACCAGTCTCATGATCTCCGTCTCGTTTCGACGGGAGGCGGCACTCATCCTGATGGTGGTGCCGGTCAGCAGAATAGCCACAATCACCATGACCACAGCAAGGACCAAGGTGACCGCTGTGGCTCTATTGAGGATTTTGAAGACCGGGTCGAATATCTGACGCTGATCGGAGACCTCCTCCACCCCATCGCGTCCGGACAACACCTCGGAGACCACCTGGTACTTGGTCGGATCCTTGAGCTTTAGACGCAGGGAGGCCTGCATATCTGCCGCAGTCATGGTCCTTCCCTCATAAGTGCCTTCAGGGTACTGCTTGAGGAAGGTGTTCTTGAAGAAGTCCTCACGGCTCTGGTAGGTGATCTTGGCTACGGAGTCGCGCAACTCGGTATTGATGGTGTTCTCCAGCTTGACGATCTCGTCGTTGGTGGGTGCCTTGCCGGTCGCGCATGAAGCCGCCTGGCTGGTGCCATCCGGGCAGAGCCAGACCACTACCTCCACCTGGTCGTACCAGTCTCCCTTAGCTTTGCTGATCTGAGCCTGCATGAGGCCTGAGGCGCCTATGAACAGGAAAGAGATGAAGGTGACCAGCATGACCGAGAGAATCATGGACCCGTTGCGACGCAGGTTGTCCCAGGTGCTGGAAAGGATGAACCGCAGTCTCATCGTGCCGCCTTCTTCTCGTCATCTTGCTCATCCCGAGCCGATGCATCATCATCTCGTTGGGACTTCCTTGATTGCTTGGGGGCTTCAGGCGGTGCAGGAGGTGCCGGTGGGGCCCCCATGGACTCGACACCATGATGATTCTCGCCCATTGATACCTTTTTATTGGCCCTGCTCTTATTGGAGGTCTGTTTTGAGGATTTCGCGACGTCCTGCTTCATCTGGCCTGCAGTCTGACCGGATTTGCCGGTCGATTCCGCTGGGCCGGAACCATCAGACCTCGAATGCTGATCAGGCCTCTTACTCTGTTGCCCAGAAGCAGAAGTCTTGGCATAGGAGTTCTTCATCGGTTGGCGATCTTTGGCGTTGACGTTTTTCTGAGACGCTTTTTCGCCACGATCACGATTGCGGTCATCGTCTTGGTTCTTGTCCCGATCCCGACTGTTCGAATCTCCAGTCTGCCGTTCCTGGAACCTGCTTTCGGCAGTCGGCTTAGGCCGAGCAGCATCGGAATCAGGGGCAGACTTCCGGGATTTCCGGGAAGCTGTATGTTCAGCCTGGAGCTGTTTCGCAGACTCATCACGATCAGTTACTGCCTTGTCGTGTCCTCTGTGGCCGGAACCGTCAGTTGATTGACCTGACCGATCCTGGCCGCCATGGGTCGCAGGCCTGCGGAATCGCTCATCCGAGCCAGAGTCGTTCCCTTGATCGGGCTGCCCTACAGCCGCATCTTCATGCCGATTGGAATCTTCCTGCGCGGATTCAAGACTGCCCAGACCCTTGCCCCAGGTCAGGGTGTCCTCCACCGAGGTGAAGACCTTTCCATAGCGTCCGGTTCTCCCCGAATGCATGGACTTGGCTAGACGTGCGATTCCCTCGTCGCCATACTGGCCCTGGTTGACAGCCTGTGCTGCCGCCTGGACTACCTGCTTGGCCCCCTTGGTTCCATCCGCGATGGGCCCGGTAGCCGAGTTGTTCCCATCCTGCACGACGATCTGCACCGGACGGCGCCCTGCAACTCCAGCCTCGCGCGCACGGTCCAGCGCATCGCCGTCATTTGGATCCCCGATGGCGTGATGAGAGCGCGCTGCAACCTCGGCATCTGGGAAAAATCGCGAAGAATCATAGGAACCATGGGCTTCGTCGCGCATGATCCGACCCGTATGCAACTCCACCACCCGCTTGCGCATGGAGTTGACGATCTCCTCGTTGTGGGTGGCCATGACCACGGTGGTGCCGGTCCTGTTGATGGCGTCCAAGACCTCCATGATGCCCAGGGAGGTGGTGGGATCAAGATTGCCAGTGGGCTCATCCGCCAGCAGAATTTCCGGGTTGTTTACGTAGGCCCGGGCCAGAGCCACTCGCTGAGCCTCACCGCCGGAAAGCTCATGGGGGTAGTTGTGCTCCTTGCCAGTCAAGCCCACGGTCTTGAGCACCTGCGGCACCAGAGTCTTGATGGTGGACCGACGGGCGCCGATGACCTCCAGCGTGAAGGCTACGTTCTGCCATACGGTCTTGTTGTTGAGCAGTTTGTAATCCTGAAAAACGAAACCGATGGAGCGCCGATACCCTGGGATCTCGCGGTTGCGCAGACGTCTTAGGTCGTTGCCGGCCACACGGATCTCGCCCTCGGTAGCCTCCTCCTCACGAAGGAGCAGGCGCAGCAATGTGGTCTTGCCCGATCCGCTGGCGCCTACCAGAAAAACGAAATCCCCACGATTGACATCCAGACTGATGTCATCCAAGGCTGGGCGGGACCCCTTGGGATAGATTTTGGTCACGTCCTTGAGCGAAATCAACGCCATTGACACTCCGTTCCTCGGTATTCACCTACAGAGGCTATCAAGAAGACTGACACTACTCACTCATGAAACACCGACCAAATCGCGGCCGGAAGAAGCTCTACTTACTGGCTTCCTCCTCGCGAGCCTGGACCCGCTGCTGGTGCCGCCAACGGATGCCGGCCTCGATAAAGGCGTCAATGTCACCGTCGAAGACCCCCTGGGTGTCGGAGGTCTCGTATCCGGTGCGCAGATCCTTGACCATCTGGTAGGGATGCAGCACGTAGGAACGCATCTGGTCCCCCCAGCTGGCCTTGATGTCGCCGGCCAGCTCCTTCTTCTTCTTGGCCTCCTCCTCGTGCCGCAAAACCAGCAGCCGGGACTGCAGAACAGCCATGGCAGCCGCACGGTTCTGAATCTGGCTGCGCTCATCCTGCATGGTGACCACGATGTTGGTCGGCAGGTGAGTGATGCGCACGGCCGAATAGGTGGTGTTGACTCCTTGGCCGCCCGGGCCGGAGGAGCAGTAGGTGTCCACTCGGATGTCCGAGTCTGGGATGTCGATGTGGTCGGTGGGCTCCACCAGGGGGATGACTTCGACGGCAGCGAAGGAGGTCTGCCGCCTGCCCTGGTTGTCAAAGGGCGAGATCCGCACCAGACGATGGGTGCCGCCCTCCACCGACAGACGGCCGTAGGCGTAGGGGGCGTCCACCTGGAAGGTGGCCGACTTGATACCGGCCTCCTCCGCGTAGGAAGTGTCCATGACCTTGGTAGAGAAACCATGCCTCTCAGCCCACCGCATGTACATTCGCAAGAGCATCTGCGCCCAGTCCGCTGCATCCACTCCGCCGGCCCCCGAGCGGATAGTGACCACGGCAGCACGCTCGTCGTATTCACCGTCCAGCAGGGTCTGAATCTCCATGTCAGCCAGGTCGGACCTCAAAGAGTCGATCTCCTTGCGGGCCTCCACCAGAGTGTCCTGATCATGCTCCTCCTGGCCCAGCTCCTCAAGAGCCTGGACATCGTCCAGCCGGGAGGATGCTGACTCCAAATGCTTGAGCTGGGATTGCAAGGCCGAGAGCCTGCTGGTCACCTTCTGGGCGTTCTCCTGATCGTCCCAGAGTCCAGGCGCACTGGCCTGACGCTCCAGATCAGCAATTCGCGAGCGCAGGCCCTCCGGGTCCAGCGCCTTGGAAATCATCTCGTACTTGGCCTTGGCCTGCTCCAATGCTTGAGCAAAATCCATCTCTGCCATACTGTCTCACCGCTTTCCAGACCGGCTCCACACGAGCCGACCGCTGTCTTCATTCCCATCCGCCTTTGCCTGTGACGGCCGGATTCCCGCCGACCGGACGGGCCAGGTCAAAGGCCGCTGAAGATGGCAGGGATGACAAGGCTGGCCAGCAAAGCCACGGCAATGACCAGGCAGACCGCTCTGGCCGTATTGCGGCGCCGACGCTCTCGGCGCTCACGCTCATGACTGTAGGCACTCATAGTTGATAATTTTACCTATCGGCTGGGACCTGGCTGGCGACGATCCAGACCCAACTGTCGGACGGATAGTGTCTGTTTGAACGTCGACCGGTTTATTCTGTAAGACAACTTATATCAATTGACTGCACCGCCTGAAGGAGGAACGATGAGTAAAGCACGCACCGCATGGGGTTGGGGCCTGGCCAGCCAGGACGAGCAGGGCCGGACCTTGGACGTCTGGTATCCAAAGGCCGAGATCTCGACACCGCCGACCCCGGCGAACCGTCCCAATCACGACTTCGGTGACCAAGTCCACAACCAGCCCGACGCACGCGGCATCCGCCGGGTGCCGGTCTTCACCGTGGCCGATCTGGATGGCCCGATAGCGGATGCCGCCGATGCCTATCTGCGGCTCCATCTGCTCAGCATGCGTCTGACCCCGCCCAACAGCATGAACCTTGATGAAATCTTCGAACAGCTGACCACGGTGGTCTGGACCAACTACGGACCCTTCGCCGTGGAGGACTTCGCCCTGCGCAGGTCAGAGGTCATGGCTGCAGCCAGCCGCTCCATGCCGGGCATCCCCGTGACACAGGTAACAGTGCTGAGCGTGGACAAGTTCCCCCGCATGGTGGATTACGTGGTTCCCGAGGGGGTACGCATCGGCAACGCCGACCGTATTCGGCTCGGCGCCCATCTTGCTCCAGGAACGACGGTCATGCATGAGGGCTTTGTGAACTTCAACGCCGGAACCTTGGGCCACTCCATGGTCGAAGGCCGGATCTCCCAAGGGGTTGTGGTCGGCGACGGTTCGGACATCGGCGGCGGAGCCTCCATCATGGGCACCCTGTCCGGAGGAGGTCGCCATCGGGTCTCCATCGGTCAGCACTCCTTGCTGGGAGCCAACGCCGGCATCGGCATCTCCCTGGGCGACGACTGCGTGGTTGAGGCCGGGCTCTATGTCACCGCCGGCACCAAAATCGGCCTGGGCGACCAGGTGGTCAAAGGAGCGGAACTGAGCGGACGGGATCATCTGCTCTTCATCCGCGACTCCCGCACCGGCCAGGTCAAAGCCCTGCCCCGCAAGAAGGGCATCGAGCTGAATGAGCGGCTGCACGCCAACTGAGTCCCAGTCGGTCATCGGACTCAGCGCTGCTCCATGGGAAGGTAGTCGCGCGGGCCCTGCCCGGTATAGACCTGCCTGGGACGACCGATTTTCGTGTCTGGATCGTCCAGCATCTCCCTGTACTGGGCGATCCATCCGGGGATGCGACCCAATGCAAAGAGCGTGGTGAACATCTCCGGGTCGAAGCCTATGTCGCGGTAGATGAGTCCAGTGTAAAAGTCCACATTGGGATAGAGGTGGCGCTCGACGAAGTAGTCGTCATGCAGGGCCAGATCCTCCAGCTCCAAGGCCACGTCGAAAAGCTCCGCATCCTCGGCATTTTTATTCTGGTCGGGTTCATCCATGAGCTTGTAGAGCCATTGCTTGGCTATGGCCGCGCGCGGGTCATAGGACTTATAGACCCGGTGGCCCAGACCCGCAATTTTCCGACCCTCCTTCTTGGCCTGGTCCACATAGCCTCGCACACCCAGACCGGAATCCCGTATGCTTTTCAGCTGGCGCAACACGGCTTCGTTGGCGCCGCCGTGCAGGGGGCCTGACAGGGTATTGATACCTGCAGCCACTGCCGAATACAGGTTGGCCCGGGCCGATCCGGCAATCCGGACCACAGAGGTAGAGCAGTTCTGCTCATGGTCGGCATGGATGATCAGAAGCTTGTCCAGGGCCTGCACCTTGAGAGGATCAGCCTGATAAGGCTGGTAAGGCATGGCGAAGCTCATCCGCAGGAAGTCCTCCACATAGCCCCAGGTCCTATCCGGGTAGAGCAGGGGCTGGTCGCGACGACGACGGTGAATCAGGGAGACGATGGTGCGCACCTTGGCCATGATGATGGCGCTGGCCTCATCCAGCTGGTCGGGATCGTCTACGTCACAGGTGTCCGGGTGGAAGCCAGCAAGCGCGTTGACCGCAGCGGCCAGCACACTCATGGGATGAGCCTGGCGAGGGAAGGACGAGAGCAGATGGCGGAAGTCCTCCCCTACGACCGTGTAACCCAGTACATGGCTGCGGAACCGCTGGTACTGCTCGGCATCAGGCAGCTCACCGTGGGACAGCAACCAGGCCACCTCGAGGAAATTGGACTGGGCGCACAGATCCTCTATGGCATAGCCCCTGTAGCGCAGTATGGACCGCTTGCCGTCAATGAAGGTGATTCCCGAGACGCACTGGGCCGTGGTCTGGAAGCCGGGATCCAGCGTGACCCAGCCGTCGTTGCGCAGGGAGGAGACCAGAATGCCGTCGGGCCCTTCGGTGGCGCGAACCAGGGGAAGATCAACCTGTTCGGAATCGATGGACAACCGTGCAGTAGACACCACGCACCTCCTGTTAATCAACCAGTAAGGTGCCAGTGAGAGTCGACGGCCATGCCGGATCAGGCTACCGGCACCTGTACCGGCGTGGAATTGCCGACATGCTAGCAGAAACAACCACGACTTCGATTACCGGCTTGTAACCACAGGCATGAATCCGTCACCTCCACCAATGAAGCACAGGTCCAAGCCGGTGCCCTCTTCATTTCCGCACCAGCCTGCGGGCACAAGGCCAGGGAAGAAAGTGCAGGTATCCAATAGGGCCAGCATCAAAGAGGGACCCAGGAGCATCCACATTGTGGACATCCTTGGGTCCCTTATAGTCCTACTTCAGCCTCGAACAGCCTCGAACTCAGTCCCTGGTCGTCAGGATGACAGGCCCCTGCTCAGTGATGGCGATGGTGTGCTCGCTGTGGGCGCCGCGCGATCCGTCTGCAGAACGGAGGGTCCACCCATCCTTGGGATCCTGGTAAATCTGATCGGTGGTCGCCAGGAACCAGGGCTCAATGGCAATGACCAAACCCGGGCGCAGCTTGTAACCGTGATGAGGAGTGCCGTCGTTGGGCACATGGGGATCACCATGCATAATCCG
Source organism: Bifidobacterium polysaccharolyticum (assembly GCF_016101585.1). GTDB lineage: Bacteria > Actinomycetota > Actinomycetes > Actinomycetales > Bifidobacteriaceae > Bombiscardovia > Bombiscardovia polysaccharolytica. The sequence goes on from NZ_JACFQG010000004.1 coordinate 237,857, forward strand.
CCCTACCCCGTGTCCGCCGAACTCCAGATTGACGCTGTAGCCGTTTTCATGGGCAACCTCACCGACTGCAGCGGAGATGTCACCCAAGCGGTTACCGGGCTGGGCCTGGGCGATGCCCGCCTTCAGGGCCTCTTCAGTGGTTCGAATCAGCCGAAGATCCTCTGGATCGGCATGCTCGCCCACCACGAAGCTGATGGCCGAGTCGCCCACCCAGCCGTCCACGTTGATGGCCAGATCCAGGGAGAGCAGGTCGCCATCCTTGAGGTTGTAGTCATAGGGCACCCCGTGCAGAACGGCATCATTGACGGATAGGCAGATGTAGTGCGCGAAGGGGCCGGTGCCGAAGTCAGGCGCGTAGTCCACGTAGCAGGATGTGGCTCCCTTGCGGGCGTTGATCCTGTCCTTGACGTAGTCATCCAGCTCCAGCAGGTTGACCCCGGGTTTGCTCATGGACTTGAGCTCCTTGAGGATGCTGCCGACAAACCTGCCCGCCGGCTTCATCTGTTCGATCTCCTGCTTGGTTTTGAGCTCGATCATCCTCTGCGTCCTTTCATGATTGGTGCCCGCGGGTGCCGCCCCTCAGGATCCTGCCCAAGTACTACCACTCAGTATTATCGGGTCAGTCGGACGAGTCCGGCTCTCAGTTCCGGCCGAAGGTGAAGGCCCTGATAATGGAAACGACTCCCAGCACCAGAAGAGCGCACCCGCTGAAGATGACCAGGAAGATGACGGAGCTCAGCGGGTAGATCATGACGATGATCCCGGCGATGATGGAGACGACGCCTGAGAAGATGGCCCAGCCTGAATGCGGGAGCCCCCAGGAGGCTGCCAGACTCATCACGCCCTCCATGATCCAGCTGATGCCCACAATGATGGTGACCAGCAGGGTCAGCGCTGAAGCGGATAGGGCCGTGTTCCTGACGATGACAATGCCGCCGACGGCAATCAGGGCGCCAAAGAGGACACCCAACACCCGCCATCCACCGGGAAGGCCCTTTGACACGATGGAAGTGGCCAGACGGACCACGCCGGAGATGATGAAGTAAATGCCCAGCACCACAGTCACGGCAATCAGGGTCTTGTCCGGCCTGAGCAGCAGGGCCAGGCCCAGGATGACTCCGATCACGCCCATGACACCCATGATGATGCGGATGGCCCGCAGGGTCCTGAATCCTAGATCTTCGGCGATCATGGAAAATGGATCCATGCGTGGCGGGCGCCCCTGATAGCCGGGGTATTGCCCGTACTGACCATAATTATTCTGGTATTGGCCGCCATTCTGTCCAGAATTCTGACCGCCGAACTGATTGGGCTGACCGCCCTGCATGGGATCCGTCATACCGTCCTCTTTCACTCGCTCAAGGCGGCCGAGCGGCCGTCCTGTTACCGTCTGTCAAGTTTAAATCACCAAGGAGGCAATCGCGGCTTTTCCCCTTCGGCGGATGGTTCGCCGATTCGCCGATCCCGGCAACCCAGGGCATGGCATGTCATCAAAGATGGCTAGGCTTGTGGCATGGCACAATCTACTGAACCCAAGACCTCCTCCGGACTTGATCCGGCCTCCTTCTCCTCGGTCATTCGGCCGCAGGACGATCTCTTTCGTTTTGTCAACGGTCCCTGGATCGACACCTACAGTCTGCCCGAGGACCGCTCCCGGTTCGGCTCCTTCGACAAGCTTGCCGAGGATGCCGAAGCACAGATCCGTGAAATCCTCGAGGACCCGGAATCCCCGGCAGTCAAATCAGCCCTGCTCTACCGCAGCTTCCTGGATACTGATGCCATAGAAGCCGCGGGAATGGAACCCATCCGCCCAGACCTGCAGGCCATTGACGCTGTGTCCGACAAAAAGGCGCTGACCAGCCTGCTGGGCCGGCTCAACCCCACTGGCGGACCTGATCTGTTCGGCATCGCCATCTATGGCGATCCGGGCAACGCTGGCGTCAACGTGGCTCATATGGAACAGGCCGGGTTGGGACTTCCCGACGAAGCCTACTACCGGGAGAAGAGCTACGCTCCGGTCCGTCAGGCCTACACCGACATGGTGGCCTCCCTGCTCAGGCTCTCCGGCTACGCCGATGACCAGGAGGCTGCCCACAGACAGGCGGAGTCTTTCCTTGATGTCGAGACGCGCATAGCGGCACGCCACTGGGACAACGTGTCGACCCGAGACGAAGATCGCACCTATAATCCCACCACCCTGGCCGACCTGGAGTCTACACTCGCCGATTTCGATCTGCACACCTGGATCGAGTCCTGGCAGAATGCATATGCAGCCAGTCCTGTCGCCAATCTGCAACCGGTCGATCTGAGCTCAGCCCTGTCCAGGTCCATAGTGCACGAACCCTCCTTCCTGCAGGGTTTGAACGAGCTTTGGAAAACCAGCGATTTGGAGGATCTCAAACTCTGGGCCCGCGTGCACACCCTGATCGAGTGGGCAGGCCTGCTCAGCAGCGACTTCGATCAGGCCAGGTTCGACTTCTATGGCAAGGTTCTTTCAGGCACGACCAAGATGCGTGACCGCTGGAAGCGGGCTGTCTCCCTGGTCAATGGCATTTGCGGCGAAGAGGTCGGACGCGAATATGTACGCCGGCACTTCCCTGCCTCCAGCAAGGCCCGCATGGAGGCCCTGGTCTCAGACCTGATCGATGCCTATCGGGTCTCCATCACCTCCAGCGACTGGCTGGGAGAACAGACCAAGGTCAAGGCTCTGGCCAAGCTGGACAAATTCTCGCCCAAGATCGGCTACACCGAGCACTGGCGCGACTATACGGCCCTGGCTGTGGACGAAAAGCTGGGTCTGGTCGACAACGTGCGGCAGGCCAACCTCTACGAGTCCGGCTACCAGTTCTGCAAGGCCGGTCAGCCCGTGGACAAGGAAGAGTGGCTGATGAACCCTCAGACGGTCAACGCCTACTACGAGCCCACCCTGAACGTCATCGTCTTCCCCGCAGCCATCCTGCAGCCGCCTTTCTTCGACCCAGACGCCGACGACGCCGTCAACTACGGAGGCATCGGGTCGGTCATCGGCCACGAAATCGGCCACGGATTCGACGACCAGGGCTCCAAGTACGACGGTGACGGACGTCTGCAGGACTGGTGGACCCCGCAGGACCGCGAAAACTTCGAACAACGGACCAAAGCACTCATTGAGCAGTACAACGGATTTGTTCCCCAGCAACTTGCCGAGAAGTACGCCGACAAGCCCGAGCAAGCACCTCATGTCAATGGAGCGTTGACCATTGGCGAGAACATCGGGGACCTGGGAGGCGTCAACATCGCCATCAAGGCCTATGCCATCTCCTTGCAGAAGAAGGAGGGCGGCACAGCCGAGACAGACGATGCTGCCATGGACCAGGCGCTAGCCTCGGCTCCAGTCATGGACGGCTACACTGGCCTGCAACGGTTCTTCCTGTCTTATGCCTCCATATGGAGGACCAAGAACAGGGATCAGCTGGCCGAACAGTATCTGCAGATCGATCCCCACTCCCCTGCTGAATTCCGCACAAACGGCATCGTCAGGAACGTGGATCGCTTCTATCAGGCCTTCGGAGTCACCGCCGACGACGGCATGTGGCTGGAACCCGACGCACGAGTCAAGATCTGGTAAACCTGTTCTGATTAAAACCGTTGGTTGACGGTTTTAATCAGCCTACTGTTCAAGGCGGGAGGCCGACGAAAATCAGTCGGTCTCCCGCTTTCGTTTTGCTAGGCCGAAACAACCTGTGCTCATTCGGCATCGGAAGCCTTCACCGATGTCTCCTTGGCTGCAGATGACGCAGATGATGCAGAGGCAGATGCAGTTTCGGACGATAAAGACGATGGCGGCGTGGTCCAAGGGTCCGGACCGTCAGCTCCCTCATCAATAGGCGCGGTATCCGATCGGGTCCTGGTGAAGGTATCCTGCCCCCGGGCTAGGTCGTGACCGATGCCATCTGCCACCAAAATCAGACTGCTGTGCGGTTGGCCATCGCTGATCCACTCCTCCGTCACCAAAGATCCCGTCACCATGACCGGATCGCCCTTATGCAGACAGGCCAGGGCATTGACCGCCAGAGTCCTGAAAGCTTTGACAGTAAGCCAAGTAGTGGATTTTCGTTTCCACACTCCAGCCGCAGCATCGTAATGGGCCGGAGTAGAGCCCAGCCTGAAGGAGCAGACAGGCGTAGACCCCGGCTGTCCCAGACGCGTTGGTTGGGTCCCCATAAAGCCGAAGACAGTCGTTTTTATTTCGTTGATGGCCATACCGAAACCTCTCTGTTGATGTTATGAATCCGACGCTGTAAATCTGCCAGTCGATTCCTGGATTCCTGATTTTGCAGCGGCGAGGCCATTCGACGGAGAATCCCCGACCAGAGCGCGGATAATCGGAGCGGGGGAAGGGACTGGCCCCGGCCAGGAACCCTCCGTCGAACGGTGAGTCCATCCTGCCTCCGCCCACGTCCCCGTACACGACCTGCAGACCATTGTGGTCGAACGAACTCGGACTGATTCAGATTGTGGACAAACCAACCTTCCTCCATAAAAAACTTGAGATAGGTCTCTTGTCAGTAATACCTATCTCATCAGGTAAAGCGGGGTGGATTTACCCATAATTATGAAAATCGAGAACAGAGGAAAACTTGATAACGAAAAATGAACGGCTCGGATGCAGGCAGGCGTCAATGGCGATAATGCGTCAACGACTCATAATTGCTGATTGTTCAAGGAGAGAGGTGGACACAACATGATTACAGGAGCGATTGTGGGCGTATAGCGATAGTGGGATGAGTAGCAGGGATAGCGGCAGTTGCCATACCCGTTACATTGTTGATTCGGTACTTCAGGAAGAACAGGACACAGCATACATAAATCCAGGCAATATCCTATGGGCGGCACCGGCTTTTAATTCCTATGACTTCATCACCGATAATGGGTGGCGGCCTGCGCTATAAGGACAAGCTGCCACTCATTATCTTGTTCCCGGCCGCTTACAGTGATGCTGTTCCGATTACCTTATGAACACTCCAGGTGGACAATCGTAACCAGTCACTATCCGTCACGAAACACACGACTGTACAAAAAGAATGAGAGACTCAAGACTCAGGCAACTCCTTTCCGAACCAGAGAAGGCCGCAGGCTCCTCGAACAGTCACTAGGCGTGAATCATTCTGGCCGAGGCTGACGCGCAGACGTGAAGACAAGGCCGCAAGATCGACGAAAGGAGCCAGGTGAGCTACGTTCGAAGATGGCATTCACCCGAGTATCTCGATTGATGCCTGATTTATCGATGCTTTCTGTGCTGATGCCGAAGGACACATCAGCGGAAACCATAACTGGATCCGCAATGTCCCCTTCACTGCCCAGGACCATAGAGCATTGGTCCTGGGCTAAACTGTGAGAGCAGATACATCGGCACGGTTTGGAAGGACCCGCAGTCATGGTTCACACGCTGGTCAGTTGGAATATCGATTCGCTCAACGCCGCCCTACTGGGCAAGAGCAGCCGCAGCGCCCTCTCCCTGAAGGTGGTGGAGACCATCCGGGATCTGGGCCCCGATGTCGTAGCCATCCAGGAAACCAAACTCAACGGTGATCAGAAGAAATCGGCAGGTATCCTTAAGGCGCTCATGCGCTACTTTCCCGATTATCAGGAGGTGGACCGCCGTTCCGAGGCCCCGGCCCGTACAGGCTACGCAGGCACGCTCATGCTCTACCGCAAGAGCCTACCAGAACCTACCGTGACCCGCCCCCGCATCGGCGCTCCCGACACCATGGATGACGAGGGCCGCATGCTCACTCTGGAGTTCCCGGACTGCTTCGTCACCACGGTCTACACTCCCAATTCCGGATCGGGACTGGTAAGGCTCAAGCCGCGCGGCGTCTGGGATGATTGCTACCGTCGCTACCTGCAGGAACTGGATGCCCGCAAACCGGTCCTGGCCTGTGGCGACTTCAACGTGGCCCACGAGGAGATCGACATTGCCAACCCGGCATCCAACCACCATTCCGCCGGCTTCACCGATCAGGAACGCGAAAAGTTCAGCCTTCTGCTGGATGCAGGCTTCACCGACACCTTCCGAAAAATTCATGGCGATGCCGCTGGCTTCTACGACGATCACCGCAGCGTCTACACCTGGTTCGCACAGCGTGCCCCAAAGAGCAAGATCAACAACTCCGGCTGGCGCATCGACTACTGGCTGACCTCCAACCGGATTGCTGACCAGGTCAGCACCAGCGAACCCGTGGACACAGGCGAGCGCCAGGACCATCTGCCCATTCTTCTGCGCATCTGACTGGTTAGATTTCTAAAACTAAACCAATGCATACAAAAGGGTGAGTCCTTGGTCGCGTGCATCATGACACGACCAAAGCCCCACCCCTCTATATTGATTGCTAATAAGCAACTATGAGTGTGGCATAACCTACTGGAGAGCTGTAATCCGATCCACGATCATCTGAGCGGCCTGATCGGCAGGAACAGCTTGCACATCCGAGCCGTCGCGGTTGCGAATCTCAATAGTGCCGTTGGCGATGGTGTCGCGACCAGCAATAGCGACCAGGGGGACCCCGATTAGCTCGGCATCCTTGAACTTGACCCCGGGAGATACCTTGGGCCGGTCGTCGTAGATGACCTCCACGCCGCGGTCCTCCAGGTCGGTGACCAGCTTCTCAGCGGCATCGAAAGCCTCCTGCTTCTTGCCGGTGGCCACCACATGGACCGCGGCAGGAGCGACAGCCTTGGGCCAAGCCAGACCTTTATCATCGTGATGCATCTCAGCGATGCAGGCCAGCACACGGGAAATGCCGATGCCATAGCAGCCCATCCAGACCGGAACAGCCTTGCCGTTGCGGTCCAGGACCTTTAGCCCCAATGCGTCAGAGTATTTCAGCCCAAGCTGGAAGACCTGCCCGATCTCCACGCCACGCTCGAAGCTGAGCGGCCCGGAACCATCAGGACTCATATCCCCGTGACGGACCTCGGCGGCTTCCACTACTCCGTCGGCTTGGAAATCACGCCTATAAACCGCATTGGCCAGGTGTACGCCTTCAGAATCAGCCCCGGTCACCCAGGCAGATCCAGGCGCCACATGGGCATCGAGGAAGTAGCGGATATGAGAGGCGGACTCAGTATCCGAACGCTGAGGACCCAGAACACGGGGGCCAATATATCCCTTGACCAGCTCGTGGTGGGCAGCCAGGTCAGCTTCATTGGCCTCCTCAATCTCGGCCGGAGCGAACTGGGCCTCCAACCGCTTCATGTCCACCTGACGGTCACCCGGCAGGCCGACGGCCACCAGTTCCCGCCAGCCCTCGGGATGGTCATCATCTGCAGGATGCTTGACGGCCACAATAAGGTTCTTCAGAGTATCGGCAGCGGTCCAGTCCCGGCCATCCTCGCGAGGATGCAGCTGGTTGAACCGCTCCACCAGGGTATCGATAGTGGTTGAGTCAGGGGTATCCAGCTCCTGCATGGCGGGAATCTTAGTGTAGTCGACGGGATCAGGACGCGGGGTGGTCAGCGCCTCCACATTCCACGCCTTACCCGAGGGCGCCAGAGCAAAAGTGTCCTCGCCTATAGGCAACGGAGCCAGGAATTCCTCGGACTCGGATCCCCCCATGGGCCCGGAGACCGCATGGACGATTACGTAGTTGACGCCCAGACGCTTGAAAATTCGCTCATAGGCGCCGCGTTCATCCTGGTAGGCCTTCTTCAGCCCCTCCTCGTCCACAGTGAACGAGTAAGCGTCCTTCATGATGAACTCGCGACCCCTGATCAGCCCTGCGCGGGGACGGAACTCGTCGCGGTACTTGGTCTGGATCTGGTAGAGAACGACTGGCAGGTCCTTGTATGAGGAATACATGTCCTTGACCAAAAGGGTGAACATCTCCTCATGGGTGGGAGCCAGCAGGTAATCAGCGCCGTGCCTGTCCTGGAGGCGGAAGAGATTCTCACCATACTCCTCCCAGCGGTGGGTAGCCTCGTAGGGCTCGCGAGGCAGCAGAGCCGGAAAGTGAACCTCCTGGGCGCCGATGCCGTCGATCTCCTCCCGGACCACGGCCTGGACCTTGTCGAGAACTTTCAGACCCAGTGGCAGCCAGGTGAAGATGCCAGGGGCCACCTTGCGGACGTATCCTGCCCGCTGCAGGAGTTTGGCCGAGTCCACATCGGCGTCGGCCGGATCCTCCCTGAGGGTCCGCAAAAAGAGGGTTGACATGCGCATGGCTTTGGTTCTCATACCTCCTAAAGATATGCGTGCAAAGGGACAAGCAACCATAAAGGACGCCTTATGACGATTTGTTGAAAGCCAGCCATAAACCCCTATGATTATGGACGCTTTCACAGAGAAAGTCGCTATGGTCGCATACGGCCGCTCGACAACGTCGAGGACGAATCACACTCAAAAAACAATGCTCGCCTGGACACCATTTCGAAGATGAGGCGGTGGGTTGACTCGCGCTCACCGCTAGCAGGTGGAAGCTCTTGAAAACCAACATTATTCATCGCGCCAATCATACGTAGTTCTGGCGGCCACGCCCCGGATCATCACTTGAGATCAATCATGACGCTGTAGAACACCGCGATTGCATCTTCTTTGAACATTTCCGGACACCGTTCATGCGCCTTGCCAAGCACATCGATTTGACTCAAGCAGTTATGTAATGTACGTTTGATTTAACTTTGAAGTAAAGGTCCAACTTTTATTAGTTTGGTTCAACGGTGAATTACAAAGTAGATGTTTCCCTCTCGCACGTGTCTTTCTCCTACGGCCGTAAACAGGCGCTGTCGGATGTGTCCTTGAGCTTCGGCAACGGCGTATTCGGGCTCTTGGGTCCCAATGGTGCCGGCAAGACGACGCTGATGAATATTGTGACCACCTTGTCACGTCCTTCCTCGGGCAGTGTAAGGATAGCCAGGGCGAATGTGCTGACAAGCGCTGGACGACGTCGGGCCAGGAGCCGGATCGGATATTTGCCGCAATCGTTCGAGTTGATGAATGCTTCCAGCCTGATGCGCAATGTACGGTACGCCGCATGGGCGCGCGGTCTGTCCTGGAAAGCTTCCTGTGATGCAGCGGTGTGGGCCCTGGAGCAGGTGGAATTATCCGGGGAAGCTCGCCGCCCGGTGCGCAGCCTGTCCGGTGGCATGCGGCAACGGGCGGGCATCGCGTGTGCAATTGTCGCCCGTCCCGACGTGCTTGTCTTGGACGAACCGACCGTTGGCCTTGATCCGGTGCAGCGCATTGAGGTGCGTAAATTCCTCGACGCATATGCGGACAGCCACACAGTGCTGGTGAGCACGCATTTGGTCGAGGATCTGGCCGCAATCGCCGACCGCGTGCTGGTACTCGACCACGGGCATCTGCTCCTGGACGGACGCATGGATGATCTCGCCGCCTTGGCCGATCCTGAGGACTCAATGGCATCGCCTTGGGAATCCGGTTATCGACGGCTGCTGACGGGATCCGGACACCTGCCATTCGACCAGGGTGAGGTCTCATGATGGCCCGTCTGCTCAATCCCTTGTCACCGGTGAGCTCGCTGGTGTTCTTTCTGTCAATGATGGCATATCCGGCCGCATTATCGGTGCGCAACTACGGAGTCGGCCAATCAGATGCGTCCCCGTGGGCACTGACAGATGCGGCCTTGCAGTTCGACCTGACCTGGATGCATCTGGTGACGGATGTAATCGCCTGCATGTTCGGCGCATGGAGCGCCTGGAAAGCGTGTTCCCCGCGGTCCATGGTCGCGCCGCCCTGGATCGGGGGCCCGACTGTCCGCAGGTATGGCGTGCCTGTCCTCAAGGGTGCCGCATTGGGTTCCCTGGCCTATGCGGCAGGTTGTCTTCCCGCCATCGTCCAGACACTGCGGTTCACAGGCGGGTCGGTTCCCGTGGGAGCCTTGCTCATGGGTATGGCAGTTCCGGCGGCCATGTTCGCCCTCGGCTATGCGCTCGGGGCCATCATGGGCAGCCGCTGGTCCCTGGTGCCGGCAACGCTCTTGCCTGCTGCCCTGTGTTGGGGCAGCTTAGTGCTGCTGATGCCGCGCATACCCAAGGGTGACGTGTTTCCCCGAGCCTGGGGGTCGCCGCTGGCCGTGGTGATGCCGATGATGGACACGGGCATCGGTGCCGAGCCGGGACTCAGTATTAACCTTTCAGCGGTGACAGTGCGCTGGATCTTGGTCGCAGTAGTGCTGGCCGCATCCACAGCGGCATGCATGCTGACCGCACACCAGTGGCAGCCCGGCCTGTCATGGATAGTCGCCCCATTGGCTGTGCTTCTTTTAGTTCCGACTGCTGCCGGGGGCCTGGTAGCCATGTCCGGCCCGGCGGAATGGCGACGATCCGCTCCGTTCACCCCGGTGTGCAAAAGCATAGACGGCGTGCCGCTGTCAGTGTGCTCCCACCCGGATGATGGTGCCCACCTGAGACGCTACATGCGATATATGCGGTCGGTCGCCTCATGGTTCCCCAAGGACAGTGTGGAAGGCAGCTCGGGTCTTGTGCTTTTGCTGGGCAACGCCTTTACGCCTACGTCCCACGGCCAGGCGTGGAATCTCACCGGCCAAGGCCTGGCCGAACTGGAACACTTGGGCGGCAAGAAGATACAGATAATGACCGACACAGTCACCGAACGCACTGGACGATACAGTGACCTAGCTGATGTCACACAGGCCATCGTGAAGGAATTCGTCCATGCTGACTGCGCGGCTACGGCACTTAAAAACGTGTATAAACAACGGACATTGGATGATGGTGCCAGCGTGTCCGCCTTCGTGCTGGAGCAGTTGCCCCAGCGCATGAGAGAGACCGTCTACGAGTCGATGGGCAGCAGAGGAAGCGGGGCATCCGGGATGGGAAGCGCCCGAGGCCCTGCCGCCGATCTGCTCAACGATGCCACTAATGAAGAGTTCCATGCCTATGTGCGTCGCAACCTCTCTGGGCTCGAACGCTGCGCCATCACGCCGTCCGATGTCATCAATGATCTGGGGAAGAACCACTGATGGGCGGCCGGCATCGACGTGGTACCTTGAAAGGCGGAATCCCGGTCGGATGGTTGGCTGGGCGCCGCCCATGGGCGGCCTTGGCATTTGTCGTGCTGGCTGTGACCGTACCCTTCCTGCTTGCCACCGCCTCCGCTTCCGCTACCGGCGGGGAGATCTATGCCCGGCCAGCCTATTATGGGTACGTCTGCGTTCCTGATCCACATGCAGCGGTATTCAACGGCGCCGTACATACCCAATGCCCACAAGGCAAAAGCGCCGTGCCCAGTATGGTGCCCATGGCCGAACTGGCCTACGCAGCGTTCAGCGCATGCGCCTTGGTCATGCTTGCCCCGCTTATGCCCACCTGGGAGCGCCTGAACCTGGCACGCGTCCGTTGGCGAGCCTTGGCCGCGGGGACAGGCGTGCTGATGCTGCCGTTTCTTCTCAGCGTTCTCTTTACCATACCGAACTCCCACGGCAGCCCAACCAGCGTGCAGTCGCTGCTCAGGCTGGCTGCCTGCAATGGCCTGGTCGACGCGTCCTTGGTCATGCTCGGCATCGCATTGCTTGGTCGTTTCTACGGGCTTGGCCTGGGCGTAGGACTGGCAGTGATCAATATCGCCAGCCAAGGTATGCAGGTAGGCATGGGAATGACGCTCCGTCTATACCCCGAGGACATCAAACCGCCCGTTCCTGGACAGGGGACTTGGCCGGCGATTGCAGCGGTCTTGACAGTCTTCGCCGTCTTAATCTGGACGGTCACCGGAGGCCGGGGAATGATCTTGGACAAGAAATAAAGAGCCAGCACAACTGCTTGTGAGATGTGTGAGACCCTACCGACTTTGGCGGCGCAAGAGTTTGTCCGATTCCACCTAGCCGTCAACAGGACCTACATATATGACCAGCACAACCGAAACCGAAGCCAAATGGCGCATACAGGAAAAGGTCAGTAAATTCGCAACCTGACATCTCTCAAGCCCTACCCTCCCCTTACGGACAGCCAAGATATGATGGTTGTATATCGAACAGGTTTTCTGATTTACAAGGACAAGGCGGGCACCTATGTCATCAGAGCCAGGTGTGACCATCCAGACCTTTACCAACCTTGACGCAGAACACATGACACTCCTCCTGGAGGCCGATCCTTCAGAACCGATAATCCATGACGTTTTCACCCATTCCTGTGCTTTTGAAATCCGAGTGGGACAAGCTCTGACTGGTGTCATGCTGCTTGTCAGACCAAACACGGATACCTTGGAAATCGCCAATATCAGTGTGGGCCGTGCTTATCGCCGACAGGGACTTGGAAGCAGATTAATAGACCGAGCCAAGATGGAGACCGTCAGGCTGGGTCTGAGAAGATTGGAAGTAGGCACCGGATCCACCAGTTTTGAGGCCCTTTGCTTCTACCAAACATGCGGGTTTCGCATGGACCGCATTGAACGGGATTATTTTGTAGACCGCTACCAGCAGCCCATTGTCGAGAACGGAATTACCCTGAGAGACATGGTCCGTCTGTCATGGTGCCTCTAGCGACCCGGATGACTACACCGGGCCAAGACCGGTAAGGGCGACCAATCAGAAAAGTTCGTCCTGGCTGAATTCGTCTTCTGGTTCCTGACCGACGGCGCGCTTGGTGAAAGACTCAGGACCCTCATCCTTCAGACGGGCGCAGGCCGCCTTGGACTCGGCCCTCAATCCCGCATCCAGAACGACGGCATCGGGAGAGACCAGGAAGGCATGCTCATTGATGCCCGTCAGATAGAGCCCATCCAGGTTTTCCACACGTGAGAGGGCCACGTAGCCCATCCCCGGCGCAAAGGTTCGTCTCAGATCCATGACCGCCCTGTCCAAGGTCATCCCCTGGGACTTGTGGATGGTGATCCCCCAGGCGCAGCGAAGAGGCACCTGGTTGACGGCGGCCAAGACGGTGTCCCCATCCATGGTCTCCCAGGCGGCCGGCTTCATGGTGACTATGTTGCCGTTCTGGAAGGAGACGATCGGCCATCCCCCCTTGGCCGAGCTGGTGAATCCGCTGACTGTACCAATAGAGCCGTTGACATATTGATGGTCCTGGTCGTTGCGCAGGGCCATTACTGCGGCTCCGGTCTTCAGGGCCAGATCCTCGGGGGCCAGCATGTTCTTCTTCAGCCGCTCCACCAGTCTGGCCTCGCCTCGGGATGTGGCCTGGTAATGGTGGGCCTCTTCGTCGATGGCGGCCAGGCGCTGGTCGTTGAGCGTGTCAGCCTGCTTGTTGACCGGGAAGAGGTGGACTGCCACCTGACCGGGTGCGGGCACTGCGCCGACGCGGGAGGCCAGGACCTCATGGTCCTCCGGGGTGACGCCGCCCTCCCTGATGTCAGTCAGGACGGTCAACAGCTGGCCATCGTCCTGGCGATGCTGCTCAGTCAGGTAACAGATGATCGGGTCCAGGTCCTGCCAGACCAGTGATTCGGTGACGAACCCGTCCGGGTCCTTGCCGGCCTGGGCATAGCGTTCCCGTGCAGCCTGGAATTCAGGGCTGGGCAGTATTCCTGCAGCTCGGTTGGATCGAGTCACCGGTGGCAGCTGGAAGAAGTCCCCGGAAAGAACCACTTGGATCCCTCCGAATGGTTCGGGGCTGTGACGAACCGCCCGGCAGGCCTGGTCCACCATGTCGAAGAGCCAGGCATGCATCATGGAGACCTCATCGATGACCAGGATGTCGGTGCCTTCTATCTGTCTACGACGGCGGGTCTTGATCCGCTTCAAGAGTGATTCGGTCATGCAGGTGGCGATTCCCACACCGCTCCAGGAATGGATGGTCTGGCCGTTGATGTGTGTGGCGGCGATGCCGGTCGAAGCGGTCACCGCCACAACCGCTCCGGCCTGACGAGCCTGGGCGACGAACTCATTGAGCACAAAGGTCTTACCTGACCCGGGGGCGCCTGTGATGAAGGCATTGGCCCCCGCACTCAATATGGTCAGGGCTTCGGATTGCTGCATGCCTCCATGGTGCCACGTCAGAGGTACATGGCCACGCCTGTCAGTAGTCGGTCTTCTCAGGCTTGTTGGCATCCTCTACCGGATTGCCGGACTCTTCGTAATGACGCAGAAGGCTGGTCTGCTCGATTTGTTCCGCTCCGGCCTTGGACTGCGCCCCGTCAGGTCCGGGAGCCGGAAGGAAGAACATGGAGCGGTAGTAGCGCAGTTCGTCCATGGACTCGATGATGTCGGCCAGAGCCCTGTGGCCGCCATGCTTGGCCGGCTTGTTCTTGTAGACGTCCGGGTACCAGCGGCGGGACAGCTCCTTGAGGGTGCTCACGTCGATGACCCGGTAATGCAGAAGGGCCATAAGGTCGGGCATGTACTTGTCAAGGAACTTCTTGTCGGAGCCCACTGAGTTGCCTGCCAGATGGGCCTTGCCGTTCTTGGGCAGGAAGGGCTTGACGTACTCGATTACCTGACGCTGGGCCTCCTCCAGGTCCAGACCGGTCTTCATTTCCTCAATCAGACCGGAGGAGGTGTGCATCTTCCTGACGAAGTCCCCCATATGGTCCAGGGCCGCCTGGGAGGGCTTGATGACCAAGTCGATGCCCTTGTCCAGGACCTTCATGTTGAAGTCGGTGGGAACCACGGAGACCTCGCACAGCTCGTCATTGAAGATATCCAGACCGGTCATCTCGCAGTCTATCCAGATCATGCGGGATTCCTCCGCCGAGAAAGTCAGATCATTCTTATCGCTCATCTGTACGCCTTTCAGATCCGGGTTGCCTCCCGGATCGCTCCTTCCGCCGCCTTGGACGGAATATTACAAGATATCGCCAGCACGTGACCGGCGGAGGGTTCGCCAGCCCGGCCGACCGGGCCATGACCGATTTGAGATACGCAATCGGCGCAGGTCCTGATGAGATCCTGCGCCGATCACCCGCCTATGTAGGCTCAGTTGTGGAAGCCCGAGTAGTTGGGGGCCTCCTTGGTCATGACGATGTCATGGGGATGCGATTCACGCAGACCGGCATCAGTAATCCGAATGAACCGGCCCTTGCGCTGCAGCTCGGGGATGGTGCGGGCACCGGTGTAGAACATGGTCTGGTGCAGGCCGCCTACCAGCTCGTAGAGCACGTAATTGAGCGGACCGCGATAGGGCACCTCGCCCTCGACGCCCTCGGGCACCACCTTGTCGGAACTGGTCACGTCGGCCTGGAAGTAGCGGTCCTTGGAGTAGCTCTTCTTGCCGCGCGGGGCCATGGCGCCCAGCGAGCCCATGCCCCGATAGACCTTGTACTGCTTGCCATGCAGGAGGACCTTCTCGCCAGGGGCCTCCTCAGTGCCTGCCAGTAGACCGCCCAGCATGACCGAATCGGCCCCGGCCACGATGGCCTTGGCGATGTCGCCCGAGTAATGAATTCCGCCGTCGGCCACCAGAGGAATCCCTGCAGGACGGCAGGCCAATGCGGCATCGTAGACGGCAGTCAGCTGGGGCACGCCCACGCCAGCCACCACGCGGGTGGTGCAGATGGAGCCAGGGCCCACACCGACCTTGACCGCGTCAACGCCGGCATCGATCAGCGCCTGGGCACCCTCGCGGGTGGCCACGTTGCCGCCGATCACATCCACATGATCGAAGGCATGATCAGCCTTGATCCTGCGAATCATGTCCAGCATGAGCTTGGCGTGACCATGGGCGGTGTCCACGACCAGAATGTCGACCCCGGCATCGGCCAGGGCGGTGATACGTTGCCAGGCATCGCCGAAGAAGCCCACGGCGGCAGCCACACGCAGACGGCCGCGCTCATCCTTGGTGGCCTCGGGGTACTGCTCGGTCTTGACGAAGTCCTTGACGGTAATCAGCCCGGTCAGTTTGCCCTCATCATCAACCAGGGGAAGCTTCTCCACCTTGTATTTGGCCAGAAGCTGGTGCGCGTCTTCCTTGGTGATGTTGGACGGACCGGTGATCAGGTGGTCCTTGGTCATGATGTCGCTGACCTTGAGCCGGTCAAAGTCCGCGGGATTGACGAAGCGCATGTCGCGGTTGGTAATGATGCCCACCAGCCGCTGCCGACGGTCCACCACGGGCAGACCGGAGACCTTGTAGGTGGAGCAGAGCTTGTCCAGGTCGGTCAATGTGGCATCTGGAGTTACCGTCAGCGGGTCGGAGATCATGCCGGATTCGGACCGCTTGACAATGTCGACCTGATTGGCCTGATCTTCGATGCTGAGGTTGCGGTGGAGGACGCCGATGCCGCCGTTACGGGCCATGGCCACAGCCATGGTGGCCTCAGTGACGGTGTCCATGGCAGCCGACAATACAGGGGACTTCATGGTGATGTTCCGAGTCAGCCGGGTGGTGGTGTCTACTTCGGAGGGGATGACATCGGATTCGTTGGGCAACAGGAGGACGTCGTCATAGGCCAGACCGATTTTCTGGAAGGCGTCGGGGAGTTGAGTGTAGGAGGAGGGTTTGCTTTGTGGGTTTTCCATAGCCATAGCACCATGCTACAAGTGCTTCTTGACCGTTAACGGTACCGTGTCCGTACTATTTCATCCAATGAATCAGTCGTCCTCACCCTTAGCGTGTCGGTTCTTGTGGTGCCAGGGCGGTCTGGCCGCATGCCGCGAGCCTTGCGCGGCGAGAAGGGCGTTCTCGCGCCTGATTTCGGGAAGTCGACGGCGGTAATAGGGGTAGAGGGTGGCGAAGGTCAGCAGTATGGCGGCCAGTGCCAGACCAATCAGGACATATCTCAGACGGAAGAAAAGAATAAAGAGCGAACCGAAGGCGATCAGGGCGGCCCAGCCCCAAAGAATAAGGACAGCGGAACGAACCGTGTGACCGATGCGCAGCATACGGTGGTGCAGGTGCATGCGGTCGGGATGCATGGGTGATTGCCCGTGGCTGAGCCGTCGGATGATGGCCAGGCACATGTCCAGTACAGGCAGGAAAAGCACCAGGATGGGCAGAAGAATCGGCATGAAAGCCGGCAGATAGATGCTGGCATGAATAGTGGCCGGATCCAATCGGCCGGTGACCACAATAGAGGCGCAGGTAATCAGGTATCCCAGCAGCATGGATCCTGAGTCGCCCATGAAGAGCTTGGCCGGATGCCAGTTGTGCAGGAGGAAACCCACGCAAATGCCCACCATGGCCACGTCGATCAAGGTGGCCAGTGAGGCGTAGTCGGGCGAGATGCGGGCGATGATATAGGAGTAGATAGCGAAGGCAATGCCCCCGATGGCCACAATGCCTGCAGCCAGACCATCCAATCCATCCACGAAGTTGACCGCATTGATGGAGGCCACAATCAGGAATGCCGTTATGGCCATGGACAAGCTGGGCGAGGCCGCCACCAAGGATCCCAAAGGCAGGGAGATGATCTGGATACCGCCCCAGGAGACGAAGACTGAAATCAGCAGCTGACCGGCCAGCTTGAGCATCCAGTCCAGGTCCCAAAGGTCGTCGGCTATACCCAGCAGGCAGATGGCGACTGCCCCGGCCAGAATGACCCAGGCCTGATGCCCGGACTGGAAGAGGCCCGTGATGAAGGGAATGCGGGATGCGAAGCACATAGCCACGGCAAAGCCGATCAACATGCCCAAGCCGCCCATCCGAGGGGTGGGCACCTTATGTACATCGCGAGCGCGGACCACACCCACGGCGCCAACCCGAATGGCGAGATGACGGACCATGGGCATGACCAGCCAGGTGGCCCCGCCAGCTATGGCAGCGATGAACAGGTATACCCTCACTGGCCCTCCCCTACGTCGGTTTGGTTCGACAGAAGTGCACGGACCCGGGCCTCGCCGATTACGCCTTGCCGCAGCACATGTATCCCATCAGGATCAGTCTTATCGGCTTCCACCACTGTGCTGGCCACTGAGCCAGGGGTCGGCCCCCCGTCCAGATAAAGGTCGACGCTATCACCCAGCTCGGCTTTGGCCTGCTGGACGGTCTCCACACTGGGATTGCCCGATCTGTTGGCACTGGAAGCCGCCAAAGGGCCGGTCACCTGCAGGAGTGCGCGGCAGATGGGCGAGTCAGGCACTCTGACGGCCTGGGTAAGACCATCGGGCTCCATCCGAGGAGTGCGCAGAGGGCAGGACTGTCCTACAAGGGCAATGGGCGAAAAAGGCCCCGGCAACAGGGCGTCGGCCAGGCAATCAAGGGGAGCCGGCAGGCTAAGATCCAGCCGCTTCATGGCCTCGACCCTATCAAGCAGCACCTGGATGGACTTGGTTCTGGGACGATGCTTGGCCTGGAAGAGCCGATCGATGGCCGCATCGTTGCATGGATCGCAGACGATGCCATAGACAGTGTCGGTAGGAATGACCGCCAGTCCACCGGCAGACACCACCTGGGCAAGCAACTGCGGCGACCGACTGTCATAGGTCATCACCCGGCTCATACCCTGCATCACGACCTTTCGGCTCGACATGTTCATGTGACCAGCTACTAATCTATCCCAGGACCACGGCAGGCCGCTAGGAAGCAAAGACTGGCCGCCGGGCGGTAAGGTAACGGTCTCGGCCGGCCAGATCCTGATGGGTGCATGCCTCAAGGTAACCTCGCTCCTGTGCGGCAGCAACCATGGCCGGTCCCTGACAGGCATCATGTTCCATAACCAGCAGACCACCGGGAGCCAACAGGATTTTGGCCCTGTCCAGAATGCGGCAGGGCAAAGCGCACCCGTCAGCCGAACCACCGTAGAGGGCCAGATCTGGATCCCAGTCACGCACCTCGGGCTGGCTAGGAATCGCATCCAGGGGGACGTAGGGTGGGTTGCTGATAACCAGATCCACCTGGGCATCCAGATCAGACAGGGTGGCGGAATCCGTGGCATCAGCCAGCAGCAGCTGATAATCGGATCCAGCCTCCCGGATAGCAGCCTCCTGAGCGGCGGCGTTCAATGCACCCCACCGATATGCCTGCTCGTCTACCTCCGCGGCCCGGACCCGCACCCCTGGAACCTCTATGGCCACAGACAGCCCGATGGCCCCGCTGCCAGAGCACAGGTCCACCGCCAGTGGATGATCCATTCCAGCCAAGGCGTCCACTCCCGCCTGGACAACCGTTTCGGTCTCAGGACGAGGGATAAAAACCCCCGGTCCCAGGCGAAGATCCAAATAACGGAAGTAGGCATGGCCAAGAATGTACTGCAGGGGTTCGCGTCCGGCTCGCCTTTGCAGATAGGACTGATAACGTTCAAGGGCCGCCGACTGGGAACCATCAGTGTATGTGCGACCAGCACCTTTCGTCAGCAGTTCCTCAGCAGTCCAATCCATAAGCAGAGCCTGATCCAGCTGGTGCAGATCACACCGCAAAGCATCGGCTAGCAACAGCCTGGCATCATTGATCGGAGTAGACACACCCGCCTGGGCCAGCAGGCGATGGCCCCTATCAACCAGCTCAGCCAGACTGGCCCCGTGCTCCTGCTGATTCACTCCTGTGATGCCATTCTGCGGGCCTCGTCGGCCTGAATATCCGAGTCGATGACAGCCTGCAGGTCGCCGTCCAGCACCTGTTCCAGGTTGTAGGCCTTGTAGCCGGTGCGATGATCCACAATCCGGCTCTCGGGGAAGTTGTAGGTCCTGATGCGCTCGGACCGATCCAGGGAACGAACCTGGGAATGACGCATGTCGGCGGCCTGGGCAGCCTCCTCCTCGTGCTTCATGGCCAGAAGACGGGACTTGAGTACCCGCAGGGCAGCCTGACGATTCTGTATCTGGGATTTCTCGTCCTGCATGGAGACCACGATGCCGGTGGGGATGTGGGTCATACGCACAGCGGAGTAGGTGGTATTGACGGACTGTCCTCCTGGGCCGGAGCTCATGAAGATGTCAACCTTGAGATCCTTAGGGTCAATCTCGATCTCGTCGTCGTCCTCATCGGCCTCCGGAAAAACGATGACTCCAGCGGCTGAAGTCTGAATGCGGCCTTGGGACTCGGTGACGGGAATGCGCTGGACCCGATGGACGCCGCCCTCGTACTTGAGCGAGGCCCAGACGCCGTCGGCAGGAGCTACCTGACCGCGAGCGCGGATAGCCAGCTGAGCATCCTTGACTCCTCCCAGCTGGGTGCGGTTCTCGCTCATGATCTCGGTGGTCCAGCCACGTTTTTCGGCATACCGCACATACATGCGCATCAGATCGCCGGCGAAGAGGGCCGCCTCCTCGCCGCCACTACCGGCCTTGATCTCCATAATCGTATCGCGGCCGTCATCGGGATCACGCGGAATAAGAGCGGTACGCAGATTCTGCTCCAGGTCCGGTATCCGGTCAGCCACGGCTTTGGCCTCTTCGGCGAAGTCAGGATCCTCCCGTGCCATCTGTTCGGCCGCCTGACTGTCCTCCAAGGCGCTTTGGTAGGCCTTATAAGCTTCAACGATGGGAGCGAGTTCAGCATGTCTGCGGCCCAATTTGCGGATCTGCGCCGGATCTGAAGCCGTTTCGGGCTGACTCATCTGCTTTTCCAGGCGACCGTACTCCTCGACGGCAGCCACCGCCGCCGGAAACTGCTCCTCGCTCATCTACACCCTTCCCGTCCGCTCATCCGCATGGTTCAAGTCATAAAAAACGCCAGTCCCCACCGGGCATAGCAGAGCGACCCGGAAGGGACTGGCGTTGGAAGTGCTACTTGGTCCTCTTACCGTAACGGGCTTCGAACCGAGCCACGCGACCACCGGTATCCAGAATCTTCTGCTTGCCGGTGTAGAAGGGGTGGCAGTGCGAGCAGACATCAACCGTCATATGATCGCCGGGAGCGGTCGAACGGGTGATGAAGGTATTGCCGCACGAGCACGTGACCTCAACGGGATGATAATCGGGATGAATTCCCTGCTTCATGGTTACTCCTAGATTCAAGGGCCCCGGGTCGACCGCCCCTGTGGCGGACGTGAACCGGCAACCGCGTAATAGTCTAGCGCAACCCGGGGAAAATACGACCCCCTTGCGCCACACGCCGAATCCGCCAACCCGGAGTGGCTATTCGAACTTCCTTTAGAATCGAACAGTCGGACCAGCCGGCCCGACAAGGCAACAAAGGAGGGCAGCAATGCAGCAGGAAGTAGCGTTCGTTACCGGGGCGGCTCAGGGGATCGGCGAGGCTATTGCCCGTCGGCTTGCCAAGGACGGGTTCGCCGTGGCCGTGGCAGACATGAATACAGACAAGGCCCAGGCTGTGGCCAACTCCATCAATCAATCGGACGGACGAGCCATGGCCGTCACCCTGGACGTGACCGACCGTGTCCAGGTGCGTTCCGCCGTCGAGAAGACGGCTACCAAACTGGGCGATTTCAACGTGATCGTCAACAATGCCGGTCTGGGGCCGACCACCCCCATCGAGTCCATCACCCCAGAGCTGTTCGACAAGGTCTACCACGTCAATGTGGCAGGAACCATCTGGGGCATGCAGGCGGCCGTTCAGGCCTTCCGCGATCGGGGCCACGGAGGCAAGATCATCAATGCCACCAGCCAGGCAGGCGTGGTGGGCAACCCCAACCTTATGCTCTATTCCTCCACCAAGTTCGCCATCCGCGGCCTGACTCAGGTGGCTGCACGCGACCTTGCCAAGGAGGGCATCACCGCCAACGCCTACGCCCCCGGCATTGTCAAGACGCCCATGATGATGGACATCGCTCATCAGGTCGGGGTCAACGCCGGCAAGGATGACGAGTGGGGCATGTCCACCTTCTCGGACGGCATCGCCCTGGGACGGCTTTCCGAGCCGGAGGACGTAGCCAATGCCGTAGCCTTCCTGGCCGGGCACGACTCTGACTACGTCACCGGCCAGACCCTGATTGTGGACGGCGGCATGCAGTTCCAGTGAGTCTGCAGCAAGGATTCGCTCACATATGATGGACCCCCGCTGATCGGTTCCGCCCGACAGCGAGGGTCCATGATCATTCAGGCGTTGAAGACGTACTTGTCCAGACGGTCCATAGCCTCCTGGACGCGGCTCAAAGGCAGGGCCAGATTCATGCGGATGGCGCAGGGAGCCTTGAACTGCCGCCCATCCTGAACGGCTACACCCACATCCCAGGCACGCTTGAGCAGCTGATCCAGGCTCAGATCGTGGTCCTTGCACCATTGCGTGCAATCAAGGAAGAGCATGTAGGTGCCCTGGGGCTTGGAAAGCTCGACTCCCTCGAAATGCTGCCGGATGTAATCGTAGGCGTAGTCCACATTTCCGGTCAGAACCTGCCGGAGTTCGTCCACCCACTCCTGGCCCTGGGGCTTGTAGGCTCCGATCAGGGCATGCATGGACAGAACGTTCATGTCGTTGTAGTGGGCCTTGGATCCCTTGGCCACAATCCTGTCGCGCAGGTACTTGTTGTAGATGATGTGGTAGGAGCCGACCAGTCCGGCCAGGTTGAAGGTCTTGCTGGGCGCATAGAAGGCAGCCGTCCTGTTGCGGGCATCCTCGCTGACCGACTGGGTGGGGATGTGCTTGTTGCCTGCCAGGATCAGGTCTGACCATATCTCGTCGGAGATGACCACGCAGTCGTTCTCCTTATATACCTCCATGGCCTTCTCGATCTCCCACTTCTCCCAGACGCGGCCGCAGGGGTTGTGTGGGCTGCAGAAGACCGCCACGTGGATGTTGTTCTCCTTGAGCTTGCGGTCCATGTCCTCGAAGTCCATCCGCCAGACGCCCTGCTCGTCCTTCTTCAAGGGGCTGTGCACGATGTGGTAGCCGTTGTTCTCGATGCACATCGTGAAGCCGACATATGTCGGACTGTGAAGTAGCACAGCATCGCCAGGAGCCGCAAAGGCGGTCAAGGTGGAAACCACTCCGCCCAAGACCCCATTCTCATAGCCGATGGCCTCAGCCGTCAGGCCCTCCACGCCGTTACGGGTCCGCTGCCAGTTGATGATTGAATTGTAGTAGTCATCACTCGGATCGAAGTAGCCGAAAGCCGGATGCTTGGCACGCTCGATGATGGCCTCGGGGATGGTCGGCACCGTGGGGAAATTCATGTCGGCCACCCACATGGGAATGATATCGAACCCCTCCTTGGGCGGATCAGGAGCGAAACCAGGCTGGGCGCCCAGACCGTCAACCGCAATGGCATCCTTGCCATGCCTATCCATGATGCTGGTGAAATCGTAGGTCATTGTATTCCTTCCATGTTTTGGCCGGACGAGCCGACCGTCTTTTTCAATTAGCCAGATCCTCGGCGATACGATCAGGAATCCGCCATGGTCTCATGACCCTCGCCTGAAAGTGTAGTGTCCAAATCCGCTTCTCCGTTAGTGGGCGCCGGATTGACCAAGTCTTCATCCGAAGTTGTCTCAGTCTGCTTGTTGCTGCTTCTGCGTTGAAGAACGAACAGAACTGCAAGAAGGATCATCCAGGGTATGGTCACCAGGTAGCTGATTCTGTATTCCGGCATTATTGCCATCATTATCATGACCAGCCCCATGAACGCGAGCGCATAGAAATTGCTGAAGGGGTACAGAGGCAGCTTGAAGGTCAGCTCGTCCTCTTTGCCCTCACGGCGCTTTATGGAACGGAAGTGATACTCGCTGACAAGCTCGGCCACCCAGCTGAAGACCAGCATGAAGACCGTGATCGATGAGAAAAGTGCGAATGCACGCTCGGGAAGAACAGCCATCAGCGCTATGCCTACCAGCTGCATAAGCACTACAGTCAGCACGCTGACGTATGGAATCTTCTTCTTTGACACCTTGGAGAGTATAGGGGGAGCGCTGCCTTGGAGCGAAAGGTTGTAAAGCTGACGGCTGTACATGAAGATGCCGCTGCTTACGGCACTCAGGGACGCGGTGATGACGACAAAGTTGATGATGGAGGCCGCAGCCGGGATACCCAATGACGCGAAGACACGGACAAAGGGAGAACCCACACCCTTCATCTTATCCCAGGGCCACATGCACAGGATCACAAAAGTGGATCCCAAGTAAAACAGGACAATGCTCCAAAACACCCCGTTGACGGCGCGAGGCATGGTTTTCTTGACATCTTTTGCTTCACCTGCCGTATAGGCGACCGACTCCGAGCCTCCAAAGGCAAAAGCCACCATGACCACAGAAAACAGCAGCCCGGACAGGCCATTCGGCATGAATCCATCGACTGTCAGGTTCGTGAGCATGACTGGATGTCCCCCGTTGCCAATGCCGGTGAAGATGATGATCAGGCCACCGATGACCATAACAATAATGGTGACTACCTTCACGGCCGAAAGCCAAAACTGCGACTCACCATAGAAGCTGACGGATATCAGGTTGATGACGCCCATCAGCACCATGCCAATCAAACCGCTGGCCCATATGGGAAAGGAGGGAAACCAAAACTGGACATATTTACCCAATGCTGTAAATTCCGCTCCTGAACCAGCCACGCAACCGAGCAGACTAGTCCAACCTATTGCATACCCCACGAAAGGATGAATATATCTGCTGGCATACGATACGGTTGCGCCTGATACCGGTTCAGCAGTGGCCATTTCGCCCACTGCCCGACAGACTATGAATATAGCAGCGCCTGCCAGTGCGTATGCCAACAAAACGGATGGACCCGCATAAGATATTGCCCCGGAGGACCCGTAGAACAGGCCGACTCCGATTGCACCGCCAATCGCCATCATGGCCATCTGCCGAGTGTTGAGGCTACGTTTCAAATCCTCATCTTCATATTGCTCGGCCGAACTGGATTGTGAATCAGATCTACTCATGTGCTGCACCTCCTCTTTGAGTTGTTTATATTATTTTATCACAGCAATAATATTTTGTCTTTAATAAAATAGCTTTTTTGTATTGTGATAGAATTTCCTCTATATGTCGGTATTATTTCCTGTTTCAAATACAGACCTCAGGGGGAAAGGAGTGCAATATGAACGGAACAGAGAACATCTCAACATCCCTACGCCCCTTTATTCCCTTGGTGGACTTCCTTGGCGAGCTATTGGGACATGACACCGAGGTCGTCCTGCAGGACGTAAAGGACTTCTCGCACTCAGTCGTTGCAATAGCCAACGGACATGTCAGCGGACGCAAAGTAGGCAGTCCCGCCACCGACCTTGTTCTGAGAATCTGGCAGAACCGCGAATACGAACACCGAAACTACCTGGTCCGTTATGCCGGCTACACGCATGAAGGCCGCCCTATTGTCTCCTCCACCTTCTTCCTGCGTAATACAGAAGATCAGGTCATCGGTTTTCTCTGCATCAACTTTGACAATTCCGTCTTCAAAGAGACCAGCAAGGCTCTGCGAACAGCCAGCGACTATCTGGATTCCATCAGTTCCAATGGATCTCCATTCCCTACACATCACATCATGAAAGAACGATCGGATCCTGACGCACAAACCATGGATACGCCCGATGAGCTTGGCGATGCAATAATTTCGAATGATGCATCTCTTCAGCAAGCGGTCACCGATGGAACGCATGAAACCCTATCCGTGAATGCAGAGGATCTGACGAATCAGCACATCCAATCGTTTGTAGCGGAACACAGGGTTCAACCCGAGCGAATGAACAAATCAGAACGACTGAAGCTCATCACCGACCTTGACGATTCGGGTATCTTCTTGATCAAGGGTGCAATAGATACCGTGGCTGATGCACTGGGCATTTCAGCACCGACGGTGTATAGATACTTGCACTTGATCAGAAAGGAAAAGAGAGAAAACAACGAGCAGCCTGTCGAGTAACATCAATAAGAGATCCGAGGCCAACGGTTGATCATTTATGGACCAATAACACTCTTCTGTTGAAATATTCGCAACTGAAGATGTACCCAGCCCGGGATCATCGTCTAGGTGTCAGTCATATTCATGCCAATAAGTGGTTATGCCTGGATTTTGAAGTCCAAGAATGGACATGCCTTTGGTTTCTGTGGATCCAATATATTCAAGGGCGCCCTAGAAAATAATCCCGACGAAACGGTGCGAGCTACCCTAATGATTCAAGCAAGCAGGGAACTTATTTAGTAGGCACGTGCCGCTTATCCCCTTCAGCCAAGAGGAGCGGAGATGCGCAAACCGCTCTGCCCGAGGCCAGCAATCTTTTCATCAAATCCATCTGACCGGAAGCACGGAGACGGCACCCTTCTCAGCTTTGACACACCCCCTCCAGGGTGTATGATTAAGAACAGATATACGGGGGACGTATACACGATGGACCTACAGGGACTGGACTATCTTCAGTTCCAGAGGAGATGTACATGCGTATAGTTTCCCGGCATATGCTGACGGCTTCGACTCGAGCCTGTCCCGTATTCTTTTCCCTGATAAATTCTCATACTTAGCGGTTCTACGGAAACGCTTCCGGATTATTGTGGCATGCGCAGATCTTTTGGCTGTCTACGTATGCACGCTTGGGGCACCGAGAAGTGGACATACACCGAGGGTGCTCTATGATCCGATATAAAAAACGCGCCTAGCTCTTTTCCCCCGGCTTACATGTGAAGCCATACATATTTGCATCGGTGAATCATGGATGCTAGAGCTAGGCAGCGAGAGGACGGCCCCGACAATAGCCGGGGCTAGTCCTTCTACTAAGACTATCAAGAAAGTTCGAGGTACAACACCTAGTCCTTCCACTGGCAGTCATTGAAGACGCGGACCAGTGTTGAACCAAGTTACCCAATTGACTTTGGGATGAGAGACCTTAATCTCCTCTATTCAATCTATTAATAAAGCCCCGGAAGTTAAAAAATTCCGGGGCTTGCTCTTCTGTGGGGCCTCAGGGGCTTGAACCCTGGACCGAACGATTATGAGTCGTTTGCTCTAACCGACTGAGCTAAGGCCCCGCGCCGATCGTACCGGCCAGAGTCATGGTATCAAGACGACTCGTCATCAGCCAGGTCCGGATTGTCGGACCTACTTGGTGACCTGATTGTAGACAGGCAGACCCATGTATCCGAAAGGAGCCTGGCGAACCTGCCTGCCGGCCACTGCTGAGACCTTCCTGTACCAGAGCGGCAGTACCGGAAGGTCCTTGAAGAGAACAGTCTCGGCTTGGCGGTAATCCTGCATGGCTTCGTCCTGATCGGTCTTGGAGGCGGCGCGGGAAAGAATGGCGTCATATTCCGCGCTCTTGTAGTCCCCATTGTTCAGACCCTTGCCATCGGCCTGGCTGGAGGCATACCCTTGAACCAAGTAGCCTTCGGGGTGGGGATAGTCCGAGGTGATGCCCGAATTGAAAATGCTGTTGACCTGACGGTTATGAACTGCCGTATTGAATTCCTTGCCCGTAGGAAAGATATTTGGTTCCGTCTTGATGCCCAGAACTTGGGCATACTCGTGCAGAACCGCATCGACCCAGTCCTTGTCGGTCCCGTCAGCACTGTATGCGATGCGAAGAGTGCCCTCCCAGCGAGATATAGCATCAGCCTGCTTCCACAGTTTACGGGCCTGATCCGGATCGTGACTCACCACTTTTTTGCCTTTGATGTCGGAGGCATTCCCCTTGATGGTTGGGGCTAGGAAATCAGAGGCCGGCGTAACTGAACCAGCGAAGACCTTTTCGGCTATTTTCGTGCGATCCAAGGCATATGACAGGGCTGCCCGACGAAGGGCGCCCTCCTGCCCCTGGAAATGCTTCAAGCCTTGCGGGATGGTCAGCGACCGGAATGCCGGCCCCGGCTTGATCAAGGGCTGCAGGCCCGAATCGGTATGGAAGGTTTTCAGGCGGGAGACCGGAACCGTATCAAGCACATCCAGATGACCGGCCTCAACATCGGCATAGGCAGCATCAAGGCTCTGGTAGTCCCTGAACTCCAGGCTTCCGTTCCGAGCCTTGCGCGGTCCCTTGTATGCGGGATCCTTCTCCAGCTTGATTCCCTGATTGGGTACCCATGATTTGAAGCGGTAGGGCCCGTTCCCGATCGGTTTCTTGCCGAAGGCCTTGATGTCCTTGTAGGCGGATGCCGGCAGGGGTAGGAAGGCCACGTCTCCCACCTTGTAGGGGAAGGAGGAATCCGGCTTGCTCATGGTCACCTCCAGGGTCAGATCGTCAACCACCCGAAGACCCGACAGAGGGGCTTTGGGGTCGCCATGCTCATCCTGGACTTGTTCGTACCCGGCGATGGTCGAAAAAGCCGAGGCACCCAGCTGCCCATTGGCTGCATTCGCCGCAAAAGACCAGGAATCGGCATAGGTCTTGGCTGTGATCTTCTCCCCATCGCTGAAGGTGAGTCCTGGTTTGAGGACAATCGTGTACTGGCTTGCATTCTCATTGGGTGTAATCGATTTGGCCTCGACCAGGGTCATCCCGCCTTTGTCGTCGAAGGTGACCAACCCATCGAAGAGCTGAGTCACCACCTTCCAGCCTGCGGTGTCGTTGGTGCTGGAGGGAATCAAGGGGGCCGTAGGTTCGGCATTGTTGACGCTGATGGCGGCCTGGGGGTCGACCCGGTCTTCCTGGGGAGCCGGGGAGGTGCCGCAGGCGCCCGCTGCCAGGATGAACGGGAGCATCGCTGCTGCGAGGTAGGAACGAAACTTGGTCATAATAGGACCCTTCCTGCCCGGTACGGGCTGTCACAGCTGCACAACAAACATATGGTCAATACAGTCGGTTTGCCGAGAACGCCGATATTCAGACCCGCCTGACATCCTGCCCGGATGCCAGCCGATCCAGAGCACCGGTGCGGCCGATGGCCCGGAAGAGGAACCAGCTGACCAGTCCAGCCAGAACCACTCCGCTGATCAGTTCACAGATGGTGCCGATAATCCCCCTCGGGCTGAGGAGGGAGACCCCCTGATAGTAAAAGGCCAGGAGAAAAGCGTTGTACACCAAAGCTATCAGAATACCCCCCAAAACGGTCGTTCCCAGGGTCCACCGGCGGTAACGAAATATTCCGAAGGCCAGTTCCGCGCATAGGGCCTCGACAATGGCCTCCACCAAAATCATCGGCACGTTATAGGCATTGCCAGGCAAAATCTCGACCAGGACGCTGATGACGCCAACGTAGACGGCTGCGCCTGGCTTGCGCAATATCAACAGGGAAAGGGTGCAGGGAAAGTAGAAGACCCCATGCAAAAGGGCCGCCGCCCCAGGAAGCAGGGCCGTCATCAACGGAAATATCCACGAGGCGAGCAGACTGGCCAACCAGTAAATCAACCCCGACACCGCGCCCAGGCCTGCGCCGACCGCAATGTCGAGCGGCCTCCAGCGCAGCCGATGAGCTACGGAAATCTGACCCTGTTGCTGTTTCACCGTCATTGATGCTTCCTTACGACCGTCATGCAGTAGACGGCCCATTCCTCATGCGCACAGCAATAGGCCGGTACCTGCCAAGCCGGCAAGGGCCCGTCCGGCGCTCCTTGACCTGCGCATGCCGGGCGGGAACGTCGACTCAAGGCTACCCCGACCAAGGCGGCAGAACCAGGGTCTGGTCATAGGTCTTGTTTATAGGCGGCCATGCACTGCTTCACCTGGCTTATCAGCCCGGCGCATAAGTCAGAAGTTCCCACTACCATGAATGCAGTTTGCACTGTCTTTCTAAGGTTCTGTGAGGTAGCTTCTTGGCCGAATTCATTTATCAGATGATCAAGGCGCGCAAGTCCTTCGGCGACCGCGTCATCCTGGACGATGTGACCCTGAGTTTCCTGCCCGGCGCCAAGATCGGCGTGGTGGGCCCCAACGGCATGGGCAAATCCACCCTGCTGCGGATCATGGCCGGCCTGGACACGGTCAGCAACGGGGAAGCACAGCTCACCCCCGGCTATACGGTAGGCATCCTCCAGCAGGAGCCGCCGCTGGACGAAGACAAGACCGTGGGCGAGAACATTCGCATGGCCTTCGGCGACATCATGAGCAAGGTGGACCGCTTTAACCAGATCGGCGAACAGATGGCCGACCCCAACGCCGATTACGATGCTCTCATGACCGAGATGGGTCAGCTTCAGGAGCAAATCGATGCAGCCAACGGCTGGGACCTTGACTCCCAGCTGGACCAGGCCATGGATGCCCTGCAGTGCCCTGACCCGGACACTCCTGTCTCGGTCATCTCTGGAGGCGAGCGCCGCCGTGTGGCTCTATGCCGGCTTTTGCTAGAAGCCCCCGACCTGCTGCTGCTGGACGAGCCCACCAACCACTTGGACGCCGAGTCCATCCTCTGGCTGGAGCAGTACCTGCACACCTACAAGGGTGCCGTCCTGGCAGTGACCCACGACCGGTACTTCCTTGACAACGTGGCCGAGTGGATCTGCGAGGTGGACCGCGGCCACCTCTACCCCTACCAGGGCAACTACTCCACCTATCTGGAAACCAAGGCCAAGCGTCTGGAAGTCCAGGGCCAAAAGGATGCCAAGCTGGCCAAGCGCCTCAACTCCGAACTGGAATGGGTCCGGTCTTCCCCCAAGGCCCGGCAGGCCAAGAACAAGGCCCGCCTGGAGCGTTACGAGCAGATGGAGAACGAGGCGCGGAACAACAAGAAGCTGGACTTCTCCGAGATCCAAATTCCGCCGGGGCCCCGCCTGGGCTCCAAGGTGCTGGAGGCCGAGCACATCCATAAGGCCTTCGGTGACCGCGTCCTGATCGATGATCTGAGCTTCACCTTGCCGCGTAACGGCATCGTTGGCGTCATCGGCCCTAATGGTGTGGGCAAGTCCACACTCTTCAAGACCATCGTGGGCCTGGAGCCACTGACATCGGGCACCCTGGAGGTCGGCGACACAGTCAAGATTTCCTACGTAGATCAGAACCGCGAGGGCATCGACCCCAACAAGAACCTCTGGGAGGTGGTCTCCGGAGGGCTGGACTTCATCGAGGTCGGCGGTGTCGAAGTGCCTACCCGCGCCTATGTGGCCTCCTTCGGCTTCAAAGGCTCGGATCAGCAGAAGCCTGCTGGCGTCCTGTCGGGCGGCGAGCGCAACAGACTGAACCTGGCACTCACCCTGAAGCAGGGCGGCAACCTGCTGCTGCTGGACGAGCCCACCAACGATCTGGACGTGGAGACCCTGGAAAGTCTGGAGAACGCCCTGCTGGCCTTCCCCGGCTGCGCTGTGGTCATCTCCCACGACCGCTGGTTCCTGGACCGAATCGCCACCCATATCCTGGCCTGGGAGGGCACGGACGAGAATCCGGCCTCCTGGTATTGGTTCGAAGGCAACTTCCAGGCCTACCAGGAGAACAAGGTCAAGCGTCTGGGCGAGGAGGCCTCCAGGCCCCACCGCATCCACCGCAAGCTGACCCGCTGAAAAGAGCAGATCACAAGAGAGCAAGGGACCGGGGGAAGCATGAGCACCGAGGATGAACCGCTGACTCGAGCCATCGCTGCGCTGAATCTGCAGCAACAGCAGCACACTGATGGCCGTTCCAGCTTTCGGGGCGAATCGCTGGACTTCCCCACAGGTCGCCTTTATGGGGGCCAGTTGCTGGGACAAGCCATCATGGCCGGCGGGCGGACCGTGCCCGAAGGACGACTGCCCCACTCGATGCACGCCTATTACTTGCGCACCGGACTGCTCAGTCAGGACGTTCAAGCGGAAGTCGAGATCATCCGCGACGGGCATTCCTTCTCCTCCAGACGAGTTGATCTGCACCAGGGGGAACGGACCATCCTCAACGCGCTGCTCTCCTATCAACAGGTCGGCCAGGAGGGTGTCCGCTATGACGACCCCATGCCCACGGGTCTGCCCGATCCGGAGGATTTGCCTGGCTCCCGGGAACTGATGGAGCCCTATGCCGACCAATCCCCTTTCGCTGACTACTACGCCCATCAGAGCCCCTTCGACATGCGTCATGTAGGCGGCACGGTCCTGCTGGAAGATGCGGATGATGCACAAAATGGTAATTCCAAGGATGACAGCAGGAGTCGCCAGGCCGTTTGGAGCCGCACCCAGGGAAGGGCCGACCTGGACCCGCTGATGCGCCGGGCCTTGCTGGCCATGGAATGCGATCAAATCATGATGGAACCCGCCCTGCGTCGTGCCGGACTAAGCATGACCACCCCGGGGATTTCCTTCGCCTCCATCGACCATGCCATGTGGTGGTACCAAGATCTGGACCCCTGTGACTGGCACTGTTTCATTCAGGAGTCCCCCGTAGCCGACCACGGCCGCAGCCTATGCCTAGCCAAAGTCTACAACCGTCGGGGCGATTTGGCAGCCTACATGGTTCAGGAAGCCATGATCAGGGTGCCTAAAGACTGACCTTCCACTAGGGTCATCGCCTCATCGCGTCTTCTTCCACTTCAAAGGATCAACAGCCTGGTCGTCAGTAGGCCGACTATCGTCAGGAATGTCCTCAGCACCGGCCTTGAACGCTGTTCAACCGTGTCTTTTACTTGAATCGGTTTTTATCTTCGCCCTGTCAGCGGTGTCGGCCGCATCGGCCATGGGTCTGCGTGAGGACTTGCGCCGATCGGGATTCTCAGGGCCGTCGTCCGGGGGCAGTTGGCAGAGCCACTCCCCCACAGCTCCAGCCACCACATCGATCAGACAGACAAGGGAGGCCACCAGGCACTCCTGCATGACCCGCGTGTAATAGGGCGCGCCTGCATGACCCATGCTGATCAGCGCCTGACTGCCATACCAGCCCAACAGGGCAGAACAGGCAATGCCCAAGGCCTTGCTCATAATCAGCACGTTGACCGCGAAGCGCAAATCCATCTCCTTGCGGTCTCCCTTGGCATAGCGATGCACCTGGAAGGCCATGATCAGGATGGCCACCCCTAGAAGGAAGAGCAGCACGCTGACCAGCCAGGGAACCCCCATGAGATCCGTCCTGGTGGACATACCGAGTTCTGATATACCGGCACCTCCCATCAAACCCAGGATCAGGGCGACCAGGTAGTGCACGAGCGGGGTGCGGCGGGCCCTCATGACAACCCGTCCAGAATCCAGTCCTCCGAGACCAGGCTGATGCGATCACGGTCAGGAGCACGGTTGGACAGGCTTGCCAGACAGGATCCGCCAGCCCCAGGCAGGCAGTGTTCAGGCTCCAAATAAGCCCAGGGAATCAAAATGCGCGATGGCGCATCAGCAGCCAGCAGAGGCGGATGGTTTTGCGAAGACAGAACCGAACCGTCCAAGGTCTCCACTTCCACTACATCGGCATCCAGTCCACCCATCTGTCTGATAGGAGCGGCCACCATGTCCAAGGCCGACCGCAACTCCTCCAGACTCAGCGGCGTCTGCAGGATAACCACGGCCGATAGGCGCTGATCCCCCTGATCGTCCCGGTAGGCATATAGGGGCGAGATGCCAACCAGCTGACTGCCAGGGATCCCGTCCAGGGCTGCAAGAGCACGGAGCATGGTCAGCCGGTCGGTTCCCGATGCCCCTTCCAGCGCAATCACATCACGCATCAGGAGGCCTTGCGGTTGAGCGCCTTCAACAGTCGACTGACTGGACACCTCGTTATCATTCTCCAGATCTGAGGACAGGTCGTTCTGCGTAGAAGAGGTCACAGGATGACGCAATCGCGCCTGCGCCGCATGAACGGAATCGGCCTGACCAGACAACAGGAGCGAGGGATGCCCCAGAGCAGCATTCCCGGCGCCGCTGACTCGCCCAGACTCCAAGCTGCCAGGGTTGCCCTCCACCTGGTCGTCGGCGGCTCGCTCCAAGGTGATGCCCACCTGAAAATCGACCCCTGTTCCCTGGTCAGCGCCCAGACGGGTGACTGTGACGCGGGTGCGACGGATCTGGTGGGAGAGCAGGATGGAATCTGCAACCTTGGCGGTCAGAGATTCCAGAATCTCGTTGGCCGGCTCGTTTTGGATCAGGTTGACAATTCGACGGACAATCTGCACATAGTCCACGGTCTGAGTGCCGTCGTTGAGTCTGCCTGCCTCACTCAAATCCAGGTAGAGGACGGCATCGACCTGATAGCTGAACCCAGGCTTCTGCTGGTCATGCAGGGGTGCGACCTTGATGGAGCTCAGACGAATGGAATCCATGATGTACGCTCCTCCCTTGCCTTGGAACATTCACTGCCACACGGCCCGGGACCATATGCAAGGCACCGAGCCGATCCAGGATTCAGTGCTGGTCCTCTGTGGACGGCCCGTTTACGCTGCGCCTGAGTGCCTCGGGAATCTCCACGGGGGGCTGCTCGGAGTCCGGCCGATCTGGTGCAGACAGCCAGAGCTGACGCTCCGGAGCCTTGCGCAAGCCAGCGAAGACCGCAGCCAGCTCGTCCTTGTTCAGGGTCTCTTTGACCAGGAGCTGCCGAACCAGTTCGTCCAGCACGTCACGGTTCTCGGTGATGATGCGCCAGGCCTCTTGGTGGGCCGTCTCGATGAGATTGTGGACTTCCTCATCGATGGCCTCGGCTGTCTTCTCCGAATAGTTGTGGGGCTTCAAGGCATCGAGCCCGGCATCCTGGTCGTTCTCGTCAGCCCACTTGATGGCGCCAAGCTTTGACGAGAACCCATATTGCAGGACCATCTGCCGGGCGATGCTGGTGGCCTTCTCGATGTCGTTGGAAGCGCCGGTGGTTGGGTCATGGAAGACCACTTCTTCTGCCACTCGGCCGCCCATAGCGTAGGCCATCTGGTCCAGCAGCTCGTTGCGGGACTGTGAATAGCGATCTGTGGTAGGCATGACCGCGGTGTAGCCCAGGGCGCGTCCACGCGGCAGAATGGTCACCTTGGTAACCGGGTCAGTATGGTGCAGAGCAGCAGCCACCATGGCATGACCGCCCTCGTGATAGGCAGTGTTGCGCATCTCGGCCAGAGCCATGCCCTTGGTCCGCCGCCGAGGTCCGCTGAGCACACGGTCGATGGCTTCGTCGATGGCCCGATTGTCGATCAGCTGGGCATCGGAACGCGCAGTCAGCAGGGCAGCCTCATTGAGCACGTTGGCCAGGTCGGCGCCGGTGAAGCCGGGCGTACGCACAGCCACAGTGTGCAGGTCCACATCCGGCACAAAGGGCTTGCCCTTGGCGTGGACCTTGAGGATGGCCTCACGGCCCTCCAGGTCTGGGGCCTCCACGGCCACCTGACGGTCGAACCGGCCGGGCCGGAGCAGGGCCGGATCCAGAATGTCGGGGCGGTTGGTGGCTGCAATGATGATCAGGTTGGTGTCGTTGTCAAAGCCGTCCATCTCGACCAGCAGCTGATTCAAGGTCTGTTCGCGCTCGTCGTGGCCGCCGCTCATGCCGGAGCCGCGCTTGCCGCCCACGGCATCGATCTCGTCGATGAAAATAATGGCCGGTGCATTCTTCTTGGCCTCGTCGAACAGGTCACGCACTCGGGAGGCGCCCAGACCGACGAACATCTCGACAAAGTCGGAGCCTGCCATGGAGTAGAAGGGCACGCTGGCCTCGCCGGCGATGGCCCTGGCCAGCAGGGTCTTGCCGGTTCCAGGAGGACCATAGAGCAGGACGCCACGGGGTATGCGGGCGCCCAGAGCCTTGTACTTGGAGGGATCCTTGAGGAACTCCTTGATCTCCTCCACCTCCTGGACAGCGGCTTCCTCGCCGGCCACATCCGAGAACTTGGTCTTGGGGGTCTGCCCGTCGTTGAGCCGGGCGGAGTTCTTCTTGCCGCCCATGCCGAACATGCCGCCACCGGCCGCCGAAGACATTCGCGAGAGCAGGAACCAGAAGACTCCCAGAATGATCAGCATGGGCAGGATGGACGAGATCAGGTAGCTCATCATGCTGGTCTGCGGCACCACCGAGTTGTACCCCTCGGAGGGCTTGGCCTTCTCTACGGCCTTGACGACCTGCTCCCCCTGGGCCTCCACGTAGTAGAACTGCACGTCCTTGCCGAAGTTCTTGGAGGTGCGGTTGCCGCGGAAGCCAGGTACATCCTTGACGAAGTCGCTATTGAGCTTGAGCTCGACGACCTGCATCTTCTCGGTGATCTCGGCTTTCTTGACCATGCTGCTGCGGTCGTTCAGCAGCTCCAGGCCATCCTGGGTGTCGATGGTCTGGGCGCCGTTCTGGCTGCTGAAGAAGCCAAAGATGGCCAGGATGATGACCACAGCCAGAATCCCCCAGAGCCAAGGGGAACGCCAGAAGGAGCGGTTGCCCCCGTTGGGACCAGAACCGTTGTTGCCTAGGTTGAAGTTGAAGGGGTTGTTCCCCTTGTCACCGTTGTCCCTGCCTCCGTTGGGCGGACCCTGCTGCGGTCCCTGCGAGTAGCTCATGACTGCTCCCCCTGATCCTGATGATCCTGTTCCTGGGTCGGGTCCATGTATTCCTCGGACCTGAGTACGGCTATCGAGTCAAGATTACGGTACTGCTCGTCGTAATCCAGCCCAAAGCCCACAACGAATTCGTCGGGTATGGCGAACCCCGGATACTTGACATCCACCTCGACCTCGTGTCGCGAGGTCTTGTCCAGCAGAGTGAAAATCTCCACCGATGCAGCTCCCCGCTCCTTGAGATGCTCAACCAACCAATGCAAGGTGTAGCCGGAATCGATAATATCCTCAACGATCAGAATATGCCGTCCGCGCACATCGCAGTCCAAATCCATCCTGATATCCAGGTCCCCCTTGGAAACACTGGTCTTGCCGGCCGGATAGCTGGAAATGCTCATGAACTCGATCTGAACCGGAATGGTGACAGCCTGTGAGAGGGCGGCAAGCGTGTTGAAAGCCCCCTTGAGCACGGCCAGCATGATTGGGTTCTTGCCCTGGTAATCCCGGCTGATCTGCTCAGCCGTCCGATTGATAAGCTCCTCTATCCGTTCCTTGGACACCAGTTCATGGTCGATATGGGATTGAATATCAGCGATGCGCATGGTCTCCATCATTGCATATGAGAATGACTTGACCCTTACGGATTGCTGTATGAGAGCTGGGAAAGCGGGGGCCCTGCTGGCCGTGCCATCGGCAGACCAAATCATCCAAGGCCCGGACCTGCACGGCCGTGAACCTTATTCCCAGCTTGATCAACACCTGAGCCAGCAGGCGGGTACGCAGAGCCGGGTGACAGCCGGCCAATCCGCGGGCATCCAAGCAGACCAGAACCCCTTCGGCCTTTTGGTCCAAGTCAGGGCTCGCAACCAGCCGCTGGTAGAGTCCATCCACCTGGGAGTCCAGGTAATCCTGATCCAAACGGGCCATATCCGCACCCAGAGCAAGGCGACGGACCATGTCCCGGCCAGCGAAGCGATTCAAGGCAGGCAGCAGGTCATGACGGATCCGCGAGCGCAACGGCAGCGTCTCGGGAAGCGTACAATCGGCTGGCTGATCGTCACCGTTGGTGGGGTCGTCCCACCAGTCGATCCCTTGCTGGCGGCAAATGGCCGTGGTATCTTTCCGGTCCAAATCCAGGAACGGACGCAGGTAACGCATTCCTCCACGCTCTATACGCCGAGCCATTCCGGTGATGGCCTCCAGCCCCTGGGAGCGAATCAGGCCAATCAGCACTGTCTCAGCCTGATCATCACGGGTGTGCGCCAGGAGGACAGCCTTGGCGCCCAACTCAAGGGCCTGCCCGGAGAGGGCCTGGTAACGGGCTGCACGGGCATCGGCCTCAGGACCAGCCGAAGTGACAGGTACATCCACTCTGGTGACGCGAACCGGATCCAATCCCAACTCCCGGCAGGTTCCAGCCGCGCACTCGGCAACCCGATCCGAATCAGGAACCAGACCGTGATCAATCAGCAAAGCCCCGCACCGCAAACCGGTCATATCGGCCACCAAATGGGCCACGGAGGCCAGGGCCAAGGAATCCCGACCTCCAGAGCAGGCCACCAGGATCAGTGGGGCATCCGGATCGGGCCGGTGCACCCCGTGATGGGTGAACCGCCGGTCCTGCAGGCCCAGGCCCTCCCGGTCCAGGGTCGAACGCAGGAGCCCCACCGCCTTTTTCATCTCCGCTGAATAGACCATGGTCCAGGCGTCCTCCCGTTCAGAGCCGATCCAGGGATCCGACCAAGGTGTCCACAGCCTGCTGGGCAGCAGCCACATCCTCGGGATCGTTGACGACTACAGCAAAGACCAGAACACCGCCTGAGCGTCGAATCACATTGCCTGCCAGTGAAGTCACCTGATCCAGGGTGCCGGTCTTGACCCGGATCAGCCCGTCGGCCTGATTGTCGATTTCGCGTCTGGCTGCCGTGCCGGTCAGCCCCACCACTGACAGACCCTTGACCAGGGGGGTCAGCCCCTTCTCGGACAGGGCCAGCTGCTGAACATCCACCAAGGTTCCCACCTTTAGGCTCGAGCCAGGGGTCAGCCCCGAACAGTCGGCCATGTTGAGGCCCGCAGTGTCCACACCCAGCTTGTTCAGCGTGCTGGTCACGGCTTTCACAGCCCCGGCTGGGCTGTTGGGCATGTCCAGGGCCAAGGCGGTCAGGCGGCCGAAAAGCTCAGCCAGGCTGTTGTCGGAATTGCGTAGCATCAGCGACATGATCTCGCTGAGCCGTGCCGAGCTGATACGGGCCAGAACCTTGCCCTGGGCATGGTCGATCCTGTTTGGCTCCTGCGCATTGTCCACCTGAATCCCGGACTCCATCAGGCGACTGGCAAAGACCGCTGCAGCAGCCCCTGCCGGATTTTGAACCCTGGGCAGGTAGAC
Source organism: Bifidobacterium polysaccharolyticum (assembly GCF_016101585.1). GTDB lineage: Bacteria > Actinomycetota > Actinomycetes > Actinomycetales > Bifidobacteriaceae > Bombiscardovia > Bombiscardovia polysaccharolytica. The sequence goes on from NZ_JACFQG010000004.1 coordinate 276,246, forward strand.
ACCGCCTGCATCTGGATAGGCAACAGGCTCGGCCTGTCCCTGCCTGGCCTCATCCACGGCCATAGCGACAGGCTCCTGGAAGTAGATTCCATCAGCATTGTTTTCTTCGATTCCCTTCGGCGCCCGATCGTCGCCGAAGAGCGTGTCCTGGTAAGCCAAGGTCACTCGGCCGACCCCCTGCTTGTGCAGGGCCTGGGCGGTCTTCACGGCCAGAGTTCCCAGTCCTGCCCGGCCGTTGACGTGCAGGGGATCGTCCTTGCCGGCGCCTAGCAGCATATCGCCGTGACCGCGTAGGGTCAGCGTCGCCTGCGAGGAGGAAGAGGAATTCAGAACCGCCTCAGTATCCAGCTGGGAGGACATATCCAGAACGGAAGCGGCTGCGGCTGCGGTCAAGGTCTTCATGGTGGAGGCCGGCTGGCGTGCCTGGTCGGCGTTCTTCTGAGCAAGCACCCGTCCGTCAGCCTGTCGCACAACCAGCGAGTATGCATTGCCTATGCCCGGTGTGTCAGCGAAAGCGTTGACCAGCTGCTGGACCTGACCGGCATCCACCGCGGACCCGGGCTTGTTGGCGGTGAAGGTCGGCGGTTCGCCCATCATGACAGCAGGGGGGACCGAAGAATGACTGGTCTTGGACAAAGTCAGCGGCCCGGGCACCAGGTCAGCCAGATCCATGCAAGCATAGCCGACGACCAGTATGACAGCCACAAGCATGGCCAAGGCCACCCGCCAGCGTCGCTTGATCTGACGACGGCGTGTCATGCGCTGCTGATGTCTGTCACCCAATTGCTCTCTCCCGGACTTGCATTCGCCAACCAAATTCGGCTCGGTTCGGTCGGCATCATCCAACTAGCCTAGTACTGGTCCTGTCGCTGTCTCAGGACTGCAGAGAAGCATAGCGATCCAGAGTCAGCAGAATGGCCGACTGACGACGATCGAAGATCCGAGACCCTAAAGCGACACCTACGGCAAGCACAACCAGGCCGTTCGCCAGTGCGACCGGCACAGGCAGCCAGAGCGGAAGAACCCCGCCCGTGGTCATGGCCAGCAATGTCACCAAGAATGTGGGCAGCATGATCACCAGGCTAGCCAGGAACTGCAGTATTGGCAGGAAGCCTTGGGCAACAGCACGTCCCTGCGGTGAGGTGAAGGGCTGGTCCATAGAAGGTACCGGATAGATCAGCAAGGCCGAGAAAATCTGGGCAACTCCCAGCCCAGACAGGAGCAATCCTACGGTCACAGCCAGCATATCCAAGGAGATGATCAGATCGCGCCCGCCCTTCATTGCCCCGGACAGTGCCAAGGTCACCAACCCAAGCAGGAGTATGCAGGGCAGAGCCACACTCAGATGGCTGCGGACACGGGACTGCCGGTCCTCACGGCCCTTCACTCCCGACGCTATCTCCATATGCAGGGCGAGCCCATCGTAGGCCAAGGCGTTGCCCTCGGGAATCTCCAGCATCAGGGCACCCAAGATCGGTCCCAGCCATAGCAACATGGGCATCTGGCGGAAGATCACCGCGTATAGAATCACCACGACAAGCAGAAGCGGGTAGCTGGCAAGCTTGCGGGGATCCTGACGAAGATAAATCAGCAATCGCGCGGCCATGGCATCCACAGTGTCCCGGGACCGGCCCAGCATCCCCAGCCCCTTGGGTGCACCCGACCGTTCAGCCCTCGCCCCGGCGTACAAACGGTCATGACGCAGACACAGCATGCCGATCATGAAACAGAGAGCCAGGGTGGCCAGCTCCATACACAGCCGTCCGAGCAGAGCCCACCATGATCCCGAAAGGAAATCCTCCGGCAGGCGGACAGCGGCACCCAGTGGCGTCCAGGCCAGTATGTCGGCCGCGGACTTGAGGGAGTCAGTGTCGACTGCCATGCCATCCATAATCCCGCTGTCCAGCAGAGAGGGCAGCAGGCACAAAAGCATGATCACCACGGTGACCAGCAGATAGAGCCCGGATCGGGAGCGCTGAGAAACCATCAAGGTACCGACCAGGTCCAAAACAGTCCGGGACAGGGCCAGCATCACCATGACAGCCAGGAGGGCTGCGACCAAAGCCACGATTGCGGCTCCGACACCCATGCGGGCATAGACGGCCGTCAGGGCCAGGAAGCAGACGAGGCCAGTCAGTCCCGTAGGCCCAGTCAGCCCGGCCAGGTAGAGCCCCACTTGCAGCTGGCTGTCAGGAATCCCGTAAAGGACGAATCGCGAGGGGCCCAGGATCGACCCCTGGCCCAGGAAGGCCAGTTGAATCAGGACCACTCCCAGAGTCAGCCCGACCAGGAACAGGACCAATAAGGTTCCCATACGCTGCCGGTTGCCCGAACCGGCACTGGGCAGCCAGCCTCCCAGTGTCAGTGAAGCCTGCCAAGAAGCCAGGCAGATGCCTATGACCATGAGCAGACTGATGATGGCTCCGACCATCTGCCAGGAGGAGTGCTTGATCGTGCTCCAGGTAATGGACCAACGCATGGCGATGATGGTGGATGCCGTGCTCATTCCGCCTCCCGGTCTTCCTCGGATCCGGAGCCGTTCAGCCAAGCGATTCGCTTAGCCTGGTGACGGCCGCCGACTAGCTCCAGGAAGCGATCCTCCAGATCCTCGCCTGCAGCGACCTGGGCCACCGTGCCATCAGCCCGAACCAGACCATGGTCGATGATGGCCACATGGGTGCACATCCGCTCCACCAGAGCCATGACATGCGAGGAAATGACCACTGTTCCTCCGGTATCGACATACTCGGCCAGGATGTCCTTGAGATTGGCGCTTGAGACTGGGTCAACCGATTCGAACGGCTCATCCAGCACCAGGAGTCTAGGAGAATGAATCATGGCTGTGGCCAGGCAGATTTTCTTGGTCATGCCCGATGAATAATCGCAGACCCGCTTGCCGCCGGCATCAGTCAGATCGAAGGCCTCCAGCAGGTCCCTGGCCCGGCCCAACGCCTCACTACGCGGCATCCGTCTAAGCATGCCCGAATAGACCAGCAATTGCAGACCTGTCAGCCTGTCGAAGATCTGATCACCCTGGGGCATGACGCCGATGATCCGCTTGGCCGTATCCACGTCCGACCACACGTCCCTGCCCAGAATCATGACATTGCCGGAGTCGGGCACCAGAAGTCCTGTCATCATATTCAGCGTGGTGGTCTTTCCTGCGCCATTGGGGCCGACTATCCCATAGAAGGACCCCCTGGGGATGTCCAGAGAGAGGGCGTTGACAGCAGGCCGGCCCTGATAACACTTGACCAGGGCGCGGATAGAGACCGCTGCCTGTGTATCTGGCGGAGGGACCATTGCCGTCTGAGCGGTCATACTGGTTGTTTGCGCTTCATCGGACATGGCCTTAAGTCTACCCCGTATGCCCGTCTCGCTGCCGATTGAAGGACTACTGGCCTTAATGCCCTGAGTGCTCGATGGGTTTCCATCCCGGATTGGCGAAAATGGCCTGGAAGGAGATTGGCACGTAGCTGAGCATGAAGATGGGGAAACTCAGGCAGTAGGCGAAAAGCTCCTTGTTGGATGCGCCGATCTTGTCGCGCTCGGCCAGCACGGTAAGGGCAGCCAGGCCCATCATGGCCAGGAGGCCCAGAATCCCGGCTGCAATGCCATCCACCAGGGTGGTCATCTGGCTGGCCCAAGTCACGAAACCCAGAGCCGGGAAGAGCAGACCGAAGAAGCAGCGGACCAGCCCCAAAACTGTCAAGGGGCAGATCAGGATGGTCAGGTCAACGGCCGAGAAATCACGTTCGCGGAAGGCCCGGGAAATCAGAGCAGGCCCGTAGTAGCGGAAGACCTGAAGAAAGCCCTTGCTCCAGCGCAGCCGTTGCCGCCAGCTCTGCTTGAAGGTGACCGGCTGCTCGTCATAGAGGATGGCGGTGCCGCAATAGCCGATGCGCTCGCCGTGCAGAACCGAGTCCATGGTGAACTCCAGGTCCTCGGTCAGCAGGTGGAACTTCCAGCCGTTGTTGCGCTCCATAACCTCTCTGGAGAACATGAACCCGGTGCCGCCCACGTGGCAGCTGGAGCCGATGACCATCCTTGAGGTGTTGAGGAACCGGGATTCACGGATGAACCATAGGGCCGAACCCGAGGAAACCCAGTTATCCGCAAAGTTGACCGAGTTCCGGTAGCTGGTCAGTATGCGGAAGCCGGATTGGAAAGCCTTGTTCATTTCCTCGATGTAGTGGCGGTCCAGAATGTTGTCCGCATCAAAGACGAAGTAGGCATCATAGTAGGAGTCAAGACCCCGATCGAGTATCTGCTCCAGCAGAAAGGTCAGAGCGTAGCCCTTGCCCACCCGGTCCGGGTCCTGCCGCTCGACTACATGGCAGCCGAGGGATCTGGCCAGTCCGGCGGTGTTGTCGGTGCAGTTGTCGGCCACCAGCCATATGTCGACCATGGAGATTGGGTAGGTCTGCTCCTTGATGGAGTTGATCAGATGACCGACGACATGCTCCTCGTTGCGAGCGGAAATAAGGACGGCGAACCGCTTGTCAAAAGGAGCATCGGGAAAGACCACCGGCTTGGAGACAAAGGAGATGACGATGCAGATGGCCTGATAGACGATGCCCACCCCGCCCAGCAGCATCATCAGTACGTCCAATACCTTGAGCAGGGCCATCAGCGCCACTCCTTGCGGGGGTTGTCCTCCCCCTCGGAGGCCTCGTCCCCGGTCTCGGTGCCCTTAAGCGGCCTGTGCTTTACCGGGGCCGAGGCGGACTTGGGTATAGGCACCGTAGCCGACTCATCCAGATCTTTGGCCGTCGGCGAGGATGTCGGGTAAAGCTGGCTGGCAATGGTCATGACAGGGTCGTCCACTCGAACCCTGGCGCTGGTCCCCTTGGCGGACCGGCTGCCCACGTGGCTGGCCACCGGCTGGACCACGTGCTCGTTGAATGCTTCGACACCTTCGACCACCTTGGACTTGCCGACCGGCTTGGGATCCTGCATAAGCGGAGAATCAATCAGCTCGTAATGCTTGACCGAAGCCGAGAAGATGGCCTGGAAGCTGGCCGCCAGAGGCAGGGCCAGGAAGGCGCCCAGGGCACCGAAGACCGCGCCCAGTGCCAGTACGGACAGGAAGGCGATGGCAGGGTTGAGGTCCATGGTCCGCTGGGAGATCTTGGGGGCCAGAATCATGTTTTCGATCTGCTGGTAGATGATGATGTAAACCAGCACAATCACAGCCACCAGTAGTCCACGGCTCCCCCAGGCCACCACTATGGGGACGGCCCCGCCTATGTAGGTGCCGATGGTAGGCACGAACTGGGATACCAGCCCGCAGAAGAGGGCCAGCGGCAACCAGTAGGGCACCTTGAGAATGACCAGGAAGACCGACATGCAGGCTGCGGAGATGAGCGCCAGAATGGTCCTGCTGAACAGGAAGCTGGAGATCTGGTCCTGGGCGATGGTCCAGACGAAGAGGAAACGACGCTGGCTCCTGGGGGCCAGCCACTGACAGAGGCTGCGGCGCAGCTTGGGGCCGGCTGCGGAGATGTAGTAGATGACCAGCAGGACGGTCATGATATTGATGAAGGACCCTGCCAGCCCCACGGTGGTGGTCAAGGCCTGCCCCGCGAAGTCCGTCACCCAGGATGTCTGGATATTCTTGACGATCTCCCCGCCCAGATCCTGCATGGCCGGCAGGTGCCAAGGGGTGCGGCTGGCGATGAATTCCGCCACCTGCTCATAGAGGGCCGGCAGCCCGTTGGCCATGCCGATGACCTGCTGGACCAGCAGATTGCCGAACATACCCAAGAGGACGATCACAATAATAATCAGACCTATCAGGGTGACCGCCGAGGCTGCTCCTCGCCGCCAGCCATGCTTGACCAGCCTGAGTACCAGGGGCTCCATGGCCAGGGAGACGAAGATGGCGATCACCACGTCCAAGACCAGGAATTCGATCTTCCACCAGGAGGAGTAGGCGAACCAGGCCAGGAAGACGGCTATGACCACGTAGAGTAGGGCGCGGCCGAACCATTCCGGAGGTCGGCGTGGATCCCCCTTGGGCGGGAAGACCGTCGCGAAATCGAAGCGCTGCTTTTGCTCGTTGGCCATATGTTCCATTATCCCAAGATGGCTGACATGGCGGGCTATTGAGCGCAGGTTGAGCCGACGGTGTATCCGGGCACACGTATCCTGAGGGGTATGTTGACCGTTTCCATAGTCATACCCGCCTGGAATGAGGAAGAACGCATTGAAGACTGCCTACTGAACGCCACCAGGCAGAGCCAGGCACCCAAGGAGGTGCTGGTAGTCGACAACCACTCTACGGACGCAACGGCCTCCATCGTCCAGCAATTCATCGACCAGCACCCTGACCAGCATGTCAAGCTTCTCCATCAGGACAGCGAGCAAGGGTTGATTCCCACCCGCAATTACGGACTTGACCGGGCAACCGGCGACGTACTGGGCCGAATCGATGCGGACTGCATGCTGCGACCGAACTGGGTCGAGGTGGTCTCCGGCGTCTTCACCCGTGATCCAAAAGCCATGGGCGCCACTGGACCAGTGGCCTATTATGACATGCCGGGCAAGAAGATCGGGCTCAAGGGCGACAACACCATCCGCCGGGCCATCTACCGGGCCGACGACGGGCAATACCTGCTCTACGGATCCAACATGGCTCTGCGCGCCACGGCCTGGCGGGCCATACGCAACCAGGTCTGCAGGGACAAAGAGGACATCATGCATGAGGATGTCGATATCTCCCTGCACCTGATCGACCAGGGGTTCAAGACGGTCTACTGCAAGGACATGAACGTGGGCATCAGCGCCCGCCGCATGGACACCTCCTTCACATCCTTCCGCCACTACATGCAACGCTTCAAGAACACCTTCGACGCCCACCCGCAGCACACCAGGGAGCAGAAGCCCGAGCACACCCTCTACGCTATCTACCCAATTCTGCGAGCCTTCTACCCCGTCTACCAGAAGTACCTGGAATCCGCCGACATCAATCCTGCGGAACGTGTCTGGATCCGCGAACAGATGGAACTCTTTCACCGTCGCGACCAGGAGCTGGGTTCGGACGACGACCGGTGAGACCAGCCCTTATATCCTTTGAGCAGACTAAGATTTGCAATGATTGAATCCTCTTTGGGCCGATACTACCCCCTGTAGTAGAAATAAAGAGGAATTACTGAGGAGTTTAGATAATGCCGATTCTGACCGCTGATGATTCACGGATAGACGCATATGAGGATTATGTAAGAAAGGCACCTTTCACCTCCATAACACAGTCCGTTGAATGGGGCAGGATCAAGAACAACTGGGGCAGTTTTTACGTTTATCTGGGCCCCCTTGAGAACCCGAAAGCAGCCATGTCGGTTCTGACCATCGACGGCCTCGCATACGCCACCAAGGGTCCGGTAGGCGACCGCTTCGACGTAGATACCCTCAATGCCCTGGTCGAGGAGGCCATGCCGGAGCTGGAGGCCCGGAGCTGCTTCCTCCTCCGTCTGGATCCCGAAGTTCCCTTCGACGACGATCTCAACGCCAGGCTCAAGGCTGACGGTTACGTGATGCGCAACAGAAACCTCCCCAAGGAGGAGGCCCATGCCACCACCCAGCCCCGCTTCAATGTGGTCCTCGACATCGACGGCGTAGATCCGGATGACCTGATCATGACCTTCCATTCCAAGACCCGCTACAACATCCGTTTGGCTGGACGCAAGGGGGTGAAGGTGGAGCGCGACGAGACCCAGGAGGCCATGGACGAGTTCTACCACACCTATGAGGTGATGAGCCAACGCCATGGCATCGCCTACCGCCCCAAGGCCTACTTCGACAGAATGGTCCAGAACTGCGCCGGCAAGGGAATTCTGGGCATTTACCTGGCCCGCGTTGATTCCCAGGCGATCGCCGGTGCCCTCAACTTCGAGTTCGGCGACAAGTCGTGGTACATGTATGGAGGCAGCCTTAACATCATGCGCAACTACATGGCACCCTACCTGGTTCAGTGGGCGCAGATCGAACACGCGATCGCCAGCGGCAAGAAGCGCTATGACTTCGGCGGCATATTCGGCTTTGACGACAGTGACGGCCTCTACAAGTTCAAGAGAGGGTTCACCCATAACAACGAGTGGGTCGAGTATATAGGCGAAATCGACAAGGTTCTCGATCAGGAACGGTACCAGGCCTTTATCAAGAAGTAGACCAGGCGGCCAGGCAACACACTGCCCGGAACCTCACTCTTGCCGACCTGCGACAGGTCGGCATTTGCCATGGTCCAGGGGTATCGAGTACCATGGCTTCGTTCGCCCCCGTCGTCTAACGGTTAGGACACCAGACTTTCAATCTGACAGCGAGAGTTCGACTCTCTCCGGGGGTACCGGTTTGCTCCTGTCGCCATCATTGTGATTCGGCAGGAGCCTTTTGTTTTCAACGGGTCGCACCTGCCGGCGATGTGGCGTGCCAGGAGCGTCGAGGTCAGTGCTGCCACCAACGATGCACCTTTGCCTTCGTTTGTGTTCGTGTCGTCGTTGTTGACGATGTCGTACAGCGTGTCGTCGAGCAGTTCGGCCGGAGGCATGCCGAGGGTGACGGCCGCGGCCGCGATGGCGTTGAGGTCCCATGCGGCGTCGAGGTTCATTCTGGCCGATATGGTGGCCTTGGTCACGCCGGCCGCCTCGCACAGGGCCTGCTGTTCGAGTTCTTCCTTGGCCAGGTGCAGTCGCACGTTCCATGCGGCGACTTCCCGCAGGTGCTCTCCCAGTTCGACGGCCTGTGTCCTTGCCGTGGTGTTGCCGGTCATGTCCGTTCCTTTCGCTCGCGTGCCCTTGGGGGCTTGTGCGCACCATGCTATGGGCGGCGCGCTTGGTTGCGCAATACGACCGCCTCCCCGGTTCGGTCTGGTCGAACCGGGCCGGGAAAAACATGGAAAACGAAAGCGCTCCGCACCGTGTTGGCGCTTGGTGCGGGGCTGATCGACAACCTTGGGCGGGATTCCGAGCGATTCAAGTGACATGAGTCCCGGGATTCGCCCTCCATTGAAAGAGAGTTATCGCAATGACCAATCCTACCATCGCTTCCGCCCCGCGTGCGGCGGGAGCCATGAAAACCATCCCGTCGCTGCGTGTGCGGATCGCCCGCGCGCACCTGCTGGCGGTGTTGCTTCATCCCGCGCGCTCGTCGCGCCGTCGTCGCCGGAGCGCCTGAGATGGGCCGGGCTGTGGCGGCGGTGGCCGTCGTCGCAATCGTCGTGTGTCTGCTGGCGGTGTGGGCGTTGTGCCGCGCGGCCGCGTTGGGCGACCGCATCGGCGAACGGCTCCATGATGCCAGGGGTCGCGAGGAGGATGCGCGATGAGCGGGCCGGCGGAGCAGTGGGCGTGGCAGTTGCAGGACGAGCGGCTGAGCCTGTCGGAGAAGTTCGTGTTGGTGTATCTGGCGCGAAGGGCGTATTACGACGACGGGTGCGGCGCGTGGCCGTCGGTCAACACCATCGCGGCACATTGCCATTGCACGCGCCGTTCCGTGCTGCGCGCGTTGAAACGTTTGCAGGAGCTGGGCTACTTGCGCGAGGGTGACCAGGAGCTGTCCGCGCGCAATCCCCGCAGCCACGAGCCCATCCCCAGGGGGCATCGTTCCAAGGTGTGGGACGTGGTGATGAAGGGCGCGCAGACCGAGCCGGAGGATATCACCGATCCCGGCGAGACCGACGCAGGCAAGGACGTTCCAGCGAAACCCAGTACAGCCGAACCATCGCGGAGCAAGGAGTGCGCGCGGGGTGACATGGCGTCACCTGACGCAGTGTCACCTGACACAATGTCACCCCAGGGCGATCCCGCCGGTGAGGTGACATCTTGTCCGAAGAGAGGTGACGTCATGTCACCCAATAGACAAGTGATAACCAATGCCCCCCTTGTCCCCTACGGGGACATTCCCCTCGCCGGGGAACAACCCGAGGAGGAGCGAAGCGAGCGTGATGCACCGGATTGGCGTCTGGCGCTGCCTCCCAAGGGCGTACGCGATCCGCTGTGGACGCCAGGGGCGGAGGATGCGGACGAGCGGGTGCGTTCCCGGGCCCTGCAGGAGGTTCGCGTGCTGACGCTGATCCATGACCGTGTGGCGGCCATCGACCCGAAGGCAGCCAGGCCGGCGTCGATGCGAGACCGACGCAAGGTCCACGAGCTGCTGATGGAACGCTCTCTGACGGAGGTCGAGACGATCCTTGATTGGGCGTATGGCAATCCGCGCTGGATCTCATGGCTGGTGGACGGCACGATGGTCGAACGCTACTTCGCGCAGGTCAGCCTCGACATGCACACCAAGCGGGCACGAGGTCCGCAGCATTCCGGCAGCCATGCCGCTGCTGCCGAGCTCACGCCGGTCCATGATCCAGACCGGCCGGTGGCGGTTAGTTCGGGCTTGGCCTGGCGGGTGCCGGTCTACGGCGGCGGCATCCTGTCGATCGCATTGTGCCAGGCGCACCTCGACGGCGAAACCAAGCAGGCAGAGTGTCCGGTGTGCGCCTACGACCGGCGCAACCAAGCCAGCCACGCCATCGGCCTAGAGAAAACCGACCGCGCCGAAGACAAGGAATCCCACGAGGAGGCCAAGGCATGACCGGCATAGCGGATGCCGCGCCCCGTTCGCCGGAGGCGTGGAAGAACATGGGATGCTGCGCGGATTTCCCGCAGCCGTGGGCCGACCTGATGTGGGGCCTGGAGTTCGAGGACAAGCATCCCCTGGCCCGCGTGTTCCGACAGGCGGGCGCGTCGGTATGCGAGCACGACTGCCCGGTGAGGGCCGAATGCCTGGCCTACGCCGGTGCCGCCGGCCTGGAATGGGGCTTGTACGGCGGCCGCTCGTGCACCGACCGGCGCCAGATCGCCCGTCTAGCGGAAGCCGACGGCGTGCCCTGCCGCGACCGCACGGTGCCCTGGGCCCGGCGCTGGGGCCTGTTCGTCGACTGGCTCCAAGCCCATCCCGAAGTCTTCGACACGGCCCGGGGCAAGGCCAGCATGGAACGCGGGCAACGCCGATGGCGCGCCGCAGGCCGCGCCCAACCCAAGAATGAGCCGCATGACCGTCAAACCATCATGCAAACAGACAATCAAGCAATCCGACAATCAAGCAATCAAACAACCGACCATGCCGGCGATCCGGCGAATGGTCCCGAATCCAAGGAGGAAGCATCATGCGAGTAGCGTTGGCGAACGCGAAGGGCGGGGTGGCCAAGACCACCAGCTGCATCTATCTGGCCGCCGTGCTGGCCCGGCGCGGAATCGAGGTGGCGGTCTACGACGCGGACCCGCAGTCCAGCGCCAGCCTATGGGCGGCCGCCGCCGAACAAGCGGGAGACCCGCTGCCCTTCGACGTGCTGCCGGCCAACATGGCCACCCTCGCCCATCTGGGCGGCGACCCGGCCGCAAGGGAATGGTCGATCATCGACGCCCCTCCGCAAGGCCCGCTGCTCGACAAGACGTTGGCCGTGGCCGATTTCGTCATCGTGCCCACCTCGGACTCGCCGATGGACCTCCAGCAGGCATGGGACACGCTCGACCGCGCCCGACGCGCCACCAGGGCGGCCCTACTGCCGGTGCGCGTCGAAGCGAACACCAACGCCTGGGCCCAGACCCTGGCCGCGTTGGAACAAACCGACACCGCACGCTTCGACACTTTCATCGCCAAACGACAACCGATCAAGACCTCGCTCGGCATAAACCCCAAGCAACTGTACGAATACCGGGACCTAGCCGACGAACTAACGCGCATCGCCAAGGAGGAACTGGCATGAAAGGCAACTACCAACCACTGCCCAGACCCGTGCCCTTCGACAAAGTCCTCGACCAACAGGCCGAAGACAAGCAATCCGCCGGGCAGAACAACGCCGGCGAGCCACTGGTCATGTTCTCCCTGCGCCTGCCCGTCCGTCTGAAGAACCGCCTCAAGATCGCCGCCACCGAACACGGCACGCCCATGCAACAGATCCTGCGCCACGCCATCGAACACGAACTCGACCACTTAGACAGCAACCATGAATGAGGAAAAGAATTCGCACTGGCAAGACCGATACTTTTAGCGCTAGGCTGTTGTCTGAAGCCAAAACAACGAAGGGAAACACGGTTGACAAACGTCAAGGCTTATGACTTGACATCTGTGCAGAAAACAGGGTATCCGCTGATATCGGGAGAGCTAAGACGCGGTTGACTTGGCCTCCATATTGACATGCTTCCCAGAGAAAGAGAGCATATCATGAAACGTCATATCAAACTTCTTACGGCAAGTGCGGCTGCCGTTGCCCTCGCTATCGGTTGCGAGGGGACAGCATGGGCCGATAATGCCTATGTGTCGGGAGAACTCAATAAGTCCGGCAGCCTTGTGCAGTACGACTACACACGCACGCATACATTCACCGGCCCTATCAGCCTATCAGTGAATAACATGCCGTCAAACTATCTGCGCCTCGGGCTTCGTAACATGAAGGCATCAGGAGGACCGCAATTCACGGACTCACTTCAGTGGAATACCGTTGGAGCTAAGTCTTGGGATAATATTCTCGTTGGCACTCGTTTCGCCTTCCAAGGCAGAATGGGAGCTTGCACTTGGTTCTGCGACACTAATTGGGGTGGTAACCTCACATACTAATGGAGGTCAAGATGAATATTCGACGTATGCAGCGGGCGATTGTCATCTTGCTGATACCTCTTGCACTTGTAGGTTGCTCTTCGACTGAAAACAAGCAGTATGGAGAGCAACCTGCAAGTGCGTTAAGTAATCGGACCGCGCAAACGGTGCGGGTCGAGACCGGTGACATCGTTCCCACGCGTTCTTTGAAAGCGCAGGTCGGCGCTGGCGTTGATTTCGCCGTGCTGGCGACCAAGGTCGGCGTCTTCGTCCCGTCGGTGGAATCCGGCCAGCGGGTCGAGCAAGGGACTGTGTTGGGAAGTGTCGAAGACCGGCAATTGGTTTCTCCCGTGGGCGCGACCGTCGTGAGCGTGATCGCTGCGCGAACGACCGTCCCCGCCAACTATCCGGTCGTGACCCTGCGTTTCGACGGCTTCGGCCTGACCGGGGATCTATCCAATCTCGTGGCGACCGTCGGCAACGCTCCTTTCGCCGGGAAATTCCAGGTCACGGATGGCGTCGGCCCGACGGACTGCTCGGGCGTCGTGCCATTGGCCTCGGACGCATCCTCCGGAGCGGAGGGACAGTCCTCCACGATTTCGATCTCCGATTCCTACGCCTGCCTCATTCCCACCGATTCCTTGGTGAGGGCGGGACAGTCGGCGATACTGGTCGTGACGGCACAGGCACGCAACGACGTCGCGTTGCTGCCGGTCACCGCCGTGGCCGGCAGACTGCAGAAGGGACAGGTCCGCCGTCCCGACGGCACGGTTCTCGACGTCGGCCTGGGCGCCACGGACGGCGCCCGCATCGAAATCACCTCGGGACTGAAGGCGGGAGACGCCGTGTCGGCCACTCCTCCCGATCTGGATTCGCAATCCAAGTAGGGCGGCACCGCATGTCTGAATCGACGAAGCCGCTCGTGGCCCTGCAGGGAGTGTCGGCCGTCGTGACCCTGGGCAACAAGGACAGGCTCACGACGGTGAACGACGTCTCCCTGGAGCTGTTCGCCGGCATGACATACTCGATAGTGGGCAAGTCGGGAGCCGGCAAGACCAGCCTGATAAGCATCATCGGGATGCTGAACACGCAGTTCAGCGGCCGTTACCTGTACAAAGGCCAAGACGTCGGCGCGTTGTCCGACAGGCGGCTTTCGTTCATGAGGGCCGGGCACATCGGCTTCGTGTTCCAGAACTATTCGTTGATCGGTCATCTATCGGCGCTCGAAAACGTCGAGCTGGCATTGTGGTACGGCCAGCATGCCCGCCGTCCCCGCGCCACGGGCGCTTCCGCCTCGGCCCGCAGGCGCAGGTGCCTTGCCGCGCTCGCTTCGGTCGGTCTCAGGGACAAGGCGGGGGAACTGCCGAAAAGACTCTCGGGCGGCGAACAGCAACGGGTGGCGATCGCCCGCGCCCTGGTCAACCAGCCCGAGCTTCTCATCTGCGACGAGCCGACCGGAGCACTCGACACCAAGACCGGCGGCGAGGTGCTTTCGGTGCTGCGGGACGCAGTGCGCGAGCATGCCACGACCTTGCTGCTCGTCACCCATGACGATGATCTCGCCGCCACCTGCGACATCACGTACACCATGTCCGGAGGCGAGCTCCATGCTCCGTCAATTGATTAAGGATCTACGGCTCGCCCCATTGCGATCCGCACTCACCGGTCTGTCGATGCTCATAGGGATCGTGGCGGTCATACTCGCCGTCCTCGCGGGAACCATCGGCAAGGACTACCTGGTGGCGATCAACGAACAACTCTACGGGCGCACCCCGCTGGTCACCGTTTCCATGAACAGCCCGAGGCTGAGCGACGCGGATGATTTCTCGCGCCTCGCCGACGCAATCGCGGCCAAGAACCATGAGACGGCAATCATCCTCAACCTTGATACCGACATCACGTTCTCTCCCGGAACGCAGTCAAGCGGAGGAATCAAGGGAGACGTCGTGGCGACCACTCCCGGATATTCGAGCATCTACAACCTTCCGATGAAATCCGGACGCTGGTACGCCGGCGGCGAACGATCGACCGCATCGATCGTCGTCAATCTCGCCGCGGAACAGAACCTTCCCAAGGACTCCACCGCATACGCGAAGACAAACCAAACCACGATCGCGACCCCGTTCACCGTGACCGGCGTCGTCAACGACGGACGCACGGACCCGACCATCTATGTCAACGCCCAAGCGCTGACCCAATACATGAGGATCGTTTCGCGAAGCGCTACCATCCTCTGGCTGGATTTCCCGCAACTCGGCAAGCAACGGGTCAGGACCGTTGTCGAGGACATCCTGTTCGACTCCATAGGAGGCTCCGTGTCCGGCGTTCAGACAATCGACAACGCGCAAAGCTACGAATCGGTGATCACGGTCATGCAAATCGCGTTCGGCGTCTGCGCCATCCTGCTGCTCTTCGTCTCGGCCATCGGCATCGTCAACATCGGCCTGGCGTCATTGGAATCCAGAACACACGAGCTCCTCGTCAGACGCGCGCTCGGCGCCACGCGGGCATCCCTCATAGGCCTGGTGATCGGAAGCCAGCTCATCATCGGTCTTTCGGTGTCGCTATTGGCCGTCGCCATATCGGCATGCGCGGTAGGCGCGCTCCCGGCGTTCCTGCCGTCATACTCGCCTCTGCAACCCCCTGCGTTCCCCCTCGCCGCCGCCATCGCAGCCGTCTCGGCGGCGCTGGCGACCTCGATCATCGGGAGCCTCGTCCCCGCCATACGCGCGGCCAGGCTCCAACCGGCACTGGCACTGCGGTAGCCCAAACACCACACACATCACCAACAAGGAGATGCAACCAAGATGAAATCCACCCTCACAAACGCAGGCAAGAAAGCGCTGGCGACGGCATGCGCCGGCATCCTCGCCCTGAGCCTCGCCAGCTGCACCAACGGCGACGTCTCGAGCGCGGGCGACTCCAGGAAAATCGTCGGCTACGACGAGATCAACAAGGAATACCGGGAATCCATCGGCAAACTCTCCTGGCCCCAGGACTACACCCCGCCTGAATCCATGCCGTCGGATTCCGGCACGTCCTTCCAACAAGGATGGGGAGACACCCAGGCGTCCAATCTCTTCCAGTGCGCGTGGGAGAAGGAATGGCTCAACACCTATTCCTCTCAACCGGAGCGCAGCGAAGAAGCGCTCAAGGAACTGGAGAAAGTCCCCGAGATGGGATTCATGAGCCCTGACCGAGCCGATGACGCGACCCGACGATTCTTCAAAGACAACATCGACAAAGCCAAACTCGGCGACCCCTCCGGCATCCAACAAGACGTCACCGCAAACTGTCCGGCATCCTAAGACCTTAGGATAACTAAGAATTATATTCTCAATGTATCGCATTAGATAACGATGTATTCTGATGCATTTTACTGTTGCATGAGATATGGCTTGGTTCCCATCTCAATAGAAATGGAATCAAGCCATTTTAATTTAATAGATGGTTGAATAAATATTCGTGCATGTAATGGCAGACTGTTTGAATGGTTGTCCGCTGCTGATTGCAGTTAACGGGGGGAAGCTGGGGGAAGGCGTCCCGGCGGAAGGCCCGCCGGTGCGTTCTTCTTCCAGGGACAAGGAAGGATGCGGGCGTCCGTGAATGGTCGCCCGCATTTTCCGTATCCGTGTGAAACGGGAGGGAGCGCATCATGGGGCGCTTCCGACTGAAAGGACGGATACGTATGTCAGGTGGGAAGAAGAGCAGGCGCACGATGCTGGTGGCTGCCCTGACCGCAGGGGCGTTGGCCTTGGGATATCTGGCGCCAGCCGCGTTCGCCGAGGGCGGTGGTGGCGGTTCCGGCGAGGGCGGTGGCGGTTCCGGCGGGCAGGTTCCATCGCAGACCGCCGACGTGCATTGGATCTACAAGGATTCCTGGCCCGCCACTCTGGAGGGCATGAAGCAGGCGATACGTGATTCGGGCACCACCCTGTCTTCCGATTTGGAGGATGGGTCGAATCAGTTCGTGGATATGAATGCCATCCTTGCCGACGCGATCTCGGAGTGCAAGGCCTCATACACCGGGGAGGGTGACGCGGAATGCCGGATGGTCGCTGTCGGCTACGCGCGCCTCGGCAACGGCGTGTTCAGCGGTTCCTATGTCAGTTCGAACGCGCGTCAGCGTTGGGAGTCCCAATGGGCCGCCGAAGGGCGCGGCACCTACCAGTACCAAGGCCAGTCGTACACGACCGGCACCACGTGGACCGATCGACTTGGCGTGCGTTCGGTGGATAGCCTGGTGCAGGATTCCATCAACGCCAATCCCGATGCCTCGTTCCGTGTGGTCGTGCTGGCCAAGAACCAGCCGCCCGTCGATTATCCGTTGACCGTCACCACCTCGCACCGCCAGCAGACCGACATGCAGGTCGGCTCGACCACGCCGGTCGGCGACACCATCCACGCGAACAACGGCGGCTCGTCGATCAAGGAGACCCTGCACGGCACCGCGATCGTGCACTACGATGGCGGCCCCTACACGCCGACGGGCAGCGTGAGCAAGCCGATCAGCTTCGCCAACAGCGGCGACACCGTGATCGACAACCTGGCCTCGCCGGGTGATTTCGGCATGGATTCCTGGGCCGAGGGCACATATTGGATCGACATCCAAGTGCCCAGGCAGGGAAGCATGCAGGCGGCCGTGGACACCACGGACCGGGATCCGGCGGAGACCTGGAAGGTCAGCGCCGTGCCGCCGGCCGATCCGGTCAAAAGCATCGAGGAAGGCGTCAGCGCCGACCAGATGACCAACCGCACCACCATCACGTATGGGACCGGCCGGGGCGGTTACGAGCTGAGTTTCAGGGACGTGATCGAACCCAACGGCGTCGATTACACGGTGGACGGCTTCACGCTCGTGGACGCCACCGACAACAATCGCGATGTCTCCAACGAGTTCGAGATCGGTTGGGACCGCGCATCGAACACGGTCAGCGCGGTCCGTTCGGCCAACAAGGGCATGATGCCGTTCGACCACGAGTATGTGTTCGGCTTCGATGTGACCGTCAGCCTGCCATCCGATTACCAGAACATCAGCGACCATGCGTGGGGCAAGTGGAACCAGCTGCCCGAGGCCGACGCGGGAGAACGCGAGTTCGACACCTGGCGTCCCAATCCCGACAAAAGCTGGATCATGCTCGACACTAATGGCAAGTGGCAGGCCGTGATCGACCCCGACCGCACCAACCAGACCGGCGGCGACGGCAAGGTGTTCCTCGACGGAGACCGCGTGGCCTCCGTGGTCAACGGCACCGTGCCGGCGAACCTGATCCAGGCCCCGCGGACGCTCACCTTGGTCGATGATTGGACAGCCGCCGACTACCTGTTCGACGCCGATGAAGCGGCGAACGTCCGAGTGTACGAGGCGGACGCGGGCACCGATCGCGAAAGCAGCGTAAGCGACATCGCCAACCGTGGCCGTGACATCACCGACCAGTGGGACATCACAACCGATGGCACCGTGGTCACCGCCACAGCCAAGGCCTCCTACCTGACCGGACTGAAGGACTTGGAGAAGGCCAGGCAGATCACGATGCTCGTGCCCGGCCGCGCGAACTACGCCAACGGGGCCGGAGCGGGCCAGGTGCGCGATGACTTCGGCATCGAAGCGGACGACGAGATCACGTTCTGCACCGCCGGCAAGAACGGCGCGGAGTTGACCAACGCCGGCTCGCAGACCATCAACACCCACACGGTCGAAACCAACGAGCCGAAGGTCTGCGGTTACGTGCCGTCCGTGGTCAAGGATGTGGTCGGGGAATCCTCCCAAGGCGGCGCCCAGGACAGCGTGGACGGCAAGATCGTCTTCCCCGGCCAGCGTCTCGAATACCGTCTGGAAACCCAGCCGCACCTGCCCGACAGTCTCGCCTACACTATCGTCGAGGTGGCGGTCACCGACACGTATGACGAGCACTTCCAGCCGGACAAGCAGACCCTGGAGGTCACCGACCTGACCACCGGCAAGTTCATCCCCAAGAGCCAGTACCGCAGCGAGTGGAACGACGCGAACCATGCCGTGCGTCTCGTGTTCGCCGACGACTATGTGCGGGCGAACTGGCTGGCGGGCACGAATCCCAGAATCATCATCAGATTCGAGGGCGTCGTGGCCGAGGATGCCCCGGCCGACACCGTGGTTGACAACCAGTGGGCGTTGACCTTGAACAACTCGGTCACACCAAGCAACAAGGTATGGAACGATCCGCCCGACTTCCAGCCGGGCAAGATGGCGCCTGCCGTCGAGCAGGCCGTCATATCGCCGCAGTAGGCACCGGTCAGCCACCAAATCAGATAATCCTTGGCATCGATTAGCACGTGGCGAACCTGCGCATACCGGTCGGGCTGATGCCTGGACATCCACATCAGCTTGGCTATAGGCAGGGACCCATCGCACGGATTCCCCACTCGGGCGCGGAAGGAATCAGCCCCATACATTTCCGTCAGCTCAGCAGACTCTTCTTCGGCCCTGCCGTCCGCGTACAGGATCGCCGGCCCGACAGGCTGCCCCAGCGCATCCAAGGCGATCAGGTCCTGCATCTGTCCGCTCATGATGATGCCGGTGACCTGGTCGCTCTTGAAATGCTCAAGAATCTTCCCAGCTTTAGCCAAAAGGTCACGGGACACCTCGATGAAGGCCTGCAGCCAATCCTCGGGATTCTGCTCGACACGTCCGTCAGTTGTGTCAATGGGTAGAAGACCGCTGGACGCGCACACCCTGGCAGAGCCCTGGTCATCCACAAGAACGGCCTTGACCTGCGTGGTGCCCACGTCGAATGCGGCTGTATAGGTCATACCGGTAATCCTAAGCCCTTCCAACCATTGGGATGCCGACATGATCCCGTATGTGGACCGGCGCAGTTACCTTTGGGATCCCGACCAGTCCACCACTGCTTCGACATTGTTCCCGTCCGGATCCAAGACGAAAGCCGAATAATATTTGGGATGATAATCACGCAGCCCGGGGGCACCATTGTCACGGCCCCCGGCAGCGAGCGCCTCCCTGTAAAAGGCATTTACCGTTACGGCATCAGCGGCCCTGAAGGCTATGTGCGTCACCGGTGAACCGGTCCCGTCCTCGCCTGGTGTCAGATAGAAGTCTGAGTGGGCTCCATCATCCTCAGCACCGAACCCAATGGTGGGCTCATGGTGGGCCTTGGCCACATACCCCAAAGGTGCCAGGGCTTTGCTATAGAAATCGATGGAAGCCCGGATATCCCGAACCTTCAGCGTCAGATGATCAATCATGTCCGTAATTCTAAGTGAATCATCAACCAATAAGGGCAGACCGCCCAGAATGACCTTTCCTCTGTGCAGCTCAATGCCGAGGATCACCAAACACAATTCTCAAGGCTACGGTTCAGATGTACTGGCCGCCGGGAAGGTGCATGAAGTCCTCCACCTTGTTCCATTTGACCGGGTATCCTGCTCCGTGGGCGCAGAAGACCGAGTCGGGAGTGTTCTCCAGGTCGGACTCGGGATCGTACCCGATGGAATCCACAAGAGCATCCTGGTCCTGGCAGGGACGATACCCGTTGAAGAAACAGGTCAGATGTCCGCGGCCATGGGTGTAGGTGCTGACCTGGATGGCATAATCACGCATCTGAGATACTGGCGCATCCCCTTCCAATTCGACAGTATCCCCGTCTGCCTGCGGTTCCGAGAAGCTGCCCTTCATCCGGTAGATGTCCGACATGGCCCTGCCCAAATTCTTCTGAGGAACAGTGAGTCTGAAATGGTACCAGGGCTCCAGAAGTATATTGTGCGCTTTCATCAGCCCCTGCCGGACGGCCCGGTAGGTGGCCTGGCGGAAGTCCCCGCCCTCGGTGTGCTTGATATGGCCGCGGCCATCCAATAGGGTGATGCGCATATCGGTGATGGGCGAACCCGTCAGAACTCCCAAATGCTCCTTCTCCGCAAGGTGGGTCATGATGAGCCGCTGCCAGTTCCCGTCCAGGCGATCGAGACTGCAGGTCGACGCAAAACTGAGACCGCTACCCGGCTCTGCAGGTTCCAGGAGCAGATGGACTTCGGCGTAATGGCGGAGGGGCTCGAAATGTCCAACGCCTTCGACGGGGGCCGCGATAGTCTCCCTATAGAGGATTCCGCCCTGGCTGAAGGAGACCTGCATGCCGAACCGTCGCTCCAACTCCTCCTGAATCACCTCCAACTGAACCTGGCCCATGATACGCAGGTGAATCTCCTGGAGCTGTTCCTGCCAGGCCACATGCAGGAGGGGATCCTCATCCTCCAAGATGCGCAAGGCGCTCAACAAGTGGTGCGGGTCCACCCCTTCGGCCTCCACTGCATAGGACAGCACCGGCTCCAGCACAGGAGTCAGATCCTTCCGCTCGCACCCAAGCCCCTGCCCCGGACGTGTCAGGTCAAGGCCGGTTGCCGCCACGATGCTTCCGGCCTGGGCGCAATCCGTCAACCTATAGGAGTCTCCCGAATAGACACGAAGCTGATCAACCGTCTCCCTGGTCTCAACGCGTCCGTTCTTCCCTATATCTCCGGCTGTCCTGTACGCCTCCGCAACAGAACCCGATTCTTTGCTGGCTTCATCTCCATGACGGAGCTCGGTGGCCAAAGAGGATTTGACCGGCAGCCCGCCACCGGTCACCTTGAGCCAGGTCAATCTGGCACCCTTGTCATCATGCGATACCTTAAACACCCTTGCACCGAACTGTTTGCCGTAGGCAGGCGAAAGGGTGTACCGCTCCAGCCCCTCCAGAAGCGCGTCGATTCCGTCCAAGCGCAGGGCAGACCCAAGGAAACAGGGGAAGAGGCGGCGGTCGGCAACCAGTCTCGCCAGACTTTCATCCGATATGCCCTCGGTCTTGAGATACTCCTCCATCACATTCCCGTCGAGCAGGGCCACATCCTCCATATCGCCATGCCCAAGTCCACGGCTCAAATCGAAGCAGTCCGGAGACCAGCGTTGCTTGCAGCTTTCAAGAATGCGAGTGGCATCAGCACCAGGGGCATCCAACTTGTTAATGAAGATGAAGGTGGGTACCCCGTAGCGTGCCAGAAGTCGCCAAAGCGTATCGACATACCCCTCTAATCCGGCTGTGGCATCGACGACCAGAAGAGCATAATCCAAGACTGAGAGCACCCGCTCCATCTCGGCCGAGAAATCCACATGGCCAGGTGTGTCGATGAGGGTCAGATCGACATCGCGATAGGTCAACCGGGCCGGCTTGGAGAAGATGGTTATGCCACGTTGACGCTCCAGATCGTTGGTATCCAGGTAGGCATCGCCATGGTCCACCCTGCCCAGACGGCGAATTCGTCCGCCCCGATAGAGCATGGCTTCCGAGAGCGTGGTCTTGCCGGCATCGACATGGGCCAGCATTCCCACCACTATTCTCTTGACCATCGGGGGCCTCCCTCGCTCTTCATGTTTATGCGCACTCTATGGTCAGTCTGCCGAAACCTGATAGGTCAGGTCGTGGATGACCCGTCCGGCCTTGATCCCCTTACGCTCGAAATTGGTCACGATTCTGCCGTCGAACCGCTCCGACTCCATGAACACGGCATGAGGCAGGGATTTGGCCTGATCAGCCGTCCCCTTGCCGACATGTTGGGTGGGCAGACTGACTCGTAGATTGCCCAGGTTTTTGAATCTCGGATTCTTATCCATCACCTCATGCACATGCAGGGCGTAATCCTCGATGTCGGTTGCAATTCGCCAGATGCCGCCAGGCACCAAGCACCTCGCCAGATCTTCAGCCAGAGCCGGCTGGACCAGACGACGCTTGTGGTGCTTCATCTTGGGCCAGGGGTCGGGGAAGAAGGTCCAGACTTCCTTGATCAGCCCAGGATCCATCCGGGCCAGAAGGTCCGGGGCGTTGACCTGGGCAAGCCGCAAATTATCCAGGTCGGATTTACCGGCCATCAGCATGGTATGGGCCAACCCTGGCTGATAGACCTCCAGGGCCAGGTAGTTCCTATCGGGGTGCTCCCGGGCGCTGGCGACGACGTTCTCCCCCTGGCCGGATCCGATCTCGACGATCAGCGGCGCCTCCCGTCCCCAGACCGACCCGATCATTGCTGCATCACAACGCAGGTCCTCGGCAACTGTCAACGAGCCCTCAGCCTGGCCCAAATCGAGCAGGTATCTGGTGGAATACCGAGCCCAAGCCCTCGCCAGCCGGTCGTTCAGCTTCTCGGACCGCCTCACATAGGAGACGATGGACCTCATGGGGGCCTTGCTCTGTCTTTCTGCACTCATCACAGCTCATATATATCCTAGAAAGCGGATACAAGCGGGCACAACAGTCACATGTGCCCGTGATATACTCAATCTAGAACAAAAAACAACAAAAGATTGCAAAACCGAACAAGCTCTTACGTCCGGTTTTCGACAGGAAAGGCATGTAAATGTCAGTTTTGGTTACAGGCGGCTGCGGATACATCGGCGCCCATGTGGTCCACGCCCTGCAAGAGGCCGGCAAGGAGGTCGTCGTGGTCGATGACCTCAGCTATGGCAAACCCGACCGGATCGGCAAGGCCCGTCTCTACGGCGCTGATGTGGCCGCTCCTGGTGCCGACGAACGTCTGGCTGAGATCATCGAGGAGAACAAGGTCGACTCGGTCATCCACTTCGCCGCCCGCAAGCAGGTGGGCGAGTCCGTGGAGAAGCCCATCTGGTACTACCGGCAGAACCTGAACGGCATGATCAACGTCCTGTCCGCAATGGCAAAGACCGATGCCAAGAAGCTGGTCTTCTCCAGCTCAGCCGCGACTTACGGCGAGCCTCCGGTCGACGTGGTCCCCGAGGATGTGCAGCCCATGGTCCCCATCAACCCCTACGGCCAGACCAAGTTGGTCGGCGAGTGGATGGCCCGGGCCTGCGAGCAGCCTTACGGCATCCGCTTCTGCGCCCTGCGCTACTTCAACGTGGCCGGCTGCGGACCGGTCAGCCTGGAGGACCCGGCTGTCCTCAACCTGATTCCCATGCTCTTCGACAGGCTGCGGCAGGGCAAGGCACCCGCCATCTTCGGCGACGACTACCCCACCCCCGACGGCACCTGCGTGCGCGACTACATCCACGTCTCCGATCTGGCCGATGCCCACATCGCCGCCCTGGACTACCTGGACCGCGACCAGCGCCGCTACGACGCCTTCAACGTGGGCACCGGCCAGGGCACATCCGTTCGCCAAATCGTGGACGAAGTCAGGAAAGTGACGGGTCTGCCCTTCACCGAGGCCATCAAGCCCCGCCGTGCCGGCGACCCGCCGCACCTGATCGGCGACCCCACCCGGATCAACACCGAGATGGGATGGCATGCCAAGTACGGCGTCGAAGAGATCGTCGAATCGGCCTGGAAGGCCTGGCAGGCCAACCCTGCCCACCACATCGACACCGATGGCTGGCAGCAGCAGGACTAGGCAGCGACGCGCCGGGGCTTGCATTCCCCCGGCGCTCATGTAAACTTTCCTCTTGGCTGTTCAAGCAGCCTCGGCTCCGTAGCTCAGTTGGTTAGAGCGCCGCCCTGTCACGGCGGAGGTCACCGGTTCAAGTCCGGCCGGAGTCGCTGGGAACGGTCTGACCCGGTTTTTCCGGGTCTTTTCGACTGTTCATGGCTCTGTAGCTCAGTTGGTAGAGCGAGCGACTGAAAATCGCTAGGTCAACGGTTCGATCCCGCTCGGAGCCACCAGCCATTAAGCCCCTGAGATTCTTAAGGAATCTAGGGGCTTAATTGATATTTCATGGGCTATAGGAACTAAACGCGTTGTTTATGTTGGGGGTTTGGCCTTGTGGCTGTAAGCGTGTTGGGTGGTTGTTAATAGGTCGGGTTGTTAATAGGGGTCTTGCAGGGGTGCCCGTTCCTGTTCGATTGGGGAATGAGAACCAGATCGAAGAGGGCCAGGCATTGCCCCATATGCCATGGGCGGATGCGC
>NZ_JACFQG010000005.1 GCF_016101585.1 Bifidobacterium polysaccharolyticum
CCGAACCCGGAAGCTAAGACCCAGCACGGCAATGGTACTGCACCCGGAAGAGTGTGGGAGAGTAGCACACCGCCGCCACAACACGTGAACGAGGGAGGCGTCTTCAGGAGAACAATCCTGAAGACACCTCCTTTTTTATACCCGTCTCAGACCTATATTTGAAAATTCCAGTCTCCGTGCATAAAGACACATGCCAAGCAAGGGAACACGGTTAATCGGGACAAGTCAGGTTGCCTTTCACTTGGGCAGTCTGCGATTTGATTTTCGGGAGCCCTGATGCCGCAGCTGTCGCTCGCTTTGCCACCTTGACTTTGCCACCTGTTGTTTATTGTCTAGGACACCTAAAATGAAAACAGCCGAATCAGGCGCGTAAACACATAGGCGAAGAAAGCGGATGAGCATGGGCAAAAGAATCATTCTTGTAGGAGCTACCGGCAGAGTGGGTGCATTGACACTGGAGGATCTGGTCAAAGCCGGCCATGAGGTGGTGGCCTGTGCACGAGGAGCCTCGAAGATTCCGGCCAGCCGGCAGGTGGAGCCTACGACCCTGGATCTGCATGACCCGCTCTCCCAGGTAACCGACGTGTTCCGCAAGATGCATGCGGACGCCGTTGTTTTCACTGCTGGTTCGCGTGGCAAAGACATCAACCAGATTGATGCCCTGGGAGCGATGAAGACCATAGAGGCCGCCAAAGCGGTCGGCATCACCAGGTACGTCATGTTGGGGGCCATGTATGCAGCCGACTGGCTGCGCTGGGAACAGCCCCAGGTCAAGCCTGCCATTGATGCCCTTGCCGACTATTACGTGACCAAGAACATGGCCGACCAGTACCTGATCGGCTCCGGACTGGACTACACCATCATCGAGCCGGGCAGCCTGACCGAGCAGAACGGCACCGGAGCCATCCAGGTAGAGCCGGACGGGCCCGGACCCATACCGATCCCCGATGTGGCACAATGCCTGGCCGACTGTGTCGACCTGCCGCAGACCGTAGGCCGGATCTACAACATCGTCGGAGGCAGCACTCCCATCAGACAAGCCCTCACCGCAAAGCGGTGACAGAAACCCATCTAGTTCCTCGACAGCGGCTTTTGACGCCAACCATGGCGTGTCTGCATAGCAACGGGGATGGTACCTTGGGTGCAATGTTTGTTGCTTGTTGATTGCGCGCTGGTACACCGGGCTCCTGTTATTTTTATGGAGGCGGGGGTGGCTTAGAGACAGGGCGGATATTAAGGAGGTCGTCGATGAACATTACCAATTTTCGTGATCTAGGAGGTATACGGACCATTCATGGCCGTCTGGTCCGTCCCAACAAGTTCATCCGCTCCGGGCAATTAGTGGGTCTGGACGAAGACACTAAGAAGGAGCTGGTCGACCGCTACCAGGTGACCCAGGTCGTGGACTTCCGCCGGCCTTTCGAGATACAGGAAAGTCCAGACGACCGGATCGACGGTGTGACCTTTACCAACATTGATCTGCTGGAGCAAAGCGGCACCAACAGCGCCAGCCTGGACGATTTCGCCTCGATAGGTTCGGCGGATCAGGTCAACGGGCACATGCTGAATGTCTACCATGACCTGGTCATGAGTCCTGCGGCCCAGCAGGGGTATGGGAGATTCCTGCGCATCGTCGTGGACAACACCCAGGGGGCTACTCTTTTCCACTGCTTTGCCGGCAAGGACCGGACCGGGTTCGCCGCGGCACTGGTGCTCTGGCTGCTGGAAGTGGACGACGATCAGATATTCGCGGATTATCTGAAGACCAACAAAGAGAGGGTTGCTGCCAACAATCAACTGCTGGACCAATTCCGCGCCAAAGGCTTTGACCAGGATTCGTTGGATGCGCTACAAATTGCGCTCTGCGTCAAGAAAGAGTACCTGGCTCATGCCCAAGAAGCCATGGTCGAGGCCTACGGGGATGTCTTCGCCTATGCGCGTCAGGCTTTGGGGTTCGGGCCGGACCAGGTGGAGGCCCTGCGTAGCAACCTGCTGGAGTAGCCGCACCAGGCTGGAGGTAGCTGATACGGGTAGACTCGAGCTTAGACGTCAATCACGAGGAGGACATTGTGCGATACATGAATTTAGGACGGTCAGGATTCCGGGCCTCCCGTGTGGCCCTAGGGGTCATGCGGATCGATCAGAAGAGCCGCGAGGAGGCGCGGACCATTGTGGAGACGGCCATGAATGCGGGCGTGGACTTCTTTGATACAGCAGACTGCTACCATGCCGGGGCCAGCAGCCGCGCCCTGGGGCAGGCTCTGAAGGATCTGAGCGTAGACCGTGACAGCGTGGGCATCCAGACCAAGTTCGGCATTTTCCGCAACCCGGACAGCGACCAGATCACTCGCTATGACTTCTCCAAGGATCATCTGCTGAAGGCCCTGGATGAAGAGCTGGTCAATCTGCAGACCGACCATGTCGATTTCGTGCTGCTGCATCGCCCCGACACTCTGGTCGACCTGGACGATTTGGCTGAAGCCTTCAATGAACTGCAGTCCAGCGGGAAGGTTCGGCACTTCGGCGTCAGCAACGTCAACCCCATGCAGGTGGAGCTGCTGCAGAGCGCGGTAAGCCAGCGGTTGGAGGTCAACCAACTGCAGTTCGGCCTGGGGCACACCGGCATGGTCGACCAGGAGATTCATGTCAATATGGGCGACGATCCCAGCCTGGATCACGATGGCGGTCTTCTGGCCTATTCACGGCTGAAGTCCATGACCATTCAGGCTTGGAGCCCCTTCCAGACCGGATACTTCGACGGGGTCTTCCTGGACAATCCCCACTACCCCGAACTCAATGCCGAGCTGGACAAACTGGCCAAGCAGCATGGAGTGACCAAGAGTGCAATCGCAGTGGCTTGGATTCTACGGCACCCCGCCGGCATACAGGTGCTTCTGGGATCCATGAACCCTGAGCGCATCACCCAGATGGCAGCTGGTGCAGATGTGGATCTGACCGCCCAGGAATGGTACGACCTCTATCTGAGCGCCGGTCACGACCTGCCCTGATCCCTGCCTGCTGTAGGGTCGCTCACGTCCGTTCGGTTTCTGCCCTTGCCGCTTCAGGTTATGAAGGATTGTGCTCTGCCAGTCTGATCTTGCATCAATTTTCATGCATCATCGGTTTGCGTCATTTGGCAGGGCCTGCTTTATCGGGCATTGGGCGTCATGAGTGCAAAAGTGCGCAGAAGGATAGTCAGATCGGTTGCGAGGTAGTCGTACGCTGTCATGCATTATTTCACCCCACGACGTTGCGCTGCTACGTCCAAGATCATGTATCACGATCGGGCCAAGGCCCAGCAGGCCGCCGACCGCAGCATGGTCGAACGCAACGTTCTTCTGTGGGTCTACCGTTGCGATTACTGCGGAAGCTGGCATCTAACTAGCCATGAGCCGGGCTCCTACCAGCGTATGAGGACTGCCTCGCGAGCTTTGAAACCACACAGCCGCAAACGTGGGTACAAGCCTCGTCGCAGGTGAGGCAGTCATTGTCTCTCTGCAACCCCAGCGTTCTTGGTGATTGCCAAGCTGATTCTGATTGATTCCGACGGCCCCGAGCAGCAAGATTGGATTCCACTGATCTCGCTGTTTGGGGCCGATTGGACTTCGTCTATTCACCCAAGGCTGGTGGACTAGGCAGGTGAACTTATCGGGTGGCCATTGCGGTTGACTGGCTGGCAGGGATTTCGTCGCCTTAGCAGGCTGGGTCGAATCCCTGTCGGCGGATCGAATCCAGCATGGGTTCATGGCCGGAGGCGGGATTGCGAACCTTGTCAGCCATAATGGCACTGAATGAGCGGTGGGGAGCGTCCATGTGCCGGATGTCCCGATAATAGCGGGTGACCGTCTGGTCGAAGTCGACCAGGGCATCCTTCATGTCTGCATCTTCATCGGCTCTCTGATAGGTGTTGGTGAAGATTTGCGCCTGACGAGGCATCCTGGGTTTGGGATCCGGATCCTGGGCCGGGTGACCGATGGCAAGACCCAGCACCGGATAGACCAGTTTGGGCAGCTTGAGCAGATCAATCAATCTGTTTGTGTCATTGATGACGCTGCCCAGAATGACTCCGCCCAGGCCCAAGGCGTTGGCTGCGGTCTCCATGGCGTGCAGGGCCAAGACCGCATCGTTCTGCGACTGCAGGAAGACATACCCGGTGTTGAGCAGGGTGGTATCGGGATCCACATCATCGGCGAATCGTCGAACCAGATCTGCATTGCGACGCTGGTCGGCTAGGAAGATGTAGAGCAGCGGAGCTTCGGCGACATAGTGCTGATGGGCCATATCGGCGATGGCAAGCGCCTCATCATGATCAGTGACTCTGATGGCCGACCATTCATGGAAATACCGGCTGGTCGCTGCATGCTGGGCCGCCTGCTCCAGCAGGGCGACGGTCTGGTCGTCAACCGGCTCGTCGGTGAATCCGCGGATGGAGCGTCGCTCAAGCAAGGTCCGTATGGTGGGATTGTCGGTCGGATTCGTGGCCGAGGTTTTCTGTGAATTTGCTAAGGTCATTTTGATATTCTGGCCGTCAATGCCTGCCAATGCAAGACCTTGTCGCCAAAATCACGCAATCAGCGTTATCGGGCACTGCCCGGTTGTCGGTTGGCATCCTATGCTTTCAGCGCTGGTGGCGGCGATCAATCAGAGCCTGGGAACCACGCTCGAACAGGCCGGAGACCAGGGCGGTGACGGCTGCCGACAGCATGCCGAAGAGGAGCCCGGGAGGCCTGGACCATTGTGAAGAAAGTCATGAGTGTATGAGTGGGTTCTCTTCCACATAAACGGATTGTCGAGCAGACTGCGATTATAATGTCAGCAAAACGACACTGAAGTAGCTGGATTGGTCTTGGCTCAACATATCAATGTTGCAGGCGTTTGGATGGTTGAGGAGGATTTTGGACTCAGCTTAAAAGAGGTATCCGTATCCTGGAGCGGTTGCGGCGTCTCCCTGCCTGCTTTGTTTTCGTTCTTTCTTATACCGCTGGAGGTCAGAAGAGACCGTTGCTGTTGCGGGATTGTACGCCTTTCACGTTGTGCTCGATGATGTTCCCGTGCTCAGCCAGCTGGCCGCCCTGCAGCCGGTAGATATCGCAAACCTCGCTGGTATGGCCGTTCTTCAGCGTGCACTTGAAGAAGACATGGACCATGTCGTCCTCGCTGTTTAGCCTGATGATCACGATTTGCGGGCCAAGGGACAGGAAGCCCTTGATGGACTCCAGGAAACCCGCTTTCCCGTCGGCACAGGTTGGATTGTGCTGGATGTAGTCGTCCCGCATGAACCTGTCGATATTGCTGGTGTCTCCCCGAGTGAAGACCTGGTCGTAGAATGCTTGCGCCAGGGACTTGCAGGCTGCCGTTTCAGTCTCGCTCATCAGGAATCTTCGTTTTCTGCTTATACATAGGCTTTCGAGTTTTTCATGATGGGTGTCTTCGCTCAGGCTCGTAGGCGCGTATAAAACCAAGATGAGCAGGTGGATGGCGGCTGACGGGAAGGCTATCAGGCCTTGAAGTGGCGCTCGTCGTTCATTGTGGCGAAGTTCAGGCCGATCAGGATGCCGCCGCCTATGTAGTTGCCAAGCATAGCCACCAGGACCACCAGAATCGCCTTCCAGGCGTTGACCCGCCCGAAGAGACCCAGGATGAGGAAAAGGGCCGAATCCGCTATCGAGTGCTCGAAACCGCAGAAGGCGAAGACGAAGACGGCCACGACCATGATGATGCACTTGGTGAAGTCGTTGGAAAGCTTGCCGTTGTAGACCATGAGCATGGCGATGTTGATGCAGAAGTTGCACAGGATGCCGCGCACGAAGAGGTCCGCGAAGCCCATGGGACCGCCTGAGACGTAGCCGATCTTGGTCGTCGCGGCCGCCAGCATCTGGTCCAGGGTGGGACCGCTGACGATGGATGAGAATCGCAGGATGGCGGCCACGATCAGGGCTCCGACCAGGTTGCCCAGAAGGCAGAGGACCAGGATACGCAGGGAGGCCAGCCAGCCCAGGCGCTTGTGATAGGCGCCTATGGTGACCACCATCATGTTGGACGTCAGCAGTTCCGAGTTGGTGTAGTAGATCAGGACCAGGGCCCAGCCGAAGGTGGTCGCCGCCAGGACCCGGCCTGCCAGAATCAGGCCGTGATCGGCGGGGTTTTGTCCGGCCTGGCCCATGATGACAAAGAAGGCCGTGAAGAAAATGCCCACAAAAAGGCCGGCCATGGTGGCTCGCTGCATGTACTTGCCGGTCAGGGCGCCGCTCATGGTCTTCTTGCTCTCGACCACGTCCAGGACGGTGCTGATAAAGGCCCGCCCGGGGAAGAGGGGCTGTCTGTTCTGTTGATCTGTCATCTGATTGGGTTGCTCATTCACGGGGTTCATTATGGCATTCCCGAGTAAAGAGGGACCGCCCTTAGGGCCCTACTGTGCGGGAATTCACTTCTTTGCCGGTATCACCCAGCATCACTTAGTGTTACTCGGTGCGCAGGGCGGTGGCAGGATCCTGCTTGGCCGCCTTCCGTGAGGGGATCAGGCCGCCGATCAGGGTCAGGACCACGCTCAGAATGACCAGAGCCACGCCACCCGAGGCGGGCAGGGCCGCATTCACCTCGGTGGTCCCCATGAAATGGTGCATGATGCTGTTGGCCGGAATGATCAGCAGCAGGGTGATGCCCACCCCCAGCAGGCCAGCCAGAAGTCCGATGAGGCCGGTTTCGGCGTTGAAGACGTTGGAGACGTTCCGCTTGGAGGCCCCCATGGCGCGGAGGATGCCGATCTCCTTGGTCCGCTCCAGAACCGATATGTAGGTGATGATGCCGATCATGATGGAGGAGACCACCAGCGAGACCCCGACGAAGGCTATTAGCACGTAGGTGATGACGTTGATGATGGTGGTGACCGAATTCATCATCAGGCCCACGTAGTCGGTATAGACGATCCTGTTCTTCTCCGCGGCCTTGTTGTTGTAGTGCTTGATGGCGTCACCCACGGAATTCTTGTTCTCGAAACTGTCCGTGTAGATGCTGATGCGGGAGGGGGCGTTCCGGGAGATCAGGCCGAAGTCGCTCAGGTTGTCGGCGTAGGTGCCTGTGGATACGTACTGGTTGTAGATGGCGACCAGGGCCTCCTGCGGAGCGGTGGCGATGTACTGGTCGAAGGCCTGGGCCGTCTGTTGCTCAGCTGAGGCCCCAGTGGGGATGCCTGCAGAACCTTGGGCTCTGGCAGCGGCCCCAGCCCGGCCCTGGGCCTCCTGGCCGGCCATGGCTGCCGAGCCTTTCATGATCTCCTGGGCCATGCTGGCCTTCTGGCTAACGCCCAAGGATGCGATGTAGGCCTTGGCATCGTTGGCCTTGGCCGCATCGTCGGAGGGAGCGAAGGCCATTCCGTTGAGGACGCTGTGGCCCTGGTCAGCCTCCTGGTCGGTGACGATGGGGCTGGTCTTGGCCTGGTCAATCAGGTAATCGGTCAGCTGGCGGGTGTACCCGACGCCCACCTTGAGCGGCGTGGCCTTGGCCCCCTGGTTGGGGCGAACGATGCCGACGATGTGCAACTGCAGACCCTGGTCGGCGGCCTTGGACATCTGGTCGGTGCTGTCGCCGATGTAGTGGTAGTGGCCGTCGGTCCCCTTGGCATACTGGGCCGCAGCGGGCACCAGGGAGAGCTTCTGGTCCATGGCCTTGGCGTATTCGATGGGCTTGGTGTCGACCTTGACCTCCTGGCCGCTGTTGAGCTTGTTCATCATGTCGGTGTACTGGCTGGAGGGGAGGATGCCCAGCTTGTAGAGGCTGGTGACGGGCATCTGGTTGTTCTTGTCCAGCACCAGGACCACCTGGTCCTTGGCCTTGGGCCAGGTGCCGTTCACCACCTGGTAGTTGTCGGTCACCACCTTGCTGATGGTGGTCTTGGCATCGGCGCCAGGCATGATTTCACCGAAGATCTCCGGGGCCTTGTTCTTTTCGGTCTTGCCGGTCAGGTAGGACATCTGCATGGACTGGATGTCGCCCATGTCGCTGTCGGTGTTGGCCGTGGCCATCTGGCTAGCGGTGGAGCTGGCGTCGTCCTGCCCGCCCATGGTCACCTTGTCTGCAGAGACCAGCTTGCCGTCCGGATCGTGCCCGAAGACCGAGAACTTGGTGGCGTAGGAGTACTGGATGCCAACGGACCCCACGTACTGGTGGATTTCGCTCTTGGGATTGTCCAAGTATTTTTTGAAGTCTGTCAGATTGTTCTGGGTGATGCTGCTGGTCAGGCTGGAGGCCCCCTTGATGCTGGAGTCGTCTGGCTGAATGGCCTTGAGATCCTTGTGGGCCTTGGCCTCCTTCTGGGATTCCTGGGCGGAGTCCACTATCTTGTTCAGGTCGAAGGACTGCTCCTGAATGGTGATGGGGTAGGAGGTCATGGTCTCCCGCTGCACCCTGTCGATGTAGCGGTTGACCCCGGTGGATACGGACAGGATCAGGGCGATGCCGATAATGCCGATGGACCCGGCGAAGGAGGTCAGGGCCGTCCGGGCCTTCTTGGTTCGAAGATTGTTGAAGCTCAGCGACAAGGATGTCAGCAACCCCATGGAGGCCTTGCCGAAGGTGCGGTGGCGGGCCCGGCGAATGGGCACTTGGTCGTCGGGCAGGGGGTCGGAGTCGCTGATAACCGATCCGTCGTGCAGCTCTACGATTCTGGTGGCGTACTGGTGGGCCAGCTCCGGGTTGTGGGTGACCATGACCACCAGCCGGTCCTGGGCCACCTCCTTGAGTAGGTCCATGATCTGGATGGAGGTCTCGGAGTCCAGGGCTCCGGTGGGCTCGTCGGCCAGGAGGATGCGGGGGTTGTTGACCAGGGCCCTGGCGATGGCAACCCGCTGCATCTGCCCGCCCGAGAGCTGGTTTGGCCGCTTGTTCACATGCTGACCCAGCCCTACCTGCTCAAGGGCCTTCCTGGCCCGCTCCCGCCGCTCCTGCCGGTGTACGCCCGAGATGGTCAGGGCCAGTTCCACGTTGGACAGGATGCTCTGGTGGGGGATCAGGTTGTAACTCTGGAAGACGAAGCCCACGGTGTGGTTGCGGTAGGAATCCCAGTCCCGGTCCTTGTATTTCTTTGTGGAGGTGCCGTTGATGATCAGGTCGCCCTGGTCATAGCGGTCCAGCCCGCCGATGATGTTGAGCAGGGTGGTCTTGCCGGAGCCGGAGGGGCCCAGGATGGCCACGAACTCGTTGTCGCGCAGGTTGACGCTGACATCATTCAAGGCCTGCTGGACGAAGTCCCCTGTTTTGTATTGTTTGGAGATGTGTTCGATCTGCAGCACCGTCGTCCTCCGCTTTCTGGATTCTCAATGGCTCAATGGCATGGACTTATGGACTCTTGGAGTGCCAGCTTACGCCATGAGCATGGGTAAATGCCGATATGGCCTAGTCCACCGACTTAAGAGCCTCGAGCATGTCCACGTGCTTGAGCTTGTTGTTGACCATCCAGCCCAGGCCGGCCGTGATGACGGTGATCATGACCAGGGGCACGACGAAGGCCACCCAGCTGATGGAGGGGTCAAAGAGGACGTTGTCCGGAGGGACGGTGGTGATGATGTAGTGGTGCAGCCAGGCCCCGAACCCGTACCCGGCCAGGACGCCGATAGCCGATAGGAGGATGGTCTCCCGGTAGATGTACATGGTCACCTCGCGGTCGTAGAAGCCCAGCACCTTGATGGTGCTCAGCTCGCGGATCCGCTCCTCCACGTTCAGGTTGGTCAGATTGTAGAGGATGACCAGGGCCAGCAGGGTGGCCACGATGATCAGCACCTGCATGATCATGTTCAGGGACGTGACCACGGTGTCGATCTGGCTCATCAGAGTCGTGTTTTGCACCACTCCCTGGATCCCGTCGATCCGCATGAAGGAGGCGGCCTGTCTTCTGGTGTTCTCCGCGCTGGAGTCCTTGAAGGTGACCAGGTGGGCGTTGGGCGAGAAGTCCTGGTGGAAGACGGTCCTGTAAGCCGATGGGCTCATGAAGATGAAGTGCCCCAGGTACATCTCGCAGATGCCATCCACCCGCATGGTTCTGTTCCTGCCACCTGAATCCTGCAGGGTGATCCTGTCGCCGGTCCTGGTCCCCGTCAGCTGGGCGATCCGTTCGGACAGGATCACACCGTCGCCCTTGAGGTTCAGGGGCTTGTGCCCAGACCGGGTGTTTATGCGGATGAAGTCGTCCAGGTGCTCGGCGCTGGCCGGCGCGATCATGGTGATGGACTGCTTGTCGGCGTTGTGGCCGGCCGTCTTGCTCATCTCCTCGTAGCGCACGTTCAGGGAACGGCTCACATCGGGCTGTTCCAGCCGTTTTTTGATGGATTGACGCTGGTCGGTGGTTGCCTGGCTGTTCTCGGCAGCAATCAGGTCGTAGCGAATGACTTGGCCGAATTGGTGCTCGTTGATGGCCGAGATGGACCCCTGCACACCGAACCCGGCCATCAGGAGAGCCACTGACCCGCAGACACCGAAGATGGTCATCAGCATCCGTTGCTTGTAACGGAAGATGTTCCGGGCGGTGACCTTGTGGGTGAAGTTGAGCCTGTTCCATATCAGGGGGATGCGCTCCAGGAAGATTTTCGATCCGGCGCTGGGGGGCTTGGGCAGGAGGAGGGCCGACGGCTTCTCGCGCAGCTCCCGCCAGGCGCTCAGGAAGGCCGGAACCACGGCGCTCAGGAAGGCCAGCAGGCAGGCCAGGAGAGTTATGGGCAGGTGGAAGCCGTAGTGGATGGGCGGCATGTCGAAGGCATGGGCATAGGCCTGGTAGACGATCCAGGGTAGGAGGGTGTGGCCGGTGATGATACCCAGAAGCGCGCCCAGGGCGGAAGCCGCTCCGCCATAAACCAGGAACTTGGCCATGACATCCCGGTCCCTGTAGCCCAGGGCCTTGAGCGTTCCGGCGTTGATCCGCTCCTCGTCTACGAAACGCGTCATGGTGGTGAAGGTGACCAGGGCAGCAACCAAATACATAAAGTAGGGGAAGACCTTGGCCAGCGAGTCCACGATGAAGGAGACGGATGCGTAGACCTTGTAGCCCTCTGAGCCGGGCGCTTCACGGCGTGAGTCCAGGGCGTAGACCGGCTTTTCCAGACGGCTCAGCTGATCGGCCGCCTGGTTCAGCTTCTTCTGGGAGTCGTCGATCTTCTTCTGGGCGTCCGGGCTCTCCCTGTTGAACTTGTCCAGTTTGGTCTGGTATTCCGCGGTTTTCTGATCCAGGGTGGCCTGGGCCTGGTCGATCTGCCCCTGGGCCGAGGCGCGGCTGCTGGCCAGTTGCTGCCGGGCCTGGGCTATCTTGGTCTTGCCTTGACCCAGCTGAGCTGAGGCTTGGTCAAGCTGTGCCTTGCCCTGGGCCAGTTGGCGCTCGCCCTCCGCAACTTTGGTCCTTGCCTGGGCCAGCTCCCGGCGCTTTGCGTCCAGGGTCTGCTGGTTGGTCGCAACCTGGGCCATGCCGGGTGTGTACTGGTTGGTCATGAAGGCATTGCGGCCCGCCTTGGCCTTGGCCGCCAGGGCGTCGATTTGCGGCGATTGCCGGTTGAGCTCGGTCAGCTGCGCCTGTAGATCGGCCTTCTTGTGGTTGAGCTCCTCCTGCTGCTGGGGGGTCAGCCCGGATGTGGCCAGTTGGGTGTCGATGGTCTGAATGAGGCCGGTGACCTGTGCAATGCCCTGTCTGCATTGCTTCTGCGCTTCCTGGGCCTGGGCCACAGCCTGGTCGGCCTGGGCCTTGCCACCCTCCAGCTGCTGGCGGGAACCATCAAGCTTGGCCTGCCCCTGGTCGATGGCCTGCTGCCCGCGATCTGCCTGCTGCCTGCCCTGGGCCACCTGGCTGGCGGAGGACTGGTACTGCTTCTGCTTTCGGGCCAGCTCGGCCGAGCTCAGGTCTATCTCCTGCTGTCCTTGGTCGATGGCCGCCTGGGCCTGTACCGTCTTGGCGGCCAGTTGGTTCTTTGCGGACTGGATGCTCTGGCCACCCCGGTCCAGATCCTTCCTGGCCTGGTCCAGCTGCTGCCGGTTTCCCTCAAGTTTGTCTCTGGACTGGTTCACCTGGTCCTGCCCCTGGTCCAGCTTCTTCTTTAGGGGGGCCTTGATGGCGTTCAGCCTGGCGGCGGGGCGTCCTGACAGGATCCGGTTCAGGTCGTCCTTGTGGGTTTGCAGGGCCTGGATGTACTGGTCGGAATAGTGGTCCCTGATCCGATCCAGATCCTTGAAGGTCAGGCGGGCGATCATGTACTCGTCCGAGTCGAAGGCCTTTGGCGTGGTCACTGCGTAGGAGTCCAGGGATCCGGATCCGGCTGTGGAGGGGCCCATGTTGACCTTGCTCAGGATCTCGGTCGACCTGACCGTGCCCACCACGTGCAGCCTGTGGTGCTTCAAGACCTTCCTGCCCAGCTGGTCAGCCTTTTCGTCCACCTGGATGCTGCTGCCGATGGGGTGGCTCTCACCCAGGGCCGTGTCGACCGCTATCTGGTCGGGTCTGGTCGGCATGGATCCATCGACCAGCTCATAGGTGGAGATCCGGTCGGGGGCGGAGTAGATGCGCAGGCTCTTGTCGGTGCCCTTGAGCACCACATCTTTCAGATATCCGTATTCGATTCCCGAGTTGCCGGGGGCGGTGTCGATGGCATCCCGATCCTCCTGGTCCAGCCCGTAGCTGCTGATGACCATCAGGTCGGCCAGATGGTGGTTGGACAGGTAGGAGTTGCCGGCCTGCCGCATGTCCGGTCCGGTCACGCTCAGTCCGACCAGGGCGAAGGAGCCCAGCGCCACCAGGCAGACGATGGAGATGAACCGTCCCAGGGACTTACGCAGGGAGACCCGGATGTCGTGCCAGAGCACCTTCCTGACGGGCCGCATCCTCACCACTCCACGTTTTCGATGTCTTCAGGGCTGTCATTGGTCTGCACGGCCTGGACCCGGGCGTCGTGCATGCGGATGACCCTGTCGGCGATGGGGGCGATGGCCGCGTTGTGGGTGACGATGACCACGGTGGCGCCCTTCTTGCGGCACTGGTCCTGGAGGATGCGCAGCACCTGTTTGCCGGTCCGGTAGTCCAGGGCTCCGGTGGGTTCATCACAGAGCAGGATCTTGGGGTTCTTGGCCACGGCCCGGGCGATGGCCACCCGCTGCTGCTCGCCGCCGGAAAGCTGGGCGGGGAAGTTGTCGATCCGGTCGCCCAGGCCCACGTCGACCAGGGTCTGGACCGGGTCTGCGGCATTGTCCACGATCTCCGAGGCCAGTTCCACATTCTCCCTGGCGGTCAGGTTGGCCACCAGGTTGTAGAACTGGAAGACGAAGCCCACGTCGTAGCGGCGGTAGGTGGTCAGCTGCCGGGCGTCGTAGCCGGCGATGTCCTTTCCGTCCACGATCACCTGGCCCTCGTTGCAGGTGTCCATGCCGCCCAGAATGTTCAGCACGGTCGACTTGCCCGCTCCCGAGGCTCCGAGGATGACCACCAGCTCGCCCTTCTCGATAGAGAAGGTGACGGCATTGTTGGCCACGATGGTCGTCTCGCCGGTCACATACCGTTTCGTCTCTCCGATGACGTCGATATAGCCCATCATGCCCTCTCGTAACCCTGACCGTGCGGCGGGGCCGTCCGACGCAAGGGACGCCCTCCTGATGCTCTGTTCCCCACTACTGTATACGTTCGCGGGGTCCGGAGCATAGGAGAACCGCCTGCCGGGCGGCGACATGTTCACCGACTTTGCAAGGGCTCAGAGACTTAAAGGGCTTGCAAGAGGTTGCCTAGTTTGCGGCTGTCCCTGACCGGCCTGCCCTGGCGGAAGGTGATGAACCGCTGGCAGGTCTGGGCCAGGAACTCCTGGTCGTGCGAGATGACGATCACCATGACCCCCAGGGAGCGCATGTAGCGGATCATCCCGGTCACCTGGTTCATGTGGAGCAGGTCCAGACCGCTGGTGGGCTCGTCCAGAACCACCAGGCGCTTGCCCGACAGTATGGCGGCCGCAATGGCCACCCGTTGCTTTTCCCCGCCGGAGAGGGTGTTGGGGTGCCGGCCCAGGAGACGCTCCAGGTCCAGCTTTCGCGCCACCTCCTTGAAGAGGTCGGTCCGTTTGGCCCCAAGGAGCATCTCGCCCTCCACGGTCTCGCTGAAGAGCTGGTAGTTGACATCCTGAAAGACCATGTAGGAGTCCTCGACACGCTCCCTGACGGTCTGCTTGGTCCCATTCAGGCTGATTTCCGACCTGTCGCCAGGTTTGAGCAGTCCGGTCAGGACCGAGGCGAAGGTGCTCTTGCCGGCACCGTTGCGGCCGATGATGCCGGTGATGTCGTCGCTGGACAGGGTCAGGTCGTCCACATCCAGGGCAGGAGGCTGGTCGTGATGGTAGGCATAGGTCAGGTTCCTGACCCGGAGCAGGTCGGGGGTCTTCTCGCTGATGACCCTGGCTGGGGCGCTCGCGTCCTGGCCCGCATCCAGGGTCAAGGCTCGTAGCCCCATGGCCTGACGACTCGGGCCATCCAGCTCCCTCATAGCGGCTGGAGTCAGATGCTCTGTCAGCCCGCCGTCCTTCATGACCAGGAAGTCGTCGGCCAGGCCGTTCAGGTAGTAGAGGCGGTGCTCGATCAGGACCATGGTCAGGCCCCGGTCCTTCAAGCGGCCCAGGATCTGCGCCAGGCCGGCCACTGCTTCGACGTCCAGGTTGCCGGAGGGCTCGTCCATGACCAGGATCTGCGGGTCCATCATGCAGGAGGATGCGATGGCGATCATCTGCTTCTCACCCCCGGAAAGGGAAAAGATGTCCCGGTCCATGAGCGGGGCGATGCCGAAGAGGTCAGCCAACTGGTCTATACGCTCCCGGATGGCCTCCGGCTGGACCCCGGTGTTCTCCAGGGGGAAGGCCAGCTCGCTGCGGACGTCGGTGGTGAAGAACTGGGTCTTGGGATTCTGGAAGACCGACCCTACCTGTTCCGAAAGCCGGTAGATGGGCCGGGCCGTGGTGGGTTCGCCCCCGATCAGGCACTCCCCCTCCAGCTTGCCCTCGTAGAGCTCGGGAATCAGGCCGTTGATGACCCTGGACAGGGTGGTCTTGCCGCAACCGCTCGGTCCGGTGACCACGGTCAGCCGGCCCGGTCCCATCCGGCAGGAGACCTCCTTGAGGGATGGCTGGCTGGCACCTTCGTAGGTGAAGCTAAGCCTGGAACATTGCAACATAGGCTCCACATCCCATAAGGACCAGACCCAGGGCACACATGAGCGCATCCAGTCTGGTGAAGGCAATCCGTTGGATGGAGGTCTTGGGTCCGGGGTCGCCGATCCCCCTGGTCAGGGCGGCCGAGGTCAGGTCGGAGGCCACATTGGTGGCGTTGTTGAGCAGGGGAACGTAGATGTACTCCATGGTTCGCATCGGATGCCGTACCATGTCCCCGGTGGTGACCGCGATCCCCCTGAACTTCATGGCCCGTCTGATCTGGGCATAGTCGTGCCTGACGGTCGGGAAGAAGCGGAAGAGGACGCTGACAGGGATGACCAGCCACTGGGGGGCATGAATCTTGCGCAGCAGGTAGACCAGCTCCGAGACCTTGGTGGTGCCCATCATGAAGGCCGCCACCAGCACCAGGGGGAGGATCCTGCCCACGCCGACGAAGAGGAAGAGCAGATAATGCCCCGGCAGATTCTCGGGGAAGACCATGGCCAGGGAGGCGCCCAGGGCGAAGACCAGGCAGACCAGAAGCCAGGCCTGGCCCTTCCTGATCCTGCCCACGATGACCTGGAAGCTGCAGAAGTAGATGTTGATGGCCAGAACCAGGGGGGTGGGCAGAGTGACAAAGATCAGGGCGTTGGCGAAGATAACCAGCAGGAATCTGGTGTAGATGGAAATGGGCGTCATTGCTTGGCGGGAATCCGGTTGAAATGCCGGTCAACGATCCGGGCGCCTATCCATGCTCCAAGCAGAGCGCCGACCAGGGTAGCCAGAATGCAGACCAGGAAGGTGGCTCCGGTGATGGGCGCGAAGACTCCGTCGATGTACTCCTGGCTCTTGCCTCGACGAACCAGGCTGGCCACGTAGGCGTCCTTCATGAACCAAAGGGGAAGCACGGGACCGGTGCAGCCGAAGGTGAGGATGACGTAGCTCAGGTAACGGGCCAGGTTGGGACGGCTCTCCCTTAGCGAGGACTGAACCAGATCAGCCAGCAGGCCGCAGAAGGCGTAGGGGATGAAGGAGAGGGCGAAGTGGCCGAAGACCAGCAGGAAGAGGCCCATGATGACGCCGACGATGGTGATGGCCCCGAACCTGGGCACGCGGCGGATCATCAGCATGTAGACCGGGCCGGAGACCAGCCCCACCACAGCGGGGATGAAGAGGGAGGACAGGCCGGGCATGACCAGGCCAGCCAGGAAGACGGTGATGAAGTTGCCCACCGCCATACTGACGAAGTAGAGGGCCGTAAAAATGCCGACGTTGACCAGGTCTTTTGTCTTCAGTGCTTTCATAAAGGATCGCTCCCATCCGGGTGGCGGTCGCTCGGCCCTAGGCCATATCCGCCGATTTCAGGTTGTGCCGTCAAGTTTAGGAGGGCCGGGAGGGAAAGTAAATGATATTTTTTTATGTCTCTTGCCAGTGCTTCACAATAAGGGTATTGCCTGGCACATGAGGATTTTGTTAGTGTCCACTGAGAGGGGCGTATCAGAAAGGCGGCACGGAGGACAGGCATGATCAGCAAGCGACTACTTCATCTACCGGGAGCCAGGATGGGCGCCAGCCTCCTGCTGGCCCTCCTGCAGACGATCGGCGCGCTGGCGGAGGTGCTCCTCCTGCCGGTGGCCATCGCGGCTGTGGGCCGCTCTCTTGGCCTGGCTGTTCCTCATGCCCTTGCCTGGGTGCCGGATCGGCCCGGGCCTCTGGCGGTCTTGATAGGCGGGCTGATCCTGGTTCGGCTCCTGGCCCAGGCGGTCGCCAGGTCCGTCAGCGCCCGGCTGGCTGATGGGATGGGCAAGGCGCTCTCCCAGGCCCTCTACCTATCCGTGTTCGACCCCAATAGGCAGGAGGACGACCTGGGCGTTCCGGCGCAGACCCTGGCCAGGCTTTCGACCGAGGGGGTCAAGTCGGTCGTTTCCTATTTCACGGCCTATATTCCGGCCCTGGTCCAGACCGTCCTGATGCTGGCCCTGCCCCTGGCCGTCCTCCTGCCTGTCAGCCCCCTGGCTGCGGGGATCGTCGTGATCGGTATGGTGGCCCTGCCCCTGGCTTCCAAGCCCACCATGGGCGAGAACATCAAGATTCAGCTGGGTCAGCTGCGCAAGTACGACAAGGTCGGTGTCCACTTCGAGCATGCCCTGAGGGGGCTCAACACCTTGAAGATTTTCGGGGCAGACCAGCGGCAGGCCGACGACCTGGCCGAGGAGTCCGAAGGGTTCCGCCGGATCACCATGGGGGTTCTGGGCGGCCAGCTGCGCTCGCTGATCAAGGCCGACGTGGTTATCTACACCAGTCTTATTTTGGCGGTTGCAGCCACGGTCCTGATCGGGCAGGGCGGGCCCTCCCAAGTGCTGTCCTGCCTGGTTGTCGCCCTGGCTGGGGTCCGGCTCTTTGCACCTGAGCGGCAGCTGGTCTACATGATGCATTCCGGCATGGTCGCCATCAAGCAGGGCAAGGCCATTGACGATATTCTCCAGGCGCGGCAGGGGAGCGACGGGGAGTCGGCGGCTACGGGGACGACTCCTGAGTCACGCAAGAAAGTGGCGCCGGAAGAGGTTCCGGCAACGATTCCGGAAGCATCCGAGGAAGCGGCTCCGGAAGTGAGTCTCGAAGCATCTGAGGAAGCAATTCGGGAGTCTGAATCGGAATCTGCCTCGAAGCCTGCTTTGCAGCCTGCGTCGGAATCTGCTTTGGAACCTGTTTCGGATGCTGTCCAAATGCCTGCACGGACATCTGCGTCGAAACCTGTTTTGGGTGCTGTTCAAATCCTTGCACCGGGTTCTGCCAATGCGATGAGGCAGAATACTGGTTCGGCGCGATCGAGCTCGCAGCAGGCAGATCAGACGGATATGTCTGGCGACGATTTGCCGGGCATCAGCGCTCGCAATCTGACCTATACCTATCCTGACGGCTTCCAGGCCCTGACTGACCTGAACTTCGACCTGCCGGCCAAGGGGCATGTGGGCCTGGTCGGCGCTTCGGGCTCTGGCAAGAGCACCTTGGCGGGCCTGCTGTCCCGGCGCCTTCAGGGGTATGCCGGAGAGCTGACCATTGGCGGGCGCCAGATCAGCGATCTGCCGCGCCAGGACCTGGTCGGCCTGCAGACCGTGGTTCGGGGAACCGACCACCTCTTTACCGGGACCATCAGATCGAATCTCGATCCGGCCGGACTGGGCTACTCGGATTGGGAGCTGCTGGACGCGTTGGATCAGGTCGGTCTGACCGGTCTGGTGCAAAGCAAGGGCGGGCTGGACGCTCACATCGATCCTGAAGGAGGCAACCTATCCGGTGGGCAGCGCCAGCGTCTGTCTATTGCCCGCGGGCTCTTGCGGCGTTCCCCTCTCTACATCTTCGACGAGGCCACCAGCGCCGTGGACCGTGAACATGACGCCACTCTGGCTGCTCTGATGGATGCGCTGGGCAAGGAGTCCCTGGTTCTGACCATCACCCACCGCCTGGCTGGGGTCCGCAATGCCGATTCCATCCTCTTCCTGCAGGAGGGCCGTCTGGTGGAGTGCGGCGGCTTCCGTGAATTGATGGATGCCGGGGGCGGATTTGCGGCCCAGTGGAAGGAGCAGGCCCAGTATGAGGACGGGGAGTGACGACATGCAGCAGACGACGAGCAACCTGACGATGATGCGTCGCATGGCCCGGCTGATGAAGCCCCTGGCTGGTACGGAGGGCAAGGCCATCCTCTGCGGCAGCTTGGGCCATCTCTTTGCTGTCTGGAGCATGATGGCAGCCGCAGCGGCTCTGATCGGTCTGGTCACAGACTGGCCGCCGCTGAACGGTCAGTGGGTCGTCTGGGCTCTGGTGGCGGTTCTGACTGCTCTCAGCAGAGGGGTTATGGCCTATGGAGAGCAGTACTACAACCATGAGATGGCCTTCAGTATGCTCCGCGACATCCGCACGACGGTCTTCGACAAGATGCGCTCCCTGGCCCCGGCCGGTCTGCGAGACCAGGCGCGCGGGGACATGGTGACGGTGATTACCAACGACATCGAGCTGCTGGAGATCTTCTACGCTCATACCCTATCGCCCATCGCCATCGCCCTGGTGACCTCCTTGGCCAACCTGGCCCTGCTCACTTGGCTCTCGCCCTGGATGGGTCTAGCCGCCCTGGTCTCCTACCTGATTGTCGGTCTGCTCATCCCCATCCTGAGCGCTAGACCCACTTTCAAGGTGGCTATGGAGGAGCGGACGGCCCAAGCCAATTTGCACTCTCTGCTTCTGGAGACACTGCAGGGCCGTACCGAATTGGCGGGGCTGGGCGCTTTGGAGAATACCCGTCGCCGGGTGGGAGCCGCTACGGACCAGATGCTGGATGCCCGGGGGCGCACCTCTGGGCGGACCATCGCCAACGATATGGTCACCAACGTGGTCACTCTGATCTGCGCTGGAGTCTTCACTCTGATGGCCTGCCACCTAGGTTCGGCAGGGTTGGTGAATCCTGCCCGAGGGATGATCGGGCTGGTCGGCTTCCTCTCCTCCTTCGCTCCCTTGATACCTGTGGCCCGGCTTGGTGCTGGCTTGCAGCCTACCCTGGCTGCTGCTCGGCGGGTCTTTTCGCTTTTGGACAAGGAGCCGCCTGTGCGTGAGGTGGAATCCGGTCATGGGAATCGCCTGGCGGGGTTCACTGGAGAGGAGGCCAAGGTGGTTTCCTTCTCCTACGCTGTCAAGACTGACACGGGCAAGACTGACCCAGGTAAACATGGCGGTCGAATCGCGGTTTTGGATAATCTGGATCTTTCCATCAAACCTGGCGAGTTGATTGGCATCCAAGGTGCCAACGGGGTTGGTAAGTCCACCTTGATCGACCTGCTGATGCGGTTCCAGGAGCGAAGCGGCGGGGATCTGA
Organism: Bifidobacterium polysaccharolyticum; assembly: GCF_016101585.1. Classification (GTDB taxonomy): domain Bacteria; phylum Actinomycetota; class Actinomycetes; order Actinomycetales; family Bifidobacteriaceae; genus Bombiscardovia; species Bombiscardovia polysaccharolytica. Next base: position 20,014 of record NZ_JACFQG010000005.1, read on the forward strand.
CCGTTTCCGACCTGCCGATCGAGACCATCTGCACCGCTGATCTGCGTGCCCAGCAGACTCTGGTGAGCCAGGACACTTATATATTCAGTCTCACATTGGCGGATAGCATCGCTCTGGCCCGGCCCGATGCCAGCAGAAAGGATATTGAGCAGGCGGCTCATGATGCCTGCCTGGATGATCTGATCGACCAGCTACCCGACGGCTTGGATCATCTGCTTGCTGACAACGGCTCAGACCTGTCCGAGGGACAGCGGCAAAGGGTGGCTCTGGCTCGCGCCTTTTTGAGCTCGGCGCCATTCATGCTTTTGGATGAGCCCACCAGCAATATGGATGCTCTCTTGGAGGGCAGAGTTCTGACCAGGCTGATTGAGCGGAAAGGCGACCGTACCTGTCTGATCGTCTCCCATCGTCCCTCGGTCCTTGCCAAGGTTGACCGTCTGCTGACGCTGCAGGACGGTAGACTTATCCCCGCCTGACCGCAGGCAGACGGGAGACGGCCGCGGGCAGGGGTCAGTCAGAGGAATTGGCGCATAATCTCGGGCAGCGGCGGCATCTTGGGAATCTGGAACTTCCCCTTGAAGTAGCCGGTAGCCCTGGGGCTCGCCCCGGTCGATCTTGCCGGGCAGGGGCCTCGTCGTAGGTAGCCACGATCAGTACCTGCCGGTCGGATATGTCGGTCTTGTGGACGCGGTCGTCCTGGGCAGTGCACAACTCATGGTATCCAGATTGATGATGTGGCAGTGACCGATTCTGGTGGCCTCCAGGTCTATCTGGATGGCAGGAGTCTTATAGAGGTACTTTCCTTATAGAGGTACTTTCCTTATAGAGGTACTTTCGGTAGGTGGCCGCCTTAGAAAGGTGCGTATCCGTGCCGCTACCATCTAACCCGGGGCTAATTCAGGCCGACCTGTTGAACACCATCGCAGATAAGCAGACGTTGATGATATAAGTCAAGATATGCGAGTCAGTATCAGATAACCCCGAAAGAGCGGCCAGAGTGGCATCCTTCACCATCATCCAGCCTGAAGATACCTATTGGAGCATTCGCCACAGGTCTACTTTTCAGATATGGTGAATTCCTGATCGATCTCTTTCATTTCTTGCCAGAGACGGACAACCGGATACCGACCCGGGTCATGCCTTGTGCGCTTCGATACCTTGGTCCTCACTGACCGGTACGGCAGATTCTCGAAGAGCGTGACCTTGTAGATCGGTTCCACAGCACAGATGCCGGTTTCTTTGACGCAATGTGATTCGGCGATACCTACACGTACTTGGTCGACCTTGGCCAGTAGTACCAGAGCTTCCGACGGGGTGAGGCCGGACGATTTGGCTTTAGAGAACGCCTGCCTCCTCTGGATTCGATCGGTGTTGTCCTCGATGCCTTCGAATCTAGAGTATGCGGCCGAGTACTGCCCTTTTTGGAATGATAGGAGATTCCCAGTTTCCGAATTTTGGCATGCAATTCAGCCTCGGGTGAGCCGTCTATACCATGCTTGAGCTAGCTGTCTACGAAATCTGGGTGGTCGGATCAATGGGTTCCGGGTCGATGTACCAGTCCCGGGTGGTGGCCATATAGGCGTAATCCCCGGCATGCTCGTGGACGTAGTCGGCAATCCGACCAGTGACCTCGTTGCTTCCCTCGACCGCCAGTTTTTCTCCTTCGCAAAAGGTTGGCTGAACATCCACGATTATCAGAATCTTGGGCGTGGTGATCGTTGTCTCTGCTGGAACAGACGATACGAATCAAGAATGTCCAACTTTATCTTGCTAGTCATTCATCTACCATGGCAGTCTAACGCCATGCCTCGGCCGGTCGTATCAGTCTCCAAGCATATGAAGGAATGCAGAGAATGCAGCTGGCGGACAAGGTGGCGCAGTGGGCACTAGATCATCGAGAGTGTCCGTCGCGGATCAGATTCAATGATATGGTCTTATGGGGCTGTTGAGGCAGTTAGTGATCTTTCTGTCGCCACTCTTTTCCTTCAGACAAAGCAGATGTTCAAAATTCCGGTCGCAAATACCCAAGGTCAGCCGCCATAAGGGTCGTCATCTTCTGCCACAAACTCAGTGGAATGGTCTCCACTTGGCTTCCCAGTCGTTTTAGCGTGGTGGTCACGTTCATGGCATAGCAGTGAGCGATATTCCCAGCCAAGTGAGCCTTGGCATCGACTAGATTTCACGGCAGCCTTAGTGCTAAGTTGTTATGGACCAGGTCAGCTTGTTGTATACTGCTACGTCATCGAAGAGCTGGGGAGTATCGATCTTTTGAAAGTACCACGGTGTTGAGCAGGTGCAACTGTATTTGACCCAAGACGGCTATCACGGGCACTATGATCCATTTTGTATCGGAGAGTCCGTCGGGCATATGGATGATGGCCCTGGAACCACCAGTCGACAGCCAGCTGACCGCTTTCCAGGTTCAGCTTGGCGTGGGGCGCAGCGGCCGGAGCCGCTACCGCTTCATGCTTGGCTTGGGTGAAACTTGACTTTGTTGCTCTGTCGGTAGAGCGCACAGACCATCGTATTTACCGAATCCCCAGCCAGTCCATAAACGTTGTCAATTCCTTAGGTCTCCATGGCCCTGACCATCTTGTCGGCAGCTCGGTATCTATCTTCACGCCCCATGTTCGGTTTTGTGCAGTTGTTCGTTAATGGTATTGCCAGGCTTCTCATGGCCTGTTGACGCTAATCGGTTACGAGCAACTACCATATGTTTTACCTTATAAAATCAAGCATCTTCCCTGCGACTAGGAAGACAATTAAAAGTCTAGGAAAGAGGTCAGGGAAGCGGGGTATGCACCAAAATAAAACGTTCCATTCCGGAATTGATTGTCTCTCCTTCTGCAATATCGGTTGGTTGAGGAGAGACAATCAATTGATATGGACGTCTCTATATGCGCCAATCAGCCGGCCAATCTGTCGGTTGTGGCAGCTCTTCCAATGGCGGTAGCGATTCAACTATATCAAGTGTCTTCATGCTGACAGTCACGACTTTTTCAACGAGTTCCACGATATACCGTGGATTATCGCTGTAGTTGTTGGGATCGTTGGTAATCCCTGATTTGTTGTCAGTGGTTACCTTGTATCGATCAATAAGCCAGCCAATGGCAGATTTGCCGTTTACTACATATTCATAGGCTCGCAATGGTATGCCATGAAGTGTGAGGTGTTCTGCTACTTGGAGCACTGTGCGGTCAGGCACCCTCTTACCGGTCTCTGGATCCTTGATCCTTTGAGGGTACTTCATTTTCTCGGTTCTTCCGGGTTCCTTGGAATTCCCTACTTCCATGAGTGGCCAGTTCTCTACAGTTTCATAATTAAGATGCAGGTCAGCCAATGCGCGCCCAGCATTCATGAAAGCCACAAAGTCATTCGCAAGGGGAATTCGGGGCATTTCCTTCTTGAGATTATTGCCAAAGCGCTGACGATACTCTGGAGAGTGCAGGATACCGTAAACATAGAAGAATATATCTTCCTTGCTTATGCGGGGGTCTCTGTTAGCTTTAAGCGCTGTATTCTTCCCATGTACATGGTGACTTAAGTGGATGCTTTGGTAGGCTTCGCGGAATACGCGAAGTGTGGTATCTGTTATTGCACTATGTTGGACCCAACGTGGAGTCTCCCCGCTAATAGGATCTCGATTAATTGCCAGTTGGCCCTGTTGTGCTCCACTAATTTGCTCGTACCAGTAGAGTGGGAAGCACTGTCCATGGTGGTTAAGCTCGAGATCTGGAACAAGATTCGTAATAAACGGGCCGCGTTCTCCTGTGATAATAGCAAGATTTTCCATATCAGAAGCGGGAAAAATTTGTGGCTGGAGATATACACAGCTGTTGAATTGTGAATCCATGTATTGCCACTGTTTAAAGAATGGACGGTACAGAGCGAGACGCACATGTTCAATGTTGAACTCAGCTTTACGATTCTGGATAATATCGTTGTACACTTCGCGTGTCCATTTGATTCGGGTTTGATCCCTTGTGAGAAATGACTGAGCATTAGCTGGTTTACCTGCTTGCTGCCAGCGTAGTAGTTCAGAGTTATAAGTGTCGACTGTCCTTTTCATATTTTCGATAACGATGTCACGTTCGGAGTTATAGCACCACGAATCACGATTGGTCTTTACCCCTGCTGACCAAATAGAGAAGAGGCCTGTCTTCAGTTTTCTGGTTCCAACCTGAATACCGGCCGGTATAAAGGACTTATAGCTATCGTCACGGTGATTAAGCCAATCGCCATGCATATCTTGTTCCAGGCTGGTCCATTCCGGATCTTTGGTGACCGCTTGGGTGAGAATCCCAAGCTTATCTTCGCGAGATAGATAATCGCCAATGTCACAATAGTGGATTATTCCATGACGATTTGAATTGGGGTTCTTTACTAGAAGAGTGATGGCAATGGTGGCCCGTGAGCCAGAGTCAAATATCTTGCCGCCTTCGCGTCGAGACTCTTCACCTAAAGTACGCTGATTGCCGCGCAGGTTATAAACATAGATATCGTTAAATTCTCTGGTGAAGCATCGCCGTACGCCTGCACCTGCTGCGCTGGTTAGCCACCCACCGTTGGAGACGAAGCAAACTATGCCAGAGCTGCCGATCCTGTCAGATGCCCAACGAAAAGCTTTGATGTAGTGGTCGTACAAAGAGTTGTTGTTTGTCGCATCCGAATTGGCGACATAAGTCTCTTCGACACGTTTATCAAGTTTAGGATATCTGGTATTTTGATTTCCCGTATTTTGGCTATCTCCTGCACGGTATGGAGGATTACCGATAATGATTTTGATGGGTAGGTCTTTTTGCTCCTTCACCCTAGTTGTGTTTTCGACGAATACGCCTAAATCGAGTGGATCGTCCTGTTCATACATCTGGAATGTGTCTGTTAGCAGGGCGCCGGGGAAGGGTTGGTAATCGCCACCGACACGTTTGTGGTAAGACTGCTCAATATTGATATCCATAATCGTCTCGGCGAGCGGAACGATTTCATTCGAGTGCAGATCGTGAGTGTATTTGTAAGGTAGGTCTTCATCACTGATAAGACTTCTGTCTTCGATAAGGCGGCAGATATAGGTACCAGTGCCGGCGAAGCCGTCCAAAATGTGTACACCTTTGTCGCTCAGAGATTGGTTGAATTCTCGTTGCAGTGCACGCTCAACCATGTGCAGTTGTGCATCTACGACTTCTACAGGCGTGTAAACGATTCCCAGTGAGTCAGCTGTATCTTTGAAGGCTTTGGTGAAGAAGTCATTGTAAATCTCCTTAATCAGATTCTGCTTTGCCAAATCAGATTGCAACTGAGCAGCTGACAGCCGCACGCTTGCATACAAATCACGCAAGGTGGCACTATCAATGCTGTCTGGTAATCCTGCTGCGTACAAGGCACTTAATGCTCGGTCCAAGCCCTTTATGATCGGATTATTAGCGAGTACTTCTTTATTCGTAAATAGGGTTTCAAAAATTGGTTTGGTGATTTCATGCTGGGCTAGTACGGCAATCGCGTCAGCTTCAGAATACCCGGGATTAAGGCTCTCCTGTAATCCCTGAAGGAAAGTAAGGAAAGCGCTGCGAGCAGATCCTTCTTTTGAAACTAGTTTGGTGATTTTATCGATCCTGCCTCGAGTTATGGATGCAATGTCATCCGTCCACTCACCCCAGTAGATTTTTGTGCCGCACTTACGCACTATCTGTGCATTGATTCCTCGAGCCATCTCACTTAGATCAAAGTCGAGTTCAGGTTGTGAGCTATTTCCCTCTTGAATATTCTCATCCGTGATTTCTTGCTCACCTGATTCTTGAGAGCCGATTTGGTTCGTCCTATTCGCTGGCTGGCCATTTCTGCGCTTGTTTTTGCGCAACTTCGACTCATCGAGTACATCGACCTCGATAATACGGCTCAGGGCATCAGTGTCACCAAGACTGGCCGAGTTGATAACGGCATCCAAACGTTCATCATGACTACGTAGTGCAGTGACAACATCCCAGACGGGTTTATAAGCTCCAGAGGAGAGCACGGAATCAGCATCTGCGCCCAGTGGTATCACCACCGGAATTATGATATAGCCGTACTCCTTGCCAGGAGAACGCCGCATTACGCGGCCAACGGATTGGATGATATCTATCTTGCTTTTCCGACTGCTTAGATACATCACCGCATCCAGATCAGGCACATCAATGCCTTCGGCCAGGCATCTGGCATTGGATAGAATGTGGCATTCATTGTCGGCCGTCGAAGCTGCCAGCCAGTCCAGTCGCGTTTTGCGGGTCTGTGAATCCATGCCACCATCTACATGCTGAACGTCTACAAGAACTTCTTTATTCGCATCGATAAGGGCTTTGTTTTCGCTGCTGTCATCGAGATTTGACGTGTAATCGTCAATGACGGCCCGGAACCGTTCTGTCAGAGCTTTGGAAGCTTTGATTGAAGGGGCAAAGGCAATGGCGTGGTGCAGTATTGTCTGACTGCTGTCGTCTTCTATCGCTGTAGGAGAGCTGTCTGCAATGTTGATGTCGCTGATACTGCGTGAGCGCTTTCGGTCAAAAAGCGCCTTCCAGCAACCGACGAACTTGGCGGCATCATCCAGCGGAATTTCGGAATCCTTGGCGCCATACATTTCTTGCATGCGCTTGCCCATCATGGATTCGGCAACTTGCATGACTACGATTTTGTAGTCAGTTAATAGATGTTGATCTACTGCTTTGCCAAAGCTTAAACGATATGCAACCTTCCCAAAAATGTGTGTATCATCCATGCTGGCTATCTGTATTGCACCAACATCAGCTTTGTTCCGTGCACCTTCTGAAAAGATGCGAGGTGTGGCAGTCATGTATAGGCGTTTGCTTGAACGTATGAAATGGGGGTCGTGAATTTTTTGGAATGCGGCTTCGCCATCGATAACTCCGGTTGTGCGGTGAGCTTCGTCGCAGATTGCTAAGTCAAAATCCGGTAGTCCCTTTTCCTGAGCATCGTGAATGACCTGAATTGACTGGTAAGTTGAGAATACTACGTTCAGCGCTTTCTTGTTCACATGGAAACGCTGAGAGACGGTTACCGGATTTGTGGTCGCGGGGAATGGTATATCTGATAGCTGGCCATAAGATTCTTTAGATAGCTTGCTGGCTTTTCCGTCGGAGCACACCACGTATACGTTGATGGGTACACGAACCTGGTTTACCCAGTCACGCATGGTCTGAGAGACCAGTGATATCGATGGGGCAAGGAATAGGACCGTGCCGCCCTCGCCCAGCATTTCTTCCGTAAGCCTCAGTGATGTTAGCGTCTTGCCGGTACCGCAAGCCATAACCATTGAGCAACGGTCAGCCTTGGAAAGCTCTTGTTTGACTGCATCAATGGCTTCCCGTTGGTGTGGACGAGGATCATAGGTGGCACGCTGCTTGAACTTTGTGCCGTGCACAAACGCACTCCAATCAAGATTTGCGTCGCGCATGGTTTCCAAGTCCATGCGAACCAAATCCAGATCGGGGTGTGTGTTGAAGTATGTTTCCAAATTTGAAGTATAGCCAGGTGCAGTATCAGCAATCATATAGTGCCGGTACCGATCATCTGCAAGAGCGTTCATAAAGAAAGTGGCGACATCGCCGTTTGCCAGCCTCGCCTTTGAGTAACATTTCGCTTGTATTGCCCAATACGTGCCATCAACATCTTTCGCAACCAGGTCAATACCTGTATCTTGTTTACCAGGATTGGTGGGAGCCTCATCCCAAAGCCATACGCCGGTCAGCCGTTCAACCCAAGCAGGGTCATTTTTCAGGAACCATTCGACGGCGCGCTCAAATCGGGTTCCCTGTTCCCGTTTGTCAACTGAATCCGCAAGGATGCTGGTGAATATTTCCCCCAAAGAGTCTGTTGGCTTGCTTTGGGCAATTGTGTCATCCGTGTATTCCGTCATCAGTTACCTTATCCTCCGACTGTCGGCTTCAATGTCATTCTAGAAGTGATTATGATTAACTCATAAGCAGACTTTGTGATGTAGGAAATCAACATGACCAGAGTAATAAGGGTGTCCTGTTGCGCTACTTGTTTAATGAAAATTACTGTAAGTCAGATGCGGGATTTTTACAAAGAATCCGAGCCGGTTGAATTCATCGATTAAAAGCAACGTATGATTCAGTGCGATTGCCCTAATTCTTCTAGATTAAAAATGAACAGGATAGAGGCCTGGAATCTGTACTGGATTGGAGGACTTATGAAAAGGGCCCCTTGCGGAATCCCGGAAATCCCTACCTGTGGAGCTAGCCGGATTCGAACCGGCGACCCTCTGCTTGCAAAGCAGATGCGCTACCAGCTGCGCCATAGCCCCGTGAATGTGTAAAGAACTTCAACCGCGCAAGAAATGCGTGGGCCTGGGAGGACTTGAACCTCCGACCTCATCCTTATCAGGGATGCGCTCTAACCAGCTGAGCTACAGGCCCATGCCGTGTGACCGAAGAATCACACAAATGGATAGCTTACCATAGTGTCCCCTCAAGTCAATCTCGGCGGCGTCGCGTCGCGTCTTGGCGAAAGAATGGAGGTCATGAGGCGGAAACGGCGTGCGGAACCAGTCCGGTCGGAGCAGCTGGAGATCGGCGACGAGACGGTTCTGGTCATCAGGAAGCGGATCGTCAACGTCTATCTGCGAGTCAAGCCGCCTGACGGCCATCTGGAAGTGACGGCGCCTCTAAAGCTGAGCGATGACCAGATTCGTGCCTTTATCGACGGCAAGCGCCGCTGGATCGTAACCACTAGAGAGCGTCTGGCCCGCTCACGCGATGTATACGCCCAGCCTGGAGCTGATGGTCTGCTGTCGCCAGACCGATCCGAGGCCGAAGCAAAGAGGATTCTTCGTGAGAGGTTGCCCATCCTTCTGGATCGCTGGGTCCCCGTGGTGGGTCGTCGGCCCGAGCGCATCAGTCTGCGGAAGATGAAAACCCGCTGGGGCTCCTGCACCCCCGCCACTGCCAGCATCCGGCTCAATACCGACCTGGCCTGGCTGGATCCTGACCTGCTGGAGTATGTGCTGGTTCACGAGCTGACCCACCTCTACGAGCATGGTCACGGGCCCGGCTTCCGCGCGCGGATGGATCGTTATATGCCCGACTGGGCTGAGCGCCGTCGTCGGCTCAACCGCTATTTAGCTCTGTAACCTCCGAAGCTTCGACATCTGAAGTCATGATTTCCAGAGTCATGATTTCGGGAGCTGTGAACTCGGCGTGATTTCTAAACTTGCACACTGCGAGCCAGTAAATTATGAACCCACAGCATCATTCGTACTGATGAGCTCCGAATCGGAGCCCCGCTAGGCCATCTCGTACGAAGCAGGATTGGTTTTTTGACGCATCCTTTCGATCCTGATCTAACCTGACTATACGGCCTGATTCAGCCCGATCTGACTTTGATCTATTTTGACTCAACTAACCTGCCTTTAATTCGTTCCGACCCTGCTCGAGGTTGGTTTAATGCGCCACATTTGTCATCGAAGAACGAAGAGAGTCTGTCACAGCCCATGCTGGTGCGCTAGCGTTAAAGAAGAAGGGCGATCCTGCAGCAGCTAGGCAAGCTCCCTGCGAACCGGAGGCAAGCGTGGAGTCAATCCGGGGGAATAAATCATGAAGGAGCGGATGAGATGACGGAATCCAAGAAGACAATCAAGCGTGCCGTGGTGACCGGCGCCTCCAGCGGTATCGGCCAGGCCAGTGCTCGGGCCTTGGTGGACAAGGGCTGGAAGGTGGTCGGCCTGGCCCGGCGCGAGGACAATCTCAAGGTTCTGGCCGACCAGCTGGGCCAGAACTTCACCTATGAGGTCTGCGATGTGACTGACGAGGACTCCACCCAGGCGGCCGTCGATGCCGTTCTCAAGGGCGGACCGGTCAAGGCTCTGGTCAACTGCGCCGGCGCAGCCTTCGGCAAGGATCCGGTGGCTACCTCCAGCCTGGATGACTGGCGCGGCATGTACGAGCTGAATGTCATCGGCACCCTGCGGGTCATACAGAAGCTGCTCCCGGCCCTGAAAGAGTCGGAGGGCACGGTCCTGGTCATCTCCTCGACGGCAGGCATCGAGCCCTACGAGGGCGGTGGCGGATACTGCGCCTCCAAGGCGGCGGAACGGGTCATGGCCCGTATTCTGCGGCTGGAGCTGATTGGCCAGCCAGTGCGCGTGGTAGACATCGCCCCGGGACTGGTCCACACTGATGAGTTCTCCCTGAAGCGGTTCGGCGGGGATAGCGACAGGGCCGATGCGGTCTACGCCGGAGTGCCCGACCCGCTGACAGCCGATGACATCGCCGGATGCGTCACCTGGGCCCTGGAGCAGCCCGACACTGTGGACATCGACCAGATTGTGGTCCGCCCCCGCGCTGAGGGCTCCTACACCAAGCTCTACCGTCGCAGCTAAGCCTGATAAGGGACCGATTCTGTCAAAACTGATTCTGTCAAAACCGAGTTTGGCAGGTTGATTCTGGCAGGAGCCGGATCTGGCGGAAGTTGAGTCTTGGCAACTAAGCCTATGTGTGCCTGGCGGAAGATAGTCGACCGGGGATAGTGCCCACGGCCACGATGAGCACGGACAGGACCGATCCTGCCAGCACGCCCAGTAGGGCTGACTCCAGATGCGGGGAACCAGCGAAGGCCAAGTTGGCGATCAGGAAGGACATGGTGAAGCCGATTCCGCAGAGCTGGCAGAGGCCAATCATGTTTCCGGTCCTGGAGCCGGCAGGCCGCTGCAGCCCCAGATGACTTGCCAGGTTCACCATGGTCATGATTCCCAAGGGTTTGCCCAAGGCCAGACCCAGCGTGGCCCCCCAAAAGACCCGGTCCGCCAGCAGTCCGGGTCCCAGCTGATCCAGGGAGATGGACAGCGAGAAGAAGGCGAACACAGGCAGAACCACCAGGGCGCTCAAGGGTGTCAACAGACGATTCAACTGTTCGGCGGGTGATGATGCCCGGACGTGGCTCGACTCAATCCCAGTCGTTTTGGTCCCAGCTGGATTGGTTCCAGTCGATTCCGTTCCTGTCGACCTGGTAACAGGGGTCAAGAGACCCATCGCCACTCCCGCCAACACCGGGTGGATCCCAGCCTTGAAGAGGCCGCACCACGCCAGCAGACCGCCGGCAAGGGCACCCAGCAGGAACAGCAGCATCAAGGGTCGCCAGAGCCGGCAGAAGCGGCTCGCCGCTCGGACCAGCAGGGCCCAGACCACAAGGCCGGCCAGGCAGACAAGTAGCCAACTCGGTTGCCCCAAGCTGGAGTAGCCCAAGGCGATCAGCAGGACGCCGACCAGATCGTCGAAGATGGCCAGGGTCATCAAAAACGCCTGCAGGGCGGGCCCAGCCTTGGGTAGGAGCAGTTGCAAAGCCGCCAGGGAGAAAGCTACATCGGTGGCCGTTGGGACAGCCCAGCCACGCAATCCGACGGGGGAGCCCAGGTTGAGTAGGCAGTAGATCAGAATCGGAACGGCTACGCCGCCCAAAGCGGCCAGCATGGGCAGCAGGACCTGCTTGTGGTCGCGCAGAGTGCCCGTGGCAGCCTCCTGGCGCAGGTCAAGACCCATGGTCAGGAAGAATATGGTCAGCAGCACGTCCTGTATCCAGTCCTTGAGGGAGAGGTTCAGTCCACCGGGCAGGTCCAGAGGGATCCAAGCGGCAAGAGCATTCAGCCCCGGCCCGGTCTCTGGCAGATTGGCCAGGATCAGCCCGACCAAGGCACAGGCCATCATGAATAGCCCGGTGATCCGGTCGTTTTCAGCCAGCGACGACAGGGCGGCGAAGAAGTTTGAAAGATGGAGTCGTTTGTGCCGGTCCCTGTCAGATCCGCCCTGCCCACGCTGAGGATTTGATGGTTGGGCATTCGATGGCTTGGAATCCGAGGGCTCGGAATTCAGTTGGGGGTCTGAGGGTTGGAGGCCCGACTGCCTTGGATTGAACAGTTTAGGATTCTGTTGCGAATCCGAATCGTCGTAATCCTGACGCTGTGGATTGACTGGGAACGCTGGGAATGTAGGCGTGGGCGGCATGATGCTCCTGGTCGGGCGGGTAGGGTTCGGTCTTCCATGGCCGACCAGTCTTCCCGGCGTGAGGCAGCGCCCGGCTGTCTCCCAAGTGCCAATTCTATCCTGAATTCCTGCAGTCTATCTCGGTCAGAGAAAATGCCGGCGGCCCCGCACCTTCACGATGCAGGGCCGCCGGCATACCGCCTATCGGGGGCGGCGATGAGTTCTCAGAACTCAGTAACTCAGTAACTCAGAACAGGTGGCTGCGCATGAACCACTGGAAGTGCTCGAGCTCCTGCACGTGGTCCTGCAGAATGTTGGAGCTGACGATGTCCAGGTCGTCCAGCTCCTTGATGGCCTCGCGGTCGCGCTTGATGAAGGTGGTGTAGTAGGTGTCCAGGGCCTTCAGGTAGTCCAGAGCATCCTGGCGGCCGGTCATGGTGATGCCATCCCAGTCGCGGTTCTTCATGATGTCGTCAGGCCGTCCGGCGGGGGAGCCGCCCAGGGTGGCGATGCGCTCTGCGGTCTCGTCGGCCATGTTCAGGACCGAATCGACCTCGGGGTCCATCATCTCGTGAATGCCGATGAATTCCTTGCCCTTCATGTTCCAATGGGCGTGCTTGAGGATCAGGGCAGTCTCCTGTTCCTGGCTCAGACGGCTCTGCAGGATGGCGACGACCTTTTCGCTGGTCGCTTCGTCGAGTCCCGGTACGGTAAAGTTCAATGCCATAATCGCTCCTTAAATATGAAATTATGCCTACGGTCGGGTCGGCCCGACCTTGTATCTCCAGACTAGAGGAAAAAGCAAGGAAACGCTTGGATTTTGCGGGAATCAACCAGTGAAATCATTCACGGACCATCGGCTACGCTGACAGTCATTTTTTCTTGACTGGTGTGAGGGCGGTCACCGGCTGACCGCTAGCCAAGCACTGGCTAGAGGATAGCTGGATTCGGTTAGACGATAGCTAGGCTCTGGTCGCAGTATCGTCTCGGCTCGTGTTGGATTGTCGTCTTCCTTCTTAGCTTCGACCAACCTCGGTCAGGTTAGAGCCGGCAAAGCTATCCTCGGTCAAGTCAGTCTCGCTCAGATTAGATCTGGTCCGGTTATCCTCGGTCCGCTCCTGCTTCGGAATTCGACCTGTCTTCATCCTTCCTGTTCTCACCCTCGTCATCCTCGTCGGCCTCGGCCTCCTGCCGCCGCCTGACCTCGATGGTCTCGATGCGCCGACCATCCACCTTGGTCACCACCATGTCATACCCGTCATCGGAGTGGATTACGTCGCCCACCTGCCCCATCCGCCCGGTCTGGGCCAGGAAGTAGCCGGCCAGGGTCTCGTAGGGCCCATCCTCCAGCTCGATCCCGGTCAGGTCCGCGAAGTCCTCGATGGTCATGCCGCCGTCGACCGTGGCCACCCCGTTGACGAAGGCGGTCGCCTGGGGATGGGCCGGGTTCTGCTCCTCGGGCAGGTCGTACTCGTCACGGATGTCGCCCACCAGCTCCTCGGTCATGTCCTCCAGGGTGACGATGCCGTCGGTGCCCCCGTACTCGTCGATGACCACGGCCAGGTGGATGCCCTTCTTGCGCAGCTTCTCCAGGCTGGGCAGGAGTTTGGAGGTGCCGGGCAGGGCGATGCCGGGCCTGGTCACGTCGGCCACGGTCTTGGCATGGGGATTGCGCACGTCCATCAGATCGCGCACGTGGACGAAGCCCAGCACGTCGTCAAAGTCGCGTCCTGTCACCGGGTAGCGCGAGTAGGGCTCATCATGCACGAATTCGACCGCATCCTGCAGCGGCATGTCCCCGGCGATGAAGACCACGTCGGCCCTGGGGCGCATGACCTCGGCCACGCTGGTTTCTGAGGCATCGAAGACGTCGCCCAGGATCATCCGCTCGTCCTTGCTCAGGTTGGTGTTGGAGGAGACCAGCATCCGCAGCTCGTCGTCGCTGACCTCGGTGTCGGTCTGCTGGGGGTCGAAGCCCAGGATGCGCACGATGAGGTCGGTGTTCTTGCCGATCAGCCAGATCAGCGGTCTGCACAGGGTGGTGAAGACATCGATGGCCGGAACGACGGCCCTGGCGATGGCCTCGGTGCGCTGCATGGCGATCCGCTTGGGCACCAGCTCGGAGATGACGATGGAGCAGTAGGAGATGATCAGGGTCAGGATCACCGTGGTCAGGGTGCCGGCCAGACCCTCGTGCACGCCCCACCCGGTCAGGACGGGCACCACGTAGGGGGTAATGGATGATGCGCCGAAGGAGGCCGACAGGAAGCCCGTCAGCGTCACGCCGATCTGCACGGCGGAAAGAAAGGTGTTGGGGTCGCGGGCGATGCGGGCCACCCGGGCGCCGCGCGCGTCCTGTTGCTCCATCTGCTCCAGCTGCGAGCCTCGCAGGGAGACCAGCGCCAGTTCAGTCCCCGAGAAGACGGATCCGAGCAGGAGAAAGAAGAGAATGAGCAGGATGTTCAGCCATAATGCCATGCCTCTAATGCTAGGGTATGGGCGCCCCATGTGCCCTATGTCACACCCCAGCGGCGAACCTCCGTCTTCCCCATGCAGCGCTTCCTGACTAGCATGAAATACGGAGACAGGTTCGGCTTCAGGCCGACGTTCCCAATGCTCCCGAAAGGATTTTTTTCATGTCACAGCTTCAGCACGAATTGACTGAGTTCACCACGCAGGCCTACCAGGATAACAAGACCTTCCCGGTCTCAAAGAAGGATCTGCTGGGCCACTGGTCCCTGCTCTTCTTCTACCCTGCGGACTTCAGCTTCGTCTGCCCCACCGAGCTGGAGGATCTGGCCAGCAAGTACGAGGACTTCAAGAAGATCGGCTGCGAGATCTACTCCGTCTCCTGCGACACCGAGTTCGTCCACAAGGCCTGGCACGAGGCCAACGAGAAGATCGCCAAGGTCCAGTACCCCATGCTGGCCGATCCGACCGCAACCCTGGCCAAGGACCTGCAGACCTACAACGAGGCCGAGGGCAAGGCCGAGCGCGGCGACTTCATTCTGACCCCTGAGGGCAAGGTCGTGGCCTACGAGGTCATCTCCTCCAACGTGGGCCGCAACGCCGACGAGCTGCTGCGCCGCGTCCAGGCCTCCCAGTTCGTCTATGAGCACGGCGATCAGGTCTGCCCTGCCAAGTGGGAGCCCGGCGAGGACACCATCGAGCCCAGCCTGGATCTGGTCGGCCAGCTCTGATCCGCAGCTGCCAACATCGGGAACTCGCCGATCGGAAGCGACCAGGGCGGGTTCCCTTTTCTGTATTCACGACCAGCATTCAAAACCAGCACATCCGTGCATTCCTTCGGAAGAGGCATTCATGACGGAAGACAAGAATCTTTATGACGTGGTCGTCATCGGCGGCGGCCCTGCAGGCCTGAGCGCAGGGCTCTACCTGGCTCGGGCGCGGTATCGCACCCTGATCCTGGAGAAGGACGACTTCGGCGGCCAGATCACCATCACGGCCGACGTGGTCAACTACCCGGGCGTGGCCAGCACCGACGGCCGCAAGCTGACCGAGACCATGCGCCAGCAGGCCCAGAACTTCGGAGCCGAGTTCATGAGCGCCGAGGCCACTGGAATCGAGGCCCAGGGCGACATCAAGGTGGTCCACACTTCCCGGGGCGACCTGCGCACCTTCGGCATCCTAATCGCCACAGGCGCCAGCCCCCGCAAGATAGGCTTCCAGGGCGAACAGGAGTACGCGGGCCGCGGTGTGGCCTACTGCGCCACCTGCGACGGCGAGTTCTTCACCGGGCGCGAGGTCCTGGTGGTCGGCGGCGGGTTCGCGGCCGCTGAGGAGTCGGTCTTCCTGACCAAGTACGCCACCAAGGTGACCCTGCTGGTGCGCGAGGAGGACTTCACCTGCGATGCCGCCGTGGCTGACGAGGCCCGCAACAACGACAAGATCGAGATCCACTACTCCACCGAGCTCAAGGGGGTCTCCGCTGGCCCCGGCGGACTGGTCGAGGCCACTATCTTGGACCGGAAGAGCGGGCAGACCACCACCTGGAAGCCTCAGGACGGCGGCACCTTCGGCGTCTTCGTCTTCGCTGGTTACGTGCCCCAGACAGGCATGCTCAAGGGCGTCGTGGATCTGGACGATCATGGCTACGTGCTGACCCACGACTACCTGGAGACCTCGGTGCCGGGCATCTACGCCGCCGGGGATCTGCGGGTCAAGAACCTGCGTCAGGTCATCACCGCCACTTCCGACGGTGCTGTGGCCGCTGTGGAGCTGGAGCGTTACGCCTCCAACATGTCCGATAAGACCGGACTGGTACCGCCGCGCCCCGAGGATTCCCCCTATGCCCGTTCTGAGCGACAGGCGGAGAATTCCGCACTGGCCTCGGGCACTTCGCCCGCGCCTGTGGCCCAGGAGCACGACCAGGCCCCGGCCAAGACCTCCGGCTTCTTCGGACCGGACATCCGCAAGCAGCTGGACATGGTCTTCGGCAAGATGACCGGAAAGCTGGAGCTGGCCCTGGATCTGGATGGCAGCCAGGTCTCCAAGGAGCTGGAGGCCTTCGTGGACGAGCTGGTCGGGCTCTCCGACGGCAAGCTGACCTCCAGGGTGGACTCCCGCACGGATGAGGACGGCAAGGAATACGATCCCGCCGGCGACCTGCCCGATGCCCGACCCAGCGTGCGCATCTGCCGCGTGGACGACCAGGGCGTCTCCCAGCCGACCGGGTTGGCTTTCCATGGCGTGCCCAGCGGCCACGAGTTCAACTCCTTCGTTCTGGCCCTCTACAACGCGGCAGGTCCCGGTCAGCAGGTGGATCAGCCAACCTCGGACCGTATCGATGCCATCAAGGACCAGGTGGACGTGATGATGCTGGTCTCCCTGACCTGCACCATGTGCCCGACGACGGTCCTGTCCGCGCAGCGTGTGGCTGCCCAGAACGGCAAGGTGCGTGCCGAGGCTTACGACCTGGCCCACTTCCCCGAGCTGAAGGACCAGTACCAGGTCATGAGCGTCCCCTGCATCGTGATCCGCAAGGACGGCCAGGAGACCGTGGAGTTCGGCAAGAAGTCCGTCCCCGAAATGCTGGATCTGATCGGAGCCTGACCCTGGGTCCGAGCCTGAACAGAGTCTGAAAGGCGCTGGCGTTACTGCCTTTACGGTGTGACGTCAGCGCCTTTTCTGATTTAAGTCCCTGAAATTATATTGATGAAAAACTGCTGATGCTATCCACGGTCTACATGGTCTGCCACATTCATGGCGCATGCGGCGATTGTTGTCATCATGACCGGCTCGACACAGTCTGGAATGACTACGCTCTATCCCACTGCATTCTTAATTGAGACCCCATGGGGGTGGGGGTCGCTTACACGTTCCTGCGGAGACACCCCATTGCGGTGTTAATGGCCGGAGCAGTCAAGTAGTCTATTAATCAGGAGCTGCCTAACCGCAGTGGAGCGGGCGGCTCAGTGGTTCATCAACCATTGTTGTTTTTGCACATGTGTGCCGTAGCTACCAAAGGATTTTTCATGCTCTTTCCACAGTCGGTCCATTCAGATCAGCCGCTCACCTACATGGCCCTGGGGCCCATCACGCCGGGTGCTGATATTCCTGACATCAGGGGACTGTATGCAGGCCCCGACATGAACGGATTGGAACAGACTCCCGCCTGGACCTCAACCCATTCGTCCCTGCTGCTGGAGCATGCGCAGAACACCTACCTGCATCCGGGCATGACCGGGCATCGGATTGCTCAAGGCCCAGAGGGCTTCCAAGCCGGGCGCTCATGGTCGCCGCGATTTTTGGTGGAAAGTCAGCCCGAGCAGACCGCCGAATCGCTGACCATTAGGGCCCGTGACGAGGATGCCCAGCTTGGGTTGGAGACCAGGGTGGAGGCCATGGCCGGCGGTTCCCTGCGGATTCGCCACACCCTGCGTAACCTGGGCGCCGATCCCTTCCTGCTGGAAGGTCTGGAGGTCCGCCTGCCCTTGGACGACCAGCAGACCCAGATTCTGGACTTCGCCGGCAGACACGAGCGTGAGCGCAGCCCCCAGCGCCATGACCTGGCCGACGGGGCCTGGGTCCGTGAGTTTCGCTGGGGTCGCACCGGCTTCGAGGGGCCTGTGGTCATGGTGGGCACCCCCGGGTTCAACTTCCATCATGGCAGGGTGCTCTGCGTCCAGCCGGCCTGGAGCGGGAACACCGTGCTCCGGGTGGACCGGAACAGCGCCACCCCGGCCGGCGTTAGCGCTGGCGAGCTCCTTCTGCCCGGCGAGGTGGTTTTGAGCCAGGGCCAGGAGTACAGCACGCCCTGGATTGTGGTCACGGCCTCCGACCATGGCATGGATCCGATCATGAACAGCCTGCATGCCTGGGAGCGAACCCTGCCCGAGCACCCCCGCGAGCAGCCGGTAATCCTGAACGTCTGGGAGGCCATCGGTTTCAAGCACGACTTCGATACCCTGCGCGACCTGGCCGACCGCGCTGCCCGCATCGGGGTGGAACGCCTTGTTCTGGACGACGGCTGGTTCCACCTGCGCCGGGACGACACGGCTGGTCTGGGCGACTGGTGGGTGGACGCTGCGGTCTGGCCACACGGTTTGGAGCCTTTAGTTGATTATGTCCATAAATTGGGGATGCAGTTCGGCCTCTGGTTCGAGCCGGAGATGATCAACCCGAATTCGGATGCCTTCCGCGACCATCCTGAGTGGGTCATGAGGGCATCCTCCAGAAACCCCGAGCTGCAGCGCAACCAGCTGGTCCTGGACCTGACCAATCCCCAGGCCTTCAACCATGTGCTGGAGGCCATGACCCGGGTTCTGGAGTCCTGCCAGATCGACTACGTCAAGTGGGACCACAACCGCGATCTTCTTGAGGCTGGTTCCCAGGCCCATGGAGGCGCGCCGGCCATCCATGAACAGACCCTGGCCTACTACCGCCTTCTCGATACTCTCCGCGCTCGCTTCCCCAAGGTGGAGTGGGAGTCCTGCGCCTCGGGCGGCGGCCGCATCGACCTGGGTGTGATCGAGAAGATCCGCCGCTTCTGGACCTCTGACATGACCGATGCCCTGAGCAGGCAGATGATCCAGCGCTGGACCGAGCAGACCGTAGCCCCCGAGTATATCGGCGCCCACATCTCCCAACCCTCCTCCCAGCAGACCGGCAGAACCTACAGCCTGGATTTCCGGGCGGCCACGGCAGTCTTCGGATCCATGGGCATCGAGTGGGACATTCGCCAGGCCAGCGAAGAGGACCTGGACCGGCTCAAGGAATGGATTGCCTGGTACAAGGCCAACCGTGGCTTCCTCCACTCCGGCCGTGTGGTTCGCCTGGACCTGGCCGACCCCTCGGTACTGGCCCATGGCGTGGTGGCCCCCGACCGCAGCCGGGCCATCCTGGCCCACGTCCAGTTGGACGAATCCCTGCATAATCGTGGTGTTTACTTACGTATTCCCGGCCTGGATCCCAAGGCCCGGTATCGGCTGGCTTGGACCGGCCCCGCCAAGCCCAGGGCTTCGCTGGAGCACTTGGATCCGGCGGGTCCGCTGGGCACCGCCGAGGTCACCGGCACCTATCTGGAGCGCGTGGGCATCCGCATGCCCCGCTGCCAGCCCGAGACAATCCGTCTGATCGACCTGGTCCGGGTCTGACCCGCCGCCATCTGCCACGCCACAGGGATGAAGGAGCACTGCATTATGAACCCAACTAGCCTCAGCCTGGGAGAGCCGGACTGGATCACGCTGACCACCGATGCCGACAGGGAGACAGCGCCCGCAGGCAGGCCTTTCCACGCAGCCCCCGATGCGAGGGTCAGCCTCAAGGGCGAATCCGCTCTGACGGTCAGCCTGACCGTCGGCTCCACCCCCATCCGGTCCTTGGCGCTGCGCTGGACCAGGCCCATGCCCGCCGACGACCTCTATCTGGGCGATGCCTGGGAGCGTGGTTACGGCCGCATGGGTTTCCAGACCATGCGCGCCAACCGGTTCATGCCCTGGTACTTCCTGGCGGCGGGTCAGGAGCAGGCCAAGGGGTATGGGGTGGTTACCGGTGCCAACGCCTTCTGCTTCTGGCAGGTCGACACGGCCGGTATCACCCTCTTCATGGACCTGCGCAACGGCGGCAGTGGCCTGGTGCTGGACGGGCGGCAGCTTGAAGCCGCTACCATCATCTGCCTGCAATATCCGCTCCAGGAGCGGGCTGGCGCCCCGGTCTTTGCTGTGGCCAGTGACTTCTGCTCTCGGATCAGCCGCAATGGCCTTATGCCCCCTGAGCCGGTCTACGGGAGCAACAACTGGTACTACGCCTACGGGGACTCCAGCCGCTCCCGCATTCTTGCCGATGCCGAGTATCTGGCCGACCTGACCCAGGGCAATGCTCACCGCCCCACCATGGTTGTGGACGACGGCTGGCAGGACCACCACCGGCTTGGGGACTACAACGGCGGCCCCTGGCGGCGTGGCAATGAGAAGTTCGGCGACATGGGCGCCCTGGCCGACCAGATCAAGGCCATGGGCATCAAGCCCGGCATCTGGTATCGCCCGCTCCTCAACGAGGACGAGACCATTGCCGACCAGTGGAGGCTCCCACATAACGGATGCCTGGATCCCTCGAACCCGCAGGCCCTGGACTACATTCGCCAGGACATCGCCCAGCTGGGGGAGTGGGGCTACCAGCTGGTCAAGCATGATTTCAGCACTTTCGACCTGCTGGGCAGGTGGGGTTTCCAGATGAACCCCTGGCCCAGCCCGGACGGCTGGCACTTCTATGACCGGAGCTTGACCAGCGCTCAGCTGGTCAAGCAGCTCTACCGAGCCATCTTTGAGCAAGCCACCGAGGCCGGAATGCTGGTCCAGGGGTGCAACGTGGTCGGCCACCTGGGCGTCGGCTTCATGCAGATCAACCGGACCGGCGACGACACCAGCGGCCTGCAGTGGGAGCGGACCAGACAGATCGGGGTCAACACCCTGGCCTTCCGCCTGCCCCAGAACGGGAGCTTCTACGCCACCGACGCCGACTGCGTGGGCATATCCGACGCAATCGACTGGGAGCTCAACCGTCAGTGGATGGACCTCTTGGCGCGGACCGGCACTCCGCTCTTCTTCTCGGCCCGTCCCGGCAGCCTGACCGCCGACCAGGAGGACCAGCTCAGGCAGGCGCTGGCCCTAGCATCGACCGGCGGCGCCCATGCCATTCCCTCGGACTGGCTGGTCAATGACTGCCCTGAGATCTGGACTGATGATGGCGGCACCCACAGATACTCCTGGTATCAGCCGGCTGGTCTGGAGTTCTCGGACATGCCCGAGCGCTACGACGGGTATCTTTCCGCCATTTAGAAGTAGATGACGGCCGTGCTCGGTTGGGATGGGCACAGCCGCCAATTCGCCGGATTGCAGTGATGGGAACCCGACCTTACTCGTGCGAAGTACAGTGGGGAATATTCGATAACGCCATTTACAGAGCCTCCCAAGAACTCTACCGACTGTCTCCCCAGCAGACGGTGCATCTCTTTCGTTTCCGCGTCTTTGTACAGTGATACAACCTTATCATCGCGCAATGACTATGACAGCCTGATCCGGTGTTGGCGGAACTCATGGTTGACGGGATGAGTAAAACAACGGCTGGGCTGGCTGTGGGTTTCTGCCTGTGGTTGGTCCAGCCGTGTTTCCCTCCCCTCCCAGGCGGGACGGGGCGTGCACGCCTGCCCTCGTGATTCTGCCTGAAGAAGTGTGGTAGGGGCGCGGGAGGAGTGTCGGCTCCCTTGGTGGGGATTGAGCCATAAATGACACTGGCCTCCCTGCCCCCTTG
Source organism: Bifidobacterium polysaccharolyticum (assembly GCF_016101585.1). Lineage (GTDB taxonomy): Bacteria > Actinomycetota > Actinomycetes > Actinomycetales > Bifidobacteriaceae > Bombiscardovia > Bombiscardovia polysaccharolytica. Next base: position 41,772 of record NZ_JACFQG010000005.1, read on the forward strand.
TCAGGGCCTGGGGCGGGGGGATTGATACGCCCCTGTCCGGTCTTACTCGTGCGAAGCGTATGACAGACTATGTGTTTCCCTCCGGTGGCGGCGGGATGCCAGGACCCCGCCCATGCCCGTCATGCCGGTGGCCAGGGTCAGCAGGATGCCCTCCCCGCCGGCTTTGGGGAGCACGCCTGCAGGCGTGTACTCGTACCGGAGGGAGGTGTCCGGCTGCTGGGGTGCGTTGCCCATCGTGTAGTCCACGCTGACCGTGATCGTGCCCGGCACGTGTGCAGGTGCGAATACGGTGACAGTGTTGCCATAACGAGGGATCAGGTTTGTGCTGGAACTGGTGTCGAATCTGACGCCGGTGATCACCGGTTGCTGACTGAACACCGGCGGTACAGGAACAGGGCTATAACTCCATCTGGAGATGCTGTCATTGCCGAGCTGACCATCGGTGTTGCCTCCCCAGGCGTGGACGTTTCCGTCGCTGCCCGCTGCCAGTGAATGATTGGCTCCGCAGCTGACCTGTACAGCCTTCAGCCAGGGGCCGCTTGAGCTCGTGGATTGCGCAGAGGCGAACACCCGCACAGGGGAAGAAAGATTGCTCGTGCCATCGTTGCCGAGCTGACCAGAGGTGTTGTCTCCCCAGGCGTAGGCGATCCGTCGCTGCCCACGGCCAGGGAATGATAGCCTCCGGCGTTGACTTGCACGTAGGTGAAGTCTGCGGGCGCGTCTGCAGGTTTCTTCACCTTGACCGGCGTATTCTTCTTAGTTTCCGTCCCGTCGCCGAGCTGGCCACTGCCGTTGTCTCCCCAGGCGTAGGCGTTGCCGTCGCTGCCCACGGCCAGGGAATGATAGCCTCCGGTGCTGACCTGTGTGTAGGTGAAGTCTGCGGGCGCGTCTGCAGGTTTCTTTACCTTGACCGGCGTATTCTTCTTAGTTTCCGTCCCGTCGCCGAGCTGGCCACTGCCGTTGCCTCCCCAGGCGTAGGCGTTGCCGTCGCTGCCCACGGCCAGCGAATGCAGGTTTCCGGCGCTGACCTGCACGTAGGTGATGTCTGCGGGCGCGTCTGCAGGTCTCTTCACCTTGACCGGCGTATTCTGATAAAAGGAGGTGTACTTCCCGTCGCCGAGCCGGCCACTGCTGCCGCTTCCCCATGCGTAGACGTTGCCGTCGCTGCCCAGGGCCAGCGAATGCCGACTTCCGGTGCTGACTTGCACGTAGGTGAAGTCCGCGGGCGCGTCTGCAGGTTTCCTCGCCTTGACCGGCGTTCTTCTTTGCTCGTATGTCCCGTCGCCGAGATCGCCATAGGAGTTGTCTCCCCAGCCGTAGGCGTTGCCGTCGCTGCCCAGGGCCAGGGACTGATAGCTTCCGCCGCTGACCTGCATGTAGGTGAAGTCCGCGGGCGCGTCTGCAGGCTTCCTGACCATGACCGGCGTATACCGGTGAGTGTTTGTTCCGTCGCCGAGCTCGCCAAACGTGTTGTCTCCCCAGGCGTAGGCGTTTCCGTCGCTGCCCACCGCCAAAGAAAAGTACATGGTACTACCGTCGTATGTTGATGTGCTGACTTGGCTGAATCTTATGCCTCGGCTGGTGTTTGGCGGGGTGATGCTGGTGGAGTTGCCGCCCAGCTGGCTGCCCTGGCTGGGGCTTATGCTCCACGTGTTGTTCCGGTTTTTGGGCGTCCATTTGGCGGTGAGGGTGAGGTTCTGGGTGACGGGCTTGCTGAAGTCGTAGGCGATTTCCCCGATGAACCATCCGTCGAACAGGTAGCCTTCTCGCACCGGGTCGGGGGAGGGCCGCTTCACCCTGCCGTACGGGTAGGATACCTGTTGGGGTTCGGGTGCCCGGCTTCCCTTGGCTGTATTGAATGTGACCTGGTGGGTGGTGTCTTGTTGGTCGTTTCTGGTCAGGGTCTGGTCGATGGTGTAGTTGAGGTTTTTGGTGAAGGGCTGGCCGTCCTGCCTGCCGGTGATGAGAATAGTGGCTGGTCCCGGTTTGCTGGCGGGCATGTCCGTCTGCCAGGCGTCGTTGTTCTTGTTGAGTTTGAGCGGCTGGCTGTCCATGCTGGCTGATTCCAGTGTGGGCGCCTGTGTGGTGTCGAGCCTGGCTGGCTTGCCGAGCTGGCCCTGCCCGTCCAGGCTCCAGCGGTATAGGCTGCCTTGCCTGCTGATGGCGGTGATCCTGCTGCCGGCTTTGACGGCCTGCGTGTACGGCTGGCTTCCGTCGTCCGCTCGGGTGGGTGTTTCGCCTGGCTCCCAGGCCCAAATGCGGCCGTCCGTATCAGTGATGACGGCCTGGCTATCATTGGCTGTGATCGAGTCGGCTTTCATGCTTTCCGGCAGGCTGACCGCTGTGGGGCTGTTCTTGCCATCGGCCAGGTACCGGGTTTGCCCGTCCGCGTCCAGGAGGAGGAACCCCTGGTTGAGGGCTTGGGCCTGGACGGTGCGCGTGCCCGGGTCCTGCTTGATGCGTGCGGGCTTGGCGTTTCCGGTATTGGCCGTCTCCCAGGTCCAGGCCTGCCCGTCAGCGTCCACGATGAGGATCCGGCTGCCGGAGGCGACGGCGGAAACGGCCTGCGCTTGTCCGGGCAGGCTGGTTGTGGCCTGCTGTGTGAGTTTCGGGTTCGGGTCCTGGCTGTCGGCATCCCTGGCTTGATAGGTGCGGATTTGTCCCTGCTGGTCCACGGCCAGGAGCCGATTATCGGTGATGCTGATGCTGGTGAACCCGGCATCCTGGCCGGTGTCGAGGATGGCGGGCGTGGGTTGTTGGCTGGTCCAGGTGTAGATGTGCTGGTCGGATCCGAGGGCCGCCTGCCGTTGGCTGCCGGCTGCGGCCTGCAGGTAGCGGAACCCGTCGGGAGCCTGGGCAGGGGCGGCAACCTTGTTGGGTGTGCCGTCCTGCGTCCATGTGTGGATGCGGCCGTCGCCGGTCAGGCTGAGGATCTGGCTGCCTGCGGTATGGAAGCTCGTGTAGTAGGGTTCCTGCCTGTCGGGCGGGCTGATGGTCAGTCGCGCGCCGGAGGCGGGCCCGTGGTCCGGGCTCAGCGTCCAGTCCGTGGTCTTCGACCACTGGGCTTTCAGGGTCGTGTCCCGGAGGATGGGAGTCTGCAAGTCGAAGGGCTGGCCGTCATGAGTCCACCCGTCGAACCGGAAGCCTTGACGCTGAGGATTCTCTTGCGGGGCAGCGGCGAGGGTGCCGGTTTTCACGGTTGTTTGTGTGGGCTTGCTGCCGTTGGCCGGGTCGAAACGCACCATGTGCGAAGCCTGATCCTCCGTCTTGTCGGCCGACTTGGCTGTAGCGGAGCCTGCGCTGTCGGGTGTGCCCGTCGTCGATGACGGGGTGCTGGGCGTGGGGTTTAATGGCGTGGCGGCTTGTATCGGCGAGGGCGAGGAAAGGGGAGTGTCTGTTGCGCTGCTGGGGAGCGTGGCGGAGGCTCCGTCAGCTACGCGAGGGGTTTGAAGACCCCCTCCCCCGGAGGGGACAGGAGCGTCGTCTTGGGCGGATGCGATACCCAGGCCTGCCAGCAGGCCCAGCAGGACGATCATCATCACCAGGATGCGACGCAGCCGGGAAACCAGACGCATGAAGCCAAAACCCCTTCACCAAACACCAAGTAGAGCAAACGCCGCTTGCCTATACAAGGTTCTTCCTGTCGAAAAGCCCTTCTACCTACAAGCGCCAGCCCTGCTCTGGATTACAGGAATCGTGGCGGAAGCCAGCAGTCCTCCCGACGCCCCCCGTCTCTCACCCTACCACCCAGCCAACAAATGACATACAGCCGCATCAGGAGCACTCGAATACTACAGGGTCCCGCCTCCTGCTATCTGCGGGAGGCGGGACCCTTAAACTTGTCAAGCGGAAATCAGCCGGTGTTCTGCAGGCCGGCGGCGACTCCTGAAACGGTGCAGAGGATCAAGTAGATGAAGTCGGCCTGCTGGCTCTTGCTGAGCTCCTCCTTGTCGTTGCGACGACGCAGGGCCCGCAGAGCACGCACCTGGGTCACCGACAGGGCGTCCACATAGGGAGAGCGGATCCGGATGGCCTGGCCCAGCACGTGGCGGTGCTGCAGGGGCCACTCGTCGCCTACGATCTGCAGAACCCACTTGCGGGTCAGCTCCATCTCCGAGAGGACCTTCTGGCTCAGGTCGTCCCGGTCTCCCAGGGAGAGGTACATCTTGGCGATGCGCTCGTCGGTCTTGGCCAGGCTCATCTCGATGTTGTCGATGAAGGTGCTGAAGAGCGGCCATTCCTCGTAGGCCTGACGCAGGGTCTCCAGGTCGCCGAACTTCTCGCAGGCGGTGCCCAGGCCGTACCAGGCGGCCAGGTTGATTCGGGCCTGCGCCCAGGAGAAGACCCAGGGTATGGTCCGCAGATCGTCCAGGGACTTGGCGCCCAGACCACGCTTGGCCGGCCTGGAGCCTATAGGTAGTAGGCCGATCTCGTTCAGCGGTGTCACGATGGAGAACCAGGGGGCGAAGTCCGGCGTGTGCAGCAGGTCCAGGAAGCGCTCGTGGGCGGCCTGGTCCAGCTTGTCGGCCATGTCCGCGTACTTCTCGGTCATGGTGGTGTTGCGCTCCTCCACGCTGGGCGCGGACTGGAGCAGGGTGGCTGCAGCCACGGACTCGATATGGCGGATGGCCAAGACCGGGTTGCCGTAGCGGGCGAAGATGACCTCGCCCTGTTCGGTCAGCTTGAACCGGCAGTTGACCGAGCCCACAGGCTGGGCCAGCACGGCCCGGTTGGCAGGGCCGCCGCCACGGCCTACGGCACCGCCGCGTCCGTGGAAGAGGGTCAGGTCGATGTCATGGCTCTCGGCCCACTTGGCGATGCGCTCCTGGGCGGAGTGGAGGGCCAGGGTCGCCGAGACTGGGCCGGCATCCTTGGAGGAGTCGGAGTAGCCCAGCATGACCTCCATCTTGTTGCCGGTCTCCTTGAGCCGGGCCTGGACCTCGGGGATCTTGATGATCTCCTCAAGCACGTCCACCGAATTCTGCAGGTCCTCCAGCTGTTCGAACAGGGGGATCACGTCGATGACCGGCACGTCCTCGGCATGCTCGAAGGCCAGCCGGTTGAGCTCGTAGACGTCCTTGACGTTCTGCGCCGACTTGGTGAAGGAGATGATGTAGCGGCGGGCGGCCTTCTGGCCGTTGCGCTTCTGGATGGCTCCCAGGGCCCGGAAGGTGTCGAGCACCTCGTGGGTCATGGGCTGCAGCTCGCCGCGCTCGCCATGCAGGCCGTGCTCGCGGATGTCCTCCAAGGCGCGGGCGTGGACCAGAGAGTGTTGGCGGAACTCCATCTCCACCATGTGGAAGCCGAAGGTCTGGGCCTGCCAGATCAGATCCTGCAGGGGGCCGTAGGCCTGACGGACCGCGCCCGCCTTGGCCAGGGAGTCCTGGACCACGCGCAGGTCGGCGATGAAGTCGTCGCAGTCGGCATACATGAGGTCAGCGTCACGCTGGATGGTGGCCTGCAGACGGTCGGCGATGACCAGGACCACGGCCCGGTGCAACTCATTATGCGAGATGGTGGTGGCCCTATCGGTCAGGCGCTCGCTCATCTCCTTCTGGTGGCTCCACAGGCTCCTCAGCTCGGGGCTGGGGGGCGTGGTGGTCAGCTCCATGGTCATATTGCGGCCCACGGTGGTGGTGGCCTTGACCAGTGCCTCGAGCATGTGGTCGGAGAACTTGCGGGCCACCTTGCGCGAGACCTTGGCGGTCACATTAGGGTTGCCGTCGCGGTCGGAACCGATCCAGCTGCCCGGGTGGAAGAAGGCGGGGCAGACGGGCTTGACCATGCCGGCCTTCTTGCCCAGCACCCAGTCGTCGAAGCGGCGGTAGACCTTGGGAATGGTCTCGAAGAGCGTAGCGTCGAAGATGTCCAGAATGGTGTTGGCCTCTTCGACGGGCGTCGGCTTCTTGGCTGCGATGGGCGAAGTGCGGAAGAGGGCGTCGATCTCGTTGTGCAGCAGACGCTCATTCTCCTCCAGCTCGGAACCTCCCAGGCCGCGGCGAACGGCCAGCAGGTTGGCGATGCGCCGGATCTTGCCCTCCACGGCCTTGCGCCGCGCCTCGGTGGGGTGGGCGGTGAAGACGGGGTGGAACTCCAGCTTCTCCAGCAGCTCCGAGGCCTTGGCCGGGCCCATCTCCTGAAGGAGCTGGCTGTAGGCGCTGGTCATCTCGTTGATGGGGTCGGTGCCCTTGACCTTCAGGTCCACCTTGCCCTCGCGCTCATGCAGGACCTTCACCCGGTAGTTTTCCTCGCAGAGGTTGGCCAGATGGAAATAGGTGGTCAAAGCGCGGGCCAGCAACTGGGAATCCTTGACTGAGGTGTCGTCGATCAGGGCTACGGCCTTGGACAGGCCATCCTCGTCAGGCACGGGGTCCGAGGGGTGGCGGTTGAAGTGCTCGGCGCTGGCCGTCATCACGTCCTCGCGCAGGGAGTCGAAGCGCTTGAGCAGCTGTTGATCGAATTCCCCCAACACATCCCTGAGTAGCCGCAGGCACAAGGCCATGTCCTCATCCAACGATTGAGGCAGCTTGCGTTCCTCCGGCCCTTTTGTCCCGGTGCCGGATGTGACCAGGGTCGCATCGGCAGCCGTGATTTGCTGATTACTATCTGTCATCAGTCCTCCTTGTCGAATCGCAGGTTGCCCGGTCTTCGGCCATTCCACGGCTCCTCCGCGGTTATTGGTGGTCGGCGTTGCAGGCCCACAGCCTTCGGTTCGATGGCTCGCGGCCCATTCTAGGACGCTTTCAGGTCGAATACGTTTCATGGTCCCATGCGGCGGTGCAAGCTCACGTGACCCGGGTGGAGTATGAATGTGGGTGTGAAATTCAAGAGCAGGAGTTCCAAGGACAGCTATCGCGGCAGGGCCGCAGCCGAGGTCAGACGGGTGAGCAAGTACCACACCCATTCCATCCCACTGGATATGGAGGATATTGAACGCGACTACGACAAGCCCATCGTCGAGGCCTGCATCGCGGCCAAGACCAGCCTGATTGTGCGGGTGGGCATGCTGGAGCTGGGGGCTGGAACGGGAAGCTTCCGCGTGCGCGAGATGATGCACAGGATTGCCTACCCCATGGGCGTGCATGTGCGAGCCGACGTGAACCTGACCGATATTGAGGCCACCTGCACGGATGGCGTGTCTCGGATCACCGAGGTGGTGGACCTGCCCACCACTGGGGTCAACACCGAGCGGATCTGGCTCCTGGAGCACTTCGCTGACTGGCTCAGCGTCAAGTGCGGGCAGGCGGGGACCTACCACGCCATGTCGGTGGTCTCCAGGGAGCTGGTGGACAACCTGGACGAGCCGAACGTCTACGCAGCGGCCCGCAAGGCGGTCAAGGAGGTGCTGGCCCAGGACCAGGATGCGGCCAAGGTGTTCAAGGATGCGGTGGCCACCGCCGTGCACAACGAGGACGAGATCAGCCAGAACCGGATCGATGCGGCAGCCATAGACACCAGGACGGCCGCCGGTCTGGGCACCGTAGGCTCCACGCCTCGGCCGGAGGCCACGCCGACCGCCGCAGCCTTGGAGGATTCCGAAGATTCCAAAGCTGCTTCTGTTTCTGCTGCCTACGCGATTGAGAATTCAGATTCGAGTGCCGCTGGTTGTGCAGCCATTGGATCATCTGCAACCAGCCAAGGGCGCGACTCCGCGTCTGAGCAGCTTGGGTCTGGACGGCCTGCGTCAGCCCAAGGCCAAGCACATGAAAAGGCCAAGTCTTCCGAGGGTGCGGCACCCTCCGAACAGCCGGTGTCTTCCGACGGGTCCGCATTGGTCAGAGAGGCAACAGACTCCGCAAAGGCTGCATTTTCCGATGAGCCTGCCTCCTCTGACAAATCCGCGTCCCCAAAGCCGCAGGCAAGGGGTGGCATCACGGTCCGGCAGGCGCATGAACGCCTGGACCTGATCGAGCGACGCAAACCCCTCTATTCGCCCCTCTTTTCGGGCTTCGCCTCGGCTGTGGCCTGCGCAGCCTTCGTCTTCCTGCTGGGCGGCGGTCCCTATGACATGGCTGGGGCTTTTGTCGGCGCTGGCATAGGCCAGTGGGTGCGTCGACAGATGCTGGGCAGGCGGATCAACCAGTTCTTCGCTACCGGGGTTGCGGTCATCATCGCCGCACTGGCCTGCGTCGGCACGCTGAGACTGGTGGGTATCTTCGACCCGGTGGCTCTCAAGCACGACACGGCTTATATCGGCGCCATCCTCTTCGTCATTCCCGGCTTTCCCCTGGTCACCGGCGGCCTGGACATCGCCAAGCTGGACTTCCCTTCGGGGGTGCAGCGCATCACCTACGCCTTCTCGATCATCCTGGTGGCCACACTGGGAGGCTGGGCCGTGGCGCGGATGGTTATGCTCAACCCCCAGGGCTTTGAACCGATGAACCTGAGTCCCCTGCTGATGGCCGGACTGCGCATGATTGCAGCATTCTGCGGGGTCTGGGGATTCTCGGTCCTCTTCAACTCACCCCAGCGCATGGCCTTGGTGGCCGCCGTCATCGGCGCTCTGACCGACACCATGCGCCTGGAGATGCAGGATCTGCTTCATGTCCCTCCGGAGATGGCTGCTTTTCTGGGTGCCTTCCTGGCCGGCATGCTGGCCACGGTGTGGCGCTCCTCGGTCCGTCACGGCCTGCTGCCGCCTCACCTGGGCTATCCGAGAATTAGCCTGACCGTGCCATCCATCGTCATCATGGTGCCTGGCCTGTATATGTACCGGGCCATGTTCTACCTGGGACAGTTCAATACGCTCAACGCCTTGGACTGGGCCTTCCGGGCCTTCATGGTCATCATCTGCCTGCCCATCGGCCTGGTCACGGCTCGGGTGCTAACCGATCGCTCCTGGCGGTACGACGTCTAGTAGCGCATACCCATAGCCGAGCGGACCTGATCAAGGGTTTCCTCGGCTATCTGGTTGGCCCGCTTGTTGCCCTCGACCAGGATGTCGCGCACGGTGTCCATGTCCTTGGCCAGCTCGGCACGGCGCTCGCGGTGGGGTGCCAGGAACTCGTTGACGGACTTGGTCACGTAGGCCTTGAGGGCGCCCGAGCCGGCATTGCCGATCTCTTCGGCGATATCCTCGGGCTTGCGGTCGGTCACCAGGCCGGCTGTGGTCAGCAGGGCCGAGACCTGCGGGCGGTTCACAGGGTCGAAGGTGATCCTGCGTTCGGAGTCGGTGGGCGACTTGCGGATCAGCTTGGCCGTCTCCTCGGCGGTAGCGCCCAGCATGATGGAGTTGCCATAGGACTTGCTCATCTTGCGGCCGTCCAGACCAGGAATTTCCGGGGTGTCAGACAGGATGGCATCAGGTTCTGGGAAGACCGGAGCTTGGCCGGGGTAGCGCTCGTCGAAGCGGCGGGCGATGGTCCGGGTAAGCTCAACATGCGGCAGGTTGTCCTTGCCGATGGGGACCACGTTGGCCTTGCAGAAGAGTATGTCGCAGGCCTGGTGGACCGGATAGGTCAGCAGCAGACCGGTCAGGGCATGGCCGCTGGCCTCCATCTCGGCCTTGACGGTGGGGTTGCGGTGGAGCTCGGCCTCGGTCACCAGCGAGAGGAAGGGCAGCAGCAGCTGGTTCTCTGCAGGGGTGGACGAATGGGTGAAGATCATGGTCTTCTTGGGGTCGATGCCCGCAGCCAGATAGTCAAGCACCAGGTTGAGCACGTTGTCGCGGATGTGCTCGGTGGTGTCCCGGTCGGTGATGACCTGGTAGTCGGCGATGACGATGTTGGTGTGCACCCCGCGATTCTGCATCTGGACACGCTCGCGGATGGAGCCGAAATAATGGCCCAGGTGAAGCCTGCCGGTCGGGCGGTCGCCGGTCAGCATGGTGTAGCGGCTAGGATTCTTGTCTAGTTCGGCCAGCACCTGGTCGGATCGATGCTTGGCGGCTCTGAAGCTGTCGCTGATCTCGTTGCCTGCCGCTGTGACTTCTTCCTGCATGGTCCCACCCTCGTCGTCGTGCCGAATGTCCTTCTGGGAATTGCTTTTATGGTAAAAGTCCGAGCCGACAAGATGCGTAGGTGGTACTCTCATAAATGATGCAAATTCACATTCAAGTTGCCTAAGTGCACGTTACCTGGCGAAGGGGGTCGGATGGGCCGCGGACGTCAGAAGGCTAAGCAGACGAAAATAGCCCGGAAGCTCAAATATCTGACAACGGACACGGATTACGACGAGCTGGCCAAAGAGCTCAGCAGCAAGGAACCCGGAACCAGGGGCAAAGATCCCTTCAAAATGGTTGAAGAGGAGTACTCCAAACCGGATTCGCGCAAATCGGGGGGCCAGGACCCCGAGGATTCCCCGGACGATGATCTGAGCGATTACGCCCGGTGGGCCGCCGAGGCTGCTGCCAAGGCCACCTCTGGGGAGATGCCGGCTACGCCCAAGCCGCACAAGCGCATACCCATCCCCGTGCCAAGCGCGCTCAAACACCATAAAGATCAGAAGACCGCAGCAAAGGGGTCGTCGAGCAAGTAGCCGACCGCAGAGGTGGCCGACTATTGGTCATACCAGTGGCAGTAGCTCGTGCAGATCGTCGCGCTCGCCCACGGCGCTGATATGCCCGGCGGCGGCTTCTTCACTCCAGCTGGTGATGCCAGCGGCCAGCCGCAACCAGACATCCGGGTCCAGTTCGATTACGTCAGGCGGAGTCAGGTTATGCGGGTCGGACGCAGGCCCGTCCAGAATCTTGATGGCTCCCCAGGGGGCTACCCTGACCTCTACGCCGGGACCGGGGGCCTTGATCTCCAGCATGTGCAGGGAATAGCGGACGGCCATGGCCTTGCTGTGCCTATCGGTTTGCGGGGCCACTGTCAGGCGGTTGCCCTCCGGGCCTAAATTGCCTGCAGCCTCCTTGGCCGCATTGCGCCAGGCCAGAAAATCCCGGCGGCCTTCCTCCATGTCTGCTTCCCGTATGGCACTCATAGCTCCATTGTGACGCGCCGCCCCAACAGGCGTGTCCGGCAGGTTGCGATCAAGCCAAAATCAGGCATGAAAAAAGGAACCCGTTGCCCTCACGTTCTTGACGCTGGGTCGGATTCCTTCCCGACCGGAACGGTCAGGCCTGTGCGCCCGCTTGCAGAGGGGCTTCAGGATCCTCAGACCCCTTGTCCTCCTCATCCTTGGCCAGGCCCAGGTCGACTGGCGATGAGCTGTTCTCCCAAGGCTCCTCCCAGGGATCGTAATCCGGGTTCTGCTGCTTGTATACGAACAGAGCGACAACGCCGGCCAGCAGCGTGCCGAAGAGCAGTGCAAAGAACTTCCAGCCGTTTGAAGATGAATTCTCCATGTTTGGCTCCTTTCGACGACTTTCGTCGGTCCTGCCCACTTCGACCGACCTAGTCAACATCCTAGTAGAAAGCGGTGAACTCTGGGGCACATCGGTGCCATTGCGGCACGGAAACCGCACACCCCGGGCCGGACGGTCAGGTAAGGTATGGTTCATGGTCAATGGCACTGGCACCAGTTTCGCAGGCGGAGGGAACGGTCGGGGGCCGCTGGGATGGATCCGGCGGCGCTGGGGCGACCAGGCTCCGGTGGTGACCGTGGCCATCACCCTGATCTGCATAGCGGCCTGGGTCATCCAGATGGTCCTGTATTTGCTGGCTCCGCTTCGCTACCAGCGGCTTTTGCTGGGCTACTGGGCGTTCGTGCCGATTACCGCCATTCATGAGCCCTGGATGTTTGTGACCAACATATTTCTGCACGCCACCAATGTCTCGCATATCCTCTTCAACATGATCACCCTGTGGGTTGTGGGGCCGGTGCTGGAAAATCTGATAGGGCATGGGCGTTTCCTGGCGCTCTATATGATCAGCGGGCTGGGCGGAGACCTGGGGCTGATGGTCTATGCAGTCCTGTCGCCCAATGGCTGGGGCACGTCGGCCATCGGGGCCTCGGGCGCGCTCTTCGGACTTTTTGCCGCCATTCTGGTGGTCTATCGTCGTTTGGGGATTAACATCGTTTCCATGGTGGTCTGGATGGCCATCAACTTCTGCATGCCCCTGTTCGTGCCCGGCATCGCCTGGCAGGACCATGTGGGCGGTTTCATAGTAGGCGGCCTCTTTATGCTGGCCCTGCTGCACATGGGCCGGCCCGGCTCGCGGGTGCATGGCCTGCTCTCCTGGCTGCTGCCCATGCTGATCTTCTTGGTGGTCCTGGTCCTGCTGGCTCTGGGTTGCAACATGTTCAACCCCATGCGCTGACAATCAGCAGCTGCCTGCTGCTTTAAATCCTTCTGTGATAGATAAATGACATGGATGTCACCTATCCACATTTGTTGACAATCGTGTGGATAACCTGGGAATAAGTAACCAGAACTGGTGCATATATATCGGTAAAAAGTGGATAAGTAAACACAGAACCTAACTAGCAGTAGGGTTGTGGACAGGTGTCTCAGGCTGTCCACGATAAAGCCGGGCGATTGTGGATAACTTTGGTTTGAGTCTCGAAACAGTGGATGAAATAGGTGGAGCCGGGAAATTGAATCCACACATGCCTGACGCTCAGGGGTGGATGGATATGCAAAGAACCCCACATCTGTGCCTGGGCGGTTGCGGGGTTCCTGAAGAGTAAAGCAGCTGGATCAGTGCCACCACATGGTCATGAGGAAGCCGACCAGCAGGATGCCGAAGCCTACGGCCAGGTTCCAGTTGCCGATGCCGGGGATTGGGAAGACATTGCCCCTGGTGGAAGCGATGTAGTAGACCACGATCCAAATCAGGCCCACTACCATCAGCGTGACGAAGAGAGGCACAAACCAGCGCGGATTGGCCTTGGTGCTTTTGATGGTGTCTTCCACGCGGCGGGTGTTCTCTTCTTGACGCTGCACGATGCGGCGCATCTGCGGAGTCATGTGCTTTTTGTCAACGCTCTCGTTGAGCACGGCCTCCACCTTGTCCATGGACAGGCCATACTCCTCGTCCTCTGCATCCTCGCCAGCGCCAGCGGTCTTGTTCTCGGCCTCGGCCTGGGTCTTCTTGGCCTCGTCCACCGCCTCGTCCTCGTCATCATGGAGTTGATGCTCTGCCATGAGGTTATTCTCCTTCATTAGATCTACTAAGCCATAGTAGCGGTTAGACTCGAACGTAATACTATCGCAGACGAGGATGAGGGTATGCCTATGACCAGACGGACGGGACGGCACGGAGCGCGCAGGTCCCTGGTCGGCACATTGTCCGTGGCTGTGGTGCTGGCCCTGGTCGGGTACATGCTGACCACCAACATCCGTGTCAACAGGACGGTCACGGTCACCTCGGATACGGCCGGGCTGGTGGAAGAGCGCGAGAACAAGGCTGCGGAGCTGCGCAAGGACATCAATGACATGAGCTCGCAGATCAACGCTCTGAAGACCATCACCGATGACGACAAGGGCAACTCGGACCAGGCCCGTGAGGACCCCGGTTCGGGCACGGTGCTCAAGGCCGTCCAAGGGCCGGGACTGACGGTAACCCTCGATGATTCCCCGCTCTGGAAGCAGAAGGTGGGGTCCGACGGATCGACGGCCAACATCAATGATTACGTCATCCACCAGCAGGATGTGGAGAGTGTGGTCAACGCGCTCTGGGCCGGGGGAGCCGAGTCCATGAGGATCCAGGACCAGCGTGTCCTGCCCACCACGGCCGTGCGATGCGTGGGCAATGTGCTGCTGCTGCACGGTCGAAAGTACTCGCCGCCATATAAAATTTCGGCCATAGGACCAGTCGATCGGATGACCAAGTCCCTGAATGCTTCGCCATCCATCCAGATTTACAAGGAGTACGTGAATACGGTAGGTCTGGGATGGAATGTCGAGTCTTCGGGCAATCTGAGATTCCCTGAGACGACGGCTGTCCTGCAGCCACTCCAGTATGCATCTCTAGATGAGAAGGCACGGTAAATGACGACAGAAGACTCGGAGAATGACTGGATGTCGGTTGATAAACCTGCCGATAAGCGACGAAAGTGGCCGGTTGGGATAGCAGAAATCGTGGGGGAGCTGCTGATGACGCTGGCCGTCATCTGTGCCCTCTACGTGGTTTGGCAGCTTTGGTGGACCGGTGTGCAGTCCGAGCATCAGCAGTTGGAGACCCGTGCCTCGACCGCTTGGAGCGACCCGGGATCGGGAGATACCCGAAAGGTTGCCAAGCCTCAGAGCGGAATGCCGCCGGTACAGCCCGAACACGCCTCCGAGGGCGATCTGATGGCCCAGATCTACATCCCCCGTTTTGGACAGCGCTGGGAGCGCAACGTGGTTCAGGGCACGTCGCCCAGGGATCTGGCCTACGCGGGACTGGGGCACTACTCCAACACGCAGATGCCGGGCGAGCTGGGCAACATGGCTATTGCCGGACACCGCGCCGGCTATGGTGAGCCGCTGGGCCATGTGGACCAGCTGCGTGTGGGGGATGCCATCGTCCTGCGCACCAAGGATTACTGGTACGTCTACCACTACACCCGCTACAAGATCGTGGCTGCCAACGAGGTCAGCGTCATCGCCCCCAACCCTTATTCGCCCAACGAGGCTCCAGATCGGCGCATGATTACACTGACCACCTGTGAGCCCAAGTACACCACGGCTACCCACCGCTGGATCAGCTGGGGCGAATTCGGCTACTGGGCCAAGGTGTCCGACGGGGTGCCTAAGGAACTGCTTGGTGATAGAGGCAGCAAGGTGGCCTTTGCAGACGACAAGGGCTCGGTCATAGCCAGGGTGGGTTCCCTGCAACCGGTCTTCCTGGTTTTGGTAGCAGCCTATCTGATCATCTACCTGGCGGCCCTGGTTGCATGGCGTTACCCCTTGCTGCGGCAGATTCGCAAGGGCGAGAAGCCACAGCCCATGATCAGCCTCTACGGCTGGTTGCTGCGGCACCAGTCCGGCATAGCTCCGATTCGCTGGCTTCTGCTGATTCTGCTCCTGCTGGCTCTGACCTGTGCCTTGATGGAATGGGGCTTCCCATGGCTGGCCAGCAACGTGCCCTGGCTCAGACAGATATCCAACTACTCCGCTTTCTGATCTCGGCGGCGTGGAAAAGCGGCGGGGCCGCAGGATCCAGTGTGATTCTGCGACCCCGCCGCTTATTGATAGTCATGTCTTGCCGACTGTCAGAAGTAATTGCCAAAGGCAAAGGCAGAGGCAAAGGTCTTGTCTACGTCTCTCCAGCGGCCATGGTCCTGATGACGCAGTGTTGCAGTCGATGTGGGTTTGTCGCAATCTGGCGACGCGACTTGGCAAGCGGCCAGTCCGGCAGTTATGGGTCAACCATTATGGATTGGTTGATGGGTCCTGGCGTTTAACGCTTGGAGCTCTGGTCTGTCAGCAGAAGTCATGACTGATGTTTGTGACCGAAAGTCTCGGTTCTCAGCCTAATGACGCGGACTAATAGCCATCGCTCTAATTCATCCCGTATTCACTCTGCCTGGCTCTTTATGACCCAACTATATGACCCGGCGGCAAGGCTGTGGCCGCCGGGTCATACGATCAGTTGGTGGAGCTGACGGTGGTCACAGTTATGGGGGTGTTGTCGTCCACCTTGCTGCCGGCTCCGGGACTTACAGCGGTCACCTTGTCCGTGTCCTTGCCGACAGAAGTGATTCTGTCGGCGCTGACACCGCTGTTGGTCAGCTTCTGCCGGTAGCTGCCCAAGGTCTCGCCCGGGGCGATGACTGGGACGCTGATAGCCGTGGTCAGGGTGATGGTGTCCTTGGACTTGTCGAAGGAGGCGCCTGAGGTGGGATCCTGGCCGGTGACCACGGCGTTGTCGTTGTTGGGGCCGTTGACCTTGATGTTGACCCCCTGGCCCAGGTTGCGCTTGGCTTCGCCCAGGGTCATGTCGATGTAGTAACCCAGCTTCATGCCGCTGCTGACGGTGACTGTAATCATGGCTCCCTGCTGGATGGAGGATCCGGCAGCCGGGTCGGTGCTGATGACCACGTCCTTGGCCACGGTGTTGGAGGCCTGCTCGTGGATGGTGATGTTGAAGTGCAGACTCTGCAGGGTCTTGGTCGCGTCGTCCTTGCTCTTGCCAGACAGGTCAGGCACCTTGGTCATGCCCGAGGAGATGTAGAGCAGGATGCTGGTTCCTTTGGCCACGCTCTGGCCGGCGGCGGGATCCGTGCGGGTCACATGGTCCTTGGGCACGTCTTGGCTGTCTTCTACCGAGGCGGCGGGAGAGGCCTTGAATCCGGCCTTCTCCAGGGTTCTGCGAGCCTCCTGCTGATTCATGCCCTTGACGTCGGGAATGGCCGTATCCTTGGGTCCGGAGGAGAACCAGACGGTCACTGTGGAGCCTTTGGGAGCCATGCTTCCGCCCTTGGGGCTCTGCTTGGTGAAGGTCCCCTTGGGCTCGGCCGAGTCATGGTCCTCCTTCTCCTGGTAATTGAAGCCTGCGGCGGTGACCTTCTCACGGGCGAGAATTCGCGACATCTGAGCATTGATGGTGGGTACCTCGGCCATCTGATGGCGGTTTCGGCTCATATAGGTCACGCCGAGTCCGGCGGCCACCAGAAGCAAGGCTGCCACGATAGCGGCGATGATGATCTTCTTGCGCCGTTTGGACTTCTGCTGGGCCGCCTTGGTGGCCGTGCGCTCAGCTGTGGCGAGATCGGTGGCAGCGGCCGGATTGAGTGGGTCCTGAACAGGGTTGAAGGCCTGGGTGGCGGCCGTCTCCTCTTCGGTCAGCGGCATGGTGGCCGTTTCGGTGCCCTGCTCGGCATCCTTGCGGGCCTTGACGTTGGCCAGGTCGGTCAGCGGGTTGAAGGCGGCAGCCACCGGGGTCCCGCCATTCATGAAGGCCAGGATGTCGCTCTTGAAGGCGGCGGCCGTGGCGTACCGGTTCTGACGATCCTTGGCCATGGCCTTGGCGCAGATGGAATCCCACATCTTCGGCAGGCCAGGCACGATGGTGCTTGGCGGGGTGGCCACCTCGGTGACATGCTGGTAGGCGATGGCCACGGCCGAATCCCCGTTGAAGGGCGGCCGTCCGGTCAGCATCTCGTAGAGGACGCAGCCGGCCGAGTAGAGGTCGGAACGCATGTCCACGCTCTCGCCGCGGGCCTGTTCGGGGCTCAGGTACTGGGCCGTGCCCACCACGCCCTGGGACTGGGTCATCGTGGCGGCCGAATCGTCCATGGCCCGGGCGATGCCGAAGTCCATGACCTTGACGATGCCCTGCTCCGAGATCATGATGTTGCCGGGCTTGATGTCCCGGTGGATGACCCCCATGTGGTGGGAGTAGTCCAGGGCGCTTAGCATGCCCAGCATGACCTGCTCGCTGTCGCGCTGGCTCAGGGCCCCGTTCTCCTTGAGGATGGACCTCAGGGTCTGCCCCTTGACGTACTCCATGACCAGGTAGGGCACCCGCTCATGGTTGCCCTGGTCGTCGGTCAGTATCTCCTCGCCCGAGTCGTAGATGGAGACGATGTTGGGGTTGTTGAGCAGGGCGACCGAGTGAGCTTCCCGCCGGAACCGCGATAGGAAGACCTCGTCGTTGGCCAGATCGGACCGCATGATCTTGACCGCGACCGTCCTTCCCAGACGCGTGTCCACAGCCTTGTGGACCTCGGCCATGCCACCGCGTCCGATCAGCTGTCCCAGACGGTAACGTCCGTCCGCTAGGGACGGCGGCAGTGTGATGCTCATAGGGTATCCCCTCCGTTCGTCGCTTCAAGGCCGCGCTGTGCGCTTCCTTCTCCATAGTGCCCCCAGAAGGGCCTGAAGATGTCTTTTGCCGCGTGTGGCCTGCTCACAATGCGTCGAGGCATGGGTGCGCGCGGGTCGATGACCTCCGTCTCGCCCAGCTGCTGGTCCAGCAGCCGCTGCTCGATCCTGGCCAGCGTGTGCGAGACCACCAGGGCATTCGCCGGGCGGTCTCGCGGGTCCTTGGCCAGCATGGACATGACGAAGTTCATGAGTTGGTTGTCCACTGAGTCGGGCAGTGGCGGCACAGGGTCGTTGACGTGTGCTGCGGCGATGTCCACCGGGGTGGCGCCGGTGAAGGGCCGGTGCCCGCAGAGCCCCTCGTAGGCCACCACACCCAGGGAGTAGATGTCGGACTGGGGGGTGGCCTGGAGGCCCTGGGCCTGCTCGGGCGAGATGTACTGGGCTGTGCCCACCACCATGCCGTCCTGGGTGATCTGCCCCTGGTTGGTGGAGTAGGAGACCCCGAAATCGGTGATCTTGACCTCGCCGGTGTCGGAGACCATGATGTTGGCCGGCTTGACGTCCCGGTGGATGACCCCGTGGGAGTGGGCCACGTAGAGCCCTCGGGCCGTCTGTATCAGGATGGGCAGCAGCTCGATGGGGTCCAGGGCGCCCCGGTCCCGATAGATGTCTGCCAGGGATTGGCTGGGCACGTATTCCATGATCAGAAATCCGATGCCGTCGTGCTCGTAGTACTCGAAGAGGGCGGCGATGTTGGGGTGGGCCAGGTTGGCGGAATTGTGCGCCTCGGCCCGCAGCCGCAGCAGCTTGGACTCCTCGTTGGTCAGATCCTCGCGCAGGGCCTTGATGGCCACAACTCGTCCCAGTTCGATGTCATAGCCCTTCCAGACTTCGCCCATGCCCCCTTGGGCCAGGCGACGGTCCAGACGGTACCGTCTATGGATGAGCTGTCCTTGTACCAGTTTCACTTGGCAGCCTCCTGCATGATGCGTTTCATAATCGGTCCGGCAATGTCTATGCCATAGGAGGAGATTCCATGCACCACGACGGCTACGGCTACCTTGGGTTTGTCGGCCGGAGCGAATCCTACCATCCACCCGTCATTTGCCGTATTGCCCGTGCCGATCTGAGCTGTGCCGGACTTGGAGGCCACCTGCACTCCTGGAATCTCAAGCTCCGGGTAGCTCTTGGTGGTTACTGCCTCCATCATGGTGGTCAGGGCCTTGGCGGTGTCCGATGAGAAGGCCTGTGAGTAGACCGAGGGCGTTGTCTCACTGATGACGCTGAGGTCGCTTGAGCGCACCCGGTCCACCAGGGTCGGTTGCATGAGCTTGCCGCCGTTGGCCACGGCGGCGACCGTCATGGCAGCCTGGAGTGGGGTGGATAGGGTGTCTCCCTGGCCGATGGAAGCCAGGGCGATCCGGTCCTGGGACTGGTCCTCGGGGAATTTGGAGGCCACGGCCTTCATGGGCCGTCCTGTGGAGGTGGTCCCGTCCAGGGTGATGGTGGAGCCGTAGCCGAACTTGCGTGCCTGCGCTGCCAGCGTCTTGCCGCCCAGGGCGACCCCTAGCTGGGAGAAGGCCGTGTTGGATGAGTAGGCCAGGGCATTCTCCAGGCTGATCTTCCCGTTGACCCCGCCGGCCGCTGTAGTGGTGTTGGTCAGATTGTAGTTGGTGCCGGGCAATGTGTATGAGGCCCCGGCCGGCAGTTGGCTATCGGGGTGATACTGGCCGGACTCCAGGGCGGCGGCGGCCACAACCACCTTGAAGGTGGACCCGGGCGGATACAGCTGCGAGGTGGCCCGGTTGAGCATGGGGTTGTCGGAACGGGAGGCCAGCTTCTGGTAGGCCTGGGAGGCATCGCCGCTGTCGTGGGCGGTCAGGTCTTCGGGGTTGTAGCTCGGTGTGCTGACCATGGTCAGGATGCGGCCTGTGGAGGGCTCGATGGCCACCACCGAACCGGACAAGTTGCCCAGCATGGCGTAGGCGGCCTCCTGCATCTTGGGATTGATGGAGGTCTCGATGGAGGCGCCCTTGTTCTGGGTGCCGGTGAAGAGGGACTTGACCCGGTCCATCCACAGGCTGTCCGACTGCCCGCTCAGCAGACGGTCGCGCGAGGCCTCGATTCCTCGGTCTGCCGGGCTGGTGATGGAGTAGTAGCCGGTGATGGGCGAGTAGACGGGCCCCTTGTGGTAGTGCCGCTGGTACTGGAAGGAGTCGTTGATGGGGTCGGACTGGGCCATGACGGCGCCGTCCGAGGTCAGGATGGCCCCCCTGGGTGCCGCATACTCGTGGTACAGGGCACGCAGATTGCGGGGGTCCGAGTTAAGGCTCTCCGCCCGGATCACCATGATGATGGAGCTGGAAAGCCCCAGGATGACGAAGAGGACGATGACGGCGTTGAAGAGTTGACGCAAGGCCTTGTTCACTGTCCACCTCCTCGGACCTGACGGACGGGGATGCGGCCGGTGGCTGGCAGGTCGGTCTCCTCGTCCTGGTCGGTCTGCTCGATCGGCCCGGCATGACGATCATGGGACTCTTGGTCGTCAGAATCTGAGTCGGGGTCCGAGTCGTCCTGGCTGTTGCGCTTGCTGGTCTCCTGCTGGCGCAGGACGGCCAGAGCCTCGTACTTGAAGGTGTCCGAGCTGACCTCCGGCGCAGGCTTGTTGGCCGCGTTGGAGATGATGATCAACAGGACGGCCAGGATGCAGTTGGCCACCAGACTGGAGCCGCCCGCCGCCATGTAGGGCATGGTCAGTCCGGTCAGGGGGATGACCAGGGTGATGCCGCCCACCACAGTGAAGACCTGGAAGGCCATGGTGAAGACCAGGCCGGAGGCCAGGAGCTTGCCGAAGCCATCCTTGATCTTCATGGCCGTGATCATGCCCGAGGCCACGATGACCAGGTAGAGGGCCAGGACCACCAGCAGGCCGCTCAGTCCCAGCTCCTCGCCCACCGATGTGTAGATGAAGTCGGAGTTGGCCAGGGGGGTGATCCAGGGGCGTCCCTGGCCCAGGCCGGTGCCTGTCAGCCCGCCGGCGGCCAGGCCGAAGATGCCGCGCACCAGCTGGCCGGACCCACCGAAGGCCTTGCTAAATTCAGCATCGCTGAAGGGGTGCAGCCAGGCGTCCACACGGGCACCCACATGGGCGAAGATCATGGAGGCGGCCACAGCCCCGATGACGAAGAAGACCGCGCCTATGGCGATCCAGCTGGTGCGGCCGGTAGCCACATAAAGCATGGAGACGAACATGGCGAAGTACATCAGCGAGGTGCCCAGATCATGCTGGATGACCAGGACGGCCAGCGAAATAAGCCAGACGATGATAATGGGGCCAAAGTCCTTGATTCGGGGCAGCCGCATGCCCAGGAACTTCTTGCCGCCCACGGCTAGCTGGTCTCGGTGGTCGAACAGGTAGGCGGCGAAGAAGAAGGCCAGGAAGAGCTTGGCGAATTCGCCGGGCTGCAGGGTGTGAGACCCTATGCCTATCCAGATGCGGGCGCCGCCGATCTCGCGGCCGATGCCAGGAAGCATGGGCGATAGGAGCAGGACCAGGCCCACCACCATACTCACATAGGAGAAGCGGCGCAGCAGCCTATAGTCCCTGAGCAGCACCACCAGCAGCCCGCACAGGACCAGGGCCAGACACAGCCAGATCAGCTGGGTGAAGCCCACTCGTGTAGGCTGGCCAATCCGGGCGTTGCGCAGATCTATGCGGGTGATCAGGGTTATGCCCAGGGAGCTCAGGATGACAATGCTGGGCAGGATGGCCTGGCTACCGTAAGGCTGAAAAATCTCCAGCAGGACCCAGAGGGCGATGAAGAGGGCGGCGGTGACCGCCAGCAGGGCTGCGTAGTCACCGGGGAAGCGGCCCGCCGCACGGGCGAACATCTGGAAGAATCCGATGAACCCCACCAGCAGGGAGAAGAGCAGAAGGCCTATGCGGCGCAGACGGGTGATGATCATGATTGCTGCCGCCCGCTCTGGTCGGTTTTCGACGGTGAGGGCGAGGCTGAGGGGGAAGTCGTCGCCTGGCCGGATTCGTCCTTGGCTTCCTTGGCCTGCTCACGTTTGAGGTCGCCGGCCTCCTTCCGGATCAGACGGGCGTGCTCCTTGGCGTCATCCATGCTGGAGACGGTGATGCCCTCTTCCAGTTGGTCACGCCAGGACTGGGGAAGCCCCTTGACGGCGATGTCCGTGGTCTGCACTGGGTGGGACAGCGAGAGGGTGAAGGCCTTGGTGGGCACGCCCTGGTAGATGACCACACGGCCCTGGTCCGTGCCCAGGTAGTACTGTTCCTGGCTCCAACGATAGGCAGCCGCCGTGCCTCCGGCCAGGGCAAGGATCACCAGGGTGATGATGCCGGCCAGGATCAGCCGAATCCGCCGATGCCGGGCGCGCTGGCGTTTGCGCTGCTCCAGGTGCTCCTTGTGGATGGCGTCGGCCACATCTGGATCGTAGGGATCGGCAGAGTCTGAGCCGTCCTTCTTGTGGACGATGGGGATCTCGCTGGTGTCGGGCACATGCCGTTCGCCGCTCTCCTCGCGGGCAGCCGAGGGCTGGGCGGTGCGGCCGTCGCCATCCTCGTCCTCCTGCTTGTCGGCGTCCCGGTCCTGGGCCAGGTCGGCGGCCCGCTTGGCGGGGGACTCCCGGGACTCGTCACGCAGGCGCGGTGCGGCCGCTACGGGCTCATCCAGGATGTCGGCCAGGGCCTCCAGGTTGGAGCTGGCTGCGCCACCGACCAGAGGAGTCTGATGGGGCAGGTCGAAGGCATCGGCGTCCAGGGCCAGCGTGGCATCGGCGATGACCACGGTCACGTTGTCGGTGCTTCCGGCCTTCAGGGCGAAGGTGACCAGCTGCTGGGCGCACTCCGCCTGGTCCGAGACCGAGGACAGCACTTCGGCGATGGTCGAGTCCTCCAGAACGCCGCAGAGACCATCCGAGCAGATCATCCAGCGGTCTGCTGGAAGGGCCTTGGAAATGGAGATGTCCGGGCGGGGGTCGATGTCGAAGTCCCCCAGGACCCGCATGACCACGTTGCGCTGAGGATGGTTGCGGGCCTCGGCCGGGGAGATGCGGCCGGTGTCGATCAGGTGCTGCACGTAGGAGTGGTCCTGGGTCATCCGGATCAGCTTGCCCTCCCGCAGGAGGTAACCCCGGGAGTCCCCGATATGGGCCAGCACCCAGGAGTCGTTGGCCAGAGCCAGGGCCGTGACCGTGGTGCCCATGCCTGACAGCCGGTGTTCGCGCTTGGCCTTGCCCACGATGGCGTCATGGGCCGCGATGACCGAGGTCTCCATCATCCGAGCCAGGGACTGCACGTCCTGTTCCCGGTCGTCGCGTTCGATGTGGGCCAGGGATCGGATGGCTATGGTCGAGGCCGTATCCCCGCCTGCGTGGCCGCCCATGCCGTCGCACATGGCCACCAGGCGCTCGCCGGCGAAGGCCGAATCCTGGTTGTTGCTGCGCACGTACCCCACGTCTGAAACCGCCGTGGAGTAGAGGAACAGCTTTTGGCTCGCATCGTTCCTGGTCATGGGCGGCTACCTCAACTCAAAGGTGGTGGCTCCGATGCGTACAGGAACCTCCGCCGGTAGGATTGTCGGAGCTGTGATTCTCTGCCCCGAGACGACGGTGCCATTGGTGGACCCAAGATCCTCGATGGCCCATCGGCCTGATGCAGGATCCTGGTAGACCCGCGCATGATGGCCGGAGACGAACTCGTCGTCCAGCACCAAGGTGTTCGAGGAGGAGCGGCCCAGGGTGATGGGACGCCCGGACAGCGGCGTGGAGGAGCCGGCCAGAGGTCCGTCGATGACCACCAGCAGGGAGGGTTCGTTGTTCGCGTGCTCTGTCTTGCTGACTGGGGCGATAGGCACGGATCTGGCGGCCGCCGGCAGCTTGCGCTGGGCTGCGCGTTCACTGCGTCGACGGGTATGGGAAGTCTTGGGGCTGAAGGTCTCGATGTCTTTGCGGAGTGAACGGACGGCCAGCCAGACGAATACCCATAGCAGAGCCAGGAATCCGTATTTGAGGATGGCGAATGTCAGTTCAGTCAGCATAATGATTCGACCTTACTTCAAGGTCTGGGCGACTTACGAATCCTGTTCCTGCGACGATGCCCAGTAGAGGATGCGGGTACGGCCGATGGTGATGGTATTGCCGTCCAGCAGGGTGGCCGCGGGAACCTGATGTCCCTCTACATAGGTGCCGTTGGTGGACCCCAGATCGCGGGCTACCACGCCCTTGTCGGTGATCTCGATCTGGAGATGTCGGCGGGAGATGCCTGCGTCGTCGATGACGATGTCGCAGGAGGATCCACGGCCGATGGTGGTGATGGGGGCGGTCAGCAGGTACTGGCGGCCGTTGATCTCCAGAACCGGGCAGTCCTTGGACTCTTCGGGAGTGGTAACGGGCGCCGCGTTGCCCTGAACCGACTCGGCAGACAGGTGGAAGTCACCCTTGTTCAGGTTGAGGTCCTCTTCGAATATGACCACGACCGGACCGACGAAGGCATAGTGCTGGCTTTCGGCGTACTTGGTCAGATTGTCTGCCAGCTCGTTGGCCAGAGCCTCCGAACCCCACTGCTCGATGCGGTCGAAGTCCGGGGTGGATAGTCTGAATCGATACTCGTTGGGCGCCACGGTGCGGTCGCGACCAACGGGCATGGCCTGTGAGTCTATCTCACGCTCGAGGGCGCTCGACAGGTCGACGGGCTGCAGGTCCTTGGAGCCGAACTTCGAGAAGACACCGTTAACGGCGCCTTCCACGCTCTTCTCGAAACGATCGAGAACGCTCATAGTCATCCCTTTCCATATAACCCTTTCATAGTACGTGACCCTGCCGGAAGGGGGTAATGAGTGGTCGGATGCTTGCAATTTCTCCAATGAACGGGTTCGAACGGACCGCGACCGTCAGGATGAGACATCGGTATTGAGGCTGATCGAATTCCCCTTTGGCGCTTGGGCGCTTATCATCGTGGCAGACGCATGGTCATGGGGATCATGTCAGAGATATTCGAGGAGCGAGCATGGCCGAAGAGGTGGATCGGGCGATGGAGGCATATCCGCGGGCCAAGGCCCGGACCCTGCGGTTTACGTTGGGTGCGCCGCGGTCGGCCCTGGCGGTGGGAGACGGTTCACGCGCCGTCTTCCTGCGCTCCGACGGGCCTGAGGACCTGGTGACCGGGCTCTGGCTGTCCGTCTTTGACCAGGAAGGCCGACACCATGAGGTGCTCTTGGCTGATCCCAGGGCTCTGCTGGAGGATGCGGACCAGGAAGAGGTGCCAGCCGCCGAGCTGGCCCGCAGGGAGCGCTCGCGAGAAGGCGGCGAGGGCATTGTCGATTACAGCGTGGATGCTGCCGGGGATCGGGTGGTCTTTGCCCTGGGTGGTCGGCTCTGGCTTTCGCTGATAGCCCCTGATGGTCTCACCGCCTCCACACGGGCTCTGAGCTTGGAAGACAGTGATTCGGCTGTGCTTAATCCCGCCATCAGCCCGGACGGCACCATGGTGGCCTATACGACTGGCGACCGGCTAATGGTGGTCACCATCGGGCAGGGTGCCGAGCAGGATCATGAACGGGCTGTCCTGGCCCTGCGCCCCGGCACTGATGATCGGATGCAGCTGGGGCTGGCCGAGTTCGTGGCCGGCGAGGAGATGGATCGCTACCAGGGGTTCTGGTGGTCGCCGGATTCCCGGGCTCTGCTGGTCGAACACACTGATTCCTCCGATGAGCCGATCTGGTACATCAGCGATCCGGCCAATCCCCAGGTCGGGCCGCGCGCCCGGCGGTATCCCCAGGCTCTGACTGCCAACGCACGTGTTGGGCTGAGCCTGGTCCTCCTGGGCCAGGATGACACCGACCCCTGGGTGGGCGAGGTGGACTGGGACCATCAGGCCTTCGAGTACATGGCCGTGGTCCGCTGGCAGGATGGGCATCGGCCCCTGCTGCTGGTTCAGAACCGCCGACAGACCGAGGACAGGATCCTGGATGTGCAGGTGCCGGATGCCCGTCAGGATTTGGAGCCGGGGCGGAATATGACCCTACTTGATCCCGAGGCGGCACCCAAGGTGTCCACCATGGTGCTGCAGGAGCATAGCAACGATCAGTGGATCGACCTGGTGCCCGGATTGCCGGCATACCGGCCCCAGGGCGGGCTGGTGGATGCCTTCATCGACACAGAAGCCGACACCACGCGGCTGCGCCTTGACGGAAAGGTCTTTTCCCCAGCGGGTTGCCAGATTCGGCAGGTGCTGTCTGTGGAGGACCGCGATGTGCTGGCGGTGGTCTCCACTGACCCCCGCAGTTTCGATTTGATGCGCCTGAGCTATGACGGCTCCATCCATGTGCTCAACCGTCTGCCTGGAGTGTGGTCCGCCTCACGAGCCGGCCATGGCATCGTGGTCAGCGGCCGGACCATGGCTTCGGCGCAAGGACAGGTGCGGCACTGCTATCTGGGGGCTGATGGGGATCTGGACCGCCTGGGTGCTGAAGGGCTGGGCCTGGTGGGCGAAGCTCGCCCTGACAGCAGCGCTAGGCAGACTGGCGAACCTGTACGGCCGGAGCATCAGGATCGTCCTGATCGTCGGGCCGTGGATACAGGTCATATCAATAGCCAGGGGGCTATGAGCGCTGTACTGGCCGACACCAGCAGCGATCCCGGGTTCACCCCCAACGTGGACTTCGTGCGCATGGGGCAGCACGAGCTGTTCGCAGCCATCGTCAGGCCCTCTGAATCCAGCCCCTACGCCAGCGCCGACAGCCTGCCCGTCCTGCTCAAGCCCTACGGCGGGCCAGGTGCCCAGCAGGTGGTCTTTAACCAGTCCTACTACTGGGAGTCCCAGTGGTGGGCCGATCAGGGCTTCCTGGTCCTGACCGCCGACGGCCGGGGAACGCCTGGTCGTGGTCCTGCCTGGGATCGGGCCATCTTCGAGGACATGGCTCAGGTGACCCTGGATGACCAGCTTGAGGCTTTGGAGGCCCTGCCGGACTTCGCCCCCGAGGCCGACCTGGGGCATGTGGCCATGATCGGCTGGTCCTATGGCGGCTTCCTGTCGGCCCTATCGGTTCTGCGGGCTCCCGACCGGATCCATGCGGCCTGTGCGGGTGCCCCGCCCACGGACTGGACTCTTTACGACACCCATTACACCGAGCGCTATCTAGGTCTGGACCCGGCCGTCTACCGCCGCAACGGGATCATTGATGACGCCCCCTCGCTGCGTCGCCCGCTGATGCTGATCCACGGGTTCGCGGACGACAATGTCTCCGTGGCCAACACCCTGAGGCTCTCCAACGCTCTGATGGCGGCTGGACGCCCCCATACGGTTCTGCCGCTGACTGGCATCACCCACATGACCAACGACCCCACAGTCTCCAGCAACCTGTTGACCCTCCAGCGGGACTTCCTTTACCGGGCCCTAGGGGTGCAGCCAGTCCAGGCTTGATCCGGGCTGACATTCAACGGAAACCAACTAGATGGATATTGATGACTTCTGCTGCTAGTCGCGTAAGGCTAGTGCGAAGATCATGCTGGGTGTCGGCATAAGGACCAGGGGAATGAAGGAGGCCCTGGAGGAGCTGGAGTATCTCAACGGGTAAGTAGGTACAGCCCTGGTTTATCGCTAGGTAGACAATGGGATTGCAGAGCCTATGGGCGTATCCATATGGTGTATCAGCTATGAGATGGATGGCCCTTGGCAGGTGTGCCGTATGAGTCCAGAAGAATATGCGTCAGCAGCGGACTGGACAGCCCAAACTATGAAACTGGCCGAACCTGGTCTCGAACTCGTGATCCGCGGCTCATCCAGTGCCTGCGTGCCTACCTTTGGTAAGTGGGAGAGTACGGTTCTGACCAAGGCCTATGAAAATGTGGACTCCGTCTTCTGTCATGCCTACTGCTATGAGCGTGGCGTTGCCAGCCAGCAGGAGGCGGATCTAAAAGTCCATCAGAGCCTAGGTACCAAACCTTGGCCGAAAGCCTCTCCACTCCTGGCTTATCGCCCATGGGTTCCATAACTCTAGCGGCCCTACAGCCCCTGGGTCTGGGTATCCGCTAGATTAAGCACTGTGATGAGTGAGCAGGATACAGAGGAGCATGCAGACCGACAAGGCCTGGGGCAGGTCGGCAGCCCGGGTGCGGCTCCAGTACGGCTGACAGGATCAGTCAGACGACTGCTGGGTCTGGCCATCTCAGTTCTGGTGCTGGGCCTGGGAGTAGGGCTGTCCTCAGGTCTGCTCTCCCTCTTTTTTGCGGGATCAGAAAAGCTCATGTTGGGCTTTGTGGAAGCCCCCCATCAGGCCGGGGCCTTCCAGACCCCTGCCTTGCGCCGGTTCATATCGGTCAGTCTGGCCGGTCTGGTCACCGCCATCCTCTGGTGGCTGCTGCGCAACCGTACCCGTCCGGTTCCCTCTGTCAAAAAGGCTGTGAGGGGAGCCGATATGCCTGCCTGGCAGACTGCGACCCATGTGCTCTTACAGATTTTTCTCGTAGCTTCGGGCGGCTCTATCGGTCGTGAGGTGGCCCCCCGGGAGGCCGGGGCCATGCTAGCCACTTACTGGACACGCCTTCTGGGCCGCCTAGGCCTGCGGAAGGCAGACCGGACCATGCTGGTTGCAGCTGCCGCCGGCGCCGGGTTTGCCGGTATCTACATTGCCCCCCTGACCGGCGCCTTCTTCGGTATCGAGGTCCTCCTAGGCCAGGTCAGCATCACGGTGGTCATGGTCAACTTGGGTATGTCGGCCCTGGCTACCCTAGTAGGAGGGGTCATTAAGGGCTTCGGCACCTATTATGCCCTCCCTAACCAGGCTTTTTCTCCCTGGATGATGGGCCTCTGCCTGCTCATAGGTCCCCTGATGGGGCTAGTGGGAACCGGCTTCCGCAGGCTGACCAGCTGGGCCGAACAGCACCAGAGCACGGGCAATCCTATTCTCTTCCAGCTGCCCGTCGCCTGTATCCTCACCGGCCTGGTTGCCATCTGGATGCCACAGGTCATGGGCAATGGTCGTTCCATGGCCCAAACCGCCATGAACCAGACTTTGCAGGGCATAACGGACGCTCATGCCTTGGTCATGGCCCTGGGGACCCTCTGCCTCTTCGCCTTGGTCAAGGCCGTATTCACCGTGGCCACCATCCGTTCTGGTGCCTCTGGCGGCACCCTGACTCCCTCGATAGCCATCGGGGCCAGTCTCGGGGCCGGGGTGGGCCTGGTGGGTGCCTGGTTTCTACCGGCAGTGCCGGTCTGGCAGTGTGCCCTGATCGGGGCTACTGCCCTCCTGGCAGCCTCTCAGCAGGCCCCCCTGATGGCCTTGGCCATGCTGATGGAGGTCAGTCACCTTCCCATTACCGCCATCATGCCCCTGGGCTTTGCTGTAGCTCTCTCCATTTTGGTTTCACAGGTGCTGTTGAGCCTGAGCCAGAAAGCCGGACATGAGCTAGCGGCCGCACCATGCAACCATACGGTCGGGGGAACAGGCTGACAGGCCATAGGTACCAGGAGTAGGGGATGTTCTTGTCTAAGCTAGGGGGAGGAGCCCTCCCGATGATGCAGGTGCGGGTCGGTCCCTCTGGGAGGGGGCAACTTCACGACCAGCTGACTGGATTCGCTGGTAAGAGAAGATGGCTATACTCAGGCGAGGCATTGGCGGGCAGCTATTTTTGGTCTGTCTCTAGGCAGTCCCAGCTTCAGTCACTGTCGTAGACATACGATAATCGATACTGTAAGGAAGTAAAGGTCCTGTCACTGGTAGGGCCAAATAAGGTAGGGCCTCATCTGTCAGGGTCATACAGGTACCCAGGAGGTGGAGTAGGTCGTGAAAGTTGTCTTACAGATCTTTTCACGGGATCTCCTGCGCCTACTGCGCAACCCAGTGGCCTTAGTGGTCACTATTGGGGTAGCTGTTCTGCCCTCACTCTATGCCTGGTTCAATGTCATTGCTCTCTGGGACCCCTATGCCAACACAGGCAATATTCCCGTGGCTATAGTCAACCTAGACCGGGGGGCTGATTCTCATCTCACCGGTAGGATCAATGCTGGCAGGGAGGTCACTGACGAGTTGCGCAAGAACACCAGCTTAGGCTGGAAATTCATAGATGATCAGCAAGTGGCCATTGATCAGGTTCATGCAGGTGAATCGTACGCAGCTATCATTATTCCCCAACACTTTAGTCAGGACTTAATCGGGGTTATCAACGGGTCTCATACCAAACCAAAACTGAATTACTACGTCAACGAGAAGAAAAATGCCCTGGTACCTAAGGTCACTGATACTGGAGCTTCTACGATTGATGAGCAGATCAATTCCACCTTTATATCCACGGTCAGTGACACCTTAGCAAATAAGGTGCTGACCAAATATCATGATGCCAAAGGTTCAGCTGATCAAACCCGGCAGTCTGTAGTGGATGACCTGGGTAAGACCATGGATGATGTCCAAGAGATATCAGATTCCCTGGGACGAATTCAGAACACAGTAGGCCAGGCTAAGCAAACGGTGGCTGAGTCCCAAAAGACCCTGGACTCCCTCAATAAGCAGATCAGTTCGGTTCAGAAGGCCCTGTCTGAGACAGATGCCAATTTGGGCACTGTGCGTACAGGATCCCTAGAATTTTCTACTGCCCTCAATCAGGCCCTGTCAGATGGGTCCATGAAGTTGGCGGGTACAGCCAGTGATGTAAGTCAGGCTGCTGGAACCTTGCAGGATGGCTTTAATACGACCCAGGATAAGGTAGATCAGGTTACCTCCAGCCTGGGCCAGATTGTAGACGACAGCGGGAAGGCTATTGACCGCCTGCAAAACGGCTTAAATCAGTCTGGTCTTCAGCCGGGAGACCCCTCGTATGACAGTATTCAGGAACAGCTCAATAAGCTGAAATCCGCGCATGACAACCAAAAAAAGGCCTTGGACGGTTTTACTAAGAATTCGACGCAAATCCTACAAGCAGGCAAGCAGGCAACGAAGGATCTCAGTGGTGCTATTACCGGTTCTGCCCAGGCTGGACTAGGCAGGCTAAACCAGACCAGTAGCGCTCTGACTGGCACACTCATGCCCAACCTGATCACCGGCATAGATGGTCTTTCCACGATGACAGGTACCTTGCAGGGGACCCTCAATGGTCTGACGACCACAGTCTCCCAGTCCAAGAGCCTCCTCGACCAACTTGACAGCACCCTGGACCGGGCTGACTCTACACTTGCCACCACAAGTACCTCCCTGGATGGGGTACACACTGATTTGGACAAAGTGCGTACAGATGTGGCTGCCTTGGGTAGCTCCTCCTCCTGGCATAAGTTGGAAGAGACCCTGAACCTGGACTCCGACTCGTTTGGCAGGACTCTGGCATCGCCGGTTGCGCTCACCACACACACGCTCTATCCCATTCGTAATTATGGCTCTTCCCTTTCCCCCTTCTACACCAATTTGGCTCTGTGGGTAGGGGGTTTCATCCTCATCGCTATCTACAAGCTCGAAGTGGACAAGGAGGGGCTGCGTAAATTTAACGCCACCCAGGCCTACCTAGGACGCTGGCTACTCCTGGTCTTCATCGGTTTCTTCCAGGCGGTAATCGCCACAGGCGGTGACTTGATACTGGGCATTCAGTGCGAACACCCTGCCCTCTTCATGTTGACCGGCGTATTCGCTTCCTTTATCTACATCAATATCATTTATGCCTTAGCTGCCACCTTCCGTCATATTGGTAAGGCACTGGCAGTTGTTATGGTTATCTTGCAGATACCAGGCTCAGCCGGTATGTATCCCATAGAAATGATGCCTAGCTTTTTCAGAAATTTGAGCCCCTGGCTCCCATTCACACACAGTATTGATGCCATGAGGGAGACCATCGGAGGCATGTATGGTTCCCGCTACTGGCTGGATATGCTCACGCTCTTCTGGTACCTGCCTGTAGCGCTCTTTATTGGTTTAGTTGTTCGCAGATATATGCTCAGTCTGAATGCCCTCTTCGACCGGAGGCTGGGTGCTACCGATTTGATGTTGACGGAGAAGAACCAGTCGGCCGGTCGGCCGGTCGGCCTAAGCAGCTTGGTCAAGGCATTCCTGGGTACAGGGGGTGAAGGCGACTTCGAGAATGAGTACAAGCTCCTTATTCGACGGCGGGCACATCGTTTCCTGGCAATTTATCCCCGTCTGATCCGCACCGGGTTGGCCCTGGCCCTGCTCCCCCTCCTCTTCCTCATCCTTCTCTTTAGTGTCGAGGCAAAAATTGTTATGCTCACCCTCTGCATCGTCTCTATTGTGCTGATTGACGCATACCTCATCATTGTGGAATACGTCTGTGACAGGTACGTGAGCTTACTGGGAATGACTCAGGTACCAGGTGGGGGACTACGCTCCCTCCTGCGGCCTGGTGGGGCTCAGTTCGAGACTGCTGATAGCGCTGATCACTCATGAAAAACATATGGAAGATCTTCCGCCGGGACGTGCTCGATGCCACCAATAATGTCATCGCTGTCATCGTGCTGATTGGCCTGATCATCGTGCCAGCCCTTTACGCCTGGTTTAACATCGCTGCCAGCTGGGATCCCTACAGTAATGCCAAGTCAATCAAGGTGGCTGTGGTCAATATGGACACCGGATACAAGTCAGATCTGATCCCGGTCAAGATCAATGTGGGGGAAACAGTAGCCAATACCCTCAAGGCCAACGATCAGCTGGATTGGAACTTTGTGGATCGGGAGTCAGCGCTCGATGGGGTTCGGTCAGGGCAGTATTATGCCGCTATCGTTATCCCCAAGGATTTCAGCGCAGACATGATGACCCTCTTTTCGTCCGATATTAAGCATGCCCAGCTGGGGTATTACCTGAATCAAAAGAAGAATGCTATCGCCCCCACCGTAACCGAGAAGGGGGCGGATACGGTGGCAAGCACTATTGACACCACCTTTGTAAAAACTGTCGGTCAGGTAGGTATTGATCTGGCTAGTCAGGTTTTCGCATATTCGCAGAGTCCACAGGCCCAGCAGTATCTCGATACAGCTACAAGTCACCTCAACGAGATGGCCAGTCGCCTGGATACGGCCTCAGCCCAAGTAGTCGCCTACGGTGGGCTTTTAGACTCTTCAGCCCAGTTAGTGGACTCGACAGGTAAGATTATTGGTCAGTCCGGATCATCCATCACGCAGGCCCGCAAGGCCTTGGGGCAGGGTGTCAAGGGAACGAAGAGTGTTGGTAAGGCCCTATCAGGGGCTGCTGATTCAGTGAATACTGCTCTAGACCAAACTGGCTCAGCCTATGACGCTATAGCCAAACAGGTTGACGACGCTTTTAGGAATGTTGGTCTTCAATCAGATGCGGTGGCTAATCAGTTGCAAACCTTGAGCGACCAGGTCTCGAACACTACTGCCGGCTATGACAAGGTCATTCAGAACCTACAGGCTGTCAGAGAATCTGTGGAGTCTAACAATGCTCTGACTCCTGATGCTAAGCAGAAGCTCTTGTCTTCGCTGGACAATGCCATCGCCAACGTGCGTTCAGCGCAAGATGCGCAAAAGGACCTGTCTGACAGACTGGGTGCCGCTTCCCAAAGTGTCAAGGATAATAGTGGTTCCCTCCAGTCCAGTCACCAGGACCTGCAGAAAAGTATCGTTCAGGCCAGGAAGTCAGTGGATAAGGTGTCCAAGGATTATCAGGATACCTTGCGGCCTCAATTGCAGGCCTTAGCTGATTCAGTGGATACCGTTGTCAGCCAAACAGGCGGACTGCTTGACGACTTAGATGACAATAACCAGGGTATCAGCTCCCTGTCCAGTTCAGTTTCTTCAGACCTCAAAGGGGCTCAGGATCATCTGCATCATGTCGCAGACAAACTCAGCCAGGCTTCAGGTAAATTGACGGCTCTGAGCGGTCACCTGGCAGATACGATGCAGAGCGATAAGGGCCAGGAGGCAACGGATGCGCGCAAGCTGCTCAGCGGGGATGCGGAGACCCTGGCCTCCCTACTTACCTCGCCGGTGGCCGTCCAGCGCAAGGCCGTCTTTCCTATTGCCAACTATGGCTCGTCTATGGCCCCCTTCTATTCCACCCTTTCCATCTGGGTGGGGGCCACCATCCTGGCTGCCATGATGACGGTGAGTATCTCCGACAGGAAGAAGGCCCGCGTCCTGGGCCTGGACTCTTTGAAGGCATCCTGGCTGCGGGCTGACGCGCTGGATGAAGAAGGCAAACAACCCTGGGGACCTTTTCGACCTGAATCACCTGGTAATGCCCGACGGTTCGGAATGAAACTCTACCAAGAGTATTTCGGACGGTTCCTGGTCTTCGCCGTCATGGCCATCCTGCAGGGGTGCATGGTCTGCCTGGGTGACCTCTTCTATCTGAAGATCCAGTGTGAACACCCCCTCCTCTTCCTCCTGGTAGGTATCCTGGCTGCCTTTGTCTTTATGAACTTGATTTACACCCTGGTGGTCTCCTTCGGCGACGTGGGGAAGGCCCTGGCCGTGATCCTGCTGGTGATGCAGGTGGCCGGTTCAGGTGGCACGGTCCCCAGGGAGGTCCTGCCAGACTTCTTCCAGGCGGTCTACCCCTTCCTGCCTTTCGTTCACGCGATAGCCGCCATGCAGTCGGCCATTGCCGGCGTCTACGGGATGGAATTCTGGCGCGAGATTGGTGCCATCTGCCTCTTCCTGGTTCCCTCTCTCCTGCTGGGTCTGGTTCTGCGCAACCCTGTTATCCGCTTGAACAGTTGGTTTATGAGGAATATGGAAAGCACGAAGCTCATGTAGCTTGTGAGTGAGTGGAAACACCCCCAAGTCCCCTAGGGTTTGAGTTCTCTAACCCCGTTTTAAGGCTTCTTCGGATAAGTAACAAGTCAGGCAAAAGCCGTGTAAAGCTGATCGGGGAAGCCTGACTCCTATAGGCTAGGACTATGAGCGTGGATTTAATTGATGAGCACGTCTACGAGCAGACCATGAAGAATAAGGTCCTGCCCAGTCTGGCCAGGTGCAGCCATGAGGGTTGGGTGGACTCCTGCCAGCCCGGGGATAAGGACAGTTTTCGTTCAGACATACCCAATGAGGACACGGGTGATCCCCACAAGCGGCTACATTACGTCTGCTATTCTGCGTCAGAATTCCAGGATGCCACCCCAACCCATGTGATGGCCCGCTACCGGGGAGTCATCGTCATCTCCCACGGATTTAGCGAATTTGGCAGGAAGTATGAGGAGCTCACCTGGTACTTCCTTATGGCCGGGTACTCAGTCTGCATCCTCGACCACTGGGGACATGGTCTGTCAGGGCGCGGGGTTGATGACCCCAACCTGGTCTGGGTGGACAACTGGGAGCGCTACGTGGCTGACTTGGCTGGCTTTTGCACCCAGGTGGCCCAGACCTATGCCGGTGAGCACCCGGTCTACCTTTATGCCCACTCCATGGGGGCGGCCATCGGGGCGAGAATGCTGGAGCGTTTCCCTGACATCATTGGCAAGGCTGTGCTCTCCTCACCGATGATTGAGCCAAAGACTGGGCATATGCCCCTGGCGGCACTGGCAGCAGCGGACGCAGCCTGTGCAGTAGGCATGGGTGAGAAGCCAGTGCCGGGTTTCCACCCTTTTGACGCCAACTTGGACATGTCCAAATATAAGCATGGCAGTCTGGCCAGGGTTGAATGGGCCCACCAATTGCGGGTAGGGCAGACCTGGTACCAGACCAGCCAGGTGACCTACCAGTGGATCAAGGAAGCGCTTCAGATGTGCCGTGAGCTCATGCGACCGGACCAGTGTGCTCAGGTGGAGGCTCCCATTCTCCTATTCCAGGCTGAGCCTGACAGGTTCGTCCTACCCAAGGCCCAGGAGAAGTTTGCCGCCCAGGTACGTGACGGTGGCTGTGAGGTCGAGTTGGTCAAGGTGCCTAACAGCATGCATGAGTTATATGAGATGCCCAACGCGGTCCTGGGTCCCTATCTGGACCGGATTTTTAGCTTCTTCGAACAACCTTACGCCCTGCTCAATGATGAGGCCTCCGGGGAGGCGGGCGATTAGTAGGGCCTGGACGACATGACCCACGTCTAGAGTGGGGGCAAGCCAAGAATCTGGGAGTGACGATGCATCGTTTTGCAGTGGGCTACGAGTTCGTATGCAGGATCATCATGATGATCGCGGTGGTTCATCTTGCCTTCCTGACCCATATGCTGCTCGGCCTGGTCCTTGCAGGATTCTTCCCCTCCATTGCTGCCTCCTGCTCGGTCTACAGAACCTGGATCCTGGACCTCCATGACCGCTCTTGGACGGTCAAGCAGACCTGGAAGGCCTTCCACCAGGCCTGGAAGGAGGAATTGGGTCCGGCCAATATCTTCGGCTGGCCACAGTTTCTGGTCTGGGTTCTCCTAATCTGGGAGTACTGGCTGACCATGAGCAACGATATGGGTACGACTGGCCTGGTGGTATCCGGCCTGCTCCTGGTCCTCAACATTGTGTATGGTCTCTTCGTCTGCTTAAGCTGGGTCGTCCGCTCCAATTTTGCTCAGGGTCCTATCTGGGTTGTGAAGACCTCCCTATCCATGGTGATTGCACGCCCCCTCTGCAGCCTCATGCTGGTCCTCCTCCTGCTTATTACCGTCTGGGCCTACTACACCTGGCCCGGTCTCATGGTTGCCTTCGGGCTGGCTGTCCCCATCTTCGCCGATATGATGGCGGTCTATTCCTGGGGCCGGATTCCTGGTATGGATGTCCACGTCCTTGAGCCCAGGGAGTCCAAGAGGCGCAAACAGGGTTAACCCCTGCCTGGTCTGGTGACCTTGGTGGTAGCGAGTAATGATTTTCTGATTCCCGCCCACCATAGGGTCCAGGAGGGGGATACTGCTTGTGCGTTAACTAATTTTATTTTTTCACACACCTGATAAATTCCTAATATCTCAGTATTTTATATCTCTTGTTAACTAGTTACTGCTGAAAGTTGACATAAACTAGTTAACTCTTTTACTATGACCTCGCCAGGAGAAGGATGGGTTGCACAGTCGCCTGATCATCGCTCTTCTGGCATCACCAGTAAAGGAGAGTGTGATGGCACAAAGAGGTGTATGGAAGAGAGTTGTGACTGCCGCTGCCCTATTTGGCATGGTGGTTCCACTGGCTGCCTGTGGTTCTGACAAAGCTGAAAACAGTACCGAGGCTGATGGTAAACCGGTCATAAAAATGATGATCACGCGCTATTCTACCGATACGCCTATGACCAAAATGAAATGGGTTAAGGATGTAGAGGCAGCCTGTGACTGTCATATTCAGTGGGAGGATCTCGCGGATTCTGCTTGGAGTCAGCAGAAGAGCGCCAAATTAGCTTCTGGGGATATAGCGGATGCCTCGATTTTTGCCTTTGACCCAGGGGATGCAGTCAAGTATGACTACTTTGATGATCTGAACGCCAATATGGACAAGATGCCCAATGTACAACGGTTCTTCAAGGACAATACCGTCGCTGAAAAGATGGTGAAAGACAAGGAGGGGCACGTATACGTACTCCCTACAGACCGTGGTAAGAGCTACCGCGTCTCAACGAGCCATTTCATGATTAACAAGAAGTGGCTCGATAAGCTCGGTCTTCAGATGCCTAAAACCTGGGACGAACTGACACAGGTACTTACCGCCTTTAAGACCCAGGATCCCAACGGGAATGGAAAACCTGACGAAATACCCTTCAATATGCGCCGTCTGGACACCGATGGTTTCAAGCTCTGGAACCCCTTTGTCCTGCTCAACTCCACGGGCATTACCACGAGCTTTGCCGGCACCTCGCCTTCCCTACAGGGCTACTATGTCAAGAATGGCAAGGTTGACAGTTTCTTAACGCAACCTGAGTACAAGAAAGTTATTACCTATCTGCACTCACTGATGGAGCAGGGTCTGGTGCCCAAGGATGCCATGACCCGTGACGATGCAGCCACCACGGCGGCCACCACCGGAGACGGGAAGACTGCCCGCTCCGGACTGATCGTCGGCTGGGCAAAGACAGATTTTGAAAAGCTCAAGGATGAATATGTCCCCATGCCGGTGCCTAAGGATAGCGCCGATAGGCCTGACTCTGAAGTTACCTGGGATTACACCCAGGACCTAACCGAATTAAGCAATCACGGTATCGCCGTTTCCAAGAATGCAAAGAACAAGGAGGCTGTCTACAAGGCCATCAACGCCCTCTATAGCCCTAAAATTTCAGTCGCCCAGTACTACGGTGACATTCCTGACTTTGTTGAGGAAAAGGGAGACAAGGTCTACAGGATGAAGGACGGCTGCTATGACGGCAAGATAAAGTGTGCTGCCGTTGCTGACCGGTTTGCAGGATGGATTCCCGACAGTATCAGCGTCGAAAATGACCAAACTGCTGAGGCGCTCCAGGAGGCCGATAAGGCCTATAAGGATACCCTGGCCAACGTCGACCCAGTCAAGGATGTCATGCCTGCCTACGTCCGTATTGACAGTGAGGAAGATCAAACCGCCTTGGGTAACAACAACACCGCTATTCTCAGCTACGCACTGGCACAAACCGCTAAGTGGATCCAAAAGGGCGGGGTCGATGAGGGCTGGGACTCCTATGTCAAAAAGCTTGAAGACCCCAGTCTGGGCCTGAAGCAGAACATCCAAATTTGGCAGAAGTATTACGACCAGTACACCAGTGAAGCCAACTAGGAGAGTTCACTGATCGATTGGGGCCACGAGGCGTTTGCCTCTGGCCCCGGACGGAGGGCAGCCCTCGAGGGTCTGAGATCTGGCCTAGTTGGGATCCTTCCCCGTCGCCATTGAATACATCTTGAGTGAATGGAGTGCTCATGAAAGCGAAGCAGGTGGTGGTTCACGAGAATACACCACACGGGATGCGAGGGATCGTGTGGTCCTTCAAACGGTATTGGCAATTGTGGCTGTTGGCCCTTCCCGCGATCTTCTTCGTCGTCCTGTTTGCCTACGTTCCCATGTGGGGAATCCAGCTGGCCTTTAGGAAGTTTGAGCCCAGTAAGGGTATTACGGGCGGCAAGTGGATGGGGCTGTCCTACTTTAAGCAGTTCTTTGCCTCCCCCATGTTTGGCAACATTATGAGGAACACCATAAGCATCAGCCTGTGGACCCTGGTTATGGGCTTTATAGCCCCTATTATCCTGGCCCTCCTGATCAATCAGATAGCCAGCACCAAGATCAAGGGCCTTGTGCAGACCATCACCTATATGCCTCATTTCATATCCACCGTGGTAATTGTGGCCATGCTCAATATTTTCCTGACGCCAGAAACTGGCCTCCTGGGAAAGTTTCTGGGCGATACCAGCCTTTTGGGAGAGCCACAATGGTTCACCCCCATCTACTGGATTAGCGAGGTCTGGCAGCATTGCGGTTGGAATTGTATTATTTACCTGGCCGCGCTCAGCTCAGTGGATGTTGCCCTTTATGAGGCAGCTAAAATCGACGGCGCCGGCAGGATGCAGCTGATTCGCTACGTTGATATTCCCACCATTTTGCCTACCTGTGGAGTCCTGCTGATCATGAACATGGGGTCAGTTCTCTCTGTCGGTTTCGAAAAGGTCTTCCTCATGCAGAACGCGCTCAATTCCTCGGCCTCAGAGGTCATCTCAACCTATACCTACAAGATAGGTATTTTGGGCAGTCAATTTTCCTACTCCACGGCCATCGGACTCTTTAACACCCTTGTCAACTTCTTCTTCCTGATCCTGGCGAATTACATCTCGAAGAGGGTCTCTGACACCAGTATCTTCTAAGGAAGTCACATGGTACAAAAAGCATCAACACCAGTGCAAGCCCCTATGAACCCTCGTGATGCTAACTTGCTCGCTGCCCGCAACAGTGGGGAGCAGGTTCCCTTCAATAAGAAGGTCCACCAGCAGAGGAGTTTTTCAGATTGGATGGTTGATATCGCTATCTGGGTCGTCCTGATCCTGGTGGTTTTGGCCGTCCTCTACCCCCTCTGGTTTGTTGTCATCGCCTCAGTGTCTGACCCCAAGCTGGTGGCCAGCGGGCAGCTGAGCCTACTCCCCAAAGGGCCGACTTTGAAGGGTTATGAAACTATTTTTCATGATGCCCGCATCTGGCATGGCTACGCCAATACCATCCTCTACTCGGTGGGCGGCACCCTGCTGAATATGGTGGTTACCATCCCTGTGGCCTTTGCTCTCTCTAGGAGGGAGTTTAAGGCCCGTCGCCTGATCATGTTCCTCTTTACCTTTACCATGTTCTTCGGTGGGGGACTGATCCCCAGTTACCTGCTCTATAAGCAGCTGGGCATCCTCAACACGGCCTGGGTCTTTATCCTGCCGGGGGCTGTCAGCGTCTACAATGTCATCATCACGCGATCCTTCTTCGATACCTCCATCCCTGAGGAGCTGCATGATGCTGCACAGATTGACGGCATGAGCTACATCGGATACTTCATACGTATTGTGGTTCCGCTGAGTTCGGCCATTATCGCAGTCATCGCCCTCTACTACTTCGTAGGGCACTGGAATGACTACTTTACCGGTCTGATCTACATTACGGATATGAAGAAGTGGCCCCTGCAAAATGTACTCCAACAGATCCTGCTTGCCAATCAGACCCAGTCGAATATTGCCTCCGTTGGCGCCCAACAGGCACAGGAGGCTGCCGAGCAAATCAAATATGGCATCATTATTGTGTCGACACTGCCTCTGTTGGTCCTCTATCCCTTCTTGCAGAAATACTTCAATAAGGGAGTCATGATAGGGGCCATCAAGGGCTAAAGTCCACCCATAAGAATCGAAGAAAGGGGGAAGATCGTGGTCACGATGCAGGAAATCGGGGACAGCCTCGGTGTTTCCAAAGCAGCTGTATCGTTAGTGCTCAATGGTAAGGACCAGGGCCGAATCCGCCGGGAAACGGCTCAGGCCATCCGGCAGACTGCCCAGGTCATGGGGTACTCCCCCAAGAAAACCAGTTATTCCAGTGAGAAAAAGACGCGGATTCTGGGATTCATCAGTGATCACATTGCCACTTCCCCCTATGCGGGCAGGCTAATTTTTGGTGCCCAGGAGGCTGCGCGACAGCTGGGTTACATCATCGTCGCGGTCAATACGGATGGGGATGACCAGCTGCAGGCCTCTGAAATTTCAGCCCTGAAAAGCTACGGAGTAGATGGTTTCCTCTATGCCTGTGTCTATAACCAGGTGATCCACTTGCCACAGAGTCTGAACGGGGAGCGGGTGGTGATTGTGGACGCCACTGATACCAGCGGCCATGTTCCCTCTATCATTCCTGATGAGCGACATATAGGCAGAACCGCCACCCGTCACCTGATCGATGTTGGGTGCAAACGTATTGCCTTTATTGGTTCATTTGGCCCCATGCAGGCTCAGCGCGGTCGACTGGCTGGTTACTGCAAGGAACTCACCGAGCACGGCATAGCAGTAGACGATAATCTGATCGTAAATGTAGAAATGGGCCAGGATGGGATGGAAAAGGTGGCCCGCTTGGTAGACCAATATCAGCCCGATGGCTTTTTCTGTTTCAACGATGCCCGAGCCTGGTACGTCTATAGCGCAGCCATGCGGCGCGGGCTCAATGTGGGCCAAGACATCTCAGTAGTTGGAGTGGATAATCACCAGGTTGTTGCTGAAATGATGGCCCCCTCGCTCACAACTATCGAATTGCCGCACTATGAGATGGGGTACTGGGCCACCCTGAAACTCATTTCACTGATTGAGCGGCGCCGGTTAGATGATCTCAAGCTCTTGCCCACTAATGCGCCCATTCCCTCGCTTGATCGCATTCACGCCCAGGTCAAGTGTGTGCTGATTGAGAAGGAATCAGTGGTGGGGCATTCATGATTAGTCTCCCCCCCCCCCCCCCTAGATAGATTCCGTATTCCTCAAAGGAGAAGATGATGGAAAACCAGGATTTCGATAGGCTCCCTGGCAAGGACGAGCCCCCTGCAGGCGTTGAGGCCGAGGCGGGAAACACGATGCAGGTAAGGGCCCGCAGGTGGAGGAAGAAGCATTGGGGCTTGGTCTTTGGAACCTTGCTGGTTGTGATATGCCTCTTGGGAGCCCTCATACCGGTCTTTGCGCCAGGCTTGAGTTTCAAAGGTAACCAGGAGGCTGAGGCCCAGAGTGCTAAGGAGAACCGGTTGATTCAGAGTAAATTTAAGCAACGATATCATTACTATAACCCGGCCGGATTCATGAACGATGTGCAGACCATCTGGCAGGACAAGAACGGACTATACCACCTGATCTACCTGCAAAATGCCAAGTACAAGCATGAGGGTGATGGGACAGAGTGGTATCAGGTTACGACCAAGGATTTTATCCATTATCAAAATGTGGGTGTCTCCATCCCCAAGTTTGCTGGATCCTGGCAGGACCTAGCGACCGGTTCTATTCTGCCTAACAGCCTTGGGTTTTTCCCTCAACTTGACAGGGAGGATCTGGTGGCCTACTTCACCAGCTACGTTGATGGCAGACAGGAACAGTTTGTCGCTTACTCCAAGGACGAGGGCAAGACCTTCACCCCCTATGTGGACCATGCCATCATGAAAGCTCCTGATGTGACGGCCAACTTCCGTGATCCGTATGTCACTTACAGCGCTGATAAGCACTCGCTCATGATGTATCTTGCAGAGGGTGACAAGATAGGGACCTATAGGAGCGATAATGGGCTCGATTTTCACTATGTCGGTGGGACCATGATTAACGCTGACAGCCTGAAAGACGGGATGGGGCTGGGCCTGATTGAGTGCCCCAATTTGAAGACCCTGATAGACCCCAAGACTGGGAAAACCCAACACATCATGTTTTTTGGAGCCAATGGGTACGAGCATTCCCAGCCTACAGGCACTTACTACATGGTGGGTCATCTCAACGAGGAGGAAGTATTCGTGCCCGACCAGGAACCCGAACGCATGGATGACGGCTCAGATTATTATGGGGCTAACTTCATGCAGGAGAATGAGGGCACCATTCTCTCCTTAGCATGGATGGGGAACTGGGATTATACCTCCAAGGCCCTAGAGGATGGGGAGGGAGAAGTCTATAATCTGGGTTCGTTGAGTCTTG
Organism: Bifidobacterium polysaccharolyticum; assembly: GCF_016101585.1. Classification (GTDB taxonomy): domain Bacteria; phylum Actinomycetota; class Actinomycetes; order Actinomycetales; family Bifidobacteriaceae; genus Bombiscardovia; species Bombiscardovia polysaccharolytica. The sequence continues at coordinate 84,423 of NZ_JACFQG010000005.1, forward strand.
CGCATAGGCTCACCTTGGCTGGGCAGGAAGGTGAGTATCGGGTTCGGAATACCATTGTTGAGCCCGAGTCTCTCTATGGGCAAGCCCTGCGAGGTCAGGTGCAGATAGGGCCAAAATCCCGCCGGGGTCAGCAGTTTGAACTTGAGCGTTCCTCCTATCAAAAAATGCGGTTTGCCTTTAAGCCCAAGGACGGGACCGCTGTCGGTTCGGCTGGCAGCGTCAAGCTTACCCTGGCCCAATCTGATGCCAGCCTGAACGTGGATTACGATCTGGAGAGCGGACAATATAAGGTCAGCCGGACTACTAAACGATTTTTGGATGCTCAGGGCCAGGCTAACTACAGCAAGCAGTATGCCCCGGTCGCCACCGGCCTTGAGAAAGGGCAGGAGCCTGTACTGCATGTGCTGGAGGATCAGAGTAGCGTAGAATTCTGGTTTGAGGGCAGTGGGAGAGTCTATTCCCTCACGAAGTTCTCCACGGATAAGACGACCAAGATCGCTGTCCAGGCTACTGAGCCCATGGATCTTACCTATACTCTAGCTGACGTCGCAAGTAATGCTGACCAAGAGTAAGGCCAGACAGGGTTCATAGGACCTGCGGTGACGGGTATCTGCATAGGCCCCCCGCCCACCAGGGTAGCCCGGTGGGCGGGGGGCCAAAAATTTCTACATATGCATACTGGGCGGTACCTGAGTCAGGTGGGTGTACCGTCCTGGCCGGGGAGCGCTACCGGCTTACTTGTTGAGCACCTTCTCCGGGTCGGCATCGAAGGTATCGACGCAGTTCTGCGAGCAGAAGTAGTAGGTCTTGCCCTGGTAGTCGCGCTTGGCTGCGGCTGTGTTGGGGTCTATGGACATGCCGCAGACCGGGTCGGTGACCTTGTCCGTCGCCGCCTGATCCTGCTGCATGTTGTCATGATGATGGAAGAGTCCCATCTCATTTCCTTTCTCTTGGTTGTGTTCTTGGTGGTTGGAAATACTGAGGTCCCTGGTCAGGGCATCCATGTCGATCGGCTTGGCCTCTTTGACCGGCCTGGCCTTCAGGGGCGTGTGCCGCAGCCGGTTGGCGTTGAGCACCACCGACAGTGAAGAGAAGGCCATGGCCGCGCCGGCGATCATGGGGTTGAGCAAGAGGCCGATGAAGGGGTAGAGCACGCCGGCGGCGATGGGGATGCCCAGGCCGTTGTATCCAAAGGCGAACCAGAGGTTCTGATGGATGTTGCGCATGGTTGCTGCTGAGAGGTCAATAGCCTTGACGGCTGCGTTCAGGTCGCCTGAGACCAGGGTCACGTCGGCGGACTCGATGGCCACGTCCGTTCCGGTGCCGATGGCCATGCCCAGGTCGGCCTGAGCCAGGGCCGGGGCGTCATTGATGCCGTCGCCGATCATGGCCACCTTGTGTCCTTGGGCCTGAAGGGCCTTGACGATGCTCGCCTTGTCCTCGGGATGGATCTGCGCCACCACCCGGGTGACCCCTACCTGGCCGCCGACCTGCTCCGCAGTGCCCTGGTTGTCGCCGGTCAGCATGATGGTCTGGATGCCACGCTCGTTCATGTCGTGGATGGCCTGCTTGGATCCGGACTTGACCTGGTCGGTCACTGCCAGGACCCCGGCAAGCTTGCCGTCGATGGCTACGAAGATGGTCGTGCGGCCCTGATCCTCCCAGCTGCGGGCAGTGTCCAAGAGGGATTGCGCGCCAGTCCGGTCCGCTATTTCGTTCTCAAGTTCGATTCCCTTGCTCTCGAGCAGTCTGCGGTTGCCGACAAGAACATGCGGGGTTCCTCTGTCTGCCTCGAAGGAGCCGGAGGGGAAGGTCGCATCGATGCCAGCGCCGGTAACCGAGTCGAAGTCCTTGGCCGGGACCAGCTCCAGGTTGCGGTCCTTGGCAGCCTGGACGATGGCCTGGGCCAGGGGGTGCTCGGAATTGCTCTCGGCGCTCGCGGCCGCCTTGATCAGCAGGTCCTCATCCATCCCCTGCACGCTCTGGGCATCAGCCAGTTCAGGTCGGCCTTGGGTGATGGTGCCGGTCTTGTCAAGGACGATGGTGTCGACGTCATGCGCTCCCTGCAGGGCCTCCGCCGACCGGTAGAGCACGCCGGCACGGGCGCCGCGTCCGGTGCCGATCGTCACGGATAGGGGAGTGGCCAGGCCTAGGGCGCAGGGGCAGGCGATGACCAGGACGGAGACCGCCGCCACGATTCCGTATACTCCGCGGGGCATGGGGCCGAACGCCCACCAGGCCACGAAGGTCCAGAGCGCTACCAGAATGACCCCGGGAATAAAGATGGAGGATATGCGGTCGGCCAGTTTCTGGATGGGCGCCTTGGAGGTTTGAGCCGTTTTGACCAGCCGGATGATCTGTGCAAGGACCGTGTCCTGCCCTACCTGGGTGGCCTTGTAGCGCAGGGAACCCGTGCCGTTGACGGTGGCCCCGACCAGGGAATCACCCTCCTGCTTGAGGACGGGCATGGGCTCGCCGGTCACCATGGATTCGTCCACTGAGGATGACCCGGATATGACCTGGCCGTCCACCGGCAGCTTCTCGCCCGGATGGACCTGAATCACGTCTCCGACGACTACATCGTCGACGGCGATTTCCTGGGTGGTCTCCCTGCCGTCCTGGCCGGTCCTCACCACGGTGGCGGTCTTGGGCCTCAGTCCGATAAGAGCGCGGATGGCATCGCCGGTGCCGCGCCGGGCCCGTGCCTCCAGGATTTGGCCGAGGATCATCAGGGTAATGATGGTGCCCACGGCCTCGTAATATGGTTCACGGCTTCCCTCAGGCAGGAGTTGCGGGGCCACAGTGACCACCAGTGAGTAGAGGAAGGCTGTGGCAGTGCCCAGGGCGACCAGGGAGTTCATCTCCGGGGCCCGATGTGCCAGGGCCAGCCACCCGGTGCGATGGATGGGCCAGCCCGAGTAGAACATGACCGGCAATATTAGGACCAGCTGGACCCAAGGGTTCATCAGAATGTGGGGCATGGGCAGGAACATGCCGAACATGGCTGGTATGAAAACCGGGAGCGTGAAGACCAGGGCTACGATGAATCGCCTGGTCAGGTCACGGATTTCTGCTGTGCGCTCCTGGTCGGCCTCGTCCTGGTCGTTGCCGCCATTGGTCTGGGCGGGCTTGGCGGATTCGGCGGCCTCGGCCTGTGAACGTTCGTCTTGTGACTGGCTACTTTGTGCCTGTTCGGATTGTGCCTCGGCACTGTCGGTCGTCGGTCCATTGGTGGCCCGGAGCATCCCGTGGAGCATGTTCATTCCGCAGGCGAAGGGATAGTCGCCGGCCTTGGGCGGGGTCAGCTGGACGGTCGAGGTCTGGAAGGCGGGCAAAGTCTTGTCGATATTGAAGTCATTGAAGACCACATGTGAGGAGCATTCCCCGCTCTCCTGGCGGTCGAAGACCAGCTTGACCGGCCGCCCGGCCTGAACCTGGATCAGCTGAGGGCTGTATCCGCCCTTGACTGTGATGTGGACGGTCTGGACGCCGCCCTCATCCTTGGCCTGGGTGGCCTTTCTGGGCGCGAAGAAGTACCAGATGATGCCCGCCGTGATGACCAGGGCTGCGATAAGGACCAGGATGCTGCTCATGTGGCCCACTATACCCCCCAGGGGTATACTGATAGTGAATTTCGAGATGGTTTCATGAATCCAAGTTGCTCTCGACTCTGCTATGAAGACCATTGACTAGGAATGGAGTAAATCGTGCCCGGATATGCCAACGACAAAAAACGGACCATCACCAGACTCCGGCGTGTCGAGGGCCAGGTCAGGGCCATCGAGCAGATGGTCGAGTCGGATACCTATTGCATTGACATCCTCACTCAGATTGCCGCCTCGACCAGCGCCCTGAAGTCGGTGGCTCTGACCCTGCTGGACGACCACATGAACCACTGCGTTCGCGAGGCTGCCGAAAAGGGGGGCGAAGAAGCCGACGAGAAGATGCAGGAGGCTTCCGAGGCCATCGCCCGCCTGGTTCGTTCCTAGCAACCCTTGTCAGACAGATCCAATCCGCCCTTGAATAGCAGTCCATAAGCAACGGGTATAGGCATTCTTCCGGGAATCGCTGAACTTTCGCTTCTTTCCTGTTAGATTGAACCCCAACCCCAGACCGTTCGGTCCTGGGAAGAAGAGGTTGAAGGGGAGAGGCAATGTCGGAAACAAGTTGGGATTGGGCGGCCCTGATAGTGGTCGTCATTCTCTTTGCGGGGCTGGCCCTGCTGAGCAGGAAGACCAAGGTCAACTTCAGTTGGCGGGTCATCATAGCGACGGTACTGGGAATACTGGTGGGTGTGGGCTTCTCCGGTCACACCACCTATGTGGGGGCATTCGGCAACGTCTGGTCCGAGGTCATTTCGGCCCTCGTGGTGCCCCTCCTGCTCTTCAGCATCATTGCCAGCATCAGCCGTATCGGAGGGTCTAGTCGGCTGAAGAACATCAGTGTGAAGACCATCGTTCTTCTCCTGGTCAACACCTTCACAGCTGCCGTGATAGCCCTGGTTTTGGGGCTGCTCTTCCAGGTCGGCAAGGGGTTCAACCAGGCCCTGCCCAAGGGGGCCAAGCCTCACGAGGTGCCAGGGGTGCTCGATACTCTGGTCGGTCTCTTCCCATCGAATCTGGCGGCAAACTGGGCCCAGAACCAGGTTATCCCTGTCGTGATCTTCGCCATCCTCCTGGCGGTCTCTCTGAACAAGGCCGCCTCAACACCGCGCGGGGAGCAGAGCGTGGCCCCCTTCAAGGCTTTCGTGGACGCCGGCAATGTGGTTCTGTCCAAGGCCACTCAAATCGTGGTCGGCTTCACTCCCTATGCTGTCCTGTCTCTGATCGCAGCCGCCATTGGTCGCAGCAACCTGAAGAGCCTTCTGCCCCTGCTTGCTGTTCTTCTGGTGGCCTACCTGGGTCTGGCCATTCAGCTCTTCCTGGTCCAACCCCTGATCCTGGCCCTGGTCGGTAGGGTCAATCCTCTGCCCTTCTTCCGCTCCCTTTGGCCGGCGGGCGTGGTCGCCTTCACCTCAGAGAGCAGCATCGGGACCATTCCTGTCACGGTCCGTCAGCTGCGCTCTGCCGGCGTTCCCGAAGAGACGGCCTCCTTCGTGGCTAGTCTGGGAGCCAATCTGGGCATGCCCGGATGCGCCGGACTCTGGCCCGTTCTCCTGGCGGTCTTCGCCATCAACGCACAGGGGATTCCTTACTCCCCCCTGCGTTTCGCCCTCCTGATCGTCTTTGCCCTGGTGGTTTCCGTCGGGACGGTAGGCGTGCCCGGCACAGCCACGATCACCGCCACCTCCCTATTCACGGCGGCTGGCCTGCCCGTACCATTCATCGCTATCATGCAGCCTATTTCCCAGCTGGTGGATATGGGCCGTACGCTGGTGAACGTGGCTGGTGCCGCCAATACGGCAGTCATCGTGGCCAGGACCGAGAACGAGCTGGACCTGGACCTTTACCAGGGCCGCAAGGTCTTCGACGACCAGGACATTGAAGCGGACGAGGAAATACAACAGTCAGCAGACTAGACCCGGATGCGTTCCATTCCCGCGCACATGAGCAGGAAGGCGCCCACCCCGTGCATGTCGTTGATGCTGGTGGGTCGCTGGCAGTATTCCTCATAGCTGCCGGGGCCGGTTCCTACGCAGATGTCGCCGATGAGGAGGTCATCTCCCTGCCACTCAAGGCTCGTTATGACCCCCTCATACCCCTTGTTGGCTACTTCCAGATAGGCCTTGTCCAGAATGCCTTGGTCTACGGCCTTGCAGATGGCGGCCACGAAGAGACAGGTGCAAGAGTTCTCAGGCCAGTTGCCCGCCTGGCCGACCTTGTCGAGAACCTGCCACCAACGGCCGTCGGGGCCCTGATAGCGGCAGACTGCGGTCAGCAGGTCGCGGACCAGGTTTCGCAGATCCTCGCGCCCCGGGTGGCTCTGCGGCAGCAGTTCCAGTTCATTGACTACTGCCATGGGTACCCAGCCGATGGAACGCCCCCAGTATTCGGGGGAGAGACCTGTTACAGGGTCGGCCCAGGGTTCTTTCCGATCCGGATCATAGGCGTGCCGCCAGAGCCCGGTTTCAGGTACGCGGGTTTTCCTCTGCATCAGGAGGGCCTGTCTGACGGCCTCGTCCACCAGATTCCTGCGTCCGAAGCGGGTACCGTATTCCACCATCATGGGGCCACCCATATAGAGCCCATCCAGCCACATCTGCCGCGGTACTCCGTCGTTGTGCCAGAATCCGCCCTCGTCGTTCTTCGGATAGGCTTCAAGGTCGTCGGCCAACTGGTCCAGGCCGGTCTTGTACCGGGAGGATCCGAAATGGTCATAAAGGGGGAAGAGGAGGATGCCTGGCTGGATGTCGTCCAAGCATACGGGATCGTGGTTGAGCACGTGGCCCTGGTCATCCAGGTTGGATTCGATCCAACCCCTTATGTACTCCAGATAGGATTCGTCATTGTTGATCAGATAGGTTTGGTGCACTCCAGACAGAAGGACGCCCTGATGGTAGTGGAAATGGTGGATCGGCGGCAGGTCGGCCGGGTTCGGATACGTGCGGCGGAGTGTGTCGACCGCTGCCTGGGCATACTCCAGTGGTGTTGACCGGGTCTGAACCATGGTGCCTTCCTCGTTGATGGGCTGGTTTCATTGAACATCCTACTGTTTTGCAGCCCGGCCGTTTCCCTTGGAATTTCGGCCCGGAGTGTTGCACATACGAGGTTGAAAGCGCCTGCAACTTTCTTGTCGCAGAAGTCGTTGCCTGATAGTTTGAGGCCAATCCAGCGGTGGTGCTGTTCGGCCGTACATCTGCAGATGCGGCATGCCCTACATAGTTTCCGCGAGCGCAACAGTCGGTGATGAGGAGGTCATCATGGCAGAGTTTTCCATGTCGAGGTTCTCTCTGAAGGGGAAGGTGGCCTTGGTGACCGGCGCTGTGTACGGGATCGGGTTTGCAATAGCCTCCGCCCTGCATGAGGCGGGCGCGACCATCGTTTTCAATGCTTCAAGACGCTCATCGGTGGACAAGGGGACCCAGGCCTACAGGCAGGCAGGTATTCCGGCCCGGGGCTATGTCTGCGACGTGACCGATGAGAATGCCGTGACTGACATGGTCGACCGGATTGACAGGGAGGTCGGCACCATCGATATTCTGGTCAACAACGCCGGCGTCATCAAGCGGGTCCCCATGCTGGACATGACTGTCGAGGACTTCCGCAAGGTGGTGGATGTGGACCTCATCGGACCTTTCATAGTTTCCAAAGCCGTCCTGCCGGGGATGATCAAGCAGGGGCACGGGAAGATCATCAACATCTGCTCGATGATGAGCGAGCTGGGTCGGGAGACCGTCTCGGCCTATGCGGCCGCCAAGGGCGGATTGAAGATGCTGACCCGCAACATCTGTGCGGAATATGGCGGGTCCAACATTCAGTGCAACGCCATCGGACCTGGCTACATCGCCACCCCGCAGACCGCGCCTCTGCGCGAGCGTCAGCCCGATGGATCCAGGCATCCCTTCGATCAGTTCATCGTTTCGAAGACGCCCGCAGCCCGATGGGGGAATCCCTCGGACCTCCAGGGTCCTGCGGTCTTTCTGGCCTCGTCGGCCTCAGACTTCGTCAACGGGCAGGTTCTGTATGTTGATGGCGGCATTCTGGCCTATATCGGCAAGCAGCCTCAGTAAGGCCGCGGTAAGAAGCTTTCGGGCTGCCTGCCCGAGGGGGTGCAGGGGTTCAGACGGGTAGTGAAATCAATCAGTGCTGAGGGAGAGTAGGCGGAGCATGAAAGTAGCGTTGATCAACGAGAACTCGCAGGCCTCGAAGAACGCCCTGATTTTCGCGACCTTGAAGGAGGTCTGCGATCAGAAAGGGCTTCAGGCCTTCAACTATGGCATGTACGGCAAGGAGGGGGAGAGCCAGCTGACCTACGTGCAGAATGGCCTGCTGGCTTCGATCCTGCTCAACAGCAAGGCGGCTGATTTTGTCATCAGCGGGTGCGGAACCGGCCAGGGGGCCATGACGGCCCTGAACAGTTTCCCTGGCGTGGTCTGCGGGTTGGCCGTGGATCCGACTGATGCCTACTTGTTCAGCCAGATCAACGGGGGCAATGCCCTCTCGATCCCCTTCGCCAAGGGGTTTGGCTGGGGAGCCGAGCTGAATCTGAAGCTGATTTTCGAGCGTCTTTTTGCCGAGCCGGCCGGTGGCGGCTACCCCAAAGAGCGGGTGGTGCCGGAGCGTCGCAATGCCGGCATCCTACGTGATGTAAAGAATCAGGTCTATCGTCCGTTGCCAGAGGTGCTGGAGCGGATTGATCAGGGCTTCCTTAAAGAGACCATTTCCGGCGAGCATTTTGCAGAGTACTTCATGGCCAATGCGGAGGATGGGAAGATCAAGGAGATGATCGCCGCTCGCCTGTGAAAGCCGCTTGGCAGGCAAGACATAAAAAGACGCCGTCGACAAGGAAGATTCCTTGCCAACGGCGTTTTGTCTGGTGCGAACGGAGGGAGTTGAACCCTCACGAGCATCAGCTCACTGCCACCTGAAGACAGCGCGTCTACCATTCCGCCACGTTCGCAGACAACTGGAAAGGCTAGCACGTTTGTCTATGCAGCGCAATAATGGCGTGTTGGCTCAGCCCTTGGATCCGTGGGCGTAGAACCGGGCCAGCGTCTCCTTCTTGTACTCGTCAAAGTAGCCGCCGTCGATGGACTGACGGATCTCGTCCAGTAGCCTCACGAAGAATCGTTCGTTGTGAATGGTGGCCAGCGTGTACCCGTTGAGCTCATGGGCGCGAAGCAGATGGTCGATGTAGGCCCGGGAGTAGTGGGTGCAGGTGTAGCAGTCGCAGTCTTCTTCGATGGGTCTGAAATCAGTCTTGAACTGGGCGCGCTTGATGTTCCAGCGGCCGTCACGGGTGAAGACGGCTCCGTTGCGCCCACAACGGGCGGGGGATACGCAGTCGAAGGTGTCTCCGCCGTTTTCCACGCCCGCAAAGATATCGTCCACAGCGGCGATACCCAGCACGTGTCTGGGCCGGGATTCGGGCATTTCGTCGCAGATCCAGGCGCAGGTCTGCCCCAGCAGCCGTTTCTCTATGGCACCGCCGATGCCCACGCCGTCGAAGTCCAGGGAGGCGATTTGGCGGGCGGCACGTCGGCGCAGGTCCTCATAGTTGGCCCCCTGCACCACGCCGAACAGGGCCTGGTAGGGCTTGCCGGTCCGTGCCTGGGTCAGCCTCTGGTGCTCGTCTACGCAGCGTTTGGCCCAACGGAAGGTGCGCTCCACCGACTGCTCCTGGTAGGTGCGGGTGTTCATCAGGGTGGTCAGCTCGTCAAAGGAGAACATGATGTCGGCACCGATGCAGTGTTGGATGCCCATGGAGATCTCAGCCGAGAAGCGGTGCCGGTCGCCGTTGAGCGGGGACTTGAAGGTGACCCCGTCCTCGTCCACAAAGGCCAGGCGCTCCTTGCCTTCGGCGATCACCTGGTCCGACTTCATGCCGGTCACGTCCATGGCCAGGGTCTTCTTGAATCCGGCACCCAGCGAGAGGACCTGGAAGCCGCCCGAGTCGGTGTAGGTGGGGCCGTCCCAGTTCATGAACCGGGCCAGGCCTCCTGCTTGGTCCAGAATGTCAGGGCCGGGGCGTTCAAACAGATGGAAGGCGTTGGCCAGAAGCACTTGGGCGCCCAGCTGCCGCATTTGCTCGGGCAGGACGGCTTTCATGGCCGCCTGGGTGGCCACGGGGATGAATGCGGGGGTATGGATGTCTCCGTGAGGGGTGTGGATGATGCCGGTGCGGCCGTAGCGGCGGCCATTGTGCCCCAGGCCATCGGGGCTGTCAGACAGGCGGTTCAGGGTCTCGAATGAGAATGCGGCTCGGTCGCCGGGTCGGCCCGGCGTGGCTCCCAGCGGGTTGGTGATCAGGCTCATGGCTCCACTGTATCCAAGACATCCAACCGTCCTGTTGTGCCCTGTGTACAGTCGATGTGACTTTCATACAATGTCCAGACAACATTCAGCATTTCGGCTCTAGACTTGGAAGCAATGCATGCGAGGACCCGCTTCGCCTGTCAGCCGGAAACAGCAAAAAGCGCGGGCGACGGGGTAGATTGACAAGCGTGACCGAATAGCAGGCAGCGGCATCGATCCAAAGGAGCAGAAATGGCTGAAGAGCACAAGGCCGACCCTTGGAGGGGCGGCGATGACGATCAGTCCTGGCAGCCAAGCCACATCGAGCGCGGGGCCGCCAGTCAAGAGCAGGAGACGGGAGCTTCCACAGACCAGACCGACTCTGCTCAAGTCCCCGCGCCAGAAGAAGGGGATCAGCAGACTCAGGCTTGGGACCAGAGGCCCACGACCCCTATTGCCATGCCTGGCGGCGATGCACGACCCGCGACTACGGAAAACGGGTCGAATGGCGATAGCGGCACCGGGGCTTCAGCCTCCGCCTCCAGTGGCTCGGCCACGGGGCAGGATGCGCCGACGCAGCAGCAGCCTTATTATCGGCCTGCGCCCGAGTATGGAGCATACGCGCCAGCAGGCTCGCGTCCACCTGCCAACAATCAGGGTCAGCAGCAGCCAAACCAGCAGCCCAACCAGGGGTATGGCTCCGGTCCTCAGCAGGGCTTCTTCGGACAATACGGACAGCCAGGCCAGTTCGGGCAGAATGGCCAGCCTGCTCAGCCTCGCCAGAATGCCGGTCAGAACCCCCAGGGTGGCCGACCCTCCGGCCAAGGCCCTTATGCGCCCTTCGGATCCGGCGGTCCCAACGGCCGGCCCGGTCCTGCCAACCATGCCAACAGCAACTTGAGCGGCACGGGCAAGTACGTCTTTACTGCCGTGGTGGCTGCCCTGGTGGCTGCAGCTCTCATGCTGGGCCTGGGCTGGGCGGCTCTGTCCAACGGATGGATCACCCTGCCCTCGTCCTCCTCGCTGAGCGGAGTCTCCTCCAACTCCTCGGGCCAGGGCACAGCCAAGGTCGAGGGCGGGCAGGCTCCTGACTGGCAGGGCATCAGCAAGCAGGTCTCCGAGTCCGTGGTCTCCATCCAGGTGCAGACCAAGAGCGGGGTCGGGGCCGGATCAGGCGCGGTCTTCGACACCCAGGGCCATGTGGTCACCAACAACCACGTGGTCGATGGCGCCCAGGAGATTCACGTCACCCTCTCCAACGGGCAGATGTACACGGCCAAGGTGGTCGGCACCGACACTACTGCCGATCTGGCCATCCTCAGCCTGGATCAGGCGCCCTCCGACCTGAAGCCTGTGAAGTTCGCCGACTCCGAAAAGCTGGCCGTGGGCGAGAACGTCATGGCCATCGGCAACCCCCTGGGCTACGAGAACACGGCCACCACCGGCATCGTCTCGGCTCTGAACCGCCCGGTCTCGGTCATGGACGAGAGCAACAACAACCCCATCGTGACCAACGCGATCCAGCTGGATGCGGCCATCAACCCCGGCAACTCGGGCGGCCCCACCTTCAATGCGGCCGGCGAGGTCATCGGAATCAACTCCTCCATCGCATCCATGGCTTCCTCCAAGTCCGAGGCGGGATCCATCGGCATCGGATTCGCCATCCCATCCAACCTGGTCAAGCGAGTTGCTGATGAGATCATCAAGGACGGCAAGGCCAAGCACGTCTCCCTGGGCGTCACCATCCAGAGCAGCACGGCCCAGGCCGACGGAGTCACCCGCGGCGGCGCCAAGGTCACCAATGTGGTTTCGGGCTCTCCGGCTGACAAGGCCGGCATCAAGGTTGGGGACACCATCGTGGCCTTCAATGGCCATGCTGTCAACAACAACTACTCCCTGCTGGGCTTTGTCCGGGCTGCAGCCTTCGGCGATTCGGTCAAGATCACGGTGGTGCGTGACGGCAAGACCGCCGAGGTGAACGCCACCTTGGATAGTGAAGAGCAGAACGTTCAGGGCAAGCCCAGGACCAACAGGAAGAACTCGGGCGGCAGTGGCCAGGACGGCGACTCCGACCAAGGCGGTTCGGGCGACGACGATGACTCCATGGATCCCTTCCGCTTCTTCTTCGGGCAGTGATCCAGGACTGAACCCAGGGGCCGCATCCGTCAGTTTGGCGGGTGCGGCCCCTTGTCATACTCGCCGGCCATCGCTGGTCCTGGCGCGGTATAGGCTTGAAATGTCAAGAGCAGAAGAGAGCCGTGATCCGGCTACGGCTGTCAGGTAGACAAGTCCGGAGCGGGGAAGTGGTCATGTCAAGAATCCTGGGTTTCGCCAAGAAGGTCCCCATGCTTTGGGTGGTGCTGGTCTGCGGGCTGGTCATGGGCCTGCTCTGGCACCCCTATCGCCAGGCTGCCCAATGGCTGGTCGCCGTCCTGGTGGCCGTCTCGTTGGTAGATACCCTCAAGGGGATGATCGATGACGTGCGCCAGGGCCACGTGGGCGTGGACATCCTGGCCGTGGTCGCCATCCTCTCCACCCTCGCTGTGCAGCAGTACTGGGCCAGTTGGGCCGTGGTCCTCATGCTTTACTCAGGCGACGCCATCGAGCAGTACGCAGGGAACAAGGCGCAGAACAACCTGACCGTGCTGGTCCAGGCTGCACCCCAGGTGGCCCATGTGGTCCAGGCAGAGTTGCCAGAGGGGGAGCATGCCCTTCCCAAGGAGAGCGACTGGAGCACGGTGGATGTCGATAAGGTCCGTCTGAACGACCTCCTGGTGGTCAAGCCCGGCGAGACCGTGCCCGTTGATGGTGAGCTGATCAGCCCGACCGCCACCCTGGACATGTCCACCATCAACGGCGAGCCCATGCCCCGCAGGCTCTACCAGGACGCCCAGGTCATGTCCGGAGCGGTCAACGGTTCGGGCACCTTCCTGATGCGGGCCCGGCAGCTGGCGCGGGACTCCCAGTACCAGCGAATCCTCAGCCTGGTGCGCTCCGCCCAGAACTCCCGGGCTGCAGTCGTCAGAACAGCCGACCTGATGGCGGTCCCCTTCACCGTGGTGGCCTTCATCATCGCCTGCGTGGCCTGGATCATCTCCGGCGTGCCGACCCGGTTCGCCCAGGTTCTGGTCCTGGCAACCCCCTGCCCTCTGCTGATTGCCGCCCCTGTGGCCTATATGGCCGGGACGGGAAGGCTGGCCAAGGCGGGGCTGCTGATCAAGACCCAGGATGTGATCGAGAATCTGGGCCGGGTCTCGCATATCTTCTTCGACAAAACCGGCACGCTGACTGTCAAACGTCCCCAGGTGTCCAAGATTGACCTGCCAGACGGTGGGAAGCAGAAGGTGGATACGGACCGGATTCTGGCCATGGCGGGTGCTGTGGAGTCCTACTCGGTCCACATCCTGGCCAATGGAATAGCCGAGGCCGGGGCCGCCGCCCAGGAGCGACTGCGGGCACAGGGCAAGGGAGAGGCCCATCTGCATGCGCGGGAGGTCCAGGAGGACTCCGGCAACGGGGTACAGGGCCAGGTCGACGGCCACCAGGTCAAGGTGGGCAGGGCCCAGTTCGTGGCTGACGGGCATTCAAGTGATTTATTCGGCCCCCTGGCGCCTGATGAGATGGCCTCCTACGTCTCTATTGATGGGGTCTTGGCCGCCAGGGTAGTCATGAAGGACGTGCCCAGGTCGGATGCCGCCCAGACCATCACCCAGCTGCGGGAGTTGGGCATCACCCGTCTGTCCATGGTCACCGGCGACAAGGAGGACTCGGCCCGGATCATTGCCGATCAGGTGGGCATCACCGACGTGCATGCCGGCCTCTTCCCCGAGGACAAGGCCAATCTGATCGCCAAGGCCTCTAGGGAGGAGCCTAACCGGCAGCCCTTCTGGGACATCTGGCTGTCTAAATTCCTGGGGGAGTCAGTGACTAAATCCATCACACTGATGGTGGGGGACGGTGTCAACGATGCTCCGGTCCTGGCCGCCGCCGACGTGGGCATGGCCATCACCGACGGGACCACTACGGCCGCCTCCGAGTCCGCCCAGGCGGTGATCATGAACGACGACATCGCCTGCCTGCCCAGGTCGATCACCATTGCCCGCAGAACCAAGCGGGTCATGCTCCAGGCGGTCATGCTGGGGCTGACCCTGGCCACGGTGGGCATGCTCTGCGCCGCCTTCGACCTGATTCCGGTGGTTGTGGGTGCCTTTACACAGGAGGCCATCGACGTGGTTTCCATCCTCTGGGCCCTGACTGCACTGATAGACCGGGACTAAGGCTATTCGCGACGCTTGGTGAAAGTCCCGGGGATGGAGCCCGACTAGCTCTGTTTCCGCCCGCCGCTTTGCGTTAGGCTGACAAGCATGAGCGATAATAATGTCAACGATTCCACCATGCCCGCACCGGCCCGCGGCGAGGAAGCCGGCTCACCCCTGCGCGTGGCCGTCATAGGCGCGGGGCCTGCAGGGGTCTATGCCTCTGACATCCTGCTGCGGCAGCTGCGGGAGAAGGGCGCCGATCTGGGTCTGGGCGACCGGGCCCGTATCGATTTGTTCGAGAAGCTGCCCGTTCCCTTCGGCCTGGTCCGTTACGGCGTGGCCCCGGACCATCCCAGCATCAAGTACATCGCCGGCGCCTTGGAGAAGACCCTGGACAACCCCGAGATCCACCTCTATGCGGATGTGGAGTTCGGCAAGGACGTCAACCTGGATGATCTGCTTCAGCGCTACGATGTGGTGCTCTTCGCCACCGGCGCCGTGGACGACCGCCCTCTGGAGATCGCCGGCCATGAGCTTGATGGCGTTCACGGGGCCGCCCACTTCGTCGAGTGGTATGACGGCTATCCTGACGCTGACCAGGACTGGCCCCTAGATGCCAAGCAGGTGGCCGTCATCGGAGGCGGGAATGTGGCCATGGATGTCTCCAGAATCCTGATGCGCCGGGCCGACGACCTGCTGGGCACGGACATCCCCGATAATGTCTACCAGGGGATCCAGGGCAACCAGGCCCGTGAGCTGCACATGTTCATCCGTCGCGGTCCGGCCCAGGCCAAGTTTTCGGTCCAGGAGCTGCGTGAGCTGGAGAAGCTGCCCGGGGTGCAAATCGTCATCGACGAGGAGGACTTCGACCTGGACCAGGAGACCATCGACCGGGCCGGTGCCGACAAGCTGACCCGGCAGATGCTGGAGGAGCTCTTCACCATTAGGGAGATGGCCGAGGACATGGCTGAGGACGGCGGCGTCGACTTCGAAGGCAACCCCGCCGACCGCCATTTCTATATGCACTTCTACCGGATGCCCGCCGCAATCATCGGCCAGGACGGCAAGGTGACCGGCATTCGTGTGGAGAAGAGCAAGGTCACACCCGAGGGCACCATGGAGGAGACCGGCCAGTACGAGGAGTACCCGGTACAGGCCGTCTATCACGCCATCGGCTACAAGCCTGCCGAGGTTCCCGGCGTTCCTTATGACTTCTCCGGCTACACCCTTTCCAACGTCCATGGTCGCGTGACCACTGCTCCCGAAGGGCAGGACGGCCGACCCATCGACCGTCTTTACGCAACGGGCTGGGCCAAGCGAGGACCTGTGGGGTTGATCGGATCCACCAAGTCCGATGCCCTGGAGACCATCGGCAACATGCTGGATGACCTGGCCGCCAGCCCGACTCGCGGCCGCTTTGCCCAGGACCGGGACGACGATTCAATTGACCGTTTTCTGGCGGGCAAGGGCATCCAGCCTATCGACTTCGCCGGCTGGAAGCGGGTGGATGCCTACGAGCGGGCTGAGGGTGCCAAGGTAGGCCGCGAGCACATCAAGGTCATCGATCCAGACCAGCTCCGCCAGCTCGCCCACGGCGAGTAGGCGATCGGTCTTAGGCCGTCAGTGGCAGGGTCTGGATGAGGTTTCATAAACCACGTCCAGGCCCTGTTTCTTGATCTGGCTACCGGGTGCTCACAGCGGACGGATAGACTCGGCGCAGCTATCATTGTCGTTAGAGCCCCTCACGGAATCGAAGGAGCGTGGCATGGCTAATCTGACTCTCTATCCGGCAACCCTGCAGTGGGCCGTTGAGGAGAGTGATGCCGATCCGGTGGCCCTGTCCCGGCGCCGGGGGCTTGGCCAGTTGCCGGATTGGCTGGAATCCAAGGAACCCGTGTCCGTATCCTTCAACAAGGTTGAGCAGCTCAGCAGGGCCCTGCATGTTCCTTTCGGCGCCTTGGTTAGGTCGGTCGTGCCCCAGCGTCGCCTTGAGCCTCTGGTCCGGTACCGTACCGTAGGCAATACGTCTGTGCAGCCCAGCAAAAACCTGCAGGACACCATCGACCAGATGCGATTCAGGCAGGAATGGGCCAGGGACGAATTGCTTGAGTCCGGCTTGGACGCCAACCCGCTGGTCGGTTCGGTACAGGATGCCGAGCATGACGATGCCCTGGCTGATGCGCTTCGCTCCACCCTTGGACTGGATGGGCGCTCTGCCTGGGAGGGCGGCAATTCCATCGACCGTTTCCGTCAGCTCAAGGAACGGGCATCCAATGCGGGCATCATGATCATGCTCAATTCCCAGGTGGGTTCCGTGAGTTCTCGAAAACTGGATCTTCAGGAATTCCGTGGATTCGTGCTGATCGACGACATGGCTCCGCTGGTGTTCATCAACAGAAACGATTCCTTTGACGGCATGATCTTCACTCTGATTCACGAGGTGGGCCACGTACTGCTGGGCACTCAGGAGCTCTTCGACGGCATTGGCGGCCAAGGGAATCGCAAGGCCATGGAGCGCGCTATAAACCGGGCAGTGGTAAAGGCCGTGATCGACGATGAGCGCTTCCGACAGGTGTGGCGAGAGCAGCTGGAAGAGGGGCAAAAACCGGCCGATGCTGCCGAGTCCATAGCTGATGACTTCCACCTGAGTGCCTTGGCTATGGGCATACAAGCCCATCAGTTCGGCTTGACTGGCGAAGATACGCTTGAGGAACTGCAGACACGAATGAATCGGCATCTTCAGGACAAGGCAACTCGCCATCAGGATCCGGAATCCCATGGCAATGGCAACAGGACCAACGCCTCCAGGGTCGATACCGGTTTCGTCCGCCTGGTCAATGCCGCCATGGACGGGGGCAGATTGGCTCCAACCGAAGGCTTCGACCTGGTGGGGGTGCGTTCTCCGCAGTCTTATCAGGGTTTGATTCGTGAAAAGAAGCTGATATGACTGCTACTCTCTACCTGCCTGATTCCAACATCTTCATCGCCTCCTACCGGCTCAACCATCCTTTCGACTACAAGGAGTTCCACCCCTTCTGGCGATGGATGGAAAAACTGGCTGAGGACAGGTCGATTGCCATGGTGGATGTCGTCTACGACGAGCTGGTCAACGAGCAGGCTGCCGATCCCGATATGTTGGATCTTTGGGTGCGTGCAGTGTTCAAAGGCCGCCAAATAAGTCATAAGGACGACAGGTATGCACAGGTCTATGCGAAAATCCAGGATTATCTGGTCACCTGTGGGCAGTATACGGAAGGCTCGCGCCAATACTGGGAGTCAGAGGGCAAGGCGGATCCCTGGCTGATTGCCGTGGCCAAGGTCGAGGGGGCGGTCATTGTGACGGATGAGGCCCGGGTTCCGCTACAACAGGGACAGCACATGAAGAAAGAGCCCAGGATTCCTAACATCGCAGACCAGTTTGGGGTGAAGACCATGAATCTTCGCCGGTTCTTCGATGCCAACGGGAGGTTGAAGAAGGCCCAATATGTTCCTTCTGAGCCTAAAAGCAGGAGAAAGGCTGCGAGCCAACCAGGCCTGTTCTGAGCAGACAGTAGGGGAGGAGCCCGGCAGTCCCATCTTTTCAGCGGTCGTTCAGCAAAAATTCAGCGGCATTGTCTACCATGGAACCCATGAATGGCAAGCTGAAGGTTCACGGACATTTCAACGGCCTGAAAACGACGCTTTTGTTCGCCCTTATGTGGGCCGTTATCATGCTCATCTGGTGGCTGACCGGCGGTCGCCAGGGGACGCTGGGCATCTATATCCTCATAGGCCTGGCCACCACTTTCGGATCCTACTGGTTCTCCGACAAGGTGGCGATCGCCTCCATGCATGCCCGGCCGGTCAGCGAGCAGGAGGCTCCCGACCTCTACCGGATCGTCCGAGAACTGTCGGGGAGAGCCGGCAAGCCCATGCCCCGCATCTACATTGCACCCACTGACTCGCCCAACGCTTTCGCTACAGGCCGCAACGAGCGCCATGCTGCCGTCTGCTGCACCCAGGGGATCCTGCGCATCCTCAACGAGCGAGAGATTCGCGGGGTGCTGGGCCACGAGCTCATGCATGTCTACAACCATGACATCCTGACCTCTGCCGTGGCTTCGGCCATGGCTACGGTCATCACCTACCTGGGTTACTCCCTCATGTATTTCGGCGGTGACAGCCGGGACAGGGATAGTGATTCCGGCGTCTTCGGCCTCCTGGGCGTGCTGATCAGCTCGATTCTGGCCCCTCTGGGTGCTTCCCTGATCCAAATGGCCATTTCGCGCACCCGTGAATATGACGCCGACGAGGACGGCAGCCGGCTGACTGGGGACCCGGCGGCTCTGGCGTCGGCGCTGAACAAAATATCCTACGGGTCTCAGGCTGCGCCTATGCCGCAGACCGCCGGCACCCAGAGCGCCGCTGCCATGATGATCGAGAATCCCTTTTCCGTCAAGGGATTCAGCAGGCTCTTCTCCACTCATCCGCCCACCGATGAGCGCATCGCCCGCCTGATGCAGATGAGTCAGGAGATGGGGCAGACCCAGGTGAATTCCGGGCATGGAGCTCAGGTGGGGTACTGAGAGGTCGAGCAGTTTTACGTCCCTGTCGATAGGAGATGATGCCTGGGATGACGGAGACCATCAATCTGGCCATCGTCGACGATCAGGAGCTGGTCAGAGCAGGACTGGTCTCGATACTGGCTGATGAGGACGATATCAAGATTGTCGCGGATGCAGCCAGTGCCCGGGAGCTTCTGGAGCACCCTCGCCTGAGAGATGTCGATGTGGCCCTGGTTGACTGCCGTATGCCTGACATTGACGGGATTCGCCTCATCGACATCTTGCGTAAGAGAGGACTGAAAGCCCGATGCATCGCACTGACGGCATTCGACGAGGATGAGAACCTTGTGGGAAGCATCAAGGCTGGAGCATATGGGCACCTGCTCAAAGACGCCGATGCAGAGGAGATCATCGGCACCGTGCATAGGGTCTATAGGGGTGAACGCGTCCTCGGGACTGCAGAGTCGGGTAGGCTGATGGACCTCATCAGCAGGGAAGGCGAACCGTCGCAGCTTGTCAAAGCAGCGGGAGGAGTCAACGTAGCCGACGACTTCGATCGGACTGACCGTCAGATCATCGACATGATTGTGGCTGGTTTAACCAACAGGGAGATTGCCGATCATCTCTGCCTGTCCCTGGGCACGGTCAGAAACCGCGTCAGTAGCATTTTCGACAAAACCGGCGTGCGCAATCGCACCGAGTTGGCCATGACCTCAAGGCGGTCATGAGCCTGTCAGAAACTGAGTCGTCTCAGGAGCGGAAACCAGGGTCCCTCCCATACGTGGGCCTGGTGGAGGTCGCTTCGTTCTGCTGCTCCTTCCTGTGGTCAAAATATGGCAATCCTCTCAACTTCTTCCTCTTCCAGACGGTCATGGTGTCGGCCTGGCTGGGTTATAGGCTGATTCGGCGACGTATTCCTGCCCTCATTTGTGGGGGCCTTCTCATCGCGGTTTGTCTGGCAGCCACTCTCTTCGACAATCCGCCGCAGATGTTTCTCACCACCATCGTGACCGTGGATGTTCTCTTCGCCTTTCCGGAGATCTGGACCTGGGTCGCAGTAGGAGGGGAAATAGGGGTCTACATTCTGCATATGGCATGGAGGGGAGAATGGCGACGGGACTCCTGGGGCGATACGGTCCTGAACCTGGCTCTGATCGTCTTCTTCGCGGTGGCTTTCCTCTTTTACGCACGGGCCAGCCGTCTGCTCATTGAAAAGAACCGGCAGCTCGCCAGGCAGTCGCTCACAATAGAAAGCCTGGCCCTAGCTAAGGAGCGGGCAGAGATGGCCTCGCAGATGCATGATTCGATTGGTCAGTACCTATCGGCCATGCACATGGAGCTTGAGGCGGCGCAAAGGACCCTGCACAAGGGTTCATCCATCGACCGGGCCCTCACCCATGTGATCAAGGCCGAAGACATCGATAAGAAGGCACTGGCTCAGGTACGTCAGCAGGCCAGGGCTTTGAACCCGGCTGCCTTTGGCGGGGAGCTGACCAAGGAGTCGATTGTCGGTCTGGCAGACTCCTTTGAATCCACAGGTCTGCATGTGACCGCTACGGTGAATGGGAGCCTGGAGGGCCTGTCATCGCAGAATAAGGTCCTTATCTACCGGGCCTTGCAGGAGACTTTGACCAACGTGGTCCGTCACGCACATGCCTCCTCCGCCTCGATTGTTATTGATCTGGCACCGAGAACCCTTCGCCTGTGTGTGACGGACGACGGGGTGGGTCCTGGCAAAGGGTCTGGTCGGTTTGTGCCGGGCTTCGGCCTGTCCTCCCTTGAGCAGAGGGTAAAGGACTTGGGCGGCTTCTTGCAGGTAGGACCGGCAGAGACAGCGGAGTCTTCCCGAGGTACCCGGGTAATACTCTCCCTTCCATTGACCGCGGATTCTTGCAGGTAACTTCTGCAGTGCAGCGGACGCAGTGACATTTGTCCTCCTGATGGTGACATCTGTCGGTAGCATCTCCACTATCCGTCGATATAGCTTGGCCCTATGCAATGGGCAGCAATAGGCGGTGAAAGGAAAGGACCCGGAACGGAAGGGGCTGAGGGGCGGAGTATTAGGATCGGGTACATTCGCCTGGTGAATTCCTTGTGGAGGGGAAACCGCGGCCTGCAAATCCTGAACATCCTGGCTGGAGCCTGTCCCATGGCCTTGATTCTCCTGGTTCTTGAGGCTATGGTCCGGGGAGGAGAGGGTGCCGATTCGACCACTCCGGTAGTCATGGTAGCCATCTTTCTGACGTCTTCAGCTTCCGTTTCCAAGACCATCAGCGACCATGCCTTCACTGCTCAATGGGACAGGCTCATGCGCATCCGTCTGCTGGGCGCCTCCCCCTGTCGGCTCCTGGGCTCGATACTGGCCGTCCAAGGTCTCATGGCTGCCTTCTCAGGCCTCATTGGCGTGGCTCTGGGCGAGCTGATGAAGCCTCTGGCAAGGCCTGCCATGGCACGGCTGGACATGCTTTTGCCGGAGCATGGCATCCTGCCAAACCTCTCCTCCATTCTTATGACGGTCCTGCTTTCCGTTTTGTGCCAATGTCTGGGCGCCATATTGGCTGCAGCGAGTGTCATCCGAGCTCGGCCCGATTTGCAGTCCATGCCCCGCTCTTCCGGGAGACGGCACCGCGCCCTGTCTACTGCGGCCATGCTCCTGGTGGTCCTTGCGACTTGCATGATGATCTACCTAAAGGGGACTGGAGCGGCCGCCGGCGGTATGGGCATCTTTTTGATTCCTCTCTTGGCATGGGCCTTGATAAGAGTGGGCAGACCCCTATTGAACCGAGCAGCGGGGGTCATCATGGCGGGTTACCCAAAAGGTCCTGTGGTCACCTTGGCTTTGCGCAATCAGGAGACCACTAGGGCGGCCTCGCTCTTCACGATGGTGGTCGTCGCCACTGCAGTTGCCTGCGGACTTTTCGGCTTCTTGGGATACAGCGATGCCAATGCGCGCGCCTCTCTGACCACGGCTCTGGCAGGAGGGTCTGTGATCAGCCCGGTCGGCAGTGACCGAGGGGCCCTGGATCATTGGGCTGCCTATGTTCGGTCGCGCGATACTGATCCTCTTATTCTGGCTCCTGCCACCGTTGTGCCTATGGCAAAGGACGGTGCGGGATGCGACCGGCAAATACGCCGGGCCGCCTCCTACTATCGTGGTGCCTCACGCCTTCAAATAGATGGCGATCTCAGTCGGATTTTTCCGTCGGCAGCTCTGCATCCTGCGCGGGATAGTACAGGATTGGACGGGCTCGATGGGGTGGTGGCTTCCAGTCCGGAGGTGGGTGCGGGTCTGTCCCTCGGCGCGCCGGTCTGTATTGATGATGGGAATGGACCAGCTCGACGGAGTCGGATTGCGGCTATAGCTGACCTGCCGGGTGGAATGGGTCAGTATTTCATCCCCTCGCATCTATCTACTTCTACCTCCCGAAATGCATGGAAGACCGGATATGAACGTTGGGGCGGGCGCACTCCCCTGGCTCTGGTTTCGTCACAGGTGGGTGGCCGGGAGGTGCCGACAGGGGTCGTTGACCAGACGGCTGAAGCATGGGTGGCGAATCTGCCGACTGGCAAGATCTATGCACAGACCGGAGGGGAGGGGATGAAGGAAATGGCCGTCATCGTCTACCCGGTCTTGGTCATATGTGCCGTGGGCGTCCTGTCGCTGATCTTCACCATGGTTGAGGAGAGGCGTAGGACCAGGGCCGTGGCCGTCCTTCTTGATTTGGGAGTCTGGCGGTACGGATGCAGTGGGACGTTAAGGTACCTGAGCGAAGTCTTGCCGGCCTTCCTGCTGGCCTGCGCCGGTTCGCTCCTGGTTGTCAACCTCTGCTCTCACCCGCAGTCAGTCGAACTCTATGGAGGTATCTCCTTTTACTGTCCCGCTGGGCAGCTGGGTCTGCTTCTGGCGGTGGTCCTGGCGATGGGGCTGGTGGCCCTGGTCGCCCACATGATTTCCTATGTTCGTCTGGTCTGTCAGGGATGAGCAAAGCAGCCTGTGGTGGACTGGAAATAAGTGAGAGCGCCATGAAATGAGACGGAGTCTTACATTCGGCGGTTGTGAGCGGATGTTTTGAAAATTGCGTGTAAGAAGGCTGGGCGTGAGAAGGAGGGATGTATGGAAACAGGACATGATGGATGGGATGCAAGAAAATCTCAGGTAACTGCCCAGGGTGTGGGCCCGGATGGTGGCGGTACGGTCTTGCGGGCCAGGTCCGTTTGCTACGACTACTCGGAAAATGGACGACGCAGGCATCGTCTGCTGGGAAAGTCGTATGACAGGAATGGGCTGGCACCTCAAATCGGGCCAGTCAATATAGAATTGCAAGATGGCTGTATTACGGCCCTGATTGGACCCTCGGGATGCGGGAAGTCCACTGTGCTCAAGCTGCTTGCCGGCATCCTGACCCCCTTGCGAGGTCAGATTTGGTATGAGCATCGGGATATTGCTCGGCAGCCGGATTTTCGCCGGGCAAGGCTTCGCAGGACCGAATTCGCCTTCATTTTTCAGGATTACATGCTGGTCGATTCTTTGACGGTCGCCGAGAATATCATCCTGCCGCGGTCCTTGAATGGTTCAGCCACCGATGATGGTGCTGTACGTCGGGCTCTGGCCTGTGTGGACCTGCCGACCGGTGTAATGAGGCGAAAGGTGGGCGAGCTGTCAGGAGGTCAACAGCAGCGGGTGGCCATCGCTCGGGCCATGATCATGGATGCGCAGGTTCTCTTCGCGGATGAGCCCACCGGCAATCTGGATCCCAGAGCCCGTGAGGACACCCTTGATGCCATCCAAGCAGCCATGAGTGCGGGACTCAAGGCCAGCCTTCTGGTTACTCATGATGCCAGGGTGGCTTCCAGGGCCGACAGAATTCTGTATATGCAGGATGGGAGGATTTGCGGTTCCTATCCCCATATGGATCAAGAGGATATAGAGCGGCTCCTTCTGTCCGGGTCGGAGTAGGAGGAGCCGCTGAGGTCGATTCAAAGCTGAATTCTGTGCCCGTTACAGACCATGGTTTTGACGGACCAGTCAGCCGGGTTCAGGAGGAGGAGGTCGGCCGCATAGCCGGGTGCCAGCAGACCCAGCGGAGCACCGGTGATCGGGTTGGAGCGGTCCAGTCCCAGGGCCCGGGCAGGTGTCAGCGTGGCGGCTTCCACGGCCTGGGGGGCTGGCAGGCCGATGGCCTGGATAGCTCTGCCGACTGCCACATCCAGGGTCAGGGTTGAGCCGGCGATGGCCCCGTTGGAGGTCAGACGGGCGTGGCCGCCCTTCACTATTACATCCAGGGAACCCAGCTTGTAGGCGCCGTCCTCGCAGCCGGTGGCCTCCATGGCGTCGGTGACCAGGGCTATCCGATGGGGGAAGAGCCTGAAGGCCAGGTCGACGCAGGGGTCCTGCACATGGAAACCGTCGTTGATCAGCTCGGCCGTAACCCGGCGGTCCTCCACGGCGGCTGGAATGGGGCCCGGCTGACGGTGGTGGATGCCGTTCATGGCGTTGAAAACATGAGTGAGTATACGGGCGCCGGCATCGAATGCGCGGCGGGTCTGGTCATAGTCGGCATCGCAATGGCCAACCGCAGGCACCACACCGGACTCGGCCAGGCGGGATATGGCCTCGTAGCCATGGTCGCGCTCGGGGGCCAGGGTCACCTGGCGTATGCAACCGTCGGCAGCCTCCAGGAGATTGTCAAGAACTGCTGGTTCAGGATCGCGCAGGCACTTGGGATCATGTGCGCCCTTACGGGAGAGTGCGATGAAGGGCCCTTCCAAGTGGGCGCCCAGCACGTCGGGTCTGGAGTCCATGACCCTCTTGACTGAGCGCAGATTGGTGCACATCGTGTCGACCGGATTGGTGATCAGGCTGAGCACCTGCCTGGTTGTTCCATGGACCATATGGCAGGCCCTGGCTGTGCGAATGGCCTCTTCGCCGTCGTCAAATGAGTGAACCCAGCCGCCGTGGGAGTGGATGTCGATGAACCCGGGGGTGAGGATGAAGCTGGCTGCATCGATGAACTCAGCACCGTCCGCATTCACGTCATGGGTATCTGATCCAGGCTGGAAGGAGGGCGGCAGGCTGGGCAGGCCAGCGGCCCTCAGGGCGGATTCCAGGCTCTCTCTGCCTTGCCCGACCTGCTCAATCCTGCCATCCAGAGCCAAAATCCAGCTGTTTTCCCTGATTCCTCGAGCGTCTATCAGCCTTGCGCCAGTCAGGACAAGGGGATGGACCGGTCCGTGGAGGGATGATTCAACCGCGAGCCCCGCCGACTCGTATGCTTCCTTGGACATGTTTGGTTTGCCTTCTAGATGGACTGCCAGTCAGGCTTGTTGGCGTATGCCCACTTGTAGTAGTCGCGGTTGCGCAGGCGGGAGGCGGCGGCCTCGTCCACGATCACAGTGGCGTGGGGGTGCATCTGGAGGGCGGAGGCCGGGCAGAAGGACGATATGCCGCCTTCTACGCTCTCGGCAACGGCTTCCGCCTTACCGGCACCAAAGGCCAGGAGAACCAGCTGGCGTGCCTTGAGGATGGTCCCGATTCCCTGGGTGATGCAGTGGGTGGGCACCTGATCCATGTCATTGTCGAAGAATCGAGCATTGTCGATGCGGGTCTGCTCGGTCAGTGTCTTGATGCGGGTGCCCGAAGCCAGGGAGGATCCAGGCTCATTGAAGCCAATGTGCCCGTCTGTGCCGATGCCCAGGATCTGCAGGTCGACTCCGCCGGCATCCTTGATTGCCTGGTCGTACACACGGCCAGCGTCCTTGATGGTGTCCAGGTTTCCATTTGGCACCTGCACCTTGGCAGGGTCCAGGCCCAGAGGCTCGACCACGGTCCGGTTGATGGTGGACCGGTAGGACTGGGGGTGGGCCGGATCCAGGCCAGCGTACTCGTCCAGGGCGAATCCGCGCACCTGGGAGACATCGATACCTTCCTTGTGAACTAGGTCGGCCAGCGCCTGGTATGCCGCCAGGGGGCTGGACCCCGTTGCCAGACCCAGCACGCAGTCAGGCTTGCGCCGGATCAGGTCGGCTGTGCAGCGGGCATAGATTTTCCCGGCTTCCTCCTGGGACTTGACGATGATGATTTCGGTCATGATGCGATTTCCTTTCCAATAAGCTCAAATGGGCGGCTGTCGGCTGCCATGCGTCCTGCCAAGGCGGCACCGATGGCTGCGATGGGCAGGTCGGCTGGGGCCAGGCGCAACCGGTCGGGTAGCCTCAGCGAGGCGATGAAGTGGCTACAGGCCGCGCTCTTATTCAGATGCTCGGTGACCAGATCCAGCAGGGGCTGGCCGGTTTTGCTCATGCCACCGCCCAAGATGATGACTGCAGGGTCGATAGCCAGGGCCACGATCTGGACAGCCAGGGCAATGCCATGGCCGATGATGTCCTGGACTTCCTTGGCGTGCTGGTTCCCCTTGCTTGCCTGGGCAATCAGGTCAGGCAGGGGGTGGGCGATTCCCGGCCAAAGGGTTTCCACTGCCGCACCTGAGGCCACGGTCTCCAGGCAGCCGCACTGGCCGCACTTACAGGGGAACTGATGGGCATCCACTGAGATGTGGCCAATTTCGCCGATTGCCCCGCTGGCTCCGTGTTCGATCCGACCCTCACGGATGATGCCCGCTGCCAGACCGGTGCCTAGGTTGATGAAGGCCACTACGTGGTCGTCCTGGTCGGGCAGGGCCCTGGGTCCGTCACGCCCAGGCTCTGATGCTGGTCGTCGGACCTGGTCCCGGGCAGCTTCGGAGTGGGGTGTGGTTCCAGGGGCTATCAGGGTGTTGTCAGCCTGCGAGGCGGCTCCCAGAGCAGCGATGTTGACATCGTTCTCGACGCGGACGGGCAGACCGGTCGTCTTGGCAACGGCAGGGCCCAGAGCCATGTGGCGGATTCCCAGATTGACTGCGTCGTCCACCATTCCACGGTTTGCATCCACGCGCCCCGGGATCCCCAGGCCTACGGTGACCGGCCCCCGATTCAGGCCAACCGGATCCAGTAGGTGGTGGATAAGTGTCACGGTGTCGTCATGAACCGCTTGGTTACCCTTGCGCGTGGGTATTCGGTGGCAAGCCAGCAGGCGCTTGTCGCCGTCTATGGCCACGCCTTCGATCTTGGTACCGCCAATGTCAATTCCTAGGCTGATCGGACCGGCCTGGACGCTATCTGTATCCGCCTCGGGATGCGGGGTCGATGCTGCCATGGATTTCAGCGGGCCTGATCCTGCTCCGCCTGCCCCTGTCCGCAAGCCTTCTTGATGGCCGTAGCGATGGAGACCGCCGGGTCGTTGTAGGGGATCAGGGTGGACTGGAAGGCATGGTAGAGGTCGGACTTGCCGGGCCAGACCGTGCCGATCACGTGGTTGTCGGCATCCAGCTGATGCCACCAGGATCCGCCTTGGTGATCAATCAGATAGTGGTCTACATAGCTGCAGAAGGTGGCGTACCAGTCAGCGTAGGTGGCCTTGCCGGTGGCTGCGTAGAGAGTGGACGAAGTGTTCAGGGCTTCGGCCAGGGTCCAGTGCATGCGGTCGTGGACCACCGGGCGGCCCTGCCAGTCCGTGGTGTAGACCAGGCCTTCGGCCCCGTCGGCGGCCCAGCCATCCTCAACAGCCCTGGCGAACAGGTGCTCGGCTGCCTCGATGTAGCGGCTGCGGTCGGCCTCCCGATCGAACCTGCTTAGGGCGTACTGGGTGATTAGCCTGGCCCATTCGATTCCGTGGCCCGGCGTGGCCCCGTAAGGCTTGAACTGGTCGGCCTTGTTGTCCTGGTTGTAGTCCAGGTCGGCCTGCCAGTCGCTGTTGAAATGTTCGGGGATGCGCCACTGGTTGTTCTCAGCCCAGCTGATGACCTGGTCGATGATGCGACCGGCGCGCTCGCGATAATCCTCCTTGCCGGTGGCATCGGCCACGGCCAGGAAGGCCTCGGTGCTGTGCATGTTGGCGTTGAGCCCCCGGTAGGGGTCCAGACGGGTGAAGCCGCTGTCCCAGGTGTCGACGGCCAGGCCCTTGTCGTCATCCCAGAAGTAGCGGTTGAAGATCTCCAGCGCCTGATCCAACAGGTCCTGTCCGTCAGGGTCGCCCGCCAGCATGGCCGAAGAGGCAGCCAGGACTACGAAGGCATGGGTATAGCAAGTCTTGCCGCTCTCGGGCTGGCCCTGCCAGGAGACCGAGGGGTACCAGCCGCCGTGTTCGTCGTCGTGTAGGTTGCCTTGAAGGGCCTGAACACCGCGGTGGGCCAGCTCCGATGCGCCCGGGTAGCCCAGGAGGCTGCCGATGGCGTAGACATGGGTCATCCTGCAGGTGATCCAGGTCTGGATTCCCTGCTCGGGGTCGATGCTGCCGTCGTCATTGAGCCAGCCGGCGCCGCCCTGCTCGGTGGGGAACCCCCGCCCGAAGTCCAGGAAGCCATAGGTTTGCGAGGCCATGAAGATGCGGTTGGCTTCGTTGCCCAGCAGGTATCGGGGATTTGTGGTGGACGGTGAGACTCCCGAATGGTTCGGTGTGGTGGTCATGGCGATCGCTCCTTTGCTCAGCGAGGGGATGCAGCTGTTTCTGGTATCTGTTCACAGCCTAACACGTAATTGTTAGGAAACTGAACTTTTTACTGGCTGCCCCGTTGTCTTGTCTATGATGCTAGTGCGCAGTCTTGAAAAATGAACCGCTCTGGTGTCGCAATGACGAGGTCTGAGCCTGCCCGGAAAAGGGCGTTTACAATATAAGATGCAAGTATGGATGGGCGCGGTCACGGGGTTCAAGGCCCAATCCCCACGGCGGGTCCCCGTCCCCGCATTATTTATCGTCAGGTGAATCATGACCATCAATACCGGCAACCTGTCCAAGGCGTTGCCTGAGTCGGTGCGGCAACACAACCGAGCCATCCTGCTTAGGCTGCTCTATCCTGATGTCAGTATGACCAGGGCTGACCTGGCCCGAGCCTCCGGGCTGACCAGGGTCGCCATATCGGACATCGTGGCCGAGCTGCTGGGTGAGCATCTGCTCATGGAAGTTGGTTATAGCAAATCCACCGGGCCGGGCAAGCGTGGACGGCTATTGCGCATCAATCCCGACGGGCGAAGCATCCTGGCCCTGGACCTTTCCACTCCTTATGTCTTTAGGGGAGCGGTGCTCAACCTGACCGGACAGGTGGTGGCGCGTGAAGAGATCCCTCTGACCACTGACGGCAAGGTTCCCCTGGACTTGGTGGGGGAGTTGTCCGATTCGCTGATGCAACGGGCGGCCCATCCCATCATGGGCATAGGCGTATCTAGTCCCGGCATCGTCAGTGCTGAAGGCGTGGTGGACGATGCCACCAACCTGGGCTGGGTTCAGACCGACCTGCGCGGCTATCTGCACGAGAAGACAGGCCTGGAGGTGACGGTCAACAACGATGCCAACAACGAGGTCCTGGCCGAGCGGCAGTTCGGCTCAGGTCAATCCGACCTGCTGCTGGTCCACCTGGGCAACGGAGTCGGGGCAGGGTTGCTGGTCTCTGGCGAGCTGGTGACCGGTTGCAACCGTGCAGCCGGTGAGATCGGTCATGTAGTGGTGGATCCAACTGGTCCTCAGTGTCGCTGCGGCAAGCGCGGCTGCCTGGAATCCTTGATTAGCGTTCCCAGGCTGACTGCTGCGATGGATCGGGATCCTGACAATCTGGCAAGCATTCTGCGGCGGGCTGGTGAACTGCTGGGCCGCGTTCTGACCATGCCCGCCGGCCTTATGGACATTCCTCGCGTGACTGTTCTAGGGGACTCCAGGGTGGTCAACCGCATCTTCCTGAGCGCCATGGAGAAGACTATGAACGATGCCCTGGCCACTGATTTTCGGCGACCTCTTGTGGTTGACCGCTCGGCCTTGGGGGAGGATGCTGCCTTGCTCGGGGCCTGCTCCACAGTAGTGGCCGACCTGATTGAGCCTGACGGCACTGTCTGAAAGTGGGTTGAAGACCTTGCTCGCAACCGTGCTCGGAGTTGGTGATTCGCGCACATCGCCGAGACCTGCTACCATGGTGACTCGCATGCGGTTGGCCGAGGCCTGACCCCGGTAGCCGGATTTGCGGGCGTAGTTCATTGGTAGAATGGAAGCTTCCCAAGCTTCAGAGGCGGGTCCGATTCCCGTCGCCCGCTCCAGTCTGATTTACAAGCGCGTCAATAAAGATTAGAATTTCAAACCTTTTATATTCGCATATATGAGCTTTTATTGACGTGATCCGGCTTTTTCTGAGATCGCGCCTTATTCCACAGATCTGACATATGGAATATGAGGTGCTTACGTGGATATTTGTTGGTCATAAGCTTATCAAGTCTGTATATCTCTGCAAAGCGCCTTGTTCCTAAATGGCTTTCGTTGGTTCTCGATAAGAATACTCTTGAAAATTATTCCTCAGTGACAGACGCGGAAGAATAAATGCCGAAGTCAAGCTTTTGATTATCATTCACGTACTGTCGGCCTAATGCGTCTTTCCACTCAACATGAAGTATCTGGCGAGAACGGTTTGATCCTACTAAGAGTTGAACTGCGGTCAAGTGTTGTGCGTCGATAATAATGGTTTCTTCGTCTGGCTTCAGTTTTGGAAGATTTCGGGCCAGATATTCTACGCCTGCATAGCTTTTTAGACTTATTCCTGGCGAAAGCGAAAATTTGATATCGAGGGCAATGGAACCGCCTACGTTGGTGAGAAACACCGTATCAAGGGTGCTGCCCTTCATTTTTGCAATGCGAACTATGATGAGCGGCTCCGTTGCGCTGATATGGGCGTTGTACTCTTTATAAGCGATGATGGCTGCGATAAGGGCGATGAGGAAGGTGCCAAAAGCCCACCACGCCTGCCAGTCGGAGTTGTTGCCGGTAACCCATTGGTAGAGGTATGGAATAACGCAAAAGAGGACTGAACCTGCTATTAGGGCAGGTATGGTCCATTTCTTTTGTCTCATAGCATCAGTTTAAGAGGCATGGCATTTCGTATTTCTTCGTCAGATAGCTTTTGTCGTTTAGAACTGGAATTCAGCCGTTTCCTTGATTTAAGAGTTTATCCTTCAATTCTGGTCTGTCTTCAAGATCGTTGACTCCTACGGAATCAAAGATGCCGATGCACATTGGGAAAATCCGTCGTGGAAATTCGACTGATGTTGAGGATGTAATTATAGAAAAGCGTTCAGGTTTGGTGATGTTCACTGCTCAGTCGATTAATGTTATGAACTCACTTGCATGTGCAGAGCCGGACGGTTCTCTGCAGTCGGTTGTTAGTGCTAATTCGATACGCTGATTCCCGCTTTTCTTGTAACCAGGTGCTGACGCGTGAGAAGTTCGAACTGTTCTGCTTGAGCCAAATTATTCGACAATAGCCAATTTGTATTCATTGGAAGTAGTTCATAACAGGTTTTATTCGTACCTCGACGTGGCCGAAGTCATGCGTGTGCTTTTCGGTATTTGCAGGACCACGTCGAGTTATAGCCGGATTTCGTTCTAACTAGAAAGTCACTTCGTATTTGAGACAGGAGTTGCTACACAGGGCTGTGTCTTTGTTGAACAATATTCCTGAAACTTCCGGAGTGTCGAAGCACGGTGCCTCAGGCCGGGCAGTGGAAGATGAGGGGGTACAGGGAAGTATGGAAAGGACGGCCATCATGGCTGATTATCACGTGCAATACGACGGGGATCGCGATCTCTGGACAGTCAAGCGGGCCGGTGCTTCACGCGTCTCTCGCACTTTTGCTACCAAGGCGGAGGCCACCAAGCAGGCCAAGGTCTTTGCAGACCGGTCCGGCGGTGGTGAGGTCAATATCCATAACAAGGGTGGCAACAAAATCCGCGACAAGCGCACCATAGGCAAGAAGGATCCTCGAGACATCAAGGGCTGAACGCCAACTGAGCTCTGGGACTTTTCGCTATCATCGGGCCTGTGCTGGTGCCGAACGTCGCGGCGATAAGTAACTATGCGGTTCTGACTAGGCCCATCTATCAGCCCGGCAGGATGTTGGGATGGTGAAGCATTGGCCGGAGTCGCTAGTCTGTATGTGTCCGTCCCCATAGACTGAAACCAACCGTGAAAGGTGGCGAAGTCGATGGCCGATGGATTCAACCAGCTGGATCAGCGGCTGGCGGACAGCGGGTATGACGAGGGTCTGCCAGCCTCCTACCCTCCCCACCCCGGTATGGACGAGCGTCCTATTCAGATAGCCCATGCCAACATCTGGAGTCGGTTTGCGGCAGTCACAGGATTGGTGTCAGCTCTTGCGGGCGCGGCCTTGCTGGCCCATGCCATTGCCCCCTCCAGGCTGGGAGTCATAGGTCAGGTGGGCATTTCGGCCTGGGTGGGTGTCTCCGTCGCTTTTGCACTGTTGACCGTAATCCTGGTCGTCATAGCCCGTCATTCCGGACCAGTCCCGAACCGGCCATCAGTAGGCTCGGCGGGTATTATTCTTTTGATTTGTGGAATGCTCTTGACAGTGGCAGGTCTGCTTATTGCCAACTCTTCTCCCAAGGGCATCATCAAGGCTCCTGCGCGTGACGAAGCGCCCATCAGCTCGCCCCAGGCCATGACCGGCGGTATTGATAAGGCTGCCGGCCAGTGCGCTTCAGGTTGGCATGACATCGGCTTGGACGGGTATGTGGGCATCTCCCAAGCCCGGTATTGCACGGATACGACCATGGCCTACGTGGTCTTCGACAACGATTCAGCGGCATCCTTGGCCAAAGGGCCTATCCGCGCTCGCGTGCCTGACCTGATCTCCCGCTATGGAGGCGGGTTGCAGCCCCAGGATCTATGGCTGCTGACCGGCAAGCGTTGGATGGTGGTGGGCAGCAAGGCCCAGGTGACCGGACTGCAGAGCCAGTGGGGTGGCCAGGCCGAGCCACTCATAAGTCAGCATTGAATGACCGGGCCGGTCGACTATCGTGGCAGATATGGATCAAGCACAAAAGGATAACGGCGGATTGGTGGGTCAGCCCTCCACGGTGGTGCCCGGACGTTTTGGGCAGGAGCTCAAGGTCGAGCAGGTCCTTTGGTCCCGCAAGCAGGGCACAGCCAACCCCTCGCGGCCCATTTTTGTACTCATGCACGGTTGGGGCTCCAATGAGGAGGACATGGCTGACCTGATGCGCTACGTGGCTCCTTACAACGACTACGCCTCCTTGCGGGCACCCATGGTGGTGCCTGGCAGCGAGCGCGGCATGTTCGGCCCGGGCTACACCTGGTTCCACGATATGCGCCCCGAGCAGGAGGATCTGGATCGGGATGGCTATGCAGCAGCTCGGGCTGTGGACGCCTGGGTTTCAGCCAACATCCCCGAGGACCGACCTGTGGTGGCCATGGGCTTCTCCCAGGGAGCCATGCTGGCTGTTCATCTGCTTCGGGTTAACCCTGAGCGCTACCGAGCCTCCATATGCCTATCCGGGTTCCTGGCTCCAGGCCTGGTGCCCGGTACTGCTCCCGCGGATGAGCGCCTTGCTGGCTTGAACAAGCCGGTCTTTCTGGGCTTCGGTTCGGATGACACCACGGTGCCCAAGTACGAATTCCGTGCCCTGGCCGCCTGGCTGGACGAGCACGTATGGCTGCACACCACCGAGTACGACCACCTGGAACATGCCGTCGACATGCGCGAGATGAACGACCTTCGCCAGTGG
This sequence comes from Bifidobacterium polysaccharolyticum, assembly GCF_016101585.1. GTDB lineage: Bacteria > Actinomycetota > Actinomycetes > Actinomycetales > Bifidobacteriaceae > Bombiscardovia > Bombiscardovia polysaccharolytica. Next base: position 117,730 of record NZ_JACFQG010000005.1, read on the forward strand.
CTGGGCGAGATCGACGTGACCTCGGGCCTTATGTAGATCGGCTCACAGGGCCGAGTCGGCATCGACCTGCATGACGTAGACATTGCGGCGCATCTTCCTGGCTGTCGTACGCGAGATTTCCCCGGATTCGACCATGTCCTGGATTTGGCTCAGTTCGATGGCGTAGCCCTCGCGCTTGGTCTCCTCCAGCTGATCCCTGATGGCAGGTATGCCCGCGTATTCGGTCTTTCCCTCCGCCGAGGATTCGATCATTTGGTGGTTGATGATGGTGTTCAACAGGTCCTCGGTCTTGAAGCGGCCCTTGCCCAGCTCGGAGTAGAGCTTTTCAATCAGGAAGTGGTTCATCTCTGCCTGCAGGTGGCGCCCGGCAACGAAGACCTGGTCCTTGTCGATCGGCTGGGTCAGGTGCTTCAGGCGGTGGAACTGGCTGTGCAACAGCCCTCTGAGTCGTCTGCGAGCCGTATAGGCCCTCCAGCGCAGCTCCCCGCCCCTGTCCAAGTGGAAGAGGGACCCGGATATGGTGGACAGGATCCTGCGGGCGGCCTGTTCCTGGCTGCGCAGATTCAGCAGTTCCTCCTGGTCGTCTCCCCGTTCACTGCGCCGGTCGATCAGCTGGGCATCGGCATCCCTGTCGGCTACGGTCTCGGCCTCGGTGCTGGGTTCGGCCTCGGTCTGGTTCCCGGTGGCAGACTGCGTTGATGCGGGTGCCTGTTCTATGCCTGCGTCTTCGCTTCTGAGCCGCTCCTCCAGCTGATCCTGGGCTTCTTCGATCCGGCTCAGCCGCTCCTCCATATAATCCTGTTCCCACTCCATGGTCTGCACCTGCAGGTCCTGGAAGTCCTTGGGGGAGTACTGGCCGATCTCTGACTTGAGCTTGGCGATGCGGTGATTGTACTGCTTGATTACCTGCTGGACGGCCAGCCGGTTCTCGTCTGTAATCCTGCTGGAGAGTTCCCGGACCGTGCCCCTGAGCACCTTGATGGATTTCTCGACCTGCTGGGCCGGTACTTCGCTGCTCTGTGAAGGAGCCAGCAGGGGCAGGGCGAAGTTGGCCAGCACCAGGGTGACGATGATGACCCCGGCGGCCACGAAGATCAGCTCGCTGCGCATGGGGAAAGCCGACCCGTCGTCGGTCATATAGGGGATGGTCAGCGCCAGGGAGAGGGTGATGGTTCCCTTTGGGCCGCCGAAGGTCATGACGGCCGCCGACCTCAGGAGCTTGGATGTGATCCGTGGTCTGCTGCCGGTTTCATAGTCCTTGGTGAAGATTAGGACGCTGGCCGTCCAGAGAAAGCGCAACACGATCACGGTCAGGCAGACCACAGTGATGGTAGCCACCAACATCCAGTTGCTGACCCGCCGGTCTCGCCAGCTGGTGCCCATGGCTGCCGGCAGCAACATGCCCAGAAGGACGAAGACCGCACCGTTGAGGCTGAAGGAGAGTACCTTCCAGACGCTGGACGAGACGATGTTGGCCTTGGAGGTATTGGGTCCCACTCCGGTGTGGTCGAAGCGAATCAGCAGTCCGGTGGAGACCACGGCCAGGATTCCGGACACATGCAGAATGTTCTGCCCGACCATGTATATCAGGAAGGGAAGGAAGAGCTCCAGCAGGATCCTGGTAGTCGTGGTTTCCCAGCCCAGGCGGCGGGCCGACTCAAAGAGCCAGTTGATTACAAAGCCCATGATCAGGCCGAAGCCGATGCCACCTACGAATTCAACGAAGAACTCGCCCAGGGCCTGGGGCAGGGAAAAGGAGCCGGTCACGGTGGCCAGGATGGCGAACTGGAAGCCGATGACGCCGGTGGCGTCGTTGAAGAGCGATTCGCCGGCCAGGATTGAATGTTCGTCCGGTGTCAGGTCGGCGCTCTCGCCCAGGGACGAAACGGCCACGGCATCGGTGGGTCCCAGGGCTGCGCCCAGGGCCATGGCTGCAGCCAGGGGGAACATGGGCCAGGCGGCATGCAGGATGACGCCCACCATGAGCATGGTCAGAGCAGCCAAGCCAATGGCCAGGGAAAGGGATGATCGCAGCCCCTTGAGCAACTCCACCTTGTTGATGGTATGGGCCTCGTAGTAGAGCAACGGCGCGATGAAGAGGACCATGAACAGCTGGGGATCCAGCCGCATCCGCGGGAAAATGGGCAGCAGGGCCATGACTGCGCCCAGAACGATCTGGACCAGGGGGGTGGAGATCCGGGGAACGAATCTGGAGATGAAGGAAGAGACGAGGACGGCAGCAAGTATGCACAGAATGAGAATGAATGTTTCCACGGGCTTCCTTTCCGCCACGCAATCCCGGGCGGGCTGCTGCAGGCCCGACTAGCAGGGTTCGTTCGACCAATGAAGGAATCTCCGAGTGCAGGGTCGCATGAGGATCGACGTCGCATCGTCCATTATACGGAATCACGGTATCCAGGAACAGCATTAATGGCCAATGTGCGCTAAGTTGACACCTCAAGCCAAAATGGTGGACAGACTGCGCTCGCGATAGGCGAACATTTGTGAAAATCCGGCCCGGGGACTCCTCCTAAGCATATGAAAGGCCGGCTTAATCGGTATACTCGTCAAGACCGGGAAGGCTCCAAACCTCCCAGAGGTGCACCGCTTGAAGCGGCTGACCATGGAGCCCCATCTCTTGACCCCGGGGACTCGCGCGCACGCTATTGTTTCCCCGATGCTTTTGGACATCCCCCGGTCCAAAAGGAAGATTGCAAGAAAGACTGCAGAGGGTCGCATGCGGGGACAAATGACCGATCCGGTTTGGAAAGGCCAGGTTGACCGATGACATCATCCATGACATCTACAGACATCAAGAATCAGAACGCAGCGGCGGCAGGGGCTGACATGCGTTTCGACGACACCGACTGGCACAGCCTGGAGACCTCGGCTGTGCTGGAGACCCTGCACACCGGGGACCAGGGTTTGGATACGCAGGAGAGCGCACGCCGACTGGAGCTCTTCGGGCCCAACAGCCTGGCTGAGGTCCAGGCCAAACCCCGTTGGAAGCTCTTCCTGGAGCAGTTCGCCGGCCCCCTGATCGCCGTCCTGATGGTCTGCGGCATCATCACCATTTTTCTGCAGCACTATGTTGATGCGGCGGCTATTTTCCTGGTCCTTTTTCTCAATGCCATCATCGGCTATGTGCAGGAGTCCAAGGCCGACAAGGCCGTGGAGGCTCTGACCACCCTGTCCACCCCCACCACACGGGTGGTGCGCCAGGGCAGGATGGAGCAGATTGACGCCGACCAGCTGGTGCCGGGCGATCTGGTCCTCCTGGAGAGCGGCGACCGCATCCCCGCCGACCTGCGGTTGATCGAGGCCCTCCACCTGCGCATCGACGAGGCCATGCTGACGGGCGAGAGCGAGGATGCCAAGAAGAATACGGACCCCGTGGACCGCGATGCAGCCCTGGGCGACAGGCGCTGCATGGCCTTCTCAGGCACTATGGTCACCAGCGGCCGTGGACGCGGGCTGGTGGTGGCCACCGGGTCCGACACCGAACTGGGCGAAATCAATGATCTGGTCCATGTGGCCAAGGGCCGCACCCCCCTGCAGCGGATCATCCACCGCACCGAGGTGGGCATCGCTGTCGCCGTCATCCTGGTGGCCATCTTCGTCTTCATCGGCGGAGCCATCCTCAATGGCGACGCTACTGGGGCCTTCCTGTCTGCAGTCTCCCTGGTGGTGGCCTCCATGCCTGAGGCCCTGCCCATCGTGCTTACCGTGGCCATGGCCTTGGGAGTCTCGAGGATGGCCGAATACCATGCCATCGTTCGTTCACTGCCGGCTGTTGAAACCCTGGGCTCCATCACCGTCATCGGCTCGGACAAGACCGGTACGCTGACCCAGAACCGCATGACCGTGGAACAGTTCACCCTGGGCGGCGGTCAGCCGGTCCCCGTAGAGGGCATGGACCTGGGTGCAGCGGCTGTATCCGACGACGATCGGATGCGCGGTCTGGCCGCCCTTGCTCGGGCCGGGGCTCTGACCAATGAGGCCCACCGGCAGCCGAATGAACAAGGCGGCATCGAATACAGCGGCGACGCGGTCGATATGGCCATGGCCCGCCTGGCCGACCAGACCGGGGCTGTGACCACCGAAGATTTGGACGCTCCTATCGTCATGGAGACCCCTTACGAGCCGGAGTTGCTCCACTCCATGACCATCCGCCGCAGTCCAGACGGCACCTTGACCCAATATGTCAAGGGAGCCCCGGACGCGGTCATGGCCATGAGCCGAACCATGCTGGACCCGGATGGCCAAGTCGTCCCCCTGGACACCCAGGCTGTCCACAAGTCCTACGAAGCCATGGGCTCCCAGGGGCTGCGCGTCATAGGTGTGGCCAGCAGGGTCCTTTCCTCTGGCCAGGATCCCGCTTCCCGCCGTCGACCTGACGACCTGACCTTCCTGGGGCTGGAGGGCATGCTCGACCCGCCTCGACCCGGCGTGCGCGAGGCCATCGCCGAATGCGCCGGTGCCGGCATCCGCGTGGTCATGATCACCGGCGACCACCCGGTGACCGCAGCCGCCATAGGCCGCCGCCTGGGTCTGGAGCACACCGATCAGGCACTGACCGGCAGTGAAATGCTGGAGATGAGCGACGAGGTCCTCCGGGCCCGTCTGCGTGAGACCTCCATCGCTGCCCGCGTCTCCCCCCAGGACAAGCTGCGCATTGTGGAGGCTCTGCAGGATGAGGGCCACGTGGTGGCTGTGACCGGCGACGGCGTCAATGACGCCCCGGCACTGAAGGCCGCCTCGGTGGGCATCGCCATGGGCCGTTCCGGCACAGACGTGGCCCGTGAGGCCAGCGATGTGGTCCTGACCGACGACAACTTCGTCACCATCACCCAGGCCGTGCGCCAGGGAAGGGTCATCTTCAAGGCCATCCGCGGGTCCGCCTACTTCCTCCTGTCCACGGCTGCAGCCGCCATGATCGCCGTGGGGGTCAACGTAATCTCCGAGGAGCCCCTGCTCTTCCTGCCCCTGCAGATGCTCTGGATCAACTTCGTGACCAACGGTGTCCAGGACATCGCCCTGGGATTCGAGCCTGGCAATGGGGATGAGCTGGAGTCGCCCCCGCGTTCGTCTGGAGAGGGTCTGCTCTCGCGGGTGCTCTGGGCGCGACTTGCCGTCTGCGGGCTCTGGATGGCCACCTGCATCCTGGTCCTCTTCCGCTTGAACATCAACGCGGGAATGGATCTGGCCCACGCCCGGACCATCGCCCTGACCCTACTGGTCCTCTTCAACTTCTTCGTCGCCATGTCGGCCCGGTCCGAGAACAGGCTGATCTTCCAGCTCAACCCCTTGGACAACATCTTCCTTCTGGTGGCCTCGTTCGTGGCCCTGGGCATCCATGCGGGGGCCATGTATCTTGCTCCGGTTGCGGGCGTTCTGGGCATGGCCCCCTTGAGCGCAAGCCAGTGGCTCATCTGCCTGGGGATTGGACTGACGGTCCTGATTTTCAGCGAAGGCGACAAGATGGTTCGTGCCTTCCTGGCCAAGCGTGGCATCGACACATCGGGGCGGACCAAGGGCCATCTGCACCATGTGCGCCGCCGCATCGCAGGCATGATCAACTGAACCGACCTGTCGGGCTGGACTGCCAGACTGAACCCGTGCAAGAACGGTGGAAGGCGTCCATGGAGGAGGCCCTGCGGCTGGCCGGCCTGGCCGGAGACCGGGGGGACGTGCCCGTGGGCGCCCTGGTCTTGGATGCCTCGGGCCGGGTCATCGGCCGGGGCTTCAACCAGCGGCAGGCCATGGGCCGTCCCCTGGCTCATGCCGAGATGGAGGCCATTGGGAAATCCGACGCGGGCTGGGATCTGGCAGGGTGCACCATGGTCGTGACCCTGGAGCCCTGCCCTATGTGTGCAGGAGCCCTGATGGCCTGCCACTTCAGCAGGGTGGTCTTCGGCGCCTGGGATCCCAAGATGGGAGCCTGCGGGTCGGTCTGGGATCTGCCCCGTGACCCGCACACAGGATCAAAGGTCGAGGTGCTGGGCGGTGTGTGTGAACAGACATGCGCAGGAATTCTTGCCGATTTCTTCGCCCGGCACCGTCAGGGCTGAGTCCTGTTTTTCAGTTGCGGTTGCGATTGGCCCTGTACCGCTGGAAAGCCGGAGTGATCTGGAGGGCCGCCCAGATGCACCGCAGGACGATCAGGCAGAGGTAGGCGGCGAACAGATTGGCGCCTACTCGCGCGCTGACCCCTGAAGCCGCCCAGGTGCCCAAAGGCGTTGTCAAGGCGGCCACGATTCCCAGAAGCAGCCCCTGACCGGCATGGACCAAGTGGTGTCGCAGGTTGGTGAACGTCCCTGACAAGGAACTGGGCAGGATGGCCAGCAGGGAGGTTCCCCTGGCGATCAGGTCGCTAGCCCCTAGCAGGGCCAAGGCCGGCACCGCGATGGCTCCGCCGCCTACGCCCAGCAGCCCTGACAGGGTTCCGATCAGGATGCCGACCAGCAGAATGATCATGGCCACTACCGGGCTCAGCTGGATGCTGCTCTCCCTGGAGGGTGTGGACAGCAGCTGCTGGGCAATGACTGCCATCAGGAAGCCTACGTATAGCCACCTGAGCATCACCTCTGGAAGCCGGTCCAGCAGCCAAGTGCCGATCTGCGCCCCAATGACCGTGCCGACGGCCAGCAGCAGGGCGGCCAGCCAGTCCACATGCCCGCCCAGGGCATAGGAGGCCACTCCGGCCAGCGACATGGGGATCATTGAGGCCAGCGAGGTGGCCGAGGCCTGACGCTGCTGCAGTCCGGTCCATACCAGGGCTGGCACGATGATCGATCCGCCGCCAATGCCGAACATCCCCGACAGGAATCCGCTGATCACGCCCACCAGGACCAGGATGGCCAGGGTCCGCCGGTCCATCCCTCCGGCTCCTCGCTGCTCTTTCTGCATGGGTTCCAGCCTAGGTCGACGTTTTCGTCGGGATGGCAGGATGTCCGCGTATGTGCCGATGGGCACCGACCAGACGTGGCGATGTCTTTTAAGGTTCAGAAATCGATGTGTATTCCAGCCCTTATGTCCACCATGCGACCTTAGCCCAAGTTCCCCTCTGCCGTCTCGGCATACTGCTTGGTATCCCCCGGGCCGGTCCCTGGAGGTGCGTTGTCTATTCAAGAGAACAAAGAGGGTGTGTTTCGATGCGATATACGGTCATCGGTGCCGGAGCCATGGGCTATCGTCTGGGCGTGCTGCTGCAGGAGCAGGCCGGCCTGCAGGTGGATTTCGTGGATACCTGGATGCCCAATATTGACAAGGTTCATGATCAGGGAGGCGTCTATGTCTCCCGCGATCATGAGAATCGGCATTTGGTGCCCGTCAACATTTACACCCCCGAGGACTACAAGGGCGACCCCGACGTCTGGATCGTCATGCTCAAGCAAATGCAGCTGGAGGGGGTCCTGGAGCGTTGCGCACCGCTCTTCCGCGACCATCAGGTGGTCTTCTCTGCCATGAACGGCTGGGGTCACTTCGACAAGCTGCTCAAGTACTTCCCCAAGGAGCGCATCTACGGCGGCACGGCCATGATCGGCACGGTCCTCAATGGGCCGGGCGACGTGGACTTCATCGGCAAGTCCGGGGCAGGCTCCATGCACCTGTGCGCCATGACCGAGCAGACCACCGACCTGGAGCGCCGGATGGCCGAGGACTTCAAGGCCGCCAACCTCAACCCCATCCTGACCGAGAACTTCGAGGGCACCTGCCTGGCCAAGATCATTTTCAATTCGGTGGTCAACACCATCTGCACTATGTACCAGATCACCATGGGCCAATTCATCTCCTACCCGGGTGCCAAGGACATGTCCCGCCAGCTGATCGACGAGGCCTACGACGCCTGCGAGCGGGCCGGCAAGCAGCTGATCCAGACCCGGCAGGAGACCCTGGACGAGGTGGACTATGTCAGCCGCGTGGGCAATCCCCTCCACTACCCCTCCATGTACCAGGACATGTCCAAGGGCCGGCCGACCGAGGTGGACTACATCAACGGCTACCTGGCACGCCTGGGTCGCGAGCATGACTATGTCTGCCGGACCCAGGAGTTCCTGACCCACGGCGTCCATCTGGCCGAGCTGGCCTTCCGCGTCCATCATGAGGAGCAGTCCGACCAGGGGTGATGCGAACGGCTGCTGAGTAGATTTCCGTGAATTACTTTCCCAAGTAAGAAAAACACGCCCTTCCAGACAAGTTAGCCGCAGGTCCCTAGCATGGAGCCTGATTTATCAGTGTCGGCGACCGACATCGCCGGGCTTATGGCGGAGGTGTCATGGAGGATCATCGCGGCGGCCCAAGGACGGGGTCTTATCAGAGCAAATCGAATCTGGGGGTTCCCCTCAGGTTGGTTTACATGGAGCAGTCCGGGCTGGCCCTTGCCGTCCTCTTCCCGGGGAAGGGTCTGCCGCGGATCGTTCACTGGGGCGATCCAGTGGCCGATCCGCAGGCCCTTCTGGGAACCTACGACGCTCTGGCCCCGCAGCGGGTCTCGGGAGGGCTGGACCTGACGGCCTGGCCGAGCATTCTTCCGACCCAGTCCGAGGCTTGGACCGGACAGCGCCGACTGTGCATCTGCCGCGGCGGAGTCGAGATCTTTTGCCGCTTCCAGGTGGAATCAGTAGATCTGGGTACAGGCCCGGTCCTGTCTGATGACTTGACTGCACCGACTTTGACGGTTCGCGCCTGCGACCGGGGCCAGGGTGTGGGACTGACCTGGCGTTGCCAGGTGTTGCCGTCCGGTCTCGTCAGGCAGCGTGCGGACCTGCTCAACCTGGATACGGCCAGAGATCTGGATGTCAATGGCTTGGAGCTGGCTTTTCCCTTGCCGGCTGAGGCAAGCGAGATCCTGACCACCACCGGTCACCACCTGCGCGAGCGCAGCCCGCAACGCCAGCCCTTGACCATAGGCCGTCTGGAGCGTCCAAGCCTGGTGGGACGACCGGATTTTGACTCCTCCCTGGTCATGTGCGCGGGCCGACCCGGGTTCGGATTCGAACATGATGAGGTATATGCGGTCCACTTGGGCTGGAGCGGCAATGGTCTGCTCAGCGCCGAGCGGATTCCTTCAGCTCCCGCATTGCTGGGCGGGGGCGAGATTCTGATGGCCGGGGAGATCACGCTTCCTCCTGCTGATGGTTATTCCGACCAGCAAGCATATTCAACGCCCTGGCTCTATGGTTCCCGGGGCAAAGGGCTGGACCAGGCGGCCCACAGGTATCATGCTTTCCTGAGGTCCCTCCATCCTGGGTTGGCCTCACGTCCCAGGCCTGTCACCCTGAACACCTGGGAGGCGGTCTACTTCGACCAGTCCTATGACAAGCTGGCTGCCCTGGCCGAGCAGGCAGCCCGTATGGGTGTGGAGCGTTTTGTCGTTGATGATGGGTGGTTCCAGGGCAGGCGTTCGGATGAGTTCGGGCTGGGGGACTGGTCCATCGATCGGCAGGTATGGCCCGAAGGGCCTAAGAGCCTGGAATCGCTAGCCGCCAGGGTGCATCAGCTGGGAATGGAATTCGGCCTCTGGTTCGAACCCGAAATGCTCAGTCCGGACTCGAATGTCTTTCGCGATCATCCTGACTGGGTCCTGTCCTCGGGGCCATCCCGGTTGCCTGTCGAAGGCCGCAACCAGCAGGTCATGGATCTGACCAACCCCGATGCCTATGCCCACGTGTTCGAGGCAATGGACTCGCTCATTGCGCTTATGGGCATCGATTACATCAAATGGGATCATAATCGCTATGTGACTGAGGCCCGCTCTCCCCGGTCGGGACGTCCTGCCGTGCATGCGCAGACTGAGGCGGTCTATGGAATCATGCGCGACCTGAAAACCAGGCATCCCGGTTTGGAGATCGAGTCCTGCGCTTCAGGGGGCGCACGGATCGATTTGGGCATACTGGAATTTGCCGACAGGGTCTGGGTCTCGGACTGCGTTGACCCAGTCGAGCGGGCCGACATCCAGCGGTACACATCTCTGCTGGTGCCGCCGGAGATGTTGGGGGAGCATGTGGGTGATTCCCCCGCCCATTCCACCGGCCGTGCCACCTCGCTCGGTCTGCGTGCGGCCATGGCTTTCTTCGGCCATATGGGCGTGGAATGGAACCTGCTTGCCGTGCCCCAGGATCAGCTGGACGAGCTGGGACGCTGGATCGATCTGTATAAGCAGTGGCGGCATATGCTGCACACCGGTCATGTAGTACATGGCGATACGCCGGACCCGGCAGTCCGCTTGGACGGCGTAGTCTCTGCTGACGGCTCGCAGGCGCTCTACCGCTTCACCCAGTTGACCTCTTCGGTCAATTACCCTCCGCAGCCTTTAGCGCTTCCCGGCCTGGATTCCAAGTCTGATTACCGGATCAGGCCCTTGGACATCTGCAGTGACCTGGATCGGATCGGCAGTGGACAAAGCCCTCTGGCCTGGTGGTGTCCCAAAGGCACGGTTCTCCCGGGTGCGGTCTTGGAAGCTCAGGGAGTTCGGCCACCGGTCATTCATCCGGCGGAGGCAGTGATTTTTGAAGCGAGCCGTATCTGAATCTGCCCAGTCGTTTCCCGAGTCATTCGGGCTTATCGGCCTCTTCGGGACCCTGCAGGTACCGTGCGATTGCTCTGGCCGCCGGCGCTTGTGCCCAGCGGAGCCAGTCGCTGTCGATGATCTTCACAGGGACCTCGACCATCTGGCTGTGGCGGAATGAGGCAGTGCCCTTGCGTACGGATTCGATGCACCTCTTCATCAAATAGGAAGTCTCCCCACCCACCAGAACCTTGTCAGGCAGGGCCACGTTGGCCACCAAGGCGATCAGAACCCCTAGCCGATAACCGGTCAGATTGAGCAGGGTCTCCGCCTGCGGCATGTCTTCCTCCAGGTCTTTGACCAACTTCTCGAGGCTGGCGGCCTGCCCGATGGCATGCGAGTACTGCTCAGCCAGGGAGCCTGTAGTCAGGCACTGGGCGCAGCCACGATGGCCCAGATAGCAGACCGGCCCATCCGGATCCACCAGCTGATGGCCGATCAGCCCAAACCCTTCATCCGGCGAGGAGACGGGCATGCCGTGCTCGCTTAAGGCATAGCCAATGCCGGATCCCACGGTGATCAGAGCGAAGCGGTCCAGTCCGATGCCCTCGCCAAACCATCCTTCGTAGAGGGCCAGGGCATCGAGATCATTGAAGATCAGGCAAGGCAGGTCACATGTGTTCTCCATTTCGGTGGCAAGATCGACGGGTTCGCTCCAATGCAGGAATGGGGCGTAGGTGACGACCCTGTCTCCCTCCGCCCGACCGCCCAGGGAGATGGCAAGGCCGGAGGGGCTGGGTAATCCGGTTTGGTTGATCTCACGCATGCACTCCTGAGCAAGGTTTGACAGCATCCTCACGACCTGGCTTGGGCTGCGTTGACGTATGTGATGACTGTGAGACCGGCCGACCGGTCGACAGGCCAGGTCCGTCGCCGTGGCCAACGCGGTGCCGCCGTGAAGATTGATGCCGATGAAGGTCTTGGCTTCCCGACGGATGACCAGGGCCTGCTGCGGTCTGCCTACGCTAATGGGGCCATGCTTGCGGTCACCCTGCCTTCCTGGGCCCTTGCCTGCCCGCAGCAGTGTGCCTGCTTCCCTGATGACCCCTAGATGGGTCAGATCGTTGGTGATGCGTGATACAGCGCCCTGGGTCAGGTTGAATCGTCGCGCCAGGGCCACTCTGGAGATCGGGCCGTGCTGGAGGATCTCAACGGCGATGCGGTGGGTGTACCTGGAGGCCGTGAACCAGGCCGGGAACGGCCGTGCTTCCCTTAAACAGTCGGCATCCTCGTGTTGGTTTGATCTCTGGTTGTCTCTGTCGGCCACGGTGCCTCCTCACGGAAAACTGGTCCGACCTGATTGCGGACAAGCCCCTTATACTGAACAGCCTATCTTAATTACTTTCTTAACGAAAGGAACTCGCCAGAGCTGGGAATGAAATATCCCGGTCCCCTATGCTGGTCCGAAGAATCATCTAGGTCATTGTTGCCCGTATGGATGGTAAAGGAGCCAAATATGAATGATATCGGCAGTAGGGAAGGATCCGGGTTTGATCGAATATCGGCCTGGGTCCGCAACGGAGTCGCCTCACTCCTGGCTCTGTTGACCGTCGTGGCCATGGCGGGCTGTGGTTCCGCGGATTCAGGCCTGGTCACCCTGGACTTCTTCCAGTTCAAATTCGAGGCCGCCGACCAGTTCAAGGCCATGGTGGCACAATTCGAGAAGGAGAATCCTGACATCAGGGTGAACATCAACAATTCGGCCGATGCCCAGACGGATTTGCGTACCCGTCTGGTCAAAAACCGGGTGCCCGATGTCATCACATTCAACGGCGATATCAGCTTCGGCATGTTCGCGGCATCCGGGGTCTTCCATGATTTCACTGACGATCCCCTGGTCAAGGAGCTCAATCCGGGCATGGTGTCGATAGCCAGGAACCTGGTCCAGACCAAGGATCCTTCGGCCAAACGCCTGTATGGCCTGCCCTTTGCCGGCAACGCCAGCGGATACATATACAACAAGACACTTTGGCGAAAGGCAGGGGTAGATCCTGACAATCCACCGCGTACCTGGTCGGAGTTCACAGCCGTCATGGACAAGTTCAAGGACCAGGGCATCGAACCTGTGCAGGGCACCCTTTCCGATTCGTGGACCGCTCAGGCTCCCTTGGCTTCACTGGCGGGAACCCTGGTCCCCGAGAGCAGATACAGGGATCTTCTGGCTGGTAAAACCGATTTCAAGACCCTGTGGACACAACCTGCTCAGCGCGAGGTCGAGCTCTTCAGCCATTCCACTGGCGACAAGGGCGTCACCTATCAGCAGGGCACTCAAAACATGGCCAAGGGCAAGGTGGCGATCCTTCCTCTGGGAACATACGCCATACCGCAAATCAGGATGATTGATCCGGATGTGGACCTCGGATTCGCCCAGATGCCGGCCGATGATTCCCCCTCCCGGCAGATACTGACGGCTGGCGACGATGTCATGCTGACCATGGGTGCCACCACCAGGCATCCCAAGGAGGCCATGCGGTTGATCCGTTATCTGATGCAGCCCCAGCAGCTGCGCACGTATGCAAAGGCCCAGACTGCCTTCACGCCGACCAGAAAGGTGGAGGCAGGCGATCCGGCTCTGAACGGGGTTCTTCCCTTCTTCCAACAGAACCGCCTGGCTGACTTCTGCGACCATTACATCCCCTCTTCCATCAATATCGGCGGCTACCTGCAGACCATGGTCACCAAGGGGGATGTGGATGGCTTCATCGGTTCCATGCAGAACGAATGGGACAAGGTCCAGGCAAGGAACTTCCAATGATGAAAGGTCAGGATTCAGACATGGCACAATCCAAGGTCGTCGGCATCCGTACCGCTGACGTAACAGCCAAGGCCGGAAAACGGCCTTCAAAGTTCTCCAATCGCAAAGTGGACCGCGCCTTCTACTGGATGGCGGTCCCTGCGGCACTTATCTTCACGCTCTTCCTCTATGTGCCCTTCCTCCAGGGTGTGGCCTACTCCTTCACGAATTCCCAGGGATACGGGCGCTTCTCATGGATCGGCTTCAAGAATTACGGAGCCCTCTTCCGTGACGGCCGTGTGGGCCACGCTTACCTGTTCACGCTGCTGATCGCCATTCTGATCACCCTGTTGGTCAACTTCATCGCCCTGTTCATCTCGGTGGCACTGAATGGAAAGATCGCCTTCAAGAACGGGTTCCGGGTCATCTATTTCATCCCCTATACGCTCTCGGTTCTGGTCATCGGCTATGTCTTCAAGTACATCTTCATGACGCCCCTGCCGGCTCTGGGGAAGGCTCTGGGCATCGGCTGGCTCTCCCAGTCCCTGCTGACCAGCGAGCACTATGCATGGGTCCCTATCGTCTTCCTCTCGGTCTGGCAGGCAGTGGCCTATTCAACCCTGATCTATCTGGCGGGTCTGCAGACCATCGACTCGGAGGTCTATGAGGCCGCATCCATCGATGGCGCCAACGAGTGGCAGAAATTCTGGAGGATCACCTTCCCCTTGATTGGCCCATTCTTCACAATCAATCTGGTGCTGACCCTGAAGAATGCCTTCAACACCTTCGATCAGGTGGTGGCCTTGACCGCAGGAGGACCTGACTCCAAGACAGAAACAGTCACCTATCTCATATACAAGGGCGGCCTTACCGGAGGCGAGTACGCCTATCAGACGGCCAATGCGGTCATGTTCTTCATCGTCCTGGCTGTGATCGCGTTTATCCAGCTGGGCATTTCCAGAAGAGGGGAGAAGATTTGAGATGGCACAGACAGCGCTTATGCAACCGCAGACATCTGAACAATCAACAGGAATAAGTGGAAGGCGGCATTGGGGATTTACGGGATCGCGCCTCAAAAGGGTCAACTGGTGGCTGACGGCCACTGTGGCCGTCCTCTCCCTGACGATTCTTGTGCCGCTCTATTTCACCGTGGTCACGGCTCTGAAGACTCCTGCGGAGGCCGGAACCTTCAGCCTGCCTTCCTCCTGGCAGTGGCACAATTTCGCCGATGCCTGGAACAAGGTCAACTATCCCAAGGCTGCGCTGAATTCGGCCATCGTCACGGTCTGCGCAGTGGCACTCACCCTGCTGACCAACACCTTCGTGGCCTATGCCGTGGCCAGGAATATGGACAAGCGCTTCTTCCGCTTCCTCTACTACTTCTTCATCGCGGCCATGTTCGTCCCCTTCCCCGTGGTCATGCTTCCCATCGCCAAGCAGTTCGGCAGCTGGCACTTGGACAACGTACCCGGTCTGATCCTGCTTTACGTGGTGTTGGGCCTGGGCACCAACCTCTTCATCGCCACGGGGTTCATCCGATCCATCCCCACCGCTCTTGAGGAGGCCGCCCGCCTGGATGGCGCAGGCACCTGGAGGATATTCTGGACCATCATCTTCCCTCTGATGGGGCCGATCAATGCGACCATCGCCATCACCACGGCCCTCTGGGCCTGGAACGATTTCCTCATGCCGCTGATTGTCCTGACGGATCAGACCAGCCAGACCATCCCACTGGCGCAATATGTCTTCAGCTCCCAGTTCGCCACCAACTACCCGATGGCATTCTCCAGCTACCTGATGGCCCTGGCGCCCATCCTGATCGTTTACTTGTTCGCACAGAAGTGGGTCATCAGCGGCGTCATGAGAGGAGCTGTCAAGTAGCCCTGCCAGGACAGGCAGTTCTGGTCAGCCTATAGTAGAGGTCACAGAACAAGGAAGTCCCAGGAATCCAATCTTCGTGAGGAGGACCATGACCCAGGAAGAACGCATGCAGCTGCCCGACCAGGTACGGACCAACGGAGCCACCCCTAATCCCTGGTGGGCCAACGCGGTGGTCTACCAAATTTATCCGCGGTCCTTCCAGGACACCAACGGCGACGGCTTTGGCGATCTGCCGGGCATCACACAGCGGCTGGACTACCTGGCGGATCTGGGTGTGGACGTGATCTGGCTGAGCCCGGTCTACAAGTCCCCCCAGGACGACAACGGCTACGACATCGCCGATTATCAGGACATCGACCCCATCTTCGGCACCATGGACGATATGGACGAGCTTCTGGACCAGGCCCACCGGCGGGGGATCAAGGTGGTCATGGACCTGGTGGTCAACCACACCTCGGATGAGCACGCCTGGTTCCAGGCCTCCCGCAACAGGGAGGACCCGCACGCCGACTGGTACTGGTGGCGGCCCGCCAAGGCCGGCCACGAACCCGGCACCCCTGGCGCAGAGCCCAACAAATGGGGGTCCTACTTTGGAGGCTCCGTCTGGCAATACGATCCGCAGCGCGGCGAATACTACCTGCACCTGTTCTCCAAGAAGCAGCCCGACCTCAACTGGGAGAACCCCCAGGTCCGGCAGGCCGTCTTCGACATGATGAACTGGTGGATGGACCGGGGCATCGACGGGTTCCGTATGGATGTGATCGTCATGATTTCCAAGACTGTCGACTCCGAGGGCCGCCTTCCCGGCGAGGATGGATCGGCCATCGCTGACGGTCCCGTTGGGCCCGAGGGTTATTCATCCTCGGTGCCTTTCTGTGTGGATGGTCCCAGGCTGGATGAATTCCTCAGGCAGATGCGCAGCCAGGTCTTCCAGGGTCGGCAGGGCTATCTGACCGTCGGAGAGGCTCCCAGTCTGGCGCCTGCCCGCAGCGGGCAGATCACCGACCCGGCCAACCACGAGCTGGACATGCTCTTCCTCTTCACCCAGACCGAGGTTGACACCGGGGACAGCAAGTGGGACATCCGTCCCTTCCGAGTTCCCCGGCTCAAGGCTGCCATGGACGAGCAGCAACAGGCTGTGGCCAAGGCCGGATGGGCCAGCCTCTACTTCGACAACCACGACCAGCCCAGGATCGTCTCCCGCTGGGGCGACACCTCCAGTGAGGAGCTGCGCTCGCGTTCGGCCAAGGCCCTGGGGCTCCTCCTGCACATGCACCGGGGGACCCCCTACATCTATCAGGGCGAGGAGCTGGGCATGACCAATGCCGGCTTCACCAGCCTCAACCAGTACCAGGATCTGGAGTCCATCAACCTCTACCATCAGCGGGTCGATCAGGCGCACGAGCAGGATCCGGAGTCCATGATGGCCGCCCTGGCCTATATGAGCCGCGACAACGCCCGCACCCCCATGCAGTGGGACTCCACCAAGTTCGCCGGCTTCACGGCTCCATACGCCCCCAAGGAGCCCTGGCTGGCCGTCAATCCCAATAGGGATAAGGTCAACGCCAAGACCGAGCTGCGTGACCCGGACTCGGTCCTGGCCTTCTACCGGGAGCTGATCCGCCTGCGTCATACCAATCCGGTCGTGGCGGCCGGCGACTTCACCCTTCTGGATCCGGATGCGGACCAGATTTACTCATTCACCCGTTCCCTGGACCAGGCGCCCGAGCCCAAGTCGGGACCCGAGGCTGCCAGCGTGCTGGATGCCCTGCCCTGTCAGCGCCTGCTGGTTGTGGTCAATCTGAGCAGCCGCCCGGCCTCACTGCCGCCTGAAACCGCCGCACTTCTGGGCCTGGATCAAACCGGATTGACCTCCATGGCTCTCGGAGCGGTGGACCCCGATCGGATCCTCATATCAACCTACAGACCGGAGCAAACCGCCAGCTCCCTGCTGACCGGCCGCCTCTCCCCCTGGGAGGGCTTCGTCTACCGACTCTGAGGAAAACCCCGCCGTCGGCACGCTTTCCAGGCTAGAGTGGAAGTCAGCGATGCCCTGATGGGCCTGTGCGGACCGGTCGGGTCCGCGGGTCCCGGGGCGATGGGTTCGCGCTGTGGTCAATCCCGACGATTCCGGCGCGGACGGGAAAAGAAAGCGGGTTGCATGTCTCGTCTGATCATCGTCTCCAACCGTTTGCCCATGTCCTTGCAGGCACAGGAGGACGGCTCTTACACCTTGCGACAGAACGTGGGGGGACTGGCCACGGCCATCGGCCCCTACCACCGTTCCCATAAGGACAGCCTCTGGATCGGCTGGAGCGGCATCGATCCGCAAAAGTACTCGGAAAAGGAGCTGGACCGCATCCGTCAGGCCTACCGGGAGAGCCGGTGCATTCCTATCTTCCTGAGCAAGGAGGAGCTGAATGGATACTATGCCGGATTCTCCAACAACACCCTCTGGCCGCTCTTCCATGACTTCTCGCATGAGGCCGTCTTCCGCCAGGAGGACTGGGAGATGTACCGCAAGGTCAACATGCGCTTCGCACAGGTGGTGGAGCCGCTCATCCGCAAGGGCGACACCATCTGGGTCCAGGACTACCACCTGATGCTCCTGCCCAAGATGTTGCGCGAACGTTACCCTGATGCCTCCATCGGCTGGTTCCTGCACGTACCCTTCCCCAGCGCCGAGATCTTCCGCTCCCTGCCTTGGAGCCGCGAGATACTGGAGGGCGTCCTGGGCGCAAACCTGATCGGCTTCCATACCGTGGACTTCTCCGCCAGCTTCCTGGCCTCGCTGCACAGGCTGCTGCCAGAACTGCCGGTCAACCGGGACGGTGTGGTCGAGATGCCTGACGGCCACCGCGCAGCCATCGATGCCTTCCCCATCGGGATCGACTACAACCTCTACCGGCGTACCGCCCACTCCAGTCTGGCCCGGGCCATGCGTCGGGGTATCGACGAGGTCTGTGGCAAGTCCCCCCGTCATCGCTACCGCACCTCGGTGACGGCTGAGGGCGTGGCGGCCAACGAAGCCGCCGCATCGGACGCCAACTGGTGGAGCCACTACATGGAGAAGGACATCCCCGAGTCCACGCTGGCCAAGCAGGCGGCTTCCTCGGTGGGTAGCCGCTCCAACAAGGTCATCGTTTCGGTGGACCGTCTGGACTACACCAAGGGTCTGCCCGAACGGCTTCAGGCCTTCGGCCGCATGCTGGACAAGTACCCTGAGTGGGTGGGCCATGTCACCTACTACCTGCTGGCCACCCCGTCGCGGGAGGTTGTCGAGTCCTATCAGCGGCTCAAGGCCCAGGTGGATCAGCTGGTGGGCGAGATCAACGGTCGCTACTCCCTGCTGGCCTGGACCCCCATCCACTACATCACCCGCTCCCTGTCCATCAAGCCGGTCTGCGGCATATACACGGCTGGCGACGTAGCTTTGGTCACCCCCCTGCGCGACGGGATGAATCTGGTGGCCAAGGAGTACCTGGCCTGCCATGACGGGCGCGACGGCACCCTGGTCCTGTCGGACATGTGCGGGGCCGCCGACGAGCTGACCGATGCTTTCATCGTCAATCCCTACGACATCGACATGGTCTGCGAGGCCCTGCACAACGCTCTGGAGATCACCCCAGAGGAGTCCAAGCGGCGCAACATCCGCATGCAGGCCCGGCTCAAGGTGCGCACCGCAGCCAACTGGTGCACTTCATTCCTCGACTCCCTGCGGCAGGTGTCCGCTCCGGGCATGACCGATAGGAGGCTGCGTATGGATCATCACAACGCCATCGTTCGTCAGTGGGACGGTGCCCATCGTCGTCTGATTCTGTGCGATTATGACGGAACGCTGACCCCGCTGGTTCGCCGTCCTGAGCGGGCCAAGCCCACCCAGGCCCTCCGCCGTCTACTGACCCAGGTGGGGAGCAACCCTGATGTGGATTTCCTGCTGGTCTCCGGCCGCAGCCATCAGATCATGCAGGACTGGTTCGGCGACCTGCCAGTGGGGCTGATCGCCGAGCACGGCGCCTGGAACCGCAACCTGCCCGGCAGCGACTCGGGCGAGTGGCAGCGGGCGAAGGGCCTGCCCGACTCCGATACCTGGCAGAAGGTGATCCGGCCCATCATGGATGAGTCGGCCACCAGGGTCCCCAACTCCTTCGTGGAGAGCAAGTCCGATGCGGTGGCCTGGCACTACCGGATGAGCGATGCCCAGGTGGCCGACCAGGAGCGTCAGGATCTGCTCCGTCGTCTGCGCGGCGTAGTAGTCGGCCTAGGACTGATGATCATGGAGAATTCCAAGGTCGTCGAGGTCACCCCCGTAGCCACCAGCAAGGGCCAGGCCATCCTGCCCTTCGTCAACAGCGGTGACTACGACTTCATGATGGCCTTGGGCGACGATGACACCGACGAGACCATGTTCGCCGTCATGCCCGATAAGGGCTGGACCATCAAGGTCGGGCCCGGCCAGACCAAGGCACGGCTGCGGGTCAACGATCCGACCGCGGTCACTCTGCTGCTGGCCGACTTGGGTGCCGGCGTTACCCATGACTCTAATGAGCCCGTGGCATCCCACGGCTTCCGCGACGACCATACCGTGGTCGACGAGGCACATGCCCGGCTCACTGACGACAAGTAAGGCAGGTCACCGCTAACCGCTACCGGTGGCAGCTAGTGAATGCCGGCAAGTTTACGAGTGGCTGGTGGCGATCACCAACCACCGGCGACAGCCTGCAATGACCATGGTCGGTCTGTTGCGACCGTTGCCTTCTGTCGCCTGTCCTGTCTGTCGGTGGCGACTGGTGAGGGGTGTGGGTAACTATTGGCCGCAGACGGACTTTTGCTCATCATGCCGACTTGTTTGTCCAGCTTGATCGCATTGGCGAACCAATCTGTCTGTTGGCACGCCAATCCGTCTGCTGCTGGTGACTCACCTGGTTATCGGTCTGGTTGTTTCAATCCTCTCTCATACTTGTCTGGTCCTTGGGTGCCCAAACGTCCGATTGCTCACATGTTTTGGTTTTCTGGCATGTTTGGGTGTCCACCATGTTGACGGCTAACCCCATTGGTCGTGCCCGGACGACCATACTTGGAGCATGGATACTTCAACAATCACTGCCTCTCTTGAGGCCGATCATGCCGCCGATCTGCGCAACGCCGCCCAACGTTTGGAAGGTGTTGCCCGCCATACCCTTATCGAGGAATCCGATGACCTGGGTGCTCGGATAGGCCATCGCGTTCTGCTCAAGCCGGAGAATCTGCAGCTGACTGGATCCTTCAAGATTCGCGGAGCTTACAACAAGGTGGCCTCGCTGAATCAGGACGAGCTGGACCGCGGCATCGTCACCGCTTCAGCTGGCAATCATGCCCAGGGGGTGGCTTTTGCCGCACGTAGCAGAGGTGCGAAGGCCACGATTGTCATGCCCCGAATAACGCCGCCGCTCAAGGTCGATGCCACCCGGGCCTATGGTGCCGAGGTTGTCCTGCAAGGCGAGGTCTTCGATGAAAGCTCTGATTACGCCTTGGGTCTGGCACGTGATCGCGGCATGACCTTCGTCCCGCCTTTTGACGACTACGAGGTCGTCTGTGGTCAGGGGACCATCGCCATGGAAATTCTTCAGGACGTGCCCGATGTCACCGATATCGTGGTTCCACTGGGTGGGGGCGGGCTGGGCGCTGGCGTGGCGCTCGCCGTAAAGACCTTCAAGCCTGAGGTCAGAGTCATTGGAGCCACCCCGGTCGGATCTCCGGCCTGGCGTGAATCTCTGACAGCTGGTCATGTGGTCGCAGCAGATCAGATGCATACGGCTGCCGAGGGCGTAGCCGTCAGACGTCCCGGCGATCTGAACTATGCTCTGCTCAGCCGCTATATGGATGATCTGGTCCAGGTGACTGAAAGCGACATCTCCGAAATGATCTTATTCATGCTCGAGAAGCACAAACTGGTGGTCGAGGCGGCTGGCGCCGTCTCCCTGGCAGCACTGGGTCAGTTGGATCTACAATCCGATGTCTTCCGATCGGCCCCGGGTCCGCATGTGATCGTCCCCATCATCTCGGGTGGCAATATCGATACGGTCACCATGGGTGCAGTCATCCAGAGGGGGATGATCTCCCGCGGGCGCATCATGCAGTTCGGGGTGGAGTTGCCCGATGTTCCCGGCCAGCTGGTCAAGGTGGCCACGGTCCTGGCCGATTTGCGTGCCAACGTGATCGAGCTCAACCACGACCAGTTCAAATCCTCCGGCCACTATGACAACGGCGTGCTCTTGGAGGTGACTGTGGAGACCAACGGCCCCGATCACATCACCCAGATTCTGGACACCTTGCGCAGCCACGGCTTCCAGGTCCATCAGAACTACTGAGCATGGTTTCCCAATCGGCCCGGGGCCCGGTATCCATCTTTCCAGGTTCCGCGATAAGGATGATGGCCGATAGAACAGTCAGACTGGCTGTCGCCAATGCTGAACTTGGCTGATGGGCCCGACAGATTCTTGTATGGCCCAACTATGGCGATCCTTGCGCTGTCTTTCGTCTCGTCACAGGCGGACTCCGCCTTTCTCGATGCTGTAATGAAGCCTGCCCTTTGCGCCGGCGTCGGCCAGGGCCGCGTTCCAGAGAGCGGCTACATGTTTCAGCGACTGTTTGAATCTAGTGACGAAGTTTCGTGTTTCGGCATAGTTCGAGCCCATCTGGTTCTGGAGCGATTTTCAGGTGATGAGCGGGGTCTGGTAGGCGCGTGAATGGTTGAGAGCGTATATGCGCTCGACACCATGCGTAGATGTCGGAGTAGGACAGGGCGCTGATCTGGCGTTTGAAGTTCTCGTAATCGGTTTTACAGGGCTTGCGTTGGATGCCCAGGTCTCCCATCAGCTGCCGCAGTGCGGAGGGGAGCATGATGACGCGGCTGGTCTTGTGCTTCTTCTGGCGCACGACTTGGGTGCTAATCCGCACCATGAGCAGCCTGGTTTCCCGTACGACCAGATGTGGGTCATGCCCTTCCCCAGGGTCGTCACGGTCTGCGGGTGGAGGACGTAGGTATATCAGCCTATCTCGATAATCGACGAACAGATTTGCTTTATTTCTTCATTGTGCGTTGAGATGATGACGGCGGCACCTTGTTGGGCAAGTTCGCACAGTATACGTATTACGACGTTAGCGTTGTCTTGATCTAGCGCAGAGGTCGGCTCGTCTGCAAGAATGACACTCGGCTGTTTGAGCAGGAGCCTTGCGAGGGCGATTCTTTGTTGTTCCCCGCCCGATAGGGTGTAAATCTTTTTCTTCTGTGAGCCATTCATCCCGACGATGTCAAGTACGCTGTCGATTCGTTCATCCCGTTCCTTGCGATGCTCGCGCTTCTTCATTTTGAGGGGAATCTGCAGGTTACGCGATACGTTCCACTGTTCGACAAGACCATAGTTCTGGAATAGGAATCCTATGTTTTCGCGAAGACACACTCGCTGTCCCTTCCTGCTCTTATGTAAGTAACCGGAACGGAATGTCCCTTCGTTGTAAGTGACCGATCCTTCATCGAAGTCCTCCAACAAGCCGACGCAGTTGAGCAGGGTCGTCTTGCCTGCACCGGACGGCCCGCTCACTGCGATTATGGAACCAGGTCCAGCGTCGAAGGACAGTCTCGACCATAACGTGTGTTCTGAGAATCTCTTGGTAAGTCCTTCGACTTTCAATGTCGGCTGCATGCCTGCGTCTGTCATATGCATCTCCCTCCGCGCCGCGGATTCACGGGCGTTTGATGTCGTCGGCACGGAACCTTGATTCGTATGCCGATACGGTAATGGCCATGATGAGGCTGGATCCGGCGAAGAGCAATGTCCCAGCCACCAGATCCGCAACCTTGTTCATCGAGCCGATCATGCCGACTGCCATGAGGGTCAGCAGTACCCCGGTATTCTGCATGATAAGGAAGCCTCCATGTCTTCTGAAAAACCCGTATCCATGGATGAATTGGACGAAGGAGAGCCTGCGTCGTCTTGCGCAATACGCGGCCGAGCACACAAGGATGGCCATCATGGCAGCGGCCAGACCGAACGATATGGCTATAATGTCCCCGCGTTGCTCGTTCCTGGATAATGACAACGTATACGCCACCGAGTCTTTGGCGTTGTCAATACCCTGGAAGTATCCAGAGATTCCATAATGGTCCAGCTTGCTTTGCAAGAGTTCCGGATCAGAGAACAATACACTATCGCTTGATGTGTATGACAGGTATACCATGGGGCTGATCAACCCTGACGATGGGGATGTGACGGCTACCACTGGATCTTTCAAAGACAGCTTCTGCTGATCTTCCGCAGGCATGAACTGCGTTCCCGAGAAGAGGGATATGTCTTGGTCCGAACGTGTGCGGACCAAGACGCCGTGAGGGTTGCAGGAATATGGTTTCTGTTTCTGGGTAACACCCAGTTGGCACTGTGTCTTGAAATATTCGGCATATTTCTTCAACAAGGCTCCGGGGTCCCCTTTATATGATGAAGGCACCAGGAGTGTGAAAGCTCCGATATCTCTTTCAGACACTCTAACCGGTTTCCCATCAAGTCCGGCAATGGGTTGTTTGTCAAGATAGTTCGGGCTCACTATCATCGAATCGGATCCGTCCGGTTCGTAAGGATCATCGTAATAATCGGAGCCAAATTTATTATACCCGACCAACATCGCCTTCCCTCTGCTGTCAAGATCCTCGATCACTTTCATCAGGTGAGGCGCTGCCCGGAGCTCATCCTCCTGTGTGATGTTGATTGACAACCTCAGGACATATTGATCCGAGATGCGAGACCACTGTGCCAAGGACCGGCTGGTGCTCTGTACCGCGCTGATCCTATTCAGAGACCCGCTGATGGTGCCAAAGAGAACAGCCACCACCATGAACTGGGCAAAACCCGCGATGATGCCATCACGAAGTTCGTTACCCTCTCCGTTCAGAACAGTGGGTATTCGATCGCGGAATGTACTGGCACCACCCAAAACCAACGCCAGGAAGACAAGATAGGCCGTCAATACAGCCACGGCGACAAACAGCGCTCGAAGGAGTCGCCAAATCTGGTGGAAGTTATTGATAAGCCAGAGGAAAGGTAATCCCACCAGGGTAATCGTCATCAATCCCACGGCGAGCGTGGCGAGCAGTGAAACCAGCTCGCCGACGAGTATCCTTCCGCTGGTATAACCATGCATCGCCTTGACCGCATGTATCTTCCTGTTCCTGGACAGGGAATACGCGGTGGAAACCACCAATGTGATGGCGATGATGGCGACTCCCGCCCAAAGGCCACCCCTCCCTAACGCGTATATCATCGCAGCTATCCAGAAGCCTCGTGACCAGAGGCTTTGTGATTCGTCAACCACTATCCGGGAACGTGACAAAGCCTTGGCGAGCTGTTCCATATGCGACCTATCCGCATTGGTCGCATAGCTTCCGCGCAAGTCCTGGGTGGTAATCTCTTCAAAAGAAACTACTTTCGTTGACTGGTCACGCGTTGAAAAGGAAGGATAATCGTACCCTCCATTTCGTTGAAAAGACTTTTGGTCACCCACAAAGGCCACGAGAACACGAGACTTCATTGAATCACGAAATGAAGGTTGGATTTTGAAGACATTAATCCCTAAATTTCTTGATGCTTGAGCAATCGCACGCACAGCATCCGCCTTGGTCGCGGTATCAACCCTCTCGACGGTGAAAGAGGTACCGGTACCTGCCGGAAGCTCCTGGTCGATAGTGATAAGCATCTCGAATGTCACCACTATGGTGAGAATCAAGGAAGCCCAAATCGTCAACCGTTCAATCCAGTGAATTCGCAAATACCTCACCCAAACTTCCTCAAGTCTTCTCCTTTGAAGGCAAATATGATGGCGAAAAACCTTCCATCACATGCTATCCTACCCCATAAATACAGCTGATTCATTCCGGCCTCTCACATATAGAGACCGTTCTTATGCCAGTGATACCGGTGTGGAATCCGAACCGGTACGATGACGCTGGCTACTCCTGGAACAATACCCTTGCCGGAGTTCGAACAACAGATCCAAGACCAGTTTGCTTGGTTACACTCACACCATGAGTATGGGATGTTTTAGTGGATGTAGTGCGGAATCATCTAGAGAATGTCGCTGGTGATGACACTGGTGGGGATGGTGGCGGTCAGCCAGTTGCGGATCTTATGTCAGTCGAGCCGGTTGCCCATTCGTCTGATCTGCTCGCTGGCCTGTCTATCGAGTGAGGCCGGGGCCTCGTCGAGGTGTCGTGTGACGTCGTGGGCGCGCGAGTCGAGCCTGCTGTTCTGCCTGCTCTGCAGACTTAAGAGCTGCTCGTTCACGTGCCGCTGCTAGTCGTACATCTTCCTGAGCTGTGTTTCGTTCCTGCTGGCCGTTTGCTCCACGCTCTCCTCGAACGCCTTGTAGCCAAAGATGATGACCTTCCTTGAGGCTTCGCTCTGCCTGTTGCCTGAGTCCTCTAATTGCTGCAAGCTGGTCAACAGCATCTGGTTGGCCTGTTCCGTCGTGGAGGTTATCGCCTCCAACTGCTCCTTGCGGTTCACCTGGCTGCTAGTGGCGAGATGCATTTGCGTGCCCTGGTAGTTCCCGAGCTCCTCGAGTACATGCCTCGTCTCGCGCAGTTGCGCGCTCAGGTCCTCCTCGTTGCTCTGGTTTGGGTTCTCGTCCATGTCTCCTCGTTTCGTCCAGCAGCGATTGCAGTTCTCCGGCCACGCTCTTAATCTGTTCGCGCAGCTTCTCGATGGGCGTCTCCCCAATGCCCGTGAAGCGAAGTTATCCACGGTCAAAATCAAAAAATTCAAGTTTTCTAGTATAGGTATATAGGTATATAGGTATATAGGGGATCTCTGATTAGATTTAATGCGCGTGGGGCTAAGAGGGTTTGCTGCATTCAAAGTCCCTCAAATTACATTCAAGGTCCATCTCTTGAATTTGGTCTGATTGTGGCTTATCTGGACGTGGTTGCTGTCTGCGCTGGTTGGTGCACTTGGGATGTGTTGATGATGGTGGTTTCGTGATTGCTGGTGGGTCTGATGCTTGGGTGGTTACGTTTGGTGGGCTGTGATTGCTGGTGTTTTATGGATGTGGTGAGCTGGTTTCGGGCCCTTTCTGGGATAGCGGTGGAATGCTCGTTTCGGACTGCGGCGGTTCTTCCGGTGCGCACGCCCGGCTCTGTCCTTTCCTGCCGGCTCCGGCAGGCTTGTACCGCGTGCATGGAGGTGGAGAATCTGTCCACCAAGATGGCTCAGGACCGGCTGGCCGTCCTGGGCATGCCCTGCGGGATCAGCTACGCGCAGCCGACCGCATGACCGCATGAACGAAGGGCGCCCCCGGAACCGTCATTCATTGGTTCCGGGGGCGCCCTTGCGTCCTGGTGCGGCGGCCGTCAGGCGGTTGTCGGCTGCTTGTCCGTGTCCTGGACGTACCGGGCGACGGCCTTGCGGATGATGGCCGACTTGGGTATGCCCTCCTTCTTGGCCAGTCGGCTGGCCTTGTCGTCTAGGTCCTCGGGCACCCTGACCCTCCAGGTGCGTCGAGCGGTCCATGCCTCGGCCCGCTGCTTCTCCAGTTTGTCCAGCCTGGCCATGCTCTGGGCCATGAGCGATGCGGCCTGCTCGTCGGTCAGCAGCGGGGCGCCGGGGTCCCGCCGGACGGCGGCCTCCGTGTGGTGGATCAGCTCCCCCCGGTCGGCTGCGCGGATCATCGCATCGATGTCCTCCTGGTTCTCGGATGTGACTTGCTTGGCCATTTTGCGCTCCTTTCCTCTCCTGCTCGCCTGTCCCTCTCCGCCCTCACCGGGTGGCCTGAGGGCGTGGAAGGTTTCGCTCCAGCGCCACGTACACCTCGATGTAATCCTCGCGCAGGGCGCCGAGATGCCTCGGGCCGATGATAGCGAGGCCGGGCAGACGCTTTAAACCGGCGCGACTTTTTTCACAGGCTTGCCTGGTGCTGTTCCTTCTTCCCTGCCCGTCCGATCGCCTTGTAGATGGTGCTTCGGCTGACGTTGAACCTGGCGGCTATCTCCTTGACGGTCACGGTCCTGGAGTCGTACAGCTGGCGCACCATGGCGACGTCCTTGTCGGAGAGCTTGTAGGGGCGGCCGCCTTTCCTGCCGCGCGCCCTGGCCGCCGTCAGGCCGGCCATGGTGCGTTCCCGGATCAGGTCCCGCTCGAACTGCGCCAAGGCGGAGAAGATGTTGAAGACCAGCACCCCTCCAGGCGTGCTGGTGTCCATGTTCTCGGTCAGGCTGCGGAACCCCACCCCCTGCTTATGGAACCGGTCCATCAGATCGACCAGGTTCTGCACGCTGCGGCCCAGCCTGTCCAGCTTCCACACCACCACCGTGTCGCCCTCGTGCAGCGCCTCCAGCATCCGGTCCTGCTGGGGGCGGCTGGCCTTGGCCCCGGAGGAATGATCGACATAGATCCTCCCGCAACCCGCCTTCTTCAGCGCGTCGGTCTGCAGCTCCTCGTTCTGCTCAAGCGTGCTCACCCTCGCATAGCCGATCAGCATGCACCCTCCCCTCGGCCGGCCGACGGCGACGATGCCTTCGGCTGCCGCGCATGCGCCCTCCTCGGAAACGGACGGTGATAGGCCGGACGGGCATGGATCGAACGGTTATAGACCGCCATATAGGTCTTCTTGTACGGGCCTTCCCTGGGAACGATGCGCTCGTTGATGATTTGCACCAGATAGTTGACCGCCAGCATAGAAGCAGCCACAGAGAAGACCAGCGAAAGATCCGCCTCACCGAAGAAACCCTCGTTCCACAAATTGAAGAACAGCAGGAAGATCAAGCCTATGACGGGATAAGGCGTGGTGCGGACCCACCATCTGCTCGGCCGCCCTCGCTCCAGACCGCGAAAAACGTCGTGGATATAGAGAGATAATGCCGTGATTTCAACCAGGGAAAGAAGCAAGAGACAAACGTATGGACTTGTCGTCACCTTATTCGCAGAAATAAGATTAGGGAAAAGTTGAAAAAAGGAAACAATCATACATAGGACGTAAGCACCGTGAACAAGCATATAAACTACCAGCTTGCCTGTAAACCGAGCACGCGGAAAGGTTGAGCGCACGCACACACTAATGCAAAAATATATCGGGCCGAAACAGAAAACCAAAACTGCAAATAAAGACCACAGGCCAAAATGGGCCGAATCAACATTTCCGACGGACATTCGCCACACATGGCCAAAACTGACCAGGGCCACGACCGTTGACGCCAGCATCACGAACAATCCCCAGAGCATGCGTGGTAGAGATACTCGCATTCCCCTACTAAACGAATTTATAGGATCTGTGATTCGCTTAAGCACACGCACATACTTGCTTCGTTGCTTCATGTTCACACCCTACCCTCAAATCGGTTTACTGTCCCAATACGATTATAGTACATAGTTTAAAAGACAAGTAAACCGACAAATAGGCAACATTGGTTCTTCGGATATGTAGGACAAGCCGACTGCATATAAAACGGTCGTTTTTCCGCTGGCGAGAGGCGCCGGTGCTTTCCCCGATGAATTTGGACTCGTGATCATGTCTTTCAGGCGAGTTTGAGCTCGGCTATTATACGTTTAATCTACTTGGTGACTATCAGAGATTTAGATTCTATATTGGAAGCGTCGGAGCTCTGTTGGGACAAGGCGTTTCAGGCTTAGGCTCTACTAAAAGTATGCTATCGGGGATGAAAAGGCTCCGCTGGGATGTATGGCTGGAAGCCAGCGGGGTACCCACTGATCATTGTGGCGCGGCCATGGGTGTTTTGGAGCAAAGAATCGACTCTGCCGGTGCTGATAAGGGCATGTCCAGGGCATCATACTTTGCTCGGGCGGGAAGACTTTGGCTTCCGGAGTCGATTTGCTGTCCTTCTTCTGGGGCAGAGGTTCGCTTTCTGATGCAGAGTATCCGCGTGATAGGAGTGCCGGGGTTCCAAAACGACGCTGACAGGGGACCGGTACAAGTGGAGTTTGTCTGTAGTGAGACGGAAGACGGCTCAAGGATTGCCATAGTGGGCCCTGCAGGTTCTTGCAGGGCCCATCAGAAACCTGCAGATCGCAGATCTGTTCCAGTAATTGCGCGGAGCGGTTGGGGAATCATCCCTGTCCGGCGATGGTTTTGTCGACGAGTTTAGGCAGTGCTTCTTCGATAGGTTCGTGGATGAGTCGGGTTGCCAGGGAATCGTATTGGGTCGAGCCCATGTTCATGATGGTGATTGGCACGCCCGCCTGGGCTGCCACCGGCACCAGCGAAGCAGCTGGATACACTTCCAAGGTGGAGCCAATCACCCAGAACTGATCGGCCTGGCTGGCCAGCCTCATGCTCTTCTCCATGGCTCCTTCGGGCAGGGCTTGACCGAAGTAGACCACATCAGTCTTGATGATGCCGTTGCATGGCATGTTGCCTTGGTAGGGCATGGGCTTGTGGCAGTGTGGATCGGGTTCCTGATCAAGCTTGGCCATGATGTCGGCCGTCCGATATGCCTGACCGCACTTCATGCAATGGGAGCTGCCGATGGTCCCGTGAAGGTTGACGATGACATCCTCGGAGTTGCCGGCTTTCTCGTGGAGGGCATCGAAGTTCTGCGTAGCCAGCAGGTTCAGCATGCCTGCCTGCTCCAGCCTGGCCAGTGCCTTGTGCGCTACTCCGGGCTGGGCCTTCCAGACTGGTGACTCCTTCTGCCACCGCCATGAATACTCCCGCTGCTTCCGGTCACTCATGAACAGGTCCAAGTCATAAACGTTCATCTGATCGGGATGCTTGGTCCAAACCCCGTCAGGCCCGCGAAAATCCGGTATGCCGGCGGAAGTCGAGATTCCCGCCCCGGTCAGTACTGCAATTGTTGTGCTCATACACCCGTCTTACCATCCGTCAATAGAATCCATGACTCGCAGACCAACATAGTGCGCGAACATACATCTATATCAACATTCGTATTCGAGGGCTGTGGATGACTGGCGGTCGAGAACGGAAGGTTAACTCCACATTGGATACAGCCGACTATGACCAGAGTTCAAAAGGACTATGAAGGGACTAATCCGACACGCCTATGGAGCTGGGGTCTGACGTAACTTTGTGAATAAAATGTGTGCATGAAGCCGTGGCAGTGCGCTGATGTCCAATCTTCGCGATGTCTAAAGTTAAAAAGGGACATGCAACGACACGCCGTTTGAGGGCTTGTTATTGCTGGTTTTGAGGGTCTTTTCGGAGGGGCCGGGTTGCGTTTTTGCTGGCTCGTGGTAAGTTTATCTCTTGCTGCTCAACACGGCGGTTCTTCTTCCGGGAGGAAGATGAACGCTTGTTGGTGTGGTGGTGGTTTGAGAACTCAAGAGCGTGTTTGTGCTACTTATAGCTTTTTGATTGCCAGTCCGATGCCTTCCTTGTTTTGGGGTTTCGTGGGAGCGTGTAATTGGTGTCGGGGTTTTTCGTGGGTTGGTTTCCTCCTTATGGAAGCTGGCCCGTCAATTATTGATGTGAGTCGTTTCGGCTTCTTCATGGTTTTTTGTGGAGGGTTTGATTCTGGCTCAGGATGAACGCTGGCGGCGTGCTTAACACATGCAAGTCGAACGGGA
>NZ_JACFQG010000006.1 GCF_016101585.1 Bifidobacterium polysaccharolyticum
TCCAGAACGCCTTCAACCTCAAGCACATCCAGGTGCTTGACCTCTACGTCTACAACGTGGGCATGGGTCAGAACAGCCTCTCTCTCGCCACGGCCATATCCATGCTGAAATCCCTAGTCAGCGTGGTCCTCTTACTGAGTGTCAACGCACTGTCCAAACGTGTGCGCGGCGAGTCGATCATCTGAGGTCCCGAGCGGAAAAGGAGAGCTGAAATATGAGTGACGCCATCGACACATCTGCCGGGACCTTGGACGGGTCCCACCTGATTCGCAGATCAAAAGGGGAGAAGGTCTACAATGTTTTTAACATCGCTTTCTTCGTCCTCTTCGCCTTCATCTGTACATATCCCTTCTACTACCTGATCATCAACAGCATCTCCGACAATGATGCGAGTGCGGCTGGTGATGTCAACTGGTTCCCCCAAGGTTTCCACCTGGAGAATTACAAGGCCGTCTTCAAGCTGGAGGGTCTGGGGGATGCTGCCATGGTCTCCCTGGGTCGTACCGTGATCGGCACGGCCCTGACCGTCATGGCCAGCGCCTTCCTGGGCTTTATGTTCACTCAGAAGAAGATGTGGCACCGGTCCTTCTGGTACCGGTTCGTCATCATCACCATGTACTTCAATGCTGGTCTGATCCCTATGTTCATCACAATGAAGAACCTGGGTCTGACCAACAACTTCTGGGTGTACATCCTTCCGGCCATCGTGCAGCCTTTCAACATCATCCTGGTGAAGACCTACATCGAGTCCATCCCCTCCTCCCTTCAGGAGGCGGCCGAGGTGGACGGCGCTGGCACAATGACTGTTTTCAGAAAGATAATACTGCCTATGTGCACGCCGATCCTGGCCACGGTGGCTATCTTCTCGGCCGTAGGGCAGTGGAACTCTTTCCAGGACACTCTGCTTTACATGTCGGATTCCAAGCTCTACTCCCTGCAGTACGTGCTCTACCTCTACATCAACCAGGCGGCTGCCCTGGCCTCCTCGGTCAAGGCTAGCGGCACGGGCAGCGCTCTGAATGCGGCTGCTATGGCCACCCAGCAGACCCCGACCTCGATTCGCATGACTGTTGCCGTGATCGTGGTGCTGCCCATCCTCTTCGTCTATCCCTTCTTCCAGCGCTACTTCGTCAAGGGCATGATGCTCGGCGCCGTCAAGGGGTGAACCGTATCCCCTTCCGCAAATCGGCATCCGGCCGGAAGGGGATTCGGTCGGACCTGCCTGTGGGAGGTGACGTTAACGAGGCAGATGGTTCCGGCCAATAAAGAAGGAAAAACAGAAAGGGAGAGCCGACTCTGGGGGGTGTCGACTTCCGGTCTTCCCCCAGGGGGGCGGACCGCTCTGGAAGAACTAAACAATAAGAATCAAAAGTAGAAGAAAAAGGAGGAACAATGTCCCTCAAGAAGAAGGCATCAATGGCGATGGCCTTGATCCTGTCCTCGGCCATGGCCCTTGCAGGCTGCGGCGGTGAGAGCAGCAGCGAGGGTGCTGACGACAAAGGCCTGATGAATGTGGAGATGTTCTCCATGTCCGCCACCGCCCAGGGAGAGCAGAAGGGCTGGTTCGCCAAGATACTCAAGGACAAGTTCAATATGAAGATGAAGGTGGTTGCGCCTGCTCAGACGGGTAACGCGGAGACCATCTTCCAGACCAGGGCGGCCACTGGCAACCTGGGTGACCTGATTCTGACCAACACGGACAACGGTCGTCTGCAGAAGCTGGTCGATTCCAACCTGATTGCCGACATGACCCCTTACATGAAGAATGAGAAGAATCTAAAGAAGTTCCAGGGTGCCCTGGACAGGGTCACCAAGGTGGCGGGTAAGGATGGCGTCTGGGGGGCCCCGTCCGATGTGGCCACGCAGTCGCCCTCCAAGCCTTCCGCTGGTGACGAGCCTGGCACAGCCCCCCACATCCGCTGGGATTACTACCGCGAGGTGGGCTACCCCAAGATTAACAATCTGGATGACTTCCTCGACGTTCTCAAGCTCATGCAGGACAAGGCCCGTGAAGACACCGGGAAAAAGGACATCTATGCCCTCAGCCTCTTCAAGGACTGGGACCAGGAGATGATGAAGTACCCGATGGATATGGCCTCCTGGTACGGGTACAATCCCATGAACACGGTCCTTACCCGGGCCGACGGGAAGGACGACCAGCCTGTTACCAAGGAGGGTGGCATCTACGAGCAGATGCTGCGTTTCCTCAACAAGGCCTCCAGGATGGGCCTGGTGGATCCGGATTCCTCCACCCAGACCTGGGACAACATTTCCCAGAAGGTCCACCAGGGCAAGGTCCTGGCAGACATTTGGAGCTGGCTGGGCCAGCCAGCCGTCAATACCGTGGGCAACAAGGCCAAGGGGGTTGGATTCATGCTGGCCCCAGTACCCGGCCTGAAGGTCTACGCGGACGGGTTTATGCCCGACGGTCATGACCCGGTCATCGCCGTGGGTGCCAAGGCCAAGAACAAGCAGCGCCTGGTCGACTTCATCGACTGGCTCTACTCGCCCGAGGGTGTCTATGCCACGGCCACCGGTGCCATGGGACAGGCCTGCCCGGAGAAGATGTGCTGGGAGCGGACCAAGGACGGCAACAAGATGACCGACCTGGGTATCAGGGTCATGTTCGGGACTGATGAGGAAGATCCGAACAATACTCAACCGGTGCCTGCCAAGTTCGGCGGCGGTCAGTACGGCAAGGGAGTGTCGATGATGCACTTCACCGGCATCCACAAGAACGACATCGACCCGACCACCAAGGAGACCTATAACCCCCAGCTGTGGAAATCTGAGCTGGCCAAGCCTGACGCCCTCAGGGATGACTGGTCCGCCCATATGGACGGTGCCAAGACCGCTCTTGAGTGGCTGCAGAAGCACGACGAGGCCATGGTTGCCGTCGGGGCAGGCTTCGTAGCTCCGACCGAGGACTCCTCCATCAAGGCCCTGCGTGGCCAGGTCAAGTCCGAGATCGTCTCCCAGTCCTGGAAGGCGGTCTATGCCAAGGATGACAACGAGTTTGACACCATCCTGAAGACCATGAGAGACAACCTGAAGGGGCTTGGATACGAGCAGGTCGAGAAGATCGACATGGCCAACGCCAAGGCCCAGACCAAGGCCCGTCAGAAGATCGTCAAGGAATGGGAGGAACAGCACGGCAAGTGATCCGGTCCGCTGAAAGACGGCCCGGGTTCTGACGGGGGCTGTACAGGCCCCCGTACGGCCGCGATGACCTCCCCGGTCCGGCCAAGAAAATCTGTATCGGATTTTCTTGGCCGGACCGGGGAGGTTGGACGGTGGTAAGAGACGCCACGGGTTGGGTGGCGGATGACAAAGAAGGAAGATAATCCATGAACCTCAAGAAGAAGGCAATGGCGGCGATCGCCGTCGCCATCACCGGTGCCATGTCCTTGGCGGGCTGTGGTGGCGGTGCTAATTCAAGCGATGGCCCGGACGACCACTCTGAAATGACCGTTGAGATGTTCTCCCAGGACGCCACGGCCCAGGGTATGCAGAAGGGCTGGTTCGCCAAGCTGATCAAGGACAAGTTCAACATCAAGCTCAAGGTCATCGCACCGGGTGTCACCGGCAACAGCGAGACTCTCTTCGAGACCCGTTCGGCAGCCGGGAACCTGGGCGACTTGATTCTGACCCACACCGGCAATGGCCGCCTGCAGAAGCTGGTTAAGGCCGATCTGATTACTGATCTGACCCCCTACATCAAGAACGAGAAGTACTTGAAGAAGTACAAGGGCGCCCTGGACAGGGTGACCAAGGTGGCGGGTAAGGATGGCGTCTGGGGCATCCCCGGAAACGTGTCCTCCCAGTCCCCGCTCAAGTCGAACGCTGGAGATGAGCCCGGCACGGCTCCCCACATCCGTTGGGACTACTATCGTGAGGTCGGTTACCCGGAGATTAAGAACCTGGATGACTTCCTCAACGTTATGAAGCTCATGCAGGACAAGGCCCGGGCCGACACCGGCCAGAAGGACATCTACGCTCTCAGCCTCTTCAAGGACTGGGATGGGGAGATGATGAAGTTCCCCATGGATATGGCCTCCTGGTATGGGTACAACACGATGAACTCGGTCCTGACCAAGGCTGACGGCTCCGATGACCAGACCCCCATCCAGGAGGGCGGCATCTACGAGAAGCTCCTGCGCTTCCTCAACAAGGCCCAGAGGATGGGCCTGATTGATCCGGATTCTTCCACTCAGACCTGGGACAACATCACCGCCAAGACCAGCCAGGGCAAGATGCTGGTAGACATCTGGTGCTGGCTGGGCCAACCCCGCATCAACTCTGCTGCCAACAAGGCCAAGGGAATCGGGTTCATGCTGGCGCCCTTGCAGGACATGGACATTTATTCAGACGGCTTCGCCCCCGATGGGGTGGATCCCATCCTGGCAATCGGTGCCAAGGCCAAGAACAAGCAGCGTCTGGTTGACTTCCTCAATTGGCTTTACTCGCCTGAGGGTGTCTATGCCACGGCCCAGAACGCCGGTGGCCCCGTCTGCCCGGAAAAGCTCTGCTGGACCAGGAGCTCTGAAGGCAACAAGATGACCGATTTCGGACTCAAGGCCATGAATGAGGCCGACGGACTGAAGGTCCCCGCAGAGTTCGGCGGCGGTGACTACAACAAGGGCATCTCCATGATGCACTTCCAGGGGCTGAACCAGAACGACATCGACCCGTCCACCAAGGAGACCTACAATCCGGCCCTGTGGAAGACCGAACTGGCCAAGCCCAACGCTCTGAGGGATGACTGGTCCGCTCATATGGACGGTGCCAAGACGGCCTTGGAGTATCTGGAGAAGCACAAGCAGATCGTGGTCGCCCCCGGCTCAGGGTACATCCCGCCCGAGGAGGACTCCCAGATCACCGCAGTTCGCGGCCAGGTCAAGTCCGAGATCGTCTCCGAGTCCTGGAAGGCGGTCTATGCCAAGGATGACAACGAGTTCGACACCATCCTGAAGACCATGCGCAACAACGTGAAGGGATTGGGCTACGAGAAGATCGAGAAGATCGACATGGCCAACGCCAAGGCTCAAACCAAGGCACGCCAGGACATTGTGAAGGAGTATGAGAACAGGACCAAGTGATTCCACGATTCCGGCCTGCCGGGCGGTCCATGATCCGCCAGTAGAGCCGGAGTCCTATCGGTAAGCGATGGGGCGGTGTCCGCCAGGTTTGGGGCCGGCGGACACCGCCTTTTTGTACCCTATATGCCACTCTTGGCAATCTGGATGCAACTGCGGTTCATGCGAGCGACTTATGCCCTGTCAACCACGCGAAATGTGACGGCACCGCCTTGATCACAGAGAACCGTTCTTATAGGTGGTCGTGGTGTCTCCCTTAGCACCCCGCTCGAAACGGTCGAAGGCCCGTAGATAGATCAGTGACTTGGCGTATGCCAGCCAGGAGAAGCCGAAGATTATGGCCATGACCCGCAGGAAGGGCACATAGTAGACGAGGAAGGCGAAAGCCACGTCGATGGCCAGGAGACAGATGGCGTAGAGGGGGATCCCCATGGGAACCCCGACGGAGAGTTTGAAGAAACCCCAGACCGTATTGGTGTAGCGGGATTGCAGGGGGTAAAAGAACTCGTATGAGAGGACGAGCAGAACGGTTCCGATGATCAGGACAATGAGGGCGAGGTAGGTCATTGCCCCCTTCATGCTCAGCCAGAAGGCCAGCGAATAAATGACGATGGCACCCAGCGCGACGTGGATGATGAAAGCGATTATGGACTGCTTGAACTCCCGGATGAAGCGTTGCAGGTACTGTCGGCAGAGGGGGATGTCGTCGTGGTCGTCATAGGCGAAAATCGTGCCGTAGAGGGCGCTGCGGGCGGGCCCTATCGTGACCAGGGGTATGCAGGTGACGACGAAGAGCAGGTTCAGAGCTGTGAATCTGAGCAGGGTGTTCACGAACTGCCAGAAGGGGCTTTCGAGGTTGAAGTGCATAATCCGCCTTTCCTCTTTGACTCTACCTGTCAGTGCACCCGGCGGGGGCGGCGGCACGCGGGCAGGAGACTGGGCGCGGCCATCCTGTTGTTCTGTCTTCTGCTCCGTCGGCTACAGGATCAGCTGTCGGACGGGTCTGTCAGGAAGGTGTCCGATCTTGCCTGGGCCCATGGGCGGGAGCGGTCCTGTCTTACGTGGTGACATGCCTTGCAGCATACCGCGGCTTGACAGCTAAGTTAAATCGGTGTACTAATCTATTTACAAACATATAAATAAGCCTACTACGGTAAACACGGCGCCGAAAAGTAGTGGAAGCATTCGGCGCATGGCTGGCAACGCAATGGAGCGGGCTTATAGGAAAGACAGGAGGGCAGGATGTCAACTGGCGACATTCCGTTGAACGCCACCCGGCGGGGTAAGACTAAACGCCAAGGGGGCATAAGCGGCAAGAAGAGACACAGCATCAACCTCTTCCTCTTGACCGTCCCCTTTCTGATACTGGTCATCCTCTTCAGTTACTATCCACTGCTCGGATGGGTATATGCCTTCTATGACTATCAGCCACCCATTCCCCTTTCGGAGAGCCAATTCGTCGGCTTCCAGTGGTTCAAGATGATGATCCAGAATCCGGCCCAGCTGCATACGGTCGGCCAGGTCCTGATCAACACTTTCGTGATGAGCGGCCTGGGCATTCTGACATCATTCTTCCCGCTGTTCTTTGCCATCGGCCTCAATGAGATTCGCAGCAAGCACTTCAAGAACGTCATCCAGACCCTGACTACCCTGCCCAACTTCATCAGCTGGGTCCTGGTCTACGCCGTGGCATTCGCCATGTTCTCCTCCACTGGCATGGTCAACCAGCTCCTGCAGAACATCCACCTGATCTCACAGCCTATTCACTTCCTGGATTCCGATAGCGGGACCTACATCAAGATGCTCCTGTGGAGCCTGTGGAAGGGTCTGGGCTGGGGGTCCATCCTCTACCTGGCCGGCATATCCGGCATCGACCCCGAACTCTACGAGGCCGCCCAGGTGGATGGGGCCAACCGATTCCAGCAGATCATACACGTTACGATTCCGCAGCTCATGCCCACATACCTGGTCATGCTGATGCTGAGCGTCTCCAACTTCCTGAACAACGGGATGGATCAGTACTTCGTCTTCCAGAACGCCTTCAACCTCAAGCACATCCAGGTGCTTGACCTCTACGTCTACAACGTGGGCATGGGTCAGAACAGCCTCT
>NZ_JACFQG010000007.1 GCF_016101585.1 Bifidobacterium polysaccharolyticum
CCGACCTATTAACAACCACCCAACACGCTTACAGCCACAAGGCCAAACCCCCAACATAAACAACGCGTTTAGTTCCTATAGCCCAGAATCTCTGAAGTGGGTGTCACTGCTCCAGGAAATCGGTGCAGACGCAGTCGTTAATATCATTCAGAATGGAAGCCACGGGGGAGGATCAGGTAAGTATAGACGCTGGGAAAAGTTTGCTATGCAAACGGCTTGGTGTCTTGACATCATTGGATGCAGCAATTGAAGGTCCATCTCTACTCAAAGGAAAGTTGCCATCTTAAAAGGCGACGTATGGGTACTTAGCTATCAAAGGCAATGAGCAAGTTATTAATATTCAAGAAGCGAGTTAAAACAGAAGTTGACACTGAACCGGGTTCTGATAATATTCCTACAAAGCATAGTCCGCAACGATGGGAGACGCAATGATTGGGGAAGCTGTATACATGCGGGCGACGCACCCAGGATCTCCTTTCTTTGTCGATAGCCGTAGTCTCATGGCACATGCCGAAGAGTCATGGGATCCTGAACCTGACTGTCCGATAGGATGGGCTTCAAATAAATCCGTAGTATGGACATATATGCAGCCGACTGCTTGCATAATGAGGACCCACGGATGGAAAATTCATGTGACGGCTTCCCTTGACAATGCACAATCAGTTTTAGAAAAAGTTTCTAAAATCTGTATTTCAGAGCATGTTATGTTCAAATATCTCAGGGATAAACAACAGTACCGATCCTCCAATACCAAATATGCAGGACGCAGCTCTAGTGGAAAATTCATAACCATATATCCCTTTTCTGATGAGCATCTTGAAAGATTAACCCTCAAACTAGAGGAAGCAATAGGCGGTGAACCAGGACCTTATATCCTCAGTGATTTAAGGTACAATAACGGACCTATCTTTTTCAGATATGGGGCGTTTGTTTCAATAGAAATGTCCGATTCAGTACTCGTTGTCGTGGGGCTTTATAATCGCATGAGGTCTGGCGATACTCTGATCTCAGTACCATGAAGGTTAATATTATGCGTGATGGTGTGGTAGTAGCTGAACAGCTAAGTAAGAATTTCGTCTCGGGTGACGGGACTCCCACTGTGGTGTTCAATGATCTTTCTTTTGTTGCTGCTGGTGGTGCCATGACCGCAATTACAGGGCCCTCTGGATGTGGTAAGAGCACCTTGCTATATTGCCTTTCTGGTCTTGAACAGCCATCTCAAGGAAATGTGTGGGTGCTGGGTGAGGAACTAACTAAGAAGAACCAGCGTAACTTGGCTTTGTTTCGCAGATCGCATATCGGGTTTGTGTTTCAGTCCTACAATCTTGTCCCGTCCATGACCGTTCGTGACAATATCCTGCTCCCCTTGACTCTCAGCCATCGCAAGGTCGATCAAGGAAGCATCGATGCCCTCATGGATAAGTTCCACTTGAGCGGGCACGACAATGACGCAGCTAGTTCGCTCTCAGGTGGTGAGCAGCAGCGGGTATCCTTGATTCGCACCTTGGTCGCGGATCCCGATGTTGTG
The DNA here is from genome assembly GCF_016101585.1 of Bifidobacterium polysaccharolyticum. GTDB lineage: Bacteria > Actinomycetota > Actinomycetes > Actinomycetales > Bifidobacteriaceae > Bombiscardovia > Bombiscardovia polysaccharolytica. The sequence continues at coordinate 1,529 of NZ_JACFQG010000007.1, forward strand.
TTCGCCGATGAGCCGACAGGTGCTCTTGACCAGAAGTCCGGACAGTTGGTTTTCTCGCAGTTGCGGGACTTCTCCCATCGACCCGGTAAATGCGTGGTCGTGGTCACACACGATCTCCGCCTGGCCCGGCAATGCGACGTCGTATACACCATGAGTGATGGCGGATTTGTCGCATCAGGGAATGTGGAAGAGCAAGCGTAGTTATTGCCCTGATTCTGTATGGCGATGCGGCGTGAAAGGTGTAAGTCATGAAGTGGGCGTTGAATGATCTGAAAGCCAATAGAGGAATCTGGGCCGGTGTGTTTCTTGTGCTTGTGGTCACGCAGACGATTCTGTGCGCCATGAGTGTATGCAAGGGAATCAATGATCTCAAACATGATTCCCCGGGGGAAGTGGGTGTGGTATCTCACCATCTCAGCACTAACGTGGACTCGGTCTACCAGATAGCAATGGTCCTGGGTTGCCTGGTCATTATGGTGACGATTCAGGCTTCCATAAGGCAGCGGCGGAAGGGACTTGCATTGTTGTCCCTGCTTGGTGCCACACCTAGGCAGGTGCTGACCCTCACCATGGTGCAGGTGTTCGTGCTGACTCTGATCTCCTCCATCGTTGGTATGGCGCTGGCGCCAATTCTTGCCCCACGGATTCTAAAGTTCCAGTTGGAGGCCGTGCTGTTACCGCCGCTTATCACTTTTACTTGGCAGGGTTTCTTAGACTTTGCTTTGAGGGGGCTTGCAGTCGGTTTCATTGTGGCTTTGTTGGGTGCTCTCTTTACTCTGCGTGCTTTGAGGAAAGTGCTTCCGGTTGAGCTGCTGAGAGGTTCAGGAACTGAGGAAGTCCACGTCACGAGAGCTGGGCGCGGTCTGAGGAGATTCCTTATTATCGGTGGTTTCATCGCCCTGCTGGCACCGGCTGTCGCTGCCGTCATCCTGGTGTTGAACGACCCCAAAACTCTGAGTAAGACCCAATTGGGCATCATCATGCAACCCATGTCATTAGGCCCGATCATCGCGATACTGCTGTTTCTGGTCGCTCTGGCCTATTCTGGAGGACCCATCATCCAATGGGCCACCAAAACATGGACGAATCTGGTTCCTGTGCAATCCGATGTCTGGAAGATCGCACGGGCACAAGCCATTGTGAGAAGTCGCGGGAAGGCATTCGGCTCCACCATCATCTCACTGACTGCTTGCCTGTTCCTGCTCGGTGGATTGTTAATCACAGGTCAAACCAGTACTGCTGCCATAAGTGGCTTTCCCCAGTTGAAAGACATGGGATCAGCCACACCGATAGAGCTTATGTCCAGCCTGTGGTCGGCCTTGCTCATTGCTGTAATCGGTGCGGTCGCCAGTTTCGCCATCTCTGCCAAGGAACGCAACCTTGATCTGGCCCTTATCTCCATCGCGGGCGCTGTGCCCGGACAGCTACTTGCCATATCGGCCTTGGATGGTTTCATCCTCGTGACCACCGGTATCCTTATCTCTGCGGGGGCCACCTTGCTCGTCGGAGTTTTCACCGCTGTGACATTCCTCCCTCTTTCCAAGAATCTCTTTGTAGTGGTCTTTCCCTGGAAGTTCTTCATTATCCTTGCTGTGCCCATTATCGCCGCGGGAACACTTTCCACATTTTTCTCTGCACGTTCTAGTTTGAAGCGATCGGCAATTGAAACCGTCCAAACAGCCATAGGCGAATAGCGGAAATCATGTCAACTATGCAAACTCAGCAACGTCAAAAAACCACAATTTTTAATGTATTCAGACTATTGAAACCGCACACAGCTATCACTGTTGTTGTGATGTCTGTGGGTATAGTGTCTTCAGGTCTGGCGTTACTACAACCTCTGTGTGTCAATTATCTTCTACACGCCATAGAACAGAGTCAGAAGTTGGTGAGACCAATTGCAGTCTTGGCGCTTTTGTTTGTAGCAGGCATCGTCCTGGATGGTTTGGGATCCAATATGGCAAACCGCCTTGCGGCGAAAATAGTTTTCGATAAACGTAGCAATCTCATTACCTGTATCCTCGGCCTGCCGGTACAAGAGTATGATAAGAGGGAGTCGGGTGACTATGTCTCAACTGTCATCTCAGATACTAATGAGTTACGCTCAGCCCTGTCATCAGACTTCTTTAAAGTGGCCGCGAATCTGTTAACAGCTTGCGGATCAGCTGTCGCTATGCTGTTCATTGATACCAGACTCTTTGCCGTGGCACTTATAACTTCGTGCACATCCATTCTGTTGATGATTGCTGCTTCTTCTCGTCTGCAGGCCTAACCGAACTGGTACAAGCTAAGACAGCAAGACTGTCTAATGCCATACTGCGATCATTAGCTGGAATTCGCACAATTAAGGCCTTTATGGCAACAGTGCCTGAAACGAAAAGAGTAGTCGGTACCGCAGAAGAAGTGTATCGGGCAACAGTAAAAGTGGCCAACAAGGAAACAATCATTCGGTCCATTGTGAACTGCGCCATACAGCTGACCTTACTAATCGTTTTTTCCTTTGGCGGCGCGGAAATAGCGAAAGGGGATCTTGATATTTCTAATTTCATCTCCTTTTCAATGTATTTGACTATGGTTGTTTCTTCGCTAAGCTCCTTTTCCTCATCTATAACCACGGCTTTCAAAGCTTTAGGACCACTCAGGAGAATAGAAGACATTGAATCTTTGCGCGATAAAAGCGAAACCGTAAGTTCGAGCAATATGCTTTCCCCAGATGGGCATTCCTCGTTTGATACAGCCAACATTACGCTGGAGTTCAAAGATGTATGCTTTTCTTACAATACAGCGGACAAAGATGATGAACGAAATACCACTCTGCAGAACATTAGTTTTAGCGCAGTCCCACACCAAAGAACCGTCATCGTGGGCTCGTCGGGTTCAGGTAAAACTACGCTGCTTTCCCTATTGGAGGCTTTTTATAGGCCGGATTCGGGGCATATCCTATACAACAATGTTGACTCAACTGATTTAAATGGGCCTATAGGAACTAAACGCGTTGTTTTAGGTTCTGTGTGTGGGTTTGGTTGTGTGTTGGTCAGAGTGTGGTGTTGGGGTATC
>NZ_JACFQG010000008.1 GCF_016101585.1 Bifidobacterium polysaccharolyticum
CCCGACCTATTAACAACCACCCAACACGCTTACAGCCACAAGGCCAAACCCCCAACATAAACAACACGTTTAGTTCCTATAGCCCTGATTTCTCCCCTATTGTGCCTAGTATGGCTTGCTGGATTGCTGTCAATACAGCGCCAAGAATGAACAGTATTCCCAATTGCACCGCGATTAATACGATTGCTTTGTTTTGTTGCACGCCGTCTATGAGGGCTCCGCTGAGCTGTGGTTGCAGCAGGACGACCGCTTGTGCGAGGATTCCCAGCAGAAGGCTTGCCGTGTATGCAAGAATGTGCCCCGGCATGTATTTCCTGACGACGTGGATAAAGTTCATGGTTGGCCTGGCCTCTAGTGTTTTGTGGGTTGGTTCTTGTGGGTGAGGCGTGTGCAGAGGATGGTGGTGGCTATGGCGACGGCCAGGAGCAGGAGGGACATGGGTAGGAAGATGTCTGCGATGATGGGTGTGTGTTGTATGCCGACCCCGTCCCGGACGAAGCTTATCGCCACGGATGCCTCGGTGATGGCCACGGCGACGAGGGAGAGGATGATGCCGGCGGTGACGTCGAGTGTGGTCTCGATGGCCGCTGACCAGGCGAGGGCGCCGCGGGTGACGCCCATCTGGTTGAGGCGCCGGTTCTGCATGCGTCGTTCGCTGATTCCTATGGCTATAGATTGGACGAGGAATATCAGGGCCAGGATGGTGCCGCCGGCTATCATGAGCGGTGTTCCCTGCTGCTCCTTGATGCTGGTCTTGATGTAGTCGTCGATGAAGTCCTGCCTGTTCAAGGCGGTGATCTTGTGGGTGGTGTCCCTTATCTGTTGGGCTATGTCGTCGGCCTGGGTGTGGTCGCGGGCGGTGATGAAGGCGTACAGTCGGCCGTTCTCGCCCTCCCTGGGCAGGCCATCCTCGGTCGTGAGCATGTCCATGTTCACGTGGGGGGTGGTCTTGGGCGGCTCGATGACGGCCACGACCTGGACCTGGTGTCTTTTGTCGTGGCGGTCGATGAGGGTGATCGTGTCGCCCGGCTTGCGCTGGTTGTCGTATGCTCTGCTTATGGCCACCTTGCCGGCGCCCAGGTCGGCCAGGCTGCCCTGGAGCACCTTGGGGGCGGTGTCCTTGTGGCTGGGGTCGGCCAGGTCACGGGCCTGGGCCCAGGTGACCTGGAGGAAGGTGTCCATCTGGATGTTTCCGTGCTTGTCGGTCAGGACCCATTGCTGGGTCTGGTAGATGTCGGCTGTGCCGACCTCCCGTCCGAGCCCCTGCAGCGTGCGCGAGATCCTGCCGGCCTGGGACAGGTCGTCCGAGGAGGCCACCACGTCGGCCTTCATGGGCTCGATGCTGAGCACCACCGAGCTCATGCGGCCCGCCTGCATGATGAGGGTGAAGGAGACCAGAATGGTCAGCGCCATCATGGCCGGCAACGCTATGGCCGTGGCGCCTGCCCTGCCCCTGCGGACCCGTTGCCGGGCCAGCAGGCCCGGTCCGGCCGCGGTTTTTTCGGCCAGCAGGCCCAGCAGGGATGCTACCGGGGGGACCAGCAGGGGGGCGGCCACGTACACGGTGATTATCAGTAGGACGATCAAGCCCAGCAGCCGGTCGTAGAACTCCGAGCGGTCGACCGGCATGAAGGCGACCGTGATAGAGGCTAGGAACAGGGCCAGGGAGCATACGATCCGCAACCGGCTGGCCTTTTTGTCCTTGACGGCCGGTTGTGTCATCAGCTTCAGGGGGGTCTCGGCCCCGAACCTGCGCGTGGCCAGCCACACGCCCAGCAGGCAGACCGCCATCATCAGGGCGAAGGCCACGGCCGCCACCCACAGGCGGGCCCTGGGGTGGAAGAGCAGGTCGATGTCCGTGGTGCCCATGGCCCTTATGAAGGCCATGCCCACAGGAACGGTCAGCAGGGATCCGGCCAGGCATCCCGCGGCGTCGGCCAGGGCCAGGGGCAGGGAGAACTCTCGCAGGGCCATGGCCACGACCTGTTTGCCCGAGGCGCCGTTGAGCCGCATCAGGCCGTATTCCCGGCGCCTTTCCTGGACCAGGAAGGACACCGATGACAGGACCAGGAACACCGTCACCAGCAGGCAGAACACCAGCGCGATCAGCGACACAGTGTTCAATGCCAGGTCGTAGTAGGCCTTGGTCAGAATGCGGTGGTAGGCGTTCAGGCCCTCCAGACCGTGCAGGCCGTCGTAGGCCAGGCCCGCCTGACGTGCCTGCAGGGTCGCGCAGGACAGGGTCGTGGCGGCGAACACGGCCAGGCACATGATCCAGTAGGAGGAGCGGTGGGCCCTGACCAGGGAGAAGGACAGGCTGGCCCTTGTTGGCCGCTTGCGCCAGGGTCGGCTCGCCTGCTGGGCCGGGGAGGCCATGCCCGCGCTCACCGGTCGGCCCCGCTCAACGTGGTCTCGGCCAGGTGCATGGCCAGCTGCTCGGCCGTGCAGCCCGACCACACCGAGTGGATGCGGCCGTCGACCAGGAACACGGTGCTGCCAGCACGGGCCGCCACATCCGGGTCGTGGGTCACCATCAGCACCGTGGACCCCCGCGCCGCCACCTGGCCGAAGGCGTCCAGCACCAGCTGGGAGCCGGCGGTGTCCAGGGCGCCCGTCGGCTCGTCGGCAAAGACGACCGAGGGCCTCGAGGCCAAAGCCCTGGCCACCGCCACACGCTGCCGCTGCCCGCCCGACATGTCCGAGGGATAGACGTCGGCGAAACCATCCAGACCCACCGCCTGCAGGGCCCGCACGGCGTCGTCGACCTCGATGCGCGGCCCGCCGAAGAGGAAGGACAGCATCACGTTCTGCAGGCATGTGAACGCTTCGACGAGGTTGTAGTCCTGAAACACGAACCCGATCAGGTCACGCCTGACACGTGTCAGGTCGGCCTCTCCCATCCGGGCCAGGTCATGCTGCCCGATGTGCACCAAGCCCTGGTCGACCGGCAGCAGGCCCGAGGCGCAATTCAGCAGGGTCGACTTGCCCGCGCCCGAGGGCCCCATGATCGCCGTCCACGACCCAGGCGGGCATTGCAGGGACACGTCGGTGATGCCGGCCCCGCCCGAACCGTAATGATAGGAGACACCCTCAAGGGACAGAAACTCACCAGCCATACCCAACCCCAATCCACAGCCCGACGAAACCCCGAGCACCATACGAATCCACAACGCGAAAAGCTACAGCGAACTTTACACTGAGACGCAATACAAGTATTGCTTGCGTGACGGTTAAAAGTCTTCCATAAATTATTGACAAAAGATGCAATAAGTCAAAAGTTATTGTAAAGTACGGCCTATAGGAACTAAACGCGTTGTTTTAGGTTCTGTGTGTGGGTTTGGTTGTGTGTTGGTCAGAGTGTGGTGTTGGGGTATCTG
>NZ_JACFQG010000009.1 GCF_016101585.1 Bifidobacterium polysaccharolyticum
AGTCAGATACCCCAACACCACACTCTGACCAACACACAACCAAACCCACACACAGAACCTAAAACAACGCGTTTAGTTCCTATAGCCCCTGATGCCGGAGAGACCGTTCTGTATCAGCATAGAGGCTAGATTGGCTGAGCTCTGATAAGGATGCGAAGGGTAAGGAATACGAGCGGTGTCCATCTCAGTTACACCCCTTTAGATAAAAAAGTGCCGCCCTAGTGTGCATATCATATAAATATGATAGAGGCAGTGGCGGCTTCTAACAAGCTTTAATATACTCGGGATATCAGTTAGAAAGCTTCATCAAGATAAAGCTTCACAATATAAACACATTTCTTATCGGATGGTCTTTCTTCTATCATGAGCTACTGCAGATCACCCTTCAATCGGCAAACATAAAACTGGTCGGCTCGGCCGGGGTTGTGGTCATCGGCGGCTGCGCCTTGATGTCTGGCCGCCGCTGTCGCACGCCTGCGGCGTGCTGCTGAAGGGGTTGGGAATGTGGTGTTTGTGCCGCCCCCTTCCATTCTGGCCCGGGCCGCTGCGACTCAAGCCCCGAGCGTCTCCGCCCACACCCCGCTCCGGCCGAGGGGGCCGAACAGCATGCCCCCTCGGCCTCCGGGGGAGTGTTCGGATCCACGCGGGGGCTTGACTCTCCGCTATACCCGGGCCGCCATTCCAGGCGTCGGCACAAACAGTCCCGGCACCAAGGAAAGGAACACCCATGAACACCACAACCAGCCTCCAGGACGACGTCAAGCAACTGAGCCAGGACCCCCAACTCATGCTCACCGCAGGCCGACAGGCCCTCGACAGCATCATGCGCATACTCGACGGCACCCACCAGCCCGAAGCCATAGGACACGACCGGCTCACCCGCATGGCCGCGCTGATAGAAACCTCACTGCCGCACCGCGACGCGCTCCTGGTCGCCGCCATCAACCCCGACACCACCCGAGACGACCTGACCACCATCACCGAACAACCCCACGACCCCGCCGCCGTCAAACTCATCTTCACCAGCCTCACCACCTGCTTCGAAGGCCGGACCCCCGTCAACCAGGAACGCGCCGACAGAGCCTACAACCTCTTCGACCAGCTCACCGCCGCCGTCGGCCCCACCCCACACCTCAGCGCCTCCAGAGCCTACCTGGCCTGGGCCGCCCGCGACCCCGACCAAGCCAGCTCATACATGGTCCAAGCCCTCACCCTCGACCGAACCAACAACCTCGCAGCGCTCATCGCCCTGGCCCTCAGTAAGAACATCAACCCCACCGACGACTAACACCACACACAACCAAACCGAAGAGGTCTCCTCCCAAACCAAGGAGGAGACCTCTCCGCGTCCGATGCGTTTCTCCCGCCCCATAAAAGGGGCACTCGAATCCGCTTCATTCCCTAGGAATGATCGTTGTTTAGATTAATCATGCTTGTCTGCAGCATCAACGGCATGAATGACGAGTAGGGAGATGAGAATGGTGAGAACCTCAGTTATCAAAGATGAGAGCGCCATGGCTTCCCACCTGCTGAAGGCCAAGGCCATCAACCCCATGAGAAACACAAAACTCACAACTTCGCTAACAAGCTTCTTCAAGACCTTGTGACTGCTCATGCTAAACAACACATCCACCAACGCATCAGTTATGTAGGTACCAAAGAACCACAACAGAAAGATAACGATGGTACCCAAAACCCCACGCCACCCATGCACCCAGGAACGAACGCCACCGAAAGGGAGCAAGCGATAAGTGACACCAATGCCGACCGCAAAAGGAAAGACAAAACCCAACAACACAGTTCCGAAAAAACCAACACCGGTAATCGCATCCGAAACCGTTACATGGTCTGATCGTCCACGGTCACTCATCGCTCACCCCTCTCTCCATGAATCAGAGGAACAAATCAACCCATGTCGCCGTGTATTCAGCAATATCGTAAGGGATGCCCAGCTGCATCAAACCTGAGACGATAGCGGCATGAGTCCAGACGCCGGTGGCTTCCAGGAAGTCTGCAATCCGACCGGCCCACGGAGCAATCTTGGCAGGAAGCTTGGAACCTCCCCAGCGCAGAAGCTTAATGACAGCTTTCTTGGCGATCGTCGTAGCCCAATTCCTCGATTGGAAGCCATTACCGGCAGTGCCATCATGCATCGAGAATGCATACTCGGTCAGGATGCCAGCACCTTCATAATCACCGTTTTCCCATGCGGTATCCGCTATCTCCAGCACATCCCTCGGAGTCAGCGAATCGGTGACTTGACTCACGATAGATGTCGAAGCGGTATCCACAGGCTCTGCAGCCATCGCCTGACTGGGAACCATGGCGACTCCCATAGACAGCGCAAGTGGAACAGCAACGCTGGCGAGCAACCTACTTTTGATAGTGTTCAGAGCTTTCATCATAAGCCCCTTTCCGTTTGTTGAGTCAATTCATCCTTGATAACCAATAACGAAGTCAGCGGTGTCAGCCATGGCACCTCTGACAACCCAGCTAAAACTGGAATACTGCACTGATAGATAGGCCTAACTATCATTCTTGAGTTATTACATCAACGGTGACAGTAGCACCACCGTTACACCATCATAGGGCTATAGGAACTAAACGTGTTGTTTATGTTGGGGGTTTGGCCTTGTGGCTGTAAGCGTGTTGGGTGGTTGTTAATAGGTCGG